>NZ_FQZU01000058.1 GCF_900142135.1 Desulfatibacillum alkenivorans DSM 16219 | reverse complement strand
TTGACCTTGCCGTCCACCCGGTGCGTTTCCCGGAGGTACCAGTAGGTTCTACCTTTAATGATTTTCTTGTATAAATGCGCCATATTGCATTGTGACAAATTAGGTTCTACATGTCAAGGCAAAAAGAAAGTATTCGTTAGAAAAATAACCGGTTGAATCAATGTATTGAAAGATTGGGGATAGGTTCTACAAGGGGGAGGGTTCAACGGATTGATTTTATTAAAAATAGCAGTTCATATTCCATTTAGCTCTGAAAGTCCTGTAAGAGAACGGCGCCCGCAAACAAGAATCTCCCGCGCATGATTAAACTCCCCTAACCAATGCAAAATATAAGGACGAAATGCTTCCCATGAATGGACAAATATAAAGCAAACAGAAAATACTTTGTCAATAAACAGCTGATGACGAATTTTTTTCAATAGAAAAGTCCTATGGATGCAATAACAAAGAGTTTTATGATGTTTATTGATGAATGTTTGTTCACAGCACCATTTACAATTTCATAGTGCAAAAAATTCATTCATCAAAATATAAATTTATTACAGATATAAAATGATATAATAGCTGCATTTTCAAGACACGCATTGTTTCCGTGACGCGGATGCTATCTTATAGGGAGAGTGATCTGGCGACGAATCCAAATTTAAATCTTAAAAGAGTCTTGATTAAATGATTTTATATGATATACAGTGGGGTTATAAATTCTGAAAATACAGTTTGCTCCCACACTGATCCAACAGCTCAAACGGTTTCAATTAACCTAAATTGACTGCACGAGAAGACATCAAGGGGGACCGCCATGAAGAGAACTCTGAAGAATATCCTTACACTTTCACTAATCATAATGCTCGGCATTACAGCAGTTTATGCATTGGACGAGCCGTCCACGGCCATGCTTGCCGTCGGCAACCCGTTTTACAACGGAACGCTCCAGATGGAGGAATTTGTCTATGATATTGACGACGGCCTGGTGGTGAGCGCCACGGCGCAGGCGCCCGTACAAAGCGGGTATTTGTTCGATCCGTCTGCGGATTTAGCCATGGATGAGGATTCCAACCTCCACCGCGCCGTAATCGGAGCTTATTACAATAACCTGATCATGCATGCATTGGGTCCCGGAGAGTACGGCGGGATCAATTGCTACCAGGGAGAGCGCTCGGAAAGCACAAGGATTTTTTGCCCCTATGTCGTCAATACGGATGAGGACGAGACGAACATCGACATCATGAATAAAGGGAACTCCGCCGCGCAGGTATCCGTCACCTATTACAACGAAGGCGGCGTCGCCTTGGGCGCATGGTTCGCTCCGGCGGAGTTGCAGCCGGGAGAGACGATTCGTCCTGACGTGGTCGGGCTGCCGCAAACCACGGCCAGTGCGGTCATAAGCGCCACCCAGCCTTTGGTCGCCTCCGTGGAGATTTTCGGAGACAATCAAAGCATGGCCTACGCCGGGGTGAGCGTCATGGATTCCTATCAGTACGTCCCCAAGCTCAATGACGGGGAGAGCGGCGCATGGGAGTCCACAACCTGGGTTCAAAACGCAGCCGAGGCCGCCCAGGACGTTCTGATGGAGTTTTATTCCCCGGGCGGCAATTTCGTCCAGTCCGAAACCGTTCAAATTGCGCCCGGCGGAGTTTTCGGGTTTGAAACCCCGGCCGGCGCATCCTGCGCATATATCCGAGGCCAAAATGACGTGGCCGCGGTTGTGGTGTGCGCCGGCGACTCCAGTTACTATGCATACAGGGTGCGGGGCGTAAGCTGGCTCCCGCTCATCCCGCTGGTCATGAAAGACGCGGACGGCTGGAACACCAGCATCACCATCCAGAATCCCGACTCCGCGGAATGCGAGGTGTATTGGAGATATACGGATCAAACCGGCGCCCAGGTGGGGAGCGACTCCGCTTCCGTAATCATCCCCCCCGACGGAGCCTATACCTTTAGTGTGGCGGAAGACCAGACGCTCACCAGCACGCAGAGTTTCATGGGTGCGGTAAAAATCTTCGCTTACGAATACCAGAACCCCATAAACTATAAAAACGGCGCCTACACCATTTACGTCCCCATTGCCGTTGTTCATGAAAAGGACGGAAAAAAAGCGGCGGTATCCGTGGGGCCCTACATTGAGGGGGGCAAGGATTTTTCCCAGGCGCAATCCTGGAGCAGTTTGTACGGATTTCCCCTGATTTACCAATACGCCTATGATGTGGAGGAGAATGAGGAGGAAGAAGATCTCCCCGAATATGCCGATCTCAATTGGGGGCTTAGCAACTTTTTCTGCTTTGTGGACTCGCTGAAGAAATAAGGGCTGATTCGGCAGGTCACGCCGGTCCGATCTTACAAAAAACCGCCCTGGAGCGATCATGCTTCAGGGCGGTTTTTTTATTTGCCGCACAAGTAAACCACGAAAGGCATCAAAAACTGGGTGATCCGGAAGGTATTTAACGTATATGCTCTGCTGGGGCCCCTTTATTCATCAAAAAAAGCATCTTTATTTAATGATTTTATTTGATATCTAACAGCATTTATAATAGTGGTGCAGTTCACATCCGCGTTTAATTTGCCTGCCAGGGCGCCTTATCGCGCTAAGAACCAATGATGCACAGTTTAGAAGGGAACCGCCATGAAAAAAAATCTGAAGTACATCCTAACACTCTCCGTAATCGTGATGCTGGGCATTAGCGCAGTCTATGCGTTGGACGCGCCTGCCACGGCCATGCTTGCGGCGAGCAACAATTTCACAAACACAACGGTCCAGGTCAAAGAGTTTGTTTATGACGTGGAGAATCAAGAGGTTCTTTCCCAGGCGACGTCGATAGGCTGGGAAAGGGGATATTTGTTCAACCCCTTCGCCGATCTGGCCCAGGACCCGGACTCCAACCTGCACCGGGCCGTGATCGCGGCTTATTACGGCAACCTGATCATGCATCATCTGGGCGTGGGAGAATCCGGCGGCGCAATTTATTATCAAGGGGAGTATTACGACACCTCAAGGATTTACGTCCCCTGCTTCAAGAACAACGGCAGCGACGTCACCTATCTTGACATCATGAATATCGGCGGCGCCCCGTCCTCTTTCAGCGTTGAGTTTGTGGATGCAGCCGGCCAGGAGATTGCGACCTATCAGTCCATCGAAGACCTGCAGCCGGGGGAGGCTGTCCGTCCGGAGGGAGCCGCCTTGTTCGGAGCGGATGTAACGGGAGCCGTCATCAGCAGCACGGAGCCGCTCATCGCAACAGTGGAGGTTTCCGGGCCAAATCGCAGCATGGTGTATTCCGCCGGGGGAATTAGGGACGCCTTCCTGTTCGCCCCTAAACTGGACGACGGACAGGACGACGGCTGGCTTTCCACCATCTGGGCTCAAAACGCCTCGAACGTGGACCAGGAAATCCAGGTGGACTTTTATAATGAAAGCGGAACGTTGATCCAGTCCGACTCCGCAGTCATCTCCCCAAGCGGCGTGTTTAAAGCCGCAACTCCTGAGGGCGCCGACTGCGCGTATATTGACGGATCCAAATGGATTGCAGCCGCTGTTGTGGGCGAGGAAGCCGGCAGTCTGTATGCCTACCGGGCTCGCGGCGCAGCGAATTCGCCCATGGTCCCCCTTGCCATGAAAGACGCCGGCGGCTGGAACACCAGCATCACCATCCAGAATCCATCCTCAGTGGACTGCGAGGTTTATTGGAGGTATCTGGACCAAGGCGGAAACCGGGTGGGGAACGACTCCAGCTCCGTAGTCATTGCGCCTGACGGAGCCTATACCTTCAGCCTGGAGGACGATCCGACTTTAAGCAACAACCAAAGTTTTCTGGGAGCGGTGAAGATTTTTGCTTACCGAGCCAAGAATTCCGTTAATCGTAAAAGCGCAGCCTCCTCCATATACGTCCCGGTTGTTGTAACCCATGAAAAGGACGGAAAAAAGGCCGCGGTATCCATAGGGCCTCATATGGGCGACAAGGCGTCCAAGGATTTTAACGAGCCGCTGACCTGGGGAAATGTTTACGGCTTCCCGGTAATCTACCAATACGCCTATGAAGTGAAGGAGGAAGAGGACGCCCCGGAGTTTGCCATGGGCGACAGCTTCTTTTGCTTTGTGGACTCGCTGAAGAATTAAGCATGACCCGGCGGATCATCGCCGGCCTGTTTTTTAAATCATAAACCGCCCAGGAGCAACAGCGCTTCGGGGCGGTTTTTTATTTATTGCTGGATTAAGCGATGGAAAAACAAGGAATCAGGCGGAGGGTTGATCCAGGAGGTCCTTGACGGCGGTGAGGATCTTTTCCCGTTCCAGGGGTTTGGCGAAGGTGTGGACGATCCCCATGCGTTGGGGGATGGTCAGGTGGTCTTCGGCTTCCAGAAAGCCGCCGCCGCTCATGGCGATGATCTTCACGCCGGGATACTTCTCGGTAAACTCCTGAATCGTGTCTATCCCGCCTTTTACCGGCATGATGATATCCGTGATGATCATGTCGGCCGGCTCCCGGGCCTGAATCTCCAGAGCCTGAGCGCCGTCCCTGGCCTCGGCCACGGCGTAGCCGGCGGTGGCCAGCATTTTCCGCAGCATTTTTCTAATCTGAGAGTCATCGTCAATAATAAGGATGCGAGACATGAGCGGCCTTTCTTCCTGTGTTTTGGGGTGGAGCATTTAAATTATGCAAATTCCATTCCGAAAACCGGATAAATTCATTGGCCGGACAAAGGCTGCTTGATAGCAGCCCGGCGGCGTGCTATCCTGATCCTTATAGGATCATCCTATTGTCTTTCCCGGACAATTCCCGCAATCCGGACCGGCCTTCCCGGGAAAAAAACCTTTGGTTTGCGGAAGAATTGTCTGTTTTATGCGTCTTTACGGCCTCAAAAGGAGGATGGAATGGCTGGTTCAAACGCCCAAGTCAAGGAACATTCGGTTAAGGAGCCCAAAGGGCTTTCCCCACGCATTGAATGGCTGAGGGACTACTATTTTCAAGGGGCCGAACGGGCCTGGAACAATGAATACACGGCCTGGACCACGGGCGATCCCTGGGACGAAGTTTATGACGAATTAAGTTTTTACATCGTCCCCGAGACCTACGCTTTTATGCAAACTTTTTGCTCCTCCTACCTCCAGGCTGCCCGGAAAGTACCCCTAAGCGGGAATTTTTGGGACTTGAGCCTGCCGGAGAGGCGCGCATGGTTCGTCAAGGAAGTGATGACCAAACATCTGCCCGTGGAAATCCTGCCCGGAGACCTCATCGCCGGAGGCAGATTCAACATTCAGGCTTCCATGTGCCTGGACAAAAAACAGGCCAAAATCCGCAAAAAGCTCGTCCAGGGCAAAAAGGGCAGCCGGGCCGAGATGAAGTGGTTTCACGACCACGGCTACGGCAACGCCGGGGCCACCTCCGGGCATTTGGTGCCCGGCTACGAGGATGTGCTGAAAAAAGGCTGGAAAGGCGTTTACGACGATCTTGCCTCACGCCTTGACGCCCTTGGCCCGGAAAACCAAAATTCGCCCCAGGCCAACCAGTTGAAAGCCATGATGACCGCCGCGACCATGCCCAGGGATCTGGCGGCGCGTTATGCAAGCCTCATCCGGGATATGGAGCAAAAGGAGCCCGACCCGAACCGTAAAGAGGAGCTGGCCCGCATGGCCGCCAACCTGGATCACACGCCCTGGAACCCGCCCCGGGATTTCTGGGAGGCCATCCAGGCCTTGTGGCTAACCCACATGCTGGTATTAAGCGATGAAAACTATCCCGGCCCGGGGGTTTCGTTCGGCCGCGTGGATCAATATCTCCTGCCCTATTGGGAGGCCTCCATGGCGCAGGGCATGGATCGGGAATGGGGCAAGGAAATCCTCAAATGCTTCTGGATTCACGCCAACACGGCTTACGACGCCATGATCCGCACGGGCGCCAACGGCGGGATTACCGCAGGCTACGGCCAGTTGATCACCCTGTCGGGCATGGGGCCGGAAGGAACCGACCTGACCAACGACCTCACATACGTGTTTTTGGAGGTCATCGACGAAATGTCCCCCATCCTGGAGCCCAAGCCCAACGTCCGGCTTCACGCCAACACGCCGGAGGAGCTTTACGACCATATTATCGACATGATCGCCGAAAGCCAGGGCGCGCCCTTTCTTTTGAATTTTGACGAACGCTCCATGGCCGGCATGATGCGGGAGGCGGAAAAAGCCGGGCGCCAGGATCTGATCAACGCATCCAACGTCTGGCAGTACGCTCCCGTGGGCTGCCTGGAAAACACCATGGTGGGCAACGACCGCTCGGGCACGGTGGACATCAACCTGAACTTGCTGAAGGCCGTGGAATTCTCCCTGACGGGCGGCGCCGACCTTTCGCCCTACAAAGATACTGTAATGGGCAAGGAATACGCCATTGACGCCAGCGGAATTCCCACGGGCGACCCTACGGAGTTCACGGTGTTCGAGGAGTTTTTCGCCGCCTTCGCCAAGCAGACCCGGCATATCATCAAAAAGGCCATGGACTTGTACGAGACCAGCGAAAGCGTCCGGGCGGCCTACCATCCCACGCCTTACTTGTCGTGCCTGGTCAAAGGCTGCGCCGAAAAAGGCAGGGACGTCACCCAGGGCGGGGCCGAACTGAGCTTCGTGACCATCGAAGCCGTGACCTTCGCCACCACCGTGGACTCGCTGCTGGCGGTCAAATATCTTGTCTTTGACGAAAAAATCTGCACCATGGCCGAGTTGATCCAGGCATTGAAGGACAACTGGGAGGGCCACGACATCCTCATGGCCCGGGCCAAGTTCAAAGCGCCCAAATACGGCCGGGACGACGACGAAGCCGACGAAATGGCCAGCAAGGTCATGGATTTGTGGACCGAGGAAACCTGGAAGCACAAAACACAATCCACAGGCAGGCAGGCCAGGCCGGGCATGCTCTCCTGGAACTACTGGGTGGGCGACGGCTACATCCTGCATGCCAGCCCGGACGGCAGGCCCAAAGGGCAGTTTTTGTCCAACGCCATCTGCCCCACCAACGGCGCGGACATCAACGGCCCCACGTCCAACGCCAATTCCGTGGGCAAGGCCCTGGGCGGCCGCAAGCCGGGCAAAGGCGATTTCGGCGATTACTTGAACAGCCTGCCCAACGGCGCCAGCCACACCATCACCTTCAACCCCTCCATCCTGGCGGATCCGCTGCACAAGGAAAAATTCAAGGCCTATTTAAAAGGCTATGTGCAAAACGGAGGCACAGCCCTCCAGATCAACATGCTGGACGCGGACATGCTGCGCGACGCCCAGAAAAACCCGGCCGACTACCGCCATCTTCTGGTGCGCATAACCGGCTACAACGCCTATTTTACAAGCATCGGCAAGGAGCTGCAGGACGAGGTGATTGCCAGATTGTCGCACGAAGGCCTTTAGCCGGATCGGAGGGGGGGATGCAGGGCAGGATTTTTTCCATTCAACGGATGTCAACCGAAGACGGTCCGGGAATCCGGACCACGGTGTTTTTAAAAGGATGCAGCCTAAGCTGCACATGGTGCCACAACCCGGAAAGCATTTCCGCCCTGCCCCAGGTGCAATGGATCGGGTCCCGATGCATCGGGTGCCGATCCTGCGTGGAGGTTTGCCCTCACAACGCCCTGGAATTGACCCCAAAGGGCATGCAAATAGACCGGGGCTTGTGCGAAGGATGCGGCGGATGCGTGGACGAATGCCCCTCCACGGCCATGGAAATGCTGGGGGAGGACAGAACCCTGGAAGACCTGGCCGCGGAGTTGGAAAAGGACCGGGCTTATTTTGAAAGCTCCGGCGGCGGGGTGACCATCTCGGGCGGAGAGCCCGCGCTCCAGGCGGATTTTGCTGTGTCTTTGTTGCGGATTTGTCAGGAAAAAGGCCTGCACACGGCCCTGGACACCTGCGGCATGGTCAAGCCTGCGGCCTTGGAAAGCATTCTGCCTTTCGCCACTATGGTGCTTTTTGACGTCAAATTTGCAGATAGTTCTCTACACAAACAGTTTACCGGCGCGCCCAACGAGCAGATTCTAAAAAACCTTGGGCTTATCGCTGAATATATGCAAGGGCATGAAAATCCACAGGAATTGTGGATCCGCACGCCCCTGATACCGGGCGCTACGGCCGCAAAAGAAAATATCGTGAATATTGGCAGGTTTCTTGCTAACAATTTAAGACAGGCCTTTTCCCGCTGGGAGTTGTGCGCATTCAACAATCTTTGCAAGGACAAGTATACGCGTCTTGGCAAAGAATGGGACTTTGCGGAAATTCCCCTTATGACGCAGGAGCAAGTGAGCGCCCTGGAGTCGGCGGCCAAGGAATCCGGAGTCAATCCGGAAATCGTGTTCGCCACAGGGGCGACCCGGTCCGGGGAGTAATTGGCGACCCACGGAAAAAGACCAGTTTTTGGGAGAAGACATGGAATCAAGCGATTTTTTTAATGAAGCGGATATCGCCGCTCTGGAGCCGGAAACCAAAATCGGATTGTTGGCCACCGTCAACCCGGAAGGCCTGCCTCACGTCACGTTGATCACTTCTTTGCAGGCGGGAGGGCCGAAAAAGGTCATGTT
Organism: Desulfatibacillum alkenivorans DSM 16219; assembly: GCF_900142135.1. Taxonomy (GTDB): domain Bacteria; phylum Desulfobacterota; class Desulfobacteria; order Desulfobacterales; family Desulfatibacillaceae; genus Desulfatibacillum; species Desulfatibacillum alkenivorans. The sequence goes on along the minus strand of NZ_FQZU01000058.1, from coordinate 21,175 downwards.
CGGCCAGTTTGCCCAGGGGTTGAGTAAAATCCACGTAAAGTCCAACCCGCGCACGGCCTTTTTGGTCCTGACCCTGGACCGGAAAATCCGCACGGGCAAGGCGTTGTGGAAGGAATCCAAAACCTCGGGGCCGGAATTCGAGATGTTCAACGAAAAGCCCATGTTCCGGTATAACGCCTATTTCGGCATCCACACGGTGCATTATCTGGATCTGGTGGAAAAGCAGGGCCCCGTGGGTCTGCCTTTATTGCGTCTGGGAGCGGCCATGGCCGCCACACGCCTGACCGGCAAGTCGGGCGCGGCCTCCAAGGAAAAAGGCGCGCTGAAGCCCTGGGGGCAAAAACTTTTTAACCGCCTGGACGCCATGAAATTCATCTCCTGGGTCGGCGAGGACGGTTTCCCCGTGATCGTTCCCGCCCTGCAATGCACGGCGCCTTCGGACAGCCGGCTTGTATTTTCGCCCCTGGCCTACTCCTCCCAATTGAAATCCCTGGAAAAAGGCCAAAACGCCGCCGTGTTCGGTTTGACCATGAAAATGGAGGACATTTTGGTGCGCGGCTTCTTCCGGGGTTATTTTCGTAAACGGGGAATGACAATCGGCATGATGGATATTAACTGGGTTTACAATTCCATGCCGCCCGTGGCCGGGCAAATCTATCCTGAACCGGAATTGAAGCCTGTAACGGAGTTCTGATCGACCGCTTCGGAGATCATGAATGAATACGGAAAATGACAATCAGCAGCCCATGAACTTCCTCCAAATGCTGCGTAAAGCCGAAGAGGACAAAAAATCCGGGGACATTACTCCGGAATACGCCCAGTGGCTCATGGAAACCGAAGGACATCTTCGCGCCTTCATGACCAACGCCAAAAATTTCGCCGTGTACAGGCTGGTTCGGGACGATAACAGCCCCTACGGCGTGGAAGTGGTTTTTGTCAGTCCGTCCATGAAAGACATCCTGGGAGTGGAAGACCCCACCCAGGTGCATTTGTGGTTTGAAAAAGCCCACCCGGACGACTTTGAGCGCATCATCCGGGCCAATATGGAGGCTTTTCAAACCCTGAAACTGGATGAAACCATCCGGTATTATCACGCCCCCACCGAACAATGGCGCTGGATCCAGGTTCTGGGGACCGGAAGCCAGGACGCCGAAGGCGAGGCTATGTACGCCAACGGCATTATCATCGACGTCACTGAGCAGAAAAAAGCGGAGCAGGCCCATAAGGAAAGCGAAGAAAAATACCGGGATCTGGTGGAGAGCATCAATGACGTGCTTTTCGCCCTGGACCGGGAGGGGCTATGCACCTATATGAGCCCTGTCGTGAAAAGCGTTTTGGGCGTGGACCCGGATGACCTCATCGGCAAGTATCTCCATGAATTCATGCCCGAGCATCAAAAAACGGCGTATTTGGAGAATATGGCCAAGCTGGACGCCGGCCATAATCTTAGCTCCGAGTATGAAATTATCGGCCCGGACGGACAATCCCACTGGATACGCACCTCAAGCCGCCCCACCGAGGTGGACGGCAAGGTGACCGGAATACGAGGAACGTTCCGGGACATCACGGATTACGTCAGGGCCCAGCAGGACAAAAAGCGCCTGGAGGAACAGCTGGAGCATTCCCAAAAGCTGGAGGCCATCGGCACCCTGGCCGGCGGAATCGCTCATAATCTCAACAATGTTTTGTATCCCATCGTGGGATATACGGAAATGGCCATCGAGGACATTCCCGAAGACAGCCCGGCCCACGAAAGCCTGCAGGAAGTGCTGTATGCGGCGGACAGAGCCAGGGAACTGGTGTACCAGATCCTGACCTACTCCCGCCGCTCTGAGGAAAAGCTGGAGGCCCTGGACCTGAATCCCATTATGAAGGAGGTCATCAAGCTCATTTCCGCAGCCGTGCCCTCCACCATCAAGGTGGAGCAAAGCCTGGCCCCGAACATCCCCGCCATCCTGGCGGACTCAGCCCAAATCCACCATGTGGTCATGAACTTGTGCACCAACGCCTATCACTCCATGCGGGACACGGGAGGAATCCTGGACATCACCCTGGGCTTCATGGATATAAAGCAAGGCCAGGATGCGCCCGTCCCCAACATGCCGCCCGGAGGCTATGTCAAAATCAGCGTTTCGGACCAGGGCCAAGGAATAGACGAAGAGATACGGGACAGAATATTCGAGCCTTACTTCACCACCAAGGGAGTGGGGGAAGGCACCGGCATGGGGCTCGCCCTCGTCCACGCCATCGTCACCAAAATGAACGGGTTCATCAACGTCACCAGCGTTCCGGGAAGAGGCTCCACCTTTGACCTGTATTTTCCCTCCACGGACAAGGCGCCGGTCATATCCATCCCGGAATTCCACGGGCCGGCCCCCAGAGGCGGAGAACGCATCCTCCTGGTGGAAGACGACCAGCAGATTCTTCGCATGACCCAACAAATGCTGGAGCGCCAGGGATACCGGGTGGATCCCTACGACAGCGGCATAGATGCTTTGGAAGCCTTTTACAAAAACCCGAAAGATTACGATCTTGTCATCACGGACATGACCATGCCCCTCATGACGGGAGACCAACTGGCCGTGGAAATCATGCAAAAAAGCCCGGACACGCCGGTCATTCTGTGCACGGGGTTTTCCGAGCATATCTCCCAGGAGCAGGCCGAAGCCCTGGGGGTGGCCGCCTTCCTCATGAAGCCCATGGCGCGCAACCGGGTCGCCGGCATCGTCAGACGGGTTCTGGATAAAGCCCAAAAGAAAAAGGATCAGGTTTTATAAGGCTTGGTTGCATTTCTGGCACAATGATGGCATTCTTGCGCACCTGCTATGAAGCGGGATCTAATGCCAAGTTGCCATCATCAGAGTCGTTATTGTACTCATTTTCCAGGCTTCAAGTTTGACTTTGGCGGAATTTCAGGATGACACTGGGTCCCCGTTTCCGGGAGTGCGTCATGATGATTGCATAAAAGCCGCAATCATCCCGGCGCCTCCCTGCACGGGGATGACGGAGTGCGGCGGTTTTATCCGCCGAAGAAGTTAGAAAGATGGCCTTGCATCCTCCAAGAAGGCGGCAAGCGCCCTGTGGAATTCGTCGGCCTCAAAAGTCGTCATCCCGGCAAGGGCGATCCTGCTTTTCAGGATCACCCGCAAGCCGGGACCCAGCGTCATTGTGGACTTGCCTTGGAATTGAATTGCTTGCTTGAAGGCAGTTTGAAAAAAAGGAACGCAGCATGCAAATAGAACAAGCGCCCCATGAGAGCCAAACTCCGGACCAGAACGCCTGCCGCTGGGCGGCCCTTTGCCATATAGGAGGCCTGCTGGGTTTGCTGGTTCTTCCATCCATCGGCAACATCCTGGTTCCCCTGGTGCTTTGGCTGATAAAAAAGGAATCCCATCCCTTTATCGACCAGGAAGGCAAGGAGGCCTTGAACTTCCAGATTTGCACCACCATCTACACCTGGGTGACCGGCCTGCTCTGTTTTGTGCTGATAGGCTTTGTCATCGCGCCTGTGCTGGCTATCTTCGTGCTGGTGGTCTGCATCATCGCCACGGTGAAAGCCGCCGACGGCGTCGGCTACAAGTATCCTCTGACCATCCGGTTTATCAAGTAGCGCATTCCGCCGTCCCAGGCGTTTTTCCAAGGGGCCGGGGCGATTTTCCTTGACATGAGACGACCGGTCTACTAATATCGCCCCCATGAAAAACGAAACCAAAGAAAAAATCCTCCAACACGGCGCCAAACTCGTCTACAAAAAAGGTTTCAACCATACCGGCATCGGCGAAATCCTCAAGGCCGCCAAGGTCCCCAAGGGATCCTTCTACCATTACTTCCCCAGCAAGGAGGATTTCGGCCTGGAGCTTCTGGACTATATGGCCGTGTGGGCCGCGTCCGTGGGCATCGCCGCCATGTACGACAAATCTTTTTCTCCGCTGGAGCGGTTGAAAAACTTTTTCCAGGCTTATGAAGACAACTTTGAGCGCATGAACTACACGGGCGGCTGCCCGGTGGGCAACCTGTGCCTGGAGATGAGCGACCAGAGCGACCCGTTCCGGGAAAAGCTGGAAAACATTCTGGAGCAAATGCGCCGGGGCGTCGCCAAGGTATTGGAAGAGGCGGTCAAGGCCCGGGAGGTCCCGGAGGATCTGTCCGTGGAGGCCACGGCGCATTTTATCATCAGCGCGTGGCAGGGGACTCTGCTCCAGACCAAGGTCATGAAAAACGGCGAATCCATTCAAGTATTTAAACGTATTGTGTTTGAGCAGCTTCTGCAAAACAAGCAACCGCTGTAAAACCGATAACCACGTTTTTTTAAGGAGGGCGATCATGGGTAAGTGGCATAAATCGGGATGCGTGCTTTGCGCGCAAAACTGCGGACTGGAATTGCTGGTGGAAGACGGCAAAATCGTCAAGTCCAGGCCGGACAAGGACAATCCCCGGAGCCAGGGCTACGCCTGCCGCAAGGGATTGAACGTGCGTTATCATCAGTACCCGAAAGATCGCCTGACCGAGCCGTTAAAAAAGGTGAACGGCAAGTTCGAGCCCATTTCGTGGGACCAGGCAATCAGCGAAATCGCGGAAAAGATGCAGGCCATTCACAAGGAGCACGGTCCAAGAGCTTTGGCTTACATGGGCGGCAGCGCCCAGGGCGGGCACCTGGAAGCCACCTTCGGCCTGACCTGGCTGAGGAATCTTGGGTCCAGGTATTATTATTCCTCGGCCGGGCAGGAGTTCTCCGACTCGTGGTGGCTGTTCGGGCGCATGCTGGGCAAGCAGTATAACCTCGCCGCCCCGGATGAACATGCAGCAGAAGTTTTGATCGCCTGGGGTTGGAACGGCATGATGAGCCACCAGATGCCCCAGGCCCGGAAAACCCTGCGGGCCATATCCAAAGACCCGGACAAAATGCTCATTGCGGTGGATCCCCGCAAGAGCGAAACCGCGGCCGTCGCCAACATGCACGTGGCGGTGCGGCCCGGGGCGGACGCCTTGCTTCTTAAAGCCATGATCGCCATTATCGTGGAAAAGGGCTGGGAGAAGACCGAATACATCCAGGCCAATGTGGAAGGCTGGGACGGGATCAAGCCCTGGTTTGAGGGATTTGACTACAAAGCCGCCATAGAAGCCTGCGAACTGGATATTGATCAGGTTATGGAATTCTGCCGCATCCTGGCGGCTAAAAAGTGGTGCGTGCACCCGGACCTGGGCCTGTACATGGGCCGCAAAGGCGTTTACAGCCTGTACCTGCTCAATATCCTGGCCGCCATTTGCGGACGGTTCGGGGTGCGGGGCGGAAACGTCATTCCCGGATTTGTGGTTCCCATGGGATTTCATGCGGATGAGCGGGATCCCAAAACCTGGCGCACCATGGCTACGGACATGCCGCCGGCCGCAGCGGGCTCCTTTCCTCCGGCCGTCATGCCCGAGGAGATTCTCTCGGATCATCCTCAAAAACTGCGCGCCGTTTACGTGAGCGCCGTCAATCCGCTCCGGTCCTACCCGGACTCCCAGGCTTATGAAGAGGCTTTCAACAAGGTGGATTTGCTGGTGGTCAACGACATCGCCATGACCGAAACAGCCCGGCTGGCGGACTACGTGCTGCCCTGCCGGACCTTTTACGAGTCCTGTGACGGCACGTTTTTCCCCAATAATTTCCCGGAGGTCTTTTTCCAGATTCGCAAGCCAATTGTGGAGCCCCCTCCCCTTTGCCGGGAATCCTCCCAGATTACGACCATGCTGGCTGACAAGATGGGCCTGATCCCGGAGATTCCCGACGAATTGCACGAAGCCGCCAAGGGAGACCGCCTGACCTTCGGCGCCAAGCTCATGGAGTTCGCGGGGGCGAATCCCGACGCCATGAAGGTCATGCCCTTTGTGCTGGCCAAAACCTTGGGCGAGGAATGGGACTCCGCAGCTTTGGCCGCCATCTGGGGGTTGTTCATGACCGCGCCCAAGGCCTTCAGAAAAAACGCCGCCCGGGCCGGTTTTGAGCCGGGCCTGGACATGGGAGACCGGATCTTCCAGGCATTGATGGATAATCCTCAGGGCCTTTGGGTGGGCAAGGTGGACCCGGACGAAAATTTGAGCCTGATCAAGACTCCTTCGGGCAAGGTGGAGGTGTTCGTCCCGGAACTGGAGGAAGGCGTCAAAGCCCTGGACGCGCAATCCGAGGCCCAGGACATGATCATGCCCAAGAGCTTTCCGCTGATTCTCCACGCGGGAAGGCACATGGATTACAACGCCAACACGCTCATGCGCAATCCCGATTGGAACAAAGGCAAACGGGCCTGCACCGTGGCCGTGCACCCCGGCCAGGCGGAGGCGCTGGGCCTGAAGGACGGCCAGCAGGTGGAAGTGTTCACCGAAGCGGGTTCGGCCAAAGGGGAGTTGCAGATAAGCGACCAGATTCGCCAGGGCACGGTGTTGATCCCCCACGGCTTCGGCCTGCAGTACGGGGACGAAGCATACGGCCTGAATGTAAATCATTTGACTAAAAACACCCATCGCAGTACCTTGGGCACCCCCATTCACCGGTTTGTGCCGTGCAGGGTGGAAGCAGTCTAAACAATCGCCGGCTTAAAACGCGATTTATTCGGGAGAAGGGCAAGCTCTTCTCCCGTCCGATTCCCGTCGCGCAAGCCGTGGCATCAACGCCGAACAACTGGGACTCCCACAATTAATTCAGGAAGTTTGATGAAAACAATTTGCGGCAACACGTACGAACATTATTTGGATATGGTGAAAAATTTCCACGGCCACCTGGCGCCGGGAATGCTCATAGGCGGCTTTATGGTGGACGCCGCCGTCAACAACCTCCCTGAAGGGGAATTTTTTGACGCCGTTTGCGAAACCAGGGCGTGCCTGCCGGACGCCATCCAGCTTTTGACGCCGTGCACCATCGGCAACGGCTGGCTTAAAATCCTCAACATGGGCCTTTTTGCTTTGACCATGTTCGAGAAATTCGACGGCGAAGGGATTCGGGTTTATGTGGACCCGCCCAAGCTGGACGCCTGGCCCGAGGTGAAATCGTGGTTTTTCAAGCTAAAGCCTAAAAAGGAACAGGATTTCGACCTGCTCTTGGAACAGATTTACGACGCCGGCGCCGGTTTTTGTTCTTTAGCCAAAGTCCGGATGAAGCCCTCGTACCTGGAGCACAAAAGGCGCAAGGGATTTGACATCTGCAGGCAATGCGGCGAAGCCTACCCCTGGGAGGACGGCAGCCTGTGTTTGTCGTGCCAGGGGCAAACCCCATACCTAACCGCGGCCAAGGCGCCTGAACCGTCCATGCCCCCCGCCCCGGACTTGACGGCCGTGAATGTAGAAGACTCCGAAGGCATGCACGCCCTGCATGATATGACCCGGATCATTCCCGGCGAGGAAAAAGGCCCGCTCTACAAAAAAGGACAGCAGCTCAAAGGCGCGGACGTGTGCCGTTTGCAGAAAATGGGGCGCACCCGGGTGTATACGGCCGAAAATAATAATCCCGGCGCCGAGTGGGTCCATGAAGACGAAGCCGCCCTGGCTTTCGCCAAGGCCATGGCCGGCGACGGCGCAGCTTTTACGGATACCCCCCGGGAAGGCAAGGCGGAAATCATCGCGGACCGGGACGGCCTGTTGACCGTGGACGTCCCTGCCCTGGAGGCGTTCAACTCCGTCCTGGGCGTGGCCTGCGCGGGCCGCCATTCCTGCACCGTGGTTAAAAAGGGCGACAAACTGGCCGGAACCCGGGCCCTGCCACTGTATCTGCACAGACAGTATTTCAATCAGGCCATGGACGGGCTGGTGCACAGACCCGTGTATCAGGTGCATCCCATGCGGGAGGCCAAAGCCGGGGTGCTGGTGACGGGCACCGAGGTTTTTCAGGGCCTGGTGCAGGATAAATTCACGCCCATCATCCAAAAAAAGGTGGAGCATTACGGAAGCAAGGTCATTTGCTCGGACATCGTGGCCGACGATCGGGAAGCTATCAGCGCTTGCGCCAAAAAATTCGTGGAGGCGGGCGTGGATCTTTTGGTGACCACCGCGGGCCTTTCCGTGGACCCAGACGACGTCACCCGCCTGGGCCTGACGGACGCCGGCGCCGAAAACCTGCTGTACGGCGCCCCCATCCTCCCGGGAAACATGACCCTTTTGGCCAACATGGGCGAAACCCAGGTCATCGGCGTGCCGGCCTGCGCTTTGTTCCACGAACGCACCAGCTTCGACCTTTTACTGCCAAGGCTTTTGGCGAACCTGGAAATCACCCGCAAGGATCTCGCCCAAATGGGCCACGGCGCTTTTTGTCTTGACTGCAAAACATGCATCTACCCCAGATGCGGTTTCGGCAAATAACCCCCATAAAAAGAGGAGACAAGACATGCCTTTACTCAAGACCGTCAAACCGGAGGAAGCAACGGGAGTCACCAAGGAAGCCTATTCCATCTTTGAAAACATGGGCGCCCCGGTGGCCCTGCCCATGCAGATGATGAGCATCAGCCCCTTTTTTGTGGAAGCCCAGGGAAACGGCCTGAAGTATTACATCTCCCATCCCAGCCTGAAATTCCCCCTGCTGGCCCATATCCGCATGCTGGTGGCCTACAACGAGGGATACGAGTATTGCATTGCGTTGAATGAAGGCATGCTCAAAATGCTGGGCGGCCTCTCCCAGGAGGACGTCGACGCGGTCAAGGCCGACCCCTCCAAGGCCAAACTGGACGACAAGGACAAGGCCATGCTCCTATACGTGCTTAAAGTGACCCAGGACCCGGCCATGTCCTCGGCGGAAGACATCGCGGCCCTGAAGGATATGGGCTGGTCCGAACAGGACATCTTTGAAGCGGTCCAGCACGGACTGGGCATGATCACCGCCGGCATGGCCTTTAAAATCTTCAAAATGTCCGAATAGCCCGCCAATTTTTTTTCATGATGCAAACGCCCTCCCTGGAATAGCGCCCGGGAGGGCGTTTTGCATAATTCTTCAGATTATTAAGCTCGACGATTTTTAGGTTATTGCGTCATGGTGTTTTTAGGTAATTCGGCTGGGCCTGTGCAGGCGCACGTAAGGGTTTAAAACAGCCTCCCTAAGCCTTGCCGGAAATAATTGCAGCAAAATCCGCCTTGTGGTATTTCTTACTCTTGAAATGCAAGCCAACCAAATGGCATGGGGTCAAATCTACGTTTGACGTTTGAGCCCTTTGGGAAGTCAAACGTCAAACGTAGATTTGACCCCATCAGCCCCCATCATCCATGGAGGGATTCTATGAAGCTGCCTGAAAAGGGATTGCCTGAGGACAAAATCTTTGAAGCCTTGCAGGACTTTCGGAAAAACGACGTCAAGTGGAAGGACGGCCGGGTTTTTGGATACGTCTTTGATCCGGGCGCGGAAGTGCAGCATACGGCCAAGCAGGCTTACAACGAGTTCCTTTCGGAAAACGGGCTGGATTTCACCGTGTTCCAGAGCCTGCAACGGCTGGAAAAGGAGCTTGCCGCCTTCGGCGCCCAGCACTTGCGGGGCGGAGATCAGGCGGTGGGCAACTTCACCAGCGGAGGCACGGAAAGCATCATCCTGGCGGTCAAGGCGGCCCGGGATTATTACCGGGAGGAATGGCCTGGCCTTACAGCCCCGGAAATCATTCTGCCCACCACGGCCCACGCCGCTTTCTATAAAGCCGCCCATTACCTGAATCTTAAGGTGCTCCAGGTTCCCGTAAATCCCCGGACCTACCAAGTAGACCCGGAAACGGTCTGGCAAACGATTACTGATGAAACTATCATGCTGGTGGGCTCGGCGCCCACCTATTCCCAGGGCGTCATCGATCCCATCGAGGAACTGGGAAAAATCGCCCTGGAAAAGGATTTATGGCTCCATACGGACGCGTGCATGGGCGGGTTTTTGCTGCCCTATTTCAAGCGACTGGGAGAGCCTGTGCCGGATTTCGACTTTTCCGTACCCGGCGTTTCGTCCATGTCCATGGACCTCCACAAATACGCCTATTGCCCCAAAGGCGCTTCCCTGGTCATGTACAGGGACAAATCCTTGCGCAAGCATCAGATCTTCGCCTGCGCGGAATGGATCGGCTACACCATCATCAATAACGCGGTGCAAAGCTCCAAATCCGGCGGCCCCATGGCCGCAGCCTGGGCCGTGCTGAATCGCATCGGGGATCAGGGGTATTTGGAAATCGCCCGGAAAAAGCTGGAAGCCGTCAAGAAAATCACGGCTGGCATTCCCAAGATCAAGGACCTGCGGCTGTTGGCCCAACCCCAGATGACGCTCATCGCCTTCACTTCCGACTCCGTCAACGTTTTCCACATTATCGACGAGATGAACTCCCGGGGATGGTACATCCAGCCGGCCCTGTCCTACGACAACTGCCCGGCGCACATCCATCTTTCCGTGTCCGCCTCCAACGTGGGGTGGGAGGACAAGCTCCTGGAAGACCTGGAGGAATGCACGGCCATCGCCGCCGGCATGCCGGAAGGCGAGCTTGTAACCTCCCTGCGGCCCATGCTTCAGGACCTGGATTTGTCCCAGGCCACGGACGAGGATATCAACGGGCTTTTGGCCATGGCCGGCCTGGAGGGCGAGGGTTTGCCGGATCGCATGGCGGAAATCAACGGGGTCTTGAACCTGCTGCCGGCCCCGGCCCGAAAAAAAATCCTGGTGAGCTTTGTAAACGACCTGTTCGTACAGTAGTTGCGGCTGAAAGGCTATGGGTGCATTTGGGCCTTGTTCCTGAGGGTTTCAGCAGGACTATTATCACTTGAAAATCAATTGATTTCAGATAGTTCCATATGCATTCCCACGCGAAGCATGGGAGCGAGGAACAGGGGGAGCGTCTGCCTCTTACCTTGTGCGTGGGAACGATCGGCTGAGATGAGACCAATATAAAACGCCCCCCTGCCCTTTAACCAACGGAGTAAGAGACGCCTATGAACGCGCCCTTTGAGTTTGACTCCATGCTGGTTTTCGCCTGGCTTTCCTTTTTTCTGATCATGGGCCTTTATTTACGGGCCAGAGTCGCCTTTATCCAGAGGTTCCTGTTCCCAAGCTGCCTTGTGGGGGGATTCGCAGGGCTCATCGCCATGCAGACCGGATTGTTGAACATAGAAACCGGCGCGCTGGAAAACTTCGGGTATCATTTTTTTAACGTGTCGTTCATCTCCGTGGGACTTACCCGAAACGACGCGGAGGACGAAACCGGGGCGAAAATCGCCGGCGTAAAAGGCCCGGCCTGGATGGCTTTGATCCAAGGCATGACCTTTCCTTTACAGGCGGTGATCGGCGGCCTGTTCGTCCTGATTTTCGGCGCATTGGGCTTTGAGCTATTCAGCACATTCGGCTTTTTGGTTCCTCTGGGGTTTAACGAAGGCCCGGGCCAGGCTCTGTCCATTGGCAAGGCCTGGGAGGCGGTGGGGTTCGCCAACGGCGCCACTATCGGCCTGACCTTCGCCGCCGTCGGGTATTTTTTTTCCTTTTTCGTGGGCGTCCCCCTGGTGAACTACGGCATGCGCAAGGGACGGGCTTTTCACGGAGGAGAAAACCTCAGCCAGGACTGCGTATTGGGCGTTTTCTCCCCAGGCGTGGATTGCGAAAACGCAGGCAAACTGACCATCCACTCGGGCAACGCGGAAACCATGGCCTTTCAGGCGGCCCTGATCGGCGTGGTGTACGGACTGACCTACGCTTTCATCCGAACGGCTGCCTCTTTTTTACCGCCGGACGTGGGCGCCATTTTATGGGGCTTTTTCTTCTTTTTCGGCCTGGGCGCGGCCCTGGTATTGAAAAAAATTATGTCCCTGGCCGGACTGGGCCACATTGCCGACCCGGGGGTTCAGCGCCGGATCACAGGCTGGTCCGTGGATTATTTGATCGTGGCCACGGTCATGGCCATCCAATTAAAAGTGGTCTGGGAGTACATTTTGCCCATCGCCGCCATATCCATCGCCGTGGGGCTGAGCACGACCCTGGTCATAATCTGGTTCGGCAGGCGGGTTCCGGGCTATTCCCTGGAGCGCACGGCCGCCATCTTCGGCACGGTGACGGGCACGGTATCCTGCGGCCTGTTGCTGCTGCGCATTGTAGACCCGGAGTTCCGCACACCCGTGGCTTATGAAATCGCCGTGATGAACGCTTTCGCCCTGCCCATTGTGGGAGGGGGAACGGTTCTGGTAAACGCCCCCTTGTGGTGGGGCTGGAGCGTGTGGCAGACCATGCTGGTCTTTGTAGGAGTAATGGCGGTTTCATTGATTTTGTTATTGATGTTGGGCCTGGTGGGAAAAAAGGCGGCGGATTGACGATCGTGTCAAAATGTGATGGACGCCCCCGCGCCCAGGAGCAGGACAAACACCAGGATGGTGAAGGCGTATTCGTTAATCCAAGCGTGCAGCTTTTCCCCGATCACAATTCCCAATAGAATCATGGGGAGCAAAAGCAGATTGTGAGTCAGCGTGACGTCCGTGACCCTCCCGGAAACAAGATAATAGACGGTGAGCATCAGATTCAGGATGGTCCACAGGGCCGCCAGGGTGCTCCTGAAAGACGCCTTGGGCATGTTCAGGCGGCTGAGGGCGTAAATCAAAAACGGCCCGCCGGACGCGTAAATCCCATGCACCACGCCTGCCGCGGCCGTAAACCCGTTAAAACCCAAGACCCCCAAAGGCCGGACCTTGGCTCTGCTCCTCAGCCTGATCCACAATTCCCGGCTTGAGAGCAGCACCACGAACACTCCGAAAATCTTTTTCAACAAAACCCCTTCCGTCAGGCTGAACAAGGCCATGCCAATCAGAAGGCCCGCGCCCATGGCCGGCAGAATCCGCCGAAGCAAAACCGGCTTGTCGATAAACCGGCGGTGACGCGTTGTAAGATAGGCGTTTAAAAACAGATCCAGTGGCACCAGAATGGGCAGCAAAAACGGGATGGGATACAGATGAGAGCCCAGGGTGACGGCGATGATGGTGGAGCCGAACCCGGAAAAAGTCTGCACCGTGTAGGAAAGCAGGACGATTCCCGCCAGGATGAATAATGAGGGCTCGATGGATTCCAGCATAAGGCTCCGTTCCTGAAAACAGAGGGAGATTCTTTCAAAACATGGGAATCAGGCTTTTGGTGATCTTCGCCGTCGCGATGATTTTTTCGCCCAGGGTGACTTTGGTCTGCAAAAAGCAAATGCTCCTGCCCCTTTTAATCACCTCGGATTTGAACCGGATTTCATCGCCCAGCATGGCCGAACGCATGACGGAAACCTGAATGTCATGGGTCACGGCTTCGGTATCGTCGTCCAACAGGCTTAAAAGCCCTGCATAAGCGCATACATCCGACAGAGTGTAGATAATTCCGCCGTGCAGTGTGCCCTGGGGATTGATGACGTTTTTATTGATCGTCAGGATGATCTCGCCGCATCCGTTTTCGGATTGGATGTCCGTGACGCCCAAAAATACGTGCAACGGATTGGAAATGACTTCCCGCAGTCTTTTACTCACGTTGATTCTTCCTTTTTTTCGGGGAATGGGGTCAGGTCTACGTTTGACGTTTGAGGCGTTTTTGGGGTTTCAAACGTCAAACGTAGACCTGCCCCCATAGTACATCGGGAAGAAAAACAAAGCAAACCAAAGCGGCGCGAAATGTCATGGACGGAGAAATCCCAACAGCAGCCGTTCAGGTTATTTCAGAACGATTTCGTATAGATAGGATGCTCATCTCCCCTTTTTGCGAGATATATTGAATATCTTTCATATCGGGGAATGGGGTCAAATCTACGTTTGACGTTTGAGGCGTTTTTGGAGACTTCAAACGTCAAACGTAGATTTGACCCCATAGTAGTACTTTAAGCTATTCCGCCCAGAAGTTTTTGGAGAGACTTCGGCGGGTTTGCCACAGGTTGTTCTTTTCCGAAAAGCCGGCGATCCCCTTGCCTTGGTCTGCGTCCTGAACCTCCCAAAGGCCGTTCACCGCCCCGCTAAGCCCTGCGGAAAGCATTTCAAAGCCCTGTGCCGTGTACAACTCGGTCTCGCAGCCGCGGTTGATGATGTACTTCAACTGGCGGCAGGCCTGCTGGTTTTTGGATCGCAGCACCTCCAGCAGCGCTTCCACTTCTACTTCCAGTTGATCGTTGGGGACGACCCGGTTCCACAGGTTCCAGTCCACGGCGCGTTGAGCGCTCATGATGGCGCCGATGATGTTGATTTCCTTGGTGCGGCGTTTGCCGATATACCTGGCCATGCGCGTGGTTCCGCCCCAGCCGGGAGTGATGCCGCTGTCCACCTCGGGCATGCCCCACCTGGCCCGCTCCGTGGCGATGACAAAATCGCAGGCCATGGTGATTTCCAGGCCGCCGCCCACGGCGTACCCGTCCACGGCGCTGATGGTCAGCTTGTCCAGCTCCTCGATGGCGTTGGCCATGTCCTGATAAATCCGAACCTTCCGCATAACGCCGTTAGCGCCCAGGGTGTATTGGCCTTCTTCGTCCTCCACCCACCGGAACATCTCCGTGATGTCGTCGCCGGCGCAAAATGTGCCGCCCGCCCCCTTGAAAACCACAAACTTGGTTTTGGTGGATCGTTTTACCGTCTCCACGGCCTCCACCAGCCGGTAGGAAAGCTCCATGCTCAAGGCGTTGTGCACCTCGGGCCGGTTCAGGGTAATGCGTGCGACGTCTCCGTCCATTTCCAGAATTAAAATGTCTTGACTCATTTTTCTTCTCCTTGGTTGGAATTTTTGAGGAATTGCGGCCGCGGATTTTACTTGCAAATAAAAAGTAAATTTATCCTGCCTTATTTTACTTGCTATTTGCAAGCATTTTTTTTATAATCACGAAAATTTTTTGGAAAGGATTGAAAATACTTTGAAAAAAAACAAAGATCACCGTACTTGCTCCGTGGGCAGGGTTTTGGAAATATTGGGGGATCGGTGGACTTTCATGATTTTGCGGGAGGCGTTTTTCGGGGTCCGCTATTACGATCAATTCCAGGCCAACCTGGGCATCGCCTCCAATATTTTGTCGGACCGTTTGAAATCCCTGGTCAAGAACGGAATTTTGAACAAGAAGAAGGACCCGGAGGACGCCAGGCGGGTGGTGTACCGTTTTTCGCAGAAGGGGGTGGAGTTGTATTCGGTCACTCTGGCTCTGATGCGTTGGGGGGACAAATGGCTTTCGGGCGAGGAAGGGCCGCCTTTGAGGCTGCACCACAAGACCTGCGGGCACGATTTGGAGCCCATGATGTGCTGCGCCCATTGCCGGGAGGAGATCCGGGCCTTTGACGTGAGCTACGAAAGCGGCCCGGGCCAGGATAAAAGCGAGGAAGAGGAGGCTGATTAGCCGGGGGGGAATTTGAGCAAACACGCCAACCAACGCCGGGCGGACTTTGAATTATTGGACCGGGATCCGGGCCTGGATTTTTTACGCGCCCTGTCCGTGGTGTGCATGACGGCCGCCCATTTTTCCTACCACCTGCCCCACCTGACCGCAGCAAGCAGGATCCTGCAGTTTTTTTTCGAGTTGGCCCCGCCGTTGTTCTTCTTCAGTTTCGGCATGACGTTCGACCGTTTTTTTTCCAAGGGTCCTGCCGAAATGCGGGTGCGCAGCCGCCGTTTTTTCTACCTGACCTTGTGCGTAAACCTTTTGTTTCATAGGCGATTGCTGGCGTCGGATTTTTTTTGGTTTTTGTGGTTCTGGCAGGCTGCGGCCGCCCTGGCCGAAAGTTTTGCCGGCGCCCTGACCCGGCTTTGGGGATTGATGACAGTCCTTATCGCCGCCGCCCTGTTTATCTTTCCGTTCACCTCGGTAAGCAACGTGTTCAGCCTGGGCATGCCAGGATCCTTTCCCCTAATCCCCTGGGGCGGGCTTGTTCTGGCGGGAATCGTCTTTTCCCGCTTGGGAGGGAAGCCGGCCAGGGACTTGCTGATCGGGGCCATTTTATTGTCCGCGGGATTAGGGTTGGGCCAGGCCGGGCGCCCGGAGGCATGGAGCAACCTGGCTTTAATTCGCTGGCCCATGTCCGGGCCGTATTTTTTAACCGGCCTGGGCTTTGTCATTTTTGTGACAAGCGCCGTCAGGCTTTGGGCTCCCGTCTATTATTCCCTGACGCGGATATCCAAGGCTTGTGAATACATTTCCAAAAACCTGCTGCTGTTCGTGGTGCTTCACTTCGCCGCATATGTGCCTGTGGTCCTGTTTATGGGAATTTTCGGCGGCATGGACCAGATCCGCGCACACCCTGGGCTGGACGCCGCATTCCTGCTTATTGGAGGCGCGGCCTCCGCAGCTGTGCTGGTTTTGATGGTTATGGCTGCAAAGGCTTTATGGCCGGCCGTAAAAAATGCCTGGCCTTTTAAAATGGCGAGAAAAAATTTTGATCTGACCGCGATCCTGATGATTGCCGCGGTAACGCTTTTCGGCGGAGATGCAACGCATGTTCCCACAGCCTGGACCTTCACCCTGACCGACGCCGCCATCTGGTTTATGATGTGGTATTTCGCCCTGGAAATGAAGCAGTCGTCTGATGAAGCCGGTCTATAAAGCCTCGCAAAAATCGATTAATGCCGAGTTGCGTTCCAACAAGCCGCCATATTCCAAGGCAAATCCATAATGAAGCTGGGTCCCGGCTTGCGGGGAGGTCCGAGAAAGCGGATCCCCCCTTGCCGGGATGACGATTTTTCGAGGTGGGCGAGAGTTTCGAGGGCGCTTGTTGCGCCCTTGGTTGGATTCCACGAAATTGCCAACGCCCTTGGGCGTCAAAAGCCTCCGTTTTCCGTCATCCCCGTGGAGGGAGGCGGCGGGATGATTGCGTTTGTTTTGCAATCATCGTGACGCACTCCTGGAAACGGGGACCCAGCGTCGTCCTAAAATCTTACCGAAGTAAATCATGAACGCCCGGAAAATGAGTAAAAGCCGCCCGAATGGATAAGTAACGTGGTATAACAGGCCCGTTCCACAATAAAAAAAGCGCCCAAGCCTTTTAAATAAAGGGCTGGGCGCTTAAAAACCAATATATTTTTACCCCACGCGTTTATCCAGCCATTCCAAAATGTCGGAAACCGGTTTTTCCCAGTTCAAGTCATTATGGGTTTCGTGGAAGTAGCCGTCGTATTCAATGCGCTTTTTATCGTCGATGGTTATCTTTTCGAAAAACTCCCTGCTGCATTTGGGATCCACCAAACGGTCGTCTCCGCCGTGAATAATGAGGATGGGCGTTTTCAAATCCCCAGCATGTTTACGCACCCATTTGATGGCGGAGCCCATTTCGGCGCCGAATCGGGCCGAGGCCAGGCTATGGACCATGGGATCCTTCTTGTAGTCCATGACCACTCTGGGGTCCCGGGAGATATCGTTGGCCTCCAGTTTGGAGTCCAGGGTGAAGCTGGGTATGACGTAGGAAATCAGCTTGCCGATCAGAAGCAGTATGGGGCTGACAGCGCCCTGGGTGAGTGCAGGGCCTGAGATGACTGCGCCGTCAATGCCGTCGGGCAGACGCAGAAGGAATTCCAGGGCGATAAGGCCGCCCAGGCTGTGTCCCATGAGGAACAGGGGCTTGTCCGGCTCTTTTTCCCGCACCAGTTGGAGAAAGGCGAAGACGTCGGTGCGGAAATCCTCCCAGTTGCTGATGTGACCCCGTTTTCCAAAGGATTTTCCATGCCCCCGGTTGTCAAAGCTGTATACGGCGTATCCCGCGGGGACCAGAACATCCACCACATTGGCGTATCTGCTGCTATGCTCTCCAAATCCATGGACAATGGCCAAAACCGCTTTGGCGTCCTGGTCCGGGCGCCAACGCTGGTAATACAGGTCCTGTCCCGGTCCTCTTTGAATAATTCCTTCCAAGTGTTCCATTATGCACCCCCGGACGAAAGCTGAGCTATTCCCCAAACATCATGGTATGGGCTTTGCATTGCCAATAATCGAGTTCTTGAAACTGACAAGACTTTCATCAAGCATCTATTGCACTTGCTCTGTCACGTCAAGGCGTAAATTTAAAACCAACTTGGGGTAAATCAATATAATAGTCTAAAAATATGGAAAATTCACATCCTGAAAAAAACATGCCCGGCGGCGCGATCCGAAGCGAGGAAATTCTTATCGCCCAACGGGATTTAAGCATAGCCCTGGCCGGCGCCGTCAATATTGACGAGGCTGCAGTCACCTGTCTGGATGCAGCGCTTAAGATTACGGGGCTGGACGCGGGCAGCGTCCATTTGATCGATCCCATCAAGGGGATACGGCTTGTCGCAAACAAAGGCCTTTCCCAAAGCTTTTTGAATGAATTGCTCCGGCTGGCCATGGATTCTGCGCAAATGCGCTTGATTCTGGATGGCGAACCCATTTACGCCAATGCAGGCTCCCCTCCCTGGAATCAGATCAAAGGCCTGGATGAGGAGCATCTGTCGGGCATGGGGCTTGTCCCCATTATGCATGGCGCCAAGGTGATCGCCTGCTTTGGGCTGGCTTCGCACAAACTCAAGGCTGTGCCCGCCGAAGCCCGCACGGCCATCGAACTTATAGCAACCACGGTGGGCAACGCCATCGCCAGGATTCAGGCGCAGGAAGCCCTGGTCGAGAGCGAGGAAAAATTCCGGTTTTTGGCGGAAAACCAAAAAGACGTGGTGCTTTCCGTTGGTTTGGACCGCACAATTCGCTACTGCAGTCCGGCCATCAGGGAATTCGCCGGATACGGGCGCGACGAGGTTGAAGGGCGGGACTTTTTGGATTTTGTCGTGGATGAAAGAAGCAGAAACTTTTTAGCTGACTATACTCCCGAGGAAGCCCAGAAACGAGACGCCCTGACCGTGGAGTTCTTGTTTCAGCCCAAAAACAGAGACCCGTTTTTTGTGGAAGTCGTGACCACGCGGCAGTTTGAGAACAACCGTGTGATCGCCCTGAACGCCATCATGCGGGATATTTCCAGACGCAAACGGGCCGAGCAATCGCTTGAAAACAACGAGAAGCAGCTTCGCTCCCTCATGGAGACCCCGGCCAATTTCGCCGTGTACCGCCTGCAATACGATCCGGAAAAACCGTTAAGCGTCTCCGTCGTCTTTGCCAGCCCTTCGTTAAAAACCATCTTCGGCATCGAAAATCCCATGGATTTCAACACATGGTGGGATATTATTCATGAAGACGACAGGGCCGCTTTTGCTCAGGGGATGCTTATCTCCATGACCCAAATGAGCTTTCAAAGGAGCGCCCGATATTGTCATCCCGATGGAAGCCGGAGCGGGTGGCTGAAGGTAATTGCCAGCAACACGTTTGACGACATGGGCAGGCCGGAATACACAAACGGCGTGGTGTTGGACATCACGGGCCGCATGGAAGCGGAAAGAAACCTGATCGAGTCCAAAAAGGAACTGGAGCAAAGCGAGGAAAAGTACCGCTTGCTGGTGGAAAACGCCAACGAGGCCATTGGAATCATTCAGCACAATAACCTGAAATTCCCCAATCAGGCCATGTGCAGCCTTTTGGGATATGCTGGAAATGAGACGGATTATGTTGACGTTTTTGAACAAATTCATCCCCTGGATAAAGGCCGGGCGCGGGACGCCTTTGAGCACTTGCTTGACTCCGAAGGGTCCCATAAATCCATCAGTCTTAGGGTTATTGCGCGTTCAGGCGCCACCAAATGGGCCACGGCCAACCTGGTCCGGATTAAATGGGAGGACGAGCCCGCGGTCATGGCCATAATCCGGGATGTGACCAATGAAAAGCACTTGGAAACCAAATTGCGGCAGGCCCAAAAAATGGAGGCAATCGGCACCCTTGCCGGAGGCATCGCCCATAATTTCAATAACCTTTTGAATATCATCATGGGCTTTACGGAACTGACCATGTCGGACATGAGGCCGAAAACAAGATCCAGGGAAAACCTGCAGCAAGTGCTGAACGCATCCGACAGGGCCAAAGACCTGGTCAGCCAAATCCTGACATTCTCCCGCCAGGACTCGATGGAGAAGTCGCCCATCAATTTAGGGCCTTTGGCCGCCGACGCCGTTAGATTGCTCCAGGCCACCCTGCCGGCGACAGTGGCGGTAAACTCCAAAATCCCTCCGGAGCCCTGCCCCATCAAAGGCAATAACACACAGATGAAGCAGCTTATCATGAATCTGGGAACCAACGCCGTCCAGGCCATGAACGGAAAAGGGGGGACCCTGTCCATTGTATTGGATAACGTGGAAGCGGAAGCCTGGGAATTGGAGATGGAGGCGCCGGGCCTGCTGATTCCGGCCATACGATTGATGGTCACGGATACGGGCCGCGGCATGGACGCCAAAACCCTGGCGCAGATTTTCGACCCTTATTTTACCACCCTGGAGCCCGGGCAAGGCACAGGGCTCGGCCTTTCGGTCGTCCACGGGATTGTAAAAGCCCATGGCGGATCTATTTCCGTGCGGAGCACGCCGGGCAAAGGGACATCCTTTACCGTGCTGTTTCCCAGGCTGGAGGACGCAATTATGGAGGCGCCCAAGAAACCATCCGTCGCCTTTGGAGACGGAGAGCGCGTGGTTTTCGTCGATGATGAACCTTCCATTGCAGAGTTGGGAAAAAACCTGCTGGAAAAGCTGCAATACAAGCCGGTCATATTTACCAGCCCCGTGAAAGCGTTGGAATATCTGCAAGAAGAGAGCGAGCCGGTCGACCTTTTGGTGACGGACCAGACCATGCCCATCATGACCGGCGAGGCGTTGATACAAAAGGTGCGGGCATTCGCTCCGGACCTTCCGGTGATCGCATGCACGGGGCACAGCGATTTTTTCGATCGCGCCAAGGCCGCAAAACTGGGAATCCAGGCCTTTTGCACCAAACCTTTGTCTTTGGTTCAGTTTTCCGAAACCGTGCGCAAGGTGCTGGACGAAGCCCAAGCCAACAAATAAATCATGCCATGGCGTCCATGGAGTGATTTAAAAAAAAAGCCCGCCTCCAGCGGGCCGCTTTCTTGTAAGAAAGCTCCGCAAAGAACCTCAAAATGGCGCTCCGCGCAAGGGTGTAATTAAGGTTTGTCATTTCCGAATGCCCTAATTTTTTTGGGCGCCCCTGGCAAAGCAGTATCCTGCCACTTCGTCGCAGCACAAAAGGCGCGACCCAAAATGATCCTCGAAGCCAAAATGCTTTGCGTCCCTTGGATGCATCGCTATTCCCATGTTTTGCCTGGGAACACAGACCTCCGCCTCATCCTTCATCCGCATATTCCTTACTGGGAACGAGGAAAAAAC
>NZ_FQZU01000023.1 GCF_900142135.1 Desulfatibacillum alkenivorans DSM 16219 | reverse complement strand
CTACAAAGGCTTTGAACAGGTTCAGGCGATCTTCTGGCTTGCGCCCGTTGCCGCACCATTGAAACTGTGTAAGAAAGGGCACGGGATCCAAAAGCTCCATGACGGAAACGAATTGGCGCTGTTTTTCCGTCAATGGGTCCAACTCTTCTTCCAGCCATGGAAAAAGAGTGTTTTGTATGCTATGCCACATCCTGGAGAGAGTATGCATGTTCACCTCGTTTCTTAGACCGTGAATCTAATTGAGGGAATAGCATATTCTCTCCACTTATTCAATTATTTCAGTGGATTATTTTCAAGAAAACTCAAGTTCAAACCCCGATTAATTCACACCCACTATGGGGTTTTGCAATTGGCTCAACCGGAAATTCATTTGTTGGGTTTCGCACATGACTTTTTGGCTTTGATCATTATTCCAGCCTTAAATTGACGCCCCTCGAAGAAAACACTTTCCAAGCTCTACCCAACCTACTATTTTTACTTGAAATTACACAGGTTGGGCAGAGCTTGCGAAACCCAACACATCAACCGCCGCTACGCACCGGCGCTACTCCAGCCCCCTGGCGAACTTCTTGAAAACCCAAACAAGAGAAACAATGGCCACGGCAAACCCGATCGACAAAACCCAGGTGAGCGGCAGGGCCGCAAACCCGGCGCCGATCAAAGGCGTGCAAGCGCCGGCGTCCCACTCCGAAATCGTCCCCACGTTCCAGATCCGGCCCCAGGTCGCCGCAATGAAGCAGAGAAGCAAGGCCAGCAAACCGGTCAGGAGCGCGCCCCCTCCCCCGGGCCTGAGCTTTTTCGCCTCATGGGCAAGTAAAAATCCAAAGGTGAACATGGCCGGATACAGCAAGAAAACGTATAGGACCGTCCAAATCGGCAAACGCGAGGCGTCCAGCCAGTACATCCACATCCAGTCCGGCTGCAAGGCGTAGGCCGCTACCGCAATGCCCATACCCACCGCCGTGTTGTACGCCATGCCCCAACGATAATACGGGCTGCTTAACAAAGATCGCGCGCCGGACGGGGCGCCTGCACCTGCTTGGGCCGGACCGCCGGCCTCCAGGCGCTCCCCCGCCGCCATATGAAAAGCAACTCCCAAGGCTGTCGTCAACGTGGCATCCAAAGGTATTGTCATGGCTCCCCTCCTGATTTACCTGTAAAGTCCCATTGTTGATTAATTTTGGTACGAGCCTGTACCAAGTTTAGCCAAGTTTGCGTTGCAAAGTCAAGAACATTTTGCCATGGTGCGATTATGACAACATCTCCGGTACGACCATATCTCGGCAAACCCGCCGAAGAGCGCATCCAAGAGCGCCGCCGCCTGTTGATGGACACGGCCTTTGAACTGCTGGCCTCCGACGGCTGGCGGCAGACGACCATCGACAAGATCTGCCGTAAGGCGAAGCTGAACAAACGCTATTTTTACGAGAGCTTTCCGGGCTTGGATGAGCTTGCGGCCGCCGTGGTGGACGAGCTCGCCCAGGCCTTGTTGGAGCATGGTTTTCGTGCGGTTCAAGAGGCTCGGGAGGAAGGATTGTCCACGGACGATCTGGCTCGCAAGGCCATTGCTGCGGTGGTGGAGTACGTCACGGAGGACTCGCGCAGGGCGCGCGTTTTATTCACGGAAGCTGCCGCCACCCCCCAGGCCATGGCCCATCGCAAAGCCACGATCCACGGCCTTGCAAAGGCCCTGTCCGCCTACGGGCTCGAGCATCACAACGCCCAGGGGGAAGAGGATCCTTTGGACATTCTGGCCTCCGCATTGCTGATCGGAGGGAGTATGGAAGCGGTTCTTACCTGGCTGGACGGCAATATCGCCATGTCCCGGGAGCAGTTTATTGACGATCTGGCGGCCTTATGGGTCTTCGCCGGAGACGGCGCCGCGGCCCGGGCCAAAGCGCGGCGATCCAGCGTGGTCAATAAAGTAACGACCGCATAAATATAACTGAGGTTCTACCGTCTCCTAACATTGAATTTTTCCCGGTATTTCTTTTTTTCAAGAGGATGCTTCCACTTCTTTTTCCCGCGATCCGTGGATTTTTCCATCAAAGCCGTGAATTGATCATTCATTTCTTCTGACGACATTCGGCCGGTGACTCCTTTATAAAAAATGTCAATCGCAGGAACCTTTCTCAAGGTGGCAATAGATAAGAAGACTATGACAAATTTAAATAAAAACTTTAGGATACGGGTCTTTAGCTTGCCTATGGGCTTCGCGTTTCTCCAGGCCTGCTCATAACCGGCCATGTACTTTTCGGCAAAGGCCTCCCCTTTGTATTTGCTGATCCCCGGACTTTTATGAGCCACATGATGCCCGACTTCATGATAAAGGGTGTCCAAAGCGTAATCCGTTCCCAGCAGCCCAAATGCCATCTGTATTCCTATACCGGGATGTACGCGATCTTTGGTGATCCATACCTCGGGCCGCCCGCTCGCCGCCGCCGCCTTATGATAGTAGCATCCGGTTGTGCAGCCGCCGGGCGTTTTAATGGCGTCATCCTGGACTACGCGAACGGCATAAAGATTTCTCAGGTCCTCTGGCCTTAGAAAATTCAGCATCTTTTCCAGCCTGCGAATTACGGAGCCCGGGGTCTTGCCCTCACAGCCCCAAATGATTTTAGGCATATGGCGATTGGGCATGGAGTCCGGATTGGGCACTACTTTAATGTCAGGGAGTTGTGCGTTGGTTTTATTGAAAGCGCGCTGATTGGTTTTTCTTTTCTTTTTCCGGGAGCTCATCAATATGTCCGTTCTATGTATTTGCTTTTATCGAACATTGCCATAAATCATAATCCGGGTCATGGATGAACTGCATCAGGCGGTTCTGTGCAGGGACGCCATCGGCGACTTCTACTGTTCCGTCATTTTCCAGACGACTTCATAAAGTTCATTGCGGCGGCTTTGCAGATTCCGCACGCTTCCCTGCTGCCGCAGTTCCTTGAGCAGGTCAAGGTCCAGATCCACCATGAGGGTCATTTCAGTGTTTGGCGTGGCCTCGGCGGCAATGGCGTCGTGGGGAAAGGCAAAGTCCGACGGCGTGAAGACGGCGGACTGGGAATATTGGATGTCCATGTTTTCCACTTTGGGCAGGTTGCCCACGCTGCCTGAAATGGCCACATAACACTCATTTTCGATGGCCCGGGCCTGGGCGCATCTTCGAACCCGCAGATAGGCGTTTTTGGTGTCCGTCAAAAACGGCACAAGCAGCAGGGTCATGCCCTTGTCGGCAAGATTTCGTGAAAGCTCGGGAAACTCCACATCATAGCAAATAAGGACGCCGATCTTTCCAAGGTCCGTATCGAAAATCTTCAATTGATCCCCGCCCTTTAAACCCCAATACTGGGATTCGTCCGGCGTGATGTGCAATTTGTACTGGGCGTCCCATGTTCCGTCCCGCCGGCAGACGAAAGCCACGTTATACAGGAAGTCGTCCCGAAGCTCGGGCATGCTGCCCGTCACAATATTGATATTGTAGGTGATTGCCATGTTGACAAAAGCCATCCGGATTTCCTCCGTATATTCGGAAAGGGATCGCATGGCTTCCGCCGGATTTTCCTGGTTGAAGTTTTTTAAAAGCGGGGCATTCACCAGTTCGGGAAACAAAACGATGTCGGAATTATAGCCGGCCACGGCGTCCACGAAAAACTCGGCTTGATGCAGGAAGTCCTCCACTTTGTCAAAGGGCCTCATCTGCCACTGCACCACCCCAATGCGCGGATAGGATTTTCTGCCGCCGAACAATTTCTGCCTTTTTTCGTAGTAGATATTGTTCCATTCCATCAACACCCCGTAGGAATCGGATTGGACGTCTTCCGGAATGTAATTTTTCATTATTTTCTTTATGTGAAAATCATTGAGCAACTGAAAGGATAAAACCGGATCGTAGATTTCATTATCCTTCACTTTTTGAATGTAGGCGGCCGGCGTCATGTCATGGGAGTGCTTCCCGTAACCGGGAATCCTGCCGCCGAAAATGATGCTTTTTAAATTCAGGGTTTCGCAAAGCTCTTTGCGGGCGTCATACAGGCGCCGGCCCAGGCGAAGGCCGCGATAATCAGGATCCACGAAAATGTCCACGCCGTAGAGGGCGTCCCCTTCGGGTTCATGGGCTGACATCTCGCCGCCCTTGACGACATCCTCATAAGTATGCCGTTTGTTTTCAAAGGCATCTGCGTTGACCAGAATGGCAAGGGCCGCCCCCACCACCTTGCCGTTATCCTCGATGCAAATCTGGCCTTCCGGAAATTGCTTGATCAAGGCGCCGAACTCCTCCGGCTCCCAAGCGCCGCCCATTCCTTTATAGACCCGATCCATGATGCGCTTGATGTCCGTGTAATCTATATCTTTCAGACCCCTGAGTATAAACTTGTGTTCCTGCTGTTCCTGCTGTTCCTTATCATTCATGATAGATCCATGCCTTTATTGTTTGAGCCGGGATTATTCCTTCAGCCAATCCGAAAGAGTCACGCTCCTAACATCTCTTCAGGGCCGAAACAATTCAAAAATTTCAATTTTTAAAGGCCCGAAAAAAATACAGCGCGAAAACCGCCGGACGGATTTGCTTGGGGAGCGGAGGGCAAGGCCATGCATCCTTTTGCCGTCCCCCCGCTCCCGGAATATTGCTGAACGCCTAAAACGCCACTTTGTCGCGGCCTTTGAGCTGAAGAATTTCGCGGGTTTCGTCCGGGGTGTAGGGTTCGTAGCCGAACTCCTTGGCGATGCGGATCATTTTTTCCACCAACTGGGCGTTGCTGGCCGCCATTTCGCCGGGGCCAAGCCACAAATTGTCCTCCAGGCCCACGCGCACGCCGCCGCCAAGCAGCATGGAAGTGGTTCCCATGGCGAATTCGTTTCTGCCCGCGGCGATGGTGGAGAAGATGCATTTATCGCCGAACAGGGACTGGGCCGTCTGCTTCATGTGCAGCAGATGGGGGATGGTGGAGGCGATGCCGCCCAAAATCCCCATGACAAACTGGACGTACACGGGATTTTTAAGCTGCCGGGTCTGAAAATAATAGTGGGCGTTGTGCAGGTGGCCTACGTCGTAGGCTTCCAGCTCCGGCTTGGTTCCGGCCTCGCCCATGATCTTGAAGACCATGTCCAGGTCGCTGAAGGTGTTCTTGAATATAAAATCCCGGGAGCCTTCCAGATAGACTTTCTCCCACTCGTATTTCCATTCCGTGAATTTCTCCGCCATGGGAAAGAGCGCAAAGTTGATGGAGCCCAGGTTGCAGGAGGCCAACTCGGGCTTGTATTTGGGAACCGCCGCCAGACGCTGCTCCACGGTCATGTTGATGCCGCCGCCCGTGGTGATGCAAACGACGCCGTCGCACCGGGCGTTGATGGAGGAGACGATTTCGCCCATGACGTCCAGGTCTCCGGTGGGCATGCCGTTTTCCGGGTCCCGGGCGTGGACGTGCACTGTGGATGCGCCGGCCTTGACGGCGTCCACGGCCTGATCCGCGATGTCTTTGGGCTTGATGGGCAGATAAGGAGCCATGGTGGGGGTGTGGATGGCTCCGGTTACAGCGCAATTGAGAATGAATTTGGGCATGATGGGGGCCTTTCTTTGGGTTAGTCTTCTACAATGGCTACAGGACGGGTCCACCCGCCGGAAGCGCCTTTCACCTTAATGGGAAAGCAGGCCACCTTGAATCCGTGGGGCCGGGGGATTTTATCCAGATTGGTCAGTTTTTCCATGTGGCAGTAGCCCATTGCAATGCCTGCAAAATGAGCCTCCCAGATGACGGCGGGGTCTCCCTTTTCCTTGAACTCCTGGGCCAAAAACGGCAGGGGGCGGTCCCAGGACCAGGCGTCGATGCCCACCACTTTCACGCCCCTCTCGCAGAGATAGAGCGTGGACTCGCGGGTCATGCCCGCGCCCTTGACCAGGTAGTCGATCTTGCCCCAATAGGCGTCCGCGCCGGTGCGCACCAAGACGATGTCCAGGGGCTTGAGAGTGTAATCGATGCGCTTCAACTCGGCTTCCACGTCTTCGGCGGTAATGCGTTCGCCGTCCGCCTTGTGGGAAAAATCCAATAGCACGCCGTCCTGAAAGCACCACTCCAGGGGCACTTCGTCGATGGCCAGGGCCTTTTTGCCGTTATCCATGGTGGGATGGTAATGGTACGGAGCGTCCAGATGGGTGCCTGAATGGGTGGTCAGCTGCACAAACTCCACGGCCCAACCCAGGCCTTTGGGAAGCTGGTTCTTTTTCAGGCCGGGAAAAAAGGTTTCCATCTGCTCCGCGCCCATGGCGTGGTCGATGAAATCCACCTTGGGAATCATCATTTCAGGGTCGGACGGCAGACCGGTTTCAATGGCTATGGATAAATCAATGAATGTTTGTCCCATAATTCGCCTCGCTGTGGTTGTAGGTGTGGGGAGTTCAGAGCCTTTTGATGCATGCATAGTAACCCTGAAAGGCTTTTGAGAGCAAGCTTACACCGGATGATTTTGCACGCCGCCCTTGCAAAATCTCTTAAAATGGAGTTATTCTAACACCGTACAGCAACAGGCGCAGTCATTATAAGAAATGTGTTCTTTAACTCTTTATGCTCACGCGGAAAAGGAATCTGGTTTATGAAATTGACCGCAAAAGAAGTTATGTCCAAGGAATTTGAAACCATCTCTCTGGACGCCCCTGTGATGGAGGCGGTTGAACGCATTCTAAAAGGCAAGGTGCGCGAATCGGGGTTCAGAACCATCAGCCTGATGGTGACGGACTCCATGGGCAGGTTGGCCGGCGTAGTTTCCATGCTGGACATCCTCTATCACATGCGCCCTCCCTTTTTTAATTACATGGACGACAACGCCGGCATGGATATGGACGATGTTTCCCTGTACATCGACAGATTCAAGGGGCTCAGCGTCAAGCATGTGATGACCATCCAGACTTCCGGCGCCTACCCGGAGGAAAACATCCTGCCTCTGATCGACCAGATGGTGCGCAAAAAGGTCCGCCGCCTTCCGGTGCTGGAAGACGGTATTCTGGTTGGCGTCGTGTACATTACGGAAGTCTATCGCAAGATCTGCCAGGAATGGCTGGGCGCGGAGCTTTAATCCATATCCAAAAATGAAAGGCGCGGGAAGAGCTTCATTATAAGAAGCCTTTACCGCGCCTTTTTGTTTTTTGCGTCCGGAAGCAAATTGGAGAACAACAGTGGAGCGGATCATCGCGGAAAGGGGAAGATCCGCCGCCGTAAGATATTTCATAACGGAGACCCAGCGTTTGAAGCGTGTCTGGCCGTGGGCGCTGCATCTCAGCCTCCAGAGTCAGCCTTTAAACCGCTCCTTGTTTTCCATGAGGGCTTTGACCGGGTCCAGGCCGTAGGGAGATCCCTCCTCGATGGCCTTCAAGACCGTGCCGCCGCCCGTAAAGAAATAATACTGGGCGCTGTCCATGGCGGCCAGGTACAGGCCGGGGCTGAGGTTTTTGAATTCCTGGAGGGTGTCGCCGCCGCCGTAAAACTTCTGGGCGCCTGTGTTGGCGTCGATGGTGGCGTCCAGTTTTTGGGAGCCTTCGTAAAAATGGGGGGTCAGGCCCATGACCGCGTTGACGAAAATGGTCCTGGCGCCGGCGATGGCCTGGGCCACCTGGGGCGTGTTAAAGGATTCGGGCGCGATGTCCAGGAAGTATCCCCGCTTTTGGCCGGGGGCGAAGTCGGCCGCAGGCACGGTCCGGTACTTGCCTTCCACCCGGCCTTCGATGGTGTCTGACTCCACCAGGAAAGGCAGCTCCACGATTTTACCCGCATCCTTGTCCTGCTCCACCAGATCCCGGGCCGCCTGGACGTCCGTCTCGCTCACGCCGCCCACGGAGATACCGTATTTGGCGCACAGGAAGGCGTTGTAGATGACGCCGCCCAAAATCAGGTGATCCACCTTTTTGTAAATCTCCTGCAGGGGGCCTATTTTCGTATCGTATTTGGCGCCCGCAACCACGGCCGTAAAGGGCTTTTCCGGCTCCAAAACATGGCGCAGGTTGATCAATTCCTTTTGCATGAGAAAACCCGCATAGGAAGGGAGGTGCTCGGCCACGTCAAAGGTGGAGGCGTCGGGCTGCCACGATCCGAACGCGTCGTTCACAAATACGTCGGCCAATCCTGCAAGCTGCCTTGCCAGGCGCTCCCTGGCTTCTCCCTTGGCCGCCTCTCCGGAGAACCAGCGGGTGTTGGGCAGGTAAATCCCGCCGATGCGATGTTCGTTCAAATCCCGGATGTGCCAGTTGATGGAGGTGTCTATCTGGCGGATGCCCTGGTCCCCGTCCACGGGAAACTCGGGAATGGCGAAGGTGGTGTACAGCTTGCGCTCCAGGTATTCCACGATGGGCTGGACCGACGTGCCGGCGTCCACCTTGATAGTCCCGGCCTTCTTGTCCTTGGGGCGGCCCACGTGGGTCATGAGGATGGGCCTGCCGCCGCGCTCCACGATATTGTACAGGGTGCCCAGGGTGGCGTCGATCCGGTAGGGATCGTGAATCACGCCCTTTTTGACCACGTTGTGGTCCACGCGGACCAAAACCACTTTGCCGGCCAGGTCGGCGTCCTGGATCAGGGGAAGCCTGGAATCAATGAGATGTCTGTTCATGACGCGCTCCTTTGTGTTGAAAACAGGGGTTGACCAATAATGGCACAGGGCGCACGTGGTGTCAGCAAAAAATATGGGCGGGGGAATTTGGGGGGTGTTGGAAGGGTGAATGGCGCCAGTCACAAAAGGATTTTTGCTGTTTCAAGAGACGCTGTACATTTTATGAAATCGATTTAATTTCATATAGTTCTGTATTCATCCCCACGCAAAGCATGGGAACGAGGGGTATGAAAAGCCAGGACGGAATCCAGGCTTAAGGCATGGGAACGGGCCGGAAGTTTTCTACGGAAAAAGAAAATACAGCGTACAACGTATCAAAACAGGCTCTGAAGGCTCCGGCTTTAGAAATGAATTGTAAATCCCAGGGACATGGAGTAGCCGTCTTTGTCAAAGTTGTTGGGGCAGGATTCGTCTTTGCGCATGGTCATGGAGGGGTCTTCTTCGCTCAAGTCCATGCCGCGGTACAAAAAGTCCAGGCCAAAACGGACGGGCGCGTCGGAAAAGGAGAATCCCACGCCCAGTTCGTAGCCGGACGCCGCCGGCAGGCTGGGGGATACGCGGCTTTCTGAGTCGCGGCCTCCGTAGATGATGCCGCCGCCCAGATAGGGCAAGAAGCGTTTGCTGACGTGAAATTGCAGCCTGGAGCCCATGCTCAGGAAGCTGGTGTTCAGGGTGTCGGAGAGCATGCCTTCGAAGCCGGGGCTGTTTTCGCGGCCGCTTCTGTCCAGAAGGTCCAGGAGGGCTTCGCCGTCGTCCAGCATGGAAAACAGGGAGCGTTTGTCGTTGCTTGCGGCTCCGTCCATGGAAAAGCGATAGGTGGAATTGGCGTCGGAGTTGGATTGAAAGCTGGATTGGGGATCGATGGTGACGGGTACGGGAATGATGGCATGGCCCGTCTCGCGCAGGTCCTCCACCCAGTCCCAGGACCATTGGGGAACGTTGGCCGTGCGCGGAGAGGCCTTGACTTCGGGCGCAGGCGTCTCCTGCCCGCACAGGGCGGGCGGGCACAGGGCGCAAATCCACACGGCCGTTATAATCAAGATCAGTAAAGCCCTGTATGAGCCTTTGGTTTTGTTGAAATGGCCGGAGCAGACAGGAGCCTTACGATTGGCGGCGTTTGTGGAATCTTTCATGGTTCATTCTCCCGGAGCCTTATGGCGGCCCCTTTTTAATGATTGAGAATCACAGCCCTATCAAGTAGAACAAGCCCGATCTTAAGCCGAAAAAGCGCCTTGGAACCGGCGGAGCTGCAATCGCCCTCACCGTAAGTACACGTTGCGTGCCAAGCATTGCTTCTCGGCGGATGATTTAGCAATTCCCCAAAAATAACAGACAATTAAAGAGCCGGAAAAGATTTTGGCCGCGTCCACGGCCTGTCAGGGGAAAACCCCATACAAACATCGACCCGCCTGTCCGGCCGCCCTGGCCGGAGGAGGCCGAAACACGCTTATTTATCCGGAATTATAAATAATTGGGAAAAAGCATCCAGTCCCTGATCGGGACGAACCATTTGTCCTATTGAGCGCCATCCCCATGCAGCAGACTTTTCCTAGGCGGAAAAATCTTCCTGCCCCCTTTTGGTAATGGTTGACGGAGTATACCAAAAAGCAAGCCCTTTTGTCTTTAAAAAACCGCCAATAACAATCCTTTGTGCAGATAATCAAGGCGTGGCACGACATTTGCTTGATTTTGAGAGGCAACCGGCGCCCCGGATCTGGGGAGTTTTTCATAGAGTCCGGTCATATGGAGGAGCAGCATCATGAAAAAAATCGGTGTTTTTTTGTTGATTCTGGGAGCGGCCGCGGCTTTGTCCGCATGCTCCCACGGTAAATCCAAGGATGTATCCGGGGCTTCCATGCCGGAAGAGATATACGCCTCGCCGGATTACAATATGTACAGAAACGCCAAGGTTGGGGTTTTTCCGTTTATGTCGCCCGAATACGCCCGGGGCGCGGGAAACAGCGCGGCTTCGGTTTTTTGCAGGCAGTTGGAGAAAAACCGCGTGTTTTCCGCCGTGCATCTGGAGGCGGACGTTCCACCCCAGGCCATAGCCGAAATAGCCAAGGCCAAAAGGTACGACTTGGTCATCACCGGGGCCGTCTTGTACTGGTTTGAAGGCAGCACGCTGGAGCCCTCACGGGTGGAGCAGGAAGTCACGGTTTTCAAGCCCTCGTCCAAAGGGGATAGGATTCTGTGGAGGGCCCGCCTGATGGAAACCGGTTGGCCGGTGCAGCCCAAAGACTACTTGCTGGGGCAGACGCATGCGGTTCCGGCGCCCTCGGCCAT
This sequence comes from Desulfatibacillum alkenivorans DSM 16219, assembly GCF_900142135.1. Taxonomy (GTDB): domain Bacteria; phylum Desulfobacterota; class Desulfobacteria; order Desulfobacterales; family Desulfatibacillaceae; genus Desulfatibacillum; species Desulfatibacillum alkenivorans. Next base: position 83,130 of record NZ_FQZU01000023.1, on the reverse strand, counting down.
GACGCTGGTGCAGAAAAACGCGGGAAAATTTTGCAAGATGCTTTTGGCCGGCAGATAAAACGCCGTTTGGATTCATACCCAGGAGAATGCCCATGACTTTCACGAAAAGAAAACTCGCCGCAGCCGTGCTGGCGCTTGCCGCGTCCGGTCTGCTTTGGGCGTGCCGGTCCCAGGCGCCTTATCCGGTCACCTATTCCATAAACGCCCAGCAAAAAATGCAGGCGGTCCATCATTGGGACATTCTGGCGGAAGACGTGGCCAATCAAGTGATGATGACCATTGAGCAGCATCCGGGAATCGAAACCCAGCCTGTTTCCGTGGCGTCTCCGGACGAAACTACCGCCTTCTCCCTGATGTTCCACAATCTGCTGGTTTCCCATCTTGTAAACCGGGGCCTGGTGCTCACGCCCTCCAATGAAGGAAGCCTGATCCTTGGCTACAGCGCCCGCATTCTCCAGCACGAGGACCGGATCATCCGGAAAAATCCGGTCAAATGGACCATGCTGGCGGGCAGCATGCGGGTGGCCCGGGCCGCTTATGACTGGGCCACGGAAGACATTCTGAATATGGGCGTCGGCATGGGAATTCTGGGGGATTTGGCCCGGGGCTACACCACGGGCGACAAGCCGGCCAAGGAGTTGTTCATTACAACGACCCTGGCCTACGGGGATCGGTATCTTATGCACGCCAACGACATTTACTACATCAACGACGGCGACTGGTGGCAGTACGACGCCAACCCCATCGCCATGGGAAGCTCTTTGGACGCGGGCGGCCCGGGGCAGGCAAAAACCTATCGGACTGTGTCTGAGTGATCGTTATTGCGAACCATTGGGAGGGCCGCATGCGTTGCCAACATGGGATCATCAAAAAAAATCGTTTCAGCGCCTGCGGAAAAGGCGCGCTTTTTCCGGCCGCCGCTTTGATTTTAGCGGCCGTCCTGGCCTTTGGAGGATGCAGCTCCAACAAAAGAAACAGGCCCTTGGACGATGGAGTAAACCCGCTAGTCATTCCTCATGAAAGTCTTCTGGAGTCCAGCTATAACGCCGGCGACGTTTTGGCCCAAGCCCTGAAAAGGCAAAGCCTGCCCATGAACCGGCCCATGCTGGCGTCCAGCCTGGTAAATATAGATAACCTTGAAGAGTCGTCCACGTTCGGACGCCTGGTTTCGGAGCAGATCGCGTCCCGGCTGGCCCAGCACGGATACCCCTTTGTGGAATTGAAATTGCGGCAAGACTCCGTGTTCATCAAGGAGGGCCAGGGGGAATTTCTCCTTTCCCGCGAATTAAGGCATTTGGGCGAAACCCACGACGCCGCCGCCGTCCTGGTGGGAACCTATGCGGTGGCCGAAGACCTGGTTTTTGTGAGCGTCCGGCTGGTCAGGACCCAGGACAACACGGTGATTGCAGGACACGACTATCAGCTGTACAACTCGGACATCGTGGAGTCTTTGCTTCGCTGAGATTGTTTTAACAAAAGAAGAATTCCAGCCTTTTCGGCATTATTGGCTTGATTTTCCGTTAGTTGGTATATTATGAAGAATTTTCACGACTGGCTAAGACGCGGAATTAAAGCCAAAGGGATTATTCATGCTGAAAAAAAAGCGGCTGGCTCAATATGTAATCGCCCAGGGCCTGAGCTCCGACGAGTTGGATGAGGTTATCTTATGCTGCGACGTCCTGGAGTTTAAGGACGGAGATCCCATCATCAAGGAGCACTCCATCAACTCCTCCTTATACATTCTGGAGGAAGGCAGGGTTAGCGTCCAGATAGAGGTTTGCCGGGAAGAAAAAGAGTCCATGGAGGAAATAGCAATCCTGGACTCGGGGGATGTTTTCGGAGAAATCGCCTTTTTGGAGGAATGGCGGAGATCCGCGTGCGTCATGGCTGTGGGGGACGTGTCCGTTCTCAAATTAGACGGAGACCGGCTGCATTGGCTGTTTGAAAGGAACAACCATATCGGCTACCTGATGATGCGCAACCTGGGTCTGGTTCTGGCCCGGCGGCTCATGGACACCAACTACCTGCGCAAGATAGACATAGAAGACGGCTCTGTTTGCGAGGATCCCTCCGTCCACGCATAACCCGCCCGGTTTTTCAGGGCGCAGCGAATCCCTTTGCGCCGCCCTGCCCCGCCCCTAATATCCTATTTATCTTGCCGATGATTTTTTGCGAAACATGGTCCGCATTTTCCATCCGGGACGCCGAAGTCACGGAATCCACGCCCGGCGCTTCGATGTTCAGGTCCGGATCTCCCGTCGTTGTCAGCAGCACGATTTTTTGCTTGTCCGCCGTCTTTTTTATAAAGGCTTCGATTTCCGGCTCCACTCTCCAAGCCATGCAGGTGTTGATCAAAACCACGGCGTCGAAGTCTTCGGCGTTGATTTTGTCCAAAGCGGGAACGCTTTCCACCTGAATAAATACGTCCTGACCTTCGTAAGATTTAACGACATTTTTCAGAATGGTGTTTTTAAATTCCGTATCCTCCGTGGCGAGCAGCACTTTACTTCCAGCCGAAGGACTTCCGTACCGGACGGAGGAAACCCTTTTGGGGCCGCAGCCGGCGGCGAGCAGAAGAAGGACGGCCAAAGCCGCATAAAACCGCATTGAACGCATGGCGAATTCCTTTCCCAAAGGATAAAAAAAAGGCGAGGCGCCCCGGCCGCACGCCGGATGCGCCTCGCTTTTTTTATAGCATAAAACCCGATCAGTCCGTATTGTTAATGGTGAAATACCTGCTGCCTATGCCGTCCGAATTGCCGGCGTTGTCCCGGGCGGTCCACCGGATGGTGTGCAACCCGTTGGTATAGGCGGTGGTGTCCAGATAAAAATAACCGGCCGCGCCGTCCGAGTTTGCATAGCCCGGGAACAGGTTGGCAATGTCCTCCCGGTACTGATTGTACGTGGGATGCCCTTGATATACTCCGTCCACGTAGACGTTGAGGGTGGAGCCGTCCGTGGGGATGCTGTTGGGCTGGGGAGTCAGCGCCCAGCCCCAGTTTGCGTAGCTGGAGCCCGAGGCGGTCCCGCCTTGGGCTGGAGCGTCCAGAGCGCCGAAGGGCTTCACCGCATTGGCGTTGTCGCATATTATGGTTTTCGACCCCAAGGAGGTCTGATTGCCCTCGTAATCCGTGGCCACGGCTTCAATGATGTAAGTCCCGTTGCCGCCGTCAGGCAGGAAATTCGTAAGCATCATGTAGCCCCAGCCGGCCCGGGAGTTATGGGGATAATCCGGGTACTGATTGGCCACGTCCGGTCTGGCGCCTTCCACCATGACGGCGTCGCCGATGTAGATCTGGCCGCCGCCCGTGGTGTTGTATATCTTTACGCTGTCCACGCCCGCGTCGTCCAAGGCCCATCCGGTGACCGGGATGGAGCTTCGGACCGTTGAGTTGTCCAAGGGCGTATCAAAGGAGCCGAAGGGGGGATTCAGATTTTCCGGGTCTCTTTTGTTGACTCCGACTTTTACGTTGCGCGTATACCCCCCGGTGTCGCTGATGGGTACATTGACCCATGTGGTTCCCGCGGGGGCGGAACTGTAACAGGCGTAAAAAGACATATACGCAGAGCCTGTTCCGCTTTCCGGCCAGATGCTCAGCCAATTGGGCAGTTGGCTCGTTTGCACAGACCAGCCCACACGGGAGTTTGCCGTGTTGACCCAGGCATGGCCCACCCAGGGGCCGTCGCCTTTTCCGCTTAAATCGACTTCCGTGCCGCTGACCAGCATTTTATCCGGGAATACGGTGAAATGGGGAATGCCGTAATCAATCAGTCCGGGAGCGCCGGGATCCAGAATTTCCCCGTTCTGAAGCGCATCCAGGTCGCCGTCGAGGCCGTCTGTCAAGGTTATGTCGACCTGATTGCCGGTAAACACGGCGTTGGCGTATAAAACCCAGCCGTCGTCCGTCACTTTATAGTACTGGCTTCCGGCGGGAAACTCGGACGGAAAGGTCAAGACAGCCGTGATTGTATCGCCCAAATTCAGGCCCGTAACCTTGAAGGTTATGAGGCCGTCCGGAAAGGAGAATCCCGGGGGAAACCCGTTCTTGGTGACTTGGTTTACGTTCAGAATGCCGATGGACGCCGGGTCCAGAACGCCGCCCTGGCCCGTGATGTCAATTTGATAATGCCTGCCGTTGTATTGGATGTCGGCTATCTCTCCCGTTGCGTTCAACGTAACCTTCACCTGAATCTCCTCATCCCGGGGAGGCTCCATGTCATCGTCGTCGTCAAAGGGGCAGCCCAAGAGCAATAGGGAACAAACCAGTAAAAGGGCCCATAAGGCCCAACGCCTGCCTTGGAATTCGGAAACCGGGTCAGCCATGCCAATTCCTCCCTGCTAAGGATGAACAAAATTAATTTTATACACTTGATTTTATGAGATGAATTGCATCTCAAGACTACCCTGATTCCTGGCAAAGCGCAACAGAAATAATAAGGGCGCCCCCCTTAGTTTTCCTCCCGAAATTCGGCCAAATGCTCCAGGAGTTCGTCCAGCAACTCCCGGGGATACAGCACTCCGGCCATTTCGTCCCAGACCGGCCTGGTGCGCGCGGCGATCACCTTCATGTCTTCGTCCGAGGCCTGGGCCAGAATGAGGCCGTATTTCAGCATGGCGTCCAGGCATTTTTGATTGTCCACCCGAACCCGCTCCGTAAACAGTTTGACAAATTCGCTTCTCTCTTGCAACAGCGCCTCTTTATAGGCTTTAACGTCCTCCGAGGCTTCGAAGTCCTCTTTCCGTTGAATCATAAGGGCCGGAGAATAGCGGATTTTGGAGGTGTTGACGTATTTGTACACCGAATACATCTGGGAGCCCACCTGCCAGATGGCCGGGCCGATGTTGGCGTCGATCACGCCCTGACGCAGGGAGGTGCTGATTTCGGGCACATTGACCGGCACGGCCGAGGCTCCCAACGACTTGAGCATATTGGCTTCCAGGTCTCCATACCAGCAGCTGAAGGTGGATTTCTCGAAATTCTCCAGCTTGTTCATGGGATATTTGACCGAGTAAATCTGGTCAAAATCCTGATCAATAAGGCCTACGAGAAACAGTCCGTGCTTTTCGGCCAGGCTGTCGAATTCCGGCATCATCTGCTCGCGGATATAATCCACCTCGTCATAATTCCGAAACAAGAACGGCAGCTCCAGCACCGTCATTTCGGGCACGGCCATGGTCACGCCCTGGCCGGACAAGCCCGCGCCGTTCAACTGGCCGATGCGCATTTTTTTCAGGATGTCCTCGTCGTCCCCCATGACGCCGCCCCAGTATATCTTCAACCGCACCTCTCCATTGGTGCGTTCCTGCACCATGGGCAGAAGCAAATCCTGAATGTGGACCGCCCAACCTATTCCGTTGGGCGCCAGGGTGGCGTATTTCCATACGTATTTGGGCTTTACTGCGCCTGTTTCGGCGCGGCCCTGTCCTATCCCCCCCAGCAGCAACATGGCTGCTGCAACAGACAACAAAAGTCTTTTGCAAAGCATGGCTTTTTTCCTCCGAATTGATAGGGCTCAAAAAGGAATTCCGGCCGGCTTGCATCTCTTCAGGACTGTGCGGGCGCATAGGGAGCAAGGAGCAATCCGGGAAGCGATCAAGGCCAGGGCAAGTCCGGCGCGGAGCGATTTTTGAACTGACATGTCAGTCTTTTTTCTCCGTGGAATAACCAATTCCTCACCCGGTGTCAAGATCGAATTTCACATCCCGCAAATTCGAAATAAACAATCCTTTCGGAGCCCTGTCCTTGCATGCCGCCGAGTTTCCGGGTATATACTCCGGAACCCGGAGGTTGAAGGGATTTTATTATTTGTTGAGTTTTCGGGTGCAGCTGATAGCTAAAGAATATGGGATGAGTATTCCTATACACATGATTTGGCGAATATGACGAAAGAGGCTTACAAACCCGGCAAGGAATGCATCAAGTGCGGATCGTGCATGACCGTGTGCCCGGTGTTCCAGAACACCCATATGGAAGCCGACGTGGCCCGGGGCAGGCTGGCTGTGCTCAAGCAGGGGGAAAAGGACGAAAAGCTGGCCCGTTCGGCGATCATGCGGGACGTCCTTACCCGGTGTCTGCTGTGCGGCGCCTGCGAAAACGTGTGCGCCAATAAGGTTCCGGCGCCCAGGCGGGTGATCCAGGGGCGTGAAATCGCCCGCAAGCGCTTCAACCTGCCCAAGCAGGTGCAGCTGGCGGCCCTGACGGATCAGGGCTTGAAAGGCGGCCTGTTGCGGACCGGCGGCAAGCTGGCCCAGGGACTTTTGGGCGGCAAGATCGACAAATCCAGCGGCCTGTATTTGCGCTTTCCGGCCTCCTTTTTTACGGACCGTAAGGTCATCCCCGCGTTTACGTCCCCGTCTTGGCTGGAACGCAAAAAGGGCGCGGACTTTTCCGGCCCGGGCCTTCGGATCGGCTTTTTTGCGGGATGCGGAACCGATCATCTGTTTCAGCAAAACGCCCAGGCCTTGGAGCGGCTGGGCGAGAAAGCCGGGTTGAACATCATTACGGTTCCCGGCCAGGGATGCTGCGGCCTGCCCGCCTATGCCGGCGGAGACCGGGAAACGGCCATCGCCTGCGCCAAGCGCAACCTGGACGCCTTTTCCGCCCTGGATTTGGACGCGGTGGCCACGGTCTGCGCCTCCTGCGGCAGCCAGATTCACAATCTGCCCCAGTTATTTGAGGACGATCCGGAATACTTGGCCAAGGCGGAAAAAATGGCGGCCATGCACCGGGACGCCGCCCAGATCCTTTTGGACGCGCCGGATTTCCGGGATTTGCTGAAGCAAATCAACGCCGCGGCCCATGGTGACACGCCGCGCGTGTACTACCACACGCCCTGCCACCTTCGATTCGGCAAAAGCGCCTCCTCAGCTCCTTTGGATTTGCTCAAGTCGCTTGATCAAAGAATCGACCTGATCCCCCCCGGAGGCCTGACCCAATGCTGCGGCCACGGCGGCGGGTTCAATATCGATCACCATGATCTGTCCCTGAAAATCCACCAATCCGGGTTGGGTCCCATCCTGGAGCAATCGCCGGAAAAAATCGTGACCGGCTGCACCGGCTGCCTCATGCAGTTCATGGAAGGCGTGTACACGGCGGAGCGCCCGCAAGTGGAAATTTGCCATCCCCTGGTTCTGGTTGATACACTGCTGAAATAGCCGGACGCAATTTTGCGAACGGTCATCCTTTTGTCCAATAACGAGGTCTCGTGAAAGTTCTTCTCATTTATACGGTGACGGAAAACGTGAACATCCCGGTTTTGCCTTTGGGCCTGGGCTGCATTGCAGCGGCCGTGGAGTCCAAAGGGCATGAGTTTTCGCTCTTCAACGCCACGGACGACCCCGAATCCCTGAAAGCCTTAAAAGAGCGCATCCGCGAGTTCCGGCCCCAGGTCATGGGCCTGTGCGCCCGCAACGTGGACAACCAGGATCGCACCAATCCCCTGTTTTTGATCGAGCCTGTGAAGGAAATAACCGCCGCGTGCAAGGAGGCTTCGGCCGCGCCCGTGGTGATCGGCGGGGCCGGTTTCACCATGTTTCCCGACGAAATCCTGGCGTATTCCGGCGGAGATTTGGGAATCGCCGGACAAGGAGAGGAAAGTTTTTGCGAACTGCTGGATTGCATGGAGCAAGAGGCCCAGCCGGACGGCATTCCCGGATTGGTCGCCCCGGACAAGCCCTTTGACGGCAGGCTGGCGGCGGTCCGGAACCTGGACGCCTGGCCCTTGCCCCTGCCGGAAAAGCACATCATCGCGCCCGAACACTGGGACCTGAAAAGCGTCATGGTTCCTATCCAGTCCCGGCGGGGCTGCGCCCTGGATTGCTCGTACTGCTCCACAAAAAACATCGAAGGCCGCATCCTGCACAAGCGATCCCCCGAAACGGCCGCGGAAAACGTCCGCCAATTCATGGACAAAGGCTTCCGTTGCTTTTTTATTGCGGACAACACATTCAACCTGCCGCCCTCCTACGCCCGCGCGCTCTGCAAGGCCCTGGAGGAACGGGCGCCCGGCGCCAAATGGCAGGGCATCATCTATCCCAACATGCTCGACGACGACCTGGCCCAGGCCATGGCCAGGGCCGGTTGCAAGGCGGTGTCTTTGGGCTTCGAGCATGGAGACGAGGACATGCTGCGGGCCTTCAACAAGAAGTTCGGCCTGGAAAAGGTGCGGGAGGTCTCGAAAAGGCTCAAAGCCCACGGCATTGGCCAGGGCGGATTTTTGTTGCTGGGAGGACCCGGTGAAACCAAAGAAAGCGTGAAAAAAGCCTTTGCCTTTATGGAATCCCTGGAACTGGACGCCGTGCGCATCACCCAGGGAATCCGCATTTATCCCAAAACCGCCGTGTACGAACAGGCGGTCGCCAAAGGGGTCATAAAGCGGGATCAAAACATCCTGCACCCTGCCTTTTACGTGGAGCCCGGCCTGGAGGATTGGTTGCAGAACGCCGTGGCGGAGTTTCAGGCCAGCCACCCGGATTGGGTGTTTTTGTGATTTTGGGAAGGCGTTGGACAATAAGGGGGGCGCTGGGAGGTTGCTATGGGTTCGCCGCGGACGCCCTTGATGTGCAGAGCGTCCATTAGCAGGGCAAGCCCTGAATCTACATGTTAGCTTGAATTCCTGCCGCGTTATTACTCAATATCGACCAATGAGGCGCCGTACATTTTGAAACGCGCAGAGCGCTTTTTGGGCAGGGAAACCCTGCCCCTACAACCGAAATCAACCTGTCAGGCTTCAAAGGGCGATGTAGGTTCAGGGCTTGCCCTGCTTTCTTTTTGCGCAACCGGGAAAGATTGTCGAAGTCAGGAAAGGCCGGCGGGCGGAAAGAATGTATTGAATTCATTTTTTCGTTTTGGGTGGATCGTTCGTTCGCAGTAACCTTCTGATTTCTAACAACAAACAGGTCGCACTTATTGCGCTGACGCGCCCAGTCAAAAGGGCATATTGGAAGCCCATCATCTGCCACTTGCCGGGTCGCTTTTTACTGGCTTTCTCTTTCCGCGAAACCCAACAAATGAATCACCAAATCCTCTCCAAAAATCCCGCGCCGGGGCTCAAACGTCAAACGTAGATTTGACCCCATCCTCCCACGCGTTATTTCAGCGAGAACTCCGCGCGGCAGAGGCTGGTTTTGTCGTCCAGGCCGTCCAGGGCCGGAGGCTCCACAATAAAAACGCGGGCCGGGTCGATTTGCATTTCGTTCAGCAAGACGTCTTTCGCCGCCTGGGCGCGTTGCCAGGCCATTTGCACCAACTCCTCATCCGACGGCGTAACCGATTTAATGAGCATGGCCTCCATGTCCGGGACTTCAATTTTCTTGACCAGGCCCAGGGCGGTTTTCTCTTTTTCAAATTCGGCGTCTTTATAGGCTTTCCAGACAATCTCCTCACGCTCTTCGTCCGCAATTTGAATCTGGTCCAGCGGGGTATCCTGCCCGGCTTTGCCCATGGACGCTTTTTTGACGGAAGCCAGAAGAGCGGTGTACCGGGCCTGGGTGAGGGCTTCCCTGTCTGCATCGGGATTGGTCAGCCCCTGGATGTCCAGCTTAAGCAGGGGTCGCTCCTGAAGGGCCTTGGCCAATTTGTCCAGCTTATCCAATTCATCCGGGGAAAGCGCGGTGGAGCCCGGCTGGTATTCCACAAAGGCCAGTTCCTCGCCGCCGCCAACCAGGGCGCCCAAAGCGGCGAACGGAGACGTAATGACCTTGATGATCACGTTTGCCAGGGCCTTGCTGATGACCTTGCCCAGCTTGAACTCGGGATTGCTGGGGTCGCCCGAGACCGGCACCGGCAGCTCGATCCTTCCCTGGGGATCTTTCAGCAGGGCCAGGGCCAGTTCGATGGGCGCCTTGATGGCGTCCGGGCTGTCCACCTTTTCCCCCAGGGTGAGCTGGTCAATGACGATCAGGTTATCGCCGTCGATCAGGCCTCCCTGGTAAAGATATTCGTGGGCCAGGGTCAGTTTGCCTTTACTCAGGCGATACCCGATGTATTTAGCCGTGTATGGGGAGAGCGGCGCCATTTCGATGTTTTTAAATCCGAACACCACCTTGCCCGAGGGCGGTATGGTCAGGGGCTTGGCCCAGCCGGTGATGTTCAACGGCGCATGATTATCCAGCTTGCCGGTCATTTCAATGGTTGCCTTGGCGTCCGGATTGCTGCTGATGGTGGTGATGGTTCCGTTGAGGGCGTCCAACTGCGTGGTGAAACGGGGTTTTATACTTCGGTCTTGAAAATAGACCACGCCGTTTTCCAGCACAATGCGCTTCACCTGGATATCCGGCAGTTCCAGGGGTTGGGCGTCATCCTCGGACGGAGACGCTTCCTGGGCTTCCTCCGTCTCGGCGGCGGCCATATCCTGCGCAACATCCTCGGGTTTTTTCATGAGGTTGGCGTAGTTGATGCTGCCGTCCTCCTCCAGGATGACCCAGGATTTGAGGTCTTTCAGATGAATTTCCTCGACGCTGGCGCTAAGAGGCTCGGTCTGCACGGAAATGCCTTTGACGGACAGGACGTCCCAGTCGGCCAGGTTGGATTCCTTGCGGGTTTCAAAGTCAAAGCCCGAAACCATGACGTCGCCTTGAAAGGTCGCACGAGGGACGTCGTCCTGCATGGCGAAGGTCGTCTTGCCTTTCAGCGTAAAATCCGCTCCTTTAAGCAACGCATCCACGTATTCCTGGAGATAGGGGGTGAGAAAGACAAGCCCCGTATTTTGGCAATGCACTTCCAGCTCCGAAGCGATGGGATCCAGGCTGATCTCTCCGGTTCCGCTGATTACGCCCCGTTCGTTGACATTCATTAAGAAAGACACGCCGGTTTTGGCGCCGGGCGCCGTGGAAAAGTCCCGCACCTTGACGGACATGCCGGCGACTTCCAGGCTGACCGGGTCCGCCATGGAAAGATCCTTGAAGGTGAAGTTGTAGTCATCCAGGTTTAAAGCAGCCAGTTCCGCGGTCCAGACAGGGCCTTGCTTGGCAAGCTCAGGAGCAGGGACGGGCTCTGTTGCGGGGGCCTGATCCGGGGCATCCTCCCTGACAGGCTCCTGCGGGGCTTCCGCAACGGCTGTTTGGGCGGCGGCGTCCTCCTTGACTTCTTCCGCGGGAGGTTCGGAGGCATCCACGTGAACATCCTGCCGGACTTCCTTCGGGGCGGCTTCAGACGCCGCTGCAGCGATTTCTTCCACCGCTTCCTTTGCCGAAAGCTCGATCATCCGGGTTATGTTTATGCGCTTGGATGGTTCCAGGGCGGCGGCGAACCATCCGCCGTTGGTGTTTACGGCGCCCACGGAGGCTTTCAGGGCGGCCATGTCCGCTTTGGCGTCCTGGACGTCAAAATGCTCCACGCCCGCCAGCTTCAAAGCGCCGTTCTGGGCGAACAACTGCAAATTATCCAGGGAGGCGTCTGCGTCTTTCACAAGGACGTCTGCGGCCGCCGGGTCTTTAACCAGCACGTCCATTCCCAGGGAGAACTTGCCCAGGGAAATCTGGTAAGGCCCGCGGATTTCCGGCTGTTCCGGGTCGTTAAAGGAATCCTTCCACGCCAGGAGCGTGTCCGAGACCTTGAGATTGCGGACAGCCAGGTTATGGGCGCCGGACTCCTCCATGGAGTATTGAATGGCCGCATACACCTGCGTCTTGGCTGTAACCAGGGTTCTGCCCTCTATGGCCGGGATGTAGGCCTTGTAGGGCGCCGCGCTGATATCCCGGAAAGACACGCCGGCCGAGGATTTCAGGTTGGGATCGAAAATCAGGCTTTCGGCCTCAACCGTCAGGGGGGCGCCGTTGATGCTGGCTTCCAGGTTGATTTCAACGGGCTTGTCCAGGTCGCCGGGCAGGCCGGAAACGCCCCGGACCGCTACGAACAAATCGATAATCTTATGGGTTGCATCTTTTTGCTTATCAACAAAAACAATATTGCCGCCGCTGACGGAAAGGATGTCCAGGGAAAACCTGGGCGGCTTTTTTTCCTGCTCTTCGTTGTTTTCTTCAGGGGCATTGGCTTCGGGATTGCTTGCGGGAATCAAATCGGCGAAGTTGAACGCACCGTCCTCATTCATGGTCACGCGGACCAGGGGATTTTCAAGGTCCACTTCCCCCACCACGGCAGCCATGCTGGTAATGGAATCCCAAACTTTGACGTCCACGGACAGGCCGCCGAAGGAAACAAAGGCGGTTTCGTCCGGGTCGAGAATGGTGAAGCCGTCCACCCTCAAGGTCAGGCCATAGGGGTTGAAAGCGACGTCTTCAATGGAGGCTTTTCGGCCGTAATCCTTTTCTATAGTACGGACCACGCCCCATTTTATGAGCGCGGGGATCAGGACAAAGCCTATAATCGTGTATGCGGTCACCAGTCCTAAAATGATAATAAAGATTTTTTTGAGTCGGGACAGTTGTTTCCAGCGGGCAATGGGATTCATGGCATATACCTTTATTGGAATGGGAACCGGTAGTTGCGGGAAAATGCTCCGGCTGGCGGCCAGCGCCGGCGCGTCACTTAAAAGAGAAAAGGGCAGGCTGCCCGCGGACGCGCAACCTGCCCTGAAATTATGCAACAAAAAGGTCTAATTAAAAAACGGGAGTCAGTTGGACCCTTCTGTTCCGGGCGCGTCCTTCTTCCGTATCATTGGAGGCCACAGGCTTGGAGAAGCCGTAACCCTTGGCGGACAGGCGTTCCGGCATGATGCCTTTGCCCACCAGGCTGTCGATCACCGCGTCGGCGCGATACAGGGAAAGCTGCTCGTTGTATGCTTTGGAGCCCTTGTTGTCCGTATGGCCTTCCACAATCAGCTTGAGGCCGGGGTTGGCGCGAAGGATGGCAACGATCTTTTTGATGCAGGGCTGGTATTCCTTTTTGACTTCATAGCTGTCAAAATCAAATTCCAGGTCTTTGATGATCCAGCAGCCCACCTTGTTGACGTCGGCGCCCCTGGGAGTGCCGGGGCACTTGTCAGCGCTGTCGTACACGCCGTCGCCGTCGCTGTCCAAGGGTTTGTCGGATTTCTTCAGAAAGACCTTGGTCACGAAATCGCACATGGCGTCCCCGTCGGCGATTTCAGAGGCGTTGATGGAGAAGCCGCATCCGCCGGCCTTGGCGATTTTCTCCAAAATAGCTTTGCCGGTAGGATCGGAGCCGATCTGGATGGTGTATATGCACACCTTGTTCATGTAACGGCTTTTCAAATCTTTGGCCGCCGCTACAGCCGCTGCAGCGTCCATGGCGTTCTTGTATCCGTCGCTAACCAGGATAACGGCGGTGGAGCCGTTTGTTTTGACAAGGTCGTCCGCTGCGCCCAAAAGAGCCAGGTCCATGGGGCTGTCGCCGCTGGCCTTTTTCTGGGCCGCCAGGGCGCCGCACATTTCCTTGGTTACGTACTGGGTCATGCCGTATTCCAATTTGCTGACTTTGGAAAAGGGGCAAATGCTTCCAAAGGTGCGCAGGCCGGCCTGGAGATCCAGGTCGGGAATGGTCTGGTTCATGTGCCGCAAGGTGGTTACAGCGGATTCCAGATCCCCGCCGCGCATGGATCCGGATTTATCCAGGATCACCAAAAAGTTGTCCACTTTTTGCGTGTACTCGCCCATTTTGGCGTTCAGGTCGCACACCTTAAAAGGGGCGGGGGCTGGCTGTTTCATAGCGCAGCCGCTTACCATGGCAAGCACGACCAGGGCGATCAACGGCATCCACATCAGCTTCTTCATAATCGGTCCTCCTCTAAAAAAACCGTTTTTGGGGGTAGATAATTGCGTTTACACGCGTTTCTTGCTTCAAAAATATAAACGAGTTCGTTCGTTAATATTTCGTATCATATCATTCAGCATAGCATCGTCTATTTTAGGCCCCAAAGTCCTGAAAGGTCAAGGCACTCTTTTTAAGAAGGATTATTTTTTCCAAAATTGCAGTCAGACCCAGATCCCATAAAAAAACATGCAAGCCCCCATTACTTCACATAAAACCATAAAAATTCCTACATAACCATAATTGATGAAAATTCCAGCAAATGTCAAATTTTATCAAATCGGGCCTTTTCATAACCCCGGTGCTTGGCCTATATTAGGGCGAAGGTTCCCGCCAATAATTTTTTTTAGAAAGGATAATATACCATGGACATTGAAGTGATCCTCGCCAAGGCTCAGGAGTTGCTTACGTTATACGGCCTGAAAATCGTTGCGGCGTTGTTGATTTTCATCCTGGGGCGCTGGATATCCAAGTTCCTGCGCACGATGATAGTCAACCTCATGACAAAAGCCAAAGTGGACGCCACTCTGGTTTCCTTTGTCAGCAACATCTCATACATCGGGCTCCTGATTTTCGTCATCGTGGCGGCCCTCAACCAATTGGGCATCCAAACCACCTCCTTCATCGCCATATTGGGCGCCGCCGGCCTGGCTATCGGCCTGGCGCTCCAGGGGTCCTTGTCCAACTTCGCGGCCGGGGTGCTGATGATCATCTTCCGGCCTTTTGAAGTGGGGCACAGGATCGATGGGGGCGGGGTTTCCGGCGTTGTGGAGGACATCCATATTTTCACCACCAAGCTCAAAACTCCGGACAACAAAACCGTCATCGTTCCCAACTCCGTCCTGACGGGCGATAACATCATCAATTATTCCGCCAAGCCCACCATGCGGGTGGATTTTGTCATCGGCGTGAGCTACGACGCGGACGTGGAGCATTGCAGGAAGGTCCTGACGGACGAAATCCTCAAAGATGACAGGGTGCTGAAAAACCCGGAGTTGTTCGTGGGCGTCCTTGAACTTGCCGACAACAGCGTGAACTGGGTGGTTCGGCCGTGGGTGAAAACCGAAAACTACTGGCCGGTCTACTTTTCCTACATGGAAAACATCAAAAAGCGCCTGGACGCGGAAGGCATCGGCATTCCGTATCCCCAAAGGGACGTGCATTTGTATCAACAAACTTCGGAATAACTGCGCACGGATTCGCGGGGAAAGAAACCTATGGGGTCAAATCTACGTTTGACGTTTGACCCCATTCCCCCACGAAGAAGGGAGGACGACTATGAGCGACAATTCCGTTATTATATCGTGTAGTTCCTGCGGCGCCAAAAACAGGGTTCCGGCCTCCCGGCTGGAGGATCGCCCGGTTTGCGGAAAGTGCAAAACCCGGCTGCCCGGGCCCTCGGCAACCAACCGCCCTGTGGATGTGACCGACGCGAGCTTCCAAAGCGAGGTCCTCGCCTGTCCTATTCCGGTGCTCCTGGATTGCTGGGCGCCCTGGTGCGGCCCCTGCAAGATGGTGGCGCCCGTCCTGGATGAGATCGCCAGGGAGTACGCCGGCAAGATCAAAGTGGCGAAGCTGAACGTGGATAACAATCCGGCCACGGCGTCCCGGTTCAGAACCCAGAGCATCCCCACCATGATTCTGTTCAAGAACGGCCGGGAGATCGACCGTTTGGTGGGGGCGGCGCCCAAGCAGCAGATCATTCATTTTATCCAAAATCAACTGTAGGGCGGCTGGAAGCGCACTTCAGTATATTTTCCGCTTACGCCCCGGCAGGAGGCTGTTTTGCCGGGGCGCGCTCGGGCCCACAAGGGTTGCAAGCACTGTGCAGCCGCCCCGTCTGCGAGCGCCGTGGAACGCGCAAAGCGCATCCTGGACAGGCGCCAGGGGCCTGTTCCGGCAAATCAAATTCAACCTGCCGGGAATCAAGAAGCAATGTAGCGGCAGGGCTTGCCTGCTTTCTTTTTGTGCGGCCGAAAACAATCGTCGAAATCAGGAAAGCCCGGCGGGCGAACAGTGCAGTTTGGATTCCTGCCTTTGTTTTGGATGGATCGCCCGTTCCGTAAGCATTGTGGAACTCCAGTTGCTGACAGGGTGAACCACATGCGCTCCCCGCCCCGGCATAATACTGCTTTGCCAGGGCTGCCCATGGTTTAGCAGCCGTGTCAATATTTTGAAAATGTATGATTTCAGGTGGTTAAATTCTATTTTTTGATGCACGGCGCGAGAGCGGACCTGCATAGACAAGCAACTCGCCCTTCCCATCATCACATCCGATTTTCATTGACTTGCCGGCCAATTAGGATCATACCGATCAGGACGATATAATTACGACCTCTCCACGGATAGGAAGCAAAGACTCTCGTCCCGCCAACCGCTCCGTCCAGGGGCCTAACCTGTACCCTGGCGGACTGTTATGCACCTTAAACCATTTTTCGATCCACACTCCCCTTTTATGAGCAAGTACACGCCCAGGTTCCTGGAGCGTTTTGACCTGTCCTTCCATGACGAAGGCTTGTGCACCGAGTATTTTATCGAAACCCTGGACGAACACCAGACCATATCGTCGGCCCTGGTGCTATCGCAGAACACCTTTGCAAACAACCTGCACGTCTCCCGGTTTTATCCGGAATTGGCCAAAAGGACGAATTGCAAATATATGTCCGCCGTGGCCTTTTATCTGATGATCCACCATTTTTCCCAAACCCATCATCTTAACAACCAATGCCGGATTTCCCTGGACACCACCAACAGGGTGTTTGATCAGTTTTACTCCCATTTGCTGGATTTCAATTTTTGCATCCGCCGGCAAATGGCGGGGGGGAACGTGGCCTTGGTCAGCGATTACTGCCACGACGAAATCAATCTGGCCATGATTCATCCTCACGCGGAACAGGAGGACGGGCCCGCCTTTTTGTATACCTGAAAGCCTATTTGGAGAGGCGCCTTTATGGACTGATTTCCAAACGAGCGGCTCAAACGTCAAACGTAGACTTGACCCCATTCTGGATTGACACTGATTGTCATTATTCTTTAATTTTTCCAATTTTACTGCATATTATCAATATATTATCTTTTCAAAAATATGCTATTACGGCTTAAAAGGTTGCCAAGACCCCCTTCATGGAATATCTTTTATAAACTCGGTTTTGGAGATTATATATTGACAACCTCGTACGCGGGGCGATGGAAGGTTTTAATTAATGAAGAAATGGCTGCAAAACGATCTGGCTTGTCCGGAATGTTTTTCCAATAAAAATCTTTTGGATTTGATAATTGAAGAAGAAGTTGACGACGACGTCATGGAGGGGAGGCTCGTCTGCACGGATTGCGGCGCCAAGTTCGAGATTTCCGGCGGCGTGGCCATCCTGCTGCCCAAGAAAACCCGGCATATTTTGTCCGAAACCTCGGGATACAATTCCCAGAGCATGCTGTCCGCGTATTTGTGGAGCCACTTTTCCGAATTTTTCAACGGCCCCAACTCCACGGACGCATACACCATCTGGTCCTCCTTGTTTGACGGAAAAAACGGCTACGCCGTGGACATCGGGTGCGCCGTGGGCAGGCTGTCCTTTGACCTGAGCAAGACCCACACCCGCGTTATCGGCCTGGACACCTCCCTGTCCTTTATCAAGCGGGCGCGGCGCATTATGAAGGAAAGAAGCCTGCATTTTGACATGATCCTGGAAGGCAATATCACGGAGCGGCAGGTTTGCGAACTCAACCCGGACTGGAACTACGACCGGGTGGAGTTTATTGTGGCGGACGCCCTGGCTCTGCCTTTTCACGATGATTTGTTTTCCACGGCTTCGTCCATCAACATTCTGGAAAAGGTTCCTCACCCTATCCAGCACTTGCAGGACGTCAACCGGGTTCTTAAAAAGAAGGATTCCGTGTTTGTTTTTTCCGATCCCTTTTCCTGGGACGCTTCCGTCTCCACCCCGGACCTTTGGCTGGGAGGCCGCAACCAGGGGCCTTACAAGGGCCGCGGGATGGATAACATGGAACGCCTGCTCAGCAATGGGGACGGGGTCTTTACCCCTCCCTTCGAAGTGAGCAAAAAAGGGGACGTTTTGTGGAAGATCAGAAAGACGGAAAATTTATGGGAGCATATTCACTCCCAGTACCTCATTGGAGTCAGATAGCAACCCCCTGACAGGAAAGAGTTATGACGCAAACCAAACATGGCATTTGCGGCCTGTGCTTTCACAGCCCGGGTTGCGGCGTGATTGTCCATTTTGACGATGAAGGAAAGATCGACCATTTGGAGCCGGACCCGGACGCGCCCATGGGCGAGGTCCTGTGCCCCATATCAAAAAGCGCCCGGGACATTGTGTACTCGGACAAAAGGCTGTCCACGCCTTTAAGGCGCACCGGCCCCAAAGGGACCTACGAGTTCGAGCCCGTCACCTGGGACGAAGCATACGACGAGATAGCAGCCAAGCTGAACGAGTTAAAGGAAAAGTACGGCCCGGAATCCGTGGGCTTTTACGCAGGCACCGGAACCTACGAGCGCTCCTTTAAGGACGCGTACCAGTTGAAGGGCTCGGAAATCTACCTGGCCTCCAGCGTGTTGTTCCCGTTTGGATCTCCCAACACCTTCGGCGTGGGCGCCCCGTGCTATACGTCCCTGGGCGTATTGGCGCCCAAAGTCACCATGGGCTGCCTCCATATAGACATGTACTCCGACCTGGACAACGCAGACCTGATCCTGGTCTGGGGGACGGATCCCTCCACGTCCACCCCGCCGGCGGCGTTCAGCAAGCTGGAGCGGGCCGCAGAGGAAGGCGCGGAAATCATCGTCATCGATCCCCGGCGCACCAAAAGCGCGGACCTGCCCGGCGCCGAATGGCTGCCCATCCGCCCCGGCACGGACGGCGCCCTGGCCCTGGCCCTGGCGCATGTGATCATCCGGGACGATTTGCACGACAAGGATTTTACGGAAAACTGGTGCCAGGGCTTTGAGGAGTTCGCCGAATACGTGGAGGACTTCACCCCGGAATACGTCTCGGAATTGACCGGCATTGACGCGGACCGCATCGAGGAGCTGGCCGAAAGCATCGCCGAGGCCGACGGCGCAACCTACGTCATGTACACGGGCCTGGAATACACCAAAAGCGGCGTTCAGAACATCCGGGCGGTCATGGCTTTGTGGGCCGTGGCCGGCCAGTTGGACGTGGAAGGCGGCCGCAACTTTTTGCATCATGACGCCTTCATCCCCCTGAACAAATCCATATTAAAGGAAACTCCGGGCTTCGGGAAATCCATCGGCGCGGACAAGTTTCCGGTTTATGCGGAATACTGCGGCGGAGAGCCCCACGCCATCCTCCTGCCCAAGGCCATTATCGACGGCGATCCCTATAAAATCCGGGGGCTGTTCATCCAGGGCGCATCCATCCTCACGGCGTGGCCCGACCCCAAGGTCTGGCAAAAAGCCATGGAGGAGCTGGACTTTTTGGTCTGCATCGACCTGCAAATGACCAGGGACGCCGCCTTTGCAGACATTGTGCTGCCTGCATCCACGGCTTTTGAGCAGGAATCCTATTGCTATTACGGCAACGCTATCCGCTACCGGGAAAAAATGATCGAACCCGTGGGCGAGGCCAAGCCCAATCACCAGATCCTGGCGGAACTGGCCGAACGCCTGGGCTACGGAAGTTTATACGCCAAAGATCCCAAGACCCTTTTGGGCTCCGTCCTGGAAGGCTCGGGCTACAGCCTGGACGATCTACTGAGCGCGGAAAAATTCGTGATCAAAAAGCCCGGCAAGCCCATGGAATACAAAAAATGGGAAAAAGGCCTGCTCCGGAAAGACGGCAAGCCCGGGTTTGAAACCCCGTCCGGAAAATTTGAAATCAAGTCCACCGTCCTGGAAAAGCACGGTTACGACGGCCTGCCCAAGTACGAGGAATCCTTTGAAACTCCGGTGAGCGATCCCGACCGTTTCAAGAAATTCCCCCTGATCCTGGGCACCGGCCCCTTCAAGCCGGACATGAAGTCCTGCTTCCGGGCCATCCCGAGGTTCATGAAAAAATTCCCCTCCCCGGCCATTCAAATAAGCCCGGCGGACGCGGCCGAACGCAGGCTGGAAACCGGCGATCTGGCCACGCTCAAAACCGCCCGGGGTTCGGTGGTCATGCGGGTTTTCGTCACGGATAAAATCATGGAGGGATTCGTCTACGCTCCGGTGGGCGGCGGCGGCCCCTTGGGAACCGAGGAATGGCAGGCGGCGAACGTGAACATGCTCACCGACCTGGAGCAGTTCGATCCCATTTCCGGCTTTCCCGTGTACAAAACCCTGCTTTGCCAGATAAAACGCAAACGGGACAAGCGCCATAAGATCGAAGTTCCCGACCCCACCCTGGGGTGCGTGGGGTAAGATCCTTCCACCATCAAAAATCAACAAGCAATGATTCCAATAGGGCGGCCCGGAAAGCACGGGCCGCCCCTTTTTTTGTTGCGGGCGGCGAGGCATACATATGCTGATTCCTTCACGCAATACAGGAAGAGTGAATCCCAACGCCGCCAATTCCTTCCTGGCTATATATTGACGCCCTCTATTCCTTGTCTTATTTTGATAGTTAGCGACAATTCACCAAACGGAGGAAATCATGCCCATTTACGAATTCAACTGCAAAAAATGCGGCCGGGACTTTGAGGAAATTGTGGGAATGTCCGACAAGGAAACGCCCCCATGCCCCAAATGCGGCGCCAAGGAAACCGAACGCCTTATGTCCTGCTTTTCCAGCCGGCGGGGCGGTTCCTTTGCTAAGTCCTCATGCGGCCCTCCCGGCGGCTTTTCCTGAGGCCCCTAATTCGTGCGGCGGTCCGCCGCGCTTTACATTCAAGTCCCTCCGGCCCGGCTCTTGGGCCGGAGGGAGTCCCTAAGCCATTCCCCCCTTCAAAAAATGCCCATTTTCAGGCGATTCCCCCTTTTCCTTTTACAAAAAAATATGGCATATTTATTCGGGCTATGATAAATTTACATCAAGCGCTGGAACAACATGATGGAAAAAACCGGCGCGCTATGCGGCGCGAAATTGCAAGTTATTGAAAATAATAGAAAGCTGCTTGTTTCTCTTTTACTTTCATGGCTTGGACGCGGCCTGTTTTTTTTGCCTGGCGATGCGAGACGCGCTTCTGAATCCAACCCGTTCGGCCATAAAATTGATCGAGTGGAATAAATTTTGTTCAGGGGCCGCCCTTTTTTCATTTTTACCCATAACCAACGGAGCGGATGTCTACCATGTCAAACAATGCACCGACCCTAACCCCGAGGGGTGAAGGAGAGAAGCTCTTTTCCGAGTTTTCCTTCCCCAGCTATCAGGAATGGTACGATGCGGCGGTGGCCAGCCTCAAAGGCGCGCCCTTTGAAAAGAAGGTCATCACCAAAACCTATGAGGACATTGATCTTCAGCCCATGTACTGGCAGCATGAAATCAAGGATTTACCGCACATAGACACCATGCCGGGAAGCGCCCCCTTTGTGCGCGGAACCAAGGCGGACGGCTTCCTGATCAATCCCTGGAACATTTGTCAGGCTATTTCGTGCTCCACGCCCGAGGAGTTCAACAAGGCGGCGGTGCATGATCTGGAAAGGGGCCAGACCGGCCTGCAGGTGGTTTTGGACCCTGCAGTCAAGCTGGGTCAGGATCCGGGGCGGGCCAAGGCGGAAGACGTGGGGGCCATGGGGCTTTCCGCAGCTTGCGCAGGCGATTTCGCCAAGGCGCTGGCCGGGGTGGACACCGCCAACATTCCCATGTTCGTCAATGCAGGGGCCACGGCCCTTCCCATAGCCAGCCTTATGGCCGCCGGACAGTTGGTGAGCGGCAAGTTCGCCGCCAGCCTGGCCGGATGCGTCGGCGCCGATCCTCTGGGGGAATTGGCCGCCAAGGGCGCCATCCCCATTTCGTTGAATGCGGCTTACGACTCCATGACCGCCTTGCTCATGTGGGCCAAGTCCAACGCCCGCCATGTGCGGACCATCATCGCCAGCGGCTCGCCCTATCATGACGCGGGCGCCAGCGCCACTCAGGAACTGGCTTTCGCCATGGCCACGGCCGTGGAATACGTCAGGGCCATGCAGGAGCGCGGGGTGGAATTCGATGTGATCGCTCCCAAGGTTTGCTTCTCCTTTTCCGTGGGCGGCCATTTTTTTATGGAGATCGCCAAGCTCAGGGCGGCGCGCATTCTTTGGACCCAGATCGCCGACGCTTTCGGCGGCAATGAAGAATCGCAGAAACTGTTCATGTTCGCCCGCACCTCGGCCTGGACCAAGACTCTGTGCGATCCTTACGTGAATATGCTGAGAAACACCACCGAGTGCTTTGCAGCCGCCATGGGCGGCGCGGACATGGTTTACGTGGCGCCTTTTGACGAAGTCGCCCGTCAGCCCAACGAGTTCTCCCGCAGGGTGTCCCGCAATCTGCAGATCGTCTTGCAGGAGGAAAGCCGGTTCACCCAACCCGTGGATCCTTCGGGCGGTTCCTGGTTTGTGGAAACCCTCACGGACACGGTGGCCGAAAAAGCCTGGGGCATTTTTCAGGAAATCGAAAAGGCCGGCGGCATGGCCAAGGCCCTGGAGCAAGGCCTGCCTCAAAGCCTGTGCGCGGACGTGGCCGCTCAAAAGGCCAAGAACATCAAAAAGCGCAAAGACGTCTTTGTGGGAACCAACATGTACGCCAACCTGGCGGAAACGCCCCTGGAAGTCCCGGCGGTGGATCACGCCGCGCTGCAATCCCAACGGGCGGCCCAGGTGGAGGAATTCTGCAAGGCGGCCGGAAACGGCGGCGACATGCTGAAAGCCCTGGAAGAGGCCATGAAAAACAGCCCGGCGGCGCCCGAAACCATGGACAAAGCCGTGGCCGCAGCCCAGGCCGGCGCCAGCCTGAGCGCCATCTTTGGAACCCTGGAAGCCGGTTCCGGAAGCGTGACGCCCTTGGCCGTCCACCGGGGCTCGGAGCCTTTTGAAAGCCTCCGTTTCGCCATGGACAAGCATATAAAGGAAACCGGCCAGCGGGTTAAGATTTTCCTGGCTAACATGGGCCCCATTCCGCAGCATAAGGCCCGGGCCGACTTCTCCGGCGGATTTTTCCAGCCCGGCGGATTTGAAATGGTGGAAAACACCGGGTTCCAGACGCCTGAAGACTGCGCCCAGGCCTTCGCCGATTCCGGCGCGAAGATCGCCATCATCTGCTCCACGGATAAAGCCTATCCCGAAGTGGTTCCGCCCCTGGCCAAACTGCTCAAGGAAAAAGTCTCCGGCGCCTTCGTGCTCCTTGCCGGCAAGCCTGCCAAGGACCTGGAGCAATCCTACAGGGACGCAGGGATGGACGATTACATCTTTATGGGGGCTGATTGCTACACCCTGCTGTTAAACCTTCAAAAACGGAGCGGACTGACTCATGAATAAGACACCTGATTTTACTGCCATGGCTTATAACCCGCCCAAATCCAAGGCGGGACTGGCCGAATGGAAGGCAGCCCTGGATCAGGCTGCCGCCGACGCTATAGATTTTGAATGGATGACCAACGAGCAGATTCCGGTCAAGGCCCTGTACACGGGGGAAGACGTCGCCGATCTGGAGCACACCGGATTTGTGTCCGGCATCCCGCCTTATCTTCGCGGGCCTTACCCCACCATGTTCGTCACCAGGCCCTGGACGGTCCGCCAGTACGCGGGCTTTTCCACGGCTGAGGAATCCAACGCATTCTACCGCCGCAACCTGGCCATGGGCCAGAAGGGCCTGTCCATTGCCTTCGACTTGGCCACCCATCGCGGCTACGACTCGGACCACGAACGCGTGGTGGGCGACGTAGGCAAGGCCGGCGTGGCCGTGGACTCCATCCTGGACATGAAAATCCTGTTTGACGGCATTCCATTGGACCAGATGTCCGTGTCCATGACCATGAACGGCGCGGTCTTGCCCATCCTGGCCTATTATATCGTGGCCGCCGAAGAGCAGGGCGTATCCCACGAGCAGCTTACGGGCACGATCCAGAACGACATCCTCAAGGAATACATGGTGCGGAACACCTACATTTATCCGCCCACGCCCTCCATGAAGATCATCGCGGACATCTTTGAATTCACCAGCCAGAACATGCCCAAGTTCAACAGCATCAGCATCTCGGGCTACCATATGCAGGAAGCCGGCGCCACGGCCGACATCGAACTGGGCTACACCCTGGCCGACGGCTATCAGTACGTCAAAACCGGCGTGGCCGCAGGCATGAGCGTGGACACTTTTGCGCCCCGCCTGTCCTTTTTCTGGGGCACGGGCATGAACCACTTCATGGAAGTGGCCAAGCTCCGGGCGGGCCGCTTGATTTGGGCCAAGCTCATCAAGGGCTTCGATCCCAAAAATCCCAAGAGCCTGGCCTTGCGCACCCACACCCAGACCTCGGGCTGGAGCCTCACCGAGCAGGATCCTTACAACAACGTTTGCAGGACCTGCATCGAGGCCATGTCCGCCGCTTTGGGCCATACCCAGAGCCTGCACACCAACTCCCTGGACGAAGCCATCGCCCTGCCCACGGATTTTTCGGCCCGGATCGCCAGGAACACCCAGTTGTTCCTCCAGGACGAAACCAAAATCTGCAAGGTGGTGGATCCCTGGGCCGGGTCCTACTATCTGGAAAGCCTCACTTCCCAGATCGTGGATCGCGCCTGGGGCCATATTTGCGAGATCGAATCCCTGGGCGGCATGGCGAAAGCCATTGACACCGGGCTTCCCAAAATGCGAATTGAAGAAGCGGCGGCCCGCAGGCAGGCGCGCATCGACTCCAAAAAGGAAGTCATCGTGGGCGTCAACAAATATCGCCCCGAAACGGAAGATCCCATGGAAGTCCTGGAAGTGGACAACACGGCCGTGCGCGACGCCCAGATCCGGCGTCTGGCCCAGTTGAAGGACGGCCGGGACGAGGCCGCCGTGTCCCAGGCGCTGGAAGCCATTACAAAGGCTGCGGAAACCGGAAACGGCAACCTGCTGGACCTGGCCGTCAAGGCCGCGCGGGTCCGGGCCAGCCTGGGCGAAATTTCCTATGCAATCGAAAAGGTCACCGGGAGGCATAAAGCAGTGACGCGCAGCGTATCCGGCGTATACAGCACGGAATTCGGCGAAGAGGAAGAAGTGGCAGCCGTCCGCAAGATGACGGACGAATTCGAGGAGACCGAAGGCCGCCGTCCCCGCATCATGGTCGCCAAAATGGGCCAGGACGGGCACGACCGGGGCGCCAAGGTCATCTCCACGGCCTTCGCCGACCTGGGATTCGACGTGGACATCGGACCCTTGTTCCAGACGCCCGAGGAAGCAGCCCTCCAGGCTGTGGAAAACGACGTCCACATCATCGGCATGAGCAGCCTGGCCGCCGGGCATAAAACCCTTCTGCCCAAATTGGTGGAAGAGTTGAAAAAACACGGCCGTGAGGATATTATGGTCATCGTGGGCGGGGTTATCCCGGCCCAGGATTACGAGTTCCTCAGAGAACACGGCGCATCCCTGATCTTCGGCCCCGGCACGGTCATCCCCGTGGCGGCCCAAAAGGTCATGGTGGAGCTGAACAAACGGCTGGCTGAATAATCCAGTCCAACGATAACCGGAAGGGGCGCAGCCGTTTTACCCGGTTGCGCCCCTTTGCATTGCATAGAGAGTGCGCATGAGTTCAGGCAAACGCCCCGAATGGGCGCCCCAAGATTGTGACGGCAAAGGCTTTGCTTCCCTGGTTGTTGACGGCGTGGAAGGCGGGCACGACGGCATGCCCGGCGGCGCCTCCAAACCCGCCGCGCCGCCCGTGGTTCGGCGCAAAAACCTGCGGGTGCAGGATTTCGTCCAAGGCGTCCTGGCCCAGGACAGGACCGTCCTGGGCCGGGCCATCACCCTGGTGGAAAGCAACGTTCCCGCCCACATGGAGCGGGCTCAACGCATGCTCAAGGAACTCATCCCCCACACCGGAAACTCCGTCCGGGTGGGCATTACGGGCGTGCCGGGCGCGGGCAAAAGCACCTTTATCGAAGCCCTGGGCTCCCTTTTATGCGATCAGGGCCATAAAGTGGCGGTCCTGGCCGTGGACCCCTCGTCCTCCCTCACCCGGGGCAGCATCCTGGGCGACAAAACCCGCATGCAAAATCTCTCCCGCAATAAAAACGCCTTCATCCGCCCCAGCCCATCCAGCGGAGTCCTGGGCGGCGTCACCCGAAAAAGCCGCGAAACCATGCTGGTCTGCGAGGCCGCCGGGTTCGACGTGATTTTGGTGGAAACCGTGGGCGTAGGCCAGAGCGAAACCGAAGTCCGGTCCATGGTGGATTTCTTCTTGCTGGTCCTGATAGCAGGAGCGGGCGACGAACTCCAGGGCATGAAAAAAGGCATCATGGAGCTCGCCGACGCCATTCTCATCAACAAGGCCGACGGCGATAACAAGCAGCGCGCCGAAACGGCCCGGTCCGAATTTGAACGCATCATCCACTATCTGCTGCCGGCCACCGAGGGCTGGACCACACAAGCGTTGACCGCGTCCTCCCTGACCGGAGATAGAATTCCCGACGTGTGGCGGACCGTGGAGAAGTTCAAGGCCAACACCATGGCCTCCGGCGTGTTTCAACGCCGCCGCAACGCCCAGACGGTCCGGTGGGTCCACTCCATGGTGGACGATTATCTGCGGACGGCCTTTTACGGCAATCCCACGGTGAAAGCCATGATTCCCGGCATTGAATCCGACGTGGTGGAAGGAAGCCTCTCCCCCACCCAGGCCGTCCAAAAACTGGTGCAGGAATACGAGAACCACTGCAAAGCCAATCCATGAGGATTGGAGTCATCCATGTTTTTTGTCCTATGGCGGCGAAAATCTATTTATAAGTATCTTAAATAAAAGCAAAAATACTCTTGCTTGAAAGCAAGAGCGGCGTACGGCGCAGCCAGCGCCGCCCGGGCAACTGAAAGCCGCCGCCGAAGTTGGGCGCCCCAGGCACAGCAGATCCGTGCCTGGGCGCGATAGCGCACAAGGCGCGACCTTTATCGGGAATAGAATCCTGGCATGTCCAACGGACGGATACCCTGTCTATCACCAAACAAAAAGCAGGAAGTCAACCAACTCCTTCCGCCCGCCTCCCTTTCCTGGCTTCGAGGATCTTTTCCGGCCGCGCCTTGTGTTTCTTCCAAACCCAGGCGGCAAACAGCGCTGCCTGGGCCGCCCTGGTTAAAAACCGCGCTTTTCGCTGGCCAGTCTTTCCTGACTGCGACAATCCTTCCCGGGCGCGTGAAAAAGAAAGCAGGGCAAGCCCTGAAGCTGCCTTTCCACTTCAAATCCTGCGGCGATGGTCTTCAGTGAAAGCAAATGAGGCGCCGTACATTAAGGACCGCGCAATGCGCGTTCCCTGGCAGGCGCGGGGGCCTGCCGCTGCATATCGAATTGGCTCTCTACGGCATGCATGACAATATCGGCGCAACGCCCCGCCAGCGGGCGTCTTTAAAAAACTGACGGAACAGGCGCGAAGGCATGCCGCCGCCGATTGAATTTATCTCTCCCCGGCGAATTTTGAGCTCAAGAAATCGAGACCAAAAGCCGATAGACTATTCAAGTTGAAAAATCTGAAAAAACCAACCGGGGAGGAAACCATGCAAACAGTTGGAGCGGCCGACATAGTCTTTATTCTGTGCATCGTAGCGGGCTTGATCGGGTTGTACATCAACAGGCCGGCGAAACGCGCCTGGAACGACGACGTGTTGAATCAGATTTACGGAGAGGGAAAGATTGAAGTCTTTACGGACGCCCCTTTGCCGAAATAGGCGGCGAGCTTTACAACGGCGGACGCTCAGGATTTATATAGGGCCGTCAAGCCTGGGAGGATAGTCTTGTCCAGGCTTTGTGATATTTGCGGACCCGTTCAAAATCCTTGGCCGAAGGCTGGGCGATGCGGGTCAGATCCATGTTATCCTCCAAATCCGCCAGTTTTATGACCCTCGCCAGGGGGTTGCTTTTCAATCGTTCGATGTATTCCCAATATTTTTCATCCTGTCTCCAGGTGAGATGATCCAAGGCCTCCAAAACTTCTTCGGAAAACCCCTCCCTTTTTAAATCGTCCAGGGTCCAGTCCGTATCCTCCACCACGTCGTGGAGCACGGCGGCCATGCGGGCTTCCGGGGATTGCATGCGCATCATCAAGCGCAAGGGATGGAGGACGTACGGCGCCCCGGCCTTGTCCTTCTGGCCTTTGTGGGCCTGCACGGCGATTTCCAGTGCTCTATCCAGGTCGCTCATTATTTTTTTGGGGTATTATTAAAAGGCTTGGCGCCGGGATATCGGGAAAAGGGAAACCCGGTGCGCGATGCTTCCATGCCCTTGACCAGCTTTTCGAAACTTTTCCACGGAACGCCCAGCCCCATACGGTCTCCTTCAAAGCCGGCCACAAGGCGCGCGCCCAGGCACAGGGAGGACACGTTGATTTTCCCGGTGAGATAAGGCCTGGCGATGAGATCGGAATCCATGGCGCGCAGAGGGCTTAGGACGGCGTTGATAGGATCCCCGGTTAAAAACTGGTAGCCCTGGATAATCCGGGTCAACTCCACGGGCCGGACCGCCATGACCACCACATGAGGGACGACCGGGTCCTTGGAATAATCCGGCCCGAAAAAGAACACGCCCTGCATTTCCGGCGGCTGAATGGCGGCCATGGAGTTGATGGCCTTGCGGGCGGTTTCTATGTTTTTGAACCGGCCTGAATCTTCGGCGCCGAAAAGGCAAAAAGAGGGCTTGCCCTGTTCTTTGCAGGCGTATACCTCGCCGGAGGAAAACTGGGCCGGGGACGGCGCTTTAAATCCATTGCCCAGGTTGCTTTGCGCTTTCATGAGTTCGGTGTACAGCCGGGGCCGCGGAAGAGGCTCGGTCTGATTTCTGTCCACCAGGCCAAGGCTGATGGCCGCGGCAATGCAGCCGGAATTTTCCTGGGTCAGATATACGGGGTGGCCGTGAGCCGCGTGGCGGATGGCCTGGCAGCTTGTGAGGGTTTCCTCCTCCACGTTATATTCCAGCACCTGACCGGGAACGCTATCCGCATGCTTATAGAACCTGACAAAGGCGGTGGGGATGTTCATCCCCGGGATTTCCAGACTCCGCACCAGGCGGTCGTACAATTCATTAGGCTGCATGTCGTTCTTTCCAAATAATTTATTGAATGGACTTTTTTGCGTTGGCGATTCGGATTTGGGCAAGCTGCTCCTTGATCTTTTGCACGTCGGGGTGCTCGGGGCCCACTGTGGCCTCCAGGATGGTCATGGCCTTTCGCCAAAGAATTTCCGCCTTGTCCAATTGATCGGCCTTCATGTCCAGTTCCGCCAGATTGATAAGAATGGCAGCCACGTCCGGATGGACCGGCCCCAGGACCTTTTCGCTGATGGCGAGGGCTTCCAGATAGCGTGCGCGCGCGCCTTCGTCATCCCCCTGACGCTGGCTCAGTTTAGCCAGGTTGTTCAGGGTCATGGCGACTCGCAGGTGATCCGGCCCCAGTGCTTTTCGCGTGATGTCCAGGGACTGCAGCAGCAGTTCCTTGGCTTTGTCCGGATTGCCTACGGCCTGGTATACATTGGCCAGGTTGTTCAGGGAGGCGGCCACGGAAGGATCGTCCGGCCCCAAAGCCTCCTCCCGGATGGCCAGGGCGTTTTCCAGCAAAATAACGGCCTGCTTATAATCCCCCATCTCAAGATAGAGAGACGCCAGATTGCTTAAGGGGGCGGCCAGGGAGGGATGGCGGGGGCCCAGGGCTTTTTGGCGGATGTCCATGGCCTTGAGGTACAGGGGTTCAGCCAACTTGGGCCTGCCGGTTGAGCGGTAGAGTCCGGCCAGGTTGTTCAAGGCGTTGACCTGCGCGGGATGAACCGGAGAGAATGCCTTTTCAGCCAGAGTCAAAGACTCTTTGTACGCCTTTTCAGCCTGCTCGAAGTCCTCGGCCAAAAACAGGGCCGTCCCCTGCCAGCCGTACAAGTCGGACTTGAGAGCCAAAGAGTCCTTTTGCGCGGCTTGGGCGGCTTGTCCGAAATAATCGGCTGCTTTTTTATATTCCAGTTGCAGGTTTTCCAGCCTGCCCAGACGGGCCAGGGTGAGGGCTTTCAGGTCCGGGTCCTTGTCCGGAGAAACCGTTCCGGCTTCCAGTTCGGAAAGGACTTTTTGGAGCAGGCTCCGGGCTTTGTCAAAATCTCCGGCGTTAAGGGCGGAGAGGACCTCCCGGGCGTGCGGCGTGAATGATTCCCCGCCGTCTTTGGAAGGCTGCATCTGGCCTATTAAGTCGTTGAATTCCGTTTTTTTCTGCAACAGCAATTGGTGAACGCGCAGGGGGGGAATCCCGTGGTCCCGGATCGAACGGATGATAGCGTCCAAAACCGGCGGAGAAAGCTCCAGGCGGCCGGCAAGGGCCTCCAGGCTGCCGTCAGCCGCCTCATTTCCATTCTGAGGCGTGGTTTCGGCGCTTTTCCCAGCCTCTCGGATGGAGGATTTATGCGTGGACAATCCGCTCCAGACAGCCAGGCCGGCCAAAGCCGTCAGCACAATGATTACGATTAATGTCAGCCGGTTTTTATTCATTCCTTGATGATGGTTCCTCCGGCCCGTTCCAGGGCCTTTTCCTTGAAATCCGCCTGAAAACCCGGGGCGTAATTCATATAAGACGGTATGGGATAGCGCAAGCCCGCGGCGTGGGTGGCTTCCAGGCCTTCCAGCATAATGTCCAGTTGGTCCGCCGGGCAAGTAAACATGACTTCCGAGTCCTGGGCGCCGCCCCACACCCTGTCTCCGTTGCCAAGGACCACAAACTGAGGCTTTTGGGTCAGCATGGTTTTGGCCACGCCCTCGTGGCAGGAGCCGATGCGGCCTGTGGACGAAAACTCCAGGGCGCCGCCCTTCATATACAAGTAGCTTTGAATCAACCGAGTGGCCTGAGCCGGCAGGCAATAAATCAGCACCACGTCCGGAGCGACCTTGGTCCGCGCCAGGGGGGAGATGATCAGGCCGGGGTATTTTCCTTCCAGCCGAAAGATGTTTTCCTCCAGCTTGAGAGAGGTTTCCATGTCCTTGGCGTAGAGGCCGATGTTGAACTTATGGCCGGTTTCCATGTAATCCTCGTCCTGCTCGTCCCAGCCGTAAACCAGCCTGGCCAGATGGCAGTTTGTATCCTCCGGCGTGACCGCCATGGTCCATCCGTAGGTGCGGACCATTTTAAAATTCTGGCACACAAAATTTTGGAGGCCCAGGTCCTTGGAAGGCCTTTTGAAACCGGGCTGGATTTCCTCTTCGGAGCGCATAAGGCGCACAGCCAGGGGAAAGGTGGAAACGCGCAGATATTGTTCAAACCTGCGTCCCGCCTCGTGGCACTCGTTCAAATCCTTCATGACCTCCCCCTCCCATTCCTTAATGGTATTGAATAGTTTCTATGTTCATTGTATCATTGGGATCATTGCTTGAAAAGACTTGGTTCTTTTTTCAGGCTTTTTCAATCCCTGGCTTAAAACTTGCTTTCATCACTTCTGCAGCCTTATACTGGCTTTAGGTTTTTCCGGGATTTGCCGCCATGCAACGTATCATAGTCATAATTCTGTTTTTTCCCATCTTGTCCAGCTTAGGCTGGAGCGCGGCGCCTGTGCGCGTCGGCGACGGCGTCGGGCGAGCGCCCCTCACGTCCATGCTTGACGTGCTGGAAGATCCAAGCGGCGCCATGACGATCGACCAAGCGTCCAAAAGCGGGCTGGATT
This sequence comes from Desulfatibacillum alkenivorans DSM 16219, assembly GCF_900142135.1. Lineage (GTDB taxonomy): Bacteria > Desulfobacterota > Desulfobacteria > Desulfobacterales > Desulfatibacillaceae > Desulfatibacillum > Desulfatibacillum alkenivorans. The sequence goes on along the minus strand of NZ_FQZU01000023.1, from coordinate 51,665 downwards.
GGAAGCAAAACAAGGCTTCGTACTTCAATATAGGCTATTCAAAATCGGCTTACTGGTTCCGTATGGTTTTCAAAAACCCCGGCCCCAAGAGCGCCAGAATGTTTTTGGAAATAGACTTTCCCACTTTGGACCATGTGGACTTGTACGTCCCGGATGAAAAAGGAGGATTCCACTTTCTGAAAGGCGGAGACAGCGTTCCTTTCAGCCAGCGAAACGTCAAGCACAGAAATCATGTGTTTTCCATGGACCTCCCGCAGGGAGAACAAACATGCTATTTGAGAATTCAATCAAAAGGCGCCATTGAATTCCAAGCCAATCTTTTCAGCGGCCCGGGTTTGACCTCCGCCTCCGTCAGAGAGAACTCCCTTATCTGGCTTATTTACGGATGCATCATAATGGCCGGGCTTTATAACCTGAGCGTGTTTTCAATCACCCGGGATAAAAACTTTCTTTATCTCGTGTTTTACGGGTTGTCATTCCTTTTGATCGGGTTGGCGCACAAAGGCTTTATATCCCAATTTTTTTGCAGCGAGACGGGTCGACTGACGGACCTCGTCTTAGTCCTTTCTTTGGCGCTGAACCTCTTTTTATCGGCTCTGTTCACCACGTCCTTTCTCGGGACGAAAAAGAGGCATCCGGCAATCCACCGGATAATCTTCTGGACCATGATGGTTCCCGGCCTTGTGTATATGGTCGCCGGACCGTGGGCGGGCTTTGCAAACATCATCCAGATTTTGATCCTACACGGCATGGCGGCGTGCGTGCTGCTTTTCGCCCTCCTGATTTATCTGAGCCTAAAAATGGACAGACAGGCTGTGTTCCTGACCGCCGGATATTGTTTTATCCTGGTTTCGGGATTTCTGTCCATACTGACTTTTTTGGGATTTCTGCCTCCCGGCGCGGTTTCCAAATGGGTTTTGCCCGTAAGCTCCGCGTGGCTTATGCTGACCTTTTCCATAGGCCTGGCCGACAAAGTCAATGTCATGAAACAGCGCCTGGAATTGTCGGAAACCAAAATCCGCCGTAAAAACGTGGAATTGGTGGAAGCCAATGAAGCCCTGCATTCCGTCAATAAAACCATTGAGGACCGGAACACGGAACTGACGGTCCTGCACGAGGAGCTGGAGGTCAGCGAGCATCGTTTCAGAAGCATGATCGAACAGTCGCCCATGGTGATCGAGTTGTACGATCCCAAAGGCAATCTTGTACAGACCAACAAGGTGCACAAGGACACCTGGGGGACCTACGGCCCGGTGGCGGGCGCCGAATTTAACATCCTCGCCTCTCCGGCCATGCGAAAGCTGCCCATTTTCCCCTCCATCCAAAAAGTCTTTAAGGGGGAAGGCGGATTTCTGGAGGAATGGTCCCTGCGCGGCGGCGAGGATGGACCGGAGGACGGGGAAAGATACTACCGGTCGCGGATTTACCCCATTTGCACGGCTACGGGCAAGTTAAGCAACGTGGTGATCATGCATGAAGACGTCACCAAAGACAGGCGATCGGAAGAAATCCTGATCCAGTCGGAAAAAATGGTCAGCCTGGGCGCCCTGGCGGCGGGCATGGCCCACGAGATCAACAGCCCTCTTGCCGGGGTGGTGCAAAACGCCCAGGTTTTGATTCAGCGGCTGACCAAACCCATGGCCGCCAATGAAAAGGCCGCCAAGAAAATCGGCTTTAGCCTGGATAGCTTGTTCGCCTACATGGAAGCCAGGGAGATTCCCCGCATTCTGAATTCCATCAGGGAGGAAGGCATGCGGGTGGCCAAAACCGTGCGCAACATGCTGTCCTTCTCCCGGCAAAGCGGAAGCGAGGCCGATGTGTACGACCTGCGGACGCTCATGCGTGAGACCGTGGACATGGCCAGAAGCGACTACGACCTGAAAAAGCGTTTTAACTTCCGCAACATGGAGGTGCGGGAACACTTTTCGCCCGAGGCTGCGGAAGTCTATTGCGAGCCGGGCCAAATCCAGCAGGTTTTCCTGAACATCCTGAAAAACGGCGCCCAGGCCATGGCTGCCGCAACCACGGATCCGGCGCAAAAACCGCGCTTTGACATCCGCATTTTTCCCAAAGACGACCGGGTTGTGGTGGAAATCCAGGACAACGGCCCGGGCATCCCCTCCCATGTCCTGGAGCATATTTTCGATCCCTTTTACACCACCAAAAGGAAAGGGGAAGGCACCGGTCTGGGCCTGTATTTATGCACCCACATCATTAGGGAGCTGCATAACGGAAGCATTTGGGTGGAATCCGAACCCGGCCAGGGCGCCTTGTTCCATATTTCCCTGCCCGTGGAAGGCCCGCCCGCGATTCCCATATAAGCCGCCATTATTCTTATTCATTCAACTTCCCGGATTGGATTTCAGGGGACGCGATCCTGATCTCATTTGGGGCCGTTCCATTTGGAAAACTTTAGCAGAGATCAGGTCATCTCCCCGAATTCCTTCGTCAGCACGGCCGCCGCCATATTTTCCTTTTTGCCTTACGCCCTGCAGCAACCTCCACATGCTTATGGACGATCTGATTGAAAGCTGTTAGTATAATGCTCCGTCTGTTGAAAAATCACCCATACAATTCTGCAAACAAGGGGGGAAGCCATGAAACGGAAAAAGGTTTTTGTGACCGGCATGAGCGGATACGTGGGCCAGTGTTTATGCAGGGAGCTGGACCGGGGAACTTATTGCGGCAAATTTTACGGCATGGACGTGAAGGAGCCCTTGTACAAGTTCGCCAAGGGCGAATTCCGCAAAATGGACGTGAACGATCCGGCCCTTGCCGAGTGGATTGACGAAATCCAGCCGGACGTGATCGTGCACCTGGCTTATGTGCTGCAGCCCTCCCACGACAGCGTGGGCATGCGCAAAATCAATGTGGACGGAACGAAAAACGTGCTGGAAGCCGCCAAGAACGCCGGCGTCAAGCAGGTGCTGGTCACCAGCAGCGGCACGGCCTACGGCGCGTGGCCGGACAATCCCATCCCCATTACGGAGGACGATCCCATCCGCCGGCATCCCGGCTTCCAATACGCCCGGGACAAAGCGGACGTGGAGGCCATCCTGGCCGAATTCGTGGAGGAAAACCCGGATATCGTCACGTCCTGGGTGCGGCCCTGCATCATCTACGGCCCCAACGTGGACAATTACATCAGCCAGCTTTTCACCCTGCCCATCGCCATGGACCTGAAAGGCTGCCCGTCTCCGCAGCTTCAGTTCGTGCACGAGGACGACGTGGTTGCAGCCCTGATGTTTCTGTTGAAAAAGGAAGCCCGCGGGCCTTACAACCTGGCCCCGCCCGACACCATGACGTTGTCCGAGGTCAACGCCTTGTCCGGGAAGCCGGCCGCGCCCTTGACGCCGTCCTTGATGGGAGCGATTTTCAGGACCACCTGGGCTTTGGGCCTGCCCATTCTGAAGGCGCCGGAATCCTTCCTGGATTTCGTCCAATACCCGTGGGTGCTGGATACGACCAAGCTCATGGACCTGGGATTCAAGTACACCTACTCCACCCGGGAGACCATTGAAATCATGCTGAGGTCGAAAGGGATTATTCCTTAGACGGCGCAGGCGCCTGCTTTACATTTTATTCCACTTATGTCATGATTGACGCCATAGTTATGTTCTTTTTTGGTTGGTATTTTTAGCTTTTTTGTGGAAGGAAGCTATGGCAAGCAGCGATTTACGTCCCAGTTCCAGTTCCCAGGGGTGCACCTTTTTGCGGGCTTTGTCCCAGTATGAACGCCATCCCCAGCTTCGCAACCCGGACTATCTGGCGCCCAAGTTCCTCAGCCCGGCGCATCAAAAACTGATGTTGGCGGCCCGGCCCTGGTGGGCCAAGGCGGTCTTGAGAAAGGTCAGCCCCGGGGCTTATTTTTATCAGATTTCCCGGATTCAGTTTGGGGACGAAGCCCTGCTCCAAGCCTTGGAGGACGGCGTCAGCCAGGTGCTGATCATGGGCGCGGGCAACGACACCCGGGCGTTCCGGTTCGAGCGTGAAATTCTTAAGGCTAACGCCCGGATCATCGAACTGGACACACCGGAAAGCCAGGCGTGGAAGACCGCCAAGGTTGAGGAGCATTGGGGCGGACTGCCCGGGCACGTGAGCTACGTCCCCATCGATTTTAACAAAACCACCCTGGAAGAAGCCCTGCTGCAGAACGGCGCGTCCTACGATCCCGAAGCAAAAACTTTGTTTTTCTGGGAAGGCGTCTGTTATTATCTGGACGCCGACTCCGTGGACAAGGTGCTGGCTTTTGTCCGTGAGGCCTCTCCCGCGGGCAGTTCCCTGGTTTTCGATTATTTTCAGAAAGCGGCTTTGGAAGGCCGCACCAAGCCCTACGGCGCCCAAAAGGTTTTAAAACGGGGGCCGGAACGGGGGGAACCCTTTATTTACGGGATTGAAGAAAACGAGATTGAACGATTTTTAGGAAAGCGGGGCCTTCAGTTAATCCGCCACATGGCGCCCAAGGACGCGGCCCGCGCCTACCTTTGCGACGAAAAAGGCCGCCTGTTGGGCAGGCAGCACGCCTACCTGAATCTGGTCAAAGCGGTCACCTCTCCAAAAACTTGAAGATTTTGACAAATCGCATGAAATGATTATATACTGTTAGCTTGTTTTGGCGGGCCGTGCTAGGCTCGCCAAACATTGGGAGATTATTCGCCCTTTTTATGCGGCCTTAGGCCGTTTTTCGAGAAAAGTATATAACATAGGCCGCCCCTTTGGCTAGTGCAGGAAGGGGGTTTGGGCCTGATTCGGAGATTTGTCATGCCGATTTACGAGTTCAAGTGCATGGAGTGCAACGAGGTTTTTGAGGTCCTTTGCGTCAATTCCGACGACACCGTCGCCATGGAATGCAAAAAGTGCCAATCCCCCAATATTGAAAGAATCATGTCCTCCACCAATTTCGCCATGGGAAGCGGCGGCGGCCCCAAAAGCAGCATGAGCTCGGAAACCCGCAATTGCTCTTCGGGTTCCTGCACCACTTACAACGTTCCCGGAGTGGACTGATAATTTCCGGCCCGGCGCTCCTGCGCGCCGGCTGCTGATCGATATAAGGCGCCTGATGAAATTTAGATTCGCTCCCACGGCCATGCCCGACACTTGCCAGAGCGTCCATAGCCTGGAGGAGAAGCAGTTTGCAAGGCTGTTCTCCGACGAAGGCATAGAGGACGTGGAAGACCGTCTGGCCATTTTGCGGGTTTTTCTGCAAACCGAGGATCACATCACCTCGGTTCAGTTGATGGACCTTCTGGAAAAGGCGGGGTACAACTTCGACCCTGATTTTGTGCGGGAGACGCTTCGGCTCATGTGCCGGTACGGTTTCGCCTGCAAGCATGATTTCGAGGGCCGGAACAGCACCTACGAGCATCTGCATCTGGGCCAGCATCACGACCACATGATCTGCACCAAGTGCGGATCCATTACCGAATTCGTACACGACCAGCTGGAAGCGGTCCAGAAACAGGCGGCCGCTTCTTACGGGTTCCATATGCTCCAGCACAGGCTGGAAATCTACGGGTTGTGCTCCAAGTGCTATACGGAGAGGGTCAAGCTCCTCCCCCTGGCCATGGCCAAGGTGGGGGAAAAAGCCGTCATCCGGGACACGACCGGCTGCGCCAAGTTCCGGCATCGCCTGTTGACCATGGGATTGCGCACCGGAGACGCCCTGGAGGTGATCACCTCCGACGGCCGCGGCCAGGTGGTGGTCTCCGTGGAAGGGCGGCGCATGGCCCTGGGCAGGGGGCTAGCCCAGAAGATTTTGGTGGAACCCGTAAACGGCAATAGGTGATCCATGTTATTGAGCGAAATGAAAGAAGGCCAAGAAGGCGTCATCGCCAAGGTTGGCGGCGCGGGCGCTTTTCGCAGGCGTCTTCTTGAAATGGGTTTTTTAAAAGGCGCCAGCCTGTTTGTTGAAAAATACGCCCCCTTGAAAGATCCCCTGGAAGTCACCTTGAACGGGTGCCACGTCTCCCTGCGGGTAGAGGAAGCGGCCCACATAGTCATGGAAGACGCATAATGGCCGCGCGAAAAAAACTGACTATAGCCCTGGCGGGCAACCCCAATTCGGGCAAGACCACCACCTTCAACAATATTACGGGCACGCGCCAGAAAGTCGGCAACTGGCCCGGCGTGACCGTGGAGAAAAAAGAAGGCCATGTGCGCTTCGGCGATTACGACCTGACCGTGGTGGACCTGCCCGGGACCTACAGTCTGACCACCTTTTCCATCGAGGAAATCGTGGCCAGAAACTTCATCCTGGAAAACCGCCCGGACGTGGTGGTGGACATCATCGACTCTTCCAACCTGGACCGCAGCCTGTATCTTGCCACCCAGTTGCGCGAGCTGGACGCCAAGGTCCTTTTCGTCCTGAACATGGCGGATCTGGCCAAGGACAAGGGCATTGTCATTGACGAGGAAAAGCTCTCCTCCCTGCTGGAAGTGCCGGTCATCTCCACGGTGGGCAACCGGAACGAGGGAACGGCCGAGCTGCTGAAAAATATCATCCAGGTGGCGGAAACCGGCCAGGGCCCGCGTGCGGAGCGTCGGGTCAGGTACAGCCGGGACATCGAGGACGGCGTGGCCGTGGTGCGCGACCTGCTCCAGGCCGTGGAGGACAAGGATTTTCCGTACAATCCCCGGTGGACCGCCATCAAGCTCATCGAAGACGACGAAGTGGTGAGGGACATGGCGGTCAAGGCTCTGGGCGACAAGGCGGGCCCGATCCTGGAGGAAACCGCCCGTCAGCGCGAGCGGATTTCCAACCTGTTCGACGACGAGCCGGAAATCCTCATGACCGAGCAGCGGTACGGGTTTATCGCCGGCATCGTGCGGGAGGTGGTCAAGAGGTCGTCCATCAAACGGGTGGACGTGTCCCGGAACATCGACCTGCTTCTCACCAACCGGATTTTGGGCTTTCCCATCTTTTTCTTTTTCATCTGGGCCATGTTCCAGCTTACCTTCACCCTGGGCGCTTATCCCCAGGCGTGGATCGAGCACGGCGTGGAATTGCTTTCCCTGGGCATGACCCGCATTTTACCCTCCGGCATGATCCAGGACCTGGTGGTCAACGGCATTATAGCCGGGGTGGGCTCCGTGCTGGTGTTTCTGCCCAACATCCTGATTCTGTTTTTCTGCATAGCCTTGTTCGAAGACACGGGCTATATGGCCCGGGCCGCGTTTTTGATGGACAAGGTCATGCACCTGGTGGGGCTCCACGGCAAGTCCTTCATTCCCATGCTCATGGGCTTTGGATGCAACGTGCCCGCCATTATGGCGGCCCGCACCCTGGAAAACGAAAAAGACCGGATTCTGACCATTTTAATCAACCCGTTCATGTCGTGTTCGGCTCGATTGCCCGTGTACGTGCTGCTGGCAGGCGCTTTTTTCGCCGAGAAAGCCGGCACCGTCATTTTCAGCATTTATCTTTTGGGCATTGTGCTGGCCATCGTCATGGGCAGGATTTTCCGCAACACCTTGCTCAAAGGCAGCGTAGCGCCCTTTGTTATGGAGCTTCCGCCCTATCGCGCGCCCATGATCAAAAGCCTCATGATCCACATGTGGGACCGGAGCAAGATGTTTTTGAAAAAAATGGGCGGGGTGATTCTGGTGGGCTCCATCATCGTATGGGCCCTGTCCACCTTCCCCAACGATCCCCAACTTGCCAGGCAATACGAAATCAAAAGGCAGCAGATGGAAAAAACCTTTGCCGTACGCAAGCCGGACGCCTCCAGGCAGGCTGTAAAAGTCCGGGAGATGGAAAAGGACAAAGCCCTGGCCGCCCTGGAAATCGAGTACACGGCCGCCGCCAAGGAAAACTCCTACCTGGGCCGGATCGGCAGGTTCTTCGGGCCGGTCTTCGCGCCTGTGGGCATTGACTGGAAAGGCGGGGTGGCCCTGTTTACGGGCTTTGTGGCCAAGGAAATCGTCATTTCCACCCTGGGCGTGCTTCATGCGACCAAGGACGACACGGATCAAGGCCTGGCCGACGCCATGAAAAAATCCGGCATGACGCCCCTGTCCGCATTTTCCATGATGGCCTTCATCCTCCTTTACGTGCCGTGCATCGCCACGGTTTCGGCCATCAAGCAGGAAACCAACTCATGGAAATGGACCGCTTTTTCCATAGGCTACAGCACGACCCTGGCCTGGGTGGTCGCTTTCATCATCTACCAGGGCGGACAATTATTGGGCTTTGCGTGATCGCTAATTTTTTTGACAGGCCGCCGCTCCAGTCTTACCATTAAGTGAAGCAAAACAGGGCCTGGGGCGACGGCTTTTCCCGTCGTCATCCCTTTCCCCCTTGAATCGGAACACAAACACAAAGGCGGCATATGAGCGCATTTGAACCCGCGTATATCAAAACCAAGGCCCAAGGGCTTTTGGAGCAAAAAATCGCCCAGGCCCGCGAGGCCATGAAGGAATGCACGCTCTGCCCCCGGGAATGCAAGGTCAACCGCCTGAACCATCAAACCGGTGTGTGCAAAACCGGCCCCAACGCCGTGGTTTCCAGCTTCGGCCCCCATTTCGGCGAGGAAAAGCCCCTGGTGGGCAAAGGCGGGTCAGGTACCATCTTTTTCGCCAACTGCAACCTGCTTTGCCTGTTTTGCCAGAATTACGGCATCAGCCATCTGGGAGAAGGCGAGGAAGTCGGCCCCGATTCCATCGCCCAGGTCATGATCCAGCTTCAGGACGCGGGATGCCCCAACATCAACTTCGTCACCCCGTCCCATGTCATCCCCCAGATTCTCCAGGCCGTGGACATGGCCGCGGACAAGGGGCTGCACATCCCCTTGGTCTATAACTCCGGCGGGTACGATTCCGTGGAAAGCCTCCGCCTGCTGGACGGCGTGGTGGACATCTACATGCCGGACTTCAAGTTCTGGCACCCGGAAATCGCGGAAAAAACATGCAAGGCCAGGGACTACAGGCAAATCGCCTGCGCGGCCTTACGAGAAATGCACCGCCAGGTCGGGGACCTGCAAATCAACGAGCAAGGCCTGGCCGAACGGGGCTTGCTGGTCAGGCATCTGGTGCTGCCCGGCAAGACCGCCGGAACCAAGCAGATCATGGAGTTCATCGCCCAGCACATATCCCCCAACACCTACGTGAACATCATGCCCCAATACCGCCCCGTGGGCCGGGCCAACGAGGTTCCGGGCCTGGAAAGCGCCCTCCCCTACCGGGAATACGAACAGGCCGTGGCCGAAGCCCTCAAAGCCGGCATATCCCGCCTGGACGAACGCCGCCGCGTCTTCCGCGTGGAATATACACACTGATTTAAAAAACCTGCCTCCGGCAGAGGAAAAACGGCAGAATAGCGTGCCTCCGGCGCCGACTCTTTTTCTACAGGCCGCAAAGCGGCAAAAAAGTTTGATCAAAAAGATTTCAAATGCGCTGCGTGCCGCGGCGTTTCTCCGGTAGGGACGCTGCTTGCCGGGGGGTTCTCCGGTAGGGGCGCTGCTTGCTGCGCCCATCGCCAAAAGCCGCATGCCATTCACAAAAAATTTCTGCGATTGCCCCTTCTTTAGCGACATTGCAAGCGCTTCTGCTCCGCCCACAAAAAAGTACTCGGGAACTATTTTTAAGTGAGGTTTTGGTTTTATATGCGATGTTGGGACGAAACTTGCATATCCCTCTTTGAGATCGGAATGGGTTCATCCCATCGGGCAAGTCGGAAAGAGGAGACGGCGGAGAATGCGATATTTCAGCCTGTCAGGCCCAGGCGATGCAGTTTATAGCAACTGCCCAAATTCACTTAATTTTCGGTTATTCGGAAAAGGCTTTTGGCTCTGCCTGATTCTGACTGCGGCGGTTTGTCTTCATCTTCCCGCCGGGGCGAACGCCGCGCTGAATTTGACGGCGGAGGAGCGATCCTGGCTGAACAGCAATCCCGACAAGCTGGTCTTGTGGTTCAACACCGAATTTCCTCCCATTGAGTTCATTTCCGAAAACGGAAAGTTCACCGGCATGGGCGCGGACGTCATCGCCCTGATAGAGCAAGAGCTTGGAGTTGAATTTATCAAACAGCCTTCCGAGGACTGGAACGAACATCTTGCCGCCTTGAAAAGCGGGGCCTGCGCCGTAGCGCCGACTATTGTTGCGACCGAGGAAAGGAAGGGCTACGCCCAGTTCACAACGCCCTATGCATCGGCGCCGGTGGTCATCATAACCGGCAATCAGATAGAGGAGTCCCTGGAATTGCCGAATCTGGACGGCAAGCGGATAGCCGTGGTGTCGGGATACGCCTCCGAGGGGTATTTGCGGCGTCAAACCAACCTCCATGCGGAGATTGTCCCCATGCCCGATGTTGTCCACGCCTTGCGCGCAACCTCTTTCGGGCAGGTGGACGCCTACCTGGAAAACATCGCTGTCGCGGGATACTACATAGAAAAAGAAGGCATACCGAATTTGCATGTCGCCGGCGCCACGCCCTATAAGTTTGACTGGAGCATCGGGATAAGCGGCAAATATCCCTTGCTGGCAAGCGCTGTGAAAAAGGCTATGGCGTCAATTCCCCCCAAGGAATTGGAATCCGTGCGCAGAAGATGGATTTTCCTGGACATTGATCCAAAGTGGTCGGGCGAAACCCTGCGCCTCTTCGCCATACTCTCGGGATTCGCCGTGTTGCTGGCCGCCGGTTTGTTTGTCATTGCGTATGTTCTTAAAATGCGTCTTCAGGAGAAAATAACCAGCCTGGATGAAGCCCATAAAAAAATTTCCGAGCAGGCGAAAATGTTACGAATTGCGGCGGAAGCGGCGCAGGCGGGCATGTGGGACTTCCACGTTCAGGAAAGGCTGAGTTTCCTCAGCACGCAATGGTTCAGCATGCTGGGTTACTCTCGCAACGCGGAAGAAATCTCTTTCGAGGATTTTCAGGACTTTATCCATCCTGAAGACCTGCCTGGACTTACAAACCATTTCCGTGACTACATAGAAGGCGGAGGCCGCTCCTTGTTGGAGTATGAAGCGAGGTTTAAACAAGCCGACGGAAGTTGGCGATGGGTGTTGTCCAAGGGAAGAACCGTGGAGCGGGACGAGCGCGGGCGCCCCACTCGCATTATTGGACTAAACGTCAATATTCAGACAGTCAAGGACGTCCAGGAGGAAGTAAAACAAAGCGAGGCGAAATTCCGGGCGATTTTTGATAACGCCCCCTACGCCATTGTCATAAACAATTTTGAAGACGGTAAACTGGTTGACGCCAACAAAGCCTTTTTTGTCAGCCGGGGACTGAGCGGTCCGGAGGACTTCGCCGATATTCCCCAAAACGGGTTTTCCACCATGAACCGGGAGGAAGCCCAGGCGATAATGAAAAAATTGGCGGAAACCGGAAAACTTGACGGTTACGAAACGGAAATAGTTAACGTTGACGGCTCCCACAGGCATATTGTGTTCTCCTCGGTTGTCATGGAGGTCGCCGGCGAAAAACAGGTCCTTTCCATGGTAATGGACATAACCGATCGAAAACAAGCCGATTTGCAGTTGCGCCAATCCGAAGAGAAATTTTCAAAAATCTTTTCCATGGCGCCCTTTCTCATCGCCATAAGCCGGCTGGATGATGAAACGATCCTGGATGTCAATAACAGCTTTGCTGAAGTCACCGGTTGGAAACGTCAGGAAATCGTCGGGCAAAACGCCTCCGGCATAAATTTCTGGGCCGACTCTGCCGCCCGCGAGGAAATGATTCACGAAATAATGCAGGGCCGGGATGTTCTGAACAAGGAAATGGAGTTTTGCTGCAAGGACGGAGAAATCCGTTCCGGGCTTTACTCGGCGCGAGCTATCCAGCTTTCGGAGGGATGGGCCTTTTTGTTTGTCATGCAGGATATCACGGAGCATAAGAAACTGGAGAAGGAGCAGCAACGGCTTCAAAGTCAACTGCTGCAAGCCCAGAAAATGGAGGCGGTGGGCACCCTGGCCGGCGGCGTGGCTCATGACTTTAACAACATGATCGGCGCCATCATTGGATTCGCCCAGCTTGCCATGAACAAAATGGATCAAAGTCACCCCTTGCACGAAACCTTCAGCCAGATTCTTGATTGCTCCTTTCGCTCCGCCAGCCTGACCCGGCAGCTTTTGGCCTTCGCCAGGAAGGAAATCGTGGAGCCGATGATTCTGGATATCAACACGGCTATCGGGGAACTCCTCAAAATGCTGCAAAGGCTGATCAGCGAAAACATCAAGCTGCACTGGACGCCGGGCCCCGGCCCGTTGATAGTCAAACTCGACCCCTCTCAGCTTGACCAGGTTCTCGCCAATCTCTGCGTGAACGCCAGAGACGCAATCGCAGACATCGGCGATATTACCATAAAAACGGAACTGCAGGTCTTTGACGAACAAACCAGCCTTATCCATCCTGATTGCCTGCCCGGGGAATATGTGATGATAGCCGTAAGCGACACCGGATGCGGCATTGATGAAGAAACCGTCGCCCATATTTTCGAGCCTTTCTTCACCACAAAACCCCAGGGACGGGGGACGGGGCTGGGCCTGGCTACGGTTTACGGCATCGCCAGGCAGAACAGCGGGTTTGTCAAGGTATACAGCGAACCGGGACAAGGCGCGACATTCAAGGTCTACTTTCCGCGCTATACCAGAGAGAAAAATCAAGTCAATAAGGAAGAGAAGGCAATATCCCAAAGCCGGGGAGAAACCATCCTGCTGGTGGAAGACGACGCCATTTTGTTGAAAATGACCACGAACATGCTCCTTCATCTGGGCTATAAGGTTATTGCAGCCGGCTCCCCGTCCGAGGCTCTGCGCATGGCCGAAACCCGTGAAGAGGAAATCCATCTGTTTCTCACCGACGTCATCATGCCTGATATGGGCGGACCGTCGCTGGCCGACGCCATTGACAAAATCCGTCCGGGAATTAAAATACTGTACATGTCCGGGTATACGACCAACGCTATAGTCCACCAGGGGGGCATGAAAAAGGGCGTCAGTTTCATCCAAAAGCCCTTTTCATTACAAAGCCTGTCCCAAAAAATCCGCACCATGCTGGACTGATCTCGTACAGCGGCGGAATGCGCCGGAAAACAGCTGAAAAGCGCTCCTCCGGCGAAGGGAAAACGGATTAACGTTACGCCTCCGGCGGGCCGCTTTTTAAAAATGGCTCTATACGCGAAAGGCGGGATTCCCTGCCTGTAAAAAATTTCTTGACCTAAGGCCCCAATAATCTTGTATACAAAGTATTACGCCCCCTGATGCAAGGGAGACGCAGAGGAAGCTATGCATTATAAAGACTGCATCATGTTTCAAATGGCCAAGGCATACCAAAGGGTTCACGCGGAGTTCAAAAGCGGCGCCGCGGAATTGGGGCTTACGCCCATCCAATGCCTCGTCCTGCAGGCCGTGTTCGAAGAGCCGGGGCTTTCGTCAGGCGAAATCGGACAGCGCCTGCACATTGACAGCGCCACCTTGTCCGGGATTCTGGAACGCCTGATCGAGCGGGGCTGGGTCGTCAAAAATACATCCGCCAAGGACCGGCGCGTCCTGGAGATCCACCCCACGGAGCAAGCCATGGAGCAAAAGACGGCGCTGGACGGCATGGTGGAAAGCCTTAACGAAAAAGTGCTTGCCTCATTCCGTGTGGAGGAGAAAATGCTGCTCCGGAGGATGCTGGAGGATCTTGCGCAGTGATTTTTTTTGCGCGATTACTTCGTATGCGAGATATCCCCCGGACCAAGGCAAGCCGGACCGGAAGCATAGCCCAAGACTGGCAGACCACCCAAAACTTTCAAACCACGGAAGGAGCCTGAAAATGAGCGATCCTGTTTATCATGAACTGCTGGAAGTGATGAAAAAACGCGGCGGCAAATACGCAGGGATGGACATCCCGGAGTTCTTCGCCCTGGTGGAGGAGCTTTTCACCCCGGAAGAGGCGGCCGTGAACAACGCCATGCCCCGCGGCCCCTTCCAGGCCGCCGGCCTGGCCGAATCCATGGGAAGGGAGGCCTCTGAGGTGGAGGCCCTTTTGGAGTCCATGGCGGACAAGGGAACCTGCGTGGCCGTCAAAATGGGAGGCGTCCAGTTTTATCAGAGCGCCCGGTTCATGCCCGGCATCCTGGAGTTCCAGTTCATGTCCGGCAGGGTGTCGGACCGGGACAAGCGCATCGCCAGGCTCATCCACGACTATGAAACCGCTTGCGACGCCCGGACCCAGCCGCCTGACAATGAATTCCCCGTGTTTCGGGTTATCACCGTGGACCAGGCCATCGAAGGAGGAAATACGGTTCACACCTACGATCAGGTAAAGACCGTCATTGAGCAGAACGAAGACATCGCAGTCAGCACATGCTATTGCCGCCACGCCGCCATGCTCCGGGGGGAGGACACACACGGCATGCCCATGGACGTGTGCATGCAGTTCGGCGTGAACGCCCAGTTTGCCATCCAGCGCATGAACGCCCGCAAGGTCAACAGGGAAGAGGCCATGGAGGTGCTGAAACGCGCCGAGGAAGCCGGACTCATCCACATGAGCCAGAACATGGCGGACGGGATAGACTTTTTGTGCAACTGCGACCGTTGGCACTGCGTGGCGGTGAAGTCCGCCATGGCCAAGCCCAAGCCGGGCGTGTTTTTCAACTCGGGCTTTGAGCCCAAGTTCGATCCGGATTTATGCACGGCGTGCGAAACCTGCATTGACCGGTGTCCTCCTCAAGCCCTTTCCATGGGCGATGAGGACCTTCCGGAGGCGGATTTGGACCTCTGCTTCGGCTGCGCGGCCTGCGCAACGGGCTGCCCTGTGGAGGCGATCTCCATGGTCAGCAAACCGGGATTTGCGCCCCCGCCGGAAAACGCCAAGGCCATGAAGGAGGCCTATAAAGCAAGCCTTGCAGGCGCCTGACCCAACAATGGGGTCAAGTCTACGTTTGACGTTTGAGACGCGTTTAAGCCCGTCAAGCGTCAAACGCAGGCTGGCCCACCGCTCCACAGCGGCGCCTGGGGACTCGTCAATGGAAGGTCATCACAATTTCCGGGCGCCCTGTGTGTTGGTCCTTTTGCTCCCGGACGGCGATAAAGCCGCGTTTTTCGTAAAACCGGACGCTTTTTTGGTTCTCTTTATACACGGAAAGGCGCAGCCTGTTTCTGAGGGATTTGGCCTTGTCCATTAAAAGGCCGCCGATCCCCCTGCCCTGCTCCTTTGGAGAGACGAACAGGGCCGCCAAAACGTCCTGATGGAGAGAGACGAATCCTTTGACGCCGACGTCTTCCACAAAAACATAGGTCTTGGAAGCCGGAAGATAAATATTCCGCATATCCTCCAGCCTGGACTCCCAAAAATCGCGGCCCGCAAAGTCATGCGATTCTATGGACGCCTCCAGCCAGATTGTCAGCACCGCGTCCATGTCGGATGATTTCATGGGTCTGATCATGGTTTATCCCTATGGATGACTGAGCATAGAACCGGCCCATGCCCGTACGCCGAAAAGCCATGGGGTCGAATCTAGGTTTTACGTTTGGGGCCTGGCGCCCGGTTCAGGCTTCCAACGCGGGCCTTGCTTGGAAAACTACCGGATAACCCGAAAATTTCCCAATTGAATCAAGTCCTTGGGAGACAAGGCATAAGACAGGGCTTTGTTTAATCCCGCCCTGGTCAGGCGCGCCGCCGTATGGGCGGCCCGGGCCGGTTTCCAGGCCGGATCGAACCGGTGCATGGCGTTTTGGTACACGGCCTCTTTGGCGAATGACAAGGCCGGGCCTGCGAGCGTAATGGACTCCGCGACCAAAAACGCGTCCAGGGCGCCGAAGGCGACAAGGGTTGGTTTTGGCGAGGGTTTAAATTTTCTTGGACTTCCGCCCTTTGAAAGCCTGATGATATTTTGCGCGGCGCATACGCCCATGTCCATGGCATGGTACGCCTGCTTGCCCAGGGGGGTTATCAGGCCTGCGGAATCGCCCGCGACAAAAATTTCAGGGTGCATCGGGCTTTGAAGGAATTCATTCACGGGCGCCCATTGGCCGGATTCATTGGCCAGCCCCCAAGGCGCCAGGTCCTTGAGGGGCTTGACCCCGCCTGTCCATATGGTCATATCAGCCGGAATGGTTTCGCCGTTGGAGAGTTCAACGGCATTTTTTGCGACCCTTTTAACGGATGTTCCCATATGAAATAACACCGGCATGGTCCGGCATCCGCCAACCACTGCGTCATGAAGCCCCGGAGGCCCGAACGACAGAACCCTGTCCCTCCCTTCCACCAGATGAACGGCTGTCCCCGGCTTATCGCCGTATCGGCGAAGCACCTCGCCCAGAGCTTCAACGCCTTCAATGCCCCCTCCCGCAATGACTATGGAGCATGGTTTTCCTGACCTCATATTCGCAGCCAGGGTTTTCCCGATGGCATGGCAGTTTTCCACGCTTTTGAAGTCGAATGCGATTTCCCGGGCGCCGGGCGTGTTAAAAAAGTTGGAAACGCCTCCGACAGCGCAAACAGCATAATCGTAAGGAATTTCCAAGCCGCTCTCCGTCCTGACGCAGTTTTCTTCAGGCCGCCAGGTTGCGGCCCTGTCCTGCACAAATCGATGCCCTGCGGCTTCGACGATTTTCCGTTTGGAAAGCCTGAGGTCCCGGGGCGACTTGATCCTGCTGACCAGTTCATGGATATTGGGCGAAAACTCAAAGTACGGCCATGGATCCAGAACCGTGGCGCGAAAGCTCCCGGGCAGGGATTTTGCAGCAGACAAGCCTCCAAAATTGGCCCCCACGATCAAGACGCGGGGCCGCTTTTTGCGCCGTAATATTTCCATGGCCGTCGCCTTTCCCGCTATTTGGCGCCCACCAGGGGCAGTTCCTTTTCCACCCGGAAAAAGACCAGATGGCGAGGATTTTCCGGGTCTTTTTCCCCCTCCCGCCTTCTGAGTTCATACAGCCTTTCCGTATCCTGCTCCTCGGCGACCTTTGTCAGAACCAGCCTTTTCCCCTTGTACCCCGGACCTTCCTGCAAAAACAAATAATGGGCGTTCGGGTTCTCCGACAGGTTGGCGTAGGTCAGCCTCTCCGGCATAATTAAAGCGATGGTCCCGTCCTCCATGCAATGGGGCCGGGAAAAGACGGCGCCGTTGACCTCGCCGCTTTTTCCGGAGGTGGATAGAACGCCAACGCCTTTGTTTTCCGTAAAATATGCTTTCATGTCTTCCATAGTATCACTCCTAGGTTTTGAGGTTCATGTTATCCGGAGCGGCCGGCGCTCTATGGATTCATTATCGCTATGCTGAAGTTCAGCGCTGCGGCGAAGCCCACCCACAATGCGTAGGGCGCCATGCATAAAGAGGCTGCGCGGGAGACGCTCCAAAAGGTCCTGATACAAGCCAAAATAAGACCCAAAAGAACCATGATTTCAAAAAAGGCCAGCCAGGGCATCCGGAGTTCAAAATATATCAGGGTCCAGAGCCCGTTGAAAACAAGCTGCACAAAAAACAGCGTCAAAGGCGTCCGGACGTTTTGGGAGGACATTGCCACCCAAACCTGCCGCCCTGCAACGATCATCAGGATGTATAGCAAGGTCCAAACCGGCCCAAAAAGCCAGCCCGGAGGCGCCCAGGCAGGCTTTCGGACATCCTGAAACATGGGCGCCACATTGGGGCCGGTGAAAAGCCCCCCGAACAAGGCTGTTGCCCCCACTGCGGCCGATACGACAAGGAGCGCTATGAGATTGCTTTTTTTCATAGTCGATAAAACCTCATGTCCGGTTTGCCCTTGACTGCGCGGGCGGTTGCGGCCGTGCGCCGTACATCTTCAAAATATGAGGGGGTATTACGGCATGAGCGTGCGCAGAATGTCCTCCTTGCCCACGACGCCGACCAGCTTGCCGCTATCCACCACCGGCAGGGTGTGGAGTTTTTTATCCACCATGAGGGCGGCTACGTCTTCCAGGGAGGTGTCCGGCGAGACAACCACCGGTTTTTCGGTCATGGCCTGGGAGACCTTGAAGGCGGCCATTTTTTCCATTTCCTTTTCAAAATGCTTTTGGGAAACCAGGGGGATGACGCTGTCCAGGAGCGTGAAAAAGGAAGGCACGGGAAAACGCTTTTGCTGAACGATGAGGTCGCTCTGGCAGAGGATGCCCACTACTTTGCCGTCCTCGTCCACGACGGGGGCGCCGTTGATCCTGTTTTCCAGCAATTGCTTCGCCGCTTCCGAGATGTCCGTATCCGGCTTAAAGGAAATAACTTCAGTGGTCATGATGTCGCTGACTTTTTGCACAGAGGACTCCTTTGCATTAAATTAAATATCGAGGCGGTTAATCTAAGCCCTTTGAACCCAAATTAGCTTCCGGTGGAATAAGGGGATTGAACTCAAACGTCAAACGTAGATTTGACCCCATATTCTATTCCGGCAGCAGGTCGTAATAATACAGCATGGCGTCGGACCGGGTGAATATGCCGATCAACTCGCCGTCGTCCACCACGGGCAGCCTGCCCACGTCGTGCTTGACCATGATTCTGGCGGCCTTGGGCACACTCATATGGGGGGGCGCGGTGATCATGTCCGTGGACATAAAGGCTTTGACCGGAGCGCGCCATTGGGACTGCTTTTTGATTTTGTTTACGTCCCGCCTGGAAATCACGCCCACCAGCTTGCCTTCTTCGGTGACCGGCATGCCGGAGATGGCTCTTTTTTTCAGGATTTCGGCCGTATCCTTCATGCTGGTTTTGGCGTCGATGGTTTCCACGGGAAAGGACATGAGATCTCCGATTAATATCGTGGAGCGCTGATTTTCGCGGATCAACTCCAGAATCCATTCTTTCACGCCGATGGGATTGACGTCCCGAAGCATGGCGGAAGCCGCCGCCGGATGTCCGCCGCCGCCCATGATGCGCATGATCTGGCCCACGTCCATGCTGTCTACGCCGCTTCGGGCGATGACAATGCAGCGGCCCTTTTCCGCGTCGTTAAATATGCCGAAAGCCGCGTCCACGTTCAGGATGTCCCGATACATATGGACCACCAGGGACAGGCCGTGGGTGTGGCCGGTGATTTCCATTTCGCAAATGCTCACCCGATGGCCGCCCACCTTAATGCGTTCGGCCTTTTGGAGCATTTCAAAGAGCACGTCCTTTTGTTTGACGCCGTAAGCCGGCCTGAGGAAGTTCTCCAGCACGTTCAAATCCGCCTGATGGGAGAGCAGATAGGCCACGGCCATGGCGTCCCGCGCGGTGGTGGACGGAAAGGCAAGGTTGCCGGTATCTTCATAAATTCCGGCCAAAAACAGGGTGGCCTGCATGGGCGAAATTTCCAGGTTTTGCCTTTTGATTTCCTCAATCAAAAGCGTGGTGCACGCGCCCAGGGGCTCCTGAACCACCTTGGAAGCCTTCATGTCCGAAGGAACCATGTGATGGTCCCAGATGTGCACTTCCAAATCCTCCCTGGAGGACAACGTACTCAAGCGCTCCAGCCGCTTCCACTGATTCACGTCCACCACGATCAATCGGGTAACGGCGTTCACATCCACGTCCTTGAAACTTTTGATTTCAAAAAGATCTTTGTGGATGGACAGAAAAGCCTGGATGTTCGGATTCACCCGGGTGGGCAGGACCAGATCGGCTCCCGGATACAAAATTCCGGCGGCGACCAGGGAGGCCAATGCGTCAAAGTCGGAAGAATTGTGCGTGGTGGCGATATCCAACATACTCTCCTTTTGCAGGGTGGGAACTGCTTACACTGACGA
The DNA here is from genome assembly GCF_900142135.1 of Desulfatibacillum alkenivorans DSM 16219. GTDB lineage: Bacteria > Desulfobacterota > Desulfobacteria > Desulfobacterales > Desulfatibacillaceae > Desulfatibacillum > Desulfatibacillum alkenivorans. Next base: position 31,999 of record NZ_FQZU01000023.1, on the reverse strand, counting down.
ATAATACCACCCCCCAGTTGGGTGCACAACCTTTTTGGCTATTGCCGAAAAATACAAAAAATCCTTGCAAAACATGGATGCCTGTCATATAAAATTGGAATCATTATAAAAACCTCCGCTCCTGGTTATATAGGCCTTGCCTTGGGCGGCGGCGATAGCGGTTATCAGGGTGGATGCCGCGATTCCGGACCATAATCAACCTGTAAAAAAAGAAGAGTGCACATGAAAAAAAAGGCGAAACTCACCGGCGTTTTGTTTGTCCTTTGCCTTACCCTCTTTTCGTCCCAAGCCTGGGCGGGCATTATATACAGCCCAAGTGAAGCCCGCGTTGGACAGCTCATCACCGTGATCGCGGACGCGCCGGGAACCTGGTACAGCGAAGGCCCGGCCACCACAAGAATCTACTCCGACGAAGACGGAACCGCGGTCCTGGGTGCGGATGAGACAGCCTCCACCGTGTACTGGCGTTTGCCTAAATCCATTTCCTCGGCGTACGACCAATACATCATTGTCTGGACGGCGGCGGACGGCTCCGGCGCTCAAAGTATGGAGTTTGTAAACGTCTACCCCCATGTGGTGCTGGAGGACAAGGAAGAAATCGGGCTTATCTACTACCCGGGCCTGACCGAAGAAATGACCGCTTCCAGCGGCTTGGCCCCCTACACATGGACGGTGATCGGCCCAAACCTGCAGGTTGAGTCGGTCATCACCGGCGTTGCCGCTGCAGATCCCTTTGAATTTGTGGCGCCTTCCACCGGAGAATTTGCGGGCATCCATACTGCCTGGGTTTCCGACCAGCTTAAACGCGTGATCGACGACTCCCTGACCGGCGCGGCCCTGGAAGAGGCGGAAGGCCGGGACAATGTGGAGCTTTACGAATTCGCGTGGCTGGACGGCGAACACTTTTTTCTGGAGGAAAACAGCCCGCCGGTCACCTACACCCTAACCGGCGCCCCCACCCATCCCATCGATCCGGAGACGGGGGACTACATCCGCGACCCGGACACGGGCGACCCCATCACCATGACCTATTCCTTCAAGATCATGGCTGAAAACACGGAAAGCTCCACGGAGTATACAGGATTGCCCGCGGAATATGGACGCATCACCCTGGATAACGGAAACGCCCCCATATCCGGCTCCCTGGTCATCACCTACCATCCGCCCACGGCTCCCACTTCGGCCAACAGCTTCTGGATTCGGGGCAACGCCAGCGAGGAACTGATCTACAGCGTCGGAAATTACGAAACCAACATCTACGACGTGTGGCTCGGGCCCATCACCATCCGTCTCAGATCGGCCATAGAAGGGGTGATAGTGGACGAAAGCAAGAACCCCGTAAACGGCGCGGAAATCCTGCTGATTGCGCCCGAGCAATACCAGGCCCAATATGTCACCGGAGCGGACGGAGCCTTCAACTTCAGCCTTCTTAAAGGGCAAAAATACTACTTTCAGGCCGATGCGCCCGGATTCGCCTCCAAGCTGTTCACCTCCGCATCCTTTGACAACGAGGGGGGAAGCATAACCCTGGAAGCGGCGGACGCGCAAAACTACATTTACGGAAACCTGGATTACACGCCGGGAACCGGCAACCTGGAGGACGGAGCTATTGTGACCGTTTCGCTGGTGGATTACGGCCAAAGCCCTGCAGAGGTGATCGCCGAAACCAAGGTGGTTTACGCCAATACGCTGACCACGCAACCCTATCGCCTGGACATTCCCGGCGAGGCGCCGCTTGGCCAAAGCTATTCGCTAATTGCCTATACGCAAAATTACTCGGCCGCCCAGATCTTCCGCATCGCCGAGCTTCCGGCCGACGGCCTCCAGCTTCCCTTCCAGATGGACATGGACATGCAGGAGTATCTGCCGCCTACAGCCACCGTGGACGGAACCGCAACCCCGTTGGAATATAAAGTGGCAGAGGCGGAATTGGCGCCCATCGTCCAGACCTCAGGCCCAGCGCCCCAAGTGCTGGCCGCCCCCACGTACTTGGGCGGCGTGGCTTTTGAAATCAGAAACTCGGACGATGAGCTGCGTTTTCAGGCGGACATGCGTCCAGGGTTCACGGACACCTCTGTGCTGACCGGCACAAGCACCGTGAAGATATCCATGACCTCCGAAAAAACGCCCTTGAGCAAGGAGGATGCCAACTATTTGGATGGCTACGGCAATTACGCAAACGGGTCTTTGAGGCTGCTTGAGGCCACCGTCAGCACGAGTTCGGACATCAACGGCAATGGCAATGCCGAACTCGTAGGGGATTACGGCGCCATCATGACGCTCCCCTTTGACCTGCTGACCGTGGATATTGGGGATTTTGAATCGGGCATCTATTATGTGCGCAGAGGCGTAAGCCGAGCTGACCTGGCCACGGCATACGCCCATGACCTGCCCCTCTCGGACATCCTGGCCATCGACTACCTGGGCGACGGAGAGACCGGATGGGTCACCTTTAGGGCCGACAGCTTTTCTTACTACGGAATCGGCGGGTCGGAGGGAACCACGTATAAGGGAGCGGGATCATACAAGTGGGCTGAATTTGAGCGCTATGAATTATGGGGATGCTTTGTGGAATCCCTTGAAAAACAGCCTGCAAAGACCCGGGCCGTCCTGGGCGCGGCCTCTCTTTTTCTTGCCGGATGCCTGGCGCTGATGACCAGACGCAGAAAAAGGGCCGGCGCATAGCGGAATTAAGCAAGCAGGCCCATCCTCACGGGCGCTGCATGAACCAAAGGATGCTGGGGCTCCGCTTCCGAACGGTCATATCAAGTGGAGCCTTTGCAGGGATGCAGATAAAGACTAACCAGCGTAACCTCAAGATCTTGTTGGGTTTCGCATGCTCTGCCTAACCTACGTTTTATCCATAAAGACCGTAGGTTGGGTAGAGTATGTACGGCATTAAAAAGGCCCTTCGGTTGAATCTGCTATTAGGGAAGCTCGAAGCCTGGAGGGATTCAAACGAAACCCAACAAAAGGAACTCGACCAAGACCGTCAGACCGCCCATCCATCCCAATTCCAATAATCATTCCCGGCCGCACCTTTTGGCCTCCGGCCCCAGGCAAATAAAAACCGTGCCTGGGCCGCCCTTTCCAAAATCAAACTCGGTTTCCGCCAGCCCATTCGCGTTGGAGCCGTCCCCGGCCGCGCTAATGCTCCTGAGGCGGCCGGGACGGGGGAGCGCGCCGGTGCGGAAAGAAGCGCTTGGAACATTCTGGCGCCGCTATTTGTTGGGTTTCGCGGGGCTCTACCCAACCTTGCCGCATGGGTTAAGAAGTCCTGCGTTGAGCATCCCACGGCGAAAACCTGCGCGGACTTCAAACCCAACAGAAATCGCTCAATGTGTACAATAATAACGAAAGCAAAAGCCGGCCTTGAAAAACAGGGCCGGCTTTTTTTATTCTCATTTTTTAAAAAAAGAATCAGGAGCTGGAAAGCAGATTGTCAAAATAGGCGATGGTCTTTAGCAAGCCCTGCTCCAAGCGGATTTTGGGCTCCCAGTCCAGAACCTCTTTCGCAAGGGTGATGTCCGGCTTGCGCTGTTTCGGGTCGTCCGCAGGCAGGTCCAAAAAGGAAATTTTGGAGGAGGAGCCAATGATTGATATGACCTTTTCCGCCAGTTCCAGAATGGTGAATTCCCCGGGGTTGCCCAGGTTCATGGGGCCGGTCACTTCGTCGGAGGAATTCATGAGGCGGATAAAGCCTTCCACCAGGTCGTCCACATAGCAGAACGAACGGGTTTGGGAGCCGTCGCCGTACACGGTGATAGGCTCGTTCCGCAAGGCTTGCATGATGAAATTGGAAACCACCCTGCCGTCCTGGGGATGCATATGGGGGCCGTAGGTATTGAAGATGCGGGCCACCTTGATCTTCAGGCCGTGTTCTCTGTAATAGTCGAAAAACAGGGTTTCGGCGCAGCGTTTTCCTTCGTCATAGCACGAACGGGGCCCCACGCAATTCACGTGGCCCCAATAGGATTCAGGCTGGGGATGGATTTCAGGATCGCCGTACACCTCGGAGGTGGACGCCTGGAATATCTTCGCAGACACTCTTTTGGCCAACCCCAGCATGTTGATGGCGCCGTGCACGTTCACCCGGGTGGTCATGACCGGGTCGTTTTGATAATGGATGGGCGAGGCCGGACAGGCCAGGTTGTAAATTTCATCCACATGCACGTATAAGGGAAAGGTGATATCGTGACGAAGGAGCTCGAAACGGGGGTTATCCATCAAATGCAGGACGTTTTGCCGGGAGCCCGTGAAAAAATTGTCCACGCACAGGACTTCACAGGAGTCATTCAGCAAGCGCTCGCACAGGTGGGATCCTAAAAACCCGGCTCCGCCAGTGACCAAAACTTTCTTGGGCAGATTCATAATTGCGTACAAAAAACGAGCGGAGACTAAATGACAGGCCCTGCCCGGGGCAGACTACCCCTTTTCGTTGGAATTAATGCGATCCCGAAGGACCCCGGAACAGGTGAAGGTAACCACCTTCCTGGCGTCAAGGATGATGCTGTCGCCAGTGGCAGGATTCCTTCCCCGGCGTTGCGATTTGTCGCGCACGCGAAATTTTCCGAAACCGGAAATCAACACATCGTCACCGTTTTCCAGGGAAGACTTGATGATTTCAAGGAGGTCCTCTACCATGGTGGCGCATTGTTTTGCTGGAAGACCTAACTGGTTGTGGATTTCCTCCACTATCTGAGCTTTGGTAAGTGCCATTGGCAAGGTGCTCCCGTTAACGCAATACTCTTGGTTTATCAAAAATTATCAAGCATTTGTCCAACGATGGATCAACGATACCGTTGAAAAATCATCTTGTCAAGAAGATTTGCACATCCAGGGGCCTGAAATTAATCCCATTTGACGCCCCGGAAAATGGAATCGCGGTAAATATTGTGCTTATGCTTCATGACAACTTCCATCATTTGCGCCATGACATCATCTGTTAAAAAATTTGGCTCAAGGCCCAAATCCAAAAGCCCCGTGTGCGACGGATTATAATAATGCTCCTCCGCCTCCTTGCGCGGATTGGGCACGGATTTGACCTCCACGTCCAGCCCCAGAGACTTGCCGACCCGCTGCACTTTTTCCGCCAGTTCATTCACCGAAAAAGTCTCCGTGAACTGATTGAAGATGCGCAGGTCCGGTCTTTCTGGCGGATTTTCCAAAGACAGCCGGACGCAGTTCAGGGTGTCCTTGATGTTCAAATAGCCCCTTGTCTGGCCGCCGGAGCCATACACGGTCAAAGGGTAGCCCACCACGGCCTGGACGATGAACCGGTTGAGGACCGTGCCGAACAACTCGTCGTAGTTGAAAAACGGAAACAGCCGCTCGTCGTCCTGACTCTCATCCGTTATCAGGCCGTAGACCGGCCCTTGCATGAGGTCCGTCACCCTGAGGCCCCACATGCGCACGTAAAACCAGAGCATGTCCGTGTCCATGATCTTGGTGGTGTGGTACAGGCTGCTGGCCTGGCGGGGGTACAAAAACTTCTGGGACCGGCCTTTGTGCTCGATGTCGATCCAGCCTTCTTCAATGTCGATATTGGGAGTGCCGTACTCGCCCATGGTGCCGATTTTGACGATATGGGCGTCCCGGGCGAACTCGCGCACCGCAAAAATCGTGTTGGCCGTGGCCTCCAGGTTGTTTTTCAGGGTCAGGGTTGCGGCCCGGCGGCTAGCCATGGAATAGGGCGCGGAAGGCTGCTCGGCGTAATGGATGACCGTTTCGGGCTTGATTTTTTCAAACACCTCGGCGGTAAAGCTCCAATCCATAAGGTCGCCTATGAAGACTTTTACGTCCCTGCCGGATTTTTCCTTCCAGATTGCGGCCCGTTCGTCCAGGGAGGGGACTTCAAACAAGGGGCGGACGTCCATCTCGCGGCAGATGTTCCGGCGCAGGTAGTTGTCCACCACGGCCACTTCGTGGCCCAGGGCCGAAAGCTGCATGGCCGTGGGCCATCCAAGATATCCGTCTCCTCCTAAAATCAAAACGCGCATGAGTCGCTCCGTATATTCAATCTGTATGTAGATGCTTTTTAGGGAAAATAACGCTGACTCGGGTGCTCTTTCCCCTTATCGCCTTCAAATAGCAGGTTGTTTTCCTTTAAAAAGGCGGCCAGGGCTTCCCGGCTCATGTTTTCCTCGATGCCTGAGTTATAAGGGTTGTCCACTGTTTTACCCGCCACCTGGGGGTAATCGTAGGAAACCTCGCGATACAAGGAGGTGAACGCCGGCAGCACCGCAAAGTACTTGGGAAGCTCCCACACTCTGCGGGTTTCCTCGTGGCTCATCAATTCCTCGTACATTTTCTCGCCGGGCTTGATGCCTATGTTTGCTATCTCGATGGACTGGGGATCGCGGCCGAATTCTGCGGCCAGTTCGTCGATCATCACCTGGGCCAGATCGCTGATTTTGATGGAGGGCATTTTTGTGACAAAGACCTCGCCGCCGCAAGCCAGGGAGGCGGAGTCGATCACCAGCTGCACGGCCTGGGGCAGGCTCATGATAAAGCGGGTCATGCCGGGATCGGTCAGGGTGACGGGGCCGCCCTTGCGGATTTGCTCCCGGAATATGGGGATGACCGATCCCCGGGAGCCGAGCACATTGCCGAAACGGGTGGAGGCATAAATGGGGCCGCCGTCCCGGGAGTTGGAGTCGGCAGCGGTCATGAGGCGTTCGCCCATGAGCTTGGAAGTGCCCATGACGTTGGTGGGGTTTACGGCTTTATCCGAACTGGTGAAGATGACCCGCTCCACCTTGTTGTCGGCCGCGGCCGTGATGATGTTCTGCACGCCCATGATATTGGTGCGGACCGCTTCAAAGGGGGATTTTTCGCAGAGGATCACGTGCTTGAAGGCTGCGGAATGAAAAACAACGTGGACGCCGCGCATCTTGCGGGCCAGCTTGTGTTCGTCCCGGACGTCGGCCAGAAAAAAACGGCCGTTGGCGTTCTTCTGAAAACGCTGCTCCAGGAAAAACAACTCGCTTTCGTTGTTGTCCAGGCCGATCAGCTCCTCCACCTGATGCTCTTCCAACAACTGGCGCACCAGTTCCGAACCCACCGTGCCGCAGGCTCCGGTGACCAACACCCTCTTTCCTTTAAGGAATGACTCCATGCAACTACCCTTTCTTACCGGCTTTCGTCCTTGCCCAGGACTTTGCGAACGGCCTGGGCGGTCCTGTCGGCCAGTAAGCTCACATCGAAATTATCCTGAATTCTTGACCTGTTTTTTTGACATAAATCAGGTTCAATTGCAATGCGCTTCCTGATTTCCAGCATGCCCCGGGCCAGTTTTTCCGAGTCTCGGGGCGGAACGGCAATCCCGCAATCCCCCACAATAAGGGCGGAGTCTCCCACGTCCGTGACCACGCAGGGAAGCGAGCAGCTCATGGCCTCGCCGATGGAATTGGAAAAGCCTTCGTGCTCCACCGAGGAGGACACCAGGACGTCCAAAGCGCCGTAGACGGCCGGCATGTCCGAGTGAGGGCCGGCCCAGATCACTTTGCCGGCCACGTCCAGCCGGACGGCCAGGTCTTCAAACTCCCGCCGGGCCGGGCCGGGCTTGGGGCCCACGCACACAAAGCGCACGTCATCTTCTTGTTTTGAAACGAGTTGTGCCGCCTCCAGGAAATATCGATGGCCTTTCATGGGCCTTAAGGAAGCGACCACGCCGAACACGGTGCAGCCCTCGGGCGCGCCCCATTTTTCCCGCAGCACCCTGCCCTTTTGCGCGTTTTTTACGAACCTGGCTGCGTCGATACCGTTGTGGATCACCTCCACCTTGGCCTGGGGAAATCCCCGGGCTATGACGTCGGCCGCTCCGGCCTGGGAGTTGGAGACGATCAGATGGGGAAAGCCGGACAGGCTTTTTTCCACAAAATAAAACATGCGGGCGAACCAGCCCGCACTGTTCAAGTCCTTGTCCGAGGCCCGGACGCCCCAGATCACTTTGACTCCGCCGGCCAGCCTGGCGCAGGGGATTGCATAGATATTGGGGCCGGGCAAAAAAGAGTACACCGCCTGGATGCGGCGGCGGCGAAACTCCTTGATGAGTCGGGCGCAGGCGGAAAACAGATCCCACCGGCCTTTTTTATTCAACAGAAAAATATCGATTCCCGGCTGGTTTTCCAGGTCCTTGAGCAAAGGGCCGCGTTCGTAAAAAAGGCAGACAGTCACCTCAAAGGCGTCTTTGTCCAGGGCTTTGGCCAAAGCGACCAGTTGCCGTTCGGCGCCTCCGGCGTCCAGGGCGCTGGCCAATAATAGCAAACGAATTTTATCCGTTTTATGTCTTATGGAGTTTCCCACTCTGCCTCAGGACGCTTCCATATTCAATTGAAAATGACTAGTAAAAAAATAGGCCGCCGCAGAATTTCCCAGCAGGGAGTCGCCCAAGGCGCCCAAAATGTTTGGGGGATGCCAACGCACAATTGGGTTTGTAAAACCCGCGCCCGCTAGAAGCCTGACCCAGGTTTCAGGATTCTGGTGCTTATGCCATTCTATGGAGGGCGCAAAAGGATTGGTGATATTTATCTTATCGAAAAAATTGTTTCTGCCGCAATCACAGGCAATAATTTTTGCGCCCGGCCCGGCCATATGGAAAATCTTAGAACATAAGTTCTTATAAATATTCCAGGATTCCTGGTCTTCCAGCAAATGAATGCAGGCGTTTTCGTCCAAGTGGTTGATAGAGTCGTACAGCATGATGACGTCAAAGACGCGGCCGTCCGCTTCAAAATCCTGGAGAGTCGCGGCCTTGTGCGTGACGTTTTCCAGGCCTAATTGCCGTTGCAGAAAATAAAACTTTTCCGTCACTCCGGTGGTGCTTCCGTCTGCTTCCGGTTCGATGGAGACCACTTCTTTCGCGCCCTGACAGGCTGCATAAAAGGTATATAGCCCCGCCCCGGCCCCTATGTCCAAAACTCGCTTGCCGTGAAAATCAATATCCCGGAATAGCCTGTTCATCTTGAACTGCAGCCTTTTCGGATGCGCATACAATCCCTGCCGGACCATAGTTTCCAGAAAAAGACCCGTTTTATTATTAACTTCTCTCATATCCATTTTCCTGCAGGCCCTCCGCAGCCGGTTAGTCTTTTGTAATCTTCAGACACATCTTAGCGCCATTGAGCGTTTTTGCATGAACGGAGGAAAACAGCCCGGAAGATTGAGCGAACGCGCGAATAATATCCTCCACTTCCTTGTGTTTGATGACTCCGGTTTTTTGTTTTTCGTACTCCTGATACTCTCCCTTGCGGCCGATCAGATTATTGACCATTACCTTTGCGCCATACAAACCGTCTTTGGCTATCCAGGACAAACGCGCCCTGGCGGCTTTTAAGGCCCCATAAGATTCCGGACGCCTTTCTTGGGCAAGAGCTTTTAATGACTCGACGATGGTCTCGCAGGAGTACGGCCCGTCAATGTTTCTCGCGTATTTTCGGCCCACGGCGATCTCAGGCGCCGTCTTGAGTTTGTCATCCAGACAATCTTGGATCACCTGAATTGTTTCTTCTTGGGAAAAAGCGGAGATGCTGACGGCTTTGGGCAACTCATACTCATAGACGGGAGAAAGCACCGGCCGATATGCGACTACGGGTTTGCCGAGTATATAGGATTCCACTCCTGTGGTGCATGAATTATGCACCAGGACCCTGGAAGCCAATATCCAGGGGATGACATTGCCTTGGTGGATGACCTCTACATTGGACAAGCCGCGGGCGGCCTCTTTCCATTCTTCGTGATTTTCCGACGGATGGGGCCGCAGGACGATTTTCAGGTTCGGAAACGCTTTGCTGAGAGCCGGCAAAAAGGCCTTGTACGCCTCGAAAACCCTGCCTACATGGGCCACCCATTCTTTCAGAAAGGCTTCGTGCTCCGGGCCTTGAATGCGCCCATAGCGGCGCATGAGATTTTCCACAAAATAATCCCGCCCAAAAAAATTATTGAACAGGCCGAAGTTGGTGTTCACAAGCAAAAATTCGCCATGCCGGGATCGGATATCTTGAGCGTCCTTTTCAAAAATAATCCGATACGGCTCCCGCAACAGATCAAACCGGGGATTGCCGGCGATTACGGTCTTTTCAGTCTGATCCCCCATTTTCAGGGCAATGGCGCCCGCTTGGACCTCGCCCCAGGCGTAAAAAGCATCCAGCATGGAGAACACTTCCTCCGAAACCCGGTCCCTGGCGTAGGTTTCCTGATCCACAATGACCAGCCCCTCTTCACACCAGGCGGCGACCTTATGGCCAAGATCCTTTAGAAGGCGAACTCCCGGCGCTTTCATGGGGGCCACGCCCTTTTCCACATAGATGCCGGCGGGAAGAAATTTAATGCGGCGTAAAAGCTCCGCCTGCTGGCCCAATACAACGGAGAACCCGGCTTCCGCCGCATAACAGGCAAGCAAGGTTTTGGAATGCAGTTCCCGCACTTTGGTTTCAACGGGTAAGAATATGTACGGCTTGTCTTGCATAAAAAAGGCGGCGCTCCTAATAGCAAATCCGTTTTTGGATAGTAAAATCAAAGGTTTTTAAAATCTCCAAAATCTTCGGGCCGGCCTTGCCGTCTCCCCACATGTGATTTTCTTCGTACCGGCCGTGGTCCAGCTGTTTTTGGATGGCGGCTTTGATCTCGGCTTTGTCGTAGCCTACGTCGATAATGTTGCTGCTCCGGTCCCGGCCTGACTGGCGGGAGCCGATGTTCACGCAGGGGGTTCCCAGAAAGGCGGCCTCGCGAATGCCGCTGGAGGAATTGCCCACAATGGCCTTGGCGTTTTTAAGCAGGGGCGCGTAATGTTCGATGGGCAGGCTTTTGAAAAAGTGCATGGGCGCGTCCACGTGCTTCTCGCGAAAAATCCGGATGCCTTTGGATATGCCGTCCGATCCCGCGTCCATATTGGGCCAGATCCATATAGTTCCCATGCCCAGCTCGTGGATGGCGTTCAGGGTCTGGTTGACGTGCTCCAGATTTTCGGCGTACTCGGTGGTGACCGGATGCTGGATGACCGTCAAATAAGGCTGGGCAAGGTCCACCCGGGCGCCCACGCCTGCGGAAACCTGCTTTTCCATAATCGGCTGCAGGTTGTCCAGATCCAGGCCGGCGATGACGTCCAGACTGGTGGCGCCCACGGGGAACACGGTTTCGGGCGCTTCGCCCATTCTGATGATGCGGTCCGCGGCTTCCCGGGTGGCGGGGAAATGCACATGGGAGAGTTTTGTGATGGCGTGGCGGATGCTTTCGTCAATGGAGCCGGAAACCTCGCCGCCTTCCATGTGCGCCACGGGGATATTCATGTACGAGGCGGTCATGGCGATGGACAGGCATTCGAAGCGGTCTGCGATGACCATGACCACGTCCGGCTGGAGGTTTTCAAAAGCCGTAGTGAACTCGCTGACGGCCAAGCCGGCGCTTTTGGCCATGGTGACCGGGGTTTCGCCTTCCACCAGAAAATGGATGCGCCGATCCACGTTCACGCCCATGGTTGTGAGGGAATCGGCGATGTTGCCGTACTTGGCCAGAATGGCGCCGCCCCCCACGATGATCTGCAGTTCCACGTCCGGGTCGTTTTCCGCGGCCTGTATGATGGACTTGACCTTGGCGTAATTGCCTCTCGTAGTGATGACCAGGCATAGTTTCATTTTCAACGCAATTGCTCCCATGTAATCAATTCGTCTTCCCGGATGTCAACGGCCGCCTCCCTGCCCAGAACCTTTTCAAATTCGGCGGGGGAAATGCCGGTTCCGGGCCTTTTGCACACCAGCATGTCTTCGGTGATGCACTGGCCGGCGCTGATGGCGCAGGCCGAGACGATGCTTTTGCGGGCCCAGGCCAGGCTTTGCTTTTCGGCCTTATTGGGGCTTTTAGCCCCGCTGCCCAGGCTTTCCTCCACCTCCCGGACCTGCTCCACAAAAAGATGCAGGTCGTCCGGCCCGCAGGAGACTTTCCAGTCCTGGGCGTTGGGCACGTCGTAATCCAGGGTGATGTGCTTTTCAATGACGGCTGCGCCCATGGCCACGGCGGCCAGAGGGATGTGATACCCCATGGTGTGGTCCGAATACCCGGCGATCACGCCCATGTCTTGAATGGCTTTGATAGCGCGGAGATTGATCAGCCGGGGCGCCGTGGGATAGGCCGTGACGCAATGAAGCACGGCCAGTTGGGGGTTGCCCGCCTTGGCGAAGATGTCCACGGCCTCTTGCATTTGCTCTTCCGTGTACATGCCCGTGGATAAAATCACCGGCTTGCCCTTTTGGGCGACCTTGCGGATAAAGGGCCAGTTTTCCACTTCGCCCGATCCGATTTTATACACAGGCGTTTCCAGGGAATCCAAAAAGTCCAGGCTGGGCTCGTCGTGGGCCGTGGCGAAAAATGTGATGCATTTTTCCCGGCAGTATTGGGCGATTTTCACAAAGGAATCGTAAGGCAGCTCCCTGGAGGACAAACGGTCGATCCATTCCCGGGAGGCGCTGGAGATGAGTTTGCGCGCCTGAAACACCTGGAACTTGACGGCGTCCGCTCCGGCTTCCACGGCAAGATCCACCAGGTCATAGGCTTTTTTCAAACTGCCGAAATGGGCCACGCCCGCCTCGGCGATGATGTACACCGGGCATCCGGCGCCCACGGGGCGTCCGTCAATCTCAAACTGATTGGCAAATTCAAAGGCCATGGCGCCCTCTTATACCGGCTTTCTGTTTAAGGTCATCATCTTGTAGCCGTATCCGTTTTCCCGGATGAAATCCTCGGCCTTGGGCCTGTTTTCGCCGGAAAAGAATGCGTGCAGAGGGCCTTTTTCCTGCTCATCCCGCAAGTAAGGATCCCTGCCTTCCAGGTAATTCAACACCGCGTCCAGGTCCGGCTGATGAAAGGAAATGGCTATATTTTCCAGCCCGGATTGCTCCATGACGTACTTGATGCTTTGGGGCGTGAAGTAGGAGGGATGGTTCCGGCCGTCGAACGTGGCTGCGTGCTCCCGCAGGACCCGGCAGACCATGCTGGCGCCGTTGGGGCAAAAGGTCAGGAGGATGCCGCCGGGTTTGAGGATTTCGGCGATCTGGCTGATTACCTCAACAGGCCGTTTCAAGTGCTCGATAACGCCCCAGAGGGTGACCACATCAAAGGATTCGGGCGGGAAGCCGGCCTCGTCCAGCAACTGAGGGCGCACGTCCAGGCCAAGCTCCTTGGTGGCATAAGCCACGGCCTTTTCGTTCAGTTCCAGGCCCACGGCGTCCCAGCCGGCTTCCTTGGCCAGGGCCAGAAAATGGCCGATGGAGCAGCCGATATCCAGAACCCGGCCCGGCTTGTCCGTTCCCAGAGCCGTCTGCATGGCGTCGATGCCGCGCTGGTACTTGCCTTTGTCGTATGACGCGTTGGCCTGGGAGAGCAGAACCTCGATCCACAGGTCGTTGGCGGAAACCTCGGCGCACTCGCCGCCTTCGCCCGCGCCGCGATAGCAGTCGTTCAGGGCGTCTTCGTTGATCTGGGGATTGCCGAAAATATGGCCGCATACAGACGTGTTTTTGCAGCGCCGGAATTCAAAGCCCTGCTTTTTGAACCATAGCTCGCTTTGGCCGCAGCCGCAGACCGGGCATTTTTCCACGGGCTCAGCGAACTCGGGCTTGATGCCGCCGGCGCCGTCGGAAAGCAGGGCGATCTCCCTGTCCCTGGCGGCGAAATACTTGTCCCGGCCGGTTTGCTGCACAAAATCGTAAGTGCTTGCGCTTTGTTTATCCGTTTCTTTCATGAAACGCCTCATTCTTTCATAGGGGTTAAGACGCGATCCGCCTTATAATTTATAGATCAAAACCCTTTACCTTGCCGCTTTTCAAATACCATTCAGCGGTTTCAAAATCCTCGGGGCCGTCCACGTCCAGGGCATAGGAATAGGGGACCTCCACGGGTATGGAAGGCAGGGCGAAGACTTCCCGTTCGTTAATCAAAGCCTCGGTGGTTGTGACGATGAAATTGCCCAGGATGAAATGCTCGGGCTTACGCTGCTTGTTGTAGCAGACCTTGCGCTCCTCCATGTAGCGAAAGCGCACGTAGCCTTCGTCCTCAATAATCCTTTGGTTGAAGGCGTGAAAAATGGAGGGAAAGCGGCTGATGGTCTGGGCCGAATGGGCCTTGGGATCGGCCATGAGCGCCCGGCAGCAATCGTCAACATGCTCTGCCAGCAAAAAGGGCGAGGTGGGCTGCAGCAGGGCCACGGCCTTGGGGCGATAGCCCTCCCTTTCCTCCAGGGTTTTGACCAGGTCCACCATCACGTCTACGATGTGGGTGTCGTCCTGGCCCAATTCAGGGGGACGCTCGGCGACTTCTATGTCGTGCTCACGGCAAACCGAGGCAATATCCTCGTCGTCCGTGGAGCACAGGATGCGCGACAGGCTTTGGGATTGCTTTCCGGCCCGGGCCACCCAGGTTAAAAGGGGATGGCCGCCCAACAATGCAATATTCTTTTTATGCAAGGACTTGGAGCCGCCCCGCGCCGGGATGAGTCCGAGAATTTCGTAATCTTCACTCATATTTAAATATCCTCGCCGCTTTCCATCCATCCATTAATTTCATTAGGGGCGATTTACAGCCCCAGCCCCTCGATGATCTTGGCAATGGTGTATTCCTGGGTCAGGCTCCATGCGTCCAGGGTGGACCCGCCGATATGGGGAGTGATGATCAGGTTGTCGTGCTCTTGGGCGTATTTCACCAGAGGTTGATCCAGGACTTTGTTCACAAAATCCGGGTCGAACTCGCCGTCCAGGACGTCCACGGCCGCGCCGGCCAGCTTGCCGGACTCCAGGGCTTTCAGCAAGGCGTCGTGATCCACCAACTCGCCCCGGGAGGTGTTGACGAAAAAGGCGCCGTCCTTGAATTTATCGAACATTTCGGAGGAGAACAGGTTTTCGGTTTCCGGCTCGTGGGGGATGTGAATCGTCACGATGTCGCTGCTCTCCACCAGCGATTCCATGGAGGAAAGTCTTGTCACGCCCTCCACCGGGGATTTTTCCACGAAAGGATCGTAATACTTGACGTCCATGCCGAATGCAACGCCGTAGGAAGCCACCAGCTTGCCCAGCCTGCCAAGACCGGCCACGCCCAGGCTCATGCGGGAGAGCATGGCCTTGCCGCCGAAGGGCCATCGGGCCCATTGGCCGTCCAGCACGGATTTGAAGCCGGGGACGATGTTGCGGGTCAGGGCGATGATCAGGCCCCAGGTGAGCTCGGCCGTGGGGGTGATGGTGTCCAGAAAGTCCTGATGGTCCTTGAGGGTCACCACCTTGACGCCTTTTTCCCGGGCGTAATCCACGTCAATGTGGGGATGGCCCGTGGTGTTGGAGCCGATGGCCCTGAGCTTGGGGCAGGCGTCCATGATCTCCCTGCCCAGGTAATAGCCCAGGGGCGCCAGAAGCACTTCGGCGCGATCCATGACCACGGGCTTGAGTTCGTCCGGGTTTTCCAGGATGATCACCCGAAAATTATCGGTCATGAGTTTTTCCGCCGCCGGGGCGTAGTTCAACATGGTGTAGTAGACCAAAACCGGTTTGTTGTTATCCAGGCTCATAAATTTTATCTATCCGTAAATTGATCGTTAATCGGATTTTGACAGCAGGGAGTCCAGAACTTGCCGGACCCTGTCCCCTGTCTTGCCGTCCGGGTTGCCGCACCATTTTTCCAAAAGACGCTGCGAGGTTTGGGAAAGCTCCCTCCCTCCCTCATGGGGCTTCAGGGCCAGATCCTTCAACATGGAGCAAAATTCCTCCTCGGAATGGGCGTAAAGCACCGCGTCGTCCATATCCAGGATATAGGGCTTGAGAGCGGGGTCGGTGATTTCGTAAAACCAGGGAACCACCACAGGCTTATCCAGGGCTATGGCCTCGAACAGGGTGGTGGAGTTGAAGCTGGCCGCGACGGTCGCCTGGCTCAGCATATCCAGAAGGTCTCCGCCCTCGGCCAAATGCAGATTGGACGGAAAGTCCGGATTTTCGCCGAACAAACGCGTCATAAAGCGCCTGGCTTTCTGGTCGCCCTTGGTTTTGATGATGACCTTGATTCCGGGGTTTTCCCTGGCCAGATTCACCAACGCATGATGGCAGGCGTCAGAGGCTCTTTCCACATTCAGTTTTTCCAGCCCGGCCTGCAGGGTTTCATAGGAGCCGGGGATTTTACGTCCCAAAACCGGAAGCCCCGCCTTGGAATTGAAGGAAAAAAACAGGATCGTAGGCGCGTCGGCCTTATTGCCGGAACGGACAAGGTCCTCCCTGCGCCAGTGCACCCGGCTCAAGCGGGGCATGCCCACGATTTTTATCCTGTCCGGGTCGAACACCCCGGCTTCGGCCTGGATGCCCGTTTCCATCTCGTTGTAATTGCAGATGGCCGTTCCCTGAAAAGGAATCTTGCGGGTTTTGTACACGTCCACATAAAAGGGGCGCAGGCCCGGGGTTTTCATGCACTCCTTGTGCAGGGCGATGAAAGGGACGCCCAATTCCGTACAGGCGGCGGCCAGTTCCTGTTCGGAAGCGTAGGAAAAATTGCCTGTAAACAGCGCATGAAAATTCAGGGAGGGCTGCAGGTATTTGAGCACCCGCACCCAAAAGGCCCGGAGCCTTAGCTTGGCTGCGTTGGCCTGGGCGTCGGCGGTTTTGTAGTTGTTGTCGTCCATGGTTTTGGGCAGAAAAGCCGCAAACACCGCCTTGACCAGTTTGCGGTCCAGGGTAAGGATGCCGTAGCGCTCCCGCCCCTTGAAGCAGGCCATGATGTCTTCGGTATGGCCCGGCTTGGGAAGGTACACGATGTTGACCGGATGGGCGCCTTCGGCGCTTTGCTCCGTCCTCATGTGAGCGCCGATAAACACCGCCGCGGCCCGGGCCATGTTCATGCGGGCCATTGCCGTGAGGATGGGGCTGGAAATTTTTTCGATGGCTCGGTATCTGACAGCCGCGTAATTCATATAAGTAACCTGTTTTCTTTAAGAGATCGCCAATATTTTGGATTATTGCCCAAAATCAGCTAGCCCGTCCAAACCTACGGATAGACCCGGCCCGGAATCGCAGCCTGTGGACCGAAACCTTCAACAGCATCTCAAAAATCAAACTCGCCAGAATGGCGTATTGTTTAGAAGACCTGATTAACGGATCTTTGAACATCAGGCTAAAAATAAAAAAGTAACGGCCCCAAAGTCCCGTCCTTCGTTTTGCTGTAGAAATAGGATCATCCGGATTCCGCGACTTAAACGATCTTTCATGTATTCTTTTGGTCATGAGGTTATTAGCAACATACGAAAACTTATATTTCATGGCCATATTCGCCAATAACGGTCTTTCCATATTTCTTGTAAACGAATACCACAAATGCAAATCCTTGATGCGCTCGTGACGCCATAAACCATGAATGAACATATTGTATCTCAAGTATTTCATGTCCGTCTGGAATGAAATCAGGTTGCGAACAAGTTCTCTTTCAGGCATGGTGTAGGGGTCTTTATCGCCATCAAAGTCCACCACGCAGTCAGGGATTCCCGTAGACTTTTCTAAAGTAACTTGCGGCAGGGAAACCACTGCATCCGGTCTGTTTTCCAAATCCTGCACCAACGCGCCCACGAATTCGGGCTGATATCGATCGTCTCCTGCAGCCCAAAAAAAATACTTTCCTGACGACTTCCTGCAGACCAGCAAAAAATTATCTCCTGCGCCAATATTCTCATTATTGCGGGAGACGACTATACGGTCATCTTCCCTGGCGTACTCCTGGCACAGTTCATAGGTTCCATCGTCGGAGCAATTGTCGGAAACAATGATTTCCAGATTGTCATAATCCTGATTAATCAAGGAATCAAGGGTCCTGCCGATGGTTTTGACGGCGTTATAAACGGGCACGCCCACGGAAACCAAGGGTTGCGCCTCATTCCTTGAACTGGGTACACTACTCAAGACATTGCCCTCCTCAGGCCGCTCTCTTCAAAAATGCATTGGCCAGTATTTTTCCACATCTTTTATACCTTTGAGAGGTCGTACACATGATCCGCTTTTTTGATTGTAGACAACCTGTGGGCGATGACCAACAACGTTCTATGCCCTGCAAGGTCCTCCATGGCGGCGGTGATTTCCGCCTCGGTTTCTCTGTCCAGGGCGCTGGTGGCTTCGTCAAAGATGAACAAATACGGATTGCGGATGATCACCCGTGCAATAACCACGCGCTGCTTCTGTCCGCCGGACAATTTTGCGCCGCGGTCGCCCACTATTGTGTCGTAACCTTGCGGCAAAGTGCCAACAAAATCATGGATTCGGGCGATCCGGGCGGCTTGAATCACCTCATCCTCCGAGGCGCCAGGGCGGCCGGCCAGGATGTTCTCCCGAATGCTCACATTGAAGATCACCGGCTCCTGCCCTACGTAGCCCACTTTTGCCCGCCATGACCTCAAGGAATAATCCGACAAGT
This sequence comes from Desulfatibacillum alkenivorans DSM 16219, assembly GCF_900142135.1. Classification (GTDB taxonomy): domain Bacteria; phylum Desulfobacterota; class Desulfobacteria; order Desulfobacterales; family Desulfatibacillaceae; genus Desulfatibacillum; species Desulfatibacillum alkenivorans. The sequence goes on along the minus strand of NZ_FQZU01000023.1, from coordinate 13,579 downwards.
CCCTACCGTCAACCGTAATCCGTCCCTCCTGGGGGTGATGGAGGCCCAAAAGCAAATCCGCGATGGTGGATTTTCCAGCGCCGGACGGCCCGATAACGGCGGTCATTTTATTCACCGGAATTTCCATGGAAAAATCCTTTAAAACCGGACTTCCGGTCCTATAGGAAAAGCCCACACGCTCCAGCTTAATTCCCTGCTCCAGGCTCCGGAAGGATTCCCCCTGGGCCAACGCCTCCATTTCCTCCGGATGATGGATGGCTTCATAGATGAGAAACATGCCGGGCTCCATGGAGGCGAACTTCATTCTTTGAGCCAGTACAAAGGAAACGCAACTGAACATTTTTTGCCCGGCAATGACAAAAAAGCCCATCTTCGCCAGCACGTCCGTGGTCTGAGTCGCACCGGTTAGATGAATGTATCCGAACACGGAAACCACTCCGGTGACCGCCAATATTTCAATCAGGTTTTCAGGCAGGTGATTCACGATGGCGAACGCCGTATTAATGCGGCGGTACCGTTCCATCCTTTCCTTTAACAGGGCTTTATACCGCCCTTCCATGCCAAGGGCCTTAACCTCCTTGACGGCGCCAAGACTTTCCACGCCGATGGAATTGGTTTCCTGGTCTATCTTCAATCGCTTCTTGCCGAAACGGATGGAATAGGTTGTGATCAACTTGTTGATGGAGACAAAAATGGTCGCCACAATAACAGCCAGCCACAGGGTGACCTTCCAATCGGTCGCCACCAGCACCAAAGCGATAGCCAGGAACAAAATCAGTTTTGTCACAAGCTGCAATAAAATTAGAAATGAAAAAGCCACCTGCCTAGGCTCGACAATGGCGTTATGCAGCATAACCCCCTGTTTGGATTCCAGGACCTGGGAGTAATGCATACGAAGATATTGATAAAGCAGCTTGGTGGACCATATTTCCCGCAGCTTGAACGTAAAATGGGCGTTCAATCCCCGAAGAGCTGCGGCAAGAATGTTCTTGAACCAAAAGGCAGCCAGCAAAGCCCCCAGGAGGATGATCATCTTATGTTCCTGGGGGAAAACCGCCAGGACTTTGTCAAACGCGCCCATGGCCCCGCTCTGGGCGGACTCGGGGCTCATGAGATGGGATAGCACCGGCAGGATCATTCCCAGGCCCAAGGCCTCAAAAAAGGCGGCCAGAACCATCACCAACAGAATGAACAATCCCATTTTCCGGTGTCCGGCGGTCAAATCACTGATGACCGCCAATGTACTTTTCTTTTTTTTCATGTGCTTTCGGGTGCGCCCTTGCTTAGTGTTCATTTTTTGAACACAAGAAGATTGTTCACATCGCATGCGAGAAGTCAAGGGAAAAACGTGAAACGGGGCCGGAGCGCCTGTTTAAAAAAAAGCCTCAGATTTATATGAAAAACGATTGGTTAATGACAGGTGGGGTTGTCGGACAACTCGCCTGCGGCCGAAGCAAGGAGGCCCGCCAGGTATGGAGCAAACTCAGGGGCATGCTGTACTCGCAGAAGTATGAGGTATGGTTAAGCGCGGATTGAAGGGCGGCGCCCAAAATCCTGCAACGGTTAAACATAGGCAACACTGCGAAAAAACTCATACCCGCCCTTTTACTTTCAAGAGATCGCCTAACCCTGCCGGAATTTTTTCCCATGTTTTGTCATAAGCGGCGCATCATTTACTTCCTGAACCCGATCCGTTGGATGGGATTTCCGGCGTAAATGCCGTAAGGCTCGATTTCGCCCCGGACCAGGGACATGGCGCCTATCACTGCGCCTTTGCCTATTTTGGCGCCGTCCAGAATAACGCACCCGGCCCCGATCCAGACGTCGTCTTCGATGACAATGCCTCCTCGGGACTCCATGAATCCCTGGTCTACGATGCATCTTTCCGGATCTTTGTATTCATGGTTGGCGGCCGCCAGGGTGCAGTTGGCGGCGATCAGCACGCGGCTTCCTATGGAAACCCCATTGCCCGAATACACGACCACGCCGGAGTTGATATAGGAATCCTCGCCTATGACCACGTCTCCCAGGCCGCCTGCGAATTTGATCTTCACAAAGGAGTCGATCATGGTTCTTTCGCCGATGACCACGCGGCTTCCCCGGACCGAATCCTCGATGTCCGCCAGACTGGAAATTTTTGCGCTTTCATGAATGATCTTCATAAGCCGCTTACTCCTTACACCACCTTGACCTGAGGTATGGGCAGGACAAACCGCCCGCCCCACGCCTGGATGCCCTTTTCCTGCTCCATGATTTCCGCAGCCAGGTTCCAGGGCAATACAATCAGATAATCCGGTTTTTCCTCCCGGATGAACGAGGGGGCTGCAACCGGAATATGGCTGGCGGGCAGGAACTTCCCCTGCTTGTAGGGAGAGGCGTCCGCCGCAAAGGCGATGAGGTCGCTTTTGACGCCGCAAAAGTTCAGCAAGGTGTTGCCCTTGGCCGCCGCGCCATAGGCGGCCACCTTTTTGCCTTGTTTTTTAGCCTGGACGAGGAACTCCAGCAAATCGAGCTTGATGTTTTCCGCCGCCTTTGGCAACCGGGTGTAATACTTCAGGGTCCGCATGCCCTCGGCCTCTTCCCTGGCCAGCAGCTTTTCCACATTTTCGGAAATCGAATGTCCGGCCCCTTCATGGCCTGCATAAATTCTGAGGGAGCCGCCGTGGGTGGGCAATTCCTCCACGTCGTACAGGACCAGGCCGTGGGCCTTGAAGATTTCCCGAACCGTGTAAAAGGACAGGTAGGAAAAATGCTCGTGATAAATGGTGTCGAACTGATTTTGGGCCACAAGCTGCATAAGGTGCGGAAATTCCATGGTGATCGTCCCCGAATCCTTGAGGGCGATCCTGAGGCCTTCCACAAAATCGTTGATGTCCGGCACATGGGCCAGAACATTATTGCCAAGCAAGAGGTCGGCCTGCTTGCCCTGATCCTTCAGGTCCCTGGCCAGGCTTTCGCCGAAAAACTCGCACAAAACAGGGACGCCTTTTTCCCTGGCTGCGGCGGCCGTGCCTTCCGTGGGCTCTACGCCCAAACAGGGGATCTGTTTTTCCACAAAATACTGGAGCAGATAACCATCGTTGGAGGCGACCTCCACCACGTGGCTATCGGCGTTCAGGCCCAGGCGCTTGGTTATCATGTCCGCGTAATTCCGGGCGTGGGCCAGCCAGGTGGATGAAAAGGACGAAAAATACACGTAGTCGTTATCGAAAATTTCTTCGCTGGCCTTGTACTCGTCGATCTGGACCAAAAAGCATTTGTGGCAGACAAAGAGCTTAAGCGGGAAAAACGTCTCGGGCATGTTAAGCTGCTCTTCCGTCAAAAAGGCATTGGACGGAGGGGCGTTTCCCAGGTCAATGAATTCGTGCTCCAAAGGGGTTTGACAAAAACGGCATTTCATAAAATCAGTATCCTTAAATCCCCTTAAAATCGCTTGATACGGTTGGCAAGGCCAGGTCCTTGTCCGAAATCTCCGTGACCGCCTCGGGCCAGTTTACGCCGATGGATTCGTCATTGTAACGAAAGCCGCCTTCGTATTCGGGCGCGTAAAACTGGGTGTGAAAGTAGATCAACTCGCTCTCCGGTTGCAGGGTTTGAAAGCCGTGGGCGAAGCCCTTGGGCAGAAACATGGCCCGGTTGTTTTCCGGGCTGAGCCTTTGACCGAACCACTGCAAAAAGGTTTCCGATCCTTGCCTCAAGTCTACGGCCACGTCGAAAACCTCGCCCCGCAGGCAGCGGATGATTTTATCCTCTCCGTAAGGCGGGTTTTGAAAATGCAGTCCCCGGAGCGCCCCTTTGTTGACCGTGACCGAATGATTCACCTGCACGATTTCGGCCTGCAGGCCGATTTCGGCCAGCTCCTTTTTGCAGAACAAACGCGAAAAGCGGCCCCGATGGTCCGCAAAGGGCTCCAGCTCAATGACCCAAAGGCCTTTTATAGGGGTTGCGTGAAACTTCATAATTCGCCCTGAACATACTCCCTGATCTGCTTGATTGTATAATCCAGCGGGGATTGATCCCCGGCCAGAAAATTTGCATACCACTCAGCGGTCAGCCTCAAGGACTGGCTGATGTCCAATCTGGGCGTCCACCCAAGGTCCAGTTTGGCTTTGGAGGAATCCAGCCTCAGGAAAATGCTTTCCTTGGGATGGTCTCCTTCGCTGCCGGTCCAGCCGGGCTCATGCCCCATGGCGTCCAAAAAGCGGTCCAGAATCCAGGCCACGGGCTGGCAGTCTTCCAGGCTGGGGCCGAAGTTCCAGGCGCCGGCGCATTGGGCGCCCTGCTCGTAAAGATTCCGGGCCAGCATCAAATAGCCGCGCAAGGGTTCCAGAACATGCTGCCACGGCCTGACGGCGCCCGGGCTGCGCACTTCCACGGGCGCTCCTGCCTGGGCCGCACGCACGGCGTCGGGGATGAGCCGGTCCTTGGCGAAGTCGCCCCCGCCTATGACGTTGCCCGCCCGCACCGTGGCCAGAGCCGCGGCGCCCGGGGCGTCAAAATAGGATTTGGCGTAGGATTGGCTGACCAGTTCAGCGCAGGCCTTGGACCCGGCGTAGGGATCGTGGCCGCCCAGGCGGTCGTTTTCGCGATATCCCCAATGCCATTCCTTGTTTTCGTAGCACTTGTCCGTGGTCACGTTGACCACGGCCCGGACTGAGTCCGCGCTTCTGACGGCCTCCAGCAGGTTGACCGTGCCCATGACGTTGGTGGAAAAGGTTCCCACAGGATCGGAATAGCCCTCCCGCACAAGGCTTTGAGCGGCCATGTGAATGACGACGTCCGGCTGGAATTGCTTCATGCTGTTTGTAAGAGCGTCCGGATCCCGTATGTCGCCGGTCACGCTTTGCATGCGGTCTTCCAGCCCGGCCAGGGAAAACAGGCTGGGCTGCGTCGGAGGCGCCAGGGCGTAGCCCATGACTTCGGCCCCGGCCTCCAACAGCCAGAGGCTTAGCCACGCGCCTTTAAAGCCCGTGTGCCCGGTGAGGAATATGCGTTTGTTTTTATAAAACCGGTCCGTCATGGTTTTTCCTCAGCTTAGTCGCAGTCCCAAACCTTCCAAGGGGATTCGTTGCGATCCCAAAGCCCATTCAGATAATCCATGTCCCGCAGGGTATCCATGCAGGCCCAGAATCCAGGATGGCGATAGACCATGAGCTCGCCTTCTTCAGCCAGGCGCTCCAGGGGTCCGTATTCAAAGTCGCAGTCGTCTTCGGTGGTCAGGTAGTCGAAAATCTTGCGGTTGCAGACAAAAAAGCCGCCGTTAATCAGGCCTTCGGAAGCGTCGGGCTTTTCCTGGAACGAAACCACCTGGTTTCCGTCCAGCTTCAACTCGCCGAAGCGTTTCGCCGGGCTCACGCCGGTCAGGGTGACGGCCTTGCCGTGGCTTTTATGAAAATCCAGGAGACCCTTGATGTTCACGTCGCTTACGCCGTCGCCGTAGGTGAGCATGAAGGTATCTCCCTGGATGTATTTTTCGATCTTCTTGATCCGGCCGCCCTTGAGGGTCTTGGGGCCCGTGTTGCTCAGGGTAATGCGCCAGCCGGCCTCTTCGTGGCAATCGTGGATGAGCATGTTTTCGGGCTTGCCCAACTCCAGGGTGACGTCGTTGTTCACCCATTCGTAGTGGCAGAAGTATTCCTTGATCATCTCGCCCTTATACCCCAAAGCCAGGACGAAATCGTTCAGGCCGTAATGGGAGTATATCTTCATGATATGCCACAGGATGGGACGGGCGCCGATGTTCACCATGGGTTTGGGGCGGAATTCCGTTTCCTCCCTCAACCGGGTTCCAAGTCCGCCGCACAGGATGACAACTTGCATGCAGTCCTCACTTTACTCGTTTGATAAAGGCGTTGGGCCAGTAGGTTACGCGGCTTTTTACGTCCCCTTCGTTAAAGGGGAAGGCCGGCTCCTCTATGATGAAATCGTCGTGCGCCTCGACCCATTCCAAAGCGGCGTCGGACGGATTGTTCCAGTCCCAATCCGTATTGGAGCGGGGCGCGCCCACGAGATCCTTCATGATGCCGTCCATGGCCACGATGTAAGAGCCGGGAGTGACCAGAGGAGAATAGGCGTCCAGTTCCTTGAGGACGTGCTCCTTGGTATGGCAGGAGTCCAGCAGCACCAGGACGGTTTCACCCGGGGCGATTTGATCCTGCACCTGACCCAAAATTTCGGGAGCGACCGAGTCCCCCTCTACAAGGGAAATCAGGGGAAACATTTCGTGCGCTTCGATAGCCTGGCGGTTATGAGGCCGGATTTCCACGTCCACGCCGATCACCCTGCCCTTTTCCATGGCCTTGAGCAAAGAGGCGTAAAACACCAGGGAGCCGCCGTGGGCAACGCCGGTTTCCACAATCACGTCCGGCTTGACCGCATACACCACTTCCTGGATGCGAATCATGTCGTCGGGCAGTTGAATGACGGGCCTGCCCAACCAGGAAAAGCCGTACACGTATTTGGCGTCCCAGCCGGACCTCAGCCAAAGTTTGCTGATGATCTCAAAGGCTTCGGCGGACCCGACGCCCATTTCCCGGACCTCGCCGCCTTCAATCACCTTGACGATATCCCCTTCCACAACAAGTTTCATACAATCCTCATTTCGCGGTTTGATAAGCCTTGACCAATGCCGGAATATCTTCCAACAGGCTTTTGCGTGCGCCGCCGAACTCCTGATCCGCCCTTTCGGTGGAAATCCTGGGAAATCGGATCACGGGAGAATCGGGCGCAACTTCCACCCGGCATCCCGCGGCGTCTGCAATGGCCCGGACGATTTCTCCGTGGGAGACGTTCTTTCCGCTGGCCGCGTTGTATATTCTTTCCTTGCCGTTAAAAAGCATGGCAAGCAGCAAATCCGTGGCATCATCGATGCTGATGTAATCCTTGGCCGAGTCCAGGGCGCTGCGCAGGACTATTTCGTTGTTGTCCACGGCGGAAGCGATGATGTCCGTCAGAAAGTTCCGGGAGCCGAAATCAGGGCCGTACACGTTGGACAACCGGGCGACCTTGGTTTTTTCGGACGCTCGCAGGCACAGGGACTCGCCCATTGCCTTGGACAAATTGTACAAATCCGACGGGTCCGAAGGACGGGCCGTCAGCGCGTCTTCCTCTTTGGCCTCTCCGGCGCCCGAGCCGTAAAGCCGGGTGGACGACAAGTACACAAAGGACTCGAACCGGGCCTGGGCCAAAATCTCCGCCAATCGGCAGACATGGGCCTGGACCGTGTCAAAGGGGCGTTGGCGAAAGTCCGCGGTCAGGCCGATGGAGTATACCACATGGCCCAGGTCCTTGCCGGCCAGGTCTTCGTCCCGGGCCGGGCAAAAGCACTCATGCCCCATGGCCCTGGCTTTCCCCGCCAGATGGCCGCCGATAAACCCGCTGCTTCCCAATATTGTCACCAATGCCATTACCAGACTTTTCCCATGAGTTCCCGAACCGGGGCTGCGTCGGCCTCCCGAAGGCCTGCCGCAGCCGTGGCTTTATCGAAGGCGATGACCGCCTGCTCCAGGTTCATGGCTGCGCCGTTCTGAGTCCTCAAGCCCAGGCTTTTGGCCAGCCAGAGCATGAGGGTTTCGCGGGGCTGATAGATGATGTCCATGACGTAGGCTTTCCCCATGTCCGCCAGACAGGATGCGGAGGCCGCAAAATTGACGGAGACGGCTTCCTTGGCGGCTTCCAGGAATCGGGCCTGGACGTTTTCCCCCAGGGGCACGCGCAAGGAGTCCTCAACCGGCCCCAGAGGCGTGAAATGCAAATGGGAGTATGCGCCCCGGCGGTCCCGCTTGGAGCTTTCAAAGCCCAGACTGGAACAATTGATCACGATGTCCACGTCTCCAAAGCTGCCCGCTTCCAGAGGAAAGGGTACGGCTTTGGTCTTGCATTGCACGGAAAGTTTGCCGGCCAGCTTTTCGGCGGGTTCCGGGCTGCGATTGGCAAGGTACAGGCTGCCTCCCGCGCCGATGGCCCTTGCAACATAGGCTGCCACGGCGTAGCCCGCGCCTCCGGTTCCGATCAAAAGGACGGCTTTTCCGGCAAGGTCCTCGCCGTAATCCGCCTTCAGGCAATGGATGGCGCCTGCGCCGTCCGTGTTGGTCCCCACCAGATCGTCTCCTTCGCGATAAATACCATTGACCGCGCCAATGACCTCGGCTTCGGGCTCCAGCCTGTCCAGAAACGGAATCAGGGTGATTTTATAGGGCATGGTCACGGCGCCGCCCATGTATCTTTTGTCCGCTTTCAGCGCGGCGGCGACCTGCTCCAGCTTTTCGGGGATCACGTCCATGGGGTGCATGAACCCGGAAATATTCAGACCGTCAAAGGCTGCGTTCCACAACGAAGGCGATTTAGCCCCCTTGGAGGGAGACTCGCCTAGAATAGCCGCGTACATCTCCGTCGCATCCAGATCCAATCCCTTATTTTCGATCAAGTCCGTAACCTGCGCCATATTGGTTCTTCCCCCTTGATGCGATTTTTTTTTCTTTGCCCAGGCGTTCCGAAACGGCGCCGCCGGGACTGGCCCAACCGTTGGTTTCCACGCTGTGGTAAATGGCGTGCACCAGGCTGACGGCTTTCACTGCGGAAGCGGGCGATATGGAAGGCGTCAGATTGCCGGCCGCCGGACGGTCCTTGATGTCCTGCATCAGAGGCCCCTGGGACAGGCCGTACCATTGGGCGTGGCGGTGATACAATCTTAAATCCCGGCTGTGCGGGCGGCCTGGATCATTTCATCCTCGGCGGCATCGGGCCTGCCCGCCAAAATGTTCCCACGGACGCCGGCGTTGAATATCACCGGCTTCCGCCCCACATACTCCGCTTTTTCCCGCCATGACTTCAAGGAATAGTCCGTGAAGCTCTTACCGTCAACCGTTATCCCGCCCTTTGTGGGATGATAAAGCCCCAAAAGCAGATCGGCAAGGAAGCGCAGCTGAACATTATTTGTCCGGCGATGGCGAAAAAGCCCATTTTGCGGCATCCGGTGGTCAGATCTCTGATGACCGTCAATGTATTTTTCGTTTTTTTTCATAGGCTTTTGGGTATGGCCCCTGCCCAGTGTTCATTTTTTGAACACAGGAAGACTGCTCACATCACGGCCTGGAAGTCAAGGGAAAAAATCAAGCGGGCTTTGGGGCGAATCTTTAAAAAAGCCTCCGATTTATTTGAAAAAAGTTGAGTTAGTGATAGGTCGGTTTGTCATCGTCCTTGCCCTTGCCGCCCTCCAGGACGGTGAAGCGTTTTTTCAAGCGTTTCATTTTCCAGGCGAAGTATTGGGACTTGATCCACAGGATGGGGGAGACCCCCTGGCCGAATTTAAAGTACAAGTAACCGGCGGCCATACCTCCCAGGTGGTAGGCGCCGGCGGGATTGGATTTGGCCAGAAAAAGCACGGCGGTGACGACAATGGTCGCGTAGCTCATGTACTTGGCCTTGATGGGCAGGACGAACATGAGCAAAATAGTCGCTTCGGGGTTTAAAAACCCGAAAGCCACAATCATGGCCAGGATGCTGGGCGACATGCCCATAAAGGGAGGGGAAAAAGCCTGAACATTGGCTAAAAGCAGGCCGCAAACCAGGCCCCCTGCGGCGGAGATGTAAAAGAAAGCCAGAAATCTTTGCGGGCCGAAGTATTGCTCCACATGGTTGGAAAAAAAGAAGAACACCAGGCAGATGAGCAAAAAGCCGATGGGGCTGTATGGGTTGTGCACAAAGGGATGCGTGAAGATCTGCCACCAATCGAAAAGCCCGCTCCCTATCGGGTAGACGGCCAGGCGGCTGACTATGCCCAGATTGAGCCAGTGGGTTGCCGCCAGTTCAAGGACGTAGATGACCGCGTAGGCGATGAGCATTTTCTTACCCAGGGAAGTGAGTCCCGGACCGAAGTTCATGGAGGCGTATTGGGGATTACTCGGCATGACAAATCAAATCCATTTATATTTTTGCGCGTTCGAATTGTTCTGCGCGCTGGAATGCGTTTAGTCCACCTTGAATCTTCCTGCAAGATCCTTGAGGCTTTGCCCAAGCGACTGCAACTGGGCGGTGGCGCTTTCCAGTTGAACCGCGCCTTCCGTATTTTGCTCGCTGGCGATTCTAATGCTTTCCATGGCCTGGGTCAACTGGTCAAAGCCCACAATCTGCTGCTGGTTGGAGGCCGCGATCTGGGCGGCGGACTTGGCCGAGTTTTCCACGCTTTGGGCAAGCACGGAAATGGCCTCGCCGGAACGGCTGGCCAGCTTGACGCCGGTTTCCACGGCCTTGGAGCCGCGCTCCATGGCCATGACCGCAGCGCTGGTGGAGGTCTGGATATCGTTGAGGATGGCCTTGACCTGGGAGGTGGCCTGCCTGGACTGGTCGGACAGGGATTTGACTTCCTGGGCCACAACGCCGAAACCTTTGCCGTATTCCCCGGCCTTGGAGGCCTCGATGGAGGCGTTGACGGAGAGCAGGTTGGACTCGTTGGCGATTTCGTTGACCGCTTCGATGATCTCTCCGATATTTTGAGAATGCTCGCTCAGCTTGACAATGCTTTCGGCGATGTACTCCATTTCGTCCTTGATGCGCTGCATGCCTTCCACGGCTTCTCTGGTGGCTTCTTCCCCTTCTTCGGAAATCTGGGCGGAGTCCTCGGCCTGCCGGGCGACCAGTTCGGCTTTTTCATGGGCCAGCATGCTGGTTTGCTTGACTTCTTCGGCCGTGGTGGAAACCTGGCTCATGGTGGAGGAGTTTTCCGTGGCGCTGGCCGAAAGCTCGGACGCCGTGGCGGAAATCTGGCTGGTGGAGGTCGCCAGGATGTCGGCGTTTTCCTTGATTTTGCTCACCAAAAACTGAATTTTCTCCACAAAGACATTGTAGCTGGCGGCAAGCTGGGCGATTTCGTCCTGGCCCTTGACTTCTAACCGGGCCGTAAGGTCTCCTTCTCCCTCAGCAATATTTTTCAGGACAGAGGCCACTTTCCTGAGAGGCTTTCCCACCACCCGGCCTATGGAAAAATTGAGAGCCACAAAAAAAGTCAGAGCAAGCCCCAGAAGCATTCCGATCATGCCAGCCATGGTGCTGCGGACCCGGCCCTTGATGTACTCCTGAGTGATGTAGGCCCGGACCCTGCCGACGACCTTGCCGTCTTTCTTGATTTCAGCTTCTCTTTCGTAGCATTCCTGGGTGATCACATCGATGGACGAAATCTCCTCGTACTCGCCGTTTCCCAAAGTCCTGACGCCTGTGTACAATGTCCGGAACTTACCGTCCTTTTCCCCCAGTTCGACGACCACGGCATGGATGCGTTTGTCTACGGTTTCGGCGCCCGTAATTTCCAGGACCAATGCCTTGTTTTTGGTCGCCGCGGCGGTGGAAAGGCTTTCGGCCAGACGCAGTTTGGTGCTTTCCCCCAATTCCGTCAGGTAGCTTCTGACCTGGCTGTCGACGAATATATAGGTGACACGAGCATAGAGCAGCATGACCACGGTGATGACGATAAGAAAAACCAGGCTGATTTTGGCGCGAATAGTCCAACGCATTGTTATTATTTTCCCTTTCAGGATTGTTTATGAAAATTAAAAAAACGCAACACGGGACGGGGAGAATCGCGTTCTCCCGACGCTCTTCCGGCGTTGCGCTCTTGCGAACCCTAACACCCAAGAAAGTCCTGAAACTTTCCCTCCTCCCCATTTAGGCCGTTAACCAGGAGAGATTAACACAGTGTTTCCTTCTTGGCAATTTTTTTCACTAAGGAGATAAGGGCTTTATTTTTAAGATGATTTTGATGATTTATGCATGAAACGAGGCGAAAAAACAAAAAAACGCCTTGGGAAACAGGGCGCGTTTCGCAAGGCGTTATTATGATTGATGGGAATGAGGGGTAAAGGAATCAGACTTTGATCACCTTGTCCGCCAACTGCATGGACGTGACGATGTCCAGCATATTGGTGGTTTCGCCCACCTGTTTTTGCTCCAAAATCCCGAAATGATCCAGGCAGGTGCCGCAAACCAGCACGCTCACGCCGGCTTTTTCCAGGTCCAGAATGTGGGGTAGAACCTGGGAGCCTTCAATAGCCATCTTCACCCCGCTGTTCACCAGCACAAGACGCCACAACTCCGGCCCCATTTCCTTTAAGGTGGCGATGTAGTTCATCATGAGCTTCTCACCCAAAACGTCGTCGCCCCGGCCCATGCAATTGGACGCGGCAAGCACCATGATCTTCCTTTGGGCGCCCGGAATGTCGCAGGCCAGATAATCGGGCTCGGGACCCGGCTCCGGAGGCTCACCCGTGGAGGAGGCGCTGATGGTGAAAACCCCGCCGTTTTCCGTCACGGCGGACTCGTACCCCTGGCTTTTCAGAAAGCGGGTGACATTCTCCTTGGCGGCGCCGTTATCCACCAAAACCTTGATGGTCTCCGGACGGCCGTCTTCAACGGCTTTTTTCGTTTGCAAAACGGGCGCGGGACAGGCCAATCCTTTGGCGTCTATTTCTATGGTCATGAAAACCTCCTAAAACCTCGTGGTTATAATCCTGGGAGATTAACGCCGAATCCCGGCCCTGTGTCAAATTGAAAATATCGGATAAATTCAAGGTGGAACATAGATAAATTCTATGCGTATTTCTCAAATTAAGGTCCAGCCCATGTTTGTCCTTTGAGCCCGGGCAAGGCGGGATTTGATGAAGCGGATTGGGCTGCCTTTTGTTGGGTTTCGCGGGAAGGAAAAACCAGTTAATAGCGCTCCGTCAGGGCGCAGGTTTTGGGCCTTCAATATACAGTTCCAACGCTCTACCCAACCTACGCCGCGGCAAGCAGAGCCGTAGGTTTGGTAGCGTTTTCACAGCGTTAAAGGGGGCGTTTGGGTGAAATCCGTTTTTTAAGAATGCCCGAAGGCGGGAAAGAGCCAAACGAAACCCAACAAAAGAACTTTCGCCGCATGGACATCCCCAAATACAAAGCAAAAGCATGCATTCAACGGATTCCATTCGCCCGCCGGCCATCCCCAATTCCAAAAATCTTCACAGGCCGCGCCTTTTGGCCTCACGGCCCCAGGCATTGCATGCCCGGGCCGCCCTGCCTGGATGAACTCATCGCCGCAGGCATTGTTTACGCCCGGAGTCCAGGTCGCATTCCGAGCAGGGCAAGCCCTGAAGCTACATTGCCCTTGTATGCCTCGCAGGTTAAAGGCGATGTTTTCCGCTCGTTCCCATGCTTCGCGTGGGAATGCATACCGAACTGTCTGAAATCAAATGAATATCAAAAAGACAAGGTGCTTTTTAAAAACCAACTAAACAACCACCGACTAAAGTCGGAGGGTTTTCTTTAAGTGCTGAAAGCACGGATACGGGTCAAAGACCCGTCGCTAACTTTCTGTTTTGAAATTATCATCGGGATTGGGTTCAAAATGATGCTCCAGGTAATTCTTGATCATTTCATCGGTAACTTGGCCTGCGGTTACGCAAAAATATCCCCGCGCCCAAAAATGCCGACCCCAATACCGCTTTTTCAAATGGGGAAACTCTTCAAACAACTTTGTCGCGCTTCGCCCTTTTATCCTTCGCATTATCTCACTGGGGGCCATTGTGGGTGGCGCAGACACAAAAATGTGGAC
>NZ_FQZU01000066.1 GCF_900142135.1 Desulfatibacillum alkenivorans DSM 16219 | reverse complement strand
CCAAGGTGTCTGTTTCTGGTTTTGTGGGCACGGTCAAAGGACGAACGGCTATCCGTGTTTTGAACCGATTCCGTGAGTTGAAGAAAAAGCCCTATTGGGGCAATCATTTCTGGTCGAGAGGATATTGCGTAGACACAGTGGGACTCGATTCCGAAATGATTCGAAAGTACGTCAAACATCAGGAGCAGAAGGAACGGGAATCCGAGAATCCCCGTTACTGATAACATAGTAAAATGGGGGCAACTCAACTTTGCCCTCTCAGAGGGCAAAGCAATTTTATCCCCTTCCAGGGGTTAATCCCAAAACCGGCCCCTCAGGGGTCGGTTTTTTATTGCTATTGGGCGGCGAAAAAGTTGGGGGTGTCCCAGGCAGAACTTGCCTGTGAGCTGAGTATGACCAGTGGAGGGGTAACCCATGCCGTGAATCGCGGCCGGAGAATAGCCATGGAAAACAAGTATATATTGGATGGTTAAATCTCTGGCAAATATTCTCCAAACTCTAAGTTAGTACTTTATTAAGGGACGTCCCCAGGAACTCTTGGGCGGCGAAAAAGTTGGGGGTGTCCCAGGCAGAACTTGCCTGTGAGCTGAGTATGACCAGTGGAGGGGTAACCCATGCCGTGAATCGCGGCCGGAGAATAGCCATGGAAAACAAGTATATATTGGATGGTTAAATCTCTGGCAAATATTCTCCAAACTCTAAGTTAGTACTTTATTAAGGGACGTCCCCAGGAACTCGCAGGAACTTCTGTTAAGCGCCAGGTTGGCCATGCGGGAGCCCCTGCCGCAGCCTCTTTTTTGGAGGGCGTTCGCCAAGCGGGCTACGCGTCCGGCCAGTTCCTTCCAGGTTTGGGTTCTGTCTTTGTACACCGTGGCGTTTCTATCGCCGTTCACCAATACGGTGCGGCGCAGGGCGTCAATTAAGGTGAGCATATAAATGACCTCCAGTCGGATAAAGGGTTTGGGCCAAGGGGGGATAGGCATATTCCGGTTGCTGTTTTCCTTGTCAGGCGAGACGCTCCCTCCACACGGGCGCTCCACCCCTAATCTTTTCCAAGAGCAATCCTTATGCCACAGGCGCATAAGCGCTTGCCCTGTCGGGGGCCGGGGGGTATATTCAAGGTATCCGGGTAATTATCCGAACGATGAAGAAAAGGCGGAAGGCGTGATGAACATTTCTATCATATATGCTGGAAATGAGTACCATATGCGGTAGAAGCAACAGAAAATACCGTATTTGGGGGGCTGCTGCCTGAAGATTGGCGATTTTTACCGATTTTAACCTTGGAAATTGGCTGATTTTTGTTAACGGAAAATGCATGAAGTATTTTGGATCTGATAAAGATTCAGAGGAAGGCGCATTTTAGCGCAATATTGTTTTATGCAATGAATTCAACTATAAAAGGCGCTTTAGCCCGATATGGAGGAGGCTCTTATGTCTTATTTTCAGGTTGATGAAGGCGCTTTAAAAGCCATGCATGAATTTCTTTCGGATCAAGGGCTCGCCCCCTGGGTGCGCGTGGAAATCCAGTTCACGGGATGCTGCGACGCCACCCTGGGCCTGGCTGCGGACAAGGCCCGGGAAGGGGATTTTTCGGAAGAGCACGGAGGCGTGACCATGGTCATGGACCCTGAGGTGTACAGGACTGTGGGCGGGGTTTCCGTCGCCCATGCGGACGAGGCCAACCGCCAGGGCTTTGTGGTGAAATCCGAGCGCCCTTTGAACGAATGGGCGGGATTCGCGCCTGTGGGCATTGTTGTGAGATAAAGGCCGACGGCTTCGCCAACATGAAAGCAAAGCGTCGCCAAGGACGATGCGGCGAGTTACGCCGCATCGCCCGGATGCTTGCAAGCAGGGACTTTTTCTAATGGATTTGAAAGCGCTTGGCCCCTGCCCTTCCGGCGCTTAGATTTTTACCATCACATGGCGCACGACCGTATAGTCCTCCAGGCCGTACATGGAGAGGTCTTTTCCGTACCCCGACATTTTAAACCCGCCATGGGGCATTTCGGATGCATACATAAAATAGGTGTTGATCCAGGTGACTCCAAATTGAAGCATGGATGACACCATATGGGCCTTTTGAATATCCCTGGTCCAGATGGAGGAAGCCAGGCCGTACTTGCAGTCGTTGGCCCATTCAATGGCCTGATCCACGTCCTTGAACTTGGTGACGGAAACCACCGGTCCGAAGATTTCCTCCTGGACCACTTCGTCATCCTGAAGCGCGTCCACAATCAGGGTGGGTTCAAAGTAGCATCCTTTGTCGATGGCATTGCCGCCCGCAGTGATTTTCAGATGGGGGACCTTCTTGGCCCTTTCCACAAAGCCCTGGACGATTTCCCGCTGTTCGGCGGAGATGAGCGGCCCGATATCTTCCGCATGGATATTTTTAACCGCGTCCGTTAATTTGTCCACAACCTCCTGGTAAATATTTTCCTGGACGTAGAGGCGGCAGGCGGCGGTGCAATCCTGGCCCGCATTGTAATATCCCCACATGGCCATGTTTTCCACCAGGTCGTCAATGTCGCAGTCGTCAAAGGCGAGGACCGGCGCTTTGCCCCCCAGTTCCAAATGGGTGCGTTTTACATTGGATGTGGCGGACTGCAAGACCTGTTTCCCCGTCCCCACCGAGCCCGTGACCGAAACCATTTGGACCTTGCCGTGGCTGGCGAGATGCTTTCCGACCACGCTTCCCTTGCCCGTGACGACATTGAGAACGCCGGCGGGGAAAAGCTCCTGAATATCCTCCGCCAAGGCCAGAATGGTCAACGGAGTGCACTCGGACGGCTTGAAAACCACGGTGTTACCGGCGGCCAGGGCGGGAGCGATTTTCCAGGCGCCCATCATCAAGGGGTAGTTCCAGGGGGCGATTTGTCCGACCACGCCCACCGGGTCCCTCCGGATCATGCTGGTGAAGCCTTCCAGGTATTCCCCGGAGGCGCTGCCTGACATGCAGCGGCTGGCGCCTGCAAAAAAGCGGAAGTGGTCGGAAATGGCGGGCATTTCGTCTTCCAGCATGCGCTGAAAAGGCTTGCCGCAGTTGATGGATTCCAGCCTGGCCAGGAGCTCCGCTTTTTGGTCGATGCGATCCGCGAACTTATACAGGATTTCGGCCCTGTCGGCGAAAGACTTCCGCTTCCATGCCGGGAACGCCTTGTTCGCCCCTTGAACCGCTTCATCCACCTGAGCGATGGAAGCGCAGGGAACCTCCGTAATGACCTCATTATTCTCAGGGTTTATAAGAACTGACTTCTCTGCTTCTCCTAAAACCATATTTCCATTTATTATAAGACGGGCGTCAAACTTTTCCATCACACGTTCTCCTTTGTAATTATGAATATCCCATTTCGTCCATTGTAGATGCGATGCTGTCTCTCAAAATATCCACAATTTGGTCGGCGTGCTCTTTCT
Organism: Desulfatibacillum alkenivorans DSM 16219; assembly: GCF_900142135.1. Lineage (GTDB taxonomy): Bacteria > Desulfobacterota > Desulfobacteria > Desulfobacterales > Desulfatibacillaceae > Desulfatibacillum > Desulfatibacillum alkenivorans. The sequence continues at coordinate 11,929 of NZ_FQZU01000066.1, read as the reverse complement.
CGATGATCAAGGGGGGAGACAATATGCACAAGTTCTCGTAGGGCCTGACGATCAGCCCTTTTTCCTGGCAGAACTCGTCCACGCGCTGGGCGACTGCGATATTCTCATCTTCCTTGTCCGACGCAACGCATTCCACGCAAGCCATTAAACAATGGCCCCGAACGTCGCCGACCACGGAAAGCTCCCTCAATGTTTGCAGGCGCTCCATGAAATAAGGCCCCACTTCAAGGACGTGGTCGGTTAATTTGTCGCGCTTCATGATTTCAAGATACTTCAGGGCGGCGGCGCAGGTCACCGGATGCCCGGAATAGGTGAATCCATTGGTGTAATAGGAGTTCTCGCTGGCGGAATCCCCGCTGATCCGGTCGACCAGCTTTTGGGAGATAATTGCCGCGCCCAAGGGCTGATACCCGGAAGAGATGCCTTTGGCCACGGTGATGATATCCGGGACAATTCCGAAGACGTCTTCAGAAGCAAAATAATGCCCCAGCCTCCCGAAGGCGGTCACCACCTCGTCGGAGATGTACAGCACATCGTATTCCCTGCAGACGTCCAAAGTCTTTTTATGGTATCCGGGAGGAGGAACGATCACGCCGCCGGAGCCCATGATGGGTTCTGCGATGAAGCAAGCGACCTTATCCGGCCCGATCTCCAGGATTTTATCTCTCAGTTCGTTCACCCTGAGGTCGCAAAAATCTTCGATGCTCATCCCCTGGGGCCTTTTAAAGGGATTGGGGTCGGATGTGGCGTGAACAATGTCGGTTATATAATTGAAATAGCTCCGGTCGCACTTTTTGCCGTTGAGGGAAGCCGCCAAATAGGTGCTGCCATGGTAAGCGTTTTCGCGATAAATGATGTGCTTCTTTTCAGGTTGGCCCAGGCAGTTGAAATAATAATGGACAAACCGAATCGCCGACTCCACGGCGGTGGACCCGCTGTTCGTAAACTGGAAGCAGTTCAGGTCGCCGGGCGTCAACTTGCTCAGTTCCGTGGCCAGTTGGATGGAGGGCGGACTGGTCATGGCGCCAAACGGGGTGTAGTAGGCCAGTTTGACGCATTGATCCGCAATGGCCTGCGCCATTTCTTCATTTCCGTATCCGAGATTCACGCACCACATGCCAGAGATGGAATCAAGGAACTTGTTACCCTCGCTATCAAAAACATGAACCCCTTTTCCGGATTCAATGATCATGGACTCGGCGTCGCTTCCCAGATTCGACCATGGATGGATGATGTGTTTTTTGTCTTTTCCTGCAAGATTCATGTCTTTTCCTTCAATATACATATGGTCCTTAGGGTCTTTTAAAATATAATGTTTTCAGAAACCTGCCCGCGCATGCAGTGGTTGGACAGCATGGAAGAGGCGTATCCGCCCGCATTGACAAAGGCAAGGAGGTCTCCCTCCCTGATCTGATCCGGCATGGGGAAATTGTCTTTCCAAATATCCAGGGATTCGTTGATATTGCCGGCAATCGTAACCGGTTTCAGCGCATCCGTCTTTTGCTCCAGGACGACCGGCTCGCACGGCAATCCGTAAAAGGCGGGCTCTATGGCCAGGTTGAATCCGCCGTTAACCCCGATAAAGTCAGTTTGCTGCTTTCTTTCGACGGTGTTGACCTCCAAAGCCAGGATGCCGCTGTCCTTGACGACATAGTCCCCAGGCTCCACGCAAACGGTCAGCCCTTTCCCTCCGTAATGCTTGTTGATGACAGAGACCCAGGCGTCCAGATCCAGGCTCACGTCATCCGCATCATGGGGAACCCCGAGCCCGCCGCCCAGATTCACGGAGGCAAGGTCTTTCACCTTGTCCGTAAACCAGTGCGCGGCTTCCAGGATCTCATCAAAAATGGAGAGCTGATTGTTCAGGTAGCCGCACCCTGTATGGAAATGGATGGTATCCACAATAAGGCCGTGCTTGGCGGCCAGCGCCAGCGCTTCCTCGAACTGTTCCCTGTAGACGCCGAACTTGGTGGTCTTGTCTCCGCTGTATCTAAGGGTTTCGCTGTCCCTGTAACCGACGCCCATGGCCGGATTGACCCGGATGCCGATTTTCCGATGGCTGCAGAACTGTCCCAATCGCCGGATAGTGCTTAAAGAGTCGCAGTTCAACCTCACGTCCGGATTGCCGGCGAGCAGCTTTAGCTCGTCATTGGTCATTGCGTGGGCGGTGTATGAAATTTCACGGCATTTAAAGCCGCAGGAAAAAGCATGAAGCAGTTCATTGGGAGAGCATATGTCCACCCCGCACAGCCCCGTCTTTTTAATATGCGTCAGTATCTGGGCGAACCTGTTTGCTTTGATCGCATAATAAATTTGATACGAGTCAAGCCGACTAAGGGCTTTTTGCAATCGCTCAAGATTTTGGGAAATACGGCTTGCGCTGTAAAAAAAAGCGGGCGTCCCGGTCAAGTTGATTAGGCCGGCCACGGAATTTCCGGAAAAAACCAAATTTCCGTCCTTATAACAAAGATCCTCCCTCTCCCACCACAAACGGTTTTGTTGAGGAATCATCCACACTTCCTTTCCAAATCCGCGAGGTACTTCCGGCCCATTTCATTGATGGGCTCTTTGCGGCCGGTTATCCATTTTCGGCAATTAACGGAGCCGCAGGCGCAAGGAAATTGCTTGAACAATATGTCTTCCGTGGAAGCGTAATCCATTGTCAGGGCTTCCCCTTCTGCAATATCCTGCAAAGCCCAGATTTCGAGCTTGTTCATATCCAGGCAGACAAGCGGGTCGCATGAATGCAACAGCAGCCCCGAAAAATGGGGGTCGTAAAGGTGCAGATTGGGGGTGATCTGAAGGGTGTGCTGAAGGATGTACGGCACGGCGATCCCCGTCATTCTTGCAACCATCTCCCCTTTTTTAAAGGGGCGCTTTGTATAAATGCCGTCGCCTTGTATTTCGCAATGGTTGACCGTGAAGTCTTTTTCGCCGGGATAGCCTTTGCCTGTTTCCAATTCATAGGGGTAGATCATAGCGTCCTCTTTTAAAGTCTTATAAAATTCCAGTTTAAAAAAAACTGAGGAAAGTTTTTCATTGGCCTGGCCTCAGGAAGGAAATGAGGCTAAGCGGCTTTCGCCACTTTACTCATCTTTTTCAGCGCCTCAACTTTGTCGGGCTGCTCCCACGGGAACATGTCCCTGCCGAAATGGCCGTATGCAGAGGTCATGCGGTAGGACCAGTTTTTCGGAGTTTTCAGCTTCAGGTTGGCGATGATAGCCGCCGGGCGAAAATCGAAAATGTCGCTGTCGTTGACCATCATTTCAATGATCGCTTCGTCGATCAGCGCCGTTCCGTAGGTATCCACATTGATGGAAACCGGCTTTGAAACGCCGATGGCATAGGCTACCTGAATTTCGCATTTTTGGGCCAGGCCCGCCGCAACGATGTTTTTCGCTGCGTACCGGGCGTAGTAGGCGGCCGAGCGGTCCACCTTGGAGGGATCTTTTCCCGAAAAAGCGCCGCCGCCATGGCTTCCCACGCCGCCGTAAGTGTCCACGATGATTTTTCTGCCGGTGAGCCCTGCGTCCGCATAGGGTCCTCCCAGGTGAAAGGCGCCGGTGGGATTGATGAAGTATTCGGTGTCCTTTTTCAGCAGTCCGGTGGGTTCAAACTCCTGTTTGACGACTTCGATGAGGTCCTTGCGAATTTTTTCCAGGGGCGCCTCGTCAGTCTGATGGGAAACCACCACGGATTTGATAAATTCCGGACGGCCGTCCTTATATCCAACCGAAACCTGGGCTTTGGAATCGGGCCTGAGGTACGGAATTTCCCTGGATTGCCGCATGCCTTCCAGGGTCTTGAGCAGTCTGTGGCTATAGGCAATGGGGGCGGGCATCATTTCCGGCGTTTCGGCGGTGGCATATCCGAACATCATGCCCTGATCGCCGGCGCCCTGCTCGTCGTAGAGCCCTTCGCCTTCGGTCACGCCCTGGGAGATGTCGGGCGATTGGCCGTGGATCCGGCTGATATAGTCGAAATTGTCGCCCCAGAACAAAAGGCTTTCGTTATCGTATCCGATTTCATTGACAACCTGCCTGGCGATTTTTTCCGAATCAATCTCTTCCCACCCATTGCACGTAATCTCGCCCACATTGGCCACCAGATTATATCCGGCCATGGTTTCACAGGCCACACGGCCTTCGGGGTCTTTTTCAAGACATGCATCGACGATGGCGTCTGAAATTTGGTCGCAGATTTTGTCCGGATGTCCGCTGCCCACAGACTCTGACGTAAATACATGTTTGGCGTTGATCTTGCTCATGTTCAAGTTCCTCCGAGAATTCTAATTAAATACAGTGAGATATCCACTCCAGACCAGCTCAGCTTGAGGTGATGGGACCGAGAGCGTTTACACTTTCCAATTCAAAACACGGATTAAGACCTTAGCCATATTCGTGCCACAGGTTTGGAAAAGTGATTATGTACTTGATATAATGGTGTAAATTATTCCGGGAAAATATGAGCAAGAGACCTGCAGGGTATGCAACTTTCACTGGTTTGTAAACTCTTTGCACAGTTATTTGTTTTTGGTTGTATTGTGTGTGCACTATTGATACGGTGCATCTTCCTTGGCAGCGTTAGGAATGTGTTTAATTGCCAATATTCTTAATGGCCGCGCCGTGTTCAAATGCATGCGGAGGGCGCGGAAAAATCAGGGCGACGGCGTTGAAGCTGTGCAATTATTGCACAGTCAATGCCGCGAGATGAAATATTAAGGCGGGTTGGAACATGAGCAGTTTAAAAATTTTGGTCGTGGAAGCCAGCAAACTAGTCTTCGACCAGGTCAGGCGAATATACAACGGCCAGCCCACGGAGATTTTTCTTGCCAAAAGTCTGGGGCACGCTTTTGAACAATTCGAGGAAATGACTTTTGACATCCTTATTATTAACGGCTCCGCCCTCCGGCGCAACATCGACCACTCCATCGATCTTCTGGAAACCATATCCAACAACTGTTCGATCACCCAAATCATCATCCTGGCGGAAAAAAAGGACCTCATGGCCGCGTCCTCGGCCTTGAGAACCGGGTCGTGCCAATATTCCAGGCTGCCGATAGACGATAAAGAACTCAAGATGCTGATTGACGCCGCAGAGCACAACCGGCCTGAATATGGAATGAACCTCTTGTTAAAGGACGACCTCAAAAAGACATCCTTCCATGACATGGTCGGAGCCTCCGGGCTCATGAAGGAGGTTTTCAGGCAGATTCGCCAGGCCGCCATGTCGGATATTCCCGTATTGATCAGCGGAGAGACCGGCACGGGCAAGGACCTGGTGGCCAACGCCATCCACCAGATCAGTGCAAGGCAGGAATACCCGTTCATCCCCATTCACCTTGGGTCGCTGCCCTCGGAGCTTGTGTCAAGCGAGCTTTTCGGCCATGAAAAAGGCGCCTTCACCGGCGCCTGGAAGCGCCATAAAGGGTCTTTTGAAAAAGCCAAAAAAGGAACGGTCTTTCTGGATGAAGTGGGCACTATCGACCAAAAAAACCAGGTGGCGCTTTTGCGGGTTCTGGAAACCCAGTCCTTTAATCGAATCGGCGGAACCGTCAATATTAAAACCAATGTCCGGGTTGTGGCGGCCACCAATGAAAATCTGGCCGTTGCGGTGGCCAAGAAAAAATTCCGGGAAGACCTTTTTTACAGGCTGGACGTTTTTTCCATAACCATTCCTCCTGTAAGAAAAAGGCCGGGAGACATCTCCCTTCTGGTGGATTATTACCTAAGGCGGTTTAACGACGCCTACCAAAAAAACATCATGGGCCTTTCGCCCCAGTGCATTTCCATCATGGAAGCCTACGAATGGCCTGGAAATGTCCGGGAAATCAAGAACATCATCCACCGGGCCGTGGTGCTGTGCGACGAAAAGGTGCTCCTGCCCAAGCACCTGCCCAAAAGGCTTTTGGAAGGCAGCGGAAACAGCCATCCGGTGGACATAAGAGTCGGGGATTCCCTGGAAGAGGCGGAGTACAAGCTGATTGTGGAAACCCTGAACGCCGCCATGAACAATAAAAGCCGGGCCGCAAAAATATTGGGAATCAGCCGAAGGGCGCTCTATAACAAGCTGGAAAAACACAACCTGATGCTCTAACCCCGCGCCGCTCCCCTGGACTCGCCGCCGTCCATCTTCAGCTTGCTTAAAATGCCGCGCCTGAAAAATCGTGCAAGTTGGTTATTTAAGCAAGCAGGTTTTTAAATCTCGTCGTAACTATAACTTAAACGCCTTATTCATATTATGGCTCGGGCTGCCAAGCGGCGACTAGAAGGCGCCTGTTAAGAAACCATTTGAGCTAATCTGAAATTGGGGAAATTACATGCTTTTGTTATCACTGGATGACTGCGGGGATCGCATCACTGGGTTTGTAGACGCCGGGGCCAGTTACCGCAGATTTACTGTAGATAAGGATGGAACAGCTTTTTTCGACGAAGACTTTCCAAAAGAGGAGTTCAGGAACCTGGATCACTTCCAAGGGGGTTTTGGGCAAATTCGATCCTTACGTGGTTTTCCTGAAAGACCCTGTCCCGATATGGTCGCTCACCTACAAGACGCTTCGGCCATGGCAGGAAAACCGAACATCCACCGGCGCCGGGAATCATTCCCAATTGGCGTTTGAGTAAGCCTTACTCATAAACAAGCAAAAGGCCTGGCTTCAAGGTTGACAAAGGGCTTGCTTCTATCTTTATTCCCTGTGATATTGATCTCAATCTGAATAAACACAGCCCTGCCTTATTGGGAAACGCCAGGATAAAACGTGTCGAGGTAGGCGCCGGGACGGCCCCTTTGAGAGCTGATTCAGCCAAAAAAAATCGGGGGTTTCCGGTTGGAAACCCCCGACATTCTTTTCTTTATGGTGGAGCTGAGGGGACTTGAACCCCTGACCCCATGACTGCCAGCCTCAGCAATGGATGGTGAAAACCTACCTATAACAGCTTAATTTTAAACGCAATTCTCTCGCCGATCTGTTCCCAAATCAGCCTTGTGCCTGGTGTGCATGGGGTCTGTAATTTCAGTATGTTATGCATGCCGTCGGCAGCAAATGGTAGCCTATTGGTAGCCGGAATATCCGCCTTTAACCATTGCTATTGTTGCCTTTTAATGATGCCTTTTCGATATTTTGCATTTCAATTTTTCAAAATTTGGTGTTTCTGGAGGCATTTGTTCACACTCGAATTTTGCGGTATTGTCTAAAACTATATGCTTGACAGATTGCGCAAGCAGCCGTGTTTAGTCAAGTATGAGCGGCTCAATGGTTGTCTATGTGCTGGTCCCGCCCCTGCTCATTCCTGATGAATCCCTGCCTGCGGATGAAGACCTTCATGTAGGAACCATGGACTTGGACCTGGGCCTTTCTTTAGCTCTCCTTGATGCGAAAAGATATGAGGCCCTCAAGGATAGACTCCTCAGGGCCGGTTTTAAGCCGGATGAAAACGAGCAAGGCAACCCTACGCTTCAAAGATGGCAGATTTCACCAAAAGCAGGATTAAAGGTGACGGTGGATTTTCTGATTCCTCCGAGCCTCGAGGCTGACAAAGGCGACGAGTTACGCCATTTGGAACCGAGCCTTGCCGCAGTCATAACGCCGGGCCTTCGGTTGGCTTTTCAAGATAGGCAGAAGGTTGCGTTGGAAGGTTATACATTGCTTGGCGAAAAAGCCGCTCGTCAAATTTGGGTGTGTGGCCCGGGCGCCTTCATTGTTTTAAAGGCTTTGGCCTTTGACCAAAGGGGGGAAAACAAGGACGCGTACGATCTCTATTTTGTAGTCCGCAACTATGGCAATGGAACCGATGACGTTTTCAAACGCCTTGCACCTCTACTCAAAGAGGCGGAGGCCAAAAAGGCTATTGAAATCCTAATTCGAGACTTCTCAGATATGGATTCTGTCGGTCCAAGCCGCGTCGCCCAATTCCTTTACGGTGGAACCAATGAGAACCTGCAGGCCGATGTGGTCGGCTTTGTTCGGGAACTTTTATCCAAGTGTGACCAAGTGATGAGAGACTTCCTTGAGCCTGAATAAAAAAGCTATCTCTGGGGCTCTTTCGGAAACAGAGGATCTTTAGTGGAATTTTGGAATTGCTTTTGCTTCAACTATGATTCTCCTCCAGAAAAGACGCTTTGGCGGATCTCCCTCTTAATCTGCGTGGCCCGCGCAGCCATTCCGCCATGGGATCGTGCTGATCGCAAAATGAAAGGGATGCCTTATGATTTGTTGTGGCATAGCAATAGATGCAGCCGTGGCCGCAGGTGTCGTAGGCGCCGATGTCGCGAGAGTAGTCACAGCCGCATTCCTTTCCTCTGTGGCCAGGCCTCTTGCTGGGAATCAGCCTGCCAGCCACAAGGCTAAGGCGCATGGCGTCGATGCAAACAGCAGAAGAAATGCCAGGAGTCAGGCATTCCGACTGCCCGCAGAGGCGTAAAGTTATTCCATTGTCGGAGGCGATGGACGCCAGTTCCCGAATAAAGGCCTGTTTTGCCGGAACTTCCGGATCCTCCCATGAAAAGCCTTTCTCTCTGGCTGCGCGTGACAGGTTCGCACGGGTTTTTTTGAATGAAAAAGATGCGAATGCCACAGCGACGTCGTCCACCACTCCCGCAAGTTGACGGGCAATACAGGCGAAGTTGCTGCGATGAAAATCAAAACTGGTTTCACTGGTGATGAGAATGGGATCGTATCGCCAGATTGCCGCCTTTTTGCCGTAGTCGTCAGTAAGTTGGCGCAAATGGGAGACGCATGACTCCACTGATGGGATGGAGGGCTCAAGAAAGCTGGGCAGACCATTTATAGTGTAGTGGACTATGAACGGATAACCTCTGGCATGAAGCTCGGCCAAGTTGTCCATAAACGGACCTAAGTTTTTTGTCCAAAAGAAAAACCCGTCCACTTCCCTATGAGAGAGACCAACCCGATAAACTCGGCCATTGAAGGCATTGACGGAAAGGCAATATCCGGCGCCCAGACGATTCCGAAACCAAGCGCCGTAGAATGCTGGAATGTCCGTCCTGGAGCTGGCAGAGATGATCATTCTTGCTTTCTCAACTTATCAAGTTTGCAGTTTTCCCGGTGAATTTTTCCCATCTCTTGATGATAGTATCACAAAATCCAGGATTTGTCTCAATCAATAAGGCTCTTTGATTAAGGCCAGCCTGCTCAACAGCAATCAACGTTGTCCCTGAGCCTGCGAATGGATCGAAAACAATATCCCCCTGACGTCCGTAAGCCAGCAGTGCTCGATATGGAATTTCAACAGGGGCGACAGTTGGATGGTCAATTTCTTTGTGGCTTGAATTGACTCCGGAAACCTCCCAAACGTCTGTCGGATGCCCCAACATGTAGTTCTTTGCACCTGCTGTCATTTTTTTTGAACCACCAGGTTTTTTATAGACCAAAATAGGTTCCCACTGCCGGGCTGGAAGGTAGATGGAGTTTCTTCTTATATGGTTCACCCTGTTGGAGTTGTAACTGACGCCTGGGCGTATCCAGGCAATTGTCTCCAAATGTTCGAGGCCGCATGTTTCGAATACTCTGGCATACAGACCAGCCAGCGACAAGGCCACAGAACATGTGTTGCCAGCAGTCCAAAAAATTGTGGCCGATTTCCCCAAATTTTCAACAATGTCATTTATAGCCTTTTCCATATCCTTTGAAAAATCAGGATAATTGTTCCAGTTTCCCATGCCCAAATTGTTGAATCGAGGTGGACTAGTGATCACGATGTCAATGGCGCAGCCTTCCAATATGGTTTCAAGCACTTTTTTATCGCAAGCGTCGCCGCATATCAAGCGGTGCTGATCCATTGCGTATATATCGCCAATTCGCGTTTTAACATCAGCAGCAGCCTCAGGAAGGAGATCTTCATCTAAGACAGTATCCTGGAAAATATTTCTCAGGTCTGATTCACTGAAACCGAGATCCTGGAGGTCAACATCCTCACCTCGCAATTCGTCCAATATATCCCTTAGTTTGTCTGTATTCCAGTCGGCAATTTCCGCAGTTCTGTTGTCTGCAATTGAAAAGGCGCGTCTCTGCTGCTCATTCATTTTCAAAATGATAACAGGCGCCTTGGATAAGCCCAAGACCTTGGCTGCTTTCAAGCGAGTATGGCCTGCGATGACAACCATCTGCTCATCACATAAAATCGGTACGTTAAAACCAAAAGACTTTATACTGCGTGCAACGGATTCAACGGCATGATCATTGATACGCGGATTATCCTCCCAAGGCTTTAACTCATCCAGCAATTTTTCCCTTATTTCCATTTGCATACCTCTCCAAAAGCCTATCGCCACTTGTTAAGTTTTGATCCCTGGACTTCGTTTACTTGGAGACCTTTCTTCCCCTGGACTTGCCGTCAAACAACCGTGCTACGCGCTCCCTGAGGTATCGCTGAACGAATGAATTGATGCTCCCATCTGGATAAAGTATGCGGTTGCCGATCAGAGTCCGCATATGCCCATCAAAACTGCTGCGAAAGGCGCCACTCTTTGAAATCAGGTCTTCTTTGGAAAAAATTGTGTTTTCCCACAACCAGTTCCAGACGCCGCATTCTGAATCATCGTCTAATCCTGTAAGTTGCTCCGCCGCCTCGGTAAGGATGTTGGTCCAGGCGACGGATAGTCTTATCAGTTGAGGTTCATCTGCGATCAATAGGACACCCTCAGGTTTTTCCCTTTCTTTGAAACTGGCCAAACGCTGAAAATATAGCTGGTTTCCCATGTCACCTTCCTTATTGAAGTTATCATTAAACGGCTTCAGGACTTCACGCAGATAATCATAACATGGGTTTTTGGGAGAAATGCCGCATGAACGCCCATGATCATCAAATGCCATTCCAGTTGCAATATTTGCCTATTGACAGGGTTTTCGATAGATGCTCTCAGGAGTAGACATGCGGGGTCTTTCTTGATTCGATGAATAGCACTTGGACCCCAATCGGAAAGTGTCCAAGAACCTCCATGACCTTGTGTCATGGGTGCGTGCGAACAGGTCGCAAATCTTTACACTTAAGGTTTTTGCTATAAAATCAAAATGTTATTTTGAGGACGATATTGATCGCATATTGCATGAAAGTTCCACTCTTACAAAATCAACTCATCGCCATGTGGAGCTTATTAAATAAATGTGTGTAATTCAAAATGGTTATCTTTTGATGAATTTTCGGCTGTCTGCGCAGAAATATGAATAGATGGTAGCCTATTGGTAGCCGGGCAAGAAAAAGGGTGATGCGGTGATTTTCACCGATCGCCCAAATGCCTGAAAGCATTGATTTTCTATGGTGGAGCTGAGGGGACTTGAACCCCTGACCCCATGACTGCCAGTCATGTGCTCTCCCAGCTGAGCTACAGCCCCGTGCAACGGAACAAGCAAGTATCAGGAAGCGCGCCCCTGTGTCAAGCCTTATTTCCATTCTTTGTTCAATCTTTATTAAAAAAATTCTCAACAAGGGGACCCCCCCCGCAATTTGCCGCGGCCCAGCCTCCCCTCTTTTCCTGTTTCCGGGCCGTGGCGCCGGCCGGGAGAACTCCCGTGCGGCGGGTTGGCCGAAGTGGTTATTGATTACCAATACTATTTGTCCCGGGTTTTCCTATACTTAAGAGTCTCCCCAGATCCGCGATTGATGGGGAGAAAAAAAATGAAAAACCCCGTTGTGCTTGAGAAAACAAGCAGATAGGATGGAGTTGACCACAACAACCTATCACCAACGGGGTGAAGCCATGATGACACAGACAGTCCTCCCTTTCAAGCTGGAAGTCACCAACGAGACAATCACCGCCCATGCCGGGTTGGTTGTGTTCGGCGAATTTGTTCACGGCCTTGGATTGAACGCTCTGGTCAACCGCAATTTGCCCAAACCCGGTTCAGGGGCGGGATATGCGCCGTCCGCCTTTATTGAACCGCTTATTTTGATGCTTCATGGAGGCGGCCGGA
>NZ_FQZU01000025.1 GCF_900142135.1 Desulfatibacillum alkenivorans DSM 16219 | reverse complement strand
CCTGTGGGGTCAGCAATTCTTCCAGATGCCGTCCAGAATTGAGCCCACGGTTTTTTGCATGAAGGAGACGATGTTGTAGCGTCCTCGCAACAGGCACCAGTCATAGATCACTCCGCGGGCGGTAAGGAGTATGATTGCCGTGAGTTCGTCCGGAGGCAGGGGGGAGGCGATTTCCCCGTTTTCCAGGCTTTGGGTGATGAAGGTTTTTATTTGTTTGTAAAAAGGCCGTTCCGGGGATACAAAAAAGTCCGTGCCCTTTTCCAGCTGGCTTCTATAAATCTGGCGGCAAAAGCTGTGGCCCCGGGACATGGCTGTGGCGGCCATGAACTCGGCCACCCAAAGGATGCCGTCCTTGGCTGGCAGGGGGTGGGGCGCGCTTTCCATGGAACTGACAAAGTGCCCGTCGATAAGCCGATAGGTTTCCACGACCAGGTCGTCTTTGGAAGGAAAGTGATGATAGAACCCCCCTTTGGCCACCCCGGCCGCCTTGCAGATTTCATCCACCGTCACATTATCGAATCCCTTTTCCGCAATGAGATGGGAAGCGGTTTCGTAAATGCGCCGATGGGTGATCATGGCTTGTTCCTGCCGTTTTGTCAGTTTGTTGGGGTCTTTAGCCAAATTTTCCTCAATCATAAAAAGATTACGGTCTTGAGACACGGGCGCACAGGCCGCCTTCAATCCCTGCGTTTTTAATAATAACCTAGTCAATGGCTTCGTGCTTTTAAACTAATTCTCCGCGCCTAAAAAATCAAGGAAAGAGGAAGGTGGAACGTGATTTTTCCTGTTCGATTTCTTGATGATGCGAGACTTCTTTACAGAGGCTGCGTTATTTGATATCGATATTTCTACGTGCGGAAAATTTTTATCCCAACGGATAAAACTCCGGGCCTTGCTTCCTTCCAAAAAACTTCTTTAGGAACTCTTATTATGTGCATGGATCATGACCATCATGGCGATTCCCTTTGTTCCAACCCTCAACTTCCCGTGGAAATGGAGGAAAAGCTGCCAGCCGTCCTGCGGGAGCTTAGCCATTTGGCCGCCCACGTAAAAGATATGCGGTTGTCGGGCAATCCCGATCCCCTGCCGGCTCAATTGGATCATGTGCGGAAAAACCATGTGATTCTTAACGTGCTCAAGGCGGCATTGATGGAGGATCGCCCGGGCCTTAAGCGCCCTGTAGCCCAGCGCATGGCAAGCAGGATAGGGGACTATTTTTTATGGAATCGGGCCACGTCCATGCCCGTGATTCACGAACTGGGCGCCTTAAGCGCATGGTGGACCGACCAGGCGCCTTTGGAAATCATCCACAAGGTGCGGGACATCGCCCTGGATTTCATCCTGAACGGACGGGTCATGCCCATCCAGGAGGTGTGGACGGATCTGTTGGAAGCGGATTTGGTATATATGGGGCATTGCGTGTGCAGGAGCTCCGGGATAGCCAATGATTTTAAGGATTCCAAGGGGCGTATTTACACCCTTACTTCAGATAAGGAAAGCCATCGGCTTTTAAACAGGCTGGTCAACAGGTACGAGCATCTTGTGCGAACGCATGGCTATGCGCTGAACACGGACGACAAGTACAAGCAGTTGTTCGAGCGCTTGATCGCCTATCGAAAAGCCGGCGATTCCCGCTATTCCATCCAAACCCTCCTGGAGGAAACCTATCCGGCGTGGGAGTTTTTGCCCGTCCTGAAAAAATTCACCCAGTCCTGGATTCGAGGCATGCATAAAAACCGCAAAGCCCATCAGATCCACAAAACCCTGGCCATGGAAATGGCCAACATTTTCTTTCTGGCTCGGGGAAATATGTTTACCTCCATGAAAATCATCGACACCCCATACACCATTTGCGCCTGCCCTTCGCCCGACACAGGGGGAGGGTGCACTCTCACCAACTGGTATTACCACGGACTTTCCAATACCTCGCTCATTCCCGGCAAAGATTCTGCCGCCCGGCGCAGGGACAGGCAAGGCGCCGTCCTGCCTTGCAACCAGTTCCCGGGCCGAGCCCACAGGGAGTGCATGGGCTGCGGCTGCAGGCACGGCTCTTCCAATCCCCGGTCCGTAGGCGCAGTCCTCAGGCAGGCGGACATTCTCCTTAAAGACCAAGGCCTTTCCATTTATAAATCGTCGGGTTACGAAGTCCGGCAATAGCGCTTCATACGCGCAAAAACGCAGTTGGACTTCAAACCCGACAAATATTGTTCTTTGAATTTTTTTCTTGACGGGAAGCGCCGGGCTGTTTTATTTGTTTGGTCAACCAACCAAATAATATTAGGAAAGAAATATTATGGGACGAAAAAGCAACGCAGCCGCCAAACGGATTGAAATAGTAGAAGCCCTTTACGCCTGCCTTTCCCAAAAAGGGCACGAGACCGTCACCATCAAGGAGATCGCCGTCCAGGCGGGCGTGGCGCCGGGGGCCATCCATTATTATTTCAAGTCCAAAGACGAAATCGTGGCCTGCCTCATGGAGTATTTGGCTGAAAAATACCAGGCCTTATTTTCCGAGGAATTCTCAAAAATTCAAGGATTGGAGGATTTCTGCGAGCGTTTCGCCGATTTTTTGTGCGAGGAGTTCATCTTCAACGTTCCCTTGAATCGGGTTTTTTACAACCTGGTTCAGATGGGTTTTGAAAGCGCTGTGGTGCAAAAGCCTTTGCAGCAAATGATGAGCGTGTATCGGGAGCAATCCCTGGACCGTTTTAGCGGCGCAGATTACGCCTTTGACGACAAGGGTTATTTATTGGTGGCCGTGGTGGAGGGGTTGGCCCTTCAGTGGGTGATAGAACCGGCGCCCAACGAAAAGGAAGGCATTCGCAAAATAGTCCGTTCGCTCATGGATCAACTGAACGGATAATCCAAGAAATTATGGAGGGGTGGTTATGAAAAAGGAAGATTTTCGCACCAAAAGTTATTGGCTATCGTCCCGGGAGTACGCCCCCGGCAGGCCTTTGAACGGCGATATCAAGGTGGATGTTGCTATTGTGGGCGGCGGGTTTACGGGCTTGTCCACGGCGCTGCACTTGAAAAAATCCGAACCCAACCTGCGCATAGCCATTTTGGAATCGCAGGTGATCGGCTTTGGCGCCAGCGGAAGGAACGGGGGATTTAACATGACCCTGTTCGGCCTGACCATGGGTCTCACCGCGTTGCGTTTTGGGAGATCCAAGGCCAGGGATGCGCACCTATACATGGAGCAGGCTGTGGATCTCTTGAAGGACCTGGTTGCAGAGCACTCCATCGACTGCGACTATGAACATCCGGGATTTTTACGCGCAGCGACGTCCCAGGCGTACAAAAAACGGATCGTGCATGAAGTGGAACTGGCCCTTTCCCTTGGGCTGGAAGGCATTGAATGGATTGACCGGGACGCAGTCCGGGAACAGGTGAACAGCCCCATGTATCTTGGCGCCTGGTCCGAGCCGCGGTGCGGGATACTGAATCCCGCCAAACTGGCCTGGGGGGAAAAGGCGGTGGTGGAAAGCCTGGGCGTGGAGGTGTATGAAAACGCCCCGGTCCTGGGGCTTGAACGCACTGCCGAAGGAGCGGTTCTCAAGACTCAAAACGGCTCCGTCTCGGCGGACAAAGTGGTTTTGGCCACCAATGCGTGGTCCCACCTGGTTCCCCAGATCAAATGGAAGCAGGCCCCTGTGTGGACCTACATCGTCCTTACCGAACCTTTGTCTCAAGAGCAAATGGCTCCCATTGGCTGGAGGAATCGCCAGGGAATCGAAGACGCCAGAAACATGGTGCATTATTATAGGCTTACGGCGGACAACCGGCTTCTTATGGGAGGCCGGGACATCGGCCTGGCTTACGGCGCGGACATGGACAAGGATTTGAATCCCGCAATATTCGCCGGCCTGGAAGCGGACGTCAAGGAAACATTTCCCTCGTTGGAGAAAGTAAAATTTACTCACCGATGGGGAGGCCCGGTATCCATAACCATGGACATGGCGCCTGCCATCGGGTATGTTGGGGATCAGCGCATTGTCTACAGCCTTGGCTGCATGGGCCATGGGGTCAGCCTGACCCATTTGAACGGCGCCACAGCCGCAGATTTAGTCCTGGAGAAAAAGACCGGCCTGACCGACGTGTTTTTCGTCAATCGAAGGACCATACCCTGGCCGCCCGAACCCATCCGTTTGGCGGCAGCCAAGGCGATTTTGGCCGGCATGAAGTTTCAGGATCGCTTTACGGATCAAAAACGGCTTTAACAGCTTTGTTTTTTGCGGATCAAACCGGCGAAGCCCGGACAATGCGCGGCCTGTTAACCCCCCTCACCCGATAGGAGATCGACATGCCCCATCTTAAGGAAATCGCGTTTATGGACGCAATGGCCCAGGCCGAATTGATCAGGAAAAAGGAGGTCACCCCCCTGGAATTGGTGGACGCCGCCATTGACCGCATTGAAAAACTGAATCCCCAGCTTAATGCGGTAATTACGCCCATGTACGAACAGGCCAGGGAGGAGGCCAAGGGGGAACTGCCCCAAGGCCCCTTCACCGGCGTACCGTTTTTGTTGAAAGACATCGGCGCCATGGCAAAGGACGCGCCCATGGCCTTGGGAACCAGGCTGTTGAAAGGGGTTTTTAAACCCGACCATGACAGCGAATTGACGGTGCGTTTGCGTAAGGCCGGTTTTATTATAATGGGCAAGACCAATACCCCGGAGTTCGGCGCGCTGCCCACCACCGAACCCCTGGCCTTCGGCGCGACCCATAATCCCTGGGATTTGGAACGCACTCCCGGCGGATCCTCGGGCGGCGCCGCCGCGGCCGTGGCTTCCCGCATGATCGCCGCGGCCCATGGCAACGACGGGGGCGGGTCCATTCGCATTCCGGCTTCGTGTTGCGGCGTGTTCGGGCTTAAGCCCACCCGCGCCAGAAATCCGGCGGGGCCCGACTTCGGCGACATGC
This sequence comes from Desulfatibacillum alkenivorans DSM 16219, assembly GCF_900142135.1. Lineage (GTDB taxonomy): Bacteria > Desulfobacterota > Desulfobacteria > Desulfobacterales > Desulfatibacillaceae > Desulfatibacillum > Desulfatibacillum alkenivorans. The sequence goes on along the minus strand of NZ_FQZU01000025.1, from coordinate 86,244 downwards.
TTTCCGGCCTCATCGCCGAACATGCTCTGACCATGTCCGTCAGGGACAGCGCAGCCATTCTGGACGCCACCTCCGGCCCGGATGTCGGTGATCCTTACTGGGCGCCGCCCAACGCCCGGCCCTTTTTGGAGGAAGTAGGGGCGGATCCCGGCAAACTCCGCATTGCCGTGGATCTTTCCACGCACTTGGAGGAAGATCCGCACCCGGACTGCATCAAGGCAGTGGAGCACACAGTCACATTGTGCCGGGAATTGGGGCACGAAGTAAAGGAAGCCTCGGTGGAATCCAAAATCAAGCCCTTGGATTTGCTCAGGGCTTTCGACACCCTGTGGACCTCCAATGCAGCCAACACCGTAGGCGCCATTGCCGGCATGGCCAAGATCGAGCCTTCCACGGAGTTTTTCGAGCCCCTCACCATGGCTATGTATGAAATGGGGAAGAAGCAGACCGCCTCGGACTATATGCGGGCCGTGACGCTCATCCAACGCTTCTCCCGCGAAATTGCCTGGTTTTTTATGGGTTGCGACGTGCTCTTGACCCCCACTCTGGGCGAGCCGCCCGTTAAATTGGGAGAGTTTGACGCTTCGGGAGAAAACCCCTTGGCCGCCTGGAAACGCATGGGCAGGTTCACGCCCTATACGGCCAAGTTCAACGCCACAGGCCAGCCGGCCATATCGATGCCTCTGTATTGGAACGGGCATAATTTACCCATCGGCTCCCATTTTGTGGGCCGGTTCGGAGACGAAGCCACCCTGTTCAGGCTGGCCGCTCAATTGGAAAAGGCCTGTCCCTGGGCGGATCGCCTGCCGCCTGTTTGTGCATGATTTTTTGAGGGATTCAATAAAATGACTTGCCGGGTCCGGCCAAAATGCCGCTGAAAAGCCGCATATAGGCCGGGCCCGGAAAAACTTAACAGGTGCCCATGGGATCCATGGAGTCCAGATGGTAGGCGGACTCGTTTGCAGTGCTGAGGTTGTCGATTCTCCTCTTTTTCCGCAATTCCACCATGTGGGTGATCTTGGAAATCAATATCCAGCGCAGCATCAGCCCTATGGCGTATTCCTGGCTTTCATCCATCTTCTTCAGCTTCAGCCTTTCAATGATCTCATCAATGGCGGGCTCTACTTTCTGGTAAATCTCCTCCTGGACCGGAGAAAGCTCCCCTTTTTCCCGGCCTCCCCAAACGGCCGGCACAATAAACCCATTGGGTTCAAAGCACAGGCGCCCCTGGTGGGCGTTGAATACGTCCATAACAAGATTGTCAATCTTGTTGGCCACCACGCGTCCCAGATGGGTGATATCTTGTGTCGGTTGGGGATTCTCCTTAAACAGCTTCTTAAAAAAATCCATGTTGCTTCCCCTTCATTATGGCGAAAGAGCCTTTCGTTACAGTTAAAACTGTATATCTGCGGTTGCAATATCCCTGCCAAGTAACCTATACTGACTGGGTGCGGTTCTGGTTTGCTCTGCTTATCCTATCGGCAGGTAGGCGCAAAAAGTTTATTCTTAGGACAAGAAAGGCGTCCCAAGCTATCATGGATTACGAGGGAAAATTCGCCCTGGCGGAAAAGAACGTGCAGGCAAAAATGGGCTTTTATAAGCACCTGACTTCTTTTTGCGTGGGGAACGGAGTTTTGGCGGGGGTGGATCTTTTTACCACCCCTGGATTCATTTGGTTTCACTGGCCCTTACTGGTCTGGACTCTCATACTGGGCGTTCATGGTAAAAAGGCTGCAGGCAAGAAAGAAAAGCAGTGATTTTTTTCGTTATTACCAGTTAGGCAGAACGGTGGTTAATTAAAACATGTTTTGGGGAGGGGGATAGTCCTGGCACGCAGGATTTTGCGTGTTTGCGGCCCCGTTGCAGCCGCGGGTCAGCCGGAAATTGGAAGATTTGGAACAAAGGAGTCCCCAACCGTTTTAACGGATGAAAACGCAATTTTCAGCCGGGATTCAGACAAAGAGCCAACCCCTGAACTCAAATTAATCTCATACTTTTAATGGATTAATTGCCATCTCTTCAGCAAATTCCTTGATTTCGCCGTCCCGGAATTTTCTGGTCTTTGCAAAGCGTTTGCACCAGGCCAGAATTTTTGTGGACTTTTCCCAATAATTGTTGGGATAGGGAAAAATCTTCCGGTAATGGATGTTTTTTTGCAAGGCTCCATTGCGTTTGGCTTCCACGTAGACGGGTTCGTCCTTATAATAGGGCCAAACCACCATGTCCGCTCCTTTTCCTTCCAAAAGGAATCTCCAATCGCCGTTTGTAACAACTACCAATTCTTCCATAGAACTCTCTTTTCGGATTTATTGTTTCGCGGGCGCTGGATTTCACCGCCTGGGCGCCTTCAATCCGCGCCACTATTCTTATCGGCCCGTTCGCCAAAATATTAAGGCGTATTTAGGTCTTGCATGATGGTTATAAGCCTGATATTTTGCTTATAAGATATCAAGACTGTTCTAAATAACGCAAATTGACAGAACTTGCTGTTTATAGCGCCTCATAGTGTCGCATATTGTAACGTAATAAGAGCTCGCTGCTTGAAAGATCAGGCCCTCATTGCACAAGCATTTTGAATACTCCGTAAGCCGAAAGCATGCGTTTTTCGCTGACCTCAAAGGGGAGCAGGAATTCCGCAGAGCTTTGACGGCTTTGATAGATTCTCCCGTTCGAATCATCTACACGTTTAACCGGTCCACGGTGATCTCCGTCAGGACGAATGCCAAGGGGATTAAATCGCTCCGACTACAACACGCCTTCCGGGCGGCCGATTTTAAGACCATGCAGGCCCTGGCTTTTTTCGTCGACGGCAAAGAATTCGATAATAAAATTATTGATAGATTTTTATCAAAAAAACAAGATCTTGTAAAGTTTTTTTCCCGGCCTCGCGCGGAAATGCAGTCAATTGTTTACAAGGGTAAATTTAAAGACCTTGAAAAGGCGCTAAAAAAGGTGACAGCCGACTACGATATCCCATTGAAAGGCATCAGGATTGCCTGGTCCAAGCCCGGGAAAATCCAAGGCAAACGCCGATCCATCCGATTCGGCAGTTTTTCCGCCCAAAGAAGTTTGATAAGAATTCATCCTTCTCTTGACAGTCCTGAAATACCGGACTATTTTGTGGAATTCGTAGTGTACCATGAGTTGCTGCATGCACTATTTCCTCCGAAACTGGCAAAAAACGGAGGAAGAAGACGCGTCCATACACCGGAATTCAGAGCCATGGAACGGAGGTTCAGGGAGTATCGGCAGGCTGCGGAGTTCGAAAAGAAGTTCATCAGCAAGCATTTGGGCTAAGGGGGGGAAACATTGGCTAATATCCTGATTATCGACGACGATGAAGCCTTGTGCGACATTCTGTCCCGGCGAGTCAAGCAAATGGGGCACGATCACACTTGCGCCTACACCCTGAAAGACGGATATGAAAAAGCGGCTTCGGGGAGCTATGACGTGGTGTTTTTGGATGTAGGCCTGCCTGACGGCAACGGCCTGGACGCCCTGCCCAGGATCCGGGGCCTGGACAATTGCCCGGAAGTCATCATTTTCACCGGTCAGGGCGACCCGGACGGCGCCGAACTGGCCATCAAGTCCGGCGCCTGGGACTATATTGCCAAGCCGCCTTCCTTAAAGGAAATCGTGCTGCCCCTGTCCCGGGCTCTTCAATACAGGGAAGAGAAAAAACGCAGTTCCTCCAAGGTTCTCATCAAGACCGAGGGCATTGTAGGAAACAGCCCCCAGATGCAAAACGCCCTGAACCTTCTGGCCCAGGCGGCCAGCAGTGATGCAACCACCCTCCTGACCGGCGAGACCGGCACAGGCAAGGAGTTGTTCGCCACGGCCATCCACGCCAACAGCGACCGGGCCGGCAAGGACTTCGTGGTGGTGGACTGTGCGGCTTTGCCCGACACGCTGGTGGAAAGCGTTTTGTTCGGCCACGAAAAGGGGGCGTTCACCGGCGCGGACAAGGCCCATTTAGGCCTGGTGAAGTTGGCTGACGGCGGCACTTTGTTCCTGGACGAAGTGGGCGAACTGCCCTTGTCTTTGCAAAAGCCCTTTTTAAGGGTGTTGCAGGAGCGCAGGTTTCGCCCCGTGGGCAGCCAAAAGGAAGTGACCAGCAACTTCCGCCTGGTGGCTGCAACCAACCGGAACCTGGAGGAACTCGCCGAAGCCAAACTTTTCCGCCAGGATCTCCTGTATCGCTTGAAGACCCTGACCATCGATCTGCCGCCTCTGCGCAGCCGGGTTCAGGACATCAAGGACCTAACCATATTTTATATGGCCAACCTTTGCGAAAAATACGGCAAGGGCGCCAAAGGGTACTCCCCGGAGTTCCTGGAAGCCCTGGCCGCCTATGAATGGCCCGGCAACGTGCGTGAATTGATCAATGCTCTGGAGCGGACCCTCATCGCCTCGGCCGAAGAGCCCACGTTATTCCCGAATCATCTGCCCACCCACATCAGGGTGAAGCTGGCGCGGGAGTCCTTGCGCCAAAGCACGGCCGGCAAGACCAAAAGTTTCCAGGGGGAAAATCCTCAGGAACTGCCTTCCCTCAAGGATTACAGGGAAGCCGTGGTCTCCGAAGCGGAGGCCAAATATCTGGAAGACCTCATGCTCCTGACCAATCGGGACATCAGGGCCGCCTGCAAGATTTCCGGCCTGTCCCGGTCAAGACTGTATCACCTGCTGCAGAAACACGGAATCAAGGGGTCCCGTTGACGTCAGGCCAAGAGGCCAAGCCCCAAGACGTGTTGGATTTTAATCATTCCGGAAGATTTTTTTCATGATTCCTAAGGAAAATGTTTTTGGAGAGTTTGTCCGGGAAAAACGCCTCGCCCTTCACAAAGAGGACAAGAATTATTCCCTGCGAAAAGTCGCCATGCGCATTCAGGTGGAGCCTTCCTACCTGAGCAAGGTGGAACGGGGGGAACAGCCCCCGCCGTCCGAAGCTAAAATTGTGCTTTTGGCCGAAGACCTGGGGGAGGATAAAGACGTGCTGCTGGCTTTATCCGGGAAAGTTTCCTCGGACATTCAGGAGGTTATCCGTAAACGACCGGCATTGTTCGCCCAGTTGATCCGGGACCTGAAGGACATGCCGGATAACGCCGTCCTCAGAATTATCAGGGAGGTGCGCGACGGCAACTGGTAGAAGGGAGTATGACCATGATCGAGCTCATGAACGATTCCCTATGCTTTTCGTTTCCTCAGGTTCATCCCGACGCTAAACTGGAAATTTCTTTTATCCGCACCCTGCGAATTCCCGACGACGGCGCCGCTTATCCCGACCCTCCCCGATTAGGCGCTTTTCCCATGGTCCATGTGGACGATTACGAAAACTCCGTGCCCGCCCAATGGCTGGAATGGGGCGGCGTCATGCTCCCCATGTATCAGTCCGAAGCCCTTTTGGTGCAGTTCGGCTTCGGCAAAACAAGGTATCCTTTCGCCGTTAAATTGGCGGCCGGCAAAATCAATGCTCTCACCGGGGATGCATGGTCCAATGATTTGACGCCGTATCCCCAGGACTACGCGGTTTCCCCCCCTCAGGAGGAAATCAGCGGCTACTGCGTGGGCAGGGGAGTGGTGCGGCAATTCATCGCCATGCCTTTGGGCCTGGGAAGCACCGCCGAGGAGCAATTGGCCGATAATCCTAAATACGGCGGCGTCCAGGTTTGCGCTTATCCCATGAAAGCGGAAGAGTTCGAACGTTTTTCAAAAAGCCCCGATGAGTTTGAAGTCATGAGCGGGGTCAATGAGGAGCAGGCGCCCTTTCATGCAAAAATGGGCCTTGGCCTGGGCGGATTGCTGGGCCAGGACGTCAAGCTGGATCCCTTTGGCTATGACGTTTGGGATCGCCAAAACAGGAGCCGCTGCTTCGTCCACTTGACGGATTCCGCCTTGTGGACCGCCGTCACCGGCCAGGATCCTCCGGCCGCGCCCCCAAGGGCCATGCATTACAACCTGGCCGGCCTCCCTTATCATGAAGAAATTTACGCGCCCACGCCGGTGCACGAAGGCTCCCGGATTCTGGGAAAATTGCGCACCATTGAGGCTCAGGCCGGGGATTAGCTCTTCAAGCTGTTTTATTTGAATTTTCCCCAGTGGGGTTTGTCGTCCGACTCTTGCTCAGCAGGTTTGGCGTGACGCCTGTCCCTGGCCCGAATTTTGTCGTCACCAGCAGCGTCCAACTTGACGCGAAACAGAATCACCCAGGCCAGAGCGGCCCCGGCCGGAATCCAGACAGGGTAGGGGAAGAACATCCGGCAAAACCAGATCATGGCGGCGCTGCATATTATTTTGACTATTAAAAACAATGTGTTGTTCATGCGCCGCTTTAGTCCTTGAGGGTGCAATGAAGACTTTCTCCACCCCCATTCTTATAAAAAGGGTTTTGGCTCTTTCGGCCGCAGTTTTATGCCTGTGGGGCCTTTTGGCGCTTGACGACCGGGAATCCGTCCCCGTGGAACGCGTCCTGGACGGGGATACGATCATCCTGGCTGACGGCCGCCACGTCCGGTATATTGGAATCAACGCTCCTGAAATCGCCCATGACGACTATCCCGCCGAACCCTTGGGCGATCAGGCTCTGGCATGCAACCGTTCGCTGGTGCTGGGCAAAAAAGTGCAACTGGAAACAGACCTGGACCGTAAAGACCGATATAACAGGCTCCTCGCCTATGTATATCTTAAAGACGGCGTGTTTGTGAACAGGGAAATTATACGCCAGGGGATGGCCTATTGTTTGTATCGCTCCCCCAATGACAGACATTTTTCCGCCTTGCTAAAAGCCCAGCGCCAAGCCATGCATGAGCAAAAAGGACTTTGGGCCGGTCTTCAACCCACTAATCAGCCATATTCGGGCAATGCGCGATCCAGACGCTTTCATCTCCCCCAATGCAAGTCCGCCGCCAAAACCAATCCCAAAAATCGCAGGGACTTTGACTCCATGTGGTCCGCATTTTATGAAGGATACGCCCCATGCAAACGCTGTTTGAAGGATTGGCAATTTCAAGTTCAGTAATGCCTTTTTTATAAATGTAACCTTCCGGGACGCCGACAAACATTGTTTCACCCTGACGCACTCCCTCACACAGGCCAGCCCTGGCATGCAATGCCAGGGGCCGAAGGCCAATAAGTGCGGTCTGGAATGACTCTTAAAACTGGAAATGAAGAGCGGATGGACGGTCCCAGTTGAGTTCCTATTGTTGGGTTTGAAGTCCATTGGCGTCGCCGGTGAGATGAAGCATCGCCGCCGGATTTCTTAACCCAACCTGCGGCTCAGCATGGGGCGATGCAGATTGGGTTGAGCCTGTGAAACCCAACAAGATCAAAAGGTTATTTTGCTTCTGGAGGGCCTGCATGGTTTTGCGTTAATCCTTCTTGTTTTCTATCCAGCGCATGAGGGTGGGGGGCATGCTCATACAGCTTGAAACCGGCTTCCAGTAGCAATGGGCGGTCAACTCCACGCCCGATTGCAAAATGGAGACCGGCCGGTCCGAGCTGACCACAATCACAATCAGGTCGTCGTACATGGCCGTAAACCTGAGGGCGGAATTAAAACGGGCGCCTCTGGCCCGGTCTTCGCCGGGGATGGCCCTGCCGTCCAGGATGCATGCAAAGCTCCGCAGAGTCCGATCCGGCCGAATGTGCAGGGCGCCGTCCACTTTGGAGAGGTTCATGGCCAGCGCCAGATAATCGTCCCGGGAGATGTCCAGGGGCTTGTCCAGTTTTTGGCCTGCAATGTCAATGGGCTGCTGGCTAAGGTCTATGACCAGGGTGCATCCGTGTTTGTGGTCTTCTGCATGATGCACGATTTCCTTGATGGTTTTCAGCAGTTCACTGGATTGGGTGGGGCTTAAGGAGTACTCCAGGAGAATTTCCTCCACCTGCACCAAATTGGCCCTTCTGGAGGAGGAGTGGAACCTGCCGTCGAAAAAACTGCACAGGGCTTCTCCCTCAAAAGACACAAAGCCGTGAGGGCCTGCAAAATCAGCGACAATGGCGTGGGGCGGCATCTCGCCTGAACCGATTCCCACAATCAGAGACCCGTCGGAAACCAAAAAGTGGTCCGGCGACTCTTCCACCGCCTGCATGAGCTTGCGCACATGCTTGAAATTATGCAGGCTGGGGCGCTCCAGTTCGGGGAATAAAACCAGATCCCGGATGTTCTGCATATGGGCTTTCAGGACAAAAGCCAGTTTTCCCCGGGGCCAGAAACCTTCCTCCATGGTCTTGGAAATATTCAATATCGCATCCAAAATCGGGTACACCCGCATTTGGATGTCCCATCCCACGCGCATATTTAGTTCGTCCACCAGGCAATCGCGCACGGCGTGGGTGGCGTACTCCCGCAGAATGTAATCGGACATGGAGGAGTAAAATTCACTGCATGTGGCCAGGTCATGGGAGAGCAGCCACGTGGCGTGCTCCAGCCAACGTCTTGTGGGGCCGGGGTTGCAAATGTCGGGGTGATGCTCGGTGAACCACATTTGATAGTAGGCGGATTGGGACATGCCGCCGAAGGAGATCAAACCCGTCAGGCCCAGGTCCTGGGCCGGGATCACAGGGTCGAAGAGTTTCAGGGCCTGCACTCTTTCTTCGTCCTGCTTCCAGTCGCACGAGTCCAGGTAGATTTTTTTCAAAAGGATTTCGTGGCCGTCCAACAGGTTTTGGGGGTCGTAAATGCGCAGAGGCTCCCCCGGGTTCACCGCATAGATAAGAGCTATTCTGCTTACGCCGGAAAAATGGGAGAGGCCGTCCGCCAACCCGTCCGCAATATGGAATATGCTAAGATTTTCGGTATGCTGCTTGGAGCCATGGCCTCTATGATTTTCTGCATAACGATTATTTTGCATTTTGTATAAGTTCCAGGGCCCTTTCCGCCACGGCGTCATCGGCCAGGCTTTCCATGGCCCGCACCAGATCCTTTGGGGCTTTTTGCATGCGCATGTTATCTGTGATGGAATTCAATGCAGATTTTCGATTGAAATCATCCATGGACAATATGGCCGAAATTTGCTCGCGGAAGTCCGGGTCCCGGCGAGCCAATTGCATCAGCGCGACGAAAGTTTCGTTTTCCGAAACAGGCTTTTTTTTTCCAAACAATAACGGCATAATTAAAATTCTGGGCCTTCCTCTGCAAAATATGATATATGCACACAAAATATTTGTATATTATTTAATGCCAGCGTGTTCCTGTCAATATTCTTTGTGGAGTGAAATATGGCTCTAAACGGCAATCTCGATAGTTTCTTTTTCGCCAGCCTGCTGCAGCACCTGGCCCGGGAGAAACTTACGGGCGTCCTGCGCATTGTGGACGGCCAGGAAGAAGCTCGGGTTTTTGTCAAAGAGGGAACCATAATTTACGCGGTCGGCTCCCACAAAGAAGCGCGCCTCGGCCACCTGCTGCGCTCCCAGGGAATTATCAGCGTGCAGGAGCTTCAAAAGTGCGCCGAGACCGCCAAGGAGGAGAAAAAGCTCCTGGGCAAGGTTTTGGTTGAAAAGGGTTATATCTCTTCGGATACATTCAAAAAATTCATCGAAAAGCAAATCAGGGAGATTCTGTATAACCTCTTCTTCTGGAAAAAGGGGGAGTTTCATTTTAAGGAAACCCCTTTAAAGCTGGAAGAAGACGTGGTGGTCCATTTAAACACCATTGACGTAATCCTGGAAGCCTCCCGCCGCATTGACGAACTGGACATCATACGCAAGCAGCTTCCCGATGAGGATGCTGTCCTGAAGATTTCCGACAAAAGCCCGGATAAAAAGGAAATCAAGCTGGATTCCAACGAATGGCACATTTTATCCCTGATCGACGGCAAGAAAAATGTGGGCCAAATCGTCCACCAAAGCGGCTTTGAAACCTATCCGGTGTACAAACTCTTGTTTTCGCTTCTGTCCTCCGGGCTGATCCGCAAGGTGGAGACCGTGGGGCTTACCGGCAAGAACAGGATTTCCGATCAATCCGGCCTGATCATCGTCCATAACGACGTGCTTGGCGTGGTATATAAAGCCCTGCACACCGAGTTAGGCGCTCAGGCGAATTCGGTTTTCGACAACTCCAAGTCAAAGCTCAGCGCTAAAAAGCGCATTATTTTCCATAAGTTCAGCCCAACCAATCCGGCCATTACCAACGTTCAGGTCGTACGCGAAGGCCTGGACTCCCTCAAGCTGGGCGACCCTTCCAAGGCTGCGGAGTTTTTGCTGGAAGCCTTGAACGACTACCTGACTTTCGTTCTGGAAAACACACGAAGCCAGATCGGCGCTTCTTTGACCCAGGACGCCATTGCAGAGGCGCAAAGGGTATTGTCTTACGTGGATAAATACCACGAAGATTCCGATGAGAAGGATTATGTGGTCTCCCAAATTCAGGAAGTGCTGGCTGAGGCCATTGAAAAGGTGGGGGCCGGAGATAAAGACAAGAAATCAGGCGGGTTGTTCGGGCGTTTCAAGAAAAAATAAAAAAAACGGTCTTTCGCCTTGTGGATGAAAGGCCGTGGATGCTTTCCATGTGGTCCGAGCTTAATCGCTTCCTATCCGAATGCCCCCAAAGGCCAGAAAAGCCAATGCCGCAGCCCGTAAAATCACCTGCACCGCAAACAAGACGTTGTCGGGAAACAAGCCGGTAAGCACCTGGGCGTAATCCGAACAAAAAAGCAGTAGGGTGGTTATGATGATCAGGTTGATCATCTCGCCCACTTTTCCCCCGGCGTATTTTGTTCTGGCTTTGTTAAAGGCGACAAGAATCAGTAAATAGATAATCAAAAAGAACAGATACACAACAGTCTGTGCAGACATGCTTCCCTCCGGCCGTTTTTATTTACTGGAAACAAGTGGACGTTAAGCGCTTACTGGAATAGTATTTTCATACCATTTTCAATGGAAAGAGGCAAAATTTTTTACTGGCGTTTATTAAAATTTTTGCATATGTACGCCCTATGAATACGAAACGCAACATAACAGGCTCTTATAAAAAATCGCCCGGAGACCCCATGGAGCTCTTTGTCACTTGCGGCCGGAAAACCGCGCCCATCCTGGCTGAAGAGTTGAAGGGGCTGGGCATTGAGAATATTTCGGAAAGCGCGGCCGGCGTGCGTTTTGACGCTGACCTGGCCACGGCCTATAAAGTGATTTTATGGTCCAGGACCGCTTCTCGGGTGCTCATGACCGTGGCCAAGTTCAAAGCCGACAATCAGCAGGCCTTGTACGAAGGCATCCGGGAAATCGACTGGACCGAGCATCTGGATTACCGGAAGTCCATTGCCGTGGACTTCACCTCCACCCGTTCAGCCCTCAGCCATACCCAGTTTGGCGCCCAAAGGGTGAAGGACGCCGTAGTGGATCAGTTCAAGAAGAACGTGGGCGACAGGCTCATGGTCAACACGAACAGGCCCGACGTCCGCATTAACGTGCATGTTCAAAACGACGAGGCCGTTGCGTCCATCGATCTTTCGGGAGACAGCCTTCATAAAAGAGGATACCGCCTGGAAGGCGGCGTAGCGCCCTTGCGGGAAAACCTGGCCGCCGCCATTCTTCTTAGGGCCGGATGGCCGGAAATCGCCCGGACGGGCGGGCCTCTCATCGACCCCATGTGCGGATCCGGCACCTTTCTCATCGAAGGCGCTCTCATGGCCGCAAACATCGCTCCCGGCCTTTTGCGCAATTACTTCGGCTTTGTCGGCTGGAAAGGCCATGACAAATCCCTGTGGGCGGGCATGGTGGGAGACGCCTTCCGTTTGGCCGAGGAAGGTAAAAAACGCCTGCCGCCCATCGTGGGCTCCGATCATCATCCCAAAGCCGTGGAGCACGCCAAGGCCAACGTGACCCGTGCAGGCATGACCGGTTACGTTAAGATCGAAAGACGCGAAATGGCCAAGGCCCGTCCCCCTATGAGAGCCAAAGCGCCGGGCCTGGTGGCTGTCAATCCGCCTTACGGAGAGAGAATAGGGGAGTCCGAGGAACTTGCGGCCCTGTATAAGGAACTGGGCTCCGTCCTGAGCAAACGATTCCGCCGCTACAAGGTGGCCCTCATCACCGGCCATCCCGAAGCGGCCAAGAACATAGGCCTTGGCAAACGTAAAGCCAGCACATTGTTTAACGGCCCCATTGAGTGCAAGTTGTACCGGTACGAAGTGGATTAAGCCATGGCTCTTATAAGCCGGACTTCTTAACCCAACCCATGGCTCCTCATTAGGCGACGTAGGGCGGGTTGATCTTGCGAAACCCAACAAATTCAATTTGTTACAGGTTTTAGATCCTCTGTGGATCTGGAGGCCTGCCCGCCTTTTTTCAGAAACTGATATTCAAAAGGAATTTCATGCGTAGTCTTTTTATATCCGTAATAATCGGATTTTGTTTCCTGTTTTTCATATCCTCCGCGCCGGCTCAGCCGGCCATGTATCCCTGGCTGCACGATGACGCCGTGCTTTTAACCTTAGGGGACCGCGTCGCCCCTCCTAAGGGATTTGAAAGGAAGGAAGTGCGGCCCGCCAGCTTTGACTTTTGGCTCCAATGCTTTCCGGTCAAGCCCGGGAATCCGCCTGTCATGCTGTTTGACGGCGGGAAAAAAGGCAACCAGCTGGCTCACCATCTTGTCCTGGATCTGGACGTGGGAACCAAGGATCTCCAGCAGTGCGCGGATTCGGTCATTCGCCTGTGGGGCGAATATCTCTACTTTACCGGCCAATACAATCGCATTCATTTCATTTTTACTTCCGGGGACAGGGCGGATTTCATCCGATGGGCCGAGGGATACCGGCCTGTGGTCCAGGGCAGCAAGGTCTCCTGGGTTCAAAAGGGCGATAAGGGAAAATCCTACGAGCAGTTCCGGGCTTATCTGGAAAACGTCATGATGTACGCGGGGTCCGCCTCCTTAAGCAAGGAAATGATTCCCGTGGAGGATATTGCGGATATCCGGGCCGGAGACGTATTCATCCAAGGCGGATTTCCCGGCCATGCGGTGATGGTCATGGATACCGCCGTTCATCCCAAAACCGGCGAGAAAGTGTTTTTGCTGGCCCAGGGATTTATGCCCGCCCAGGACATGCACGTGCTGAAAAACCTGAACAACCCGGAACTCTCGCCCTGGTACAAAACCGACTTCGGCCAGGTCCTTTCCACCCCGGAATGGGATTTTGCAAAGACGGATCTCAAACGCTTTCCGCCCAAATAAAAAAAGAGCCGAAGGCGGCGTCGGGGACGAGCCGCCGCCTTCGGCTTGTGAGGCCTGCAACTATTGGCCGGGGATGCTAAAGGGGGCGTTGGTATGGCATCCCAAGCAGTATACAGTTGAGGCCAAGTGGCCTTTATGGCAAACCGCGCAATCCAAATCTCCCAGGTGGGATTCATGGGGATTGCCCCATTTGCGGGCGAGTTCCTTGTCAAACAGTTTGGCGAGGGCTTCCCGGCTTTCATGGCAGGACAGACACTGTTCGGCTTCCGGCGGATCGTCCCAGCCTGGCTGGGGGACGCCGTGGCAATCCTGGCAGGACACTCCATTCTGATAATGCAGCCCGCCCAGATAAGGTGAGGAGTCAATTTCCCGGGATATCTCCCGGATCATGTCCAACTCCTCCCGGCTTAAAGGCTTGGCGTCGCCCGCCCAACCGGCGGCGGCCCATGTCATAGCCAATAAGCACAGTATGATTAGACGCTTAACCAACCGTTTTTTCAAATGATGCTCTCCTATTAAAACTAGTCTGATTTAAACCTTGGCCGCGTTCCTGCCTGCGATTCTGCCGAACACCACACAGTCGGGAATGGCGTTGCTGCCCAGCCTGTTGGAGCCGTGGATGCCGCCGGTCACCTCGCCTGCTGCGTATAGCTTGGGGATGACCTTGCCCCAGATGTCGATCACCTGGGCGCTGGAATTAATCCGCAGGCCGCCCATGGTGTGATGCACGGCCGGCCATTGGGCCACGGCGTAAAACGGGCCTTTTTCCAGGGGAATCATTTTGTCGGTAATGGGCTTGTTGAAGTCCGGATCCGAGCCTTTTTTTAGATATTGATTGTGCTCTTCCACGGTTTTCACCAGGGCCGCGGCGGGGATTTTCAGCTTGCCGGCCAGTTCCTCAATGCTGTCGGCCTTGATGAACCGGCCCCGTTCCAAGCCTTTGTCCACGTCTTCCTGGGCGCCGCCCATCTTGACGATCATTGCTTCGTTGAATATGGAATAGGTGGGTTTTTCACCCAGGTTGATCTGGGCCTGGGAGCAGACGTCCCGGCGCTCCAGTTCATTGACGAACCGTTTGCCTTCCCTGCTTACGTAAACCAGGCCGTATCCCACGCCGTTAAAAGGGTACACGGCGGGTTTGTCCAGCACGCCGGTTTCGGGCTCTGCAAAGGGGTAAAGCTGGATGAAGCAAAGTTGCAGCGTGTCCGCGCCGATGGCCTGGGCGTAGCGAATCATTTCGCCGGTGGCGCCGGGATGATTGGTGCAGTTGATCTCCGGCACGATGGATGGGTTAAACTCCTGGCGCATTTTGATGTCCCGGGAGAAGCCGCCGGAAGCCAGCACCAGAGACCGAGCAACCTTGATATTGGAAACCCTGCGGCCTTTTTTGACCTCCACGCCAAGGACGGGGCCGGTTGCGTCCTCCCGCCAGATCCAGGCGACTTCCACGCCCAGGCGGATTTCAGCCCCGTGAGCCAGGGCGATTTTCCTCAACGGCTCGGTATAGCCCCGGCCTACCCCTTCGGTGCTTGTATGGGTGCGGTAGGCTGTGTGGCCGCCTGCGCGGGTAAGGGCGGGACGTACGGTGCAGCCGCCTTCGTCCATCATCCAGTTAAGGGCGTCTGTGGCGCCGTCAGCCAGAATTTTCACCAGGGCGGGGTCTCCGTAGAAATCGCCGCCTTTCAGGGTGTCCTGGGTGTGCTGCGCCGGACTGTCTTCGCCCAGCTTCAGCTTTTCCCGCAAATGCAGTTCGTCATCCCACGAGGCGTAAACGCCGCCGTTGATAATGGAGTTGCCGCCGTAGGCGGGCATTTTTTCCAGGATGACGGTTTTGGCCCCGGCCGCAGCCGCTTCGGCCGCCGCGGCCAAACCGGCAAAGCCCGATCCGATAATCAGCACATCCACGGTTTCGTCCCATTGTTGGGGCAGAGCCCGGGCCGCCTGGGCGTCTTTGGCGGTCAGGTTTAATGCAAGCGGCGCCATGGTTACGGCGGCTCCGGTTCCAAGGATTCCTTTAATGACTGAGCGTCGTTTGATGGTGGTCGATTTTTCTGTTTGGCTCATATTTTCCTCCTCCTTGCGATTGGGCGGCAATCCGGCTGTTTATAAAACAAGGCGCATGCGTGCGCTGTGCACTACCCGAACGGCAAGGGTCATGCCATCGGCGACGCAGGAGAAAAATGGGTAAGATATAGTTTTGTATAAACAAATTATTTCAAATAATTATATATATAAATATAAAGTAAAAAATTAATAATCTATTTGGAAATAAAAAAAGGACGCAATCCGGTGTTGTGTCGGCATTTTTAACCAAGCGGAAAAAATCTTGCCGAATAATTCCCGGATCAGCAGTCCTTTTTTAAAAAGCGGTAAAAGCTATATCCAGTCAGGGGGCTATGCCGGCTTTTTTCCCATAACCAAAAAATGCTTGGGCATGCCCTCGTCATAAGCCCGAACGTTCTCAAAGCCTGCCTGCGTTAACTGATCCGCCGCTTCGCTGGAAAGAAAGCGGATATTCTGGGGAGGGCCTTCGTCCATCTCCTTTTTCAGCCAGTCCGCAACAAAGAACATTCCCCCCGGCTTAAGCAGCCTGTAGGCTTCCTTGAGCACGGCCAGATGATCTTCCAACTCATGATGCAGATTGATGGTAAAAACCAGGTCGGCCAGGCCGTCGTCAAGGGGCAGGGCGGATTCCTCGGTCTTCACGGGGATAACGTCCGGATTTTCGGGCGTGATATTTTCTTTGATCCAGTCGAGCATGATTTGGGACAGATCGCAGGCGTAGATCACGGAGCCTGGATACAATTCCTGGAAGGCCTTGGAAAAAAAGGCCGTCCCCGCCCCGATCTCCACCAAAACCTTGGGATTTTCCAGGTTGAGTTTGCTTTGAATGTATTCAGGGGGGATATCCTTCAACCTTTCGGGATTGTTCAATTTTTTCAGCTTTTTAGGGTCGAATTTTTTTTCGGTCATTGCTTCTCCTATAACAGAGTTTGGGGACATGAACTTATCTCTAAAAAGCGGGCAAAGTTACCTATCGTGTGTTTGAGATTAGTATCGTGTCCCTCAAAATCCATCTTTCATGACATCGGATTGGATATTCCCTCTTGGAAATATTATTGTTGGGTTTGAAGTCCGCGAACGCTTTCGCCCGTTTGATGTAAATAACCGGACTTCGTAACCCAACCTACTATCTTTATTGATAAATCGTAGTTTGAGTAGAGCCTGTGAAACCCAACAAAATTAGTTGAATAAATCAGTCTGCATCCAAAATGCCTTTAGACTGATTTTTCGTTTTCCACGGGCGTCAGGCCGATTTCGGCGGAGGCGTCATCAGCCTTTGCATCCTGGGGCTGCTTGGGGTCATCCTCCTGCTTTTTGCCGGTGACAAGGCGCTTTAAAAAGCCGAAGACCTTTTTGATCCCGCGCCACAGCTTGGGCAGCAGCCAGACCAGCATTAAAAGAAAGATGATCAGCAGGCAGATAAAGACAAGAGGGTAGTGCAGGGCGGCCCACAGGCCGGCGACAACCGCCATGTCCTCGCCTATGGAGGCGGCCCAGTTTGTGAAAGGTTCGGGGGATGTGTTGATCAGCACCCGGGATCCGGCCTTGGTTGCGTGTGTGGCTGCGGCCACCCCGCCTCCCACGATTCCGGCGGCCACCATGACAGCGGGATTCACATCTCCCACGGCGCCCGCGGCCAAAGCCGCGCCTGCGGGAATGCGGATGAAGGTGTGGATGGCGTCCCAGCCCGTGTCCACGCCCGGGGTTTTATCGGCGAAGAATTCCACCATGAACATGAAGCCTGCGGCGAAAAGCACGACAGGCTCGTTAAGCACATGGAGGGTTTCGGGCAGGGCGATGTTGCCGGTGATGCTTAAAAGGCCCAGGACCAGGATAGCGGCGTACAGGTTGACGCCGCTGGCCCAGGCCGCGCCCATGGATAGGGCGATGGCGTCCACTATTTGTTTGTAATCGTCCATAATGTTTTAGCACAGTCCTCCTTGTAGTCATGCCAAAAAAGCCATTGCAGGATTACTGTAGCTAAAAACTGTACTTGATGTCAAAGAACACGCAATCGTTGTCCTTTGCATAGGCGTAGTATCCGTCGTCGTCCGCGCCGTACCCGACCACCCCCAGAGTGAAGGTCAGGTTGTCCGTCCAATCGTAAGCGGATTCGCCGCGGACAAACCAGCCGTCCCCGGCGTCGTGCCCCATGGCTGTTGCCAAAAGGGTGACATGAAAGGTGTCGTGCCGAAAATCCCTTTGAATCCGCAGGGCCGCCTCAGGCTGGCTTTGGGGTGTGTTGTCCGGCGCGTTTTCCAATATATCTTCGTGGCTGGGGACGTACCGAACCGCCGCGTCCAGGCTGATGGTTGTGTCGGTGAATCCCGAATACTCCAGGCCGATCAGGCCGTCAAAGCGGTCCCGGTCTTCGTTGGGCTCGTTATAATAATTGAGGCCGGTAAAATAGGCGGCTTCGGCCTTAATCAGCCAGTTGCCTAGGGCGATGGCCGTGGAAGCGCCGTACATTTGAACCCGCACGTAATGATATTCATATTGGGGGTATTGGATCACGGGCGGCAGAATGGTGGCCGGCGGAATGAATATGGGCGGCCGGATGAGTTTGAATTCCACGGTTTCCCTGAGATAGGGCAGGTCCATATACACGTCGGCGAAGTACAGGGAAACGTCCCAGCCGGGAAGATGCCCTGAGATGCGGGCGCCGTATTCCATATTGTCTATGGAGTCCACAGGCGGATGGTCATCCGGCAGTTTATACCGCGAGGGGTAATACATGCCGCCGTACGGCGGCTGCTGAGCTGGGCGGATTTCCGGGATGATCAGGCCCGTGATGGTCCAATACCCGAAGGTGTAATCCGCCCTGGCCATGGCCGTGGGAAGGCGCAGGCCTTCGATGTCCACCATGCCCATTTCACGGAGATCCAGGGGATTGATCACGTCGGTCACCCGGATATTCTCCGAGGTTCCCCACACCACAATCTGGCGGCCCAGGCGCAGGTCAAGGCCTTTGAACAAACGGCCTTCCAGATACGCCTCCCAGAGTTCGGCTTCGGACTCCATTTCGTCCAGAGTTTCCTCAGTGAAATCCTCCCGGCCCTTGATGTCGTACGCGAAGTCGTACCAGAACCTGCCGCCCGCCCGGGCTTTCCAGGTTTCAAAAATATCCACGTCCAGCTTGGCGTCCAGTTCCGGCCGCAGGCGATACAGGCCCCGGTAGTCGGTCTTGCACGGCGGCGGGGCGGGCTGATCGTAGGTGAAGACGGAGGACAGCTTGCCGTATCCTGAAATCCGGAACCGGGACGGAGACTCGGGAATGGCTTCCTCGTCCACCACAATTTCCTCGTCCGCCTCTTCAAAAGCGTCCATGGCCTGATCAAAATCATCCGCCCAAATAGGCGGGGCCGCCAAAAGGCCGAAAACCAATATCAACACTGCTATCAGCGTTTTGATCGATAAATTAATCACTTGCGCGCCCCCTCCTGGCAAAGATGATAAGAATTACAGTCCGGTTTCCATGCGGCGAGTGGTAAACATGGTTTCATCCATGGGCTGATTGTATTGGATGCTGGTGGTTCTTAAAAGGGTCTGATGGACGATTTCCCGATTTTTCATGGTTTTCATGGTCATTTCCAGGGCCGTCCAGATTCCGTCGATCTGCTCCAGCTTTTCCACCCGCATTTCCTTGAACTTGTTGCCCTTGGCCCATTGAAACTGGGCGCGGACCACCACGTAATTATCCTGCCTCACAAAAGCCCGGGACTTGAGGTAGCCGTACTCGTCCACCACGTCGTCGTTGATGGGCGTGGACTGGATGACCCAGCATTTATGGCCGTCCACATCCTCTTCCCGGACCATTTCATAGGAGAACTTGGATAATGCCCGCTCGGTCATGTCGCCGTAGGTGAAGTCCGAACCCATGAAGGCGCCGTCCTTGTCCGAACTGGCGATGCGTTTGACCTTTTTCAGGGCGGGCAGGTACAGCCATTGGTCGTCGTCCTTGGATTCATCGTCGTAATCGAAGGTCAAGAAGGAGGTGTCGCGAACGTCCGCCGGCTCTTCAAAAAACAGGATGCTGTGGGTGTCCTCCCCAAAATCCTTGCGGAAACTCTTGATTTTGCGAATGCGTTGCTTGCCCCGTTTGTCGATGAGGATCATTTCCTCTTCGGAGACGGCGTTGTCTCCGTCGTCCCGGTCGTTGACCTTTTGCATGATTTGCCGGGCCTCGGCGTCGTCTGCGTGAGCGAAAGGAGCGGCCAGGAATAGAGCGGCGAGTACGAAAAACAACAAAGTCGTGATGGATCTCATGATTAACTCCTTGAATATTCGGGTCTGAATTGCATTAAAGCCTATTGTTTTTTGGTTTAGCAAGTCCTATCGGTTCTTTCAACCGTGCTGAGCAGCCTCCTTGTATTTTGGGCCGGCCGAAACCCCGGAGCCGGCGGAAGCCCGTTTGTCCCTGAAGACCAGGGCCAAGAGGGCGGGAACCACCAGAAAGTCCGCCAGCAGGGCCAGGCTGATGGTCAGGGCGGCCAGGGAGCCGTATGTCATGAGGTTTTTCATGGAAGCCATGAGAAACACGATGAACCCGGAAGTCAGGGCTATGGTGGTGAAAAGCATGGCCCGGCCCGTGGTCTGCATGGTTTCGTGCACCGCCCTTTCGGCGTCATGATATTGGCCGTAATAACGCCTGAAATTATGCATGAAATGGATGGTGTCGTCCACGGCCAGACCCAGAGCCACGGATCCGATCAAAATGGTGAAGGCGTTCAAGGTCAGGTCCAAAGCGCCCATAACGCCCAGGCACACCACAATGGGGGCGATGTTGGGAATCATGGAGATAAGCCCCAGACGAAGGTTTCCGATCATCAATATCATGAGTACGGTGATGACCAGAATGGCGATGATGTAGCTTTCGGCCATGGTGTGCATGACCGCGTAAAAGGTGGAATACAAGAGCTTCATGAGCCCTGTGACCGTAACCTTGTCATTTGGGAAGGCCTCTTTGAACCAGGCGCTGATTGCGTTCACAAAGTCGTGGTAATAGACCATGTCCACGCTGGGAACCTTGATGGTGAACCGGGCTTTGGAAAAATCCGTGTCCACCACCTTTTGCAGGTCGTCGGACCCGGAATTCTCGAAAAGCAGAAACTCCTGGGCGGCCAGTTCCCTGTCCTGGGGGATGCTGTAGTACTCCGGCTTGTTTTCATGCAAGGCTTGGTTGATTTCCTTGAGAATGTCCGCCGGGCTGCGGGTTTGCCCCACAAACACGATTTCCGAGGTGAAAGGCTCTATTTTGTCCGCCATAATGGATAGGGCGTTCAGCCGCTCCGGTTCGTAAAACCCGTTTTCCTCGCCCGAATCCACGATGACTTCCATGGTCAGGGTTCCGCCCATTTCATGGTCAATGGTTTGGGTGGAAACCACCAAATCCGAGTCTTTGGGAAACCAGGCCAGGGTGTGGTGGGAAAAATGCAGCATGGTTATACCATAAGCTGAAGCCGCCATGATGATGGCAGTGACCGTCAGGATGGCCTTGGGCCTGCCCACCGCAAAGTCGCCAATGGCCGACAAAAAGCCGTCCAGCCTGGAGGCGCCGTTATTGGTATGCCTTTGCTCTCCGGACGGAAAAATGGCGATCAAGGCTGGCATGAGAAACAGGCTGAACACCAGGGCCAGCACTACCCCGGCGGCGGAGAATAATCCCAAGTCCGCAATGGGGGCGATTTCCGTCCGGGAAAAGGACAGCAGTCCGCCCGCCGTAGTCAAGCTGGTCAGCAGCACGGCCAGGCCCGAATGGCCAAGAGCTTTGGCGACGGCCTCGTTTCGCTCCAGGCCTATCCGTATGTTCCGGTAATAAATGGCCAGGATATGTACGGAATCCCCCACGCCCACCGCCAGGATGAAAGAGGGCAGGATTTGCGTGGGCAGTTTTAAGGGAACCCCGAACATGGCCATGAGCCCAAGGGTGCAGGCCAATGACAGGATGACCGTGGTAAGCGGCCAGACCACCCCGGCCCAGGTTCGGAACGCAACCATGAGCAGCAGGGATATCAATAGGATGGCGGCTGCGGAAAATCGGGCGATGTCCCGGAGCATATAATCCCGCAAGTCCTCGGTGAGGACCGGAGATCCCGCCGTATATAATGGAAATTCCGGGCTGGAATGCCTTGCAACCACGGCCCGGACCGCCCGGACGATTTCGGAGTTTTCAGCGTCGGACAAGTATTCCGGTTTGACGGACGGGGCGTTAAGGCTGTCGGAAAAAGCGTCGAAACTGGCGCCGGCCATGGGCTTGTAAGCGCTGGTTTCAATGGAAATCGCGGTGTAGGTCGCGTCTTCATTGATCAGCATGTTGCGGTAGATGGGCGTGGAAAGAGCCCGCTGCTTGAGCGATTCCATCTCCCGGGCGGTTTGGGGCCATTCCTCGAACAGGTCCTCCACAATCAATTCGTCCCCTTCGCCCCGGGTGGACCGGGCGTTCAAAACGCTGGTCACCTCCTCCAGATAGGGGACGTTTTCCTCCAGGTCCTGCTGAAGGGCCTGGATTTTTTCCAGAACCGGCCGGGAAAACACGTCCACAGGACCCACGGCAACGAGGATCATCTCGTCCCTACCGAACTGGTCCCGGAACTCGTTGTAGCGGACCATGGCCGGGTCGTTTTTATGGAGCATGCCGGTGGGGGAGGTGTCTATGGTTGTTTTGGGAAGTTGAAAAAGGAGAAAGCCCGACAGGCAGGCGAAGAAAAAGACTGTGATGAAAGGATGTTTGCAGATGAGGCGCCCGGTTTTTTCGAACCAGGCTTCGATGTTGTCCCGCCATGCTTTCATAGCGCCGTCCTTATGTGAATGGGTAATCACATCTTTGCGGTCAAGGGGAAATGGCCTCCACAAAGATGTTCCAGACCTTGTGGATGTGAGCCACCAGGTCGAAGCGGCCGCCGATGATGTCGTAAATCTCGTCCACGGGCTTGAACAGGCCGATGAACATGACCGCCGTCTCCACCGGGGTGACGTCCGTTCTGATAAGCCCCTGGTTTTGGCCCTGCCGGACCACGTCCTGGAGCCTCAGAATGTGGTTTTTGAATATGCCGTTGACCTTTTTTTGCAGCTCCGGGTATTTGTAGAGGATCTCCTCGGAATACAAAAGCCTGGGGATGCTGCGGTGCTCCATGATGAACCGCACCCGCTGCATGAGGAAGTACCGGAGGGCGTCCAGGGCGTCCCCGCCGTTGTCCAGGGCCTCCTGGATTTCATTGGCGAACTGGATGTCCAGAAGATCCAGGACCGCATCCAGCATTTCCGCCTTGTTTTTAAAGTGCCGGTACAGGGCCGACGGGGAGACTCCCACCAGCCGGGCGGTGCGCTCCATGGTCATGGCCGCCACGCCGCGGGTGGAGACCAGGGTGAGGGCGGCCTGGACGATTTGTTTTTTTCGTTCTTCGGTTTTTAGGCGGGGGGTGGCCATGCTTGGGCTCCATTTAGTGAATTTATATTCACATGTACAGGGAAAGGGACCCTGAGTCAAGGAAAAAATTTGTACGCCCGATAAAATTTCGCCCCTCTATCCTTCCCCCGGCTCCTATTTGATTTGCAAATAACAGGAGCCCTGTGGTATATTAGCATCCACCTTTCGTAACAGCGGTGTTTTTTCGGTCTCATAGGCGGCGCTCCCGCCGCAAGCGTATCCAAACCTTAACAAGTTGAGGCGCACATGCCCCCGAATACCGATCCGCACCACTATTCCATGGCTCCCAAACACAAAGATCCGGCTTTAATAGCCCAGGACATGGAAGAACTGTTGAAGCTGGCCCTGGACCGCGGCGCCCGGGAGGCGCGCCTGACCTCCGGCGGGGCCGTGGTTTTTGACGAAAGCCTGGCGCGGGTCGACAAGGCCTTGGAAGATCCCGACAACCTGACGGAACACTGGCCTGTGAGAATGCCTCTGGACTCCCTGTGGGACTCGTTGCGCTCTTTCAGATACGGCGTGTTTTTTTGCTGCCTGGCCCCCTTGGGGATGCCGGACCAGGGGCAGGGGTGGATCGAAGACGTTTATTACAGGCAGGCGTGCCTGCAGGCGGCGTCCATCATTACGGCCCTGGAGTCGGACGCCTTCAACAGGGGATACCACATGGCCTCGGGTTTTGGAGCGGGAAACTGCCGGTCCGTGTTGTGCCACAAGGAAAGCCGCTGCCAGGCCCTTGTGCGGGCCAAAGGGTGCATCCACCCTTATAAGGCCAGGCCCACTCTGGCCGCCGTGGGCATCGACGCCAAGGCCATGGCCCGCAATCTGGACGTCCCCCTGGTCCCCGACCGGGTCAACCTCTACGGCCTGGTGATGGTTGGGTGATCAAAAAAAATCTCCATCCCTTTGATCCAAACCGTTCATCCATTCGTTGATCACATTGAACACCAAAGGAATGTTTCCGCACTGGCAATGGTTTTCCGCCTGCTCGGCCTCGGTGAAAATTCTGCCCGTGAAAGAACGCACGTTGGTCAACTCCCGGGCCTGCCGGTGGTAATGGTCGAGAGGAATGAAATGATCCCTGGTTCCGGCCAAAAGCAGGAAATCCTGTTTAACCTTGCCGGAAACGCCTTTCATGGAGAAATTCCTGGCGTATTGCAGAAAATCATAAGGCGTGGGCTTGCCCATGACGAACATGCCGTGATTAATGCCCCATTTGGCGAAGGGATCCCGCTCCATGCGCAGGGCCGCCATGCGGTTCAAAGCCTTTTTCGCCCGCAAGGCAATGAGGCTTTTCATCCCGATTTCCATGGCCTTGCCGCGCACCGAGGTCAGCACCTCGAAAAAATCGTACATCACGCCCCAGGCGACGACCCGTTTGATGCGCGGCTCAAACGCAGCCGCACGGGGCGCCAGGCATCCCCCCAAGGACGCACCCACCAGGGCGACGCCTTCCAGGCCGTAATGATCCAAAACGGCGCCCACCGGCTTTTCCCATTCATGAGTCATATTCAGCCCGTTTTTCACCAAAGCCTCTCCCTGGCCCGGACCCTCGAACAAGTAAACGTCATACCCCTGCTTGCGGACGAAGTCCGCGCTGGGATACAGCTCCTCCTTGCTGGAATCGTATCCCCCATGAAGCAAGATCGTCCCTTTGGACTGCATCCTTTCCGGCGCCGGAAGCCTGAAAACAGGCAGCCGGCTTTTTTCATATGGCGCCGCTTCCACAACCAAGGCTCCTGAGTCCAAATCAGCCCCCACGATTTTTTCAAACAGCGCTGCGGCCTGGTCGTAAGCCCATTCCTTGTCGGGATCGCCCGGCGTCATGAAAAACTCCGCCCCCCGATAATAGGAGGCGGCATGTTTCCAACGCTCCTCCTGCTCCGCCAGACGGGCCAGGGCCAAAAACTCCCGCTTCCAGTCGTCCAGGTTTTTTATTTTGGGAGAGACCGCCCGAATATCCTCCATGCGGCCGCCGCCCAGGGAAATCTGCCGGTTAAGCTGGAAGTTGATGTTGGATTCGGGATGAAAATCATAGGTTCCCACGTGAAAAGAATGCTCCATGCGATCCTCCTTAAATTGCTTCGCGCCATTCATCTTGACAACCCGCACGAATAATATAAGTAATTGCTCATATTCTCAACTCGCATTGAATGAGGGGAGGCTCGGCATGTTTGAAAATGCCTCAAAGGTACGCAAAAAGCCCATGCAGGCCCGATCCAGGGAAACGGTGAGCGCCATCCTGGAGGCGGCGGCTCAGGTTTTGGAGGCCAGGGGATACGCCGGAACGACGACCAATCACATTGCTGACCGGGCCGGAGTTTCCATCGGCTCCCTGTATCAATATTTTCCCAACAAAGAGAGCATCGTGTTGAGCCTCATGGAGGCCCACATGGCGGAAGCCGCCTCCGGGACGGACGCGCTCATGTCCCTGGTGGAGGCGAGGGGATGCATCACTCCGGACGATGTGAGGGAATTCGTCCACCTGGCCATGGAGCTTCATAAGCGGGAGCCGGGGGTGCACCGGGCCATTGTGCAGGACATCCCCATCACCGGAAAAATATGGTGGGAGGCGTTCATGAACATGGAAAGAATCATGGTGGACCGCCTCCGGATTCTTTTGGACAAGACGCCGCACGCCAGAAAAACAAAGGGCGGGGCGGCCGCCAGGATGATCATTCGGGTGCTGGAATCCCTGACTCACCGCCAGGTTATGGATTCGGCGGACCGGCTGGACCAAGAGGAGTTTTTGGAGGAGACATCGGACATGCTGTGCCGGTATATTTTTGACGCCGGTATGGATAAAAGCTGAAACGCGCTTTTATACTATGATTTCAGAACCTGGCGAATGGTCACGGCCATGATGTGACGGTCCACGGGCTTGCTTAAAAAGGCTTTGGCGCCCATTTCCCTGGCTTTGAGCGCGTCGATTTTTTCATTAAAGCCCGTGCAGATGATGGTCTTGACGTCCGGGTTTACGTTCATCAGGCGGTTGATCAGAACGTCGCCGGTCATGTCCGGCATGGTCAGGTCCGTGATGATCAGGTCAAAGCCTGCGGGATTTTGCGTGTACATTTCCAGGGCTTCCAAGGGGGATTCCACGGCTGTCACCTTGTAGCCCAGTCTTTTCAGCCGTCCTTTGATCATGTCCACGATGGGGGGTTCATCATCCACGAACAGGATTTTTTCCGTACCTGTAGGGGTTTCCTGTTGCTTTTGCGGCTCGGCGGGAGCGCCTTTTCCCGCGGACGGAAAATAGCACTCCACCAGGGCGCCTTTTCCGGGAGCGCTGGAAATGCGAATGCCGCCCCCATGGGCTTTCATAATTCCCTGCACCACGGACAACCCCATGCCCGACCCTTTGCCCACGTCCTTGGTGGTGTAAAAGGGATCGAAAATCCGGCCCAGATCCTCTTTGGCGATTCCGTGCCCGCTGTCTTTAACCTCCAAAGACACGTAGTCGCCCGGCAGCAAAACCTGGTCGAAAAAAATCTCCTCGGTGCGGGAGAAAACATTTCTGGCCCGGATGGCCAGTCCGCCGGAAGCGCCTTCCATGGCGTGGGCCGCGTTATTGACCAGATTGATGATCACCTGGCGGATTTGAGTGGGATCGCCCAAGACCTTGTGGCATTCGGGCGAAATGTCCACGTGAAAGGCGATGTACGAAGGGATGGACGCCCGCAAAAGCGCCATGGTTTCCCGGATGGAAGAAGGTACGTCCACCAGTTTTCTTTCCGGCGCAGCCGGCCTGCTGAAGCTAAGCAGCTGCCTGACGATTTCCTCCCCCCGTTTGGAGGCGATCTTGATTTCCTCCAAGAACTCCATGGCTTCGTCCTCCGCCGGAACGTCGTCCATGGCCATTTCCACATTGCCCAGAATAATGGAAAGCAGATTATTGAACTCATGGGCCACGCCGCCGGATAGGGTGCCTATGGCCTCCAGCTTGTGGGCCTGCTGAACCTGTTGTTCCAGTTCCTTCTGATGGGTGATGTCCCGGAGGAAGTTCAAGGTGGCGTTTCGGCCTTCCCATTCCACGCGTACGCTGGACAACTGTCCCCACTTGACCTGACCGTCCTTGGTAATGAACCTGTGTGAATAGGTGCTGGGAAGGCTTTCCCCGCGGGATCTGCGAATATGCCTGTCTATGACCATGTCTTTTTCGTCGGCGTGTAAAAGATCCACAATGGGGACGGCGCAAATTTCATCCATGGAATATCCCGTCACCTGCTCAATGGCCGAATTGCTGAACTTGATATATTCGTCCTGAGCAATGAAGATGACGTCCATGGCGTTTTCCACCAAAGCCCGATACTGCTCCTCGCGTTTTTTAAGCTCCTCTTCGGCCTTTTTTTGCGGGGTGATGTCAATCAGGGTTAGAAAGTCCGCGGACTTCCCCTTCCAGATTACGGATTTGGAATATTGCTCGACCCAGCGCTCCTCTCCCTGTTTGGTCAGCAATTTGTACATGTAATGATGGACGACGCCGTTTTTTTCCCCGGCCATTTTTTTCAGGCCCTGTTCTATCACGAACTCTCGAAAATCCGGATGAATCAGCATGGCCATGTCCTGGTAGTTCATCCGCAGGAATTCCTCCCGTTCGTACCCGGACAGCCTGATAGCCGCATCGTTTACATATTTGTATGCGCCGTCCTGCAAAACAATGATGCTCATGATGGCCTGCTCGGAAAGCAGTCTGAATTCCTCTTCGCTTTCCTTGGTGAGCTTCTGGATTTCCACCAGATCGTTTTCCAGTTTTGTGGAATTCAGTTGGATCAGGGCGAAAATGAAAAAGATGCTGAATCCAATGAGGGAGAACATCACCAATGCATTGATCTGATCCTCAAAAACAATGGGTTCGGTTGCGTTGAGATGGGTTATGAACACCAGTCCTCGGATCATAAGCAGGATTACGGCCGTCACCTCCAAGCCTATTAAAAGCGCGTAAGTCTTTTCCGGCCGGCTTTTGTAAGCCTGCACCGTCTTAAACAGGCTCATGAGAAAATAAGCTGCGCAAATAAGGGATATAATCACGACCCGGACGTGCCTGTTGGGGTATATGGCGGAAAAGACAAATTCGTTGATTCCCACCAGGGCGAAGACAACGGCGGCATGGACATAAGTGTGGGAGGATTCCCCCATGTATTTTTTTTGGCCTTCGTAAAAAAGGGCCATTGCGGAGCATATTAATCCATTGGCTATGACCATGGAACTGTATATGACCGCTTCAGCCCTTAAACCCTCCATAAAGACTCCCAAGCCCATAAAAAGGGTCGTCAGGGTCCATTCCCTGAAACCGGGATATGTGCGCCGCATGGCATTATAGGCCAACATGCACAAGCCCAGGGTCAGGATAACCGTTCCCAAAACAATGAATATAGTCCTAAGGTCCAGAACTAATGGCTGCATTATGTTTTAACTTTTCTGCTGAAGGAGCGTTTGACGTTAATCAAGGCTAAATACACAACATGTGAGACGAACTTTATACTTGGCAGGTTGTGTACGTAATCGGGGCTTCAGGTCTGTTGATTTAATATTTTACCACCAGCGCAGGCGCCAGGACCAGGAAAAAAGGGCGAATCCTTATAAAATGCACGAAATTGCTGCATGATAGGCCGGCAACCGGACAAAAATGCATTTCTCCTTGACATGGATGGGAATTATTATAATAACTCCTCATAAATACAGGTGTCCGGAAGCCCAATAGGGCGCCGGGGAAGACGGTGAAAAACCGTCGTGGTCCCGCCGCTGTAAGTGGGGACGAAAGCCGCAAAAAGCCACTGCCGAACTCAAGTCCGGCGGGAAGGCGCGGCCGGTAGATTGATCCATAAGCCAGAAGACCCGACCGGACATATATTTCTGAGGTTTGCGAGGCAACGGACCTGAGAAGGACGCTTTTTTTCCGCGTCGCATTTTAAGGATGAAGAAGCTGGGTGCAATCCTTAAGCCTTATTGTTTTAGGCTTAAGGATTTTTTTATTGGAGCGTTTGCGTGATTTTTTCTAAAAAACGGCTTATTCCGGCATGCCTGTTCTTTCTGCTCCCCCTGTTTTTCTCCGCCCATGCAGAGCAGTCCGGCGCGGGCGGGTATTCCCGCATCATATCCTTGGGCCCAAGCGTTACCGAAAGCCTATACGCCCTTGATTGCGGAGACCTTATTGTTGGGGTGTCCGACTATTGCATTTACCCCCCGGAAGCCGTGGAAAAGCCCAGGGTGGGAGGAATACTGAACCCCAATTTGGAGCGTTACGCCGCCCTGCGGCCGGACTTGGTCATCTTTCGCGGCAAGTTGGACAAGGTAAAGGATTACTGCCTTTCCCGGAATATCGACGTCATGGAAACGGAAATGGACTCCATTGCAGGCATTTCCGACACCATAAACATTTTGGGTGAGAAGTTAGGTAAGGAGGAAAAGGCCGGGGAAGTCATCGCGAACATCCACAAGGAACTGGATGAAGTCAAGCGGGAGGTCGAAGGATTGTCCAAACCCAAGGTTTTTTTGTGCGTGGGAAGAACGCCGGGTGGCCTGTCCAGCATTTACACCTGCTCCAAAACCAGTTTTGTCAGCCAGGTGCTGAAGATCGCCGGAGGCGAAAATGTTTTTTCCGACATTCCAACAGCCTACCCGGAAGTCTCCAAGGAAAGCCTGATTCGACAGGCGCCGGACATTATCCTGGAAATGCGCCCCTCCGAGACCTTCACGAAAGAGCAAATGGATCGCATGAAAGAAGAATGGGCTGTTTTAAGAACCCTGCCCGCCGTCAGGAACGGACGCATTCATATCATGACCCAGGATTATCTTTTGGTTCCCGGACCCAGGGTGGGGCGGGCGGCCCGCGCCATTGCAGACGTCATTCATTCCAATCCGGCGGGCGGAGAAAAATAACGGCCATGACCCAGGAACTTCTGACCTTGGATAACGCAACTTACCAGTATCCGGACAACCCGTGGCGTCTGGAACCCTGCTCCCTTGCGTTTAAATCCGGGGAAGTCAAAGCCGTGATAGGCCCTAATGGATCGGGAAAAAGCACGCTCTTGAAGCTGGCCGCCCATGTCATCAAGCCGGGCTCCGGCAAGGTCGTCCTGGACGGCCGGGAGATGAAAAGCATATCCAACCGGGAGCGCGCCAAGGTGCTTGGCTACTTGCCTCAGCACGTCCAGACCCATCTGGATTACACGGTGGGCGAAGTGGTTTCCATGGGACGATTCGCCAGGCTTCGCGGCGCCGGTTTTCTGGATTCCAACGACCTGGCTATTGTGGAAAATTGCCTGGAGCAAACCCGCACCACCCACCTGAAGGATCGTTCCTTCACCAACCTTTCCGGCGGAGAGCGCCAAAGGGTCGTCCTTGCCTCCGTGTTGGCCCAGGAGCCCCGGGTGCTTCTTTTGGACGAGCCCACCAGCGCCATGGACATGCACCACGAAGTCAGTTTTTTTCAACTTTTGGATCAACTGGTCAAAGGCGGCATGGCCGTGGGCGTCGTCACCCATGACCTGAATATCGCCTCGGTCTTCGCCCATACTCTCACGCTCATGCGCGACGGGGCGATTGTGCAGGAGGGAAGCCCCCGGCAAATCATCACCCCCGAGGTTCTGGGCGAGGCCTACGGCCCGGGCATTGAAGTCATGCAGCATCCGACGCTGGACGTCCCGGTGGTTTTTCCCGCGCCCGGACTTGCCGGCGGGAAAGGGGAGGGCGCATGACCAGGATTCTTACCTCCCGGCAGTTTTACGGCATTATCGCAATCTACGCCATTGGGGCGGGAGCCGTCTTTTTTGTCTCGCCCTTTTTGGGCGGCGAAACCCTGAACATGACCCAGGTCATGAACGGCCTTTTTCACAACTCCCCCAATGTGGACGCAGACATTTTTCTCTATCATCGCCTGCCCAGGGTGCTCTTGGCCTTTATCGTGGGAGGAGCTCTGGGCGTTGTGGGCGCCGCACTCCAGGTGGTGCTGAAAAACGTGCTGGCCGAGCCGTACATCCTGGGAATCGCGGGAGGAGGCGCCGTGGGCGCCGTGGCCGCCATATCCATCCCGGGCATGTTTTTTCAATTCGGGCCGTTCACATCCACCCAGTTTTTAAGCCTGGCGGGATGCATGTTCTGCATCGCCGGGTTGTACTGGCTGGCCCAAAGGCCCACGGGAATTTCCATGAACACCATCCTGTTAGCGGGAGTAACCTTTAATATTCTTTGCGGTGCAGCCATTTTGTTGATACGCTACCTGGTGAATCCTCACCAATTGGTGGCTATGGACCGGTGGATGATGGGAGGATTGGACGTGGTGGGCTACCAGGATCTGGTTTCTCTCACGCCTTTTCTCATTCCCGGCCTGCTCATGGTTTTTATGCAGGCCAATGCGTTAAATCAGCTTGCTTTTGGCGAGGATATGGCCCATGGAAGAGGCGTTGATGTACAACGCGTCCAAAGAATGGTTTTCCTGGGCGCAGGCCTGGCGACGGCCGCAGCCGTGTCCCTGGCCGGCCCCATTGGATTTGTGGGCCTGGTGATCCCCCATGCTGTCCGCCGCCTTTCCGGCTATGATCACAGGGTGGTGCTGCCCGCGTCGTTTTTATTGGGAGGCGGCGTGTTGACCTTGTGCGATCTGGTGGCCAGGACTGCGGTGCATCCCACGGAAATGCCCGTGGGGATTATAACCGCCATTATCGGCGGACCGGTTTTTTTGAGAATATTATTGGTGAAAAAATAAAAACGTACTGGAGCGGCATTTTTAACCAAGCAGCGGGAGGAATATTGCTGCGCTTTACTTTTCGAGTGTTTGTGCACACTGAGGAGGAGATGAAAACATGAAGAGGCTCTTGATTGTAACTGTACTGCTTGCCTTCGTCGGGGCGGGGAACGCCCTGGCCGCCTGGAATTACGAAGATCTTCCGGCGTTCGACCCGGCGCCGGACGCCTGGAACCCGTCCATGGTTTTTGTGCAGAACGACGTGCTCACAAACACCCTGCTGCTGTACTCCTCAGGCGGCGACGTGTATGGCTGGGACCCGGAAACCGGGGAGACTCAAGTGGTCGTGGAACCT
The DNA here is from genome assembly GCF_900142135.1 of Desulfatibacillum alkenivorans DSM 16219. Taxonomy (GTDB): domain Bacteria; phylum Desulfobacterota; class Desulfobacteria; order Desulfobacterales; family Desulfatibacillaceae; genus Desulfatibacillum; species Desulfatibacillum alkenivorans. The sequence continues at coordinate 54,551 of NZ_FQZU01000025.1, read as the reverse complement.
GTTCTATTGTCAACCTACGCCTCAGGCCCGGCGGGAATGGTTCTTACTTACGACGGCGCCACCTTGTATTTTCACGACAACGGCGCCCCCTCAAGGTATATATATCAGTATAGTTTTGGCGCCTCCAGCAACACTGGCTCCCGATTCAACACGGGCTGCGAAGGCTCCATCTACGAATTAGCCATCAATCCCTGGACCGACAGGCTGTGGTTCGTCACCGGGGATTACGACACCCAGAAAATGTACCTGTACGAATATACCGGTACAGGCTCCAAAAGGGCGGTCGAGCTTAAAATGGAACTGGACAACGTCCAGGACTACGGCGGGGTCGGCCCCATCGTCTTTAAAGGCCCGAACACAGTCCTGGTGGGCGAGTCCGCCTATGCGACCGAGGGCTCCTTTCAGTGGGTGTACCCTGAAGGCGATCTGGTTATTGACGATCAATACGCAACCTTTCCCGGAGGCCTTTCCGACGCCGTCCTGGGATACAGCAACAGACCCTTCGTGGCTACGAGCACCGGCCAAACCGTCAGCTATTTGGACAACGGCATGGTTGAGCAGGTCTTGACCCATACCGAAACCGTCGGCGGCCTGGCCTTTGACGGCAGCCAGTTCTATATTGGAACCACTCACGTGACTTCCGGTACAGTTAGCATTGGCGTCCTGAGCGACACGGAAAACGTGAACCTGGTCTCCCCCGCCGAAGGTTACCGCTACGCCCCCATGGATCTTCCAGCCGTAGGACTCCAGGCATGGAATAATACCCTGGCCTATTACGGCGATACGATTCTGTACGCCGGCGACAACGGCGGGAATGTCGATATTTACGCGTATGACCCCATCTCCGGAACCAGTGCAATGTGGGCCGATGTGGATTTTTCCGAAGGCAGCGATTGGGCTTACGGCCCGGCCGGCCTGACCTCTGGCGGCGACGGATACCTTTATTATCATGACAACGGCAATCCCACCCAGTTCCTGTATCGGAACAAACTTTCCGATCCCTCCATCAGCGAGACCTTATCCCTGTCCGGAACCATTGAAGGCTCCATTTGGGATATGACCTGGAACCCCTGGAGCGAGTCCCTGTGGATCTCCACCGCCGACCTGGATGCTGATGTCTTCTATCTGTATGAAATAAGCCAGGATTTCTCCGGCATTGAAGGAAACGGCATCTCCTTCGCCATTCCTCACGCAGCGGACGGCGGCGCCAGCGGCCCCATTATTTTCGGCAGTGAAAGATACTGCTATTACGGCGAGTCCGTTTGGGGCGTGAATGGATATATCCATAAAATCAACGTGGACACCGGAAGGGTGTACAAAGACATCTTCACCCTGGCCGGAGGATTGAACTCCGCCATATACGGGCCTGGCCAGGGCGTTTACGTCAGCACCAGCGAAGGTAAATCCATCTACAAAATCAACACGTTGGACGACTCCAGCGAGTTAATTGCCGAAACCGCCGGCTCCATAGGCGATCTGGCCAATGACGGAACGTCCCTCATTGTCGCTGCAACCGATCCTGCCACCTATGCAACCGGCCTGCAAACAATCTGGAAACCCTGGACCACCGGCATCCCGGACGACCAGGCGCCTACCAACGACCTGGATCAAACCGATTTCACCGTACAGACCGGCACTGACTCGACAGACAGAGTGGGCATCCAGGGCGGAACCGGAACCACCATCGAATATTTTAAGTTCCTGGATCCCACGGACATGGATCTCCCCGCCGGCGGCCCTTATAACCTGCGGTACGGCCTCTTGGATTTCCGCGCCAAGGTGGATGAAGTGGGCGGAACCGCAATCATCTGGATTCGTTTCGGCGAAAACTTGGAGGCGAATCGTCAATGGTGGAAGCTGGACGCGTTGAGAGGATGGTATCAGCCTGAAAACGCCGAATTTATGCAAGCCGGCGATGCCGTCAAGCTCACCATTGTGGACGGAGGCGAAGGCGACGCCGACGGCGTGGCCAACGGCTACGTGGTCGATCCCGCAGGACCCGGCTACCCCAGCCCGGACACGGACAACGATACTGTCATTGACGATACCAGCGACTGCTTTGTGCAAACCGCATCCCAGGCCCATACCGGCGCCATGGGGCTGGTTCTCCTGCTGGGCGCAGGCATGGCGGCTTTGCTGAAGAAACGCTTTGCAGCCCGTTCCTAAACTAAACACGCTCCGGCCAGGCCCTTAACCCGGCCTGGCCGGCCGCTTAAAAGCAAGCCAAACTCCGGGGGAGGAATATAAAGAGATTCCTCCCCCGGCTGCTTTTCCGCCCTTGAAAAATCAACCAACAGCCTTGACGCTTTTTTGTAAAATCGTTAACTATACAACCAGTAATGGTTAACGTTAGCCCCGAGGCGGTGTTATACAACTACATTAAAGCCCCCCTTGGTTTGAAAGAAAGACCGTCTATATGGATTTAAAAAAGCGCCTTGAAATGGCCGAAGCGGCGAAAGCCGGCCAGTTGCCCGAAATATCCGACCTGGAGGAGTTGGCCTGTCTGTCCGAGCAGCAGGTTTTGGACTTGCTGCCCGCGGCAAATGCGGTCAGGAGGCGTTTTTTCGGGGATCAGGTTCATTTATGCTGCATCGTGAACGGCAAATCCGGCAAGTGCAGCGAAGACTGCGCTTTTTGCGCCCAGTCCGCCCATGCCAAAACCAGCGCGCCTGTTTATCCGCTTATTGATTCCGGCAAAATTTTTCAGGGCGCCTCTTACGCCCGGGAGAACGGCGTGCACAGATACTCCGTGGCGGCCAGCGGAGGGCGGCTTCCCAAAGCCGAAGTGCGGATGGTCGCCGAGGCTTTTTCGCGCATGGGCGGCGAAGGGGTGCATTATTGCGCTTCCCTGGGAATCCTGGACGCCGAGGATTTCGCGTTGTTAAGGGACGCGGGCGTGGACCGGTATCATCACAACCTGGAAACGGCGGAAAGCCATTTTAAGGAAATATGCACGACCCATTCTTATGGAGACAGAGTTCAAACCATCCGGGAAGCCAAAAAGGCGGGCATGAGCGTTTGCGCCGGCGGCTTGTTTGGAATAGGGGAGACCGACTTGCAGGTCCTGGAGCTTGGGCTGGCCCTCAGGGACTTGGATGTGGACTCCGTCCCTGTTAACTTCCTCCTCCCTATTAAAGGAACCCGGTTGGAAAAAAGCTCTGCTTTGTCGCCTTTGCGCTGCCTTAAGATTATTTCCCTGCTGCGTTTCGCTTTGGGAGGCAAGGAAATAGTCATTTGCGGAGGCAGGGAAACCAACCTGGAGGAGCTGCATCCGCTGGTCTTTTACGCCGGGGCGTCCGGAATTATGACGGGAGACTATCTCACGGCGCCGGGACGCAATCCGCAAAAGGACCATGCCATGATCCGCCGCCTGGGCCTTACCGCTTTATGGGAAGGCAAAGCCGAATAGAAGGCTGTTATTCTCACTAAAATGCACCGTGTTTTTTTCCGGTCTAAATTCTATCATTTGCCCCTGAAAAGATTGTGTGTTAAGGAATTATTTCCAGAGGGCGGGGCGCCGCAATCCAATGCGGCGCAAAAACATTCAATCGCAATTCAAAATAAAATCGACAATCCTAAGACAAGCTCCAACAAGCATAAAAGGAGGGGGAATGGGTATGCGCAAGAGGAATATTCGCATGATGGGGATCGGCCTTGCTTTGGTCTTGCTCCTGTTCGGCGCCACGCCGGCGTTTTCGGCCCTCACGCCCGCTTATGACCAGTATACCGCCTACAACGGCATTCCGTCGCTTGATCCGGCGCCCAAACAAGACGAGGGCTCTTTCGCCGTTTATCAGGATTATTTGATTTATCTGGCCTATGACAACGACATCTATGGATACAACCTGGAAAACGGCAACGTTCTCAAGGTCTGCAGTTCCGCCATCGTGGCGGACGAAACCCATGCCGTAGGCGGGCTGTTTGTCTCCAAGGAAGGCTTCTTGTTCTTCCATGACAGCCAAAAGACCATTTACTACGCCAACCTGGCCGGTGAGTGGCCTGCCATAAAAAGGCAATATGGCACGAGCAGCACCGGCCAGCTATATGGCTTCGCTCAAAATCCCTGGACGGGTGCGGTATGGTACATTTCCACCACTATAGTTCACACGTATTTTTACGAGCTGTATTCGGATAAGTCTTCCGCTAAAAAGCATATGGTTTATGATTTGCCTAATGACGGTGACCAGGGGCCTATAGCCTGGCAGGGTCCGCGTTCTTTGCTTTCCGGCGAGCAGGTTGGCGATACGGGGTATTTTCATTTATTGGACCCGGCCTATCCCGGAACCAAGGAAAACGAAAGAGAGATTGAAGCGAATTTTCTGGAATTTCCCGGAGGCCTCTCCGGGGCGGCCCGGGCTTGGTACAATTTTGTATACGCCGCATCAGGCGACGGCCAAACCGTGTATTTAATCAAAATGCCATTCAATGGAGACGACCAATCTAACTATGACGAGATTGCAAGCTCCGACCGCCCGTTGGGCGGGCTGTTTTTTTACGGCGACGAACTTTTTGCAAGCCAGTTTGAGGCGGAATCCAGCAGAAAAGTCGCCGGAGACCTCTGCTACAGTTCTCTGGTGGACGATTACGTTTCCGAAGGGCTGGAATTGCAGGGATATTACGAAACATACTACATGGGCTGCCCGAAAAACAATCCCAGTTTTAATCAATTCACGGTGCTGGGCCGAAAGATGTATTATCCCAGTTCCCATAAAGTCTATGAATTTGATCTGGATAACTCCGACGAGACGGCGCTGACCATAAAGGACTCGGAAAAGCAGGATCTGGACGGCGTGTTCCCTTACCAACTGCTGGCTACTCAAAATGACAAGCTATACTTTCTGGATTATAACGAAGCTCCCAGGTCTTCCATTTATGAGTACGCGTTTGAGGACAACGAAGACAACATTTCTACCGTGATTACCGGCTGCACCGGCATTCCCGCCGTATTGGTCGAACATCCGGAAACCGGAGACCTGTACGTCGCTTCTTATGAGGACGGCGGTGACGGCATGTACTTAAACCATATCGAACTCGACGGCAGCGTCATAACAAGAACCGTCGTTGCTGATTTTGACAGGTTCCACGGCGGAAATAACGGCCCTGCGATTTTTTCCGGAAGCCAGACCGTTCTTTATGTTGAGAACACGGGAGAAAAAGCCTATTTCCATGAAATCGATACGGAAAAGGGAACCGTGGACCAGGACGTCATGGTTTGGGATTATCCGGTCCGTTCCATGTCTTACGGTCCCTATAATTCCATCTTCATGACAGATGGAGACAACGGCGGGCTTTATGAAATCAAGGCCAGCCAGGCGATTTCCGTGGCGACGGCATTGAACGGCTCGGCTTCAGGTCTCTGTTATGACGGCTATTCTTTGATCATGATGAAAGGCGGCTTTGGCAAGGATTACGATGGGCTCGGCTTGTATAGGGTTTGGGAGCAGCCCCAATTCGGCGTCCTGGCTGATGAGGAATGCCTGAATGAAACCACTTCCTCCAAGGCCGATTTTACCGTGCTGACTGATGACGGCGAAGCCAGTATAGGCATAAGAGGCGGCACCGACGTTACTGTGCAGTATTTAAAGGCCCTGGATGACGATTATCTGGACAGCCTGCCGTCCAGGCCCAACCTGCCTCTGGGCGCCGTGGATTTCCGTCTGGCCTATGACGACGACATCATCACCGGAACGGTGACCGTCTATTTTTCCAAGGAAATGCCGGGGAGCACGTTCTGGTGGAAGTACGACGAGGCCAAAGGGTGGTATAAATACGATAATTGCACCATGGCCGACGACGGCATGAGCATGGAAATTGTGCTTATCGACGGAGGGGAAGGGGACGCCGACGGAATCCGAAATGGATACGTTGTGGACCCGGGAGGCCCGGGCATCCCGGCTAGTGACAGCGCTAATAAGACCTGGGGCGACTTCACCGACGATTGCTTTATTAAAGGCGCCCATTCCCGGATAAACCCCGCACCCCTCGCCGTTTTGGCCTTTTGGGCGGCGGCGTTTTTGGGCGCCCGCGCCATCCGCAGAAAAATTTCCGCATAAAAGTCAGGCAGCCCCCTTTGCAGGAGCTTTATGCGTCCGGCAAAGGGGGCTTTTTCCGCTATTATCCCCATAAAGAAGCAATTAGGACCAGCCCTGCTATTGACACCCTGCCTTGTTGGATTTACATATATCCTTTTGCCACAAGGGCTCTGTGCAAAGCCCTGAACTAACGGTTATAATCAAGGAGTCAGAAAAAATGGATTGGATAAAGCGGTTTTCTCGCCGTTCCTTTTTGTGGATCTTGTTTTGGAACACCCTCTTGTGCGCCGCCGTGGCCGTCCCCGCATGGTTCGGCCTGGATGTGCTTTTGAGCTTGGGCAAAGAGGCCGCAGCCCTGCAGCCCGAAGCCAACGTCTCCGTCCGAATCACTGAACTCATGGGGTTTCTGGGAGGCTTCCGGCTTTACGCCGTGGGCGTTATCTACGCTGTTTTCTTTCTTTTTTCCCTGATTCTGTGGCTTTGCGTCAGGGGCAGCGCCAAAAAAGCCGCCGCTCTCGCCGCTCCTCCCGAAAAAGAAGAAAAACCCAAACCCCAAGTGGACGAAAAAAGCGCCCGCCAAAAGCAAATGGACGATCAGCGCAGGGCCTTACTTCTTTTTTCCATGCTGCAGCGAGAAGGCCGGCTTATGGACTTTTTTGCGGAAGATCTTAGCTTGTACGAAGACGATCAGATCGGCGCCGCAGCCAGGGGCGTGCAGGAAAGCTGCAAAAAGCTCATTGAAAAGCATTTCAACCCCCAGCCGGTTCTGGATCACGAAGAGGGCGAAGCCATCACCATTGAGGAGGACTTCGACCCGGCGGCTATCAAGCTCATCGGCGCAGTCTCCGGCAAACCGCCTTTTAGGGGGGTTTTAAGGCACCGGGGATGGCGGGCGGGCCGCTTTGAAATGCCCACGCTTATCGCCCAGGGCGACCCCCGTTTGATCGCCCCGGCCGAAGTGGAACTGGAGTAGGGCCGCCGCTTGCCGCGCCCGGTTTCATTGTATGGGCGGGGTCTCCTTGCCCAAATGAGCACAATAACCGGCTCAACGCTAAACAATTTGAATTGATGAATTAAACAGAGGGGAAAAAGCCGAAAGTGCCAGACCCGACATATATTATCGGAATCGACCTGGGAACCACCAACAGCGTGGTATCCTACGTCCCTGTCAATACGGAAGAGGGAAAGCATCCGGACATCCGCTTGTTCAAGGTTCCCCAATTGACGGCGCCAGGCGCCATGGAGGAGAGGGAAACCCTGCCGTCATTCGTTCTTTTACCGGGAGCCCATGACGTGCCAGCGGACGGCCTCAAACTGCCGTGGAACGAAAACTCCAATCGCGCTGTGGGCGCCTTCGCCCGGGATAGGGGCGCTGAAATTCCCCATCGTCTCATATCCTCGTCCAAAAGCTGGTTGTGTCAGACCGGGGTGGGGCGGAACAATCCCATCCTGCCCTGGGGATCCAAGGATCAGGACTTGGAAAAGATGTCTCCGGTGCAGGCCAGCGCGGCCATCCTATCTCATATTCGGGACGCCTGGAACCATGTGATGGCCAAGGACGATTATTCCCTGAAGCTGGAGAATCAGGAGATATTCCTTACCGTGCCTGCGTCCTTTGACGCCGTGGCTCGGGAGTTGACGGTCCAGGCTGCCAAAATCGCCGGCCTGGAAGCCACCTTGCTGGAAGAGCCCCAGGCCGCGTTTTATTCCTGGATTTGGGCGAGCTCCGGCAAATGGCGCGATCAGGTGAACGTGGGCGACTTGGTGCTGGTTTGCGACCTTGGCGGCGGCACCACGGACTTCAGCCTTATTCATGTCAAAGAGGAAGAGGGCGATCTCGTCCTGGAGCGGGTTGCCGTGGGGGACCATCTTCTGGTGGGCGGCGATAACATGGACCTCACCCTGGCCCACGTGGTGGCCGGCAAAGTCGGCAAGTCCGGTAAAAAGCTGGACGCCTGGCAAATGCGCGGTTTGTGGCAGACCTGCCGCAGCGCCAAGGAAGGCCTGCTTTCCGGCCAGGGGCCGGAATCCGTTCCCATCAGCATCCTAGGGCGGGGCAGCGGCCTCATCGCCGGGACCATCCGGTCCGAGTTGATCAACCAGGAAGTCCGGGAAATTTTGACCAACGGCTTTTTTCCCGTGGTTCCCAAGGACGCCGTGCCTGCAACCCAGGGCAGGGCGGGCATGCGGGAAGGCGGCTTGGTTTACGCTTCAGACCCGGCTATCAGCAAGCATCTGGCCGGCTTTCTTTCCCGCTCCGGCGAAAAAATGCCCACCGCCGTGTTGTTCAACGGCGGGGTCATGAAATCCACCCATTTCCGCTCCCGCGTTCTGGATCTGTTGAACTCCTGGTCCGGCGGCGAGGGAAGCGGCGTGCGCGAGTTGGCAGGCGCCAACTTCGACCTGGCCGTGGCCAGAGGCGCCGCTTATTACGGCTTGGCGCGCAAAGGCGGCGCCGTACGCATCCGGGGCGGCTTGGGAAAATCCTATTACATCGGCGTAGAAGCGGCCATGCCCGCCGTGCCCGGTATGCCCATCCCCATGAAAGCCCTGTGCGTGGCGCCTTTCGGCATGGAAGAAGGAACCGAGGCCGATTTAACCGAAGAGGAATTCGGTTTGATCGTGGGCGAATCCGTCCGGTTTGAGTTCCTGGGCTCCTCCGTGCGCCATAACGACAATGTGGGGACCGTAGTGGACGACTGGGAGCAGGATATCGAGCCCATCACCCTGGTGGAAACCGTCCTGGAAGACGACGACAAAGGCGCGGTCCTGCCCGTTCGCATTCATGTGAACGTCACGGAAGTCGGGACCCTCGAACTTTGGTGCGTTTCCACATTGGACGACCGCCGGTGGAAGCTGGAATTCGACGTACGCGAAAAGGAAGACTTTGAGGCTTAAAGCCTGTAACGGGTTTGGCCGGGGAGACGAATAGCTTTGGATATAAACGAAGACCAGATCATAGTAGGCATTGACCTGGGAACCACTAACTCCGCTTTGTCCTATGTGGATTTAAGCGGGAAGAACACGGCCTCCAAAATCAAGATGTTCCACACGCCCCAGGTGTTTGCGCCCGGGGAGTTGGCGCGCCTGCCCGTGCTGCCTTCCTTTTTGTATCTGCCCGGCCAGTATGACGTGGACCGGGAAAACTTGAAGCTGCCCTGGAAGGACGAGGAAATCGGCATTGTGGGAACCTTCGCCCGTGAGCAGGGCTCCAAAGTGCCGGGCCGGCTGGTATCCTCCGCCAAGAGCTGGCTGTGTCACTCCAAGGTGGATCGCACCGCCCCCATTCTCCCCTGGAACGCAGATAAGGAAGTGCAGAAGGTCTCTCCGGTTTTCGCCAGCGGGTCCTATCTCAAGCATTTACGCATCGCCTGGAATCATCAGGCCAAGGGCGTGGACGAAAAATTCCTGGAAAACCAGTTCGTCATCATTACCGTCCCTGCGTCATTCGACGAAGTGGCCAGGGATTTCACTATGGAGGCGGCCCGCACCGCAGGCATCGGCGAAGTCACCTTGCTGGAAGAGCCCCTGGCGGCCTTTTACTCCTGGCTCGTGTTTCACGAAAACGATTGGGAAAACTACGTCAAACCCGGAGAGCTGATTCTGGCGGTTGACGTGGGCGGCGGCACCACGGACTTCACGCTCATCACCTTGCGCGAGGTGGACGGCAGCCCTCGGTTTGAGCGCATCGCCGTAGGCGACCATCTTATTCTGGGCGGCGATAACATGGACCTGGCCCTGGCCCGCAAGACCGAAGCCGGTTTTAAGAAAGCCCCCTCCCAGTCTTTGAACGCCAACCGCTGGCAGGCCTTGTGCCACCAGTGCAGGCAGGCCAAGGAAGCCATCCTGGGCGGCGAGGTGGACAAAAAGACCGTCACTCTCATGGGCGAAGGCCGCGGCCTCATCGCCAACACCCTGTCCGCCACGCTCACCCGCGATCAGGTGGAGGAAACCATCCTGGACGGGTTTTTCCCCGTTGTGGATTCCGATTCTCAGGCGCCCGCGGCCCGCAAAGGCGGCATTACCGAGTTCGGCCTGCCCTATGAGCAGGATCCGGCGGTCACCCGTCATATGTGCAAATTTCTGGAGCGCCACGCCCAAAGCGTCAAGGACATGCTGGGCAAGGAAGTTCCGTTCCCCGACCTTTTGCTCTTTAACGGCGGCAGCTTGAAACCCGAAGTAATTCAGACGCGTATCCGTGAAGGCATAAAGCATTGGTTTAAGTCCGACCGCCTGCCCGGAGTCCTGGAAAACCCCGACCTGGACCTGGCCGTGGCCCGGGGCGCCGCTTATTACGGCCTCGTAAAATCCGGCATGGGCGTCAAGGTCGGCAGCGGCAGCGCCAGGGGCTATTATTTGCAGGTTTCCGGCGTCGAAGGACAAAACGGCAAGGGCAAGGCCTTATGCCTCTTGGAGCGCGGCGTGGAAGAAGGCACGCGCATCAACCTGTCCCAACGTCAGTTCCAGGTGTTGGCCAACCAACCCGTCAGCTTTCAGGTGTACAGCTCCAGCTATCGCAGCGGAGACAAAGCCGGGGACATCATAGATATCGACGACACCCTGACCCTTTTGCCGCCCATCAACACAGTCATTCAGTTCGGCAAAAAAGGCGTGCAAACTCAGATTCCCGTTGAAATTGAAGCCCATTACACGGAAGTGGGAACCCTGAGTCTGTGGTGCAAGTCCGTGAACACGGACCATAAATGGCGGCTGCAGTTCCAGATTCGCAAGCAGGAAGCCGCTCCCCAGGTGGAGGACGGCCAGGTCTTTGAAGAATCGATAGTCAACGAGGTTTTTGCCCGGATAGATGAGGTTTTCGGCGGGAAAAAAGGGGAATTGCCGCCCGAACGCTTGCCCAACGTAATCGCTGAAATCGTGGAACTCCCCCGGGAAAAATGGCCTTTGTCCCTGGTGCGGCGCATTGCTGACGATCTTTTGAAGAAGCAGCAGACCGGCCGGGCTCACGGCGCGGATTACGAAGCCCGCTGGCTGAATCTCATGGGGTTTTGCCTGCGACCCGGCTTTGGCGACGCCCTGGATGAGCACCGTATGCGCACCTTGTGGAGTTTTTACAAAAAAGGCCCGGTGCATCCCAAGAATCCCCAGGTTATGCTGGAATGGTGGGTCTTGTGGCGCAGGGCGGCCGGCGGTCTTACAGCCGGACAGCAACGCCAGGTGTTCCAGGATCTCATGCCCCAGATGAAAAACGCCAAGGCCGGAAAACTAAAAATTCCGCCCCAGCAGAAATTGGAAATGTGGATGCTCCTGGCCAACCTGGAACGCCTGCACATCAAGGATAAGCTGGAATGCGCCAAGCTGCTCATGGAGGAATTGCATCCCAAAAAGGCCAAGCCTCAGCAATGGTGGGCCCTTTCCAGGCTCGGCTCGCGGGAATTGCTGTACGGCCCCCTGGATCGCGTAGTATACTCCAAGGACGCAGCCGCCTGGATCAACACAATCCTGGAAACCGAGTGGAAAAATCCCAAGCCGGTGTGTCAGGCTTTGGCCCATCTTGCCAGGATGACAGGCGATATCAAGAGGGATATTGAGGAGGCGGATCGGGCCAAGGTCCTGGAATGGATGAAGAACAAGGGCGCCGCCAAATCCCTGACCAAAATGGTCGCCCAGGTGGTGGCCATGGATCGTCAGGAGGAGGATTCCATGTTCGGCGAGGCTCTGCCCGCTGGAATCGTTCTGCGGGATTGATGATTTAATCCGAAACCGGAGAAAACCATGCGCGTGGGATACGGATACGATGTGCACCGTCTGGTGGATGGCAGGCCCCTGGTTCTGGGAGGGGTGACCATCCCCTTTGATAAAGGCCTCAAGGGGCATTCCGACGCCGACGTATTGCTCCACGCCGTGTGCGACGCCCTGTTGGGCGCCGCCGGCCTAGGGGACATCGGCATGCATTTTCCGGATAAGGACCCAAAGTATAAAAACATTGCAAGCACGCGCCTGTTGGAGGAGACGGGCCGAAAAATTGCGCACGATGGATATAAGATCGTTAATATAGACGCCACGCTGGTGGCGGAGGCGCCGAAAATCGGCCCTTATAGACAGGAAATGGTTTCCGTGATAGCCAAATGCCTTGGCCTGGAAAACCGGCAGGTTAACGTCAAGGCCACCACCACCGAAGGCCTGGGAATAACAGGCAGAGGGGAGGGCATGGCGGCAACTTGCGTCGCCTGCCTGGAATAGCGGATCCAAAGGAGAAAAAACATAATGGCACTCACCCTGTACAACACCCTGACCCGGCAAAAAGAAACCTTTAAACCCCTTAAACCCGGGCATGTCAGCATGTACGTCTGCGGCCCCACGGTTTACGACTCCAGCCATATCGGACACGCCAGGTCAGCCGTGGTTTTCGATATTGTTTTCAGGTATCTGCAGGAAGCCGGATACAAGGTGACCTATGTCAGGAACTTTACGGACGTGGACGATAAGATCATCAACCGGGCCAATGAAAGGGACATGGACTGCCAGGCCCTTTCCGAAATCTACATCGACGAGTTCCATCGCGACATGGATGCTCTGGCTGTGCTCAGGCCCACCCTGGAGCCCCGGGCCACGGAATTCATAAAGGAAATCATCGAGGTGACCGCCAAACTTGTGGAAAAAGGCCACGCCTATGTGGTGGACGGCGATGTGTATTTTGACGTCCGCTCCTTTGCATCCTACGGCAAGCTCTCCGGCCGCAAGCTGGAAGACATGGAAGCCGGCGCCCGGGTTAAAGTGGACAGCCGCAAGAAAGATCCCTTTGACTTTGCTCTGTGGAAAGCCAAAAAGCCCGGCGAGCCCGCCTGGGAAAGCCCTTGGGGAGAAGGCCGGCCCGGCTGGCATATCGAATGTTCGGCCATGAGCTGGTCCCGTTTGGGAGAGACCTTTGACATCCACGGCGGCGGCCAGGATCTCATCTTTCCCCATCACGAAAACGAAGTGGCGCAGTCCGAAGCGGCCTTCGGCCAGCAATTCGTAAGATATTGGATGCACAACGGATTTGTGAACATTGACTCGGAAAAAATGTCCAAGTCCCTGAACAACTTTCTCACGGTCAAGGAAATCCTGGACCAGTTCCATCCAGAAGCCGTGCGCCTGTTCCTCCTGTCCAAACATTACCGCAGTCCCGTGGATTTTACCGAGCAGGCCATGAAAGAAGCGGCTTCCGGCCTGGATCGCGTCTACTCCTGCCTGCAACGAATCCTGGAAACCGTAGGCGGTCTGGACGACGACTTCCAGATCAGCGGCCACTGGTCCCGTTTTTGCGCCTGCATGGATGACGATTTTAACACCGCCGGCGCCCTGGGCATCCTGTTCGAGGCCGTGCGCGACGTGAACCGGCTGCTGGACGGAGATCTCACGGGCGACGATCAGGTCCGGGCCACGGAAGCGGGCGCAGCCATCGTAAAGATGGGCGGCGTCTTGGGCATGTTCCAGGAAGATCCCGATGCCTATTTTGAAGGCAAAAAGGAACAGGCGGCCCAGGACGGCGGGTTTGATCCGGCCATGGTGGACGATCTGGTCGCCAAACGCTCCCAGGCCCGTAAGGACAAGGATTGGGGGACGGCTGACGCCATCCGCGATCAGTTGACCGAAATGGGCGTGGCCATCGAGGACACTCCCGACGGGACTATCTGGAAAATGGCTTAACCGCTTGTATATATTAACGAATGCAAACAACTTCCGTATGCATTCCCACGCGAAGCATGGGAACGAGGCAGATGGCGCTGCTTGCCGCGCCCGGTTTCATCGTAGGGGCTGGGTCGCCCAGCCCAAGTTTTTAGTAGGGGCAGGATTTCCCCGCCCGAGTGCTGTCGGAGGGTTTTTTCCTGTTTAATAGGCTGAATTTGTTGAGTTTCGTAAACTCAACCCAACCTACGTCGCTCCAAGCAAAGCCGTAGATCGGGTTACGAAGTCCGGCTTTGCGCTTTTCATAGGCGTAAACGCTGGCGGACTTCAAACCCGACAAAAAATTTTCTGTCATTCCTGCAAAAGCAGGAATCCAGGGGCTTTTAGCGTTTTCCCCGGGCTGAAATTTTCAGCCCGTATTGCTTTTGCTGTTTTAATTGGGATTTTAGAATCAATCCCGAAAGTCGAGTTTGTTCCAAATATGTCCGGCAAAAAGGAGGCGGCGTCCGCCCCGTCCAATCTGGAGGATTTTACTGAATTTCAGGTGGTCTCTCCTTTCGAACCCAAAGGGGATCAGCCCGCAGCCATAGAATATCTGGCCAAAGGGGTTAACGAAGGCAAAAAGCACCAGGTGCTTTTGGGCGTCACCGGTTCAGGCAAGACTTTCACCATGGCCCACGTGGCCGCCAGGTGCGGCAAGCCCGTCCTGGTTTTGGCGCCCAACAAAACCCTCGCAGCTCAGTTATATAATGAATTCAAGCAGTTATTTCCAAAAAACGCGGTGGAGTATTTCGTCTCGTATTACGACTATTACCAGCCTGAAGCCTATCTGCCCAACAGCGACACCTATATAGAAAAAGACTCCAAGATCAACGAAATGATTGATAAGCTACGCCACGCCGCCACCGTGGCCGTGCTCACCCGGCGGGACGTGATCATCGTGGCCAGCGTGTCGTGCATCTACGGTTTGGGCGCGCCCGAAGATTACATCGCCATGCGCCTGGAGCTCACCGTGGGCATGGAGCTTTCCCGGGAAAAGCTGCTCAAGGATCTGGTGGCCATGCTCTATGAACGCAACGACATGGATTTCCACCGGGGCGTTTTCAGGGTGCGCGGGGATCGGGTGGAAATCTACCCGGCATACTGGGACGATCAAGCCATCCGCATCGAGTTTTTCGGGGACGAGATAGATTCCATATCGGAGATCGACCCGCTTCGGGGCGTTGTGATGAAAAAGTTGCAGCGCACTATGGTCTACCCGGCCAGCCATTACGTTACGTCCAAGGAAACCTTAAAGCGCGCCATGGGCGCCATCACGGAAGAGTTGAAAGAGCGCGTGGCCCATTTTCGGGACACAAACCAGTTGATCGAAGCCCAACGCATCCAGGAGCGCACAGACTACGACCTGGAGATGATGCACGAGTTGGGTTATTGCACGGGCATTGAAAATTACGCCCGTCATTTGACCGGCCGCAATGAAGGCGAGCCGCCGCCCACGCTCATCGACTTTTTTCCCGAAGACTTTCTTATGTTCATTGACGAAAGCCACATGGCCGTGCCCCAGGTGCGCGGCATGTTCCGGGGGGACAGGTCACGTAAGGAAACCCTGGTGCAGTTCGGGTTCCGGCTGCCTTCCGCCTTGGATAACCGCCCGCTCATGTTCGAGGAGTTCTCCGAAAAGGTGAATCAGGTGGTCTACGTCTCCGCCACTCCGGCCGACTATGAACTGGAGGTCGCCGACGGCGCCATCGCCGAGCAGATCGTACGGCCCACGGGCCTCATGGATCCGGAAATAATTGTCCGGCCCGCAACCAATCAGGTGGACGACCTTTTGGAGGAAATCCGCGTCCGAGTGGAAAACAACGAAAGGGTGCTGATAACCACCCTCACCAAACGCATGGCCGAAGACCTGTGCGACTACTACGAAGGCCTGGGCGTGGCCGTGCGGTATCTTCATTCCGACATTAAAACCATGGAGCGCATGGAAATCATCCGGGATCTTCGCCTGGGCGAGTTTGACGTACTGGTGGGCATCAACCTTTTGCGCGAGGGCCTGGACATCCCCGAGGTCTCTCTGGTGGCCATTCTGGACGCAGACAAGGAGGGCTTTCTCCGGTCCGAACGCTCCCTCATCCAGACGGTAGGCCGCGCCGCCCGTAACGTAAACGGCAAGGTCATCCTGTACGCCGACGCTATCACCCGATCTATGAAATTGGCCATGGACGAAAGCAAGCGCCGGCGGGATCTCCAGGCCGCCTATAATGAGGCCAACGGCATCACGCCCGAGAGCATAAAAAAGGAGATCGGGTCCATTTTTGACTCCGTGTACGAGGCCGATTACGTCACCGTGGAAGCGGATAAAAAGGAAGCCCAGGAAGCCATCGAAAGCAAGGATCTGGACCGGCTCATCGCCATGCTGGAAAAGGAAATGCAACAGGCCGCCAAGGAACTCGCCTTTGAGCGCGCCGCCGAACTCCGCGACCAGATCAAGGATCTCAAACGCCAGGATCTGGGGATTTAGGCGTTCGGATTCCGTGCAATAAGCATCATGTTTCGTATACCGGTAAGACGACGATTCACCGTCCAGCCTCGGCATGCAATGCCGAGGGGGCGATAGCACACAAGGTGCGACCCGAAAAGATTACAGGAATTGGTAACGGTCGGCGGGCCTACAAACTTAGTTAAAAACCTGCCTTTTATTGCGTGAAACCTGGATAGAGTGACGCCATTATCCTCTCAATCAAATCCCAATTCAATTCCTGCTTCCAAACTTAATCTCTTCTTTGTATAATCCCATGAAAATTTTTTAAAATCTCCATCAAATAATTACCATGAAGGAGGGAGTATGAGCACGTATATCAAGACGGAACAAAACGGAAGTTTCGCAGAAGTCGTCCTGAACCGGCCCAAGGCTTTCAATTCCTTTCATCTGGAGATGATCACGGAACTGACCCGGGAGCTTACCCGGCTGGCCGTGGACGATTCGGTCCGGGGCGTTTTGATAACCGGCGAAGGCAAGGCTTTTTGCGCTGGAGGCGACCTCAAATGGGTCACGGAATTCGCCGCAAAGCCCGGGGCCTCTTTTCACACCCTGGCCGCCCAGTTTCATAACGGCATTGTGGAAATCAGACGCATGGAAAAGCCCGTGGTCGCGGCCGTCAACGGAGTTGCAGCCGGCGGCGGATTCTCCCTCGCCTTGGCCTGCGACTTCCGCGTTATGGGAAAATCCGCCGTGCTAAAGCAGGCGTACACCTCCAACGGGTTGTGCATAGACGGAGGCGGAACATACACCTTGCCCCGGTTGGTGGGCATGGCTCGGGCATTGGAAATCGCGGTTTTTGACGAGGCCATTACTGCCGAAAAAGCCCTGGAATGGGGCTTGGCCACAAAAGTTGTGGAGGATGAATCCGTGCTGCAGGAGGCGCGCGCCATGCTGGAGGTTTTGTCCAAAAAATCCATGCATTCCATTGGCTGGTCCAAAAGGCTGTTGATGGATTCCTTTAACAACACCCTGGAATACCAGTTGGAACTGGAGCGCCAGGGCCTTGGCGCCTGCGGCGACCATCCCGACGGCAGGGAAGGCCTGTCCGCCTTTGTGGAAAAGCGCAAGCCAAAGTTTGGCAAATAGGTCTGATTGGGAAATACAAAATGTTATAAACGCCGACAGCCCGGGCCTGACAGGACGCTTCGGCCTGAATTGTCAGGCTCCACCTGGATTTGGCAGGGGATGCAGTCTTTCAAGGCCTGAACGTGGGATATGACGCCGATGAGTTTGCCGTCCTGTTTTAAATTGCTCAGGGCGGATAGGGCGGTATCCAGGGTTTCGTCGTCCAGGGTTCCAAAGCCTTCGTCCAGAAATAAAGAATCCACCCGGATGTTTTGGCTGGCCATGCCGGACAGGCCCAAGGCCAAAGCCAGGCTGACGATAAAGCTCTCGCCGCCGGACAGGTTTTGCGTGGACCGCACCTCCCCCGCCTGATAATTATCGATGACGTTCAAATCCAGGGGCTCGTTGGGATCCCGGATCAACAAATAGCGATCGCTCATGGTTTGCAAATGCCTGTTGGCGTGGGAGACCATGATTTCAAAGGTCAGGCCCTGGGCGAAATTACGGAATTTTTTTCCATCGCTGGAGCCGATAAGATCGTGGAGCCTGCCCCATTTGTCGCATTCCCTTTT
Organism: Desulfatibacillum alkenivorans DSM 16219; assembly: GCF_900142135.1. Classification (GTDB taxonomy): domain Bacteria; phylum Desulfobacterota; class Desulfobacteria; order Desulfobacterales; family Desulfatibacillaceae; genus Desulfatibacillum; species Desulfatibacillum alkenivorans. The sequence continues at coordinate 36,711 of NZ_FQZU01000025.1, read as the reverse complement.
CTGCGCTTCAATCTCTTTAAGAAGGTCCTTTTGCTTCTCCGCCAGTTTGTCGTGGGCGGAGAGTTCCTGGGTAATGGCGCCGATTTTCTCCTGGGCGGCCTTGGCCTTGTCGGACAATTCCGCATTTTCACCTTTAAGGCTTTCCATGTCCCGATTCGTTTTATTCAGGCTTTTTTCTTCCTGCAGGGCTTTTGTTTGCTGCTCCACGAGGGTCGCCAGGCGGATTTTCTCTTGGTTCAGGCCTTTCTTCAAATCCTCCAGGCTTTTGAACTCCTCTTTTGATAAAAGGGCGGCTGTATAGGCCTTTTCGTCGTCAAATCCCGACGCCGCCAATTTACCTTGGAATGCGGCCCCATCCTTTTCCAGCTTTACAGCGCCGTCTTCCAGGCTTTTGGCAAGCTCCTTCAGACGGTCCTGCAGGGATTGTTTTTCGGATTCCAACTCAGCGCATTTTTTTTGGGCGGCTTCCAGCTTCCAGGCTGCTTCCTTGACGGCTTGCGCCAGAGCCTTTTCCTCCTGATCCGGGTCTTTGTCTCCGAACAGGGACCGGCGTTCCTTGCTGAGCGCCTCAAATCCGGCTTTCCGCTCCGTTTTTTCTTTCAAGGCGGCTTCCATCTCCTTTTGACCGGCTTCCAGCATTTGGACGGAGGTTTTTAGATCGGCCTCCAGGCCGCTTAATTCCTTGGAAAGCTCATCTTTCTCCTTCAGGCGCTTGTCATATTCCTTTAACCGGCTTTTCAGACTATCCAGGACGGTTTTTACGGATTTTGCGGAAATCTCGAACGATCCGTAGGGCGCTATAGCCTGTTGCAGTTCGGCTTGGGATTTATCCAGACGAAGTTCAAGTCGGGCCAAGTCCTCTTCCGAACGCTTTTGGTTTTCCAAAGCGCTTTCCAATGCGTGCAGGGCGGATTCGGCTTTTTGGCGGAAGTCCGGGAGCTTTTTTTCCGCCTGATGGAATTGATTATCCAGCTCCTCCACGGCGTCTTTTTTGTGCCTGGCCTGCTTTAAGACGCTGATGCAATTTTCGTTGTTACGGCTGCAGTCTTCCTGTTCCTCCTTGACGTTTTTAGCGGCGTCGTCAATTTCCTGTGGCAATTGCAATTTTTGCAGGCCTTCCAGGACGCCGTTCTTTTCCTTTTCCAGTTCCTGCTTGTTTTCTTTGAGGGTGGATTGCAGTTGTTTGATCTCGGATTCCAGGACGGTATGCTCCTTGTTGCGGGCAGCCCATTCCTTTTCGATTTCCTTGAGCTTCTTTTTGCCTTCTTTCAAGTCACGGCCGGTTTGGGTGGATTGGGGGATGTTTCCCTTTGCGTAGGGATGCTCCAACGCGCCGCAAAGAGGGCAGGGGGCGCCGTCGGACAGATTCTTTCGTTCCTTTTCCAGGCTTTGCACCCGGCAAGCCAGGGCGTGTTTTTCATCCAGATGACTTACCAGGAGTTCCTGTTGGGCCTTTTCCTTCTCCAGAGCTTCCAGAGCCTGTTCCAGTTCCGGGAGTTTGTTGTGACATTCCTGCAGGGATTGTTCGCCGGAGCGAATTTTTTCTTCAATCCCTCCGGCCCGGTTGCAGGCGTCGGCAAGCACGGCCAGTTTTCCAAGGCGGATGTCCAGGCGGGTTTTTTCTTCGTTCCAGGCTTCCCAGGATTTACCCTGAAGGATTTTTTCCAACTCCTCTTTGCGGGCTTTCAGGCTGTTTTTCGCCTTTTCCAAACGCTGCTTTTCGGATTCGTATTGCTTTTGCAGTTTTTCGTGTTTGGTTTTGGCCTTGGAGGCCGCCGCCTTGGCTTGCGTCAGGCTTTTCTTTTTGTCGGCGTGGTCGTTGCCCGCCTCTTGAAATCGCCCGACCAGCTGTTCAACGCCGGTCAGGTTTTTCCCCAGGGCCTCGCAGTCCTTGTTTTCTTGGATATAGGCTTCCTTTTTGCTGATTTGTTCTTTAGCCGCCTGGAGTTTTTCACGAGTCGCCGCAATTTCCTTTTCCTGCCTGCGAACAGAGTCTTGGCGCGCCTTTACCTTTTTTTCCGCTTGCTCCAGGTCTTTTCCGGCGCTTTCTAGGCGGGAGTCCAGAATCCGAACATGCTTGATAATCCCGGATTTCTTTTCCTGGTTTTCTTGCGCTGATTTAAGGGCCTCTGCAGCCGCGTTCTTGGCGGCGTTTCCATCCTTCAAGGCATGGCGGTTATGTTCGAGTTTTTCTTCAAGCGCTGCTTTGGCTTCGCTCCCTTCCTTTTGGCGCTTTCTCAAATCCTGGAGCTTGTCATATTCAGGCTCCAGATCCCGGGCCCGCCGGCCGGTGTCCAGCCTATCCAGATCCGGCCTGGCCTGGGCTTGCTTCTCATCAAAGGCCGCTTGATTTTGTTTCAGATCGTCCAATCCCTTGGATAGTTTGTCCAGGCTTTCCAACCAGGAGATTTTCTCCTGCACTTCCTTGGCTTGGGCTGAAACGGCTTCCGCTTCCTTTTTAAAGATGAGGCGGCTATTTTTTAGCTCCTGAATTTCCTCCGGGGAAAGCAGGCGGATTTCCCCCAGCCGTTCTTCCAGCCGGTCTTTGGTTTCGTTCTCCGCCTTTTTCCGTTCATGCACCGCAATGGATATATTGGTGTAAATATCCGTGCCGGTAATCTGTTCCAGCAGCCCGGACCGTTCGTCTGATTTTTCCTTTAGAAATGCGGCGAAATTGCCCTGGGCCAGCAGCACGGACCGGGTGAAGCGCTTAAAGTCCATGCCGGCGGCTTCTTCCACGCAGGAGGCGGTCTTGCTGGGTTTGGATTCGATGATCTCGCCCGAGTCTGCATTCGCCAGTTCGTGTTTGTAGCCTTGCAGATTGCCGTCAGGTTTATTCCGGGCCCGGCGCTGGCTCCAATGGCAGATGTAACGGCCTGAATTGGTTGTGAACTCCACTTCGGAAAAGCATTCCCCGGTATGGCGGGTCATGATTTCGTTGGAAGAACCTGTGATGGAAGGCAGCCGGGGCGTCTGGCCGTACAGGGCCAGGCAGATAGCATCCAGGACGGTGGTTTTTCCCGAACCTGTCGGGCCGGAGATGGTGAAGATGCCTGATGACGTGTAATCAACGGAATTGAAGTCTATTTCCCACTCACCCGGAAGGGAGTTTAAATTTTTAAAACGCAACCGTAAAATCCGCATCCCACTCTCCTATTCAGCCCGTGCGTCCCGTTCATGAAGGTCAGCAAGAATTTCCTTAAAGGCGTCCATCAGTTCTTTACGTTGTGAGTCCGGAACGTCCCCGGCTTCCAGGCGCCGGGTAAAAACCTCTTCCTCGGAAAGTTCGTTCAGGGTTTCCAGGGGCGTTTCCCGGTTTAAAATCCTCAAAGCCGTCGTCAGATCATTCGTGCGAACAACTTCCATGCCTGTTCCCTCGATGAGGGATTTGACTTTGTCCAGCAGAATTCCGGCGCCGGTTTCGCCGGTGTATTCCAGTTCCAGCCAGGCTTGGCTGCCTTGATCCTTGAGGTTCGTGACAGCCTGCACCAACTCATCATGCCCCCCGCGGATTCGCCTCAACTCCCTAAAGCAGGGCGTCCTCAGTTCCCGGACTTGGGGTTGGGTTCCCGCAAACTCCACCTCCAGGACCATTTTATTCTGTTCGGACTCCTTAAAGCTCATGGGCAGGGGCGAGCCTGGATACCGGAAATGATCCCGGCCCCTGACTTTTTGGGGAATGTGCAAGTGGCCCAGGGCCAGATAATCGATTTCCTCCGGAAAAATCTCCGGGCGGACCTGGCCCAGGCCGCCCACGTACAGTTCCCTGACACCGTCCTCCTTATCCGTGCGGCCTCCCGCCGTGAATAGATGCCCCATGGCGACAATGGGGACGGGTTGGTCCAGTCCGTCCCGGACCGCTTTGGCCGCGCCGCACACCCGTTTGTAGTGCTCCTCGATTCCGGCAAGCATTTTTTGGGCTTTGTCGTCCATGGATTCTCCGGCTTCCGCCAAACGGACGTCCCGATCCCTAAGGTAGGGGACGGCGCAGACGATCAATTCAGGCCGGCCTTTATCATCTTTCAGGACCAGCGCCTCGTTTGAGGGATCTTCATCGATTCTCCCCACAACATAGACGTTTTGATAGCGGAGCATGGTTTTAGGGGCGTCCAGAAAAGTCGGGGAGTCGTGGTTGCCTGCGGTTATGACCACGTGGCGGCAGCCCGTACGGGACGCCTGTCCCAGGAACCGGTAATATAACTCCTGGGCCCGGTTGCTGGGCGTTCCCGTGTCGAAAACGTCCCCGGAAACCAGCAAGGCTTGGGCCTGGCTTTCGCGGATGACTTCCAGAAGCCAGTCCAGAAATTGTTCGAATTCGTCGAACCGCTTTCTTCCGTAAAGAGAGCGGCCCAGGTGCCAGTCGGAGGTGTGGATTAGTTTCATTACCGCCTAAACCTTGCTGAGCAACAAAGTCCTTTACGCACTTTGATTGCCGGTTGGGGTTATAAACAGGGGATCTGCGTATATTGATGCGGATTTTTATATACCAAAGGAAGCGGATTGAAAAGCGTCAAATCTTGCGGGAAAGGCCGGCGCGTGTTAGTATTTGAGCATGGATGCGCGAGCGGAATTGCGTCTGATTTCCCCATGATGGAGGCGGCGGACTTTTGTCTGAAATAGAAAAAAAACTGGCCACATTATCCAACGGACCCGGGGTGTACCTGATGAAGGACGAGTCCGGGGAGATCATCTATGTGGGCAAGGCCAGAAGCCTGAAAAAACGGGTGTCTTCCTATTTTCTGGAGAAGGCCAACCGGGACTTGAAAACCGGCATCCTGGTCAAGAAGATCGCCTCCTTTGACGCTATCCTGGTAACCACGGAAAAGGAAGCCCTGATCCTGGAAGCCAACCTCATCCGCAAGCACAAGCCCCGCTACAATATCCTGTTAAAAGACGGAAAACGCTTTCCCTCCCTGCGGATCGACGTGCGAACGTCCTATCCGCGCCTGGAAGTGGTTAGAAAGGTCAAGAAGGACGGCGCTATTTATTTCGGGCCGTTTTCGTCGGCGGGCAAACTCCGCAGCACATTGAAAATCATCAACAAGACCTTTCAACTCCGCAAATGCAAGCAAAAGGAGCCGCCCAAACGCAACCGGCCGTGCCTGAACTATCAGATGGGTCAATGCCTGGGTCCTTGCTGCCTTCCTGTGGACCGGGACGAGTATCTGGACATGGTGAACGAGGTGATCCTGTTTTTAAAAGGCCGCACAAATGATTTGGTCCAAAAAATCCGGGAGCAGATGGCCGCCGCTTCTGAAAAGCAGGAGTACGAACTGGCCGCCCGCCTGCGGGACCGCATGTTCGCCATTCAGGCCACGGTGGAAAAACAAGCGGCCGTGACCACGGATTTTGTGGACCGGGACGTGATCGGCATCGATAGGGAGCCGGAGGGCTCGGCCATCTCCGTGCTTTATGTCCGGGGGGGCTTTTTGCTGGGATCCCGGAACTACAACTTTGACGAAGTCCTGGGCACGGACTCGGAAAGCATTCAGGCTTTTTTACGACAATATTATGATAAGGACCGGTTCATCCCAGACGAGGTGTTCGTTCCCTGCCAATTGGAAAACATGGAGTTGATGGAGCAGTGGCTTACGGAAACCGCGGAAAAGCGGGTGGTTCTTCATTGGCCGCAACGGGGCGAAAAAACCCGCCTGATTGAAATGGCCAACGAAAACGCCCACGAAGCCCTTAAGGACCGCATTTCGTCGGAAAACGTTTTTAAAAGCCTGCTGGAAAGGCTGCAAAAACGCCTGCGTATGGACCGGCCGCCCCGGCGCATCGAGTGCTTTGACATTTCCCACACCGGCGGCAACCAGACCGTCGCTTCCATGATCGTCTTTGAGGACGGCAAGGAAGCCAAGTCTGAATATCGCACCTTCAATATCGACAGCCTGGACCACCCGGACGATTATGCGGCCATGCACGAAGTCATGGCCCGGCGGTTTGCGCCGGACAAGGATTGGTCCGCGCCCGACGTCCTGTTGATCGACGGAGGCAAAGGCCAGCTTTCCATTACAGCCTCCGTTTTGGACGGCTTGGGGGTTATGGGCGCCTTTGAGGTGATCAGCATCGCTAAAAAGGACGAAGCCAAAAAGGAAACCATGGACAAAATCTACCGCCCTGGGCAGGCCAACCCCGTGGTTTTCGGCCGGGACGGAGACGTGCTTTTGTTCCTCCAACGGGTTCGGGACGAAGCCCATCGCTTCGCCATTACAACGCACCGAAAAAGGCGGGCAAAGACCATTCGGAAATCCGCCCTGGACAGCGTGCCCGGAATAGGGGAGAAGCGGAAAAAAGCCCTTTTGCGGCATTTCGGCAGCATCAAGCGCCTGAAAGAGGCGAGCCCCGAGGACATCGCCCAGGTTCCGGGCATCAGCGTAAAACGCGCCCAGGAGATTCTGGAGGCCCTGGACGCCTAAAGCGATTGAATCTATATTGGAGTAAGCGTTTTTTATCAACAGTTTGATTTCGTTGGGTTTCGCAAGCCCTACCTAATCTGCGTCATTCCATGGTAAGCTGTAGGTTGGGGGGGGGTCTGCTGTAATAATGGCATTTGAAATCAGTGGGTTGCGAATTGATTGTGAACCTGTGAATTCCAGAAGCGTTTTGCAGATTCACCCAACACAATTAAACCTGAGCGTAATTGTTTTCGGTATGCAATCCCACGCGCAGCATGGGTGCGAGACAAAATGACATAGGGACGCCGCTTGCATCGCGAAAGGCCATAAACATGTCAGATTCAACCATTCCTGTCGTTCTGAGCATTGCCGGATCCGACTCCGGAGCGGGAGCCGGAATTCAGGCGGACCTGAAAACCTTTGCAGCGCTCGGAGTATATGGAACGACCGCCATTACGGCCATTACGGCCCAAAACACCCTTGGGGTGCAAGACTGGCAAGAGGTTTCGCCTGATTTGATCGCCGCCCAAATTCGCGCCGTGGCTTCGGACATGCATCCGAAAGCCGTAAAAACCGGCATGCTGGGCGGGCCTGAAACGGTTCGGACAGTGGCTCGGGAAATTCGGGATCTGGGACTTGAGAATCTGGTGGTGGATCCGGTGATGAAAGCTAAAGGCGGCAAAGATCTTTTGCTGCAGGAAGCCTATGAGGTTATGGTGAAGGAGTTGTTCCCCCTGGCTCGGGTTGTGACGCCCAATCTGGACGAAGCGTCAGAACTGGCGGGGTATGACGTCAAAGATTTGTCACAGATCAAAGAGGCGGCCAAAGCCATTCAGGCCATGGGCCCCGCTGCGGTGGTGATCAAGGGCGGGCACAGCCAAGGCCAGCCCAACGACTTGTTGTATAACGGAAGCGAATTTTTCGAGTATCCGGGCAAGCGAATCGACACGCCCCATTCCCACGGCACGGGCTGCACATTCGCCTCGGCCGTCGCCGTCGGGTTGGCTAAAGGCATGAAAGTGCGGGAAGCGGTTTTTCGCGCCAAGGAGTTTACGGCAAGGGCCGTTAAACACGGCCTGCCTTTAGGCGGAGGACACGGTCCGGTCAATCATTTTCCCGATTTGCTGAAACTAAAGATGTCCGAGGAATAAAGGGCTGTTATTCCAGCGCAAAAATGGTTCCCGGCCCTTGCTCCCTGGCTTGAACAAGGGCTTGCTCAGCGTTATCCATCCATCGTTCCATGGTTTCAGGCTGCCCTCCTGCATGCTCTACGATTCCTGCCGTAATGCCGATTTCCATGATTTTTCCAAACCAGTCAAAGGGCGTCTGTTCGATGGCCTTCACGAGGCATTGACACCATTCCCGGGCTTCTTTTTTGTCCCTGCCCGGCAGGAGAACGAGAAATCGGTCGCCGAACAGCCTGGACGGCAGGTCCTCTCTGTGGGAGTTTCTCCGCAAATGCTTGCCAATGAATAAGACGGCCTGATTCAAGCCTTTTGGGCCGATTTTTTCCTGAATGTTTTCCAGGTCTTCTATGTGAATGGCCAGCAGCGAAGAAGTCCGGTTCATGGTCTCCGACCTGGAGATTTCCTTGCTCACGGCTCTTTTCATGATGGCGTCCGTTACAAGGCCGGTCAGGTCGTCCTTAAGGGCTGTATTGCGCAGCCTCAGCCGGGCGTTGTTTGCTTTTTTATTAAAATAGCCGACTTCGCAGACCTGGGTCAAAATTCGTAAGCATTCGGATTCGGGCGCCCAGGCGGCCAGAACACCGTCCGCCTCGCCCCCGTCAATCATTGAACAGGCTCCGGGCATATCCCTGCATTCCGCTGTCAAGACAATGCTTTTATCCGCCTCTTTGGCCGCCTGGATCCATGATTGCCAATCATGCCTGGCGGAGTATTCCGCAACCACAACGTCCGTCTCCACGGGAATTCGACCGTCAACAGCCCTGGTGCAATGAATTGCGGGATACCCCTCCATGACTGTGGAGATATGCTCGAATATGTCGCCATTGGCGCCTGCGAATAAGATATAGAGGCTCCGTCCGTCCCCTTCAAAAGCCCCGTCATTCGCCCAGTGTTCATGCCGCAAGTCCTGAATCTGCTTTACGATGTGCGCGATTTTTTCGCCCGACTCATCCACCCGGCCCAGGTATTTCAACACCTTTTCCGCGTCGTCCTTGTTCATGCTCATCAGTTCCAGGTGGCCCAAAAGGCTGGTAAGGGGCTGGTTAACCTCGTGGGCCGCCACCCCGATCATGCTGATGATATTTCCCAGGCGTTCGGCCGTCTCCCGATTTTCCCGCAGGTAGTTCATGCGGGAACAGGCCTTATTCAGATCCTGGATCAAAGCATGGGTTTCCAGGCCATGGTTCAGGACCATCTCCAGGGACGCTGCGTCGGCGGCGTCTTTTTGCAACCGGCCGCAAACGGAAGGGATCGGCTCATTTTGGGTTTCCTCGTCGTCCAGTAGCATCAATGGCAGGCCCAGGGACTGGGCCAGGATTTTTTCCTGAGGGGTAGGGGAGTGATCCAGCAAAACCGCATGAACGCCGTCCTGGGCGGCAAGCGATTGCAACTCGTCCGTATTACGAACTATTCCGGAACATTGGATGGCTTCCGCCCCTTCCAGAATGCGCTCCATGGATTCGCCTGTTTCGGGATTTTTGGCGAGAATGCTGACTTTAAGCAATTGACTTGGCGTATCAGAAGCCGTTTTAAAAGCGCCGGCCATGTACACAACCTCCGTAAGAGAATCAGTTTGGGAATACTGCGGATACAGCATGCAAAAAACATCCCAAAACTGTTGGGCGAGAGCTTCCGCATTAGGATCCGGCGGAAAAAACTAAAGGAAACGCATAGAAACGGATATAAAATACCAAAAAGCCCAAAGATCGCCAAGGGATTTCGCGTTTGCAGCATGCTTAGACTTGACAGCGGCCGTCAAAAAGGCGATTTTATACGATAGCGAACAATCACGAAGGCTATACAGGCCTTGAAACCCTTTGAGGCAATCCTTCCTGCGCAAATCTCTCGGGCCTTGTTGCGTAAAGCGTTGCCAGCCAATTAAAATTTATCCGATCGATAAATTTTGCCGGATTATTGTTAACCCGTTACATCACTAAGGGAGGAAGTAATGATCGAAACCAAACTCACCAAGCTGCTGGGCATCAAATACCCCCTCGTGGGCGGAACCATGATGTGGATCACAACGGCCGACTTTGTGGCCGCCATTTCCAACGCAGGAGGTCTGGGCGTTTTGGCTTCCGCGGTTTACCAATCCAAGGAAGAGTTTGAAGTGGCCGTAGACGCTATTCAGAAGAAAACGGACAAACCCTTTGCCGTGAACATCAACTTGTTTCCGGCCATGCGCGCCATTGACAATAACGAGTACGTGGACGTCATGATCGACAAGGGCGTCAAAATTGTGGAAACCTCCGGCCACTCGGCTCCCGAAGAACTTTGCAAACGCTTCAAGGACGCCGGCATGACCTGGATTCATAAATGCGTGGGCGTCAAGTACGCTCTAAAGGTGCAGGGCATGGGCGCGGACGTGGTCACGGTGGTGGGTTACGAAAACGGCGGCGCCACGGGCAGGCTGGATATCGGCACCATGGTTCTGGTTCCCACGGTTGTGGACGCCGTAAACCTGCCTGTGATCGGCGGCGGCGGCATTTCCGACGGCCGGGGCGTTGCAGCCATCCTTTCCCTGGGCGCCGAAGGCGTGATCATGGGCACCCGCATCATGGCCACCAAAGAATGCCCCATCCACGACAATCTCAAGCAAGCCTTTGTCGGCGCCTCCGAGTTGGACACCATGCTGGTCATGCGGAGCATCAACGCCACGCACCGCGTCTGGATTAATGACGCAGCCAAAAAATGCCATGAACTGGAAGAAAATCAAGCCTCCTTCGAAGAGTTGTACGAAGTCATCAAGGGCGATAACGCCAAAAAGATGTATGATGAAGGCGAATTGGGCGCAGGAATCGTCTCCTTGGGCCAGGGCGTGGGCATGACCCACGACGTTCCCACGGTGGCCGAACTGTTCGAGCGGATCATGAAGGAAGCCGAAGAAAGGCTCGTAAAGTTAAACGGCCAGATTAAGTAATCGGCTCAACCGCCTGCTATGCCGGCGAAAACAGGAGAAATGCATGAGCGACGATATATTAAAGGTTGAAAAAGAGGGGCATATCGCCTGGCTGGTGCTCAATAACCCACAAAAGCGCAACACCATGACCCATGCCTTTTTTTACGGCCTGATCGACATATTCAAGGAACTGGACGCAGACCCGGACGTCCGCGTGGTCGTCATTCGGGCCGAAGGCAAATCCTTTACCGCGGGCCTGGATCTTGTGGAAGCGGGCCAGTCCCTGCTGGGAGGATCCGGGGCCGACGACCGGGAGAATCTCCGCGCCCATGTGCTGGAGTTGCAGGAAAGCATGAACGTTATAGAAAAATGCCGCAAGCCGGTCATTGCAGCCGCTCACAGCCACTGCATAGGCGGCGGAATCGATATGCTCAGCGCTTGCGACATACGCATCTGCACCAAGGACGTGACCTTCAGCATCCGGGAAACCCGGATCGCCATTATCGCCGACCTGGGCACGCTCCAGCGCATGCCCACCTTGATCGGCCACGGAAGATTCCGTGAACTGGCGCTTACCGGCCGGGATTTCGGCGCTCAGGAAGCCCTGGACATGGGATTCGTCACCCATGTTTGCGAGGATCAGGACGCTTTGATCGCCAAAGCCAGGGAGCTTGCCGAAGACATCGCAGGTCTGGCGCCGCTGACTGTGCAAGGGGTCAAGGACGTCATTTTACATGGCCGGGACAACGGCGTATATCAAGGCCTGACCTATGTGGCCCAGAAAAACGCGGCCCAGCTTCCCTCTGAGGACGTACTGGAAGCAGTCGCCGCTTTTATGGAAAAGCGCAAGCCCGACTTCAAGGGCAAATAGTACCGCCGCCAATTGGAAGCCATGACAAACAGGCGCAGGGATTTGACTCCCGCGCCTGTTTTTTTGTTTGATTTTTATTAGTATTTTTCCAGCCAAAGTCTTTTTGCTTTTTCAGTCCGCCTCTCCCTCTACCATTCAGACCAGGCGCCTACCAGCCCAATAAATGTTTCTTTTTTTTCCAAAGCCGGAATCCTGTTTTGTCCAAGCGTTGTTTCTCTGTGCGTTTTTCTTCGAAAACCGGTCGCGCATCCCTTGCCCAGACTGTTCAAATAGGCACAAGGTTTGCAAATGATTGCTTCGTCCGTTTGCACAACCTAAAGGAGGCGAAACATGAACGGAAATATGATTAAACGATTGCTATTGGCTGTTGTAATTCTTTTAACCCTCATGGGCATTGGATTGGCCGGGGATCTCAAAACGCGGCTGACCACCCTGGAATGGCCGCCCTACATAAGTCAAAACATTGACGGGCAGGGATATGTTGCGGAAGTGGTGAAAGGGGCTTTCAAAGAGGCGGGATACAGCGACGCCTCCTTTGTATTTTTAGAGTGGACTGAAACGGTTCGTTTGGCTCAGGTTGGTAAAGCGGACGGATACTTTCCCGAGTATTATTCCGCTACCCTGGAAAAGGATTTTGAATTCAGCGACGCCATGCCGGGAGGCGCCCTGGTCCTCGCCAAACTGAAAGAAGTCTCCCTTGCATATACAGGCAAGGTGGAGGAATTGAAGCCCTTCAAACTGGGCGTGGTGGCCGGTTACATCAATACGGAAGAAATTGATTCCGCAGATTACCTTACCAAGGTGGAAGCGGAAAGCGACTCGGTAAACCTGAAAAACCTTTTTTCAAAAAAGGTTGATGTGATTGTCATAGACCAGCTTGTGGCCGACATGCTGCTTAGCGAGGGATTGTTTTCCAAGTTTGCGGGTAAGGTGGAAATCCTCGCCCCGGTTTTGGAAGTCAAACCCTTGTATGTGGCGTTTTCCAAAAGCAGCCCGAATATGCCCGGCGTCAAAGATGATTTCAACAAGGGACTCGCTTCTCTGGCGGCGAGCGGAAAAATGGACGCCATTCTTAAGAAGCACGGTCTGGAAGGCAAGGTTGGCGTTGAATGATTTGTGTGTTTTTCCATAAAGCACGGTTTCTGATAATTCGTAAGTCGTATTCCGGCTGTGTGGAATCGCAGCTTAATCGTGAGGAGAGAGGATGAAAATCAAAAGCATCCAACTGAAAATCGCGTTGTCAAGCGGCCTGTGCATCCTGTTTCTTGTAGGGATTATTGTGGGCTACTTCAGTTACAACATGCAAGTAAACGCCGTCAAGGACCGTGAGGCAGCCGTTCAACGGGGCGCTAAGGATGTTGGGATCACAGGGGATAAGTTCGCTGACACGGTAGAGGGGCAGTTGAGTCAATCTCTTGCCCTGGCCCGTTCATTGGCGCAAATCCTTTCCGGCGTCAAAGACCCTGAAACGCCGTTAAAAATCTATAGGGATGAAATCAACAATATTATCAAAACAACCTTGGTCAACAATTCCCAGCTGCTAGGGGTATACACGGCCTGGGAGCCGGACGCCATGGACGGCCTGGATGATCTGTACGCCGGCACGGAAGGACATGACTCCACGGGAAGATTCATTCCCTACTGGCACAGGACGGAGTCTGGAGACATCGCCTTGGAGCCCTTGGTGGATTATGACAAGGAAGGAGTTGGGGATTATTACCAGTTGCCCAAGAAACTCGGCAGGGAATGCATTTTGGAGCCTTATCTGTACGAAATCGGCGGCAAGCCGGTTCTCCTCACTTCCATGGTCGTGCCAATCATCGTCAATGATGTGTTTTACGGCATCGCAGGCGTGGATATGAAGCTGGATGCATTTCAGGCAATTGTTGATGATGTGGAGCAGCTATACAATGGCGCCGGATGGGTGGCCTTAATCAGCAACCAAGGAACCCTTGCCGGAGTGACTGCCAAGCCGAATCTGCTTGGCAAGCAGATTGCCGCTATCCATGAAGATTGGGAACAGGAGATCAAATACGTCAAAGACGGAATCCGCAATATCGAGATAGATGAAGGAAACATAGCCGGTTTTATTCCCATTCAAATCGGGCGCACGGAAACTCCTTGGTGCGTGAACGTCAATGTGCCCGAAAACGTTGTGACCGCCCAGGCGGACGCAAAGATGGTTATGGACAAGCACACCATCTATAAAGCAGCAGGAATTAGCCTGGGATTGGCGCTTGCGGCCCTGGCCGTCATGTGGTGGGTGTCAGGCCGCATTGCAGGCCCCATCAAGAAGGCGTCTGCTTTGATTGATCGGATATCAGTGGGCGATCTCAGTTCCAAATCTGACATTCAGGGGCATGATGAAGTGGCGGCCATGGGAAACGCAGTAAACCGATTTGTGGACGGTATGCGCGCCTTCCTGGGACTATTGGAGGAAGTGGCCAACGGCGATTTGACGGTTTCCTTCCCGAAACGGGATGAACACGACGACATCAGCCCTGTGGCTCAGAAAATGGTGGATTCGTTACATTCCCTGGCCAGCGAAGTGAATAATGCGTCCGGGCAGGTGCATGCGGGCGCCGGGCAGATTTCTTCGGCCAGTCAATCCCTGTCTCAAGGGGCGACGGAGCAGGCGGCTTCTCTGCAGGAAATTACGGCTTCCATGTCGGAAATCGCCAAGCAGGCCAAAGAAAATGCGGAAAACGCCCGGGAAGCTAACAACATCGCGCATTCCGTGGGTGAATCCGGGGATAAAGGCGCCTCCCAAATGGAGGAAATGGTTGCTTCCATGGCCGGAATTGAACAGGCAAGCAACGAAATTTCAAAAATCATCAAGGTCATTGACGACATCGCCTTTCAGACAAACCTGCTCGCCCTGAACGCCGCCGTGGAAGCCGCCAGGGCGGGAAAGCACGGCAAGGGATTCGCCGTAGTGGCCCAGGAAGTGCGTAACTTGGCTTCCCGCAGCGCCAAAGCTGCGGCCGAGACTTCCGAACTGATTGAAGACTCCATCAGGCGGGTGACTGACGGCTCCCGGGTGGCCTCCGAGACGGAGCAAATCCTGAAAGTCGTGTTGGCCGAAATACAAAAGGTGACCAGCCTGGCGGGGGAAATCGCCGAGGCCTCCAATGATCAGGCTCAGGGCGCGGCCCAGATCAATCAGGCTCTGGGGCAGATTGATTCGGTAACCCAGCTCAACACTGCAAATGCCGAGGAAACCGCATCTTCCGCCCAGGAACTGTCGGCCCAGGCCTCCACCTTAAAATCCCTGATCGGGCGTTTTAAAACAAATTCGCAACGCCGTTCGGGCGATAGAGCGCGCATTTCCGCAGACGATAGCCGCAGCATGCCGGAAGTTCCCATGCTGGACGCGCCTGACGACGCCTGGGGATAAAGGTGTTCGCATGCCCCGGCTTGGCGCTGCAAGTTGCCGCGCCTATCCGGCCTTATTTCATATCCCGCAGCCTCCCTGTACGGGTATGACGGAGAGCGATGATGGCAGGACGGCTCAGGCATGTTTTTTTGCCTGGGCCGCCCCGGGTTGCCGGCTGCGGCTTTGATCGTCTCTGCGGGATATAGCTTCTTTTGAAGCCTTCTTTTTGACGCGATTACTTATGTGTAAGCAACTTAGCGGACAAATTAAAGACCTACTTAAAACAAATAAGGAAAGAATAAGGAAAGAATTGCCAAATCCTTTATCATGTCCTATTTTTATGAAATACAAAAACCTGTAGCCAAGAGGTGAGGACATGACCCAGGAAAACAACAAGGTGAGCAACCTAAGCAAAGTGACCTTATTGCTTGAGGCGGGAACCAGCGAGGAAAATATGGATCTCACCCCGGGCAAGTGCCATTTTGAGTTTATATTCGGCGTGGCTGCGGAGGGCATGACTCCGTTCGAATACCAATTGCTGGACAAGGAAGTTGGCGCTTCCGTTGTTTTACCCTTGCGTCAATCCGAATTGGAAGATACTTTCGGGCACATTGACGTTCCGTTGTTTCGTCAGATCGATGAGGGCGAGTTTTTCCTCAAATCCACCGTGGACAAAGTGGAGAAAGCGCAAGACCGCGAAATCGTCAAAGCCATAGCCATGGCGGGCGGACACGGAGAAGCCTGCGGCTGCGGGTGCGGCTGCGGTGGATAATCGGCCCAAGGCGCACAGCACGCTAAGATTAAACCGGCGGGGCGAACGTCCCGCCTTTTTTGTATCCAAATGAAGAGGGGTGAACCATGAGCGATGACATCAGAATGTCTGTGGAAATGAGAACCGATTACGACTGTGAAGCTACCGGCTTTCCCGCTGAAAGATGGGGCGAAGCGGTGTTTACCATCGCCGAAGAGGAGATCGCCATTGAGGTGAGCGTGGAGGAAAAAATCACCGTGGCCATTATGGCGGGCGAAACGGGCAAGGAAGCCGTCTGGAAAGGCACCTTGGAGGGCTTGAAAAAGCTCCTGACCGGAGAAATCGCCGGGCGATAAGAGCCGTTTATTAAACCAGGTCCGGAAAGTCTTTTTTCCGGGCCGTAAAAAATGCGTAGCCTGCCTGGCAGACAACCATGGCCCCTATCCACGCCAGGAACAGGGCCCCAATACCGGGCGGGCGGCCCCATACCGCGGCGTTGCGAAAAGATTCCGTAATGAAGCACCATGGATTCAGCCAGGCTATAAAACGGTATGGTTCCGGAACGGCCGTGACCGGGTAGAAAATCGGAGTCAGAAAAAAGAGCATCAAAAGCCCGATGTTCACTATGTGGGCGGTGTCCCGCAAATAGACTCCCAGAGCGGCGATGAACCACGCCAGGCCGGTGCACATGAGGATAATCGGCGGATAAATAAGAGCTAACAACAGGACGGTCCCTGGAATGCTTCCTCGTATCAGCCAGGTTCCTGCAAGCAGGATGCAGAGGCTGCAAAGAGACTGGACCAGTACCGCGCCTAAATTGGCCAATGGCAGGATTTCCAGGGGAAAAGCCGTCTTCCGGATGTAGGTGCGGTAGGAAAAGACGGCGTTTGGCGCAGCTTGAAGGGTTTCGGATAAAAAGTTAAACGGAATGAGACCCGCGAAAAGGGCCAGGGCGAACTCGCTGTGGGAGCCTTGGCCTTGGGGCCAGCGCGTTTGCAGGATTACGGAAAACACAAAGGTGTAAATGCCAAGCAAGGCCAGAGGATTTAAAAGGGTCCACAAAAATCCCAGGTGTGAACCTTTGTAGCGGGCCGCCATTTGACGTTTGACCAGGGGCGTCAGCAGCCAGCGGGAGTTCCAAAGGCTTTTCGCCGTCGCCGCGGGATTTAGGCGGGAGGCCGGGCCGCGACTTTCGGCCGTAACAACCGTAATTTTTTCCGCTTGATTCTCCACCCCGTCCCCCTGGTTCCATCTTTCTGATTTCAAAGCCTTTTTATTATATAGACCCAAATGCAGACAGGTGAAAAGCGTCTATGCGCATTTCACCTGTCTTGATTATACCGATACTGCCGTTTTTGCAAACATCTCTGGGTTGGCAATGCCTAAATTGCGGAATCCTGTTTAGATGGATTCTTTCAAGGCCTTGCCGGGTTTGAATTTAACTGCGTTGGAAGCTTTGATTTTGATGGGTTCGCCGGTTTGAGGGTTACGACCCTTGCGAGCTTTTCTGCGCACTTTGGAAAATGTGCCAAAGCCAACCAGAGTCAGTTTGCCGTCCTTTTTCTTAAGAGCCATTTTGACTCCTTCGGTAAAGGACTTGAGGGCCAGGGCCGCCTGGGCTTTCGTGATTTTGGCGTCTTTGGCCATCTTTTCGATCAGTTCGGGCTTCGTCATGTTTCTTCCCCCCTTTCGTAGTAAGAAAACGTGAAGTGGAACTAATGAAATACTGTACCTCTTGTGGAAATTTAGCAAATTTTAAACGCATTCAAAACTAATGTCAATCCCAAAATGCCGAAAAAGCCCGAAATTCGGGCTTTTTTGAATTTTGAACCCTATTAAAAGCCTTAAAACAGGGCTTTGATGAACTCCCTGGCTTCAAATTCCCTTAAATCCTCGGCTTTTTCACCCAATCCGATATACCGAATGGGAACGTCCATGTCGTGGCATATGGAAACCACGATGCCGCCTTTGGCCGTACCGTCCACTTTGGTCAGGACCATGCCCGTCACGCCGATTGCTTCGTGGAACAACTTGGCCTGGCTTACGGCGTTCTGCCCGGTGTTGGCGTCAATGACCAGCCAGGTCTCATGAGGCGATCCCGGCAGGCTTTTGTGGCAGCTCCGGCGGATTTTCTTCAACTCTTCCATTAAGTTGACTTGGGTGTGGAGCCTGCCCGCCGTGTCGATAATCACCACGTCCATGCCCCGGGCTTCGGCGGCTGCCACGCCGTCATAAGCCACCGCCGCTGGATCGGAATTATCCCTGTGACGCACTATCTGTACGCCTGTGCGCTGGGCCCAGATTTCCAACTGCTCCACGGCCGCGGCCCTGAAAGTATCTCCCGCCACCAGCATGACCTTTTTGCCCTGCTTTTTGAAATTGGCGGCCAGCTTGCCGATGGTGGTTGTTTTGCCCACGCCGTTTACGCCCACCACCATGATGACCAGGGGCTTTTTATTGGGAAGCTCCTTGTTTTCATGGACGGGCTTGATCAGGTCCAGCATGGCGTCCGTGAGGGCGGCCCGCAACTCCTTGGAGTTGGTGATCTGTTTTTTGTTCACCTTTTCGGTGATGGGCTCCATCAGATCCATGACCGTATTCACGCCCATGTCTGCGGTGATCAGGGTTTCTTCCAACTCCTCCAGGGAGTCTTCGGTCAACTCGGTTTTTGTAATGAAAAAATCTTCGATGGGAGTGTTGAGGACGTCCCGGGTCTTGGCCAGCTTGTCCTTTAACTTAGCCCCAAAGCCAGCCTCCTGCCTGGAAGAAGCGGGGGGCGCATCCTCCTCGGCCGGAGCGGCCTCTTCAGGCTGGGCTGCGGGCTCCTCCGCTTTGACTTCGGGGGCTTCTTGTTCCGGATTTTTATCTTCGTTCGCCTTTTGGGCTTTTTCCGCCTTATCTTTTTTTTTAAACCAACTCATGCCGCTTCCTGAGCTTTTTCCAGGTTGACCGACACCACTTTGGAGACGCCTTTGTTCTCCATGGTGATTCCGTATAGGATGTCGGCGAATTCCATGGATTTCTTATTATGGGTTACCATTACGATCTGGGATTTTTCCCCGATCAGCTTCAACAGTTCATTAAAACGCGAAACGTTGGCATCGTCAAGAGGCGCGTCAATCTCGTCCATAAGGCAGAAGGAGGCGGGCTTGATCAAAAAGATGGCGAATACAAAGGCAATGGCCGAAAGGGCCTTTTCACCGCCCGAAAGCAGGCTCATGCGGGTGATCTTTTTGCCCTGGGGCCGAATTTCGAATTCCACGCCGGTTTCCAGGGGTTTGTCCGGCTCGGACAGCTTGATTTCCGCAGAGCCTCCATGGAACAAACGCGGAAAAACCAGGGCCAGCTTCTCATTGACCTTCTGGAAGGTCTCCATGAATTTTTTCTGGGTGAAGCGGTTGATTTTGCGGATGACCTTTTCCAGCGACTCGATGGCGTGCATGAGGTCGTCCCGCTGCTGAGTCAGGAATTCGTAACGCTCCTGCAGGGCCTCGTACTCATTGATGGCGCCCAGATGCACGTCTCCCATGCGGCCGATCTTCTGGCGCAGGTCGTCCATTTCCATGGCCGCTTCGTCCGCCAGTTTGGGATCGCTTACGTCGGGCAGGCCCTCGTCGTTCCTGGCCTGAGTCAGAGGACGGCCCAACTTCTCCAGAATGCGGGAGGCCACGGCTTCCTGACGCACCTTGCGCTGGGACTGGGAAAGCTCCAGGTCCCGAACCTTTTCGCGATGGCTTTCCCGTTCGTTCTTGATCCTGGCCTGCATGGCGTCGCTTTCCTTCAGCGAATTCTCGATCTGCTGACGGGAAATTTCCACCTTTTCCAAGGCTTCCTTGGCCTGGGTCAATTCCGTATAAGCGTCCGTAAGCCGGGATTCCAGCTCTTCGATTTTATCCGAAGACTGGCCCGAGGAGGAACGCCGTCTGGCCGCTTCGCGCTCCGTATATTCCAGGCGTTTTTGGTTTTCCTCTTCAAACTCGGCCAACCGGACGTAAGTTTCCTTTTGGTTGTCCAGCCGGGCGGACAGGGCGCTTATTTCCACCCGAAGATCCGTGGTTTTTTCCGAAAAACCGTCCAATTCGGCCTCGGCCTGCTCCACCTGGACGGCCGCCTGCTTGACTGCTTCTTCAGCCTGCTGGACCTCGTTTACAGCCTCGTCCACCAACTCTTTATATTTGGACAACTCTTCTTCCGCGTCGTCTTCTTCGCCCATGAGCTGGTCCTGCTCCGAAATGACGATTTGATGATGCCTGGCGGCCAGCTTGGAGTCTTCTTTAAGGCGCGAGACTTCCTTTTGGGCCTCCATTTCCTCCCGGCCCAGATCCCGCAGGCCTTCCACCATCCTCTGGAGATCCGTTTCCAGCCCTCTGGTTTCCTTCTCCAGGGCTTCCTGGCTCTCCTTGGCCGTCTCCAGTTCCTCCTCCAAAGAAGCGATGGTCTCTTCCAACTGGGTCAACTGCTGCCGTTGGGCCAGGATGCCGGGCCCGGAGTTCTCCTGGCCGCCCCCGACGATTCCCCGGGGAGAAACCAGCACCACGCCGTCCTTGGTGACCACGGTCAGATCATTGTACCCGTTTTTCAATTCCACGGCGGCCTTGGCGTCCTCGGCCACCAGCACGTCGGATAAGAGCGATTTGATCAGATGACCGCATCCGTCGGCGGCCTCCACATGCTGAAGCAGGGAAGAGGCATGATTCAAGGAGCCGGGGGTGAAGCCCGAATCCACCCACGAGACGGGCATAAAGCCGGCCCGGCCTTTTTTGACCTCGGCCAGATGCTCCATGGCGTCCAGGGCGGTTTGCTTGTCCTTGACAATGACGAATTGCAGAGCCTCGCCCAAAGCCGCTTCCACGGCCTCTTCGTAGCCGGGCTCCGGCTTGACCACGTCGGCCAGCACTCCCAGAATCCGGGAGTCATCTTTATTCTTTTCCTGATCCCAGGCGACGACCTCGCGCACGCCTTTCTGGAACCACTCCATGTTGCCTTCCATCCTTTTGAGGGCGCTCAACTGGGACTTGGACCTGCTGCGCTCCATGTCCAGGGTCTGGACTTTTCTCAACTGGTCTCCCAGTTCCGCGCGCTTTTCCTCCAGGGCCTGTTCAATATAAACCAGTTCGCCCTTGACGGATTCGGCTTCCTCCAGGATGCCTTCCAGGTTTTCTTCTGCGTCGGCCAAAGCCCGTTTGGTTTCCTGCTCACGCTGGCCGGCCCGGACCACTTCCTCAGAAAGCTGGCGGAGCCTGCGGGCGATATCCTGCTTGGTGTTGGCCGCGTTCTGGTAGATGTTGCTGTACTTGGCCTCGTTCCCCAGAAGCTGGGTCAGACGGGATTTTTCCTCTTCCAAAGCCGCCTTGTACCGGGCCAGATTCTGCCTGACGCTCGTGACAGCCTGTTCATCGTCCGTCAAAAGGGCCTTTGTCTGCTCCAGGTCCCTGGCCGCTTTTTCCATGTCTTCGCGGCATTGGTTCCTGTCCTGGACGATGCGCTCCTGCTTTTCGCGAAGCCCGGCCAGTTGGGATTCCAGTTCTCCGGCCTCCTGGGCCAAACGGGAGGACTCGGTCTTGGCGTATTGGAGATCCTTCTCCATCCGGTCCACCTGGCGCTGGAGCTCAAAGCACCGGATTTCCTTCTTATTCACATCCTCCGCCATGGAGGCGCGTTCCTGGCGGATTTCCTCCATGGCTGCGTCCAGCTTGCTCAACTGGGTGACGTGGGATATTTCCTGGTCCTTCAACTCCTGGAGCAGCCGGTGGGTTTCGGAAATGCGTTGAGTGTACCGGTCGAATTCCAACGCCGCCAGGGCGATGTCTATTTTTTCAATGCGCTTTTTGTATTCCTTGTACCGTTCCGCCTTTTTGGCCTGACGGCTCAGGGAGGCCATGTTGCGCTCCACTTCCGTGATGATGTCCATGACGCGCAACAGGTTGGTGCGGGTGCTCTTGATTTTGGACTGGGCTTCCTTTTTTCGGGCCTTATACCGGGTGATGCCCGCGGCTTCTTCAATGAAAATCCGCCGTTCGTCCGGTCCGGCTTCGGTGATGGCGCCCAGGTTGCCCTGCTGGATCACCGCATAGGTGCCTGCGCCGATCCCGCTGCCCATGAGCAGGTTCTGAATGTCCTTAAGGCGGCAGGGCTGCTTGTTGATGAAATACCCGCGCTCGCCAGACCTGTACAAGCGGCGGGTCACCATGATTTCGGAAAAGTCGCGATACTCCTCCGGGCAACTGCCGTTATCGTTGGCGAAGGTTATGGAAACCTCGGCCATGTTGACCGGCGGGCGGCTTTTGGAACCCGAAAAAATGACATCCTCCATGGATTTCCCGCGAAGCTGCCTGGCCCGCTGCTCCCCGGTGACCCACTGGATGGCGTCCACGATATTACTCTTGCCGCAGCCGTTGGGCCCCACAACCGCCGACACTCCCCCAGGAAAGGGAATGGTCGTCTTGTCAGGAAAGGACTTGAAACCGCAAAGTTCAAGCTGCTTGAGTTTCATGGAATTTCCACGCTCCTTGAATGGAAACTTGCCGAAATTTCTTCGATGTATTGCAACCGCGGCCGCCTTGCCCCTTTATTTGGGCTCGGCCCCGCAGTTTTTTAGGATGACGCACGGATTTTAAGGACGCTCCCGGCTGACGTTCCCGAGCCCCCTTTGTTTTTGGGACGTTATGGCGCATTTACTATGCAAATGATGTCCTATTTATCAGAGCTTTGCCCCCTTGTAAAGGAAAAAACACAACAGAGGGTATTTTGAAAATATTAACTCTACTATATGTGGTGTTTTGATAAGCCTTAGCAATTGGGCCTGGAATTCCAGTCAAGACAATGGGTTGGACGTGTTATCCATCAAAAAAGGGCGGGCTATGGGGAAAAAATCCGGCAGCCCAAACTTTTCACCAGCTCTATTGACTGTAAGTATAGTGGACGGCTTGCCGTTTCTTGATACTCCGTGCTATATGTTAAAAAAATGTTAAAGTTAGACCATAGGAAGAGAGTTCGAACTGCTGGTTCCCGCTGTTAATGCATAGCAAGGAGAAGGTTCCGCACATGGAGCAAGACCGCTATACTCTGTTGTTCTCCGGCCAGGTCGCCGCTGGCCGTGCGCCCCAGGAAGTTAAAGCCAATCTCGCCAAAATGTTCAAGGCAACCCCGGATCGCATAGAAAAAATGTTTACAGGCAAGCCGGTGATCATAAAGAAAGGCCTGACTTCGGAGCAGGCCATGAAATATCAATTGGCCTTTGAAAAAGCCGGCGCCATTTGCCGTCTTGCCGCAGAGGCCGGGCAGGCCTCCAAACCGCAGGCGCCGGTTAAAGCGGCGCCGCAGCCCTCCGAACCGGCGGCAAGTTCTTCGGCGCCCGCGGTTGGGAAAACGGAGGAGGTGCAGGAAAGCGAGGATGGAGAAGAGGACAGCTCCCCGGAGAAAGAGGAAATTCTCGCCAAGGCCAAAAAGTTGTACATCCTGTTTGACGAAGCCTATGACCGGGCCTTGAAAAAGGACAATGCGGAAAGAAGCGCGAACATCAATGTGGGCATAGGCATTGTGTTTCTGGGGCTTGTGGTCGCGGTCTGGTATTTCACTTCCTTGAAATGGTATTGGGCGCTCCTGATGGTTTTGGCTGTTTTAGCCGTCATGGGGCTTGCCATCGATTCCGCCGGCGCCAAATTCGTCCGCGGCATTCTGGAGCCTGTCATGAAGCAATGGGACGACAAGGCTCTGGTTCTGGCCGCGTTTGAAAGGTGGAAGGAGTACGTGGGCGACTCGCCCATAAAGGACCAGTTCGGCCTGGCGGCCCAGGCCCTGGAAAAGGAAAATCCCCGTTTTAGAAGCAGGCTGGAGGAATACAGAAAGATTCTGGCGCCGAAAAAGAAAAAAAAGCCGGCTCAGGAACAGGCTCTGACCCTGGCGGCGGCCGCACCCGCCGCACCCGCCGCACCCGCCGCTTCCGAAGTTCCAGCCGCCGCCCAGCCTGTCAAATCAGGCGGGAAAGGCTCCTCGCAAGGGCATGAATCTTACAAGTCTTCCCAATCCAAGCCTCGGGAGACGCAAAAAGTCCGGACGCCCCCGGCGCCCCGGCCTCCTCAGGAAGATCCTTTATACAATGAGATACGTCTGCACCTGTCCCAGCTATTGGGCGGGAAAGCGTCCGCGCTTACCATGGATGCGCCGTTGCCCTTGCATGCCAACCCCATGATTGCAAAAACCCAGCTGGAAAGCGTCCTGGAAGGCCTGGAATCCATATATTCCATTGTCCTGCCCTATAACGCCCAAGAGGGAATGTCCACGGTCGGCGACGTGGTCCGGGCCGTTCATGACGAAATGGAAGTGGAAGGAAAGTTGGAGTCCCATGATTCGCCGGTCACCGTGAACAAGCGCGGAGAGCCCGAATACATAAAACCCGAAAAGCCCGGCTGCAGGCATATTATGGGCGGCGTCATCGGCTTTCTGGCGGCGGGAGGCATCGTTGTGCCCCTGGTCCAGGCGGGCGCCAAGGCTATGGGCCTGACCGGAGACTGGCCCTGGATCGTCGCCATGATCGCGGGCGTCACAGCCTGGGGCGCCATCGCCGCCATGATCCGCGGAGAATAGAGACCTGCCGGTTTTTTCAAAGGGGGATTCACTCCTAATCAAGCGTATTACATATTCCCGGAAAAGGGTTGCGCGCCAATGGCCGCCCATGTAATATGGGGGCGACTTATGGTTAATAGGGCAGGATTATGTGGTTTTATGGATGGGCGCCGTGTGATCGGCCATGGCCGGGGAAGGCCGGGGCCTTTGGGGCCGTCTCCTTTCCTGCATGATCTTCAAACAAGCAACCGCTTAATAAATGATGGATAGCGCATGAAACCCTGGTTGATAGTAGGAGGCCTGTTCGCCGCCGGCTTGGTCCTGGCTTATGTTTTGGGAAAAACCATCGTCATCGCCCTTGTAGGAGGCGCTGCGGGCGGCTTGGCCGGCGCTGTGGTCGCATGGTTTTTGCGGGACAAGGATGCTCCCCAGCCCGCTCCGGAGCCCCAGGCGCCGGTTGACCCCACCGTCCCCCTGATGCATGGGCTGGTGGTTTTAAACGTCAATATCCGGGAGCAGGCGATTCCCTCCCAGGCTCTGGAAGCCGTGGAGCGAATCATCGACAAGCTCCGGGACCTCCTGCCTCAAATGAACTCGGAATACAAAGGCAACGACCTGACCTGGGAGGTCAACCGCTCCGCCGAGGACTACCTGTTCCGCATCGTCAAACCTTACATGGCCCTGAATCCTGCAGACCGCCGGGACAAGCTGGACGAGTTTCTCCAAGGCCTGGGCGCCATGGAAACCGCCTTGGATGAAGTCCTGGACGTGGTTCGGAACCACAAGCAGGGCGAGTTCTCGGTCAAGGCCAAGTTTCTGAACGCCCGTTTTGCAAGATAACAGGGAAAATCAGTTTTTTACAGCGACAGTTTTTAACAAGAGGTTGAACCATGGACAACGCCGTCAGAAGAAGGCTGGACTCCCAATTTGCCGCAGCCCGGTCTCTTAATCCCGAAAAGGTCGTCCCCGTTAACGAACGGTACAAATACACCATCGAAGACGTAGGCCTGGGGGACTTCATCCGCCTGAACTCCAAAACCTATGTGGTCAAGGAGATCGGCGTATACAAGGAGACCGGCGAGGATTTTAAAAAGAAAACCGGCGACCTGTGGACCGAACTCAAACTCTTTTGCATTGAGGACGGAGAGTCCATCCATATTGAGTGGGAAAAGGACGACGAGGTGGAAGCCTTTGTCACGGAAAAGACTTTGGACTTCACCCAGATCAAGGACGACCGGGGCGACGATTTGGACGAAGACGACCTGGATGACTTGGCCGAAGAGGAAGATACAATTTTCTACGGGAAGACCCCCTTTGAGTACGACGACGATTACGCCGCTTTGTATGAACGGGAAGGCAAATCCCCGGAAAAAGTATATTTTTACGACTTTGTCTCCCGGGATAAGAAAATGATCACCATCGAGGAATGGGGATCGGGCGGCGGCCGGGAGGAGTACCAGCTGTTCCTCAGCCGTGAGATCAACCCCGATTCCATAGAGCTTGTGGCTAAATCCTGATGCAAACGGACCAATCCCCATACGTCGATATGTCCGCCTCGGACCTGCGGCTGACCTTGCTGGCCGATCCCGTGGACCCCGCCTGCTTCCACGTGCTGGAGGCCGAAAGGCTTGAAGCCAACGGCCTGGAGCTGGAGGCCCGAATCATCGGCGCCAGCCACTGGATTACTTTTCGTACGCCCCAAAATTGCGTGCACGAGTTGTTTTCGTGCCATGATGCCGCAAACGGAAAGGTTTTAGGCCAGTACGGCCCATTAAAAGCGCCGTTCGGCCCCGTGGAATCGCTTGTGATGGATGAAATGGAGTACTCCTTTCAATACAGGATCGCAAGCCTTAAGGCTTTGGACCCGGATGCCCGGGAAATCCGGGAATCCGCGCTTCAGGCTGCGGACAGGGACCGGCAAACGGGCCTGATCCATGATTTTCCGGCGCAAGACGGACTTCCCGCCCCCCAGACCATTGTCTGGGCCTGCCTGGACAAAGGATTGCTGAAACTGGCCACCATCCATTCCTATCCCAACGAAGACGCCCTGGTTATTACGCGCACCAGGATCATTACCAAGTTAGACGGGAGGGCGCCCCAATCATGAAATTGAAGGCCTTATTTATAATACTTTTGGCGCTATCTTTGTCCATGGCCGGTTGCGGCCTGCCCAAGGACTTGAAACAAGAGGCGGGGGCCCAGGATCAACGGATCAACGATCTGGCCATGAAGATCACGGAAAAAAGGAACAGTCTGGAGCGGTTTGCCAAATCCGATGAATACGAAAAATTCGCCAAGTATGCGGAGCGGGAGAATTGGGAAGGCATGTTGGACGAAGCTCAGCACATGCTGAACAAGGGCAGGACCGACTATGACCAGAAGGTAACGCCTTTGTTGGAGGCGAATAAAAAGGATCAGGCGCCGGATTTGATACGGGCTTTGGGGAACGTTCGCGGCCAGCTTCGCAAAACCGACCAGGCAAGCGAAAGAGTGGAGAAACGCATCGCCTTTTTAAGGGACGTCATGTCCGAGCCTGAGCCCATGGTGGAAAAGGCGGAGCAGGATTTTAGCGCCTTGACCAAGCAAACGGAGGCTACATCCCAGGTTCTGGAAAAGGCCAAGGCCGATTATCCTGATAAAATCCAGGACATAGACGCCAAGTTCGCCCCGGTTCTTGACCTTAAGCAGGAAAGCGCCCAGGCTTTGGACAAAGCCCACGCCCAATTGGAGATGCACAAATCTTCGGAAAATGCTGACTATGCCGTTCTGGGGGATTCGTGCACCCTGATTGAAAAGGATAACGAAACCGTTAAGGCTGACTGCGCGGCCCTGAAAAAACGCAGCGCCGAGCTTTATAAAAGCTACTCCAAAGTGTTGGAGGACATGCGGGTGGATTATTTTGTCGCCATAGGCCGCACATCCTGGGACAACAACGCGGAGTACGACCGGGACAATGATTATACCTATCCTTCCAAGCAAGTGGACGCGGAATCTTATGAAATTTTGGCGAGTCTGCCGGAAAACACGGTCCTGGCCAGGTATCGGGGGAATTTCTATTCCTCCGTGGATAACCGGGTTTGGAAATCCCTGAATTTTAATCCCACTCAGGACATGTCCGCCTGGGACGATGAAGCCGAGTTCTGGATTAGCGACATGGACGCCAAATTCTATCATAAGTATCTGATCATAGAAGGCGCCAATCAAAGAAAGACCGACTGGATTGAGGTGGACGAAGACGTCTTTGACAAGTACGAGGACGCCCTGGGCATGACCATCATGTCCAAGCCCTACGGCATGTACGAGGACGAAGCCCTGACCGAACCCATGCCGCCCGGCATGGAGTACGTGGGCAATTCCAAATACGGTGAATGGCGGCAGGACTCCGGCGGCCGGTCCTTTTGGCATTGGTACGGCCAGTACGCCTTTTTCAGGATGCTCATGGGGAACAGGTATTATTATCGCGGAGACTATGACCACTGGTACAGGGATTACCGCGGCAGAAGGCCCTATTACGGCAGGGGAGCCGACACCTGGGGAACATACTCCAGCCACGGGCGCACAACATACTCCAATTCCCATTACGGACGCAGCGGCGGTTTTTCCAGGTCCACCCCCACGGTCAGGGGAAGCGGACCGGCCTCACGGGGCGGCGGCCCCGGAACCAGGGGAAAATAAAGACAGTTCACGGGCGTTGTTTTAAACGCAACGTTTTATCAGGAGGCATAACGGCATGATGCAGGAACTTATATTGACAGGGCATGGATTTGTTTACGCCGTAATTGTTATGGTCTACGTAGTGATCGCCAAAAAAATCATGGATTGGCGCACCAAAGACATGGACGACGACTATGAAATCGAAGAAAAAAGCAACCCGGCCGTGGGCTTGCAGCGGGCCGGGCTGTATCTGGGCATCGCCCTGGGCATGAGCGGCGCTTTGACGGGCGGCTCCATGGGGTTCGTCAAGGACGTGATAACCCTGGCCTGGGAAGGCGCCCTGATTGTGGTCCTGCTTTTCATAGCCCGCGAGGTTTGCGACCGGGTCATTTTAAGCGGCATAGACAACGACGCCGAAGCGGCCAACGGAAACGCGGCCGTGGGATTTGCCGAACTGGGCGTGTACGTCGCTTCCGGGCTGGTTCTCGCCGGCGCCTTTGCAGGGGAGGGCGGGGGGGTATTAAGCGCTTTGGTTTTTTTCGCCCTGGGGCAGTTGGTGCTTTTTATCCTGTATTTCGTCTATGAAAAAGCCACGCCCTTCAACATTCGGGAAGAAATAAAAAACGGCAACGCCGCCGCCGGGCTCAACGCCGCCGGCATGATGGTCGCCCTGGGAGTCATACTCCGTTCCAGCATAGCAGGCCCGGCCATGGGGTGGAGCCGGGATCTTTCCGCCTTTGGAGTCAGCGCCGGAGCAGGGCTTGTTATGCTCTTTATCTTCCGGTGGGTGATTGACTGGCTGCTGCTGCCCAACACGGACTACGAAACGGAAATCAAACGGGATCAAAACATGGCGGCCATCGCCCTTACGGAAGGGGTGCTGCTTTCCGTGGCCATCATCATCGCCGCCGTGCTTTAAAATCATCATGAGCCTATCAAATACAAAAGGGGGCGATTCCGCGGGCAAAAAACATCCCCGGTTCGCCTCCTTTTTGCTTGGATTCAGTATGTTCGCCACCGGGGCGTGCGGGCTCGTTTTCGAGTACATCCTCAGCACGGTTTCCACATACATCCTGGGCAACTCCATAGAGCAGTTCAGCATCACCATCGCCCTCATGCTCCTGATGATGGGCGTGGCCGGTTACGTCCAGAAATTCATGTCCGACCGCTATCTGATCGAAAAATTCATATTCCTGGAGACCTTCCTGGCTTTATTGGGCGGTTACGCGCCCATCGCCATATACGCCTCGTTCGGATTCGTCCCGGATCACTTCATGGTTATCAATTATTTTTTCGTCATGGCCATCGGGTTTCTCATTGGCTTTGAAATCCCCCTGGTCCTGCGGATAAACGAAAAATACTCCGAAACGCTGGGGACCAATATCGCCGGGGTGGTGGGGCCGGATTACATAGGCTCTTTTGCGGGCGCCATAGTCTGGACCTTTTTCCTGCTAAAAACCTTTCCTTTGACGGAAATCAGCTTTCTGGTGGGCGGAACCAACTTTTTTATCGCGGCGATCACCTTCATGTATTTTATGAAGTTTGGATTGGTAAAGTACCGGGTTGTTTGCGTAATTTTGATTGTGGTCTCCGCCGCGCTTCTGGCTTTCGGATACAATAATAACCGGGATTGGAATCTGAACCTGGAGCAAAAGCTCTACGACAGCAAAATCGTTTTTTCCAAAACCACCAAGTACCAAAGACTGGTGTTGACCTACGACGCCCCCTTGAACGACTACCGGTTTTTCATCAACGGCAACCTCCAGTTTTCCAGCGTGGATGAAGCCATTTACCACGAGCACCTGGTGCATCCGGCCTTCGCCCTGGTTCAAAACCCGGAGCGGGTGCTTATCCTGGGAGGAGGGGACGGCCTGGCTTTGCGGGAAGTCCTAAAACACCCCCAAGTGCAAAATGTTCTGCTGGTGGACCTGGACCCGGACATGGTGAAGGTGTGCTCCACCAATCCCATCCTGACCCGGCTGAACAACCATGCCTTTGAGGGCGCCAAGGTTATCGCCAAGGCGTCGGATGCGGTTTCCGGAGTCGGCTGGACCCGCGTCTTTCAGGATACGGGCAAGGTGCGTCCCAGCGGAGAGCCGGAGACTCAAAGGATCGCCTCGGTGGAAATCATGAACGTGGACGCGGACCGGTTTCTGGATCAGGCGCCCGGCCAATGGGACATTGTGATCATTGACTTTCCCGATCCGTCTTCCGTGGAGTTGGCCAAACTTTATTCCCGGGAGTTTTACCGAAAATTGGCCAGTGCCGCAGCGCCGGGCGCCATGGTGGTGGTCCAGGCGACGTCCCCGTATCACGCCAGGGAATCCTATTTATGCATTCGCCGCACTTTGGAATCCGCCGGCTGGAGAACCCTTCCGTATCATGACAATGTGCCGTCCTTTGGAGATTGGGGATGGATCATGGCGTGGAAAAACAGGGACGAGGGCGAAATCCGAAAGAGAATCGCCGCCACTGAAACCTTTGGGGTGGATACGGCTTATCTGACCCCGGACGCGTTCCGTGCGGCCCTTTCATTTGGCAAAGGCTCGCTTGCAACCAGCGAAACCAGAATTAACACCCTTATGGAGCCCGCGCTGCTAACCTATTACCTGGACGAAAGCTGGAAGGCGGAATAGGAGGTTCACATGGACGTGACTATGTTCTTTATGCTTCTGGGGATGGTTGTTGCGCTTGGCGCCCTCATTTGGTTCCTTGTCAGCGTGTTCATGGCCGATTCCATGCACGGGCTGCTGACCGTGCTTTTTCCCATCTTCGTCATTTATGTCTTGATGGAGCATTGGGATAAGGTGA
This sequence comes from Desulfatibacillum alkenivorans DSM 16219, assembly GCF_900142135.1. Classification (GTDB taxonomy): domain Bacteria; phylum Desulfobacterota; class Desulfobacteria; order Desulfobacterales; family Desulfatibacillaceae; genus Desulfatibacillum; species Desulfatibacillum alkenivorans. Next base: position 6,199 of record NZ_FQZU01000025.1, on the reverse strand, counting down.
AGCGACCCTTCTTTTTTATGGCCATGGTTTTTACGCTCATAATTTGCATTGCTTCCGTCGCTTGGTATCAAGACGCAGACAATTGCCGGGCCGATCCTTCCGAGGTTTCCGTAGCCCGGCTTACCCAGGGTGATCTTCCTTTAAACCGAAACATATTAATTTCGGATCATTACCGGTTTTATTCGGAATGCTATTATGATTATTATGAAGATCTGGAAACCGGGGAAATTGAAGTAGACTGCATCTACTACCAAGTGCTGGCGCTGGATGAGGCCACGGGGGAGCCGCTGCCGCCAAAAATCGGCGCCCGTCTTATCTTTGGCAAAACCGATATCTATACGAGCCTGGAGGATTTACCCGACGACGGCGTTTACGACAGCCTGCAGGGGATTTTTTCGTTTTCGGACCCGGATACCAGGGAGCTTGTGCTTGAGGACTTTGACAGCATCCACCCAAGTGCGGTTTTGATCATCGATCAGGGGGCCTGGCCTCTCCCCAGGACGCGTTTCATCTATTCATCCCTTATTGCTGGATGCTTGTCCCTGCTTTTTCTGGGGCTGTTTGGCCATTCGGTTTACGCCTACTTTAAATTGAAAAAACGGAAAAAAGCGTATTATGAGAGTATGGCGCCGCCGCCTTTGCCCCCTGCTTCTCCGCCGCTTTCTTCCGGACCGCCGCCCCCTCCGCCCAACATGGAATAACGGAGGAGAATGAGATGCCAGGCCGGGACATGGCGGCGGCCTCTTGTCATCAGCCTCCGGGCAGAGTTTTTTCCGAAAAGATAAGCTGGTCCTCCAGGTAGGGCGGAGGCGGCTGATCTTCCAGGGAGCGCCCGGCTTTCTTGTGAATTTTGCTTCGGGCGGATTCCATGATTTTTTCGATCTCGGACCACCGTTTGGACACGGGATTCATGCGGGAGTTCAATTGCCGGTTAAGCCGGTAGGTCTGCTTGAGGGCTTCCTGCACCCTTTCGAAATACAGATCCCGATCTGCGCCGAGGCTGGCGTTATAGCCGATAATCACGTTTTCCAAAGCCTGGTTTATTGCAAAGGACTCTCCGGCCATGGCGCCCAGGTCTTCCACCACGCGTGGAACGGCGTCATAGCACTTGATGGCCAAGGCTTCGGCCTTGGCCAGTTCGTTGATCAGGATATCCTCCAGGTCCTGCTTGGAAAATTCAAAATTCTCCGAAGAGGGCGTGGGGGAGGGCATGTCCCAAGGCTGGGCGTTTTCCTCCGACTCGGCCTCTTCCTTGTCCCGGCGGGTTTTAATCTTGGCCGAGTGGATTTCCTTGAGCGGCGAGGCCGTGGACACCAAAGGCGAGAACGGGTCCGGGCTGTTTATATCAGCCACGCATTTAAAATACTCTGACCAGGGATAGTCTTCCCCATGCTTGGTGTCCGTGATTCCCACGGTATGGACGCCTGAGTCCATAAAGTCCGGATATTTCAATGATAAATACTTGATCTTGTTGTAATAAGCGTTCTGGCGCAGGGAAGCAGGCGGGGCGATCCGTTTAGGCTGGCCGCTTCCGAACACCGGATGCATCCAGTGGGGCGAACTGGTTTTGCCGTTGATGGTTTCCACTTCCGTGGCGAAGATGTCGTGCACGGGAAACTGCTCCTGCACCACCTGAAGCAAGGCACGAGGGGACGCGCTGCTTACGATGATTTTTAAGTTTGGAAACGAATCCCTCAGCCATTGGATGTCTTCCGGCTCTATGACCTGACGGTCCGCATGCCGCTTCCACAGGCTTCTGACCAGCTTGTGCACGTCCTCCGCCGGAACGCCCGCCATTTGATGCATAAGGCTCAGGCGCATGAGGGCCAGCATCCGATCCATGGCGTGGGGCCCCAGAGTCTGGCGGATGGTCTTCCTCACCGGCGAGGCTTTCCATCCCACCCGGGCCAGGGAATAATACAAAACTCCGGGCAACAGCCATCTTTTGGCCCCTTTTTTGGCGTACCGGCTTTGGGCGGCCTGATCCTTCCAATTCAAGACGATGGAGCCAAGACGGTTTTTATCGTCCATGGATTCCATATAATCCAGGCCGTAAGCCTGATAGGCGCATAACTCAAATCCCAGCATGACGCCGGGGTTGAGCCCTTTGTGGAAGGTGCCGTCCAGGTCCAAAACAAGATATTTTGTCTCGGGCCTGACCAAACGGCCGCACAATTCCCTGAAATCCAAAGGAGCGCCGTAGATCTTGTATTTATCCACGGTTTTAACGTGCCGTCCCTGGTTGTCCCGGTGCATGCCGGGAAAGCGCCCTTCAAGATGTTTTATTTCAGATAGCATGGCCTTGTCCGCGTCTTTTGGTTGGGTGCGAAAGTCCGATCCGTTTGAGAACACTATAAGCAAAAACCTTGCCGAAATTATACTTTACCAAACAAGATCTTTCCTGAAAAGCCCCAGGCCCATCCTGACAAATGTTTTACACTTCAGCTTTTACTTTATTTTTAAGATTAAAGGCCTGCCTTGGGCGTATTCACCCAAAGCAGGCCTATACATCACGATCAATCGTACGACCTCAATCTTTCAACAAAGGCGGTATGTCATTGGACTTACCCCGCGTTCATCATCCCCCTTTTTGCATGTTGCGGAATTCCTGCAAATGGGCCAGCAGTTCGTCCAGAATCTCCTGGGAATACAATTCGCCTGCAAGCTCGTCCCACAGGGGGACGGTTTTTTCCTTTAGGAGTTCCATTTCTTCCTTGCAGGGCTGGGCGTTCTTAATGCCCCGGCTCATGATGGCTTTCAGGTATCGTTCCGATTCCTTCCGGGAGTGCTCGCAAAAGGTTTGGGAGAGTGGAACCCGCATTTCCGCCACCTTTTTTACGTGCTCTTGAGGAACCTGTTCCCAGGCGTCCTCGGTCACCACCACAAAGGCCGGAGTGTAACGGATTTTTGCGGAGTTGACGTATTCGAACGAGTTGTACAACTGGGTGGCGGCAACCCAAATGGAAGGAGCAATGAGCGCTTCTCCCGCCCCGGACCGGACCGTGGAGGGTATTTCCGCCACGTCAATGGGGATGGGGCTGGCGCCCAGTTTTTCCAGGACCTTGCCTTCCAGGTTGCCATACCAGGTGATGAACCGGACCTTGCTGAAGTTCTCACAAAGATCCATGGGATATTTGCTGGAATAAATCTGGTCGAAGTCCTGATCCAGCCATTGGAGCACTTTAAATCCGGACTCTTCCCGCACGACAGCATCAAAGGTATCGATCATCTTCGTTTTAACGTAATCGATTTCCTCGTAGTTGTTGAACATGAAGGGCAGGCCCAGAACAGCGATTTCGTCGGAAAGTTCAAAGGTGCCCTGGCCTGAAAGCCCTGCGCCCTGCAACTGATTGATGCGCATTTTTTTCAGGATCTGCTTATCGTCTCCCATGACCCCGCCCCAGTAGATCTTCAGGTACAGGTCGCCTTTGGTCTGGGCTTCGATTTCAGGCAGCAGAATTTCTTCGAACAGTTGGGAATATCCGATTCCCTTGGGCGCCATGGTGGCGGTTTTCCAGATGACTTTTGCGGAGTCCTTGTCGCCGTAATCCTTGGCAAGGCCCGCAACGGGTGCAAGCAAGATTAGACAAAGAAAAGCAATACAGATGCGCTTCCACATTTTAAACATAATTCCCCCCCTTGGTTTTGCGTCTATTGTGGTTGGCGATATTTTTTGCGGCTTGATTTTAAGTGCTGGTTGAACTTCTCCTTTCCTAAGGCCTAAACATTTCCATTTGATGCGAAACCTTGACTTCCAGGCTTTTTGCTTTGGTTATTTCAGGCCCGGGCTCTTCCCCGTCGATCTGGAAGAAGGTTTCTCCGTTCAGGCTGATTTTCAGCCAGTCGGTGGATATTTGGTACACCATGGGCGATAGTTCGTCCAGAGGCATTTTAAAAAACCGCGTTAAATGCATAGCCCACCAATGGCGAATGTCCTTGATGACAGTCACCTCGAACTTTCCGTCCGAGAGATCCGCCCTGGAGGACACCTTGGCGCCGCCGGCGTAAATGGCGGAATTGGTCACCAGAATCCCGTGCAGGCCCACGGGAGCGTTCACGCAGGTCTCCCTGCCGCTGGAGTTTCTGTATCTGATTTCAAAGGCGAACGGGATTGTGTACGCCAGGTTGCGCAGGCTGAACCCCGTATACAAAAGCTTGTTGATGCCGATGCGCAGCCCGGCTACCGACCTGGGAGTCCTGGGGCGGAAGTGATTGAAGGTGTTGGATATTTTCGCATCGTTGCCGATTCCCAAATAGCTGGAAAACAAGTGCTCGCCGTTCACATGGAGCACGTCCACCATCTTGGTGTTTCCGGCCAAAAACATGTTGATCATGCCGGGAACGCCCCAGTGCTTAAGCACTTCCAGCACCCCCAGGGACCTGGCGAAATCATTCCCCACCCCAAAAGGGATGACGCCTATCTTCGGCGGATTGGGCGTTTGCGCCGCAGCCTGAACCAGGGCGCCGAAGGTGCCGTCGCCGCCGGCGCCGATCACGGCCTCGTAATGGGGCGCCAAAGCCTTTGCCTGGCCTGCTATGTCTTTTTCCGTAAAAACAATATCGTACTGGGAATAGGGGACGCGGCCCTTTAAAGCATGGGCGATCCGGGAGGCCACAATGGTCCCCGGGCTGCTGCCTGATATCGGATTGACTAAAAACAGAAACTTTTTCATTTACCGATGAACCGGGTAGAAAGCCGATAGAAATATCGCAGTCTGTTAAGAATGAATTCAAATAGTTGATTACTAATTCCTAACAGAATTGTCAGCGGTTTGCAAGCGTTCAAAACATGCGTAATAATTTTTTGCTCCCCCATTGCGGGAAACGCTATGTTAGGTTATTCTACAAAGAAAAAAAGGAGGCGCAAAGCATGGAATCGACCCAATGGAATCCCGGCAGTCTGCTTCAACTATCCGGCTATTATTGGAAAACCTGCACCTTGCACGCCGGCGTTAAGCTGGGGGTGTTTTCCTTTTTAGGAGATAAATTCCTGTCCGCGCCCGAGCTTGCTTCCATAATGGACGCGGACCCCAGAGCCCTTGAAGTGCTTTTGAACGCCCTGGCGGGCCTTAACCTGCTTACAAAGACCGGGGCGGACTTCGCCAATACGGACGCGGCGAAAAAATTCCTGTGCAAGGACTCCCCTCAATATGTCGGCTTTATGATCATGCACCATCAGCAATTGGTGGACTCCTTCAACAAGATTCCCGAGGCCGTCAAATCCGGCAAGCCCGTCCGCGGCCGGGCCTCATTACAGGACGAGGAAACCCGCAAAAACTTCCTCATGGGCATGTTCAACAACGCCATGGCCATCGCCCCCAATGTCGCAAAAATTCTGGATCTTAAGGGGAGAAAGCTCCTCCTGGACCTGGGCGGAGGCCCGGGAACCTATGCCATTCATTTTTGCAAGGAAAATCCCGAGCTCAAAGGCATTGTCTTCGACCTGCCCGCCACGGAGCCCTTTTTGCGTCAGACCGTGGAGCGATTCGGCCTAACCGGCAGGATCGGCTTCGCTCCCGGCAGCTACCTGGAAAACGACATCCCCCAGGGGTTCGATGCGGCATGGCTTTCCCATATCCTTCACGGAGAAGGACCGGAGGCCTGCCAGGATATCGTGACGAAAACCGCCCAAGCCGCAAATTCGGGCGCCGTGGTGTGGATTCACGAATTCATCCTGGACGATACGATGGACGGGCCCCTGTTCCCCACCTTGTTCTCCATCAACATGCTTTTAGGCACGGAAGAGGGCAGGGCGTACTCCCAGGGGCAGCTCATGGATATGATGCGAAACGCGGGAATGAAAGACATTAAAAGGCTGGATTTCAAGGGGCCCACCGATTCCGGGATTATCCAGGGTGTGGTTCCCTGACCGGCGTCAAAGAAAAATGGGGTCACCCATTAGAGGCGGAGGTCAAGAAAAAACACTCTACCTGTGGCAACGAAACTCTGTTTTCTTGCCCTCCGGAGTTGCATAACCGCCCGGACTCTTGATTCGCCTGGGATGTATCCGTTCTTATGTGTCAGCGGTTTTGCTGCTGCACCAGTCACCCATCGGGTTCTGGACGGAAAAAACCCGGCCCTTGATCCAAAAACCGATAGAGCTCCTCGGGCCGCCGACCCGGCGGCGCGGCGAGAATGGGGCTTGCCCTTCCTGCGTCGGAGCCGCGCCTGCCGGGGCAGGCGGCCGGGCGCTCGGTTT
>NZ_FQZU01000038.1 GCF_900142135.1 Desulfatibacillum alkenivorans DSM 16219 | reverse complement strand
AAGCGGTTCAACAAAGGCGGACGGCGCATATCCCGCCCCTGAACCGGGTTTGGGCAAATTGCGGTTGACCAGAGCGTTCAATCCAAGGCCGTGAACAAACTCGCCGAACACAACCAACCCGGCATGGGCGGTGATTGTCTCGTTGGTGACTTCCAGCTTGAAAGGGAGGACTGTCTGTGTCATCATGGCTTCACCCCGTTGGTGATAGGTTGTTGTGGTCAACTCCATCCTATCTGCTTGTTTTCTCAAGCACAACGGGGTTTTTCATTTTTTTTCTCCCCATCAATCGCGGATCTGGGGTATAGGGCAAGTTGTGATTGTACATCCATTGCTTCTTGTGATAGCGTGCAGATTAGCTTTTCAATCGCAACATGCTGTTTTTAATCTCATATTCTTATCATTGTTAAGCTGCAATTCCTATCCCATTCAATCGCAGTGGATTCTATCGGCCGCAAATGATTCCGGGTGGAGGACTGGCGCTGCTTTGCACATCAACGACAGGAGCAGTGAATGAAGATTTCGCGCAGGGGGTTTTTCAAGACCGCTGGAGCAGGGGCGGCGGCGGGCGTTCTGAGCGGCAAGGCTGACAAATCTCTTGCGGCCCTGCCAGCTCGGGAAGACCCTTTTGCCAATGCGGTTTCCACGACGTCCGTATGTCCTTTCTGCGCCGTGGGCTGCGGCACGGTCGTTAAGGCCCTGGACGGAAAAGTCGTACAAATCGAGGGAGACCCGGAGCATCCCATCAACCAGGGGGCCTTGTGCTCCAAGGGGCTGGCGTTTTCGCAAACGGTCAATAGTCCGGGCAGGCTGCAACAGGTTATGTATCGGGCGCCCGGCAGCGATCATTGGGAGGAAAAATCCTGGGAATGGGCCTTGCCCCGCATGGCCGCGCTGATCAAGAAAACGCGGGACGCCTCTTTTGTGCAGGAAAAGGACGGCCGCACGGTCAACCGGACCGAAGGGCTTGCCTGCCTGGGCGGCGCGGCCCTGGATAACGAGGAGTGCTACCTTTACGCCAAGCTGGCCCGGGCTTTGGGAGTCGTCTACCTGGAGCATCAGGCGCGCATCTGACACAGCGCCACCGTCGCCAGTCTGGCGGCGACCTTCGGCAGGGGCGCCATGACCAACCATTGGATCGACATGGCCAACGCCGATGTGGTTATGGTCTGCGGCTCCAATGTGGTGGAAAACCATCCCATAGCCAGCCGGTGGCTGCAAAAGGCCCGGGAGCGGGGGGCGGTCATCCTTTCGGTGGATCCCCGATACACCCGGACCTCCTCCTTCGCCGACCATTATTGCCGCCTGCGAAGCGGCACGGACATCGCCTTTGTGGGCGGCATGATCCGCTACGCCCTGGAAAACAACCGCATTCACAGCGAATACGTGACCAATTACACCAACGCTTCGTTTATCATCTCGCCCGATTTTGAATTCCATGAGGGCTTGTTTTCAGGCTACGACCAGGAAGCCCGAAGCTACGACAAGTCCTCCTGGGCCTATGAATGCGACGCATCGGGCGCGCCCCTTCGGGACGAAACCCTGGCCCATGAACGCTGCGTGTTCCAGTTGCTGAAAAAACATTTTGACCGGTACGATCTCCGGACCGTTTGCAGCATCACCGGCGCTCCAGAGGACGCCTACGAAAAGATTTGCGACCTCTACACCTCCTCAGGCCAGGCGGACAAAGCCGGAACCTGGCTGTACGCCATGGGCGCCACCCAAAGCACCCACGGCGCCCAGAACATCCGCACATACGCCATGCTGCAACTTCTACTGGGCAATATCGGCGTGGTCGGCGGGGGCGTGAACGCGTTGCGGGGGGAGTCCAACGTCCAGGGCTCCACGGACATGGCTTTGCTGTTCCATATTTTGCCGGGCTACCTGAAAAACCCCAACGCGTCCGACCAAAGCCTGGAGCAATACCTCAAACGATGCACGCCCGTCTCCAACGATCCACAATCCGCCAACTGGTGGGGCAATACGCCCAAATACATGGTTTCGCTGCTCAAAGCCTGGTTTGGAGAGCACGCAACCCCGGAGAACAACTTCGCCTTTGACTGGCTGCCCAAGCACAGCGTAAACAACTCCTATATTCCCCTGTTTGAAGCCATGCATAAGGGAGACGTCCAGGGCCTGATTTTGTTCGGGCAGAACCCGGCTGTCAGCGGCCCCCATGCAGGCAGGGAGCGGGAAGCGCTCTCCCGGCTGAAATGGATGATCGCCGTGGATCTTTTCGAGACCGAAACCGCCGGGTTCTGGAAGCGGCCCGGCGTGAACGCAAAGGATATCGACACGGAGGTTTTTCTGCTGCCTGCGGCCGCCTCCGTGGAAAAGGAAGGCAGCATCACCAACAGCGGCCGCTGGGCCCAATGGCGGTACAAGGCCGTGGAGCCGCCGGGCGAGGCCCGCCCCGACCTGTGGGTGCTGGATTCCCTGTGTAGAGCGGTCCGGAAGGAATACCAGGCCGGCGGGGTCTTCCCCGAACCCATCATCCACTTGCATTGGGACTACGCCCTGGAAGGCGATCCCCACCATGAGCCCGATCCCCACAAAGTCGCCAGGGAGGTCAACGGGTATTTCACCCGCAAGACCACGGTTAAAGGCAAAACCTTCGCCAAGGGGGATCAGGTTCCGTCCTTCGCTTATTTGACGGACGACGGCGCCACCTGTTCCGGCAACTGGCTTTATTGCAACGCCTACACCGGCCCGGAACAATCAGACAACCGCATGGCCCGCAGGGGAAAAGACGACGCCCCCAACAACATCGGCCTGTTTCCCGAGTGGAGCTGGTGCTGGCCGGTCAACCGGCGCATTCTGTACAACCGGGCTTCCGTGGATTTGGAAGGCAGGCCCTGGAACCCGCAGCGTTTCGTCATCAGATGGAATCCCGTAAAATCCTCCTGGGAGGGGGACGTCCCGGACGGGGGATGGCCTCCGGGGGCGAAGCATCCCTTTATCATGCAGCCGGACGGCCACGGCCAGCTATGGGCCAGGTTTCTTGCGGATGGCCCCTTGCCGGAGCATTACGAGCCCTTTGAGAGCCCCATCGTCAACCCCATGTCCCGCAGCCAAAACAACCCGGCGGTGAAAATCTGGCGCGAAAAGCCGGGCGATAAAAGCCCGTTTGGAGACCGGGAGAAATTCCCCATTGTCGCTACGACCTATCGCATGACCGAGCATTGGCTGGGCGGCGCATTGACCCGCAATACCCCCTGGTTGGCGGAGTTGGTTCCCAACGTGTTTGCGGAAATCGGAACCGGGCTTGCGGAAGAGCACGGGATTTCCAACGGCGATAAAATCATTGTGGAGTCGGCCCGGGGCCAAATCGAAGTATACGCCCTGGTGAGCTCCCGCATTCCCTCCTTCAAACTGGAAGGCCGCACCGTGCATCAGGCGGGGCTGGTCTGGCACTTCGGATACCAGGGGATCGCCAAGGGGGACAGCGCCAACATGCTCACCCCCAACGTGGGCGACGCCAACACCATGATTCCCGAATTCAAAGCCTTTTTATGCCAAATTAAAAAGGCGGAAAGGAGCCCGGCATGAAAGCATTGCTCATGGACACCACGCTTTGCGTAGCCTGCCGGGGCTGCCAGGTGGCCTGCAAGCAGTGGAACCGCCTGGACGCCGAGCAAACCTCCTTTTTTCACGGGGGCGGCTACCAGAATCCGGCGCACCGCTCGACCCAAACCTGGAACCTCATAACCTTCAATGAAGTGGAAAACGGCCGTGGCATGGACTGGGTATTCGGCAGAAGGCAGTGCAACCACTGCCTGGAGCCCGCCTGCGTGACCGCGTGCCCTGTCGGAGCCCTGACGAAAACCGCCGAAGGCCCGGTGCATTACGACGAATCCCGGTGCATCGGCTGCCGGTATTGCCAGGTGGTTTGCCCGTTTAACGCCCCCCGGTTCGAATGGAACGACCCCAACCCGGAAATCCGCAAGTGCACCATGTGCGCGGACCGCATCGCCGTGGGCTCGGAACCGGCTTGCTCCCAGTCGTGCACAACCAAGGCTTTGATCTTCGGCGACCGCGAGGAGTTGCTGTCCCTGGCCAAAGAACGGATTGCCAAAAGCCCCAACCGTTACGTCTCCCATGTTTACGGGGAAAAGGAAGCCGGCGGCGCCTGCGTTTTGTATCTGGCCAAAGCCCCGTTCGAAAAAATGGGCTTTGCAACCGGACTTCCGGACAAGCCCTTTTCCAGCGAGGTGAAAACCGCCATGGCGGCCATCCCCTTCGCCATCACCGGCAGCGCCCTGGCTCTGGGCGCATTGTACTGGGTTATCAATCGCAGGCTGGAATCATACAAGGAAAACTCCGAGGACGAATCATGAACCGAAAAACCGCTCCCATCCATCCCGGCCCGGCGCTTTTAGGCGGTCTGGCCTGCCTGGGCCTGGCCGCCGTCATCTATCGTTTTTGGGCGGGCATCGGCGCGGTCAGCAATCTGACCGACGGGCATCCCTGGGGGTTTTGGGTGGCCATAGACATTCTGGCGGGGGTGGCCCTGGCCGCCGGCGGCTTTGTGACGGCCGGGCTTGTATACATTTTCGGAGGAAAACGGTTTGCGGAGCTGGCCAGACCCGCTGTTTTGACCGCGTTTCTGGGATATGTGATGTTCGTCCTGGGGCTGATTGTGGACATGGGCAGGCCCTGGCACATGCTGTACATTTTCGTGGGCAATCATAACTCGCCTTTATACGAAATCGGCTGGTGCGCGGCCCTGTACACCCTAGTGCTCGCCCTGGAGCTTCTGCCGCCGGTGTTTGAAAAATACTCCATGGACCGGGCGCAGCGCCTGTGGCGCAGCCTCTCCCCCTGGCTGGTTATTGTCCTGCTTTCCATCTTCACTTTGGCTATGACCTATTCCTGGATCTGGCTTGCCATTGTCGCCGGCCTTTTACTGGCCTGGGAAATCCTCATGCGAAAAGGAGTCATGGGACGCCAAAGGCAAACGCCCATTTTATTGATCGCGTCCGGCGTGATGCTGTCTTTTTTGCATCAATCGTCCCTGGGCAGCTTGTATTTGATGACCGCCCACTCCCTGAATCCCCTCTGGCACTCGCCGCTGCTGCCCATCATGTTTTTGATTTCCGCCATTGCAGCGGGAATGGCCATGGTTGCGTTGGAATCCCTAGCCGGAGAGAGATTTTTGGGGCATAAGGCGCCCTTTTCTCCTTTGGTCGACATGGCCCGGATCGTTCCGGTTTTCCTCATTATCTACCTGGCCATGAAAGCCGGGGACATCCTGGCTTACGGGGATTGGCGCCGTTTGTTCATTCCCAATGTGCAATCCGTCATGTGGTGGGTTGAGATGGGCGCAGGCGTTGTTGCGCCGCTGGTCCTGTATCTCACCCCCGGCTTTGTCCGGAAAAAAAGCGGGCTGGCCGCGGCCTCCGGCCTGGTGGTTTGCGGGCTTATCATCAACCGGGTGAACGTGGCCGTCATCGGCCTACAGGTTCAACGCTGGCAAAGCTATTATCCCCACCCCCTGGAAGTGCTGATCACTCTGGGAATCATTTCAGCGGGCGTCCTGACCTACGCCTGGGCAAGCGCCAATCTGCCCATCCACCCCCGGAAATAGGATCTCGCCTTATGGATCGCCCGCCTTGACCCGGCGCCGCCGGTGTATAATATTGTTGGTTCTTATTATCGAAATTGTGTTAATAAGCTAAAACCATACAATATAGAAAGGCGGAAAACTTTATCATGCACCGATTTGATGAAGACATAGCAGTCTCCCCCAAGGGGGATTCCATATTTGCGGCCAAGGTGACGGACAACTGGTCCATTGCGGGCATTCCCAACGGCGGATACCTGATGGCCCTGCTGACCAACGCCATGCTCCAGCAAAGCAAAAACGAAAAAATCCTGGTGGTGACCGCCACCTATCTTTCCAAACTAAAGCCCGGACCTGCGGATCTTGTTGTGGAGAACTTCGCCTCGTCCCTGAACCTGGACAGGTATCAAACCCGCTTGATCCAGGACGGCCAGGAGCGCATCCGAGCCATGGGAACCTTCCGGCCCTCCAACATGGATCGGAGCGAAGACCGATGCGAAAAGCAGGCGCCCGAACTGGCGCCCGTGAGCCAGTGCATTGAGATTCCCGTCATGCCCAGCTTCACCTTGTTCGAAAATATGGACGTTCGCCTGGATCCGTCCACGGCGGGCTGGTTTTCAGGGGATCTTTCAGACAAATCCGAGATGAAAGGCTGGATCAAATTCAAGAACGACCGGTCCTTTGACCATTTGTCCTTACTGCTTATGGCAGACTCCTTTCCTCCTCCCATCATGGCGACCAAAGGCATGGCCGGATGGGTGCCCACGGTGGAGCTTTCCGTGAACGTGTACGAGATCCCCTCCACCCAATGGCTGAAATGCCGGTTTAGCACCAACTTCATGAGCCGGGGCTTCCTGCAGGAAGACGGAGAGCTTTGGGACGAAAACGGAACCCTCATCGCCGTCTCCCGCCAGGTGGCCCAATTCAAACGCGCCAAGTAAGTTTTATATTTTTTTGGACGGCCCAGGAAATTTTCTTATCTGGGCCGCCCCTGACTTTTCAGACTGCAACCATCGCCTGTGGTGACCAACACTCTTCTTCGGATAAAAAGTCAAATGCAGCTGCACAACCTTCATCACTCCATAACAATCTGGGAGTCCCACAGCCCGGGCGCCCCAGGAAACCCGCTTTCCTGGGCGCGCAAGCGCAAAAGGCGCGACCCATGGGGATAATCGAAATCTGGTATGGTCGGCGAGCGAACAAATTCTCATGTAGCATACCCGTTTCTGCGGCGCCAAACGCATCCCGCCTTGACCCAGACATCCGCCTTTATGTACTATGGCCTACTTTTGCCGGCCGGTCTTAGGCCGTGCGTCATGAACAACAGCGAGGAAAATCAGGCATGACATCATTTGATAAAGATATAACGGTCACCCCGAAGGGCGAGGCGCTATTCGCGGGAAATGTTTCAGATAACTGGTCCATTGCGGGCATTCCAAACGGCGGATATCTCATGGCGCTTCTGACCAACGCCATGCTCCAGGAGAGCAAGAACGAAAATATTCTGGTGGTGACGGCCACCTATCTTTCCCGGTTGAAGCCCGGTCCCGTGGATCTTGCCGTGGAGAATTTCGCGTCCTCCATGAACATGGATCGCTACCAGACAAGGCTGATCCAGGACGGCAAGGAGCGCGTGAGGGCCATGGGAACCTTTCGCCCCTCCAACATGGACAGAACCTACGACCGCTGCGAAAAAAGCGCCCCCGAATTAGCGCCGCTCGACCATTGCCTGGCGGCGCCCTCCGTCCCCACATACACTCTGCTCGACAACGTGGACATGCGCCTGGACCCGGAATGCGCAGGCTGGGTGTCGGGCAAGCTCTCCGAAAAATCCGAGATGAAAGGCTGGATTAAATTCAAGGACGACCGGCCTTTTGACGCCCTGTCGATCCTGCTCATGGCGGACGCCTTTCCTCCGCCGGTCCTGGCTTCCCTGGGGGCAGTGGCCTGGGTTCCCACGGTGGAGCTTTCCACGAGCTTGTATCAGGTTCCCGCAACAAAATGGCTCAAATGCCAGTTCCGCACCTATTTCATGAGCCGGGGATTTTTGCAGGAGGACGGCGAGGTCTGGGACGAAGATGGAAACCTGGTTGCCGCCTGCCGCCAGGTAGCCCAGTATAAAAGGGCCAAATAAAGCGCCTACGTGTCTGAACTATCAATGAAATCGCCAGATGACGCCTCCTTATTGCCGGCTGACATAGGATCACTATTTCGATGCCGTTCATATTGCAGGCAGCCGTAGCTGACATGGGTGGCCCAGGAAACTCGTTTTCCTGGGCGCGTCAGCGCAAAAGGCGCGGCCGGAGAGGATAATCAAGGTCCGGCATGGCCGGCGGGCGAACGGATATACATGAAACCGGCCTTTTTCAATATCACTGGTTTATGAAAAACTTTGGATTCCATAAGCCTTTCCTCAAGCCTTCCGTGCTTTGCACTCAGGCAGTAAACGGCACTGCCTGAGCCGCCCGATACATACGGGCTGCAAGTTCTCCTTTGGCAGGCAACATTTGATTTGGGATGAAGGGCCTAAAGCGAGACAAGCGTCCGTTCATACCTTCGTGGACGTTCCGACCTCCATTAAGAGGAATGCCTTTGCTATTTTTCACTGCGAGCAAGGGGTTGTGTTTTTAATCGCATTGCCGTAAAGCCATTGGATAAAGTGTGGAGGGAGACTTATTATAAACGGGAAGAGGATCGCCCATGGATTATTGCAAAGGAAAAATCGCCAAGCTGCTCACGGATTTCTTTGAAGAAGATTTTCGGAGGATCAATCACGCCCTGGAAGTGCTGAAATACGCGGAAAAAGCCATGGAAAAGCACGAAGGCGCGGATCAGGAAATCGTCATCGCTTCGGCCCTGCTCCATGACGTGGGCATCAAGCCCTCCGAGGCCAAGCTGGGATACAACAACGGCAAGACCCAGGAGGACTTCGGCCCTCCCGCGGCCGAGGAACTGCTTGGGCGCATTGATTTTCCCGCGGAAAAAATCCAAAAAGTTTGCGAGATCATCGGCAATCATCATTCCCGGTCCCGGTACGATTATGTGGAATTGAAAATCCTGAAGGAAGCGGATCTGATCGTCAACAGGATGGAAGGGGATTGAAGCCTCGCCCCATGCCTTCCAAACCAGACAACTCCCCCGCTCCGCTGGCCGTTTTTGAGGACGTCAGCCTGCAGGCCAACGGCAAAATCTTATTCAACGGCCTGAACTGGCCCCTGGAAGCCGGTCAAAACTGGACGGTTTTCGGCCCCAGCGGCTCGGGCAAGTCCTTTTTGGCCAAGGCCTTGTTCCGAAGCATCCCGCTTGTCCGGGGGCGCATTCTGTTTTATTTTGACGGTCCCGAGGCCAAGCCGCGCACCTTCCTCAAACCCAACGAAATCGTACGCATTTCCCAGGACGATCAAAAAAGCCTCATGCGCCGGTACGCCTCCTACCATCAGGCCAGGTGGCAGAGCTTTGAACAGGACGCGCCCACGGTGGAGGATTACCTCAAAGGCAAGGCGCGGGCCAATCGGTTCCAGATGCGGGAGACGGGCGAGCCCGCCGGGGATATTAACCGGGACGCCTGGGAACAGGCCCTGGCGCTTTTCAAAATTGAATATCTGCTGCCAAGGCGGCTTATCCATATATCCAACGGGGAGGCCCGCAAGGTGCTGATCGCCCGGGCTTTGCTGAAAAAGCCCAGGTTGCTGATCCTGGACGATCCCTTCACCGGCCTGGACGCGGCCTCCCGCGACGCCCTGGCCCAAGCCCTCAATGACATGGCCCAAACCGGAACTCCGCCCTTTGTCATGCTGACGTCCCGGGAGGACGAAATCCTGGACTGCAGCGGCCATGTGCTTTGTGTGGAAGACAGCCGGGTGGTTTTTCAGGGACCCAAGGAAACAATGCCGGTAGCCGGAGCCGCCTTGTCCGCCGCACCTTTCCCCAAAACGGAATTCCGGCTTCCCGCCCCTGATACAAATCCCGCCGAAGGGTTTAAAACCCTGGTGGACATGAAAAAGGTCTCCATATCCTACGGCGGGGACGTCGTGCTGGATCAGGTGGACTGGGTCATGAAGCCGGGGGAGCGCTGGGCCCTGCTGGGGCATAACGGGGCGGGCAAAAGCACCTTGCTGAGCCTGGTTCTGGCGGACAATCCCCAGGCCTACGCCAATGACATCAGCCTGTTTGACGTCAAACGGGGTTCGGGGGAAAGCATTTGGGAGATCAAGCGGCGCATCGGATGCGTTTCGCCGGAATCGCAGATCTACCACGGCCCGGACGTCACCTGTCTTCAGGCGGTGTGCTCGGGGTTTTTCGATACCGTGGGCTTGTACCATGCGTGCAGCCCGGAGCAGGAGCAAAACGCCCGTGAGTGGCTGGCGGGATTCGACCTGGAGCATTTGGCGGATCGCTCCTTTTTGGCTTTGTCCACGGGGGAACGGCGTTTGACCCTGTTGGCCAGGGCTTTGGTGAAAAATCCGGCCCTCCTGGCCCTGGACGAGCCCTGCCAGGGCCTGGACGCCAGGCATCGCGCCCGGATTATAGACATCCTGGACGGCTTATGCACGCAGACTTCCATGGGCATGATTTTCATCTCCCACCATGTGGACGAAACGCCCAGGTCCATCACCCATGTGCTGCGGTTGGAAAAAGGCCGGGTTGTGGAGTGCGGAAGGCGCCCATGATTCTCAAACGTCAAACGTAGATTTGACCCCATGTTCTCTTGGATTTTTATTGCTATTTGCCTTCGCATCTGGCAGATTGCCATTCAAAAATAGGGCGGCCGTCCATTGCCGGGCGGGTGATTACCTTAAGAGATTTTCCGACAAATAGACCCGTTGTAAGCGGGCCGGAGAACCAGGCGGAATCCGGCAGGGGTGTGATCGACAGTGTTATTTGACATCTTGAAGGTATCTTTAGGATTCGTGTGTCTATATTTTGGGGCTCAGTGGACCGTAACCGGAGCGATTAGAATCGGGAACGCCCTGAACCTGGCCAAGGCTTTTTTAGGACTAACCGTGGTGGCCTTCAGCACCAGCTCCCCCGAGCTGATGGTCAACCTTCTGGCCGCCTCCCGCGGGTATACGGCGTTTTCCCTTTCCAATATTTCAGGCAGCAATTTGGCGAACCTGTGCGTGGGCTTTGGCTTGTGCGGGTTGTTCAGCAGGCTGGCCGTGTCCCGGGAGGTTTTCCGGGCGGACCTGATTTATTTTTGCATCGGCCCTGTTTTGATGCTTCTGTTTTTCTTTTTCACGCCGGACCACTCCCTGCCGTTATTTGCGGCCGCTCCCCTGCTCTGCCTCATCGGCGCCTATCTTTACTCCAAAAAATCCACCCTGAGCGGGACGGACGTGGAAAGCAACGAGCCCAAACGCCTGGGGTCCGGAATATTTCTCTTGATTCTCGGAGCCTCCCTGCTTTACCTGGGCGGGGAACTGGTTTTGAGGGCCGCCGTCTCCATTGCCGAAATCCTGGGCATTTCCGACGCCATCATCGGATTCACCATCGTGGCTGTCGGCACTTCCATCCCTGACATCATGGCCAGCATCATCGCCGCCCGAAGGGGCGAAAACGCCATTGCCGTCGGCAATCTGTTGGGCAGCAATATCTTCAATATCTTCCTGGTGATCGGCGGAACCCTGATCGTTTACGGCAAGGGCCTGACTACGGACTCCGGCATCCTCATGGACTACTGCCTGGTCGCCGCATGCTCGGTGCTGTTTTACGCCCTTATCAACTGGACCAGGTTAAGCCCGCGCATCTGGGGCGGAGGCCTGCTGAGCATTTACCTCGTGTACACCACCATCCGGGTGATCGCCGGAACATAGATAAATTTCGACGATGCATTGCTGTAATCCTCGTTGCTGCTGAATAATGGGTGGACAGGGTTCTAAAAAGGCGGTATTTCTTTACACAGTTGTATAGCCCTCAAAAAAAGCCCGAAAGATAGATGTTCCGCCATCATTTGTGTTGTGCAAACCGCAATTTCAACGGGGGAGTTTAATGAATCCGCAAAAAGAACACTTGCAGCCCACGCCCATCATCAATTCCGATCATGAATCCGTCATCGCTTTCGCCCGGGAAAACGCGGGGAAATCCGACAATCCCGTGGATCAAGCCGTCAGCCTGTATTACGCGGTCCGGGACGGCATCCGGTACAATCCCTACAAATTCGTCCTGACCGTGGAAGGCTTGAAAGCCTCCACCACCCTGGAAGTCGGCGAAGCGTGGTGCGTGCCCAAAGCCGCCCTGCTGGCCGCATGCTGCCGGGTCATGGGCATTCCGGCCCGGGTGGGTTACGCGGACGTGCGCAATCATCTTTCCACCAAACGCATGCGCGAGCAGATGCAGACCAACGTGTTTCACTGGCACGGGTACAACACCATTTATTTGAACGGAAAATGGGTGAAAGCCACGCCTGCGTTCAACGTGGAGTTATGCGAAAAATTCCGCCTGAGAACCCTGGAGTTCGACGGGGAGAACGACTCCATTTACCATCCCTTTGACCTGGACGGGAACAAGCACATGGATTACATCAACTTCCGGGGCGAATACGACGACGTTCCCCTGGCCGAGATGATCAAGACCTTTCAGGGCCTTTACGGAGAGGACGCCTTCGCCAACGTGGACGAGGACTTTGACGCGGACGTGGCCAGGGAGGAGATGGACTGATACCCAGTTGCTGTCATTCAAATATTTATTATGTTCATTCTCCAGGCATTCAAGATTAACCCTGGTAAAATTTCAAAATAACACGGGGGCCCCGTCTCTTAGAGTGCGAGTTAAGGGGGACACGATCCTTATCTCAATCTTATTGTTGGATAATTCAGCGCTGCTACAGAGATAAGGTCATGTCCCCATAACTCCATCCCGCCTCCCTCCATGGGGACCACGAAAAATGGCGGCCATAGCATCCGCCCTGCATTGTTGGGTTTCGCAGCGGCGATGCAAACTTTATAATGCGTTTAAGCAAGAGGCATTTTTTCCGTTCAAAATTCTGTTTCAGCGCTCTACCCAACCTACTTTTTACCCATAAAAATAGTAGGTTGGGTAAAGCTCGCAGTACTTTTCGAAAAAAGGATGTCCAGTTCTCGCCGGAGTAATGATCAACGCCGAAAACATGCGCGCGAAACCCAACAAGAACAGGCCTCCAATCTCTCCAAGTGTTTCCCGACGCCCAAAGCGCCGTCATCCCGGCAAGGGCGATCCTCTTTTCAGGATCGACCGCAAGCCGCAGGACATAAAAACCGGGAAAGGGCCGCCCCTTTCCCGGTTTTTGAGTTTCTTCGCTATTTACCTTGGTCTATTTCCTGTTTCCAAGCCCCAGCCATAATCCCGCAGCCAGAACCAACAGGACGGCAAAGGCCATGGGCGCCGCGCCCCCGGAAGCCGCCTTTTCCCCGGCGGTCTGTACAAAACAAAAAAGCGGTCCATCATTATTGTGAAAAATAAACTCCGGCTCGTCCTCTTCCACCTTCACGGGAACAAAGGCGATGCCGCCGTCAAAAACAGGCTCTTCGCCGGTGAGCGTTTCAAAAACCGACATGGCGACCCAAACCACGCCGGACCACGATTTCCGGTTCTGGGAGAATTTCAGAATCGTGCCGGAGTTTTGCTCCGCCACATAAAAATTGCCGCTGCCGTCAAAGGCGATGCCGCCTTCCAGGTCCGGTCCGTAGCCCATGCCCATGGTTTGGGAAATCACTTCTTCGGTGAGAAAAACGGAAACATCGCCGGTATCCGGGTCCACCCGCAGGATATCCTGGGCGCCTGAATCGTCGCTGATATACAGGAACCCGTCCGGCCCCCGGGTCATGAAGGCGTCCAGGTCGCTGAAGGGGTTTCCCGAGTCGTAAGGCGGGGCTTCCGTGACTAACACCGTGGGGCTGATGGCGCTTCCCAAAGAGAAAATCGTGTTGACGGAAGTATAGGTGATCACGCCTCCCGTTATAGGATATTCCCAGTTCATGGAATCGTCCGTGGCCGTGTAAATCACGCCGCCGGGGCCGCCGATGATTCCGCTGTTCAAGTCCACCCAGGATTCATCCACTCCATTATTCGTCGCTGCAGCCCGCAGGTCGGCGTTGCTTGCAAACAGGGAGACGTCCCCGGTCTCGGGGCACACCTTGATTACCTGCTCGCTGGCGTCGTCATTGGCGTAAAGCGCGCCGTCGCTGCCGAAGGCCAGGCCCTTTATGGAGCAGTAGCCGTCGGGGTCGTTGGTCACGGCCATAATGGCGGCGCTGTCAGCCAGGATGCTCAGTGCGCCGTTTTCATACTTAAAAATGACGCTTTCCTCGTATTCCAGGCCGTCGCTTTTGGCGGCGAAATAGGCGGCGCCGGCGGCGTCAAAGGCGATTCCCGTATCGTAAAAATCAAAATACGTCCAGCCGGTGGCGGAAATGACGTCGCCCGGTTCGATAACCACGGAAACTTCCTGTTCAGGAGTTATGGCAAAGACGCAGCCGCTGTTGTCGTCCAAAACCCAGAGGTCCCCGGTGGCTGCAAAAGGCAGCAAGGGGGATGCAGCAAAGGCGGGGGCGCTCAAGGACATAATGCACATGGCGGCGATTGTGAAAAGCAGCAGGCGTTTCATTGGCGGATCTCCTTTGTTGTTGGCATTAGGATATTGACATAATTTCAGGGTGATACAAAATGTTGCCTTTTTTACAGTCACGGGGAGCCGGCGCTGCGGGAACGCAATGCACACTTCGCCGCCGGCGGATCTCCCGCTTTTAAAAGCAATTTATGTATTATGCTTGGCTTAATCCTCAGTATAGATTCGTACAATAGGACAAGGGATTTTTCAAGCAATTATGTTTTTTAATGGCAAATCATATGCCAGTTTGTTTGCCTGTGCATGATGTACATCATATAACAATCTTTTTTCCGTTATGGAGCAATTTGACTCTTGCCGCCAAGCGGCGTATGAATGAATCCAACAGATTAAATGCGTTGTGCGCCTGATTTCAGAATCGGCGCAACCGGGGTGGAGCGAACGAAATAATATTCGCCGGAAAGGGGGAGAAAATGAACGCTGACAACAGAGTGATGATTTTGGATGCGGCCTACGACGAGAAATCCCTAAAGGATGCGGTGGAGGCCGTGTTCCGGGAATTCCCCCTGGATTTGGAGGGGAAGACCGTTTTGGTCAAGCCAAATATCCTGGCCGGAGAGCCGCCGGAAAAAGGCGTGACCACCCATCCCATGCTGGTGAAAACGGTGGTTGAAATGCTGAAGGCCAAAGGCGCCGAGGTGATGGTGGGCGACAATCCCGGCGTGTTCGGCTACGGCAGGTCGGAAAAAGCCGCGGAAACCGCCCGGATTTCCGGCGCCGCGGGCGGCGCCTTTGTGCACCTGGGCCAGAGCCCGGTCAAAACCAGCCTGCCCTCCCAGGACGTCCCCCACGTCATGATATCCAACGAGGTGCTCACGGCCGATCTGGTGATCAACCTGCCCAAGCTGAAAACCCACGGCCTGACCTTTTACACCGGTGCGGTGAAGAACACCTTCGGCTACGTGGTGGGCGGAGATAAAATGCGGGTGCATTCCCAGGCGGTGACGCCCAAACGCTTTTCCCAGGCCCTGGTGGATATTTTCTCCGTCCGGCCGCCGGATTTGACCATCATGGACGCCGTGGTCGCCATGGAGGGAAACGGCCCCCATCACGGAAGCCTGCGGAACGTGGGGAAAATCCTGGCCAGCGGCAACGCCGTGAGCCTGGACGCCGTTGCAGTGACCATGATCGGGGGGAATCCCAGATCCATCCTGCATCTGGACATCGCCGCGGAAAAAGGCCTGGGCGCCATCGAGTTGGATCAAATCTCCCTGAACACGGAAATCGTCCCCATTCCCGATTTTAAAATGCCCGTGACCTTCGTCCCCGGCGTCATGGGCATGGTTTTGAACCGGTTTTTATCCAAGTGGATCAACTGCCTGCCCCAGGTCCAGGAAGACAAATGCAAGCAGTGCGGCCTGTGCGTCAAGCACTGCCCCACCAAGGCCATGACCATGGCGAAAAAATCCTATCCCAAGGCGGACAAAAACATCTGCATCAACTGCTATTGCTGCCAGGAAATGTGCCCGGAAGACGCCATCGTCCTCAAAGGCCGCACCCTGAACTTTATCCGGGGCGCCTCCCGATAAGCCGGACGGGCCTGTTAGTGGGCTCAGGGCTTGAATTGCTCAGCTTTCCAGGGCTTTTCTCACCTGTTCGGCCAGCTTGTTTTGGGAAAACGGCTTTTCCAGAAAGTGCACCTCCCCCTCCAGGACGCCGTGCCGGGCGATCAGGTCGGCCGTGTACCCGGACATGAACAGAACTTTCAGGGACGGATTCCGGGATTTGAGCTCCTCGGCCAGATCCTTGCCGTTCATGCCGGGCATGATGACATCCGTGATGAGCAATTGGATGCCGTCCTGGAACTCGTCGGCCAGGTTCAGGGCCTTCTGGGGAGAGGAAGCCGTCAGCACCCGGTAGCCGGATCTTTCCAACATGCTTTTAGCCATGGAAATGATGGCTTTTTCATCCTCAACCAGCAGTACGGTTTCCCCTTTTCCCTCAAGGGGATCATCCGCCTTCAAAGCCTCTGACGCAGTCTCCGGCGAGCCATGCCTGGGCAGATAGATCTTAAACAAGGCGCCTTTGCCCGGCTCGCTTTCCACCAAAACGGCGCCATTATTTTGTTTGACGATGCCGTATATGGTGGACAGTCCCAGACCGGTCCCCCGGTCCGCCTTTTTGGTGGTGAAAAAGGGTTCGAAAATATTGGCCATGGTTTCCCGGTCCATGCCGCAGCCGTTATCTTGCACGCTTAAAAGCACATAGTCGCCGGGGTTAAGGTCAGGATTTGCGCTGCAATCCTTTGCCGAAATATACACGTTATCAGTGCTTATGATTATTTCTCCGCCGTCGGCGATAGCGTCCCTGGCGTTGACGCACAGGTTGGCGAGCAACTGATCCAATTGGGACGGGTCCATGCATACATACCGTGTCTCGGTCCCGGGTTTCCAGATCATCCGGATGTCCTCCCCAATCAGCCTGCGCAGCATTTTCAGCATGCCTTCCAAGGTTTCATTCAGATCCAAAACTTTGGGGGCGATGGTCTGCTTCCGTGCAAACGCCAGCAACTGCCGGGTGACTTCCGAGGACCTCATGGCGGCGTCCAGGATTTCCCTGAAGCTTTCATAAAAGGGATGGGCCTGGGGCATGCCGTCCAAAGCCAGCTCCGAGTATCCGATGATCACATTCAACATGTTGTTGAAATCATGAGCCACTCCCCCCGCCAACCTGCCCACGGACTCCATTTTTTGCGCTTGCGTCAACTGGGCATGGAGTTTTTCCCGCTCGGCCTCGGCCTGCTTGCGCTCGGTAATATTGCGCGTAATGGTGGCTATGTTGGTCATATCGCCGGTCGCAATGTCTTCGGTATGGAAAAGGTCGTAAAGAACGGGAATCGCTTCGCCCGTTTTGAAATGGCGGAAGCGGAACTCCCCCGCCCATCGGCCATCCCGCATAACGGCGGGAAGAATGGTGTTCCGGAGGTACGGCAAGTCATCAGGCAGGAAGTAATCTTCGATCCTGGTTTGCGCGACCGCCTCTTCCCCATCCAGCCCAACCATCGCCTGCCCCGCTGGATTCACGAAGTAAGCCGCCTGGTCCATATCCGCCACGCCAATGAAATCCTGACTGCGTTTGATAATATTGGCCAGGACCTGATTGCGCCGCTCCAAATGCTTGCGTTTGGTGATGTCGATGGCAATTTCAAAGCGGACGTCCCTGCCATCCGGCCAGCTGATGATGCGATCCGCTATCGCGTAATGCCGGTCAACATGCTTGTTATGGAATTCCCAGTGATGGGAAGCGGGTTTTTGCTTCAGTATAATATCGTTGGTGCAGAAAGGGCATGGCGAATCCCGATTTTGTATGATTTTGTAACACTTCGCGCCGAGGCAATCGGCGGGCAGCATTCGCTGGAAATAGCTGTTGACATACAACAACTCATGGGTTGACGGGTCGGAGATGTAGATAACCTCGTCAATGCTGTTGAATATGGCCAGCAGTTGCTCCCTTTCTTCCCGCAGCTTTTCTTCGGCCAGTTTATGTTCGGTGAGATCAATATCAATGCAGAATAACTCGGGCTCCCGCCCCGGCACGCGGACCAGGGCGTGGGATGAATAGACTTGGATGGGCGATCCGTCCTTGCGCATCAATTCCAGCTCGGACGGCGGAATCGCCTTTCCGGTTTCGGCCATTCGGCGCATCTCCGCTCGCACGGTTTCGCGCATGGCGGGCGGAATGATCAGATCGATCAGGTTTTGGCCGAGCGCCTCTTCCTCGGTGTAGCCGTAAAAGGTTTCCGCGGCATGATTCCAATAGCTTACCGCGCCGTCCAGGGCGTACCCCTGGACCGCCACAGAGGTCACGTTCCGCAGCATCTCCTTGAAACGCATTTCGCTGGCTTTCAGCGCTTCTTCGGCTTGCTTTGCTTCGGTCACATCCCGGGCAATGCCGACATACCCCGTGACGCTCCCGGATTCATCCCTGTTGGGCGATCCCTTGGACACGTGCCACCGCCAGGACCCGTCGTGATGCCGCACCCGGTATTCCAGACTGCCCTGCCTGCCGCCATTTTTCAGCGTTTTTTCCAGGAAGGCGCGGCACAGGTGGACGTCCTCGGGGTGGACATAAGGCTCGAAGGACTTTCCCACGGCTCGTTCCGCCGGTTCCCCAATAAACTCCAGCCAATTTGGGGAAACATAAGTAAACCGGCCTTCCGCGGAAAGGGCGTATACAATGTCGTTGGCATTCTCCACGAAAGAACGGAACAACTGCTCGCTTTGACGCAGGGCCTCGCTCGTCCGCGCCAGTTTTATGTGGGCGTAGGACATGCGGGAGATGAGGTTGATGAGGTTGCAGTAGAAGGTCATGACTTGCTCGACCGTTTCCCGCGACCAGCGAGGGATGGCCAGATAGGCTTTAAGATATGCCTCCTCGTCAAATCCGTAACAGTGCGCCTGTTCCCGGAAGGCCGCAACGTCGGGCGTTTCATCCTCCAGAAAGAATTGACCGAGGAAGAGATTGCCGACGTGTTTCCCGCCAATGACAATCGGGGTCGCCATATCCCACATGCTGTTCTTGCATTTATACAACTTGAAGGTCCCCGGCTCCACGTTGGATGCGAGAAGCGTGTCGCTTTCACGGCAATTTAGGGCGGTTTCGGGATGAACCCGGTGGAATTTGGTGCAGACATCCTGCCAGCCTGTCCCGACAAGGACATTTCCCTCCAGGTCGATAATGCCCACGCCGATGTCCGTCAATGCGTGAAAATCGTCCATCAGGGATTGTATTTGATCAACGTCCAAAACGTCGGCGAGATTCAAACGCCCAATATCGCCTTCCGGATCAAGGAGGGCGTTCAGCTTGGTCCGCACCCTGCTTTCGCTTTCCCGCAGGGTCTCTTCGGCTTTCTTGCGTTCCGTAATGTCGGCGGCGACGCTTAAAATGGCGGGCTTGCCGTTCCACTCAATGGATCTTGCCAGCACCTCCAGGGGAAAAGTGGATCCGTCCTTTCGGTGGTGGAGGACTTCAAAACGCGCTTCCCCCTTCTCCCGGATTTTCCGAAAACGCTCCGGCAGCATGGCCCGGGTCTCCGGATCATCCAGGTCATGCAATTCCGTGTTCAAAAACTCTTCCTCGTCAGCGTAGCCGTGCAAGGTATATGTGGCTTGGTTTCCATAATAAAACCGGCCCTCATAGTCATGGATGGTTATGGAGGCCGGAGCCAGGTCCAGCATGCGCCCCAACAGGGCTATTCGTTTTTCCGCCTGTTGTTGGGCCGTCATTTTGTCCAGGGCGGCCCCTATGTCATTGGCAAGCTCCCTGAACAGGACTTGCTCCTCCTGATCGCCGGCCAGTTCCGCGGGAACGGAGACGGACAACACGCCGTGGATGCGATCCTTGTATCCCAAACGGCAGGTAAAGGCCGCCCATCCCCCGTACTCCTGGGTCAGCGGACACTCGGGGCAATCCCGCCGGGCGTTCCGGACCACCGTCACCTCATCAGCCAGGAGGGCTTGCCGCACGCAGCGGGGATATTCACCCTGCATCAGATGCCGTTCCAACTGCAAAAAGCCGCCGCTGGCCCGGCCGGATTTAACGGCCGTCACCCCATGGGTTTGGGAGTCCACCAGGGCGATCCAGGCGTTCTGGTAGCTTGGACCGGCCGTGAGCTGCGTGCAGGCCTTGTCTATCAGGCCCAGGGGGGTCTCCTCGGAGGCCAAAAGTTTGTTCACGCTGCGAATGGTCAGCAAAACATTCTTGATATGCGCTTCCCGGGCCTCCGCTTCCGCCAGACGCACCACCAGGGTTTGATTATTTCCCACAATGGCGTCCACCTGACCGTCCCGAACGGCCTGCAGGGCGTCCTCAGCGCGTTTTAGCCTCTTTTGCAGTTCCTCATAGGACGGCGGAGCCTTGAACGTCATCGTGCTTCTCTCCAAACAGGGCTAAAATTTTTTCCTTATCGCTCAAGTTGCCGTAAACAATGTCCAGCCCCTCGACGCCCGAAAGAATGGACTCTCCAAAGGTCCGGTGCTGTATATCGGCCTGGGTTACCGGGATGATCCACAAACCTCTGCCGGTAATTCCAAAAGGATACGCGTTCCTTCCATAGGCGGAGCCCCGGTATTTCACCTCGCGCAACCGCCTTGTGACCACCTGTTCCGAAACCCTTTGGTCCAGGTAAACGACGCAGTCAGCCATATACTCCAAAAACTCATGATGCCGAGCGGTCTGGGCTCCGGCGTTGGCCTTGACCGTCACCATGGCGGTCAGTCCCGAATCCAGAATCCACTCAGGAAGCAAATGGAACTCCCCCTGCTCCCTGAACCAGGGACGCCTGTCAGCGCACTGCGGGACGATCTCGCAATCATGAATCCTGTCTACGGGAATTGTCTCAAACATAATCTTAACATCCGTAATCTTTTCTGATCAAGATTAAAGATGCGGCGTTTTTTTCCGCAGGCATTGATTGGCCGGCGGCGCACGATTGCGAAACCGTCTGCTCCTGTTTGCTGGAGCCGCGACCCCCTCTTGGTGAAACTCCAAAGGCTGTGAGATATCCCCAAAAAGCCCATGGGCGTGATTGTTGTATTTTTTCAGGAATTCTTATCTCGTCAGGGTCCGATAAATCCTGGGCAGTTTGTGGGGCAGTTCGCGGACGTCGGAGATGAGGTTGTGGCGCAGCGCTTGTCCCGTCTCTTTGCGGAAAGCATAGTCCCCTGAAATTGCATATTTTTTTCTATTGACAGCATCCTGCCAAAGCATTACTCTATTTGCACATGGAAAGAACCATTTCCATCTCAGAAAGTTACTAACCGCCCTTTGCGACATTCCGGATGCTAAAAATTTCCGGAATCGACCAAAGGGCATTATTATTTGGTGGAATAATAATGCAAAAGGTAGCTTTTGTGATTGATGGCTGGTTTATGAGAAAGCGCATCTACCAACTGAAAACCTTCCTGTACAATGGCGAGAACATACGCAAATACTGCCTTAAGCACCTTTTAAAAGACGATCAATTGTACAGAATTTTCTACTACGATACGAATCCCCTCTCCAAAAAGGGCCACAATCCCGTTTCCAAAAAGCAGGTTGATTTTGAAAAGACGTCAGTTGCCGTCCAACAAATCGCCCTTCTTGAGTCCCTGAGGAGCACACCAAACGTAGCCCTCAGACTGGGCAGCTTTGTATGGCAAAACAATGCCTGGGTGCTAAATCAAGATAGATTGAAAAGCCTCATTTCCAAGAAAATCTCCATTGATGACCTTGATGAAAACGACGTCAAGCCGGCAATTACCCAGAAGGGCGTGGACATGAAGATGGGGTTGGATATCACCCCCATCGCCATAAAAAAACTGGCTGACAAGTTGGTCGTGATAACAGGGGATTCGGATGTGGTCCCGGCTCTCAAACTGGCCCGCCGGGAGGGAATGCAGGTGCTTTTGGATCCTCTCAAAGCAGTTACCCGCCCAGACCTCAGAGAGCATGTTGACTATTTACAGACTCACGTCTGAAAGGGGTTATGACGGTCACCTCGTCAGGGTCCGATAAATTCTGGGCAGTTTGTGGGGCAGTTCGCGGACGTCGGAGATGAGGTTGTGGTGCACTCCGCCGTAGATGAGATCCAGGTTGATGCTGGTCTGCAGGTTGACCGTAATGGCGTGCACGTGGACCTGCTGGGACCGGGCCTCGGCGATGGCCTTGCGGGTGTCGGCAATGCTGTATTGGCCCTTGTACTCCAGGTCGTTGGGAAAGCCGTCGCTCAGCACGATCATCAAACGCACCTTGGAGGGAACCTGGGAAAGCACGTGGGCTGCGTGGCGGATGGCCGGCCCCATGCGGGTGTTGCGGGAAGGCGCCATGCCGCTGATGCGCTGCTTGACCTCCGGGGTCATGGCCTCTTCAAAATCCTTGATCCGGGTGTAGTCCACCCTCAGCCTGCCGGCGCCGGAAAAGCCTGCGATGGCAAAGGAGTCCCCCACCGCGCCCAGGGCTTCGCAAAACAGGACGATGGCTTCCTTTTCCACGTCCAGGACGCTTTTTTCGGAGCCCGCCGCCAGGTTGCTGGTGGAGCGGGAAAGGTCCACCAAAAGCAGCACGGACACGTCGCGGATTTGCTTGACCCGTTTGATGTACAGCCTTTCGGACGGGGTTCTGCCCATCCTGCGGTCCACGGCGTAGTCGATCAAAGCCCGATAGTCAAAATCGTCCCCTTCCACCCAATGGCGGAGAATGGCCAGGCCCTGGGGCCTTAAGAGTTCAAAGCTCTTTCGGATGTTTTTTACCAGCCCGGAGTGCTCCTTGAGCGACGCGTCGTAAAACTCCGCATGGCTGGGCAGGCCGGGCGCCGCCACCACCCGGCAGTAGTCGGGCAGGTAATCCTGGGAGTTGTGATCCCATTCCTTGTACCAGAAGACCGGGGCGTTCAGGTCTTCCTCTTGGGGCAGGGAGTGGGCCAGGTCGCCCGAGTCCCTGAGGGAGGAGAAATCCATGCGCTCCTCCTGCCCGGGCTCCAGGGGCTGGGGCTCGGTCGCCCCCTGTTCCGGAGGCTGCATGATGAGGTCGCGCAGGTCCTGTTCCGTCAGGGTTCCATGCTGAGAATCCATGCGTTTTTTCAAATCGGACCGGAGGGCGTACACGCCCATTTGCGACAGCTTGGCCATCAACTGGGCCGCCCGGCGATCGTTTTCCGGCATGGGCGCGTTTCCGCCCGCCAGGATGGTCCGGCCGAAGGGAACCTGCATGGGCTGGTACTCCTTGGCCAGATCCCTGGCCATCATGACTCCGTACCAGGACTGCAAAAACCCCAGCCACGGGCCGTAAAGACCGGCGGTCAGCGCCGCGCTTTGGTGCACGTCCGGCGGATCGCCTTGCATGGATTGAAAGGCCTCCAAAGAAGTTTGGATGATACGCGCAACGTCGTCATCCAGTTGGAATTTTTCCACATCCATGCATAGCGCTGCGGAGGCGTAAAGCCAGGTCATGGGAGGCGCGCCCTGCTCCAGGATGCGCTCCATTTCCGTTATCATATAGGGAAATGCACTTTTCGCGAAGCCGGGGTATTTTTCCAAAAGCAGCCGCCCTACCCTGGCGTGCTCCAGGGCGGCGAACAGGTCCCGGGCGATCTGAAAGACGTCGAATTCGGACAAAAACAAAAACAGGTCCGAGTATTGGGACCGGGTTTCAGGCAGGTTGAATTCCAGGCCCCGGGCCCGGCAGGCAAACACAGCCTTTGTGAGGTCAAAATCATAGGTTTCGAACTCGCACAAGCCGGCTTCCAGGCGGGCCAGGGCTTTGTACAAGGCGGTGTTGTTCTCCTTATCCGGAAAAAAACCCATTTCCCCCGGAAGATACACGGCCCTGCCGTCCGTAATGGACAGGGTGTGACGGCCCACGCCCCGGTTGTGGAGGGGCTCGATGGGCTTGACGTTCAGGCCCTTGCCGGTCCTGGCGCGCAAATACCGGGTGATGACCTGGCGGTTGGATTCCAGGGAAACCGTAACCTGCAGGCTGGAAAAGGAGTCTGCGCCCAGCTTGGACTCCAGGCGCAAAAACTTCATAGCCGCGTCCCGGCTGTGGGATAGCCGGCCCAGGCCTTCGTCCGTAAAAACATCCAGCGCTTCCTTATCCAAAAGGTGCACGCCTTTTTCCAGCCCGTCGCACAGGGGCTCGATGCAATCCAGGCTGGCCTTGGCGACCTTGGCCAGGGCCTGCATCTGAAAGCATCGCCTGGCTTTGGGCAGGCTTTTGGCGGCCTTTGGCAATAATTGGGAAAACAGCAGGCGCTGATGGTAAGTCATGCTTTGACGGAACACAATGCGGACCAGATAGAGGTACGCAGCGGCGGAATCCGGGTCGTCCCGGTGCATAAGCCAGGAGAAAGCCTCCAAGGGCCGCTCCATGGCGTGGGTGCTCCACTTTTTTACGGAGTAAATGGCGGCGATCAGCCTGGCCGCCATGTTCTTCTTGCCGGACAGAATCGCCAAAGGCATGGATTCGGCCGCCAGCTTGCCCAGGGTGGCGCCTTCCCGGCCCGCATGATTGACCAGGTTGCAATACAGGGTGAACTGCCGGTCCGGCTCGTCCAGAATCCGGGCCATGCCCAGGCAAAAGGCTTTGCCGAAGGCGGTTTCCGAAGCCAGGGCCTTAATGCCGAATTCCGCCAGTCGGGGAATGCGCTCCAGCCGGGTCTTGGAAAGGAGAAGACCCCGGACCAGTTCCGCGGTTTCGGGATCGGCGATGGACAGCGGCTCCATCAAGGCCCGAATCCTGGCCAGATCTTCCTGTACATTTACGCCGGGCTGACCCATGCTTCGCCCCATCCTCTAAAACAGGTCTTCGATGAGATCAACTATGGTTTCCGACAGCCCCGGATCGTCGGTGATGGGCAGGCACATGCTGGTCAGGCAGGCGTTCTTGGGGGAGATGCCCTGCCGGATCAACTGAGCCGCGTAGATGAGCAGGCGGGTGCTGGCGCCTTCGGCCAGGCCCTGCTCCCTGAGGTTGCGGATGCGATGGGCCAGGCCCACCAGGGAAAGGGCGGTTTCCTCGTCCACGCCCCCTTCCTTTTCCACGATTTTGGCCTCGTCCTCCTGGGCGGGATATTCGAACTCCAGGCACACAAAACGCTGGCGAGTGCTCTGCTTGAGGTCCTTGACCACGGACTGGTAGCCGGGGTTGTAAGAAACCACCAGCAAAAAATCCGGGTGCGCCTCCACCACCTCGCCTTTTTTGTCCAGGGAAAGCACCCGGCGATCGTCGGTCAGGGGATGGATGACCACGGTGGTGTCCTTGCGGGCTTCCACCACTTCGTCCAGGTAGCAGATGGCGCCCATGCGCACGGCCCGGGACAAGGGGCCGTCCACCCACACGGTTTCGTCGTCCTTTAAAAGGTAGCGGCCCAGGAGGTCGGAGGCGAACAAGTCCTCATGGCACGAGACGGTGACTAAAGGCCTGCCCAGCTTGTAGGCCATGTGCTGCACGAACCGGGTTTTTCCGCATCCTGTGGGGCCTTTAAGCATGACCGGCAGCCGGGCGTTGTACGCGGCGGTGAAAAGAGGCTTTTCATCAGCCACCGGCAAATAAAAGGGCTCGTTGTTGATCATGTAAGCGGAGGAGTCGGGAATTTGGGTATTTTCAAGGGCCTGGCTCATGATGTTATTCCTTTTGTTTCTGTTTTGGCGACTTCAAAAGGCGAATATAGTGGAGGACCTTCGTTGGGTCAAGGCGCTAAAAAAACTTGGAACGGATTGTCTTGCATCCTTTGGGTTTTATGATATGAACAAGCATCTATCGGGTCTGGAGGCGTTCTATGAAATTAAGATGGAAAGTCTTTCTCCTCTTAATGATTTTTTCCCTTGTTCCGCTCATGGTTGTGACCGCTATCAGCCAAAAGGCTACCAAAACGGCGGGGAATATGCTTTCGCGCGACAGCCGCGCGGCCCTGCTGGAGCTTTCGGAAAGGGCTCTGGAAGTCACGGTGCGCAACACGGCTGAAATCCAAAAGGGGTTGGAAGCCGCCTTGGAGTTCCGCATGGCTTCCATGGCGCGCAAGGCGGAATATCTGTACGTCATGCCCGCCCCCGCATCGGACGCCTCTTTCTACTGGAAAGAGGACTTTAACGATCCTGCCAAAGCCCCGCCTGATTTGGCCCCCCATGACGGATATGAAATACGGCATATGGACGGCCAGATCACGCCGTATTCCATCAGCCTGGATTATCCCGTCATCGCCGCGGCGCCGGGGGTGAATCCTGATGAACATCCCGTGGACAAGGCGGTTCTGGCAAGCCTGAGGGACGAATTTATAAGCGCTTACAAAGACGGCGAATCCCGTGCAACCGCCTGCATAGCCCTGGAAAGCGGCTTATTTGCGGCCTATCCGGGCCACGGAGAATTTCCCGAGGGCTACGACCCCCGGCTTAAGCCCTGGTACAGGGCCGCGCTCACCCAAACCAGCCCGGACACCCCCGTGACCTGGACCTTCCCCATGGTGGACGAAGTGACGGGCCAGGTGGTCTTTGCAGCCTCCACCCTGATCCACGATCCGGAAGGCAAGGTGGTGGGGGTTCTATGCATGGACGTGCTCTTGGAGGAAGTTCTGAACATGGCGGCCATGCCGTCCTCGTGGATTGGAACCGTGGAAACCTACGACCTGCTTGTGCAGAACAATCCTGACAACGGAAAGCTTGGCGCCCTGGTTCTGGCCCATGACGATTACGTGACCGCCACGCGGGACTGGACCGGCATGATCTTCACCGAGTGGCTGGACTCCCAGGACAAGGAAATTTTCCATACGATCCTGAAATCCATGGAGCAGGGCAATACCGGCGTGGCCCGCCTCCGCTGCAAAGGCAAGGACTCCATTTGGGCCTTCGCCCCCGTGGGAAGAAAATATTACAAGCTCCTGGTGACCCCCATGAGCTCCATCAACTCCTCCATCGACAAAGCCAATGAAGTGGTGGACAGCCTGACCCGCAAGCATTTGCTGGTGAATTTCATCGCCGCGTGCTGGGCGCTGCTGCTGGGCGTGATCGGCGCCATGATCATTTCCCGTATATTCACCAAGCACATCTATCAAATGATTGACGCGGTCAAACGCCTGGCCAGGGGCGATTTTTCCGTGCACATGGACTTTGAAATCAGCGACGAACGGGGCGAACTGATCACGGCCTTCAACGAAATGGTGCCCAGGCTGCGGGAAAACGTGCGCTTGAAAAAGGCTTTGGAGCTCGCCCACGAAGTCCAGCAAAACCTGCTGCCCGTAGACGCCCCCCTGGTGACGGGCCTGGACATCGCCGGCGCCATCGTCTATTCGGACGAAACCGGCGGCGATTATTACGATTACCTGGAATTTGACGAAACCAACGATCATAAAATCACCGTGGTGGTGGGCGACGTGTCCGGCCACGGCATTCCTTCCGCCCTGCTCATGACTACGGCCAGGGCTTTGTTCCGGCAGCGCTCCAGCATGCGGGGCAGCATCACCAGCATCGTGTCGGACGTCAACAAACTGCTCACCCGCGACGTGGGCCTCTCCGGGCGTTTCATGACCCTCTTCTACATGGACCTGGACACCCAAAAGAAGCAGGTCAAATGGCTGAGAGCCGGGCACGATCCAGCTCTGGTCCTGGACTCCAACACCGGGGAGTTCACCGAACTGGACGGCGAAGGCATTTTCCTCGGCGGCATTGAGGATTATGAATACAAAGAATATGAGCGGGAAATCCACCCCGGCCAGATCATAGCCGTGGGCACGGACGGCGTTTGGGAGGCCAGAAACCAGCAGGGCGACATGTTCGGCAAGGAGGCCTTCAAGCAGATCATTGCGGACAACGCCCATGAACCCGCCCAGGTCATCATGGACAAGGTCTTTGAAGCCGTGGGCGCCTTCCGCCTGCCCGTAAACCAGGAGGACGACATCACCCTGGTGATTATCAAGGTGTTAAAATAGGGACGCGCGATACAAGCTATATTATACTTAATTTCAATTATTTAAGAAAAAATCTCTCGCCTCTGTCAACCTATTGGAAAAATTGTGGACCTTCGTGGGAGGAGCTTTTATGCAAAATAAGGAATCTGACCTTTATGAGTTTGATTTCGGACCAATGGCATTATTTTTCAATTATTGCCATATTGTCATCCTATTGGGCCTTGTAGCAGCCGGCGCGGCTGAATTCATCGCCCGTTTCAAGTTTTATCCCGATGTAATAAAAATGTTTCCTGCTGTAATAACGTGTGTAGGAGTGATTGTATTTTTGCCGCTATACGGTCTAATTCGGATCATGCTTCATAAAATGGCGTATAAAACAATTCTCAACATGCATGATAACCATTTGACTCTTTGGACTTTTTTTAAGAAAGAGCCGGTTCACATCCCTTTGTCGGACTTAAAAAGTGTCAGAATGACATGGTAGATCAATTACGTTCTTGCAGACGGAACAATAATTCGGGGGATGAATACAGAAAAAGCATTTATTGACTTCCTGCGTAAGAACAACATCGATGTTGAGTGGGTGGGTTACGGCAAGTTACGAAAAAAACATTATGATTAGATGCGAGAAAAAACCGAAGGGTAAATCCGTAGCGCGGCCTGGGCAGGGCCCCCCTGCGCCCTACAAATAAAATTCCACCTGAACAACCTAAAGGAGCAGTGTAGATTCAGGGCTTGCCCTGCGTTTTACAGTTTCCCATCATCGGAACAGGCTTCAAACGACTCTCGCACATACAAATCAATCTGGATTTCAAGCACTTCAAAATGCATTCCCGGAGGCCAAAAGGCGCGGCCGGGTAAGATCGCAGAAGTCGGGGATGGCCGCCGGGCGGACTCCGCAGGTTAGGACCCCTTCCCATGCTTTGCGTGGAAATACATATATAAGCATTTAAAAATTAATGGGATTTCATAAAGACTACGGACAAAGGAAAGTGATTGAACTCCTGGTATTGTCCCGTGTTGGATGGATCGTCCGTTCGCCTGAGATGTTGGAGTTTTATTGTCGAAAAAAACCGCGCCTACTGCGCTTGCGCGCCCTGCAGGCTCGGGCTTTGCCGGGGCTGCCCACTGACAGGCTGTTTGGGCGATGGTGAATTTACCGGAGGATTGCAGCTTGCATTTGTTGGGTTTCGCAAGCTCAACCCAACCTACGTCTTTTCATGTAAAAATAACAGGTTGGGTTAAGAAGTCCGCTTTATTAGCGCTACCCCGGCAATAGGGTCTTTGGACTTCGAACCCAACATCTTAGGTCCGTCACGCGTCTTTCAGATAGGCGCGGGAGCCGCGCCGCTAACCATGACCGATCATTAGACCGGGCGTCCCCTGTGAACGCCCGGTTCTTACAACCAAAGCCCTGTTTTAAATTCTATCTGTACTCCTCCGCCAGGTCGGCGATGGTTTGCAGGACGGGCCCGGCTTTTTCCCTGACCAAGGCCTGACAGGCGTTGTCGTAAGGCGTGTCCGACAGGTTGACGATGGCCAGATAGGCCCCGGCGCGCCGGGCGTACTCCGGCATCATGGCCGCGGGATGCACCACCAGGGTGGACCCCACAACCAGAAAAAAGTCGCAGGACGACGAAAGCCGGGCGGCCTGCTCCACCTCTTTTTGCGGCATGGCCTGGCCGAAGGATATGGTGTCGGGCTTCAAATATCCGCCGCAATGGCATTCGGGCGCGGGATCTCCGTCCAGGATGCGCTGTTTGGCCTCGGCCACGGTGGACGTTTCTCCGCAGGTCATGCACCTGACCCGGCGCGTGTTGCCGTGAAGCTCAATGACCTTGTCTCCGGGTATGCCCGACTCCTGATGCAGGCCGTCGATGTTCTGGGTGATGATCGCCTCCAGCAGGCCCATGCCGTAGAGCTTGGCCAGGGCTTGATGCCCTGCGTTGGGCCTGGCTTTTTCCAGGCCGTCCCACATGGCGATTTTCTGGTCCCAATAGCGGACTCTGGCGTCCCGGGAGGCCATGAACTCGTCAAAATACACGGGCCGGTACTGATCCCAGATGCCGCCCTGGCTGCGAAAATCCGGAATTCCCGACTCCGTGGAGATGCCGGCGCCGGTAAAGGCGATGTTTCTTCCGCCTTCCGCGATTTTTTTGGCGATTGCTTCCAGAATATCCTGCATGGGCGCTCCTTTTACAAAGAGTTGAAATACGCAATGGCGTCATCCAGATCCATGGTAAACGGGATGCCGTGAACCGTGGTCTGTACTGTCGGATTTTCGCACGTGGTTTGCGAGAAGTCAAAGGTTAGCCCATTTACGGTAATGGTTCCGCTGGTGGGAATGCCGCAGGTCTGGTCAATCACCAAATTGGTTATTGTCAGGGTGTAGGAGTCGTCTCCGTATTGAATCTGCATGGTTCCCGTAAACGTCTGGGTCGCCCCGGTGTACGTCATGTTGTCAATGGCGACGGTCACGGGAACGCCTTCAACCGTATAGGAGTACAGCACATTTTCCAGGACAACGGATTCCACGGACATGGAGGCGGTGTTGTAAGTCACGGTAATGGTTCCGTTGAGGGCGGTTCCGCACACCGTCAGGTCTTCAATATCCTGGGTGACGACCACCTGGCTGGCATTGGCCTCCACCTTGGTGGTGGAATGGCCGTCAATGGTGCATTCCCCGGTATTGAGGTTCTGGCAGTCCACCTCGAACAGAATGCCTGTTTCCGCGGAATACGTCGGAGTGATGACCAGGACGCCGGATATGGAGCCGCACGCGGGAGCGCTGGAAAAGGTAAAGGTAAAAGTATTGCCGTCGCGCTCATAGGCGCCGCACTCCGATGCATTGGCCAGCACGTCCCGCAGACTGTTCGCCACAGCCACGATGCCGTCGCCCGAGACGTCCTGGACCCCCAGATCCACTAATATTTCGTTGAGGCTTCCAAGATCCTCCCAGCCGTTTTGGCTGTTCACCAGGGACGAAGACGCAAGGTTCAATAGGTCTTCCACCGTTTGCAACTCCTCCAGTTCGTCCTTGGTGAAAAAATGGCCGTGCCCGCCCACATCCTTGAGGATGTAGAGCGCGTCTTCCAGGCTAAGAACGCCGTCCGCGTTGGCGTCTGCAAGCTCCATGTCGATGGTGACGCCGGGATCGATCCCGTTAAGCAGTTTCAGCAGAGCAATGGCGTCCTCCGTGGTTACGAGGTCGTCTCCGTCCACGTCTCCCACAGGAGGCGGGACGGGCGTGGTGGACTGGCCGCGCACGGCGGTCACCCATTGATCGTTGGCCTTTCCGCTGCGGGGGATATTGCCGTACCGCAAGTTGACGGAGTACGTGTTGGAGGGCGATGTTTCAAAGGTGGTGGATGACCAATACCAGTTAGGTTCTACATTGAGAAAAGGATGCCCGGCGGGCAATGCGCTGTTCAACACCGGACGGGACCAAGCCAGCAAGCTAGTTAGTTCCGTGCG
This sequence comes from Desulfatibacillum alkenivorans DSM 16219, assembly GCF_900142135.1. Lineage (GTDB taxonomy): Bacteria > Desulfobacterota > Desulfobacteria > Desulfobacterales > Desulfatibacillaceae > Desulfatibacillum > Desulfatibacillum alkenivorans. The sequence continues at coordinate 28,174 of NZ_FQZU01000038.1, read as the reverse complement.
GTTGGGCAATCGCCAATCGTTGTAATTGGCCGTGTAGCCGGAGCAGGAATAGGTTCCGGGGGAGGAATTGAACGTATTGACGGCGTCCAGACCTTCCTGCCACTCCATGTTTCCCGAGCCGCCCACGCAGTCGAAATCCTTGAGCCACATGAGCCCGGTTAATTCATCGGTGATGGTGCCGTCCTGGTTATCGGTAAACCGGGGCGAAGGCCAGGTTACGCCGTGCTGGTATTCTCCGTCCTCTCCGGTCCCGGAGCAGTTACGCACATTCCCCTGCTCATCATAGCACAGAGTCTGGCCGGTTTTCGCCACATTGGCAGGATGGGCGGGATCGGCAACTCCGTTGGGGCCGCCTCGCACCGCCCAGGCAAGACTGAGTCCATTGGTCTTTTGATAAATGACAATGGTATTGCTGCCGGATCCATCCGCCTGAAAATCAAAGGCCCACGCGTCGTTGGCGTTCTGGGAGTCGGTCGTGGAAGACCAGTAGGCGGAACCTAGAGAATTAGGAATGTTTTCAAAGCCCTGGCCTTGCAGCCAGGCGGCGGGATCGGCCGCGCCTGCGTTGTAGAGGCTGTTGAGTTCGTTGATGTTGGGCAGCCGCCAGTCCGTGTAGGTTGCTGAGTAGGCGATGCAATTAAGCTCTGCGTTGGCGCAGGAATTGAGATCGTAAGTCCCCGCATTGATCCCTGCAATAAAATCCAGGGCCTCCTGCCATGTCATGTAGCCGTAGCAGATGGTGGGCGAACTGGGTGCAAAGCAGGACCCCACCGGATTGCCCGGGTCGTTCGGGTCTTCGACGGTCTGCCCGGGATTGGCGTTTTTCAGCCACATAAGGCCGGTCAGGTTGTCGGTGATGGTGCCGTCGCCGTTGTCCGTAAACCGGGGATTCGGCCAGGCCACTCCTGCCTTAAAGTCGCCGTCTTGGCCGGAGCCGTTGCAATTGACTAAGCCGCCATCTTCATTGTAACAATTTTCCTGCCCCGTTTGGGGAAGTCCCAGGGCGGAAGCAAAGCAAAAAGCGGGAAAGGCGGTTAGCAGGCAAAACAGCAAGGCAAGGGTCAAGCGTGCTTTCATGTCGGGAACCTCCTTGATTACGGATCAGTCTTTTCTTCATCAATACGGCTTGGGCGGGAATGGACCTGGCTGGTCCATATTTTCAACCAAAACGGCGCATCACTCTATCCGGCAAAACAGATTTGGCCGATTCACCTGGGAGACACAGCATATCTCCCTAAATTTTTACAGAAATTGAACTTCGATAATACAGATCGAAAAAATGGGGGTCAACTTTTTTTGCCAATGGTTTGACGAGCACAAGTCTTCAACATTATCTATGTTAATAAATCGAATATATTACCATTTCAACATTAGGAGGAATCCATGAAAAAGGCTTTTCAGGCTATTCTGGCTTCTTTGATGCGCCTGCCGGCCGCCCAAGGGGCCGTGATAGGCGACATGGGTGGACGAAAGAACCTGTGACTGCACCTTGGAGAACATAACCGGCGACTCGGCCTGCAGCATTGCCAACGGGAGGACCATGGCCATCAGCGGCGTGGAGGTTGATTTCTCAGGCACGAGCTGCGCCAATCCCTGCGTCACCGTCACGGTGCGGGGCAGGTCCGTGCAGATGTCCCTGGAGGACGCCGTCGCCATGCTTTGGTAAAATAAAGGGAAACGGAACCGCCGGACCGGAAATTTGTCCGGCCCGGCGGTTTTGGTTGTTCTTGCTTGATCTCAACCCTAATGCATACGGGGTTGATTTTTCAGTGCGTACGATTTCGTATTGACTCAGGCAGCTTGAGCAGATAATGCCGCAAATAGATCAGAACCCCAGCAACCTGATAGGAATCAAGCCACCAGCAGCGCGTTATTCTTCAGGTATGTCAGGCCGTTCTCAACCACCTTTTCCATGGTGGTTTGAATGAATTCCGAATCCTCAACGGGTTTGCCTTCACGTTTGAGGGAAAGGACGCCTTCTTTCACCAAGGCGACCATGCCTTCCACCAGCGCCGCCTTGTCCCGGGTTCCGTCCACTAAAGGAATCATGTTGATCAAAGCCGCGTCCAGAGGCACGGTTTCGTGGCGCTGATTGACCGTCCGGGGACGCATTTTGGCGTATACAGCGCCCAACGGGCTGACCTTGGGCTTTTCGCTGATTTCAGAGACAAAATCGCCTTGCCATAGATGGTATTCCACAAGGCTGATGGTCATGCATTGCAGCATGTCTGCGAGAAGAACTTGCTTGAACTGCGCCTCTTCCACTTTTTCGGCGTCTTTTATCCCCCCCTCCATCAATTTCTTTTTGGCGGCGGCCGCCAATTCATCGATGCCCAGGGCCCTGGGCCAGGCTTCTTTAAGCGCAAAGAGGGCGGCTTTGGTAATAGGCCGGGATATGGAAATGGAGGGGCCTTTGGGGCTTTTGAAGGTAATCCGGGTTTCCGCGGACAAATCGGTCAAATCGTCCTGAGCCTTGGCCGCTGAAGCAAAAAGGAATTTTTCAAGGCGGCCGGCCGTCACGTTGCGATTGACGGCGCTTCCGGTCTTGCACAGGATGGTCTGGCGAAACATGCGGTTGCGCACGAAATCCATGTATTGCTCGGTCTGGATGATGTTTTTGCTAATCCGCTTGAGCGTCTCGCTGACCTCTTTGGAAAACCCGGACGTGAGCATGGTGCTGAAATCGGATTCTCCCAGGTATTGCATCCCGTGCTTGTTGGCCATTTCGGCGAACTGGTGGAAATACATGGGCTCGTTCCGATCCTCAAGGTGCTCGTGAAAAAGGTAATAGTCCTTGCTCTTTTTCAAAAGGTCCATCTCGCTTTTCAGAAGCAGGCCGTAGTAGTTGTTTTCCGTGGGAACGGATTTGGCCAAAAAGTCCACCAAAGCCCTCGCCTGCTGCACCTTGCGCGGCTGATCTTCAAACTGGGCCGTGTGGTACAGCATCATGTGGCGGATCATGCCGCGCATGTGCCAGCCGGGATACACATTATAAGAAAGGTAGGCCAGGCCGCCGTCCGTGAGATTTTCAGAGCACACGGCCATCATTTTTTCCTGCACCTCCCCGGGCACCCAGGAAAAGACGCCGTGGGAGATGACAAAATCGAACTTTCCCCAGGACTCGTCAATGTCCATGATGCTGGCGTTTTCAATGCGGACGTTTTTCAGGCCCAGGTCCTCGATCACCTTGCGGCCCGCCTTCACCTGCTCCAGGGCCAGGTCCACGCCCACAAATTCCGCCTCGGGAAAATGACAGGCCATGGGAATCAGGTTGCCGCCTGACGCGCATCCCATTTCCAGCACCCGGCATTTTTGGATGTCCGGGGGATTCAGGCCGAAGAGCGCGGCCAGGGCCGCCAGGCGCTGCGGGTGCGTTTGCGGGAAAGGATTGCTTTCGTAAGGGACGTCGTCATAGGAAGTGCGCTGTACGATTTCCTCGGTCATTTTTTCGCCTTTCACGATATTGCTTTATGGAAGTGTGGGATGGGAACCAAGCCGGTATTGTGAAATACCTAACAGTTCACATAAAAAACGTTGCCTTTTGCATCGCTTTCTTTTAGTAGAGAGAATGTAAATGGTCAAGTATTTAAAATGTATATGGCGGTTGACCGCAAGCAATCAGTGTGGTAGACAGGATTCTGATTCCAACCATCTATCCATGGGTTTTGCGCAATCGTATTCCAGATGAATTGAAAGGAGAAACCTGGTATGGCAGAACAAGGCATTTACAAAAACCCCATCTTTCTTAACTCCGTGACGCACAAATCGGTCAAAGTGGCCCCGGTGAAAGATTACTCTTTTGCATCCAAACTGAACTCCGTTGTGATCGTAGGACAGGAGTTTTTGGAAGCCGCTAAGTTTTTTCCGGTTGTTTTCACGCGTGCGGGGGAAGATCAGATAGTTCCTGTGGCTATTCTTGGGTTGCGTAACGAAGAAAACCTGTTTGTGGGCAAGGATGGCAAATGGAAAGAGGGGACTTATATGCCTGCCTATTTCCGCCGTTATCCTTTTGTCCTGGCTTCCAACGTGGGCGAAGACGCCTCCTACGCCGTTTGCGTGGACTCGAACTTCGAGGGCTTCGGCAAAAGCGAAGGCATGGCCCTGTTTGACGATGACGGAAAACAGACGGACGAGTTCAAAAGAGTGGTGCAGTTCCTTCAAAATTACCAGGTGCAGCACGAGGCCACCAAAGAAATGGTCAAGCTGCTCCAGGAATATGAACTGTTCAAAGACGTTTCCGCTAACATCACCCTGCCCAAGGGCGAAAAAATCGGGTTCGGCCGCCTGCTGATGGTGGACGAAATGGGAATTTTCAACCTGGACGACGAAAAAATCGTCAACCTGGTCCGCACCGGCTACCTGGCCTGGATCTATTCCCACCTGTACTCCCTGTCCAATTTCAGAAGCCTCATGGCCATGATCAAATAAGACAGGTTTGCAATCAATAAAAATCAAAGGCAGTCCCGCCGGGCCTTAATCCCCGGCTTGACTGCCTTTTTTTATCTCGCTCCCATGCTTCGCGTGGGAATACATACATAACCATTTGAAACCAAAACAATTTCAAACAGGCAATACTCGACAGGGAACCTTTAACACACAAAATGTAAAATCACCCGTTACGCTCCATTTCGATGTAGGCCTTGATTTCGTTCAAGACAAAATACTTTTTCAGAGCCCGGGCCAATTCCTCCTGGCTGGCGGCCTTGCCCGTGACTTCCTCCATATATTGCATGGCGTAATCCAGGGCCTCGTTCAGTTCCTTTTCCAGTTTTTCCGGCATGATGTTGTGTCTCCCGATTTTGGATGCTGACGGCCCGGCCTCATTCATCCGCGCCGTTCATTTTTTTCCTAAGCATATCCAGGCGAATCCGGTGCCTGTCCGCATCCGGGTTCAAACGCACCGCCTGGGTGTAATGTATCAGAGCTTCGCCGTTCCTGCCCAGCCGTTCCAGGGCCAGGCCCAGATTGTAATGGGCGAAGGCGAATTCCGGGTCCAGGCGAATGGCTTCCCGGAAATAGGGAATAGATACATTTTCCCGGCCCTGGTTGTAAAGAGCGGTTCCCGCATTATAAAAGGCCCTGGCCGTCATTTGATGCTTAAAGGGCAAAGGCTGATTGACCAGCAGAGCAATGACAAGCGCCGGCGCCAGACAAAGCGCAAGCGGCTTGATGCGCCAAGCCATAAGCATCGGCGCCGCCCCGGCCAATCCCGCCCCTGCGAATAGGGCCAGAATAGGGAGAATGGGCGCTCTGTAGCGGGCGAACACGTAAAACAAAATGGTGGAGGCGAAAAAACCCGCCGCCGAAACATATAGCAGGCCCAGGCTTTTCCTGTCCCGAATGCCAACGCATAATCCGAAAACCGCCAGGGGCGGCAGTATTCCAAAATGAAAGTTTTCGGCAAGGCCGCCCAGAATGCGGGAATGCTTCTCGTAAGTGTACTGGCATTCGGTGTCCGGCAGCTCGGTTGCGTTCCAGAACAGCCAGGATTTTTGCAGCATCAGCGCGGCCCAATGGCCGGGGCTGGACAGGATGAAGTCCAAAGCCCGGCTTGTCCAATAGCGGGAAACCTGGGCCGGAGTCAGCTCCCGCCCTTCCGCCTCCTGGGCGAGACGGGTGGCGTCCTCCCGTTCGAACTCGGTCATGCCCCGGCCTTCCACCAGGGGCATGTACATGCCGTTGGCCTCCGGGTTGTTGCCTATGTAAAAATTGGGGCCGAACTGGGAGGTTGTCAGGACGAACTCTCCGCCTACGGCGGCGTTTCGAATCGCCGCGGGCGCAAGGATCAACATAACGCCCAGGACAAAGGCGGCGACCAGAGCTATGCTTTTTTTTATTCCGCGACCCCGAAAATGAAGCAGGATCCACAGGCCCGCCAAAAAAACCAGCAGCAAGGCGTTTTCCCGCACCAGGCATAGGGCGCCCAGGGCCGATCCCGCTGCAAGCCATCGCGATTCGGAAGGGTCTCCTATGGCCCGGCCCGCCAAAGCCAGAAACAGGGCTGTAAAAAACAGAGCCAGCACGGTTTTCTGGATGAGTACGTCAAAATAGACGGCCGGAGGGTATAGGGCCATAAGAAAGCCCGCAACCGCTCCGGCGATTGGAGAGAAAAACCACTTGCCCGCCTGGGCCGTGAGCACGCATGTGAAGGCGCCCAGAACAATCTGGACCATGCGCACGACGAAAAGGTTGGGGCCGAATAATTTATACAAAACGCCCAGGAAATAGGGATACAAGGGCGCCTGATAAAAAGCATCGTCTCCCAACCAGGCGCCCGAGGCGATCTCCCTGGCCCAGGCGTCATAGGAGGCCGCGTCGTTCATTAGCAGTGAAAACAAGGGCGTCCGGGAGATTTCCAGGCAGTAAAACAGCCGCACCAAAAAGGCGGTTGCGAAAACCGCCGCCAAAAGCGCCATCCAGCCTCGCCGCCCTCCCCCGCCCTTTGCCGTTATCCCCTGATTCGCGGCGTCTTCCAAAAATCTATTCTCCGATAATCTTGACCAACACCCTTTTCCGGCGGCGGCCGTCAAATTCGCCGTAGAAAATCTGCTCCCAGGTTCCCAAATCCAGCATGCCCTCCGTGACGGCGACCACCACCTCGCGGCCCATGATCTGGCGTTTCATGTGGGCGTCCGCGTTATCCTCGCCCACGTTATGGCGGTATTGATCCACGGGCGCATGGGGCGCCAGCTTCTCCAGCCACACTTCATAGTCGTGATGCAGGCCGGACTCGTCGTCGTTGATGAAAACCGAGGCCGTGATATGCATGGCGTTGCACAAAACCAGGCCTTCCTGGACGCCGCTGTCCGCCACGCATTCCTGGACCGTGCGGGTGATGTTGACAAAACCCCGGCGGGCGGGGATTTCAAACCATAGTTCCTTGCGATACGATTTCATGTATTCCTCCCGTGCTTTGATGCAATCATGCTCCAGGCATAGAGGTTTTACGCGTCTATTGCAACGGGTTCTTTTTCCGGCGGGCGATCTCCAGGGCTTTTCGGGCCTCCCAAAAATCCGGTTTGGCCGCCAGGGCCTTTTCCAGGTAAGCCTGCGCCCGGGCCCCGTCGCCCAGGGCCAGCAGCATGAGCCCGTAATTGTAATTGACTCCGGGATTATCCGGGGCTGAGGCCGTCAAAAACTCCATGAGGGCCGCGCCTTCGGTCCGGTATCCGGCGTGGAACAAAGCCTGGGCCTTGCCGTACAGAACCGCCGGGTTATCCGGGTCCAGCAGCAAGGCCTGGTCGTACAACCCAAGCGCCTGGCGATACTCGCCCAAATCCTCCCAAACCTGGGCGAAAACCAGGTGCGCGTCCAGGCTTTCCGGCATGACGGCCAATGCGTTTTCCAAAAACACCCGCGCTTTTGCCGGATGGCCTTCCCCAGCCAGCAATTTGGCCAGCATCAGGTTGGCCCGCCCCCAGTCCGGGTCGGACGCCGTCGCCCAGGCAATATGCTTTAACGCACAATGCCGGTCATGCAAACGCAGGCAGGCCATGCCCGCGTTCCAGTGCCCCAGCGAGTTGACGGGATCCAGGCTCAAAGCCTTTTCCGCCAAGGCTTTCGCTTTGGCGTAGTCTCCCGCGGCGAATCCCGCCTGGCTCAGGTTGTTCCAGGCTTCCGGGTAATTTGGCTGAATGGCCGCAGCCTGCCTGAAATGCTCCACGGCCTCATCCAGGTTCCCCTGGCCCGCCAGGATGGCGCCCAGGTCGTTGTGGGCCTGATAGGAGTGGGGGTTGATTTCCAATGTGCGCTCCCACAGGGTTTGAGAATCCTTGAACACCGAGGCTTGGTTCCAGGTCAGCACGCACAGCACGGCTGCAGCCAAAAAGGATAAAACCCCCGCCGGAACAGGGCGTCTTTTGTAAAGCCGGGCGGCCGCCGCCCCGGCCAAAGCCAAAAGCCCTATGCAGGCCAGGTATTGAAAATGGTCCGCCACGTAAGAATAGCGGAATGGATAAACCCGGAAAAAGCCCAAAGCGGGGAAAAGCCCAATCAGAAAAAACAGCATCCCGGCCAACGGCCCCCGGGATATGCGCTTTCCAAGGCGCCAAAGAAGGCCGGCAAGCAAAATCATTCCTGCAGGGTAAAGATACAGGCTCCACCTGGACGCATCCAGGTCCCACCTGGGATAGTTAAAGGCCAGGTTCACCGGCGCCAGCAGCTTGAGGGCGTAAAACCAGGACGACCGGCCGGCCAAAATGATTTTCTGCACCGGACTCAAGGCCCAATCCTCGCCCCAGGCGCCCACGTGATGCACCTCCAGCCAGGCTGTGTGCAGCCCGAAAACAAGGCCCAGGAAGATAAAAGGCGCCAGGCAGGCCGACTCCTTTAAGGAGACCCGGCCCCGTTTGAACCAAAGGACAACCATCATGGCCAGAGGCAGGGTCGCCGATGTGGTTTTGCTTAACAGCGCGCAGACGTAAAGGACAAGCCCCGCCCAATACCATGGAGACGACGGGGCTTTATCGCCGGAGGGGAAAAAATATCGAAGTAAACACAAGCCCGACCCCAGATAAAACACGCCGGACAGGACGTTCTTGCGCTCCGTAATCCAGGCCACGGTCTCCACCTGAACCGGATGCACGGCGAACAAGAGCGCAGCCAGCCAGGCTCCGGGAATCTGCAGCAGAAAAAGCGCCCGCCACAAAAGCAGGGCCGCCAGGATGTGCAGGCACAGGTTTACTGCATGGTATCCTAACGGGTTGAATCCCCAGAGCTTGTGCTCCAGCCGGTACAGGGTGTGAACCAGGGGGTAGTATTGGGGCGTGGCTTCCCTGTCAAACCAGATGCGGGACAGGCCGTCATGTGCGGTCAGCGCGGGATTGGCGGTCACGTAATGGTCGTCGTCCCAGATAAATCCCCCTTGCAAGGCGGGATAAAAGGCCCCAAACACGATAATCGCCAGAACAAATCCTAAAAAGGTACTCCGCCGGGTCAGGCTCATTTACCCCCCATTGGCCGTAGCCTGAGTTCCTTTGCGATGATTGTAATGATTCTTGTAAAACAATATTAACATAGGGCGCCGGGATTATCCAGGCCGATTTTCGTTGAGAAGTCAGGCCGTAAGGAGTATGATAAGGGCCGAACTCTTTCCTTTTCCGGCGGAAGCAACATGGACAAAATCATCATACGGGCAGACAAAAAGTACCGAAACCGCATGCTCCGGTATCTGTTTTTCGGGATGGCTTTGGGCGGGCTGATTGCCTTTGCGTTCATGCCCTCCTTGCTGGACTTCGCGGGAAGGACCGGAGACCGACCCCAGATGATCATGCACGTGTTGTTCGGGGGCCTGATGATTTTATTCCTCACCCTGTTTCCCCTGGGCCTGTACCTCATGGCCGTGGGCAAGCTCACCCTGACCTACGGCAGATTTCCGCCTCCGGGCATCCGGGTGATCCGGGACACGGTCCTGATTCAGGGGCGCGAGGCCTTGCAACGGGGCAGGATCATCATTTTTTCTTCTTTTGTGCTCATGGGATTGGGCTTGTGGGGCATTGTGAAGGTGTACCGGCTGGCCCTTGCCATGCTTGTCTGATCCTGTTTGGAAAAACCCGCAATTGCCGATTGACAATCTTCGCCCCTCTGCCTACAATTGACGATTCAGGCCCGGTTGAGATGAAACCCGTCTCCCGGCCCGGGCGGCGCCGTCGCCGCTCAACCCATGGAAGAAACAGCCGGCAGGAGGCTTATTAGATGGTTAAAGACACCTATTCCAAAATGCTCATTCTTCGATTTCCCAAAGGCCGGGCCGACAGCCCGGTGGTGTGCAACCTGGCCAGAGAGTACGATCTGACCTTTAACATCCTCAACGCCACCATATACCCCCGCAAGGAAGGGGTGATGGTTCTGCAGCTCTTCGGAACTCCCCAGAATTTCGAACGGGGCATGGCCTATTTGAAGCAGGAAGGGATCAAGGTCCAAAAGACGGAAGAGGAAATCGGCCGCAACGAAGAGGTATGCACCCACTGCGGAACCTGCACGGCGGTCTGCCCCACGGGCGCCTTGGCCGTCTCCCGGCCGGACATGCACGTGGTTTTTGACCAGGAAAAATGCAGCGTATGCAAGCTGTGCGTGCGGGTCTGCCCGCCCAGAGCCATGAATCTGCATCCCGTAGACGACCTGTTGCCTGAAGTATAGGGCCTCCCATGGCTTCCCGGATCGCCATAGCCATGAGCGGAGGCGTGGACTCCATGATCTCCGCTTATCTGCTTAAACAGACATGCCGGGACATGGTGGGAATCCACTTCGTCACGGGATTTGAAAACGAGGACGCCCCTCCCGGCCTGGACGGAGTTCCCGAACCGCTGGCCCGGGCTGCAAAAGAACTGGATCTCCCCATAGAAGTCGTCAACCTGCAGGAAGAGTTTCAAACCCGCGTTGTCGCGCCCTTTGTGGATACCTATCTCAAGGGCCGTACCCCCAACCCCTGCATGGTATGCAACCGGACCGTCAAGTTCGGCGCCCTCCTGGACGCCGCCCGCAACCGCTTTAACGCAGAAAAAATCGCCACCGGGCATTACGCACGGGTGCGCCGGGATTCCGCCGGCCGCTTCCGTCTTGTCAAGGGCGCGGACCCCAAGAAGGACCAGTCCTATTTTCTGGGCTTGCTGTCCCAGGCCCAACTGGGGGCAGCCGTTTTTCCTCTCGGCGAATTCACCAAAGAGCAAATCCGCGACAAAGCGATAGAACTGGGCCTGGACCAATACACCAAACCCGAAAGCCAGGAGACCTGCTTTATTGCAGACGACAGATACCGGAAATTTTTGCAGAATCAGCCGGGCTTTCAATCCAGGCCGGGCGACGTGGTGAACGTCCGGGGCGAGGTCATCGGCAGGCACCAGGGCGTTTTCGCCTTTACTATCGGACAGCGCAGGGGCATTAACATCCCGGCCTCCGAGGCCTATTACGTCCAGGCAATCGATCCCGGCGCCAACCGCATTACCGTCTGCTTTAAAAGCGGCCTGCTGTCCCGCGGGGTGCACGTTACGGGCGTCAACTGGATCATCCCTCCAAGGGAAAACGCATTTAAGGCGGCCGTGCGGATTCGATACAGGCACAAGGAAGCGGCCTCCGCCATCGAAATTTTGGAGGACGAATCCGTCAACGTGTGGTTCGACCAACCTCAATCAGCCGTCACTCCCGGCCAGGGCGCGGTGTTTTACCAGGAAGACGAAGTTTTAGGCGCCGGATGGATTGACAAGCCGCTAAACCCATAAACGGACCAAGATCTCTTATGCCGAAGACATTTTACATAAACACCTTGGGCTGCAAGGTGAACCAATACGAGTCGGACAACCTGGCCTGCATTCTGGAGAAGGCCGGAATGAAGCGGGTGGGCGACAAGCAAAAAGCGGATGTGGTGGTTGTGAACACCTGCACCGTCACCCATAAAGCCTCTACGCAGTCCAGACAGGCGCTCAGACAGGCGATCAAGGCTCACAAAGGGGCGTTGGTGCTTGCAACCGGGTGCTACGCGCAGAGCGAGCCTGAGACCCTTAAAAGCATCAAAGGGGTTTCCTTTGTGGTGGACAACACCCAAAGGAGCCTCATCCCGCAAATCATAGAAAAGGAAACCCCGCGGAAATCCGCCGAGATGCTGTGCGGCGAAATTCGCTCCCACCACGACTTTCCGGTTCCGGACATCCCAGCGCCGGGCGCCAGAAGCCGGCCTTTTTTAAAAATCCAGGACGGATGCAACGCTTTCTGCACCTATTGCATTGTGCCATACACCCGGGGGCCAAGCCGGAGCATGCCCTGGGACGCCGTCCTGCGGCACGTCGCCCACCTTACCGGCCAGGGATTCGGCGAAATTGTATTTACCGGCATCCACCTGGGCTATTACGGGCAGGACCTGGACCCGCCTAGGGACCTGGTTTCTTTACTGAAGGAATTGGAGGGCCGCATGGAGTCGGGCAGGCTCCGCCTAAGCTCCATCGAGCCCAGGGAAGTCAGCCGGGATCTTTTGGACCTTATGGCCGACTCAAAACGGATCTGCCCGCACCTTCACCTGCCTTTGCAAAGCGGTGACAGCGACATCCTGGAAAGAATGAACCGGCCCTACTCCGCGGAGTTTTTCGAGGAGCTTGTCCGCAACGTCAGAGAAGCGCTGCCCGAAGCGGGAATCGGCGTGGATGTATTGGTTGGCTTTCCCGGGGAGACCGAAGAGCACTTCAAAACGACGTTATCTTTGTTGGAAAGGCTTCCCGCCTCCTATTTCCACGTATTCCCTTATTCCCAAAGGCAAGGCACGCCGGCGGCCAAATTTCCGGACCAGGTTCCGCCGAACGTATTGGCCAAGCGGACCAAAATCATTCGCGACCTGGGGGGCCTGAAGCGCCTGGCCTTTCATGCGGGAATCATCGGCAAGACCGTGGAGGTTTGCGTGGAAGGCAGGAAGGATGCCAAGACCGGCCTGCATAAGGGGGTGGCGCGCAATTACGTCCCTGTACTTTTTTCTGCGGATTCGCCGCCGGTCAAGTCCAGCCTGGTCAGGGTGAAGGCCGAAAAGCTCACCCCCCAAGGCCGGGTTATGGGGGCCCTGAAATGAAAAAAGGCGGCTTACAAAGCCGCCTTTTTTCGTTGTATATCTGCAAAAAGCCTTGTTATTCCTTGGCTTTTTCCTCTTCTTCGGCAGGAGCCTCTTCCTCTGCAGCTTCTTCTTCAGCAGGAGCTTCCTCTTCCGCGGGAGCTTCCTCTTCCGCGGGAGCTTCCTCTTCCGCAGGAGCTTCTTCTTCCGCAGGAGCTTCTTCTGCAGGAGCAGCTTCCACGGCCTCGGCGACCGGAGCTTCTTCTACAGGAGCGGCTTCCTTGGCGGGAGCGGCGGGTTTGGCTTCTTTGTCAGCCTTGGCTTTGCCCAAAGCGGTGAAGCGGCTTAACCAGGAGCCTTTTTCGCCCTTTTCCACTTCGTCGCCGCCTACAAAATCCACCAGGGAGATGGGAGCGGCGTCGCCTTTGCGCATGCCTATTTTGGTGATGCGGGTGTAGCCGCCGTTGATTTCGCCGAATCTTTCGTTGGCGGCTTCAAACAGCTTGTGCACCACTTGTTTATTGCGAATAACCGCCATTGCCTGACGCCGGGCGTGCAGATCGCCCCTCTTTGCGAGGGTGATCATCTGGTCGGCCCAGCGGCGCAGTTCCTTGGCCTTGGCGTCTGTCGTCTTCACTTGCCCGTTTTCAAAAAGGGAGGTCACCATGTTGCGGAACATGGCCTTTCTATGGGAAGACGTACGATTTAACTTTACTCCGCCTTTTTGATGTCTCATGAGTCTTCGGTGTCTCCTTCTTCATCGCTTTCCTCGGGCGGCTGAAAGCCTTCCAGCTTCATGCCAAAGGAAAGTCCCATTTCGGAGAGAACCTCTTTGATCTCGTTGAGAGATTTTCTCCCGAAATTTTTGGTCTTCAACATCTCACTTTCCGTCTTCCGGACAAGCTCAAAAATCTTGTGAATACTGGCGTTCTTCAGGCAGTTCGCACTGCGCACGGAAAGTTCCAGTTCGTCAACGCTCCGGTACAGATTTTCATTGAATTCCGGGGCGTCGGTTTCTTCGGCTTCCACTTCCTGTTCCGGCTCCATCTCTTCGTCAAAATTGATGAAGATGCTGATCTGCTCTTTCAGGATTTTGGCGGCGTAGGCCACGGCGTCTTCCGGGGTCAGGCTGCCATCGGTCCATACCTCCAGAGTCAGCTTATCGTAGTCGGTGCGTTGGCCCACACGGGCGTTGCCCACTACGTAGTTGACCCGGCGTATGGGGGAGAAAACCGAATCTATAGGAATGGTCCCAACGGGATCATCTTCATTCTTATTGGCTTCCGCCATGGCATAGCCTTTGCCGACCTGGCATTGCATCTCCATACGGAAGACGCTGTCGTCGGAAATGGTGGCTATGTACAAGTCCGGATTCAGCACCTGAACCTTGCCGTTGGGGCTGATCAAATCCCCTGCGGTTACGACGCCGGGACCCTGCTTTTCCAGATTGAGCGGGCAGGGGCCGGTTTCCGTCATGGTCAACCGGACCTCTTTCAGATTCAGGATAAGCTCCGACACGTCTTCCAGAACGCCTGGAATGGCGGAAAACTCATGCATGACGTTGTCGAACTTGACCGAAACAATGGCCGCTCCGTGCAACGAGGACAGAATGATCCTTCTGAGCGCGTTGCCCAGGGTCAACCCGAAGCCCCTCTCCAGAGGTTCGGTGATGAATTTTCCATGCGTCGGGGAGCTTTCCACCTGAACCCGCTGGGGTTTGATCAACTCCCGCCAGTTCATGTACATCAACTCGTTTACGGTCATTATCACCTCTCGAAGTTTGCGTACGTGGGACGGCGACCGCCCTTGGGCCGCCCTGTGTTAACCAGCCGGGGCTGCATAGCGGTGATAGCGCGGCAGCCCCAGGATGGATGAACCCGGCAGACCCAACTACTTGGAGTAGAGTTCCACGATGAGCTGTTCCTGCATGGGCATGGTCAGATCTTCCCTGACGGGATACGCATTCACAACGCCCTTGAAATTCGCCTTATCCAATTCCAGCCACTGGGGCAGACCCCGGCGGGCCACGGCTTCCATGGCATTGGTGATGACTGCCACGGCCCGGCTTTTTTCACGCACTTCAATCGTGTCGCCGATGTTAACCTGGGCGGAAGGGATATTTACCTTATGGCCGTTGACCGTAAAGTGATTATGGCGGACCATCTGCCTTGCCTGAGTGCGGCAATCGGCGAAGCCCAGCCTGTAAATCACGTTGTCCAATCTTCTCTCCAAGTTGACCAACAGGTTTGTACCTGTAATGCCTTTGGCGCGGTCAGCTTTTTTGAAGGTCAGATGGAACTGCTTTTCGGTCAAGCCGTACATTCTCTTGATTTTTTGTTTTTCACGCAGCTGGATTCCGTAATCAGAAACCTTGGTGCGCCGCTGTCCGTGTTGTCCGGGAGGATAGCTCCTGCGATCAAAGGCGCATTTATCGGAATAACAGCGGTCCCCTTTCAAGAACAACTTTAAGTTTTCGCGCCTGCAGATCCTGCAGACCGAACCACGATACCTTGCCAAAACGGCCTCCTTTTTTTATAACGCCAAAAAGATCAAACCCTGCGCCTTTTGCGGGGGCGGCATCCATTGTGAGGAACGGGAGTAACGTCCCGAAGCATGACCACGTTCAACCCGGCGCCCTGAAGGGCCCGAAGGGCGGACTCCCTGCCCGAACCTGGTCCTTTCACATACACTTCCACATTCCGCATGCCGTGCTCCATCGCCTTTTTGGCGGCGTCCTCCGCAGCAAGCTGAGCTGCGAACGGAGTGCTTTTCCGTGAGCCTTTGAAGCCCACAACACCGGCGCTGGACCAGGACACCACGGCTCCGGAAGGATCTGTGATGGTCACTATGGTGTTATTAAAGGTGGCCTGAATGTGAGCCACTCCACTGGGTATGTTCTTTTTGTCCCGCTTACGCGCAACCTTTCGTTTAGCCATTTCACCACCAATAAGTTAAGGTTACTTCTTTTTGGCTCCGCCCTTTTTCTTGACCGCGGCCCTACGGGGGCCCTTTCTGGTCCGGGCATTGGTGCTCGTTCTCTGTCCGTGTACAGGCAGGCCTCTCCGGTGACGGAGACCCCGGTAGCAACCCAGGTCCATGAGCCTTTTGATGTTCATGGAGATCTGAGTCCGGAGCTCGCCTTCAACCCGGTATTTGCTGTCTATCAGTTTCCTGATATCATTGACCTGGCCTTCGGTAAGATCATCTGTCTTGGTGTCCGGGTCGATGCCCAGCTCTTCCAATATCTTAGAGGATGTGGAGCGACCGATACCAAAAATATAGGTAAGGCCAATCTCTATACGCTTTCTCTTCGGCAAGTCTACGCCCGCGATACGTGCCATTTGGCTTTTCCCCTATCCTTGTCTTTGTTTATGGCGCTTGTTTTCGCAGATCACTCTGACAACGCCTTTACGCTTAACAATTTTGCACTTGCTGCAAATCCGTTTTACTGATGCCCTGACCTTCATTGTCATCTCCTGGTAAAGAAGAGCGCTCTTCGCCTTAAGCGATGGAGCGGCTGTGCTTCCTTAGCGATGGTTATTTGAACCTGTAAGTAATGCGCCCCCGGGTTAAATCATAGGGGGATAGTTCCACTGTCACCTTGTCCCCAGGCAGGATCTTGATGAAGTGCATACGCATCTTGCCTGAAATATGGGCCAGCACCTGGTGTTTGTTTTCCAATTCCACCTTGAACATGGCGTTGGGCAGCGTTTCCACTACCGTCCCTTGAACCTCAATGGCATCTTCCTTGGCCATTACTCGCTCCCGTCTACGGCGCTCAAAATCACCGGACCGTCTTCCAAAATAGCAATGGTATGCTCAAAATGGGCAGACAAGGTCCCGTCCCTTGTCACTGCGGTCCAACCATCATCCAAAACATCCACCTCGTACCTTCCGGCATTCACCATGGGCTCTATGGCTATGGTCATGCCAGCCTTCAATCGAGGACCTCGGCCGGGGGCGCCGAAGTTCGGCACTTGGGGTTCTTCATGCAACTCTTTTCCTATGCCGTGCCCCACAAAGCTGCGGACGACCGAGAAACCCGCCGCCTCAACGCATTCCTGCACAGCGGCGGAAATGTCCGAGACGCGGTTTCCGGGCCGGGCCTGATCTATTCCGGCGTAGAGGGATTGTTCGGTCACGTCCATAAGCTGCTGCGCGTCCCGGCTAATGGAACCCACAGCCACCGTAACGGCCGAATCGCCGAAATAGCCTTCCTTCCGCACCCCGAAATCCATGGAGAGGATGTCCCCTTCCTGGAGCGGTTTGTCGGAAGGAAATCCGTGAACCACCTGTTCGTTCACGGAGGCGCACAGGGCGAAAGGAAACCCCCTGTATCCCAGGAAGGCGGGCTTGCAATCGAAGTCCTTACACATCTTCCTGGCTAAAGCGTCCAGTTCAAGGGTGGAGACACCCGGTTTGACCATGGACGCCAGTTTTTTCAACACTGTGCCAACAATCTGGTTGGCGTTCCTTATCAGTTCAATCTCCCTGCGAGACTTAAGAACCAGCATAATTCAGCTATCGTCCCCGCGTTTTTCCGCCCTTTTTAAGAAACCCCTCATAATGCCGTGTGATCATGTGGGATTCCATCTGGGCGATGGTATCCAGGGCCACGCCTACCACGATGAGCAGAGCGGTGCCGCCGAAATAAAAGGGAACCTTGAACATTACCATCAACGCTGTGGGCATAACGCACACGGCCGACACATAGATGGCCCCGCCAAGGGTGATGCGGGTCAGGACTTTGTCAATGTAATCCGCCGTCCTTTTGCCGGGGCGCACGCCCGGAATGTACCCGCCGTATTTCTTCAAGTTATCCGCCACGTCCACCGGATTAAAGGTGACAGCCGTATAGAAATAGCAGAAAAAGAAGATAAAGGCCACATAGGGAATTTCCCAGATGCCGGTTCCGGGGGTGAGCCACTCAGCGAACTTGTTGAGGGCTTCGACTCCCGAAAACTGGGCGATGGTGGCCGGAAACATCATGAGCGACGAGGCGAAGATGGGCGGAATAACGCCGCTCTGGTTGATCTTGAGCGGCAAATGGGTTTTCTGTCCGCCGTACTGCCTGCGCCCTACAACCCGTTTGGCGTACTGCACGGGTATGCGCCTTTGGGCCGTTTCCACAAAGATGATCAACCCGATGACCGCGACCATGAAAATCGCCAGGCCCGCGACCGTGAAGGCGCCCAGAGTGCCGGCGCCGACCAGGGTGATGGTCTTGGATACGGCGGCGGGGCCTCTGGCCACGATGCCCGCGAAGATGATCAACGAGATGCCGTTTCCAATGCCGCGCTCTGTGATGGTTTCGCCCAGCCACATGATAAAGGCGGTGCCGGCCGTGAGGGTGATCACGGTCATGATCCGGAAGCCCCATCCGCCGACAGGCACGATCTCCCCGGCGGAGCTGGCCATTTGCTCCAGGCCCACGGCTATGCCGAAGCCCTGAATAATGGAGAGGAGCACCGTACCGTAACGGGTGTACTGGGTGATCTTCTTACGTCCCGCATCCCCTTCCTTGGACAGCCTTTCCAAATGCGGAATGACCACCGTGAGGAGCTGGAGAATAATGGACGCGCTGATGTAAGGCATAATGCCGAGGGCGAAAACGGACAACCGTTCAAGCGCCCCGCCGGAAAACATGTCAAAGAGCCCGAGAATGGTATCCTGATGCGCTGCGAAAAAAGCCGCCAACGCGTTGCCGTCCACTCCGGGAGTAGGTATATGCACGCCGATGCGATACACAGCCAGAAGGGCTGCGGTAATCAATACGCGGCGTTTTAACTCCGGGATCTTGAAAATGTTCTGAAAACCACCGCCTACCATAATTTAAGCTGCCTCGATCTTCCCGCCGGCCTTTTCGATTTTTGCTTTGGCCGACTCGCTCCATTGGTCCGCTTTGACGGTCAGGGCCTGGGTGATTTCACCATGACCCAGGATCTTGACCCCGTCCACCTTGCCGGAAATCAGCCTGGCCTCTCTTAATGCGGCGGCGTCCACCACAGAGTTGGCTTCAAAACGGGCCAAATCGCGAACGTTGACCGCGGCGATTTTTTTGGCGAAAATGTTGCAAAACCCACGTTTGGGCAGCCGGCGATGCACAGGCATCTGGCCGCCTTCAAAACCTGGACGCACACCGCCGCCGGAACGGGCTTTCTGGCCTTTGTGTCCCTTGCCTGCGGTTTTCCCCAGGCCGGATCCAGGGCCGCGGCCCTTGCGTTTTTTTGCTGTCCGCGCCCCTTTAGGGGGGGAGAGTTCGTTGAGCTTCATGCCTGCTACTCCTTAACTGAAACCAGATGCGAAACTTTGTGGATCATGCCGCGAATGCACGGAGTGTCTTCCAGTTCCACGGTTTTATTCAATTTGGTGAGACCCATGCCGCGCAGGACTTTCCGGTGCTTTTCGGGTCTGGCTATCATACTCTTGACCAGCGTCACCTTGATTTTCTGCTTCATCGTTCTTCCCTTGTCCTTGCTAAGGCCTGATTAGGGCATCAGAGTTTCAGGACTCACGCCCCGCCGGGCCGCCACAGCCTCCCGGGTTTCCAGAGATTTCAGGCCTTCAATCGTAGCCTTCACCACATTGTGCGGGTTGTGGGAGCCCTGGCACTTGGTAAGGATGTTACCGATGCCGGCCGCTTCCAACACGGCGCGTACGGCGCCGCCGGCGATCACGCCTGTACCGGGCCTGGCGGGCTTCAAGAGCACCTTGCCGGCTCCGAAGCGTCCCACGACCTCAAAGGGGATGGTCTGGTTGACCACGGGGATCCGAACCATGGAGCGCTTGGCTGCTTCCACGCCCTTGCGGATGGCTTCGGGTACTTCCCCGGCCTTGCCCAGGCCGCTGCCCACTCTGCCTTCGCCGTCTCCCACCACCACTACGGCGGAGAAGGAGAAACGGCGGCCGCCCTTGACGACCTTGGCCACACGGCTGATGTGCACCACTTTATCGATAAATTCTTTTTCGTCTCTTTCCTGTTGTTTCTGCAAGACCCAATCTCCTTGGCCTAAAATTCCAACCCGCCATCGCGGGCGCCGGTGGACACTGCCTTCACGCGACCATGGTACAGGAAGCCATTCCGGTCAAATACCACTTTGGTCACACCCTTTTCCTTGGCCCTTTGGGCGACGAGCTTGCCCACGAACTTGGCCGCCTCGACCTTGTTCTCAAAGCCGCCCTTGTCCTTGGCTTCTTTGTCCAGGGTAGAGGCGCCGGCAATGGTCTGGCCGGTCTCGTCAATAATCACCTGCGCGTATATGTGCTTGGCGCTACGAAAAACCGACAGCCTGGGGCGATCCTGGGTTCCGAACAATTTCTTGCGGACCCTCACCTTGCGTTTTTCGTGGGTTCTGTTTTTCTTACTCGGTTTTGCCATGACTTTTACCCAATATTTCGCATTAAAAGTTTGGGGCAAGATTACCGCGCGCTAAGCGCCGGTTTTACCTGCCTTGCGAATGATGCGCTCTTCAGCGTACTTGATTCCCTTGCCCTTGTAAGGCTCAGGCGGCCTTAAGGCCCGAATGGAAGCCGCGGTCTGTCCCAGCAGCTCATTGTCGATGCCTTCCAAGGTGATGTTGTTCTTTTTATCCACCTCGGCGGTAATGCCTTGGGGCAAAGGAAAATCCACCGGGTGGGAGAAGCCCAGGGTCAGGTTCAAGGTCTGGCCGTTCAGTTCGGCCTTGTAACCAATGCCGTTCACTTCCAGAACCCGCTTGAAACCTGTGCTCACTCCGGTGACCATGTTGGCGACCAGGCTGCGTACAAGACCTTGCACCGCCGTGATTTTCCGTCTCTCAACCACGGGCACAACCGTGATCTCGTCGCCTTCTATCTTCAATTCTACGTCAGGGTGCAGGGGGCGTTCCAGCTTGCCCTTCTCTCCCTGAACGGTCACCATGCCGTTGGACACGGTAACTTTCGTTTTTGCCGGTATTGGAATCGGCTTTTTTCCTACCCGGGACATTGCAAACTCCTTGAACAATTGAAACCGCAACCTGGGTTATTGTTTCTCATATGACGCACAGCGTCGGGCCATACTAGTATCCGGCGGCCTTTTATGTTTGAGATAAAAGACATTACCAGACTTTGCAGATCACCTCACCGCCCACGTTCTTAATCCTAGCCTCGCGGTCGGTCATTACGCCCTGGGACGTGGTGAGAATGGCGCTGCCCATGCCGTGAAGGACAGGCTTGACATCCTTGGCCTTCAAATAGACTCGGCGACCTGGGCGGCTGACCCGTTCGATCCCGTAAATAACTGGGGTCTGGCTGGGCCCATACTTGAGGTACACGCGCAAAATGCCCTGCTTGTCGTCCTTGATGACCTTATAGTTCTTGATGAAGCCTTCATCTTTCAGAACCCTGGCCACGTCAATTTTTACATTAGAGGCAGGGATGTCCACCTGAGTAAACCGGGCTTTAACGCCATTCCGGATTCTGGTGAGCATGTCCGCCAATGGATCTGTCATTCCCATCAAACCTCTCCGTTATCATTAACAACATACTTCCGGGACCTTTTCCCGGGTATGGGCTTTTGGCACAAGTGCAGTTTACCAACTCGATTTGATCACGCCAGGAAGCAATCCTTCGGAAGCCATGTTCCGAAAGCAGATCCTGCAAATGCCAAATTTCCGCATGTAGCCTCTGGGCCTACCGCACAAAGGACATCTGTTGTAGGTCCTGACCTTGAACTTTGGTTTGCGCTGCGCTTTTACACAAAGGGATTTCCTTGCCAAAACTACCTCCTTGGATTGACCGTCGGCTATGCCGGTCAACTACTTTCTGAACGGCATTCCCAAGAGCGTCAGCAACCTCCGCCCTTCGTCGTCGGTCTTGGCCGTTGTGACTATGGTAATGTTCAAGCCCTTGACCTTGTCAATCCTGTCGTAATTGATCTCAGGGAAGATGATCTGCTCCCTGATGCCAAGGGTGTAATTTCCCCTGCCGTCGAAGGCTTTGGGGGAAATCCCCCGAAAGTCGCGGACGCGGGGCAGTGTGACGTTCACCAGCTTGTTCAGGAAGTCGTACATCCTGTCCCGGCGCAGGGTGGCGGTCACGCCGATGGGCATGCCTTCCCTGAGCTTGAAAGCGGCGATGGATTTTTTCGCCTTGGTCACTACGGGCTTTTGCCCGGAGATCAAGGTGAGTTCGTCGACGGCGCCTTCCAGAATCTTGTTGTTCTGGATCGCTTCTCCCAGGCCCATGTTCAGGACCACTTTGGAGAGGCGGGGAATCTGCATTGCGTTGGAGTAGCCGAACTCCTCCTGCAGCTTAGGCGCCACGTTTTCTAAATATTCCGTCCTCAAAGTTGACATCTTTATTCCTCCGCCAACCGGCGTCTTAGCCCAAAGGTTCGTTGCACTTGGGGCAAACCCGGACTTTTTTTCCGTCTTCCAACACCCGGTTGGCCGCGCGAACAGGGGCCACGCACTTCTCGCACATTACCATGACGTTGGACCAATGAAGCGGGGCCTCCATATCAATGATGCCGCCCTGCTTGGTCATTCCGCCGGGTTTTTGGTGCCGTTTGACCAGATTCAAATTCTCGACAATAACCTTCTCTTTATCTGCCAGGACCCTGAGCACATTGCCTACTTTGCCTTTTTCTCTGCCGGCAATGACTTTGACCCTGTCGCCTTTTTTAATGGGGCAAGCCTTGTTCATTTTCTTGGCCTCTCCTGCGTCGCCCTTGACCGAATTATAACACTTCCGGCGCCAGCGAAATGATTTTCATAAATCTTTTTGCACGAAGCTCCCTGGCGACGGGCCCGAAGATACGGGTGCCGATAGGTTCTTTCGTCGCATTGATCAAAACCGCGGAGTTGTCGTCAAACCGGATGTAGGTTCCGTCGGGACGACGGATTTCCTTCTTGGTCCGAACGATCACGGCTTTCATAACATCGCCCTTCTTCACCTTGGAATTGGGAATGGCTTCCTTCACGGAGACCACAATGATGTCTCCCACCGATGCGTACCGGCGTTTGGAGCCGCCCAGAACCTTGATGCAGCCGAGCACTTTGGCCCCTGAGTTGTCAGCAACCGTTAGCCTGGTTTCTGCCTGAATCATTTCATCACCCCTTTAACTAGACCGCCTTTTCCAGAATCTGGGTCACTCGCCACCGTTTGGTCTTGGACAGCGGCCGGGATTCCGTAATTTGAACCAAGTCTCCCATGCCGCAGCTATTGGACTCGTCATGGGCCGAGTAACGGGCGCGCCTCTTGATGTATTTTTTGTAGAGGGGGTGCTTTACGGTTCTCTCGATCAGGACTACGACCGTTTTATCCATGCGGTCGCTAACAACCGTCCCCACCATCCTTTTCTTACTTCCTCGTTCCTTCATAGTCCGCAAACCCGTATGCCTGAAAAGGGTTATTGTTCCACTTCCTTCAAAATAGTCTTCAACCGGGCGACTTCCTTCTTGGCTTTATTCAGCCGGGCGGTGTTTTCCAACTGGCCCGTGGCATGCTGAAACCGAAGATTGAACATCTCCTGGGTGCTGTCATCTATTTTGCGGCGGATTTCATCCGCTCCCATTTCTCTAATTTCTTTTGCCTTCATGATTAGCTCCGTGCCACAATCTTGGTCTTGATAGGCAGCTTATGCGCGGCAAGGCGCAGAGCCTCGGCAGCCAGTTCGTAGGAAACGCCGTCCATTTCGTACAGAATTTTGCCTGGCTTGATCACGGCCACCCAGCCTTCCGGGGCGCCTTTACCTTTACCCATCCGGACTTCGGCGGGCTTTTTGGTGAAGGGCTTGTCCGGAAAGATTCGGATCCAGATTTTGCCGCCCCTCTTCACGTGGCGCGTCATGGCGATACGAGCGGCTTCGATCTGGCGGTTGGTAATGTATCCGCATTCCAACGCCTGGAGCCCGAACTGCCCGAAATTCAGGACGCCGCCCCTGCGGGCCACTCCCTGCATGCGCCCTTTTTGCACCTTGCGATGTTTTACTTTCTTAGGACTAAGCATGACCTAAATACTCCTATCACACGGCAGTGTTGCGCCGTGGGTTAACTATTCCAACGACTATGCAGTAGGATTGGCGGCTTCCGTGTCGCTCTTCAGGATCTCGCCCTTGAAGATGAAAACCTTGACCCCAATCACGCCGTATGTGGTGTTGGCTTCGGTGTATCCGTAATCGATGTCCGCTCTCAACGTGTGCAGGGGCATACGGCCTTCCCGGTACCATTCCCGGCGGGCCATTTCCGCGCCGCCCAAACGGCCGGCGGCCATGATCTTCACGCCCTGGGCGCCGAAGCGCATGGCGGAGCTGATGCCGCGCTTCATAGCCCGGCGGAAAGCCACGCGGCGTTCCAGCTGCATAGCCACGTTTTCAGCCACAAGCTGAGCGTCCAGTTCCGGCTTCCTCACCTCCTGGATGTCGATGAGGACTTCGTTGTCCACCATCTTTTCCAGTTCCTTCTTGAGCTGCTCGATTTCCGAACCTTTTTTGCCGATGACAATACCGGGCCTGGCTGCAAAGACGCGCAGACGCACACGCCTGCCGGAGCGCTCGATTTCGATCTTGGAGATGCCGGCGTGGTGCAGTTTCTTCTTAAGGAACTTGCGCAGTTTGAAATCCTCACGGATGAACTCTGCGTACTTTCCCTTTTCAGCATACCACCGGGAATCCCACGTCTTGACGATTCCCAGCCTTAATCCTATGGGATTTACCTTCTGGCCCACGTATTCCTCCTTATGCGGCGCATCATTGCTCTAAAACCACGGTAATGTGGCTGGTGCGTTTTAAGATTCTGGCCCCACGGCCCTGAGCGCGGGCCCGGAACCTCTTCAATGTGGGCCCTTGATCGGCGGTAACGCCCTTGATGACCAGGTCGTCCACGTCCACTCCGCCCACTTCGGCGTTGGCCACTGCTGAACGGATGACCTTGGCGATCATGGCTGCGGATTTCTGGGGCATGAACTGCAATACGTTCAACCCTGCTTCCACCGGTTTCCCCTTGACTGCGTCGGCGACCTTGCGGACCTTTTGAGGAGAAACACGCATGTATTTTGCTGTCGCTTTAACTTGCATTTTTAATCAGTCCTCTTCCGGGCCTTGTTACTTGCCCCGGGTCTTTTTATCTCCGGCGTGCCCGTAGAAGGTCCTTGTCGGCGAAAATTCGCCCAGCTTGTGGCCGACCATATTTTCGGTCACGAACACCGGGAGAAATTTTTTGCCGTTATGCACAGCCAGGGTCAGGCCCACCATCTCCGGGATTATGGTTGAACGCCGGGACCAGGTGCGGATAACCCTTTTGCTGCGGCTTTCCTGGGCAACCATAACCTTATTCAATAACTTCGGCTCGATATACGGCCCTTTTTTTAATGACCGAGGCATAACCACTCCTAATGAATGCTATTTAGCGTTTATTGCGCTTTCTTACGATAAACTTGTCGGTTGTCTTGTTCTTCCGGGTCTTATACCCCTTGGTGGGCATGCCCCAGGGAGAGCAAGGATGCCGGCCGCCCGAGGAGCGGCCTTCGCCGCCGCCCATGGGATGGTCAACCGGGTTCATTGCCACGCCGCGTACGCTGGGCCTGCGGCCGAGCCAACGCTTGCGTCCGGCCTTACCCAAGGCCAGGTTTTCGTGCTCCACGTTGCCGACCTGTCCGATGGTGGCCATGCACTTGAGCAGAACCAGACGAACTTCGCCGGAGGGCAGGCGCACCTGGGCGTACTTGCCTTCCTTGGCAACCAATTGCGCAAAGGTTCCGGCGCCGCGGACGATCTGTCCGCCTTTGCCGACCTTCAACTCGACATTATGAATCTGGGTGCCCAGAGGGATGTTGTTGAGGGGAAGCGCGTTGCCGGGCTTGATGTCGGCTTCGGGTCCGCTTTCCACCACATCGCCCACCGTCAGGTTGACCGGGGCGATGATGTAACGTTTCTCTCCGTCCACGTAATGAAGAAGAGCGAGGCGTGCGCCGCGATTGGGATCGTATTCAATGGCGGCCACCTTGGCGGGGATGCCGGTTTTATTCCGCTTGAAGTCCACAATCCGGAGCTGTCTGCGGGATCCTCCCCCGCGATGCCGGCAGGTCACGCGCCCGTTGGCATTCCTGCCGCCGCTTTTCTTGACCACCTTGATCAGGCTTTTTTCGGGCTTCTTTTTGGTGATTTCCTCAAAGGTGCCGAATTCCTGAAAACGCCTTCCGGGCGAAGTGGGTTTTGTTTTTCTGACCGCCATGGGTCGTCCTCCCAATTGAATTTGCCGCAACCGAAATTGCGGCAAGATGCCTGTCTAGTTAAAACCTTGCCTGTCTATACGCCGTCGAAGAAATCAATGCGCGCGCCGGGGGCCAGGGTGACCATGGCCTTCTTCCAGTCGCGGCGTTTGCCCAGAACTCTTCCGCGGCGTTTGAACTTGCCGTTGACCGTGGAGGTCCGCACGTCCAACACCTTGACCTTGAAAATCTTTTCAATGGCCCGGGCGATCTCTACCTTGTTGGCTTTTTTGTCCACCTCAAAGGTGAGCTGGTTGTTTTCTTCTTTTTGAATGGTGCTTTTTTCCGTCACCACCGGGCGTCTGATGATCTCGTATGCGTTCATTAGAGCAACCTCCCTTCAATGGCTTCGATGGCGCCTTGGGCGAGAATGAGATTGCCGTACTTCAGAATGTCATATACGTTCAGACCGGCGGTGGGCATGACTTTCACGCCCTTCACGTTCCTGGCCGAAAGCTCCAGGTTCTTTTCTTCGCCTGTAGTGACGATGAGGGCGGTGTCTACGCCCATGGCCGCCATGGCTTCAGCGAAGGCCTTTGTCTTGATTTCCGGAAGATCCATGTTGTCCACGACCTTCAAGCTGTTGTCCGCCAGCTTGGAGGAAAGGGCCATTTTAAGGGCGGCTTTGCGCACTTTCTTGGGCACCTTATAGGAGTAGTCCCGGGGATGGGGGCCGAAAACCACGCCGCCGCCTCTCAGAACCGGAGACTTGATGTCGCCTTTTCTTGCGCGGCCTGTTCCTTTTTGGCGGTAGAGCTTCCGTGTGCTGCCGCGAACGTCGGAGCGGTTCTTGACGCATACCGTGCCGGCGCGCCGGTTGGCCAGCTGCATGACCACGACTTCGTGGAGCACGCTGCCCTTTACTTCCACTCCAAAAATTTCGTCGGCCAGGTCAATTTCGGAAACCTTTTCGCCGCTCATGTTGCAAACTTCTACCTTTGCCATAACTATGCCTCATATCGCTTTCACGCGAAGGGACTGAGAAATGCAAGCCCCGTTGGTTTACTTGCCGCCGAACTTCAACTTCTTCAGCTCCAGCATGCCGGATTTGGCGCCGGGAACCGCCCCCTTGAGGAGGATGAGATTTTGATCGGCCCGGATATCCACAATTTCCAGATTCCTTACGGTTTTCCGTTCCACTCCGTAATGGCCGGGCAGCTTTTTACCTTTAATGACCTTGGAAGGCCAGGCGCTGCAGCCGATGGAGCCAGGCCGGCGTTTACAGCGGCCGCCGTGGGTCATTCTGCCGCCGCCGAAGCCGTGTCTTTTCATGACGCCTGCAAAACCGCGCCCTTTGGACAAGCCGGCGACGTCGATCTTTTCGCCCACCGCGAACAACTCGGTGGAGATGGCCTGTCCCAGTTCGAAGTCTTCGGGATTGTCAACGGCGAATTCCTTGACCATGACATAAGCGGTTCCGCCGCTTTTCTCAAAGTGCCCGGTCTCGGGCTTGTTCGTATGGCTTTCCTTCTTAGGCCCAAAACCGAGTTGCAGGGCGTTGTATCCGTCTTTGTCCTTGGTCTTGATCTGGGTGACCACGCAAGGTCCGGCTTCTATCACCGTAACCGGAATGTGGCGCCCGTTAGACGAGAAAAGACCGGTCATCCCCAGTTTTTTTCCCAATAATCCTTTGCTCATGGCCTGTCACTTCCTGACTTAATACATCTGTCCACGCCGCCCCGGCATGAGATCCGGGACCGGCGGGAGAGTATATTCTTCTATGGACGTACCCCGAATCACACCTTGATTTCGACATCCACTCCGGGGGAGAGGTCCAGTTTCATAAGCGCATCCACGGTCTGCTGAGTCGGTTCCAGAATGTCCAGCAGCCTTTTGTGGGTCCTTACCTCGAATTGCTCCCGCGATTTCTTGTCCACGTGGGGCGAACGAAGAACGCAGTACTTGTTGATGCGCGTGGGCAGCGGGATGGGCCCCACAACCTTGGCCCCAGTGCGTCTGGCGGTATCGACTATGTCAGCGGCTGATTGGTCCAGAAGCTTATGGTCGTAAGCCTTAAGCCGAATCCGTATTTTGTCATTCATTAACATGGTATAAACCTGTAATCCTCTACTCTATAATTTCGGAAACGACGCCGGCGCCCACGGTGCGGCCGCCTTCACGGATGGCGAAGCGCACTTCCTTTTCCATGGCGATGGGCGTAATCAGTTCGGCCTCAATGGCCACGTTGTCGCCGGGCATTACCATTTCCACGCCTTCAGGCAGGGTCACCACGCCCGTCACGTCCGTCGTCCGGAAGTAAAACTGGGGACGGTAGCCCGTGAAGAACGGGGTGTGGCGTCCGCCTTCCTCTTTGCTCAGGACATACACTTCCGCCTTGAACTTGGTGTAAGGCTTGATTTTGCCCACATGGGTCACAACCTGGCCGCGCTCCACGTCCTCGCGCTTGGTCCCGCGCAG
>NZ_FQZU01000031.1 GCF_900142135.1 Desulfatibacillum alkenivorans DSM 16219 | reverse complement strand
CTTTTCCGCAGGCCCCAGAACGCCGAACTCCACGCCGGCGGCGGTGAGCACGCGGGCCGTGGACTGGGCGATCTTGGAGATCTGATCGTCATAGGACGTGATGGAGTCCACAAAGTACAGGGTCTCGCAGGTCTCGCCCTTTTTGGGATTGAGCACGGCCACCGGAGTCTCCTCCGCGATTTCCTTGGCCCATTCGGCGCGCTTCTTTTCCATCTTGCCGTAGGGATTGCCGCGTTTTTCCATGGCGCTCAAGGGCTTTTGCAGGGACTGGGGCACATTGCCCTCGTCCACCATGCCCCGGCGCAGGTCCACCATCTTGTCGATGTATTCGATGAAGATGGGACATTCCTCTTCGCAGGCGCCGCAGGTGGTGCAGGACCAGATTTCGTCTTCGGACAAAACCGTGCCGATGAGTTCGTCGTTGGGCAGCGCTTCGCCCTTCAGGGGAAAGGCGCCGAATATCTTGTCGCGGCATTTGATGGTCACGAACCGGGGGGACAAGGGACGTCCCACCGCGTTGGCCGGACACTGATCCGAGCAGCGGCCGCAGTCGGCGCAGGAGTAGAAGTCCAGGATGTGCTTCCAGGTGAAGTCCGTGGCCTTTTTGACGCCCAGGGATTCCAGATCGTCCAGCTCCTCTTCCGTGATGCCCCATTTGACGGGCTTGACCGAGCCTTTGTTCAGCTTGGACAGGAAAACGTTGGGTAAGGAGGTGATGACGTGGAAGTGCTTGCCCAGAGGCAGGATGTTCAAAAAGCTGAAGAAGATTATTTCGTGCGCCAGGTAGGCCCAGGTGTTCACGTGCTGCAGCGTGCTCACCGAGGCGTTTTTCACGAACATGTACACCCACCAGGTCCCGGTCAGGGGAATGAGCATGCCGGCTTCGTGCCCGCTGCGGACTTCCGCCGCGATCTTGGTGCCTTCGTAGAAAAAGTCGCCCAGCATGAGGCCCGAGATCATGGCCAGCACAAAAACCGCCTCGCCCGTGTGGTCATGGCCGAGGGCGGGCGGCACGGCGTAGCGCGCGGGCTTGATAATGCCCCGGCGGATGGCTGCGATGATACACGAAACCAGCACCAGGGTGGCTGCGATTTCCTTGATGAACTGGTAGATGGTTCCGCCGATTCCGTTCAGGCCCGGGAACTGGAAGTCCGGAGCGAGGCCCCAGATCACCAGACGGGTGGAGTTGATGGACAGAATCATGAACCCGGCGAAAATGAAGATATGCAGCAGGCCCGCCGTCATGTAACGGGGCTGCCGCCACTGGCCGATGGCGAACTTCACAAGGCGGAACACCCGCTCGGGGATCTGGTTGAGCCGGAAGTCCGGGTTGGCCAATACCAGGGGCTTCATGCGATTGGCCATGATATAGGCGAACAGGCCGATGGCCACAGCCGGAATCACCAGCGCGAAAAACCATACCGGAATGCCCAGAAAACTGGAATGGGCAGGCAGGTTGATGATCAGATCATGGGCTGCTCCCGCTGCCTGCTCCACAGGCGCGGCGGCAACGACTTCGTGTGTTGTTTCCATTGGTTATCTCCGATTAAATGGTTACCGGGCCGCCCTGAAAACAGAACGGCCCGGCGTTGCCTGACTAAGTTGCCTGTTATCCGCCGAAGGAAGCGTCGTCAATGGCTACGGCTGCATCGTCCAGGGCGAGGATGGAATCCATCTTGCCGAAGGTTATGGGCAGCATAACATTGATGAAGTAGCGGGCGGTTTCCATTTGTCCTTTGTAAAAGGCAAGGTCCTTTTTGCCTTTTTCAACCATGGGGGCTGCCACGGTGGCTCTCCACAGGTGCATCCAACCCATGACGATGTCGCCCATGACTTCCATGAAAGGCGTGGCGTGGCCGAAAGCGGCCAGCACTTTTTCGGAAGCGGCGGCTTTGCCGACGGACATGGCAGTCTCGGAAAACTTGATGACTGCCTTTTCCAGGTTTTCGGCCAACGCCTTGGTGGCTTCCATTTCCTTCCCTTTGGCGATGGTTGCGTTGATCTGCTCCAGGAACTTCATGAAAACCTGACCCTTCTGCATGCCGAGTTTGCGGCCCAGAAGGTCGGCGGCCTGAATGCCGGTGGTGCCTTCATAAATGGTGAGGATCTTGGTGTCGCGGGCGAGTTGCTCCACGGGATATTCCTTGGTGAAGCCGTAGCCGCCGTAAGTCTGGATGGCGTCGTTGCAAACCAGCACGGATTTTTCCGTGGAGTAGCCCTTGCAGATGGGGGTGAGCAGGTCCACAAAGCCCTGGTACAGAGCTTTTTCTTCGTCGCTTTCGGAAATCACGACTTTGTCCATGCAGAGGCCGGTGAAGTAATTGAGGCTTCTGAGGCCTTCCACGTAAGCCTTCATCTGAATGAGCATGCGGCGAACGTCGGGATGATGGATGATCGTGGCGCCCTTGGCTTCGGGATCGCGAGACTTGAGGATTTCCTTGCCCTGCACGCGCTCACGGGCGTAGTTGAGAGCCAGCAGATAAGCGGCGCTTGCGCTGCCCAGGCCCTGAACGCCCACGTTCAGGCGTTCTTCGTTCATCATGTGGAACATGATGCGCATGCCCTTGCGTTCTTCGCCCAGCAGCAGGCCGCGGCAGGGGCCCTTGGCGCCGAACTGCACGGAGCAGGTGGCGGAGGCGTGGATGCCCATTTTTTCTTCAATGCGATCCACGTACACGTTGTTGTAATCGCCCGTGGTTCCGTCTTCGTTCACCCAGTATTTGGGGACCAGGAAGATGGAGATGCCGGAGGTCCCTGCAGGGTCTCCTTCAATGCGGGCCAGAACCGGATGGACCACGTTATCCACCAGGTCGTGATCAGCGGCGCTGATGAAAATTTTGTTGCCCGTGATATTGTAGGTGCCGTCTTCGTTCTTCACGGCGGTGGTGGTCAGGGCGCCCACGTCGGAGCCTGCTTCGGGTTCGGTCAGGCACATGGTGCCTCCCCACTCGCCGGAGTAGACCTTGCCCAAGAACATTTTCTTTTGCAGTTCGCTGCCGTAAACTTCAATCAGCTTGCCGGCGCCGTGACCCAGCATGGTGTAAATGGAGAAAGCCATGTTGGCGGCGGCGAAAAGTTCCAGAGAGGCGAAAGCCAGCACCTGGGGCATGCCCTGGCCGCCCACTTCGATGTCATCGGCGATGGTCAGCCATTCGCCTTCGCGGAACAGTTTGTAAGCCCTGTGAAAGGAAGGAGGAACGGTCACGTTTCCGTCGTCCCAGGTGGCGCCCACGCGGTCGGATTCTTCCCGGGTGGGAAGCAGTTCCTTGGTGGCCAGAGCCCTGGCTTCGTTCATGAAAAGGTCAAAAGTTTTGGTGTTGAGATCTCCGTAGCGCTCGCTTTTGCAAAGATCCCCTATTTGCAGCTGTTCGTTGAGTACGAACTGCACATCCCGCCTGTCAGATAAAACCTGTGCCATGCCTTAACTCTCCTTATGGTGTAACCATTTGAATATATATGAAAATCAAGCTGACTCTCAACCAAAATAGGCCGGGAGTTCTGCTTAATAACCCCTAGCGTATTAAGCAGATGTGTGTTTACACAATTACTAGAATTTTGCAAGACTTTTTTCCATCAACCGCTGGATTTCATTTTGCTTTATTTCGAAAATATAGACAATGAAACAAGCAAATTACAGGAATGGGCGTTTTTGAACAAGTGGTATATTTGAACAAAACTTGTTAAAAAAAAGTTGCTTTTGTTCAAGGCAAATGGTAGCCCGTTTTTCCACTATTGACCCGCGGTTTAATTTTCCAGAGCCAAAGCGTAATGAGCAAAAAACATACTAAGAGCCAATTGGAAGCCATCCATGGAGACCGCCCTTTGCGCGTCTGCTTGCTTAGCTATCGAAGCAATCCACACTGCGGCGGACAAGGGGTTTATGTCAAATATCTCTCCTCCGCGTTAAGATCCATAGGCCATGAAGTGGATGTGGTCTCGGGCCCTCCTTATCCTGAATTGGTGGATGGGGTGGGATTGCACAAGCTTCAGAACCTGGACCTGTATAACGCCGAGGATCCTTTTCGCATGCCCGGCGTAGGCGAGTTGATGGATCCCATCAACTTCATCGAATGGATGGGCGTGACTACCATGGGGTATCCCGAGCCCTTTACTTTCGGCGTGCGCGCTTATATGTTTTTGTCCAAATTCCATAATAATTACGATATAATACACGACAACCAATGCCTGTCCTACGGAATATGGGGCGCCACCCGTTTTTTACCGGCGGTGGCTACTATTCATCACCCTATTACGGTTGACCGGGACGTGGCCGTCCAATCCGTGCGCTCTCCCTTCAAAAAGCTGAAAATCCATCGCTGGTATTCGTTCATTGACATGCAAAAGCGGGTGTCCCGGCACATGACCCGGGTGGTTACGGTTTCGGAAGCCAGCAAAAAGGACATCTCCCAGGAGTTTCCGGTCCGGCCCAAGAAGATCAAGGTGGTTCCCAACGGGATCGACACCAACCACTTCAGGCCCATGCACGGGGTGAAACGGGAGAAAAACCGGCTGCTGGTGACCAACAGCGCGGACACGCCTCTCAAGGGGCTGTATCATCTGCTCAAAGCGGTGTACGAGGTCCGTAAAAAACGGGATGTAACCCTAACTGTGATAGGCACGCCCAAAAAGCACGGCGGCATTGTCAAGCTGGTGCGCGAGCTGGGCATTGGGGACATCGTGAACTTCACCGGCCGCCTGGACGACGACGCCTTTGTAAGGCAGTTCTCCCGGGCCGCCATCGCCGTGGTTCCCTCGGTATACGAGGGCTTCGGGCTTCCGGCCGGAGAGGCTATGGCCTGCGGCCTGCCGGTTATCAGCACCACCGGCGGCGCGCTGCCCGAGGTTGTGGGAGACTCCGGAGTTCTGGTTCCGCCCGCCGATCCCCTGGCCCTTGAAAAAGCCATCATCGACCTGCTGGACAATCCCCAAAAGGCGGAGGCATACGGCAAGGCCGGATACGACCGGGTTCATAAACTTTTCACCTGGAAGAACGCCGCAGAACAGACTGCCGACGTGTACCGCGAGGCGATCAGTGATTACCGTTGATTTCAAACGCCTCAATGTGAAGCCGGGCGGCAGGATTCTGGACGTGGGCTGCGGCCAGGGCCGCCATACTTGCGAGGCCTATTGCCAGCCGGGAATCACAGCCGTGGGCCTGGATCTTAATCCCAAGGACGCGGCTCAAACCCGCAGCATGCTTTGCGCCATGGACGACTCCGGCATGGGCGGCGGAGGAACGTGGCAGGTTTTTTCAGGGGACTGCACTCGCCTTCCGTTTGAAGACGATTTTTTTGACGCGGTCATCTGCTCGGAGGTTTTGGAGCATATCCCCAATAATAAAAAGGCCGCCGCCGAATTGGTGCGGGTGCTTAAGCCCGCCGGAGTGCTGGCGGTGAGCGTGCCCAGGTACACGCCGGAAGTGATCTGCTGGACTCTTTCGGAGCAATATTACAATACGCCAGGCGGGCACATTCGCATATACACCCGCAAGTCCCTGCTTAAACTCATCGAAGGCGTTGGGATGAAATACCGGGGCGGCCATTTCGCCCATTCGCTCCACGCTCCCTATTGGTGGCTCAAGTGCGCCATGGGCCTGGACAACGAGGACGCCCGCGCGGTCCAGCTATATCACCGGTTTCTCGTCTGGGATATCATGAAAAAACCGTGGCTTACCCGTGCGTTAGACAAGCTGCTTAACCCGTTTATCGGAAAAAGCTGCGTGTATTATTTCACCCGGCCCTGACCATAATCCTGCCCCTTAACTGTGCTGAATATTTACTGATTATCAAAAGCGAAAGAGATGTTTGCATTCCCTTTTTCAGGGTGGTATGATATCGGGTCCAACTCCTGAAAAAAGGAGGTTGGCGGCCGGCGGGTTTCTATCGTTATTATAATGATCGGCCCGGCCCCCTACTTGCAAATAGCAAGCGGAAGCATAAAAATATGGAAACATTGGAAACAGAACAAAATCGGCGGGAAAGCGTCCTGGAATTCGATGAAAACGATTGCGCCAGGCAGCTTTTTGGCCAGCACAACAGCCACCTCATCCGCATAGGCCAGGCCCTGGAGGTTCGCATAAACGCCAGGGGCAATCAGGCCGCCATACAAGGCGACCCCATCGCCGTGGAACTGGCGGAGAATATCCTCAGGCAACTTTACGGACTTATCCGCAAAGGCTATCCCATTTACGACACGGATGTGGATCATGCGGTCAGGATTTTATCCACGGACCACCGCCAGAAGCTCAAGGACATCTTTCTGGACACGGTTTACATCACGTCCAAAAAGCGGTCCATCACCCCCAAAAGCCGGGCTCAAAAGGACTATATCGAGGCCATCAGGCGTTCGGATATCGTCTTCGGCGTTGGCCCGGCGGGCACGGGCAAGACTTATTTGGCCATGGCCATGGCCGTATCGGCTTTGTCCAAAGGCCAGGTGAACCGGATCGTCCTCACCCGTCCGGCGGTGGAAGCCGGGGAGGCCCTTGGCTTTTTGCCTGGAGACCTGGCCCAAAAGGTGAATCCTTACCTGCGTCCGTTG
This sequence comes from Desulfatibacillum alkenivorans DSM 16219, assembly GCF_900142135.1. Lineage (GTDB taxonomy): Bacteria > Desulfobacterota > Desulfobacteria > Desulfobacterales > Desulfatibacillaceae > Desulfatibacillum > Desulfatibacillum alkenivorans. The sequence continues at coordinate 70,640 of NZ_FQZU01000031.1, read as the reverse complement.
TATGATGCGCTTCATGATATGATTCCCTTTGAAAAGGCCGGGGCCTGGATGGAAAAAGGGGTCATTGAAGTGGCGCCGCTTGCGTTCATGCGGGGCCGCACGCTAAACGACTCGTTTATTGTGCTGGATGAGGCTCAAAACACCACCTCGGAGCAGATGAAAATGTTCCTCACCCGGATTGGATATCATTCCAAAGCGGTGATTACAGGGGACATCACCCAAATCGATCTGCCCAACTCCAAGGGTTCGGGCCTGGTGGAGGTCAAGGAACTGCTTCAGGGGATAAACGGGATCGATTTCGTATATTTTGGAAAACGGGATGTGGTTCGGCACCGTCTGGTGTGCGATATCATCCAGGCTTATGAAAAGCACGAAGCCAAAAAGGCGGCTGAAAAACCAGTGCGCCGCTAACAGCAGGAAAGCCGGCTTGCCAGATTTTTTTAAGGCCGGCGTTTTGTTGAGGAGGTCATGTTTTTCTCTAGGCTAACAAAACGGATTCAGGGCCGTATTTCTCCGTATAGCAACTCCCTGGTTTTTTGGGTGCTGGCTTTGGTTGCAGTCCTGATCACCCTGCTGATTTACCCCAGTCTGGTGGTGAATTCGCGAACCTACAAAGTCGGGGACATTGCAGCCAAGAACATCAAGGCGCCCAGGGACCTTTTTGTAGAAGATAGGGAAACTACGGAAGAAAACAGGCGCAAGGCGGCTGAAGCGGTTTTGACGGTGTACGATCGCGACGAAGCCATGCGGGATGCAATCATCCAGAAATTGCATGCGGCCTTTGAAGGGTCCCGTAGAATCATAGCGGATCACGCCAAGGCTTTGGAGGAGGCTGCGAAAACCAGCCAACCCCACGAATCGGAGGGGCAGGACGCTTCCCAAGCCGTCCGGCCGGCCATCCGCCCGCTTGCCGACGTCCTGGCGGACAACAAGGCCGCCTTCGAACAAGTGCTGGGCATAGAGCTTACGGACGAAAACTACCACCTGTTGGTCAAAGACGGTTTCTCCCACAACCTTGAAAACCACATATCGCAAATAGCCAGCCAGATTCTGGCGAACGGCGTGGTGGCCAACAAGGAAATTCTGCTTGAGGAGGCCAACCGGGGCATTATGCTTCGGGGCCTGCAATCCAAGAATGAAGCCTATGTGCAAAGCCTTAAGCAATTTTACAGCTACGCCCAAGCCCGCACCATGGTTCGCGTTGTGGGCGATCCCATTCTCAAGGACTTCAACCCGAATCTGATCAATCTGGTGGTCGAGCTTTGCCAAAAGCTGATCAAGCCCAACATCACCCTGAACATGCAGGAAACCCTGGCGCGCAAGCAGGAGGCCAGAGAAGCCGTCACCGAGGCGCATTACATCATCAAAGCCGGAGAAATGCTTTTGCGGGACGGCGATAAAGTCACGGCGGAGCACGTTAAAAAGCTCAACGCCCTGAACAAGCAGGAAGGCAATCAACGCACCGTAATCCGGGGCATTGGCATGGGCTTTATCGTGCTTTTCTTCCTCATCGCCTTTCATCTGGTTTATTTGCGGCCTTCCAGCCGGGAGCAGGGGCAAAAGGGCCGGGAGTTTCTGTTTGTATGCCTGGTGCTGCTCAGTTTTTTTGTTGTGGCCCGTTTGTTCTTAAGCATTTCTGCGGTTTTTCCCCATGAGTCCGGGGCCGCGCCCTTTTCATCCCCAGCTATATTCGCAGCGCCGCTGGCGGCCGGGTCCATGATCCTTTGCCTGTTCCTGGGCCTGGACGTGGCCCTGCCCTTCGCCATCGCCATGGGCTTTTTCGCCTCGGCCTTGTTCGCCAAGCCGTTTGAATCCTGGATATACTTCTTTTTAAACTCCACTCTGGGAGCCTATTGGACCAAGGAATGCCGGGAGCGCAACGTCTTCATCAAGGCGGGCGCCAAGGTCGGGCTGCTGAACGTGGGCCTTGTGGCGGCTTTGTATCTTTATACGGGCGCTCCCGCGGTAAAGCCTCTGGTCATTGACATGTCCATGGCCTTTATCGGCGGCATGGGAGCGGGCGTACTGACGGCGGGCATCGTGCCTTTGGTGGAGGTCTCCTTCGGCTTCGCCACGGACATCAAGCTGCTGGAACTGGCCAACCTGGACAAACCCGTCCTGCGCAGGCTCATGCTGGAGGCGCCGGGCACCTATCATCACAGCATGCTGGTGGGCAGTCTGGTGGAAGCCGCAGCCACAGCCATTGGCGCCAATCCGCTTTTGGCCCGGGTTTGCGGGTATTACCACGACATTGGGAAAATAAACAAACCCCTGTATTTTATAGAAAACCAGATGGGCGGAAAAAACCGCCACGACAAGCTGGCGCCATCCATGTCCAGCCTGATCCTCATCGCCCATGTCAGGGACGGCGTGGAAATGGCCACCCGCTACAAGCTGGGCAAGGCCATTACGGATACCATCCAGCAGCATCACGGAACCAGCAAAATCAGCTACTTTTTCGAGAAAGCCAAGCAGCTTAGGGGCGAAGAAAACGTGAGCGAAGCGGATTTTCGCTATCCCGGCCCCAGGCCCCAGACCAAGGAAGCGGGCCTGGTCATGCTGGCCGATATTGTGGAAGCCGCCTCCAGGACCTTGGAAAACCCCACGCCGGCCAGAATCCAGGGGCTGGTGCAGCGGTTGGTCAACAACGTGTTTTCCGACGGGCAATTGGACGAATGCGAACTGACCCTGAAGGATTTGCATCAGATCGCCAAGAGCTTCAATCAAATTTTATCCGGAATATACCACCATCGGGTGGAGTACATAGAGTCCGCCTCCAAGGGAGAAGGCAAAAAGGGGGACGGGAAAAAGAAAGAAGGAAAAAAAGCCAATGCCGGTGCTAACGGACAATCAGCAAAAAATGGAGATAAATCTCCCCAGAATGGAAAAGGCAGCTCAGGCAGTCTTAAGCGCCTTGGACTGTCCTGACTCCGAACTCTCGGTCCTGATCGTGGACGGCGGCCGCATGGCGGAGCTCCACGAGGAATACGTCGGCAAACAAGGCCCCACCAATGTGCTCGCCTTTCCCATGATGGAAGGGCCGTTCAATGAGATCAATCCGGAAATCATCGGGGACGTCGTAATATGCACGGACGTCGCAGCCAAAGAGGCTGAGGACGCAGGCGTGGATCTGTACGTCCGGATTCTGGAGCTTTTGATCCACGGAATTTTGCACCTGGTCGGCCACGACCATGCAGAGCCGGAGGAAACCGCCTTGATGCAGGCCAAAGAAGCGGAGCTATTTGAACAATTCAAAAATATATAGAAAGGGATATAAAATGGCGGGTTTGGCAGTCAATGTGGACCATGTTGCAACGTTAAGGCAAGCCAGGGGCGTGGATTATCCGGACCCTGTGGCTGCGGCCGTTTTGGTGGAACTGGCCGGGGCTGACGGAGTGGTGGTTCATTTAAGGGAAGACCGGCGTCACATTCAGGATCGGGACGTGAGGATCATCCGCCAGATTGTTCAAAGCAAGTTGATTCTTGAAATGGCGGCCACGCCTGAAATGATCGGCATCGCCCTGGAAGTCCAGCCGCATCAGGCCACCCTGGTGCCTGAAAAACGCGAGGAAGTGACTACGGAAGGCGGCCTGGACGTGGTTATGCATAAGGATTCGGTGGCCGACGCCGTCAAGACGCTTCAGGCGGGCGGAATCAAGGTCAGCCTGTTTGTGGACCCGGACCTGAATCAGATCAAGGCCGCCCACAAAGCCGGCGCCGACGTGGTGGAGCTGCACACCGGAGATTTTTGCGAATCCCGCTCTCCCAAGGCCATGGCGGCCATTCAGGAAGCGGCGCGCCTTGCCCGGAAAGTGGGCATGGAAGTCCACGCCGGGCACGGCATCGACTTTCGGTCTATCCAGGATTTTATAGGCGTCAAGGAGATCCAGGAGTTTTCCATTGGCCATTCCATTGTCAGCCGGGCCGTGTTCATCGGCCTGGACGCCGCGGTCAAGGAAATGCTGGCTTTGGCCCGTCAGGTTTGATCTGACGCCGATTTTTCGGATTTTATTCGCCAGTCTCAATCGTTGAATTTTGCGACATGTTCTCGGAGGCGACATCGTGTATCTGGTTACAGCGGAAGAAATGCGGGAGATGGACCGCCGCACCATAGAGGAATTCGGCATTCCCGGGCGCGTTTTAATGGAAAACGCCGGGCGAGGCGCCACGGATATTCTTTGCTCGCACGTGCCGGACATCAAGACCCAAAAGGTGGGCGTCGCCTGCGGCAAGGGCAATAACGGCGGGGACGGCTTTGTCATCGCCCGGGGCCTTGCCGAGCGCGGCGTTCATGTAGTGATTTATCTGCTTTGCAAGACCGGCGACCTGACCGGAGACGCCAAGGCGAATCTGGCTCTGGTCCAAAAAATGGGCCTTCCCCTGGTGGAAATCACGGACAAGGAGTCTCTCCGTGAGCATCAGCACGCCATGCAGGGCTTTGGCGTGTGGGTGGATGCTATTTTAGGCACCGGGCTTTCCACGCCGGTCCGCGGCCTGTACGGCGACGTCATTCAGATAATAAACGATTCCAACGCCTTTGTTTTCGCCGTGGACATCGCTTCCGGCCTGTTTGCGGACAGCGGCCAGTGCGGGCTGTGCATCCAGGCGGACGCCACGGCCACGTTCGGGTTCGCCAAGGTGGGGCATATGGTCATGCCCGGTTCGGGCTTGACCGGCAAGCTCCACGTGGTGGACATCGGCATTCCCAAATCCATTGCCAAGGCGGTGGGCGCGGCGCACAGGCTGATTTCGCCCCAATTGCTGGGGCCGGCCCTGGACCGCCCCAAACACATCCACAAGGGTGACCTGGGCCGCCTGCTGGTGATTGCCGGATCTCCGGGCAAAACGGGAGCGGCGGCCATGGCCTCCATGAGCGCCATGCGGGCGGGCGCGGGTTTGGTGACCCTGGCCGCGCCCCAAAGCCTGTGCCCGGTTCTGGAGGGATTGGTCATCGAAGCCATGACCTCGCCTTTGGCGGAAACCCAGAGCGGCGAAATCGCCCTCAGCGCCCAGGAAGCCGTTAAAATGCTGCTGGCGGAAAAAACCGCCCTGGCCATAGGGCCTGGCCTGGGAACCCATGAGGAAACGGGCAAGCTCGTGCAAACCCTGCTTCTGGAATGCCCGGTTCCCATGATTGCGGACGCCGACGCCCTGAATCTGATAGCCCAAAATCCGACGCTTCTCAAAAGGGCGCCCTCCCCTGTCATCCTGACGCCTCATCCCGGTGAAATGGCGCGTCTGACGGGCCTGAGCGCCCAGGAAATCCAGGAGAACCGGACCGAGGTCGCACGCGAGTTCGCTGTAAAAAATCAAGTGCATGTGGTCTTGAAAGGCGCCAACACCGTGGTTGCGCACCCGGACGGACTGGTGTGCATCAATCCCACGGGCAATCCGGGCATGGCTTCCGGCGGCATGGGCGACGTACTGACGGGCCTGATCGGCGCATTCCTGGCTCAGGGCCTGGGGCCGGAGCGCTCCGCCAGGCTGGGCGTGTTCGTGCACGGCGCCGCGGCCGACCTGATTGCCGAAAACATCGCCCCGGCCGGATACCTTGCCACGGACGTCATGAGCATGGTTCCCAAGGCCCTGGCCGGAGTTTGGAAGAATGCCTGAGTATTCCCGGTCTTTTGAGACGAACTCCGCCTCCCAGACCCAGGACCTGGGGAGGCGGCTTGGAAAAGCCTTGGAAAAAGGCTGCGTCATCGCCCTTGTGGGAGACCTGGGAGCAGGCAAGACCTGCTTTGTCCAGGGATTGGCAAGGGGACTCGGCGTTCCCGAAGAAGTACCCATTACCAGCCCATCTTACACCCTTGTAAACGAGTACCCGGCCCGTCTGACGCTTCAGCACGCCGACCTGTACCGGCTGACCGGCGACGCGGACCTGGAGGACATCGGCCTGTTTGACCTGGCTGACGACCAGAGCGTGGTTGTGGTGGAATGGGCGGACCGGTCCGACTTTGAAGACCTGAAACCGGACCTGTTCATCCATATTTCGGCCATGGAGGAGATGAAAAGGAAAATCTTCCTCCACCCCACTGGACAACCAATGGTTAATCTGATAAAGGGCTTCATCTTTGAATTCTGACTTCAATGCGAGGTAAAGCATGGGTTTAATAGTACAAAAATACGGCGGGACGTCAGTGGGAGACCTGGTCCGCATTCAGGAGGTGGCTAAACGCGTAGCCAAAACCTATGATGCGGGCAATCAGGTGGTGGTGGTTTTGTCCGCCATGAGCGGCGTGACGGACCATCTGATTCAAATGGCCGAGGTGCTTTCCGACAAGCCCAATAAACGGGAAATGGACGTTTTGCTGGCCACCGGAGAGCAAACCACGGTGGCGCTGCTCTCCATCGCCCTGGAAAAAATGGGATACAAAGCCCAATCCTTTTTGGGCCATCAGGTTCGCATCCTGACCAATAACGCAAGTCAAAGCGCCAGAATCCTGGACGTCCAGGCGGGCCCCATCAAGGACGCCCTGGCGGACAACGCCATCGTGGTCGTGGCCGGCTTCCAGGGAGTGGACGGCTGCGGCAACATAACCACCCTGGGCCGGGGAGGCTCCGACACCTCCGCCGTAGCCGTAGCGGCCGCCTTGGGAGCGGATTCGTGTGAAATCTATACGGACGTGGACGGCGTATACACCGCCGATCCCCGCGTGGTCTCCAAGGCGCGCAAGCTCAAGTGCGTGACCCATGACGTCATGCTGGAAATGTCCAGCCTGGGGGCCAAGGTGCTGCAGATCCGCTCGGTGGAATTTGCGGCCAAGCACAACGTGCCTGTGCATGTGCGTTCGTCATTTAATGAGGAGGAAGGGACCATGATAGTCTGTGAAGATAGGGATATGGAACGTATGCTGGTGGCCGGCGTCACCTTTGTGAAAACCGACGCCAGAATCACCGTAACCAAGGTCCCGGACGAACCCGGCGTGGCCGCCAAAGTCTTCTCCGCCGTAGCCGACGCCGGCATTTCCGTGGATATGATCATCCAGAACACCCGGGCCAGCAACATGACGGACATCACCTTTACGGTGCCCAAGACCGATTACAAGGACGCCCTGGCCATCGTGGAAAAAACCGCCAAGGAAATCGGCGCGGAATCCGTGGCCGGAGACACCAACATCGCCAAGGTCTCCGTGACCGGCGTGGGCATGAAGTCCCACCACGGCGTGGCGGCCAGGATGTTCTCCACCCTGGCTGCAAAAAGCATCAACATCATGATGATCTCCACTTCGGAAATTCGCATTTCCTGCGTGGTGGAGGAAAAATACGCGGAGCTGGCCTGCCAGATCCTGCATACGGAATTCGGCCTGGACGCGGATTAAATCCGCCAGGACAAAAAAAAGACAAAGGGGAAGACGCGCTGTATGGGGCGTCTTCCCCTTTTTTGTTTTTAATGGCGATGTTTCGTCGCTTCGGTCGGACGGATCACGCTTCAAAAGCGATCTATCCCGCTTTTTCTATATCAAGGGCCATGGCCTTGGCGGCCTGGATCGGGTCGGCGGCGTCCCGGATGGGGCGGCCCACCACAATATGGCTGGCGCCGGACTGAACGGCCAGGCCCGGGGTTACCACGCGCTTTTGATCGTCCTTGGAATTGTCGTCCGCCATGCGGATTCCCGGAGTGACGATGAAAAAATCCTCGCCCACGGCTTGGCGCACCTTGGCGGCTTCCAGGCCCGAGCACACCACGCCGGCGCATCCGGCCGCCTTGGCCGTCTCGGCCCGCCTAAGGACCCTGTCCGAAATGGTTTGGGGATTTCCGCCTTCGCTGGTGAGCACGGTCACGCCCATCACCCCCAGCTTGCCCTGAGCGCCCTCCACGGCCGCATTAAGCATGTCCGGACCGCCGGTGGTATGCACGGTGGCCAGGCTGACGCCAAGGCCCGCCAGAACGGACATGGCGCGCTCCACGGTTTTGGGGATGTCGTGGAGCTTCAAATCCAGGAATACACGATTTCCGGCGTTGAGGACTTCCTTGACCACGGAGGGCCCTTCGGCGGCGAAAAGCTCCAGGCCCACCTTGAACATGCCTATATGGGGGGCTAATAGCTTGACGTAATGGGACGCCTGGTCCAAAGAAGGCACGTCCAGGGCGAAAATAATGCGGTCCTTGGGTTCAATCATGGCTTCTCCCTGATTGGTCCGTGGTTGGATGCAAAAAATTTCTAAAGCGAAGCGGCGGCGAATTACACGGCCGTCAGCATTTCATTGGCTTCGGAAAGGTCAAAGTGGTCCGGGTCCCAGTCATCTTCCACGATGTCCAGGAGTTCCACGTTATCCGCCTCCTCCGGGCTTTCCAGAGCTTCCAGCAAGTCCTGATACCCTGGAGGGCCGCCCACGTCTTCGGGCGGGCATGCGCGTTTGCCCTTGATGCACTGGGGATAGGATTCGCCCTTTTCCAGAGGCAGAATCTTTTCCACAAGCACTTCGTGCTCCCAGTAATCGCCGTAATCGTAGATGTACTTAAAGCGCTGGCCTTCCCGGTTCACGATCTTGGAGAGGCGAATTTTGGTCTCGTCCTTGGGCGACGTGGGGTCGTAAGGATCGTTGACGCCAAACTCCATTTTTTCAATTTCAAAGACATGCTCGTGTCCGTTTTGCCATCCCATGGCATTTTGGATGATCATGTGAAATCGCGGCAGGGTTGTATCGCTGGTGACTAACAGCCGTCTCCAGATGGGGGGACGGATGTTTTTCAATGAGACCTTGATTTGGTAGACCTGTTTGAGAGGCAGGATTTTCTTTCGCTGAGGCATGTCCCTTCTTTCCCAATGCTGATAGTGATGCACATATGCGTCGAATTCTCTAATACACAGAACCGCCCCTGGTTGCAAGCCTCGTTGAAAAAACTTTTTTAAATATTTTTTGTAACCGAAAAAATGTCAGGCGCGACCATAATTTCAGAGTGTGAAAGCATAGAATTCCATATCTTTTGCAACCGGCGCCTACTGCCGGCGTTCCGCCTCATGAACACCGACCTCGTGGGACGGAACATGATTCACCTCGAACCACTCCACACTCACCAAACAGCGGGGCTGTCTACCCCTCAGACAGCCCCCCTTCCTTTTTGGGGTTCTGGTAATAAGCCCTTTGGAAAATTTCTCGGATATGAAGCAGAAATGAATGCGGGATGAAATTCAAAAGATTCCATCCCGCGCAGACAAGCTATAGTAAAAAAAATTGCTATTTAAGAAGCAGGCCAGTATTTTTCCTTCAACTCCCTTTTGATCATCTTACCGTCGATCCGGCGGGGCAGTTTTTCCGTAAACCCAATGTATCGGGGCATTTTATAGCCGAACAAACCTTGCTCCTTGCAGTGGGCGAAGGCTTCCTCCTCAGTCATTTCCGCGCCCGGCACTAATTGAATTTCAGCCCGCATGACCTCCCCAAGGTCCTGATCCGGCACGCCGAAAACGGCCACGTCGTCCACGGCCGGGTGGGACGCCAGGGCTTTTTCCACCTCGCCGGGAAAGACGTTCACGCCGCCGGAAATCACCATGTCCTTAATGCGGTCCGTAAGATACAGGAAGCCTTCCTCGTCCTGGTATCCCATGAGGCCGTCCTTGTAATAGAGCTTGCCGTTGATGGTCACGTAGGCATCGTCCAACAGGCTGCTGTCGGTCCCGTAGGAAAGCCCCAGGGTGCTGACCGTGCGGGCGCAGATGGAGCCCTGTTCGCCGTTTTTCACGGCTTGCTCGGTTAATGGGTCCACCAGGCGGACTTCCCCGCACCGGGGTTTGCCCACGCTTTTGAGACGTTCGGGGCGATTGTTGTAATCGCCGGGCCTGAGCACGGAAACCATCATGGTTTCGGTGGAGCCGTAATACTCGTGAAACACGGGACCGGGAGCGCCCTGCTGCATGAACAACTCGTTGATTCCGGTCTTGATTTCCGGGGAGCACGGCGCGGCGCCGGAAATCAGGGAGCGCATGGACGAGAGATCGTATTTACGCTTCACCTCGTCAGGCAGATGCAGGATTCTGCTCAACATGGTGGGGACCATAAAGGTCCACGAAATGCGTTCCTTCTGCATGGTCGCCAGAACCTGCTCCGGGTCGAATTTGGACTCCAGCACCAGGGTTCCGCCGTACAAGACCGGAAACAGGGCCGCAATGGTCCCTGCGTGGTACATGGGCGTGATGACCAGGGAGCGCAAATCCTTGATCTTGTGCATGTTCAGATGAAATCCGGCGTTCAACATGCTGAACAAAAGCTCGAAATACTCCATGAGCTCTGCATTGGGAGCGGGGGCCGTGTCGTCAAACAGGTAGCTCAGGCCGTCGTTCAGGTTGACGTTTTTTGGCACGCCGGTGGTTCCGGAAGTATAAGGCGCAGCGCCGAAAATGAATCGGCCCGACGGCATGGCGTTCCGGGAAAATGCCGCCGCCTCTTCGTAAGGAATCCAGCCTTTGGGAACCTTGGCGCCCACGGCCACGAAATTCTTCACCGAAGGGATTTGATCGGCGATTCCCAAAATCCGATCCACAAAATCCTCGCCCACGAAAATGGTTTTAGGCTTGGAAACGTTGATGGTCTTGGCCAGTTCCTCACCTGCGAGGTGCCAGTTCAGGCCGGGGCTGGTGCACCCGGCGAAGGATGCGCCCACCAGGGTTTCCAGCACTTCGGCGGAATTGTGCATAAGCACGGCGGCTTTATCCTTGGGCTGCATCCCGGAATGGATGAGCCAGTTGGCGATTCTGAGAAAACGATCCTTAAAATCCTTGGTTTTCAGGCGTTTTTCGTCCGAAACCACGGCTTCCTGTTCGCCCCTGACGTCCATCATATTGAGAATAAGCGTGGGCGCCGCATTGGTTTTTCCTGCAGCGGCCAGTTTCCAAAGTTTATCCGGCATGAGCAGCTTGAACGCGGTTCCGTAGCCCAGGGCGGGAAGCGCGCGCCTTACGTGGTATCTTGCCGGTTTTATGAACGGAGCTTTAATGGCAAGCTGAGACGTCTCCAACAGTCCTAACCTCTTCATCGTGCAATCTCCTGCTAAAAAGGATGGTTATATCGGTTTTACAACGAAGCTATTTATTGCTGCGAAACGCTTCCAGATGATCCTGGATCTGTTCAAGGAGCTCGGCGGGGTATTGCTGGTCGGCCTGATCTTCCCACACCGTATGCGCCATGGATTCGAGCTTGGCTTTTTCCTCCGGGGACATTTCGCGTTGTTTGATGCCGTATTCAATCAATGCATTGAGGCACTTGTCGTTGTCTTCGCGCGCGGCCAGGCAGAAATCCCGCATAATCTTGGGCCGGACCGCCATAAAGCGGTCGCGGTAGTCCTGGGGCATTTGTTCGTAAGCATCCCAGGTCAGGAGCATGACGGCGGGAGAATAACGGATGTTCAGCGGACTGACGTATTTAAGGATGCTGTACAGCTGGGTGCCCACTGCCCAGGCCTTGGGAGCGATGATGGTGTCCCCGATTCCCTGCCTGATGGAGGTGGGCGCCTCGGTCATGGAAACCGGAATAGGATGGGCGCCGATGGCCTGGAGCACTTCTCCTTCCAAAGGGCCGCTCCAGGAGATGATCTTGGCCTGGGCGAAATCCTCCACCTTGGTCATGTCGTATTTTGAGGAAAAAAAGACGTCAAAGTCCTGGTCAATGTACGCAATGACCATGTAGTCGTGATCCCTGGCGATTTCGTCGAAGATAGGCGCCATTTTTTCTTTGACGTAGTCCACTTCCTCCCAATTGCTGAAGAGAAAGGGCAATTGCATGACCGCCATTTCAGGTATGGCCAGAGTGCAGCCGTAGCCGGACATGCCCGCCCCATGGAGCTGGCCGATCCGCATCTTTTTGATGATGGCTTCGTCGTCCCCCATGACGCCGCCCCAATACACTTTGATGACCAGGTTCCCGTCCGTCGCTTTGGCCACCTCGGGAAACACGATCCTATCCATTTGCAAGGCCCAGGCAATGCCCTTGGGAGCGATGGTGCCGACTTTGTAGGTTTCGCTCCATCCTTCGGGGCCGGAGCAAAGGCCGCTGCCGGCAAAGGATAAGGCGATGAGCAAACTAACCAGGATGAAACACGCTTTTGTTTTCATTTTTCCCCCTCACTTCTCGTGAACTATTAGTCTGGTATATTTTTGCATTCCATCAACGGCGGCGGCCCAAGGCGAAAACGCCGCCGCGCTCCCCGGAATCGTATGAAATGGCCGGGGATGATGAAAATGAGCCGTATCCTTGCTAAAAACTATTCCCGGTTGCGGTACATATAAAAATCGAACGTGACTTCACACGCAGGCTCTCCGCCGGGAAGCTCCAGGACCACGGTATAAGGAAAAACCGCTTTGCCCGAATGCATCACTTCCTTGGTAAGAACCTCAATGGCTCCCTGGGGGATGGCGGCCTTGCAAATGACCTTTTCCTTAACCAGCTTTTGGTAGTTGATTTCGCCCCGCTTGTTGATCAAGGTGATTTTTCCCAGATCAAAAGACGCGGCGATAACCGCACCCGCTGCCGTCTCGGCGAAGGTGTACAACGCGCCTGCGTGAAAAGCGTCTATGTGATTAACAACAATGGGAGTCCGGGACATGGAAGACACGACGTATCCAGGCCGGGCCTCTTCCAATTTAATGTCAAGAGCCTTGACCAGCGGCAGCATCTCGTAAAGGCTCGCTTCCAGTTGTTTGACAAAATCATTGCTCATGAGCGTTTCCTTGCGGTTGCCGACTAATTCCATAGTTAGCTTTCATGGCTTTTAGCGTTGATTTCCCAAGGGACGTTCAGCCTGCATTACCCCCCGAAAGACACTGGGTCCCCGTTTCCGGGAGTGCGTCATGATGATTGCAAAACTACCGCAATCATCCCGCCGCCCCCTCCACGGGGATGACGGATGGCGAGATGGCTGAATCGCTTAACGAAACCAGCGCACCGGGTCCTTGGGCTTGTTAATGATTTCGGGATGCCTCCAGCAGTTGTACCGGGCCTTGAGCATGGCCAGCCGGATCATCTGCTTGTTGAAGGGCATGGAATCCATTTTCTCTTTTCGGGCCAGCTTTTTGTCAAAGCCCCGGTTAAAATTGGAAAAATCCTCGTATCCCTTTTCCCGGTTCAACCAGGTTTTGGCCGCCACCTTGCCGGAAAGCAAGGCGCCCACCACCCCGTAAGCCCAGAACGGCTCGATCATGCCGGAAAGGGTTCCGGCCAGGATTTTGTCTTTCCAGAAAAGGCGGAGCTCCCGGGGAAAATGCCCGTTATCGGCGGTCACCCATTTTTCGGATTCAAAGCCTTCCACGTCGCGAATCACCTTCTTGAATTTGGAAAGGTCCTTTTCGTTCAAAGGCTTGCGGGAAAAAAGCAGCACGTACATGATGCCGTTTATCCAGGCGGAGTAGCCGTAATCCACGCTGAAATTGCCCATGTAGATGGCCCCGCCGGTCTTGCCCTTCTCCCAATTGGACAAGGCCATATATCCGTAAGTGAGGGAGTTTTTAACCCCCACCAGGTCATAGACTTCTTTGTACAAGCCTGTTGCGATAATGCTTCCCGGAGGCGCCTGGGCCAATTCGTCCGGAGTCAAGGCCCTGCCGAACTCAAAGTTCACCCCTTCGTCCTGGGCGATCTCAAACAAACGCACGTCGACCGAAGAAGGCCGCGCGCCGCGTTCCACGTTGTACACGGACATATTGTGCACGTAGGGAGGCAAGGTCAGGCGCTTGCGGTTGTACCACATGTTGGGATAGGCGTCGGTTTTCACAAAATGGCTGGATAGGTCGATGCCTATGTAGTCCCAGGTTTCTTTTGGCTGCATGGGTGTGGAATGAACGGAGGGATGCAGGTCCTTGGAGCCTCCGATCTCGTCTTCACGCTCGTAGATCGTCACGTTCAGGCCCTCCCGCGCCAGGTTGACGGCTGCAACCAAGCCGGCCAGCCCGGCCCCGTAAATGGAAACATCCTTCATGGCGTTCTCCTTTTAACGAGGTTAGCGGACTCCAAAATCCACGCCCAGCATTTCGGACGCGCAAATCATACCCGAGGTGCAGGCGCAGTCCATGGCCACGCCGTAGCCCTTGGCCGTGTCTCCGGCAAAGTACAAGCCTTCCACGTGGGGAGACTTGACCGGAACTTTTTGGGTGCCTGCCTGGGACACGCTTTTGGCCACGCCTTCCAGCTTCCAGCACATGAGGTCCAGTTTCCAGTCGATGGTTTTTTTGAAGCCGGGATAAATTTCTTCCATAAAATCCGGCAGGCGTTTGACGATTTTATCCACCAGCACCTTATTCCTGGCTTCGGACTCGGTGAGGGGCAGATAGGCCGTGTAAAGATACTTGCCGTCCGGCGCCACGGAGGGATCCAAGGCCGATTGGATGCTCCAGCAAATATATACGTCGTAATCAAAGCCTTCGTCCTTGGGCAGGACGCAGCTGTTTTTGTAATTGCGTACGGCGTGCTCTTCGGGCATGGCCAGGGAGTTGAGGCCCCAGTACGGGACGTAGCTGCCGTAGCCGTACATGGTTTCGGTCTTTTGAGCCCAGTCTCCGGGAAATTGGGATTTGTCCATGAACTTGAAGGAATCCTGGGCCGGAACGTTGCTCACTACGGCTTCTGATTGATAAACCTTCTTTTCTCCGCTGCCGTTTTCCGCAATCACGCCGGTCGCCCTGCCGTTCTCCATAACCACTTCCCGAACCCTGGTTTCCAGAGCCAGTTCGCCGCCCAATTCCTGATACTTGCGGGCCACGGCTTTGCTCCATTCCATAACGCCGCCGGAGACGAATCCGCCCACGTATTCGCACAGCCCTTTTTCCAGCTTGGGGCTGACCGCGTGCTTGAAGAAACGGAAGATGTCGCCGATGGAAATGTCGTCAGGATTGTTGATGGTGGAAAACAAGGTGCTGACCGAGCAGAGATTGTTCCAAAGGATGTCGTTTTTGGTCAGGCCCATTTCCTCTCCCCATTGCTGGAGGGAGACCCTTTCCAACTCGTCGATTTGTTCATCATTAAGTTTGTACGGCGTGGTGTAATATTTGAAAAAGGGAATTTTCTCCCTTTCCGCGATTTCCAGGTATCTGGGGTCTATGGGCTGGGACCCGATCAGGTCCATGTAAAACTCGCCCTTGTAATAGGTGCCGTAATGGCTGCCGTTCATTTTCACGCCGTCTATGCCGCCGATCTGTTGCACAAAGTCATACAGGTAGGCGTTGCCGTTCATGCTGAGGGCGTGGTATCCCACATCCAGAACGTATCCGTTCAGCATGCCGCTTTTCACAAGCTCCTCCAACTGAGGTTCGGCGTTGGCCACATAGGTGTATTGGGTTTCCAGGAGGTCCTTGTACCATTGGGCGCCGCGTTGGGTGATTTCATCGCCGGCTACGGACAAGGCCCTGCCCCCTACCCGGTCGTTTTGTTCAAGAATCAGCACCTTTTTGCCGTGCTTTGCCAAAAGCGATCCCACAGTGAGGCCGCCCACTCCGGCCCCTATGATTATGGCGTCATATTTATTTTGGTCGGTCATGGTTGTCTCCTCTGATTAATCATTGAAAATGGCCGTATCCATGTCCACGGTGAGGCCGTCCGTATTAAGCAGCCGTATGCTAAGGCCGGTGATTTTGGGAAGCTCGTACGCGTAAAAGTATTTCAGGGTAAGAATCTTGCCGTTGTAAAAGTTCACATCCTTTTTATTGGCGCCTTCGCTCAAAGCCTTGCTTGCCGCAAGCCCCTGGACCAGCCATTGCCAGGCGATGGTGACGATGCCGAACAACTCCAGATACAGGGTGGCGTCAGCCAGGTAGTATTCCGGGCCCTTTTTGGCGGCCAGATTGAGCAGGTGCTTGGTGGCGTCGTCCAAGACTTCCAGGGCGGCTTTCAGCTTTCCGCCGAATCCCTTCAGCTCGCTGTCGGACTCTGCGCTTTGAACGGTCTGCAAGACCTCTTGCTTGAATATGGCGAAGGCCTTGCCTTCTTTCATAACCACCTTGCGGCCCAGGATGTCCAGGCCGTGGATGGCGGTGGTTCCTTCATGAATGGGATGAATGCGCATGTCGCGATAGTACTGCTCCAGGGGATAGTCGTCGCAGTAGCCGGATCCGCCGAAGCATTGCAGCCCCTGGCTGACGGCCTGGATGCCCATTTCGGAGGGATAGGTCTTGGCCACGGGAGTCAAGAGATCCAAAAGCAGGGAGTAGCGTTCCTTTTCCTCGCCGGTGGTCACGCGCATCATGTCCGCGTATCTGCAGCCTTGCAGCAGCAGGGCGTGCGAGCCCTCGATAATGGCCTTTTGAAAGAGCAAGGCCCGGCGGATGTCCGCATGCTCGATGATGGGAACCTGGGGTTGGGTGGGGTCTTTTTGGCCAATTTTCCGACCTTGCCGCCTTTCCCTGCAATATTCCAAGGCTGCATAATATGCAGCCGACGCGATGGCCGTAGCCCCCAACCCAACCCCAAGACGTGCTTCATTCATCATCTGGAACATGTAGAAGAGCCCTTTGTGGGGCTCCCCGACCAGCCATCCGCGGCAATTGTCGCCGTCCCCCATACTTAGCTGGGCAATGGGAGCCCCACGGTAGCCCATTTTGTGGTACACCCCCGAAGCAACCACATCATTGGGCTCCAGCCCGCCCCCCAGAGCGGGCCTAAACTTGGGAACCACGAATAACGAAATGCCCTTGACTCCGGGAGGGCCTCCCTTGATTTTCGCGAGCATGAGATGGACAACGTTGTCCACGCAATTGTGGTCCCCTGCTGAAATGAATATCTTTTGACCGCGGATCAGGTAATATCCCTCATCCGTGGGTTCCGCCGAAGTTTCCAGGTCGGAAAGAGAGCTTCCGGCCCCGGGCTCGGTCAGAGCCATGGTGCCCTGCCATTTGCCGTTATGCAAATTGGGGAGATAGGTTTTGTTTAACTCTTCCGAACCGAAGGCCTCTATCAGATGGGACGCTCCCGTGTTCAATCCGGGATACACGGCCGCCGAGTAGTTGGCCGCGCAGAATATGTACTGGCAGCTGTCCGTAATCATCAAAGGAAGCTGATCGCCGCCGTGCTCAATCGGCTTGGAAGCGGTGATCCAACCGCCCTTGCCGCACTCGTCCAAAATCTTCCTGACGTCGGAATGCACCCTGATGGACCCGTCTTCCAGTTCCGGAGGGTTGCGGTCCATTTCCTCAAGGATGGGGCGCATCATTTTTTTGGCCAGCTTGTCCGCCTCCGCCAGGACCATGTCGAACATCTTTTTATTGTGCTCGCTGTAATAATCGTATTTGGTCAGGGACGCTGCATCAAAAACCTCGTAAAGCAGGAATTTAAGATTCCGTTCGCTGTAAAATTTATCCGCCACCGTATTTCCTCCTTGATTATTATTTCCGTGAGATAGCCGTTCTCTCCGGAAGATGAAAAATCCCAATCGCTTGTGTTCGCACTCTTTTTGTTGGGTTTCGCGAGCTCACCCCAACCTGCGCCGCGTCAAGCGGAATTGCAGGTGGGTTAAGAAATCCCTCGTTGATCGGACCAGCGCCGTAAAAGCCAGTGGACTTCGAACCCAACAATTGGGCCGTTATTCCGATTCCATGGCGCCTTATGCGCTGAGCGCTTTGGCCGCCGCTTGGCTGTGCAACTCCTCCCGGGCGCTTTCAATCCATCGCCCGGCGGATTTACGTAAAAACAAAACCGCCGCCGCTTTATGGGGTTCGATTACCAGTTCGATAAATCCGGGCGGAAAGGAAGATCCCAGATAATGGTCTCCCGGATTGCAGATAAGAACCCCCTCCTGATTCTTCAAAACCGGTTTATGCGTGTGGCCGAAAAGAAAAATATCGGCGCTGTTTCGTGCGGACCTTTGGGCCATTTCCCTATAATGCCGTTCCCAGGTTTCAGCATCCTGGTAAGGATTGATTTCCATCTGATGCCCATGCATCATGAAAATCTTGAACCCATGAAAGGATATGTCGTCGTCCATGGGGGCCAGGGCGCCGTAATCCTCATTGCCGCGCACGCCCATGAAAGGCAGGCCCCACTGATCGGCCAAGCCCCGGCCTTCCCGGACCCCGTCCCCAAGATGGATGATCATGTTAAACGGCCCGAGATTCCGCAGCGCCTCCTGCATGTACCGCGCATTGCCGTGGGTGTCTGAAAACACGCCGAGGCGCACGGCCGGGCTATCTCCTCTATCCATTGCCATTTGCAATTGCCGCCCAGGACCTCCCCTCCCGGATCTCCCTGCAGAGATCTTCCAGGCTTTGAATATTTCGCTCAAACACGGTGCGGACCATCCCGATCTGCTCGGGCGCGTGAGCGTCGCTGCCCCCTATGGACGCCAGCCCGGCGGATTGGCAAAGAACCCGGGCTTTTTCCAAGCCATCTTCGTCATAGGAAGGATGCAGGGTTTCCATGCCGTCCAGGTTGTATTTTCCTGCGTTGTCGCCGCAGCCGTAATAGGCGTCTCCACGCCGGGCCCGTTTGAACGGATGGGCGGCGACTACCACGCCGCCGGAGTCATGAACGCGCTCCACCAGGGCTTCCACGCTCAATGCCGAGCCAAGGCTTTTTGGATGCCCGAACACCAGGAACTCGCCCTGGAACTCCCCCCGGGAGGAGTAGCAGGCGGCTTCTTCCCCCGGCAGGACAATGAGCTTTTTCTCTCCGCATTGATCCAGCAATTTTTCGATCTCTCCGTCCGGCCATCGAATTCCGTGCTCAGTCAGGGCGATGCCGTCAAGGCCTGCGGTCAGCGCCCTTGCAATGACCTCTCCGGGGTCAATGTTGCTGCATCCGGAAAACCGGTTGGTGTGTATGTGAAGATCGAATTCCATGCTCACGCTTACGTCCGGCTAAGGCCTGCGCCCCACCAGGGCTCGGGTGGTGTAAATCACCACGGCTTCGTCCCGTTGATTGGATATGGTGTTCTCGCAAACCATGATCCCGCGTTTGTCGTCCTTGTTCTCCAAGGCCAGGATTTTCATGGTCGTCTTGATGGTGTCATGAATCTTCACCGGCCCCACAAACCGCACCTTGTCCATGCCGTAAAATGCAATAAAGGATTTCGGCAGGGCCACGTATTGCCCCAGCCGGAATATGAGCGCGCTGCCCAGGCACAAAGTCAGCATGCCGTGGGCGATCCGCTCCTTAAACGGCGTTTGGGAAGCAAATTCCACATTTGTGTGGATAGGATGCCAGTCGCCCGTCAAGCCTGCAAAATTGACGATGTCGGCTTCGGTCATGGTCCTGGCCGGGGAGGTGAATTCCTCCCCCACTTCGTAATCTTCCAAATAGGTTTTTTCCATGTCCTTCTCCAGTCCGTAGACAAAGCATTTGTTGGGTTTGGCAAACTCTACCCAACCTGCGCCGCGTCAACGGGTTTCTCAGGTTGGGTTAAGAAGTCCGGCTTCCAGGCATCACGAAACCTATGCTGTTTTTGGACTTCGAACCCAATAAAAACACGCCTGATTGGATTCTTTCAAACCCGCTTTCCAAAGGCTCAAACGTCAAACGTAGATTTGACCCCATGCTTTAGGCCTCTTGCAGCAGCATGGTTTCGTGCAGGAACTCGCCTTCCAGCAGATCCTTTTTGCCGTCCACTTCCAGGTCCAGCTTATAATGGGCCAGGCACCGGTTGTAATACTGGGGCCAGTCCGTGCTGGGCGGAAGCTGCATGGCTTCGATAAGCCTGTGGGCGGTAATGCCCAGGTTCATCTTCACGCCCTGTGCGTCTGTAGTCAGGGTCAGATGAGTCGGATACTCCCGCTGAAACTTCTCGTCCTTGCCTATTTCAAGGCACTTGCCTTCCATGGTGTTGGTGGAGAGAAGCAGCTCGCCGTCCCGGGCGATGAGCAAGGGCGTTACGATGGGGCCTGTCTTGTCTTTGGGAATGACCCATCCGTAGACGATGGTGTATTTGGGGTTTTGAATGCGGCCCCAGTACCAGCCCCAAAAGATTTCATGAAAACGGCAGTTGCCCCAATTGTGGTCATGATAGCCGCTTCCCTGAACCGGGATGACTTCGTCCTTGATGATGAGGTCGCCTTCCACCCTGGCGCAGGGCTGGGGAACCACCCAGCCTGAAATCTTGCCCGTGTCTTCGTTTTTATAGTTAAAGCCCCGGCCCGGCTTCCACGAAGGAACCGTGTTGGTAAAGCGCAACTTGGCGCCGACGCCGCGCACCATGATGGAAAGCTCATAATGGTCTCCCATGTCCCGGACCCAGCTATCCCCCATTTTGACGTTGCAGTAATCCGGGTGGGCGCTGATGCTTTCCATGGGGCTGAGGTCGTATTTTTCGATTTTTTGGCCGTCGGGCTTGTAGATGAAAATCTGGATGGACGGCGCCATGGGTTTAAGAAAGACGTTGTGGTAATGAAAGGTGATGACCACGTGATAGCCGTTGTCAAAGGCCGCGTCAAAGTACCACCATTCATAATAATCATTTTCATTATGAAAAATGTGCGACCCATCGTCCTGACGCTGGTAGTTGGTCGGATTTCTTTCGGCGGATAACTCGCCGTCCCACATGGCCAGATAATTTTTTTGCTCTTGAACATCCATGAGTCGCCCCCTCACTGTCGTCTTTCGCCGCCGCATTTTGCGGGGCGATAATTAAGGTCATTAACCCTCGTCCATCAATCACTATCGGGCGGGAGGAACGGGGAGTCGCACTAAAATAGCCTCCCCGTTCCTCCGCCCTTCCCCAAAACCAATCAATGAACTTCTATCGTCCGTCTATGGGCCCCGCTATCTTGCCGCCTAATCTTATTTATTCCGGCTTGAAATACACGATATCCAAAATATTGCCGTTTCTGTTTTCTATGAAGACCGGGGTCACGCGCATGCCGATTTCGATCTGCTCAGGATCCACGCCGCCGATCAAATGGGTCATGCCGGAGTCGGCCCCGTCCAGTTGAATCACGGCGTAAACCAGGGGGGCGTCCACGTCGGGATGGATGGGCTCGCTGTAATGCACGCGGGTGAACGAAACCACGCTCCCGCCCGGGCCGATTTTCACCAAATCGTCTTCCGTAAGCAGAGAAAAGCAGCGGCCGCAGGTTTCCCGGGGCGGCCAAAGCACCTTGGAGCAGGTCTTGCACCGGACGCCCAGGATTTCCTTGGAGTCTCTCAGGGCGACGTAAAATTTGCTGCCCATTTTTCCGGCGAAGTAATTGCTGTGAGCTGTAATATGCTGATCCACCTCAAATGGAGCCTGGACGAATTTATTTTCCATAATCTCATTCCCCCCAAAATATATTACTGGGGCCTTTTCTGGCCCGGAAGAGGTTCAAAATGTATGATGTCGCTCAAATCCCCAATGCGCTCTTCCCTGTCCCGCAAAACCACTTTCATCCGCATGCCCACCCAGATCTTGTCCAGGTCCGGCTCTACGTTGACCATGTGCTCCACGGTGGAGTCCGAGCCGTCCAGCCTGACCGACCCATACACAAAGGGCGGCTCGTGGGGCTTCCCCGTGGTGGGATCCGTCAGGGGCAGGTACATGATGGTGAATCCGACCATCGTGCCTTCGGAGGACAGCTCCACCCACTCGTCGTTCTTCACATGACAGGCGGCGCACACCACGCGGGGAGGCATCTGAACCCGGTTGCAAGACGGGCACTTGACGCCCACAAAGCGGCCGTTATCCCTCAACTCCGTCAAAAACCTGGCCATGTATTTGCCCGCCGCAAACCGGTACGGGACGTCCACGGTCATGGGGACGCATATTTGTTCGGTAACGGTATTTTTCTGATTCATGCCAACATCCTTTCCCAAGGGCGCATTAGGTTTAATCCTCGGTGGAGCTCGACAAAGCGGTCATGACGGTCCAGTTGGTTCCGCCGTACGCCGTGGCCAAAGCCCGATTGACCTCTTTGGGAACCTGATGGCCTCCGGCGTCGCCCCGAATTTGCAGAGCCGCCTCCCAGACGCGCAGCATGGCGGAAGCGCCGATGCAGTTTGTGGACAAAACCCCGCCCGAAGGATTCACGGGAATGGGGCCGTCGATTGCCGTGGCGCCTTCCTCCATGAGTTTGAAGCCCTCGCCCCGGCTGCACAGGCCCAGGTCTTCGTACCAGACCATTTCCGCCCAGGTGGCCGGCTCGTAGATTTCGAACACGTCAAAGTATTTTTTGGGATCGTCCACGCCCAGCCTTTTGTACATCCTGGCCGCGCAAGCCGTGGAGAAGATAGGCTTGGTCAGGGTGACGTTCCGCCAGTCGATTTCAAATTGCTCGTTATGGGCGGTGTCCATGGCCCGAATCCAGACCGGCTTTTTGCAACGGTCCCTGGCGGTTTTTTCGTCTCCCAGAATAACGACGCAGGCGCCGTTGGAGGCCGGGCACATATCCAGCATCCGGACCGGATAGGCCAGCATGCGGGAGTTCAAGGCGTCTTCTATGGTGATGTCCAGCTTCAGATGGGCGTATTGGTTCTTGCGGGCGTTCTGCCGGGCCTTGACCGCAACCATGGCGGCGTGCTCTTCCTTGGCGCCCCAGGCGGCCATGTAGGAGGTTCCCATCATGGCGAAATATCCCACGGCCGCGCCGGCCATGGATCTTCCGTATAATGGATGGGCCACGCCGCTCAGGATGGCGCCCGTGTCCCCTTCCTCCTGCTTTTCAAAGCCGATGCACAAAACCTTGTCAAAAAGGCCGGCCGCAACATGATGCATGCCCGCGCCTATGATGGTGGCGCCCACGGTGCCGCCGGTGGTGATCTTCATGCCGGGCTTGCCGTAAGCCCCTGCAGAGCCCGCCAGCCAGCAGTCGGTCAGATGGGTTCCCTCGAAAAATTCCATGTTGCCCAAAAACACCGCGTCGATGTCGTCCATGGTCATCCGGGCGTCTTTAAGGGCGGCCCGTACGGCTTCGTTGACCATCTCGCCCTGGTCCACGTCGTGCCTGCGGGCGGCATGATAAGTTTGGCCGCCGCCGATTATGGCCACATTGCGTTTCATATCATCCCTCCCTTATTGGTTTCCCAGCACGATGACGCATTGGTGTTGTCCGCAAAATCCTGTATGCCCCTGGGCGACCGCGCGTTTGGCGTCTTTCACCTGGCGCTCGCCCGCCTTGCCCATCAACTGGAGCGCCGCTTCGGCGACCCGGTTAAGACCCATGACATTGGCGGGAACCCCGGAAAGCACGCCGCCGGAAGGATTTACGGGAAGCTCTCCCTCCCTGGAGGTAAAGCCGGATTCAGTCAGCCTGGCGCCTTCCCCGGGCTTGCACACTCCCAGGCCTTCCAGCCACAAAAGCTCCTGGTAGGAAAATTCGTCGGAGAGTTCGATCAAGTCCAGGTCTTTGACGGGGTTGCTTATTCCGGCCATTTTGTACGCCTGGGCCGCGGCTTTTTCCAAAGCCATGCACTCGGCCAGATCCCGATCGCCCAAAAAATAGTCGTCGTAGCAGGAGCCAAGACCCTGAATCCAAACCGGCGTGTCCGTAATCTTTTTCGCTTTGCTTTCCGACGCGACAATCATAGCCACGGCGCCGTCCACGTCAGGCGCCGCGTCCATGGCGGTCAGGGGATCGGCTTCCATGGGAGCGGACAACACGTCGTCCAGGCCGTAATAGCCGAACCGGCAGGCCAACGGGTTGGCCATGGCGTTTCCCAGATTTTTCATGACCACCCGGGCGAAGTCTTCCCTGGAAAGGCCGTGGGCGTGCATGAACCGTCTGGCCTGCAAGGCGCCTGCGGAGGTGAAGTCCAGGCCGAGCTGACGGCTGTATATGGGCTCAAAGGCGTCGTTATTGACGATGTGCCGGTTAGTCTGGGACATTTTGGTGTGGGCCAGCAGCAAGGTGCACTCGTATTCGCCCGACAGAATTCCCACGGCCCCGTAATAGGCGGCCGTGCTGCCGTCCATGGCCATTTTTTCTTCCGTACGAAGATGGCCGCCGGCCACGTCGGTAATGCCGATGTTGGAAATTGTCTGGCCGTCCCAAATATCGTGGGAGCAACTGATGGTGTTGTCGATGTCCTTTTCAATGGAAAGGCCCGTGTCGTTCAGAACCTTCTCGATGACCTCATAGGCCAGTTCAGCCACATTGGCGTCGGCCCTTTTGGGGCTGAACCGGGTTTGGGCGACTCCGACTATTGCAACTCTGTCAGACATGATTCCCCCTATATTCTTTCAAAGATGGCGGCGATTCCCTGGCCTCCGCCGATGCACAGCGCGGCCATGCCGTAACGGCCCTGGATGCGCTTCAACTGATGCACTACGGCCAGAGCCAGCCTGCCGCCGGACATGCCGTTGGGATGGCCGAAGGCGATGGCGCCGCCGTTGGGATTCCATTTTTCCTCGTCAAACTCATGGCCGTTTTTCTTGAGGCTTTTCATGACGGCCAGGGTCTGGGAGGCGAAGGCCTCGTTGCACTCCACCACGTCCATGTCGGCCATGGTGAGTCCTGCGTTAACCAGGGCTTTTTCCATGGCGATGACGGGCGCCACGCCCATGTACTTGGGCTCCCGGGCGCCCAGAGCGCAGGAGACGAAGCGGGCCAGGGGCTTCAGGCCCAGTTCCTCGCATTTTTCCCGGGACATGATCAGGTTGGCCACGGCGCCGTCGTTCAGGCCCGAAGAGGTTCCGGCGGTGACGGTTCCGTCCTTTTTAAAGGCGGGACGCAGCTTGGCCAGCTTCTCGGGATTGGTCTCCCTGGGATGCTCGTCCTGATCGAAAATGATGGGGTCGCCTTTCCTCTGGGGGATTTCCACGGGAACGATTTCCTCCTTGAAATATCCCTCCTTGATGGCCTGGATAGCCCGGGTCTGGCTGCGAAGGCCGAAAGCGTCCTGCTCTTCGCGGGAAACGCCGAACTCGTCGGCCAGGATTTCCGCCACAATGCCCATGGGCGCGTCGGTTTCCTCGGTGGGTCCGACCTGCCGGGTGATGTATTTGGGCGGAACCAGGGAGAAAGGCTGCTTTTGGCGTTCCATGAGATAAGGCTGGTTGCTCCAGGATTCGCAGCCTCCGGCGATGTACACCTCGCCGAAACCCGCCTTGATGTTTGCGGCCGCGGAATTGATGGTCTGGAGCGCGGACCCGCATTGCCTTTCCACGGTCTGGGCGGGCACGGAAAAGGGGAATCCCGCCTTCAAGGCCGCCCACCTGGCGATGTTCACCGCCGCGTTATTGGTGCAGGCATGGCCTATGAGCACGTCGTCCACAATGGACGGGTCGATGCCTGTTTTTTCAATGAGCCCCTTCAGGGCGAATGCGGCCAGTTCCTCCGGCCTGAACATGGACAAGGAGCCGCCCATCCTGCCGATGGCCGTTCTGACTCCGTCCACCAAGTAAACTTCTTTCATTGCTTCCACCTTTTATCCCAAAAAATTAGGTAAATACCCCCGGCAAACGAGAATTTCTGCGGCAAGGCTCCACACCTTGCCGCGGAAACGCATATCTAGCGGCCCGTGAACTTGGGCTTGCGCTTTTCCATGAATGCGTTGGTGCCCTCCACCCTGTCCTCCGAGCCGAAGCACAAGGAAAAACAGCGGGCTTCGTAGTCCAGCCCGGTCCTGAGATCGGCCTGCACGCCGTTGTTGATGGAGGCCTTGGCCATATGCAGGGCGATGGGGCTCTTGCTGGCGATTTTACCGGCCATTTTGGAAACCAGAACGTCCAGTTCGTCCTTGGGGACCACGTGGTTCACCAGCCCAATGTTCAGGGCTTCCATGGCCGAAATGTGATCGCCGGTCATGATCAGCTCCTTGGCCTTGCCCATGCCCACCAAACGCGGCAGACGCTGGGTTCCGCCGTAGCCGGGGATAATGCCCAGCTTGATTTCCGGCAGGCCCAAAATGGCGTGCTCCGCAGCGATGCGGATGTCGCAGGAAAGGGCCACTTCCGTGCCTCCGCCCAGGGCGAATCCGTTGATCCGGGCGATGACCGGCTTGGGAAAATGTTCGATTCGCGTGCACACAGCCTGGCCCTTGGGCGTTTCGGTCAGGGTTTCCACGTATCCCTGGCCCCGGGCCATGATGGAAATGTCGCCGCCGGAGATAAAGGCTTTGTCTCCGGCGCCGGTGATCACCAGCACCCGGATGCTTTCGTCTTCCTCGATGTCGTCCAGAGCCTTGTCGATCTCCAGCATGGTCACGTAGCGAATGGCGTTGAGAACCTTGGGCCGGTCTATGGTGATGACGGCGATTCCGTCCGCTTTTTCCACTCTGATGTCTTCAAATGCCATGGGAATTCCTCGCGTCGCTTCTTAAAAAAGTTTGAAAGGCTTTTTGGTTCCGTCGGCTTCGTAATCGTAGAAGCCCTTGCCGTTCTTCCGGCCCAGCCTGCCCGCCTCCAGCATCTTGCGATACAGGATGTTCAGGCGGTCGCTTTCGCGATGGGTGTATTCATAAATGCTGTCCTGAGCCATCTGGATGACGTCGAAGCCGCCGAAGTCGGCCAGCTCGCAGGGGCCCATGGGATGTCCGGCGCCCAGCTTCATGGCGGTGTCCACTTCCTCGGCCGTGGCCGTGCCTTCCAGAACGATCTGGGCGGCTTCCATATACAAGGGGCACAACAGGCGGTTGACGATGAATCCAGGCACGTCCTTGACCCTGACCGGAACCTTGCCCAACTGCTTGCAGAAGTTCATGACCGTTTCCACGGTTTCTTCGGCCACGCCCACGGGCAGGACCACTTCCACCAGCTTCATGACCGCAGCGGGATTGAAAAAGTGGGCGCCGATGCATTTTTCCGGGCGTTTGGTGGCGCCGGCGATGGCGGTGACGGACAGCACGGAGGTGTTGCTGGCCAAGACGGCGTGGGCCGGGCAGATTTCATCCAGCTTGGAAAACAGGCTTTTTTTCAGCTCCAGGTTTTCCGGCACGGCTTCAATGACCATGTCCGCCTCTTTGGCCGCGGCGACCAGGTCCGTGGACATGCTGAGACGGCCCAGGATTTCCTCGCCCTCTTCCGCCGTGATTTTTCCCTTGCCCACAAAGTGCTTTTCGATGTTTTTCGAGATAATGCCCTGGGCCTTGTCCAGCATGGTCTGGTCAATGTCGAACAAGGTGGTTTTGATGCCCGACATGGCTGCCTTTTGCGCGATGCCATGCCCCATGGTGCCTGCGCCTAATACCGTGAGTCTTAAAATATCCATGCCCGAAAACCTCCGTTTTGATGGTTGGGTTGATTTATTTTCCTTAGGATGGGGTCAAATCTACGTTTGACGTTTGACCGCGTTTTTTACTTCTCAAACGTCAAACGTAGATTTGACCCCATGTCTTTATTTCCTTTTTCCCAGGACTGCGTCCCCGATTTTCATGCGGCTGATTTCCGTGGATGTTCCGGCGATCTGGCCATATTTGGAGCTTCGAAAGCCTGATTCGGCGGGGTTGGGCGTGGAAAAGCCCTTGGCGCCCAGAATTTTCAGGGCGTCGCTGGAAACCTTTTCGGAGGCTTCGGTGGCGAACACCTTGGCGCACAGGGTCAGGGCCTGCGCCTCCTTGTCCTTTGCGTCGGCCATCCACCCGGCCCGGTATGCCAGCAACTGGGCGGTCTGATGCAGGGTGAGCATGTCGGACAGCCGGAATCCCACTTCCTGATAGGCGATGATGGGGCGGCCGCCGGTCTTGTGGGATTTTGCGTAAACGCGGGCCTCTTCAAAGGAGGCTTTCATAAGCCCCAGGCTGGCGCCGATGAGCACCTGGTTTTCCCAAAACCGGAGCATGTCCAGCATATCGTCCATTTTCAGGCCGGAGATGACCTGAGCCTCGGAAACGGCGCAGTCTTTCAGCTCCAGGCTGCAAATGCCGGCGCTTTCATACCCGAGGGCGGAGATGGGGGGCCCCATTTCCATGCCTTTTGCGCCTTTGGGGATGAGAAACAGGGCGCCCTGCCCGTCCAGGGTTCCGGCGACTGCAATGCAGTCGGCGCCCGCGCCGTTCACCACAAACTGTTTCCGGCCGTTTACGACGACCGCGTCGCCGTTTTTCTCGCCCATGGTCTGCAGGGGATCGTTTTCCACGTTCAGGGCTTTCTCGGACAAGGCCAGGGTTCCCAGCAACTCGCCGAAAAGGAGAGGCGACAGGATTTTTTCCTTTTGCCAGTCGCTTCCCCATTGAGCCACGGCCCGTCCGAAAACCCGGGCGCTGACTTCCAGCTTCAGGTACAGGGAGGGCGATGCGGCGGCCGCGGCTTCCATGGCCCTGAACATGGCGGGCGATTCTCCGGCCTCGCTCAGGCCCAGGTTCAGGTAGCCGGTGGACGCCAGGGAGGCGGCGGCGCTTCTCAACAGGGCGTCGTCCGCTTGTCCGTCCTTGATATCCAGGTTGGAAATGGCGGACTCCAGAGCTTCAAACAGCTCGTTGCTTTGTTGTGAAAACTCGTATTGCATTGCAGCTCCTCGCCGATAAGGCATTTACACGCAGACCGCAGAGGGCGATCAGATCATGCGGCTGATAATCATCCTTTGGATGTCCGAGGTTCCCCCGCCGATGGCGGCCAGACGGCCGTCCCGGAAGACCCGTTCCACATCGTATTCCTGGCAATAGCCGTATCCGCCGTGAAGGGTGACCGCGTCGTTCATGGGCGCCATGTTCCAGTCGCCGATGTAGAGCTTGGCCACGGAGGCGTAAAGGTGGTTCAGGGGCTGGCCCTGATCCTTGGCCCAGGCGATGCGGTACACCAGGGAGCGGGCGGCTTCCTCGAATATTTTCAGCTCGGCCAGCTTGCGCTTGATTGCCTGGTATTCGGCGATGGGGCGGTCGAACTGGATGCGATCCTTGGCGTAGCGGGAGCACTTGTTAATAAGGTAGGCCACGGACCCGACGGTGGGCGCCAGAAGCACGCTTCTGTCCCATTCCACGGTCTGGGAGGCCATTTTAAAGCCGTCCCCTTCCTTGCCCAGGAGGTTTTCCGCGGGAATTTCGCAATTGGCGAAGATCAGCTCTGAGGTCAAAGAGGTGCGCACGCCCATTTTTTTCAAAGGCGGCCCGGCGGAGAAGCCCGGGGTTCCCTTTTCCACGATAAAGGCCGACACCCCGGCGTGCCTGGCCGTAGGGTCGGTCTTGGCGTAGACCACGGCCACGTCGGCAATGGGGCCGTTTGTGATGAACATCTTGCTGCCGTTCAATATGTATTTGCCGCCGGCCTTTTCGGCGGTGGTCTTCATGGAAGCCATGTCCGAGCCTGCATCGGGCTCGGTCACGCCCATGCAGCCGATCATTTCGCCGGAGCAGATTTTGGGAATGTATTTTTTCCGCTGCTCCTCCGTGGCGTTTCTGAAAATGGTGTCGCCGCATAAAAAGGTATGGGCGCCGTAGGCCAGCAAAAAGCCTGAGTCCGCCCCGCCTTCGGCCAGGGCTTCCCCGGCCAGGGCCGTGGTGATGACGCCGGCGCCGCTTCCGCCGTATTCTTCGGGAAAGTGCAGCCCCAGAATTCCGAAATCCGCCATTTTTTTGAAGGATTCCAGGTCGAACTCTCCTTTGAGGTCGTGCTCCTGGGCCCTGGGGGCGATTTCCTTTTTGGCGAAATTGAGCACTTCTTTTTTAAACATGAGTTGTTCACGGGAAAACGCGAATTCCATAACGCCTCTGACTGGGTGAGAAGGGCCTTTTTGGGGCCGTTTTTCGGGGATTGGGGGCTCCAACTGACTTTTGCCTTAGACCGCCCCCCAAATGAATTATATTCAGCGTCCTCGCCCTGTCTTTAGCCCTTACCCCCCGGGATTGTCAAGAGTATTTTTTGACCAAAAACGGGAACAAGAAAGGAATTATAATTTTATATATTTGGTTTTATTCACTATAATTAAATTTGAATATTTTAACTCAATATTCTTTTTTGACGCAAAGCGTTATGAATAAAGCTCAATAAAGACCGGCTAAATACCCGTAAATGCAGCAAGATCTCTCAAGAACTACGCCCGGATCCTCGAAGTAATTTTATATAAAAACAAGGCTTTATTTTTAAAAACACGGAGAGTTTTGGCAAATTTATATTGACAGATGACCCTGATTTTGATTCGATAGGCTGCGTTTTCGATATGTATTCAAATGGGCGGAAGGCCGGTCCGGCAGACCGCACAGACCGCCGGTTCCAGGAACCAACCCCCCGGGCCTTTCCTGAATCAAAGACCACGGGCCAGCCCCATGGAAGCTAAAAACCATAATAAGGCGCCAGACGCCTCCCACTCTCCCGGCGCCCCGGCCGGACAATGAATCCGGGGCGGAAAAGGATCGAACCATGAAGAGAAAAATCATCATCACGGCCGCCTTGTCCGGCGCCACCACCCGCAAAGAGCACAACCCGGCGGTGCCTTACACGCCCCGGGAGTTCGCCGAAGAGGCCGCCAAGGCGTATAAGGCCGGCGCCGCCATGGTCCACGTCCATTCCCGGCTGGACGACGGCATGGCCACCCACGAGGTGGAGCGGATCCGGGAGACGTACGACGCCATCAAAGACAAAACCCCCGAACTGATCGTCAACCTGAGCTCCGCCGTGGGCCCGAACAAGACGCCCGAACAGCGCATCGAGCAAATCGTGAAGATCAAGCCGGAAATGGCGTCCCTGAACACCAACACCATGAACTTCGCCACTATTGACCGCAAGACCGGCGAAGTGTTAGTGGATTACATCTTTGACAACACCTTCACCATGCTGCAGGATTTCGGCCGGGCCATGGAGGAGAACGGGGTGCGGCCTGAAATCGAAGTCTACGACATGGGCGGGCTGGATAACGTCAAACTCATCATGAAGCAGGGATTTTTCAAAGATCCCATGAATTTCAATTTCGTGTTCGGCGTGGCCGGCGGACAGGCTTTCCGGGCCGACGCCTTTGCAGCCCTGGTGCACGCCTTGCCTCCCAACGCCAATTTCACGTCCTGCGGCGTGGCCTGGGACGAGTTTCCGGCCATCTTGCAATCCGGCATCATGGGCGGGCATATGCGCGTAGGCCTGGAGGATAACGTGCGGATTCCCAACGGGGAGCTGGCCAAAGGCAGCTATGAGCTGGTGGAATGGGCGGTCAAGGCTGCGTCCATCCTGGGCAAGGAGCCCGCAACGCCGGACGAGGCGAGAAAAATCATGGGCCTGAGGGGCGCTTCCTGATCGCTTAGGGAGGCGGAGGGCCCGCTAAGGAGGGGGTAATGAAAAGGCTTGCAGCAGTCCTGGGGGACCAGGGTAGGAAGCATTGGCAGGCGCGAACGGCCTACAGGAGGCTTGCCAAACATTTGAACGCCATGCCGGTGGGCTTCCCCCGGTCTGTCAGCGGGGTGGAAAAAAGGATTTTGCGGTCCATCTTCACCCCGGGGGAGGCGGAAGCCGCCCTGCACCTGAGCTACAAGCCGGAGCCCAAGGACGCAATCCTGGCCCGGGCCTCCAAACACGGCATCCCTTCCGCGGAAATGGAGCGGCGCCTGGCCAGCATGGAAAAAAACGGCGCCCTTCTGATAAAGAACCCGGACGGCGAACCCCGCATCTGCCTGCTTCCCTTTGTGGTCGGGTTTTTCGAAACCCAGATCGCCTCCATGAACGCGGGCCTGTACCTGGACACCACCCAGTACATGGCCGAGGCCATGGGCTTTGAGTATTTGTCCACGGTTCCCCAGCAGATGCGCATCGTTCCCGTGGAAAAAAGCATCACGCCCCAGCACAGGATCTCCACCCACGACGAAATCCGCCGCATCATCGCAGACGCCGGGGACAGCATCGCCCTGACCACATGCATCTGCCGCAAGGGACGGGATATGCTGGGCGCGCCCTGCAAGAGGACGGACCGGCGGGAGACCTGCATGGCCTTTCATGACTTCGGGGAAATGTACATCAAGAACGGCTGGGCCCGGAGGATCGGCGTGGAGGAGGCCATGGAGGTGATCGCCCTGTCCGAAAAGGACGGCCTGGTGATCGAGGTCTCCAACGAAAAAAATCCCTCCTTCGCCTGCATGTGCTGCCCCTGCTGCTGCGGGGTCTTCAACATGCTGGCGGCCGCGCCCCGGCCGGCGGACTTTGTGCAGTCCAATTTCAGGGCCGCCCTGGATTCGGATAAATGCGTCCTGTGCGGCAAATGCGAAAAGCGCTGCCCCACCCAGGCCATAAAAATAAAAAAAGACGCCGTCAAAATCGACTTGGGCAAATGCATTGGCTGCGGCCTATGCGCCGCAGCTTGCAAGCCCGGGGCCTTGACCATGGCGCCCAAGACAAAGCAACGAACTCCCCCCGAGGATTACAGCGCGCTCATGGACGCCATTCTGGCCAACAAAAAAGGGCTTGTGGGCAAGGCGGCCAGCACGATCAGGGGGGCGCTCGGGATTAAACGCTAAAAAACGGCGACGGAAAGTAAAACAATCTAATATGACGACAACCAAAGACAGAATCTTACTGGCCGCGGAGGAACTCATCACGGCCAACGGCATCGCTGAAACCACCATCGCCAAAATCGCCCAAAAGGCCGAAGTCGCCGACTCTTTGGTTTATCAGTATTTCAAAAACAAGCAGGATCTGTTGTTTTCCGTGGCCTCCATCAAGCTGGAGGAGGCCCTGGACCTTTTGGCGGAGCAACTGGAAGGAATTAAGGATCCGGAGTCGCGCCTCCGCAAGCTCATCTGGTACGGCCTCAAATACAACGATCTCAACCCCGGATACGCCCGCATCCTCCTTTTCGAATGCCGCTCCAACGCGGATTTCTACAAGACCGAAGCCTACCGGAAAATCCGCAGGCACGCCGGAATCATGACCGACATACTGGCCCAGGGCGTGAAAGAGGGCCAGTTTCGCAAGGATGTCAACATGGGGATTATCCGGGACGCGGTGTACGGCGCCATGGACTTTGAAGCGGTCAGCTGCATCGCCTCGGGGGAAATCGAAAAAAGCCGCACCGACCTGGAGCACCTCATGAACCTGATCCTTCCCATGATCAAGGTCCGGCCCGATCCTCCGGAAAGGGACAAACGCACCCGGATTCTGCTTGCCGCGGAAAAGGTCTTTGCGGCCAAGGGCTATAACAAGGCCAAGATGATCGACATCGCGGAAGAGGCCGCCGTCTCGGAAAGCGCCATCTACGACTATTTTAAAAACAAGGACGATCTGCTCCTGGCCGTCCCGGAAACCAGGCTTAAGGAGCACCTGGAGTCCATCATGGATTCCTTTGACGTAAAGAGCCCCTTCGCCAAGCTAAGGCGCCTGATCCGCTACCATTTCGCCCTGTATATGATCAACCGGGATTTCCTGAAGGTGTTTCTGCTCCACAATCAACTGAACATCCAGTTTTACTCGTCGCCCGCCTACAAAAGCTACCAGAAATATCTGAATATCCTCGACAAGGTGGTCGAGGAGGGCCAGAACCGGGGCGACTTCCGCCAGGACGTGAGCCTGCGGGTTTTCCGCAACGTGTTCATCGGCGCCTTCAGCCACATGGCTCTCAGATGGATGATTGTGGAGGAGGGAAAAAACAACGACAAAATGAAGGAAATCGATGACTTGATCGACCTGCTTTTGGACGCCGTGTCCGCGCCGAAAAGCGAGGAGGAGGAAGGTTAGCGGCGCAAAAATTCCCAGCCAGACGCCCCGTCGGCAGCCTTTTTTCTTCAGTCCTGACTTGGGATGTATGCCGCTCGGATTTATGAAAAATGACGCTGGGACCCCGCTTGCGGACGATCCCGAAAAGACGGATCGTCCTTGCGGGGATGACGGGCTGCCGGCGTAAGTGTTAAAATAAGGGGCGCTTGAGATTTCGAGGGGACACGATACTGATTTCGCAGTCATCCCCGCCAGGTATTCTCAGTCTAACAGAAATCAGTTCATGTCCCCGAAATCTTAGGGCGCCTCCACTCTCCGTCATCCCCGTGGAGCCATGGAGGCATGATGATTGCGGGTAGTTTTGCAACCATCATGATGCAATGGCGGAAACGGGGACCCAGTGTCATTTCGAAATTTCGCCGAGGTTGCCGAATAAAGCCTACGAAATCAACGCCCATATTTATTTCCCCTTAAAAACAGGCGCGCGCCGTTCAAAAAAGGCGGTGACGCCTTCCTTGGCGTCCTCGCTGGAAAGGAGCTTCATTTGCACGTCCGCGGTCTCCTCCAGATCAGCCCAGGTGTTCAATAAATATTTGCCTGCGGCCACAGCCATAGGCGCCCGCCGGATCAACCGGCTGCACCATTCCTCCACGGCCGGCTCCAATTCATCCAAGGGAACCGCTGCGTTGACCAGCCCGAAATCCAGGGCTTTTTTTGCATCTATATTGGTCCCCATGAGCAAAAGCTCCTTGGCTCGCGCCAAGCCGATGAGGCGGGGCAGCCGGGTGGTTGCGCCGATGCCCGGGATGAAGCCGTTTTTCACGTCCGGCAGGCCGAGCATGGCGTCCTCTGCGGCGATTCGGAAATCGCAGGCCAGGGCCAGTTGCAGCCCGGCG
This sequence comes from Desulfatibacillum alkenivorans DSM 16219, assembly GCF_900142135.1. Lineage (GTDB taxonomy): Bacteria > Desulfobacterota > Desulfobacteria > Desulfobacterales > Desulfatibacillaceae > Desulfatibacillum > Desulfatibacillum alkenivorans. The sequence goes on along the minus strand of NZ_FQZU01000031.1, from coordinate 36,359 downwards.
CCCAGGGCGTAGCCATGGATGGCCGCAATCGTGGGGACCGGCATGCCTTCCACCTGATCCAGAATGCGCTGCAAACCCCGAAACTCATTTCTCACAGCGGAAATGTCGCCGCCGTAGCCGCCGCCCATGAGGGTTTTCAAGTCCCCGCCCGAGCAGAACACGTCTCCGGCCCCGCTGAACACCACAACCCGGCACAGGTTCGGGTCAGATGTTATCTCCTCCGCAAGCCGCTTTAAGGCCGCGAACATTTCGTCATTGATGGCGTTTTTCTTTTCCGGCCGATTCAAGATCACCCGCCAAACCGGACCGTCCTTCTTGATGATCAGCTCTTGAGAATTATTCTGGCCGCCCATTTTCACCTGCTTTAATATCCGTCCCGTAAAAATCCTTTAGATACCCTAAAAAGCGCCGCTCACATTCAGCTTACACGCTTGTAAAACAAGCTAAAATATCAACAGGGAGGATGCAAGCAAAAAGGCCGGACAGCATTTTTTTTCGGCTGACCGGCCTTAAAATTTTTGGGATAAAGGTTTTTGCGCGATGTCCCAAAATGCGCGGGCAGACGCCTAAACCGGGATGCGCACGGCCGCTTGCCCCACCCCGACCTTGACGCCCGCCTGGTTTTCGCACCAAAGCTCCAGGACCACAAAGGACTCGTCGCCGGGGCGGGGGTGCTTTTCCGTCACCTTGCCTCTGGCCGTGATGTCGTCCCCCGGACGCACGGGATGCACAAATTTCACGTCCAGCATTTGCAGGAATGCGCCCCGGGGATACGCCCAGTCCGTGACGATCTTTCCCATGAAGGCCCCGGTCATGATGCCGTGAGCGATGGTGGTTCCCTTGCCCAGAAGATTCACCTTTTTGGCCCAGGCCGGGTCGATGTGGATGGGATTGAAGTCGAGAGAGCCCTCCGCGTTCTTGTTGATCTTTTCCTGGGTGATATGCCTGCTTTGCTCGGGGATCTCGTAACCCAGGTCAACTTTTCCAAACTCCAATATTTCGGACATGTTCAAACCTCCTTATCCGGACCGTAATGCAAACAGCCTTTCAGGCCCTCTATTTGAGGGCGGGAATTGTCTTGGCCTAGCGGTTCTTCATTTCCTCGTTGCCCTGGAACTGCAGCACCAGCCCGCCGGTCCATCGGCACACAAACTCGTCGTTCTGGTTGGTGATGTGCATTTCGGACATGGCGTATTTTTTCCCTCGTTTGATATACTTGTCCCGGAGCTTGATATGGCAATAGATGGTATCTCCGGGGCGCACGGGAACACCGAACTCCCACCGCTGCCCGGGATTGATGGCGCCCGGCATTTTCACCCAGCTATCCGGGGGAACCGCCGCAAAGACAATGGGCGTTAAAATGGTAGGCGGGGCGATCAAACCGCCGAACTGGGAGTTCTTGGCCGCCTCCTCGTCCGTGAAAAACGGGTTGTAATCCTCCGTTCCTTCCACATACAGCTGAATCCGTTCGGGTGTGACCTCAAAGGGCTCGGTGTCGTAGACCTCGCCCACGACCAGGTCGTCCCAGCTGCGCTGTTGCGATTCGTGCTTGAAGAAGTCCTTTTCAAAGCGATCCGGCAGTTTTTCCGCGGTCATGGTTTAACCCTCCTTTTGCTTTGTGCGTTGGTTTTATCAACCGGCCAGCCGGTCGAAAATATCGCCGAATAATGCGTTCGCCTGCAGCCCTCCTACTCTCCGGCCTTTGCCGGAATAGTGCTATTCTTTCAAAATGCCTTTTAAAATAATGCGGATGTTCTGGTCGATGATCTCGTCCATGCCCAGGGGCAGGCCTTCCTTGAACCAGTAGCCCAGCCAGTGGCTCATGGAGATAAACAGAAAAATGATGGCGTTCAAATCCAGGTCCTCTTCCACGTCCGGAACCTTTTTCAGTTCTTCCCGCAGCGTGCGAAAAAGCTCCTGCTCCTTGGCGAACAGCTCGTCCTTGTATTGCCCGGAAAGCTGATGCCTTTCCCGCAGGACGATCAGGCGCAAGTCCTGATCCTGATTGAGATGGCGGGCGTAGGTTTGCATGAGGCTTTTGAAGGAGTCCTTGGGCGCCATGCCGTTTTGCACGTTCTCCGCAATGCAAGCCCGCAATGCGTGCAAGAAGGAGTCCGTGTTCTTCAAGAGGATGAAGGCCAGCAGCTCTTCCTTGGATTTGAAGTAATGATACAGGCCGGCTTTGCTCATGCCGGCCGCCAGGGCCACGTCCTGGAGCGAGGAGCTTAAATAGCCCTTATTGCTGAACACCTTGGCCGCAACTTCGGCGATGAAATTTTTTTTGTCTTCCTGGCTTTGCTTGGGCAAGGGCGCTGCTCCTTCATATGGCATTTTTGAGGCCTTGATTCCTTTTCGACCGTCCGGCCGGTAGATAGCATGTTTTGCGACGGCCTGTCAACCCGGGCTTGGAACGCACTACCGGAGCGCGGCTTTCGCCCATTACGAAATGTCCACCACCGACCTGGAATCCAGCCTGGAGCTGGCCGCCCTGGCCGTCCCCCATCCCGTCTCTTCCACGGTCAAGCCGGGCAGGCGCTTCATTTAAAAGGCGGGCGATAGAAAACCCCATGATTCCGGTGCGGGGTTCGCGTTCCCGCCTCCTTTCAAAAATTTTGCTCCGTGCGGGCGATGATGGAGTCCTGGAGCCCTTTGGACAAATCCACGAAATAAGCGCTGTATCCGGCCACCCGCACCAGGAGGTCCGGGTGCTCTTCCGGGTTTTCCTGGGCGTCCAGAAGGGTTTGGGGGTCCACCACGTTGAACTGGATCTGGCTGACGCCCAGGTCGCCCCAGGAGCGGATGTAATCGATGAAGACCTCCTTCATGTCCCCGGACAAGGCCTGGGGGAGGAATTTCTGGTTAAGAAGGTGGTTGAAAGTCTCTCTTGTGCTGATTTTTGAGGCGGACTTCAAAACGGCGGTGGGGCCTTTTTTGTCCATGCCGAAGACCGGAGACAGGGTGGCGTCGGACAAGGGCTCCCCGGCCATTCTGCCGTCGGGTGTGGCGGGCAGAAAGGCCCCCGCCGCGTAGGTGGCGGAAATCCCGCTTCCGTCGCCCCGGCAGGAGACGCCGAAGCGGTTTTTGGCTTTTTCCATGGCCGCTGCGCTCCGGTGTTGAACCTCCACGGCCAGCCGGTCGGCATAGTCGTCGTCATTGCCGAATTTTGGGGCGTTGATCATGAGCCGCCGCACGTGTTCGTAGCCCTCCCAATTGGAGGCCAGGGCGGCCAGAAGGTCCTCCATGGAGACGGTCTTTTCCTCGAAGACGTTTTTTTGGATGGCGGCCATGGCGTCGGAGACGTTCACCGGCCCCAGGACGATGCATATGTTCGCCACGGGCGAGGGATAGCCCCATTTTTTGGTTTCCATGCCTTTTTCAATGCACCCTTCCAGGAGGGCGGAGTAGAATGGCCGGGGCAGATGCCGTTCGTATAGGGTCTGGCAGGTGTTTTCGATGGTGCATAAGCGCTGGAACATGTACCGCACCTGCTCCTCGTAGGCGTCCATGAGGTCTTCGATGCCGGAGAACCCCATGGGGTCGGGAGTGGGCGCGCCCACCAGGTTTCCGGCGGCGTCCCTCCCCTGGGACAATGCGCACAAAAGGGCCGCCGGCAGAATGAATCCTCCATAGGCCCGGTGGGAAATATTCTTCCCCGGCAGTTCCAGGTAAACGCAGCCGGAAATGGAGTAATCCCGGGCGTCATGCAGGGGAACCTCCCAGCGGTCCAGGAGGGGGAGGATGGCCTTGTCGTTGAAAAAGGCGGGGTAGCCGACTCCCGTACGAATCACGTCCACGGCCCGCGATATCAGTTCCCGGGGCGTCCCGTCATGATACCGCAAGGCGATGGTGGGCTCCGGCGAGCGCATTTTTTCGGCGCAATCCAGGACCAGATAGGTCATTTCATTGGTGACGTCCTTTCCCGTCTCGTCCACGCCTCCGATGCAAATGGCCTGGAGTGCGGCCACGCCCCCGTAAATGGCGGACAGGGTGGGGGAGTATATCAGGCCCAGTTCGTGAAACTTGAGCCATAAAAGCTGCAAAAGCTCCAGGGCCTCCTCGCGGGTGATGCGTCCGGCTTCCAGATCCTTTTGATAATAAGGGCCGAACACCTTGTCGAAACGCACCCCGATGCCCAGGGTGGAAAACTCGATATAGCGCACCACATGGATGAAGAAAAAAGATTGCAAGGCCTCGTGGAGGGTCTCGGGCGGATGCTCCGGCGCCCTGTCGCACACCTTGGCGACGGCCTCCAGACGCGCTCGATCAGCCGGATCATGGGTCTGGAAGGCTTTTTCCCGGGCCAGGGCCGCAAATCGGCGGGCGAATTTTATCACGGCTTCCAGGGAGATGATCACGGCCTGGAGAAATTCCTTCTGATCCACGTAGTCAAAGGGCACGGTTTGATCGATTTCGTCCAGCCGGGCCCGGCATTGCTTGATGAGCCCGGAAAACCCCAGTGTAAAGGCTTTTTCGTAATCCGGCACGCCAAGCTCGGACCAGTGGGACCAGGTTCCGGCGCCGCCCTTGGGAATTTGCCAGCATTCCAGGACCGGGCCTGTGAACATTTTCTGCTGGATGTCGCTCATGGATTTTCCTTTCCAGTATTCGATGAGCTCGTCCAGTTTTTTGCGGCCTTCGTCGTCCAGCAGGGTTTTGGCCTCATCCTGGTCCACGATCCTGCGCACGCTCCGCCAGTTCATGTCGATGCCGAAGAAAAGGCCCTGGGGCGTGGCCACGTTGTTGCCCACGATCTTTTCCCAATCCTGGATATAAAGGGTCATGTTGGAAAGGATGTGGTCCAGGGCTTTGGCCCGCCGCAGCACCATGGGCTCCCCTTCCGTGGCCTTGTAGGATTCGGTAAGGAGAATGGAGCGCTCCAGGTCCAGGCGGATATCGGGGCGGTACATGCCCTTGTCCGCGTCCTCTTCCCTACCCCCGTGCTTGCGGATGTTGCGCACGGTTTTGACGACCAAATGGTCCCGGACATTTTTTTCCTGGGGAGAATGCGTTGCCATGGATTGACTCCTTTTGTCTTGAATATTCCGAAAAAAACCTAATGCCCCACCGTAACCTCTATACCCAAATCCGAAGCGATGCGCGTCAGGCGCTTTATGTGATTGTCCGGCGGTTTGCAGGCGCCGGGGATGGGGTATTCCAGGCCGATCTGATCCGCCTTGGACGCCCCGCCCTCGTGGTAGGGCAAAAGGGAGATTTTTTGAACGCCCAGTCTGATCGCCAGGTTGGCCAGGGCATCCATGTGGTCTTCCGAATCGTTGACTTCCGCCACCAGGGGGATCCTGAGCCAGGTTTCGGTGTTTTGGGAAAAGAACTCCAGGTTTCTTAATATCCGGTTATTGTCCATGCCCGTGTATTTCCGGTGTTTAAGCGGATTCAATTGCTTGACGTCAAAAAGGACCAGGTCCAGGCTCCGGGCCAGTTGGACGGCGGCTTCCCTGGGCGCGTGGCCGCAGGTTTCCAGCGCCGTGTGCAGGCTTTCCTCCTTGCACCGGGCCAGAAGCTCCGCGGCGAATTGGGGCTGAAGAAGAGGCTCCCCGCCCGATAGGGTGACCCCTCCCCCCGAGTTTTCGTAAAAAACCCGGTCCGCCAGGATTTCCTCCATTAACTCGTCCACGCTCGCCTCGCGGCCGGCTGCCTCCCGGGCGCCGTAGAGACAGGCGTCCACGCAGGAAAAGCAGTGGGTGCAATCTTCCCACCGGGTTTGGGCGGGCCGGTTCGGAAGCAGGACGACAGCCCCTTCCGGACAGGCGGCCGCGCAGGCCCCGCATCCTGTGCATTTGGAGGGCCGCACCATGAGTTGGGGCGCCATTTTCTGGGATTCCGGGTTGGAGCACCATTTGCACCGCAAGGGGCAGCCCTTGAAAAAGACCGTGGTGCGGATGCCCGGGCCGTCATGGGTGCAGAAACGCTGTACATTGAAAATCGTCCCTGTCCGTCTCATTGGAAACTCTGCTCGGTGCGGGCGATGATGGTGTCCTGCAGCCCCCTGGAAAGGTCGGCGAAATAGGCGCTGTATCCGGCCACCCGCACGATGAGGTCCGGGTATTGGGCCGGGTTTTCCTGGGCTTTTATTAAGGTGTCACGATCCACAATGTTAAACTGGATGTGGCTGATTCCCAGCTCCCCCCAGGCCCGGATATAGTTCATGAACACCTCTTTCATGTCTCCGGAAAGCATGTCCGGGGAGAACTTCTGGTTCAAAAGGTGGTTGTATGTCTTTAGCGTATCGATTTTGGACGCGGATTTCAAAACCGCCGTGGGGCCTTTTTGATCCGCTCCGAACACCGGGCTCAGGGTGGCGTCGGCAAAGGCCTCCCCGTCCCTCCTGCCTTCAGGCGTGGCCGGACACATCAAGGCCGCCCCGTAGGTGCCGGAGACCGCGCTTCCGTCCCCCCGGCAGGCGTAGCCGAAGCGGTTTTTAAACCGGGCCATGACCTCCGCCGTCCCATGATGGACCCGCTGGGCCCAGGCGTCGGCTTGGGGGTGGTCGTTGCCGTATTTGGGGGCGTTAAGCATGAGGCGCCGCACGTGTTCGCAGCCCTCCCAATTGGAAGCCAAGGCGTCCAGAAGCTCCTGCATGGAGATTTTCCCGTCCTTGAACACGACCTGGTCCACAGCGGTTAAGGCGTCGGCCACGTTGGAGGCGCCCGCCACAATGCAGATGTCGTGGACAATGGAGGGATACTGCCATTTGCGGCAGTCCTGGCCCCGCTCGATGCAGCCCTGGGTGATGGCCGACAAATAGGGCCTTGGAAGATACCGTTCGTACAAAGCCCGGCAGGTGTTTTCGATTTTGACGAACCGCTCCATGAAAAAGGCCAGTTGCTCCAGGTAGGCGTCCATCAGGTCTTCCGCGGAAGTAAAGGCCAGGGGATCCCTGGTCCTGGCGCCGTACTGCTCGCCGTTTACAGGATTCACCCCCTGGTGCAGGCCCCACCAAAGCACCTTGGGCAGATGGATGCCTCCATAGGCCCGGCGGACAATGTTCTTTCCCGGAAGCTCCATATACACGCAGCCGCTGACGCCGTAGTCCCGGGCGTCTTTTTCCGGCACATCCCAGCCTTTGAGCATGGGAAGGATGGCTTTGTCGTTAAAAAGCGACGGGTAGCCCACGCCCGTGCGGATCACGTCCACCGCCCTGGACAAAAGGGCGTCCGGCGTTCTGTCGTGATACCGCAGGCAGATGCTGGGCTCCAGCGATTGCATGAACTCCGCGGTTTCAAGGACCAGATGGGTCATTTCATTGGTCACGTCCAGGCCGTATTCATCCACGCCGCCCAGGGTGATGGCCTGGACCGTGGCCGCGCCCCCGTAAACGGCGGAAAGAAGGGGCGAGTATATCATCCCCAGTTCATTGAACTTGACCCACAGGAGCTTGAGCAATTCCAGGGCCTCCTGGCGGGCGATCGCTCCGCTGGCCAGGTCCTTTTCCAGAAAGGGGCCGAACACCTTGTCGAAACGCACGCCGATGCCCACGCTGGAGTATTCGATATAACGGATGATGTGGGCGAAGAAAAAGGACTGGAGGGCCTCCTCCAGAGTCCTGGCCGGTTGCGCCGGAACCCTGTCGCAGATTTCCGCAATTTTCAGCAATCGTTTTTCGTCTTCCGGCGCCCGGGCATCTTTTGCCTGCTCCCGGGCCAAAGCCGCATAGCGGCCGGCGAAGGTAACGCCCGCCTCCAGGGCGATGATCACGGCTTCCAGAAATTCCTTCTGGTCCACATAGTCCGGGGGCACGGTGCGGTCGATCTCCTCCAACCGGGCTTTGGCCTCCTGGATGATGCCTTGAAATCCCACGGCCAGGACCTTTTCATGATCCGGGATGCCCAACTCGGACCAATGGGTCCAGATAAAGGTCCCCTCGTATTTCCAGTATTTCAAAATGTCCCCGGAAAAGGCGTTCTTTTGAATGTCTGAAAGGGATTTCCCCTCCCAGTAGGCGACCAATTGGGCGAGTTCGGCCCGGCCCGCGTCGTCCAAAAGGCTTTGCCCCTCCTCGCCGGAGACCACCCTTTTTACGCTGCGCCAGTTCATGTCGATGCCGAAATAGATGCCGTTGGGCGTGGACACGTTGTTGCCCACAATCCGCTCCCAGTCCTGGATGTAAATGGGCATGCGGGAGAGGATGCTTCGGATGGCCTTGGCGCGCCGGAGCACCATGGGTTCGCCTTCGGTCTGCTTGTACGATTCGGTCAAAAGGCGGCTCCTGGCAAGGTCCAGCTTGACTTCGGGCCGGTACATGCCCCGGGACGCCTCGTCCTTTTCATATCCCCGGCGCACATTCCGCACCGCCTTTACCGTGAGTTTTTCCTTGAGCTGTCTGGCGTCGGTCTGCATGATCCCTCCTTTGGCGGAAGCGTGTTCCGTCCCCGTTAAACGCCGCCATCCCCGTTCAGGCCCGGCATGGAGCGAATAATCCCGATGGTGGAGCGGGCCAGGGCGCTGATGACGTCCTCCATGTCCACGGAGGGGTCCGTAAAATAAACCCTGACCAGATGGAGCACCATGCCCACAATGGCCTCCGAGGCCATGCGCGCGTCCATGGGCTTCAACAGGCCGGCTTCCACGCCGGCCGTAAGGCCTTGCTCCAGCTCCCTGCGGTGCCGGGCGATTTCGTCTTCCATCATTGTCTTGATGTTTTCTGGCAGGGTTTCCTTTTCCGAAATCAGCAAAAGCACCATGGAGTCGTTTTTGGCCGCCGCCTGCATGTAAGCCCGGAAAAAACTCCAGGCCCGGTCCTCCAGGGAGTCTCCGGTCTCAAAGTCCCCCACGCTCCGCATGAAGCGCCGGACAGCCAGGCTGCCCTCATCGGCTATGGAGATGTAGAGATCGGCCTTGTCTTTGAAGTGATGGTAAAACGACCCCATGGAAACCCCGGCCTTTTTCAGGATGGCCCTGATCGGGGCGCCTTTGTAGCCGGACTGGGCGAACAATTCGGTGGCGGCCCGCATGATGGCGGCCCGTGTGGAATTTCCCCTTGCCTGATTTTTTTGAGCGCGTGCGAGCAAAGCAACCTCCTAGAGCATTTGCTCTAATTCATAAGGCGCCAGACCCTCCTGTGTCAAGAAATATATTTAATCGTCTGTACAATTTTTTTTATAACTTTGAAATTACTATATATATTTAGATCCAAATAAGAAAATGCTTTAAGTCCCTATAAATCAAATGCTCTATTATTATAAAAGGGGCCCCCGAAAAAATAAAACCCGCGCCCCCGCAAACTCCCACGCCTCCCAAGGACCTAAAATCTTGATAGGACGCCTTCTTATGGCTATAATGCATGACGCATCCAATCACACGTCAACCACTCAACGGGGAAAATATCATGAAGCACATCGCCAATGCCGAAGAGGCCGTCAACAACGCAACCATCCCGAAGGGGAGCAGAATTTACTGCGCAGGAAACGCATCCACGCCCCAGGTTCTGTTGAAGCGCCTGGCTTCCGACGCGTCCATTCAGGACGTCGAGTTGCTTGGCGTGCTTCTTTTGGGGGACATTGAAGCCTTGTTTTCCCCGGAAACATGCGCCCGAATCACCCACCGGGTCATCTTTAACAGCGCTTATTCCAGGCCGGCCGTGAACAACGATACGGCCATGTACCAGCTTATGCATCTGTCGGATATCCCGCGCCAAATCAGGTCCCACCTTCAGCCCGACGTCGCTCTTATTTCCGTAAGCGGGCCGGACAACGGGGGCAACTACAGCCTGGGAAGCGGGGTGGAAGCCGTGCCCGCAGCCATCGAAACGGTCAAGGCCCGGGGCGGGGTTATTATTGCGGAAAGAAACGCCCGCATGCCTTTTATCCTGGGAGCCACCATCCGGGAGGAGAGCATCGACTATCTGCTGGACACGGACTATGAGCTTCCCGTCAACCCCTCCCATCAGCCGGACGACCGCGCGAAAAAAATCGCCCGCTTGATAGCCCAGCTATATATCCATGACGGATGCACGCTTCAGTACGGAATCGGCGAGGTTCCAGAAGCCGTCACCGACGCTGTGATCGAAAAAGGGGTTAAGGATCTTGGCATTCATACGGAGTTGTTTGCTACGGCCATGAGGAAGCTGGTGGATGCAGGCATCGCCACCAACAAATACACCCAGCGGGATTTCTGCATCTCCACCCTTTTCCTGGCGGACGATCATGACGGATACCAGTGGCTCCATTACAACAGCTCGGTGCAAAGCCGCCCCTGCGACGTCACCAACAGCGTCATCAACATAGCCGCCGAACCTAATATGGTCGCCGTCAACAGCGCCATCGGGGTGGACCTCCATGGCAACATCTGGGCCGACTCCCTAAGCGCTAACAAGATATACAGCGGCATAGGCGGGCAGGCCGATTTTCTCAGGGGCGCCTATATGTCCCATGGAGGAACGCCCATCATCGCCATCAAGTCCACCACGGGCAAGGGAGCATCCAAGGTGCTTGAAAAATGCCCGGAAGGCGTTTCCTCCACCGCTATTGCCGCCGACCCCGTGGTCATTGTTTCCGAATACGGGGCTTTCGACCCGCGCGGGTTGAGCATTGGAGAGCACGCCGTGGGGATAGCTTATCTTGCCGAGCCCGCGGAAAGGGAGCGATTGCTCCAGCATATTTACGACCACGAAGGCTTTCACAAACCCCGCCAGGCCCTGAAAGAAAAAAGCCCCAAAGGCTTCACCGCCTATGAGGAGCTATAAAGCGGAAGGACGAACTGCTGAACTGCCGCCTCCGGCGGGCGCCTTTTGAAGTGATGACGGGCAGGCGAAAGAAGTAACGCCGCCTTTAAACTTATCAGCCTCCATAAACAAAGGAGGCGCCTGCGGAATTATCCCCACAGACGCCCCCTATTTTTTATGCTCGCCGTTCCGGCGGAAAACTAAGCGGATTTGCCCTGGACCAACAAGCCGCCGTCCAAGGGAATGATCACGCCGGTTACATAGGCGCCGGCCCTGGAGGACAGGAAAATGGACAAGCCGGCCGCGTCTTCCGGCGTGCCGATCCGGCCCAGGGGAACTCCCGCTTCCACCATTTTGCGCGTTTCTTCATTGTCGGTCAAAAAGGCCATCATCTTGCTCGGGAACGGGCCGGGCGCAATGGCGTTGACCGTTATGTGGTCCTTGGCGAACTGAAAGGCCCAGTTTTTGGTCATCTGGTGGACGGCGGCCTTGCTGGGGCCGTAGGAGAACGCCACGCCGCCGGTGTCGAATCCGGCCACGGAGCCGATGTTGATGATCCGGGACGGATCTTCGGGAGTGGCGGCCTTTTTCAAAAGCGGCATCAATTCCCGGGTCATGAAAAACGGCCCTTTGACATTGATGCCCAAAATCTTGTCCCAGCCGGCGTTGGGGAATTCCTCGAAGGGCGCTCCCCAGGTGGCTCCGGCGTTGTTCACCAGGATATCCAGTTTGTCTTCGCGCTCTTTGATGGCGCCGCAAAGCATTTTCACGCCTTCCTCGGAAGACAGGTCGGCGGGAATGGAAATGCACTCGCCTTTTTGGGACAATTCTTCGGCGGCGGCGTTGCACGCGTCCGCTTTTCGCGCCGAAATGTACACCTTGACCCCGGCTTCCACAAACCCGGTGGCGATCATATAGCCAATGCCGCGGGAGCCGCCGGTAACCACCGCCGTTTTTCCTTCCAACTTGAATAAATCTTGCATAACTCTCCCCTTTACTTTGTCTTGAGGCGCCGCATTTTATGCGCGTTACATTTAGGCGTGTAGGGACGGTTTTTTCCGCAATGATGCGGCCCACATAAAAACACTTCCCAAACCAACCCGTGATAATTCTATTTCTCCATAATATGAACGAACGCTCGATCGAAATATTACCACAACCGCACGGGGGCGGCAAGCGCCGCTTAAACACAAAAGTGCGGCCGGGAAAGTTTGTAGAGTTCAGGCGAGGGTGGCGGGAGGAAGGAGATTTTTGAAACCCCGCCCTTCCCTGCACCATTGGTTCAAGAAAATGATTGGTTTCCCTTGGCGCTTCCTCAGGCCTTCCGTGCTGCGCACTCAGGCAGTAAACTGCACTGCCTGAGCCACCCGAAACTTTTCTGGCCCCAAGCCCTCTTTTGGCGGGCAACCATGCTCCTTGGATGAAAAAGCAAGAATTGCAGCATAGCCGTAATCATTCCCTGACAACTTGCGCCCACACAAAAAAAATTACAGCGCTTGGGAATGATGGATAGAAAACCCCTTGATTTTGCGCGAAGCGCTATTGAAAGGTTTTTGATTAAACTTTTTTCAAAAAGTTTACCGCCGGAGGCAGGCAGTTACACTTTTAAGTTTTTGCCGTTTTTTTGCTGTTCGCCGTTGGTTTTTCATTTTTCGATAAAAAAGCGGATCAGCGCGCCCGGCTGATCCGCTGCAAAAGCAAAAATTGAACCTTAGAACCTGTCCGTAAATTTGGGGTCCCGTTTTTCGAACTCCGCCATGACCGCTTCGATCTGGTTGGGCGTGGCGATGATCTCCCGCTGCAGGCTCTCCTCAATCAGCATGCCCTTAGCGGCTCCGGCCCGCCATGCCGATTCCAGCAATTGTTTGTCCCGGGAAATGGCGTCCGGATTTTTGGAGGCTATCAGTTTGGCCATCGCGGTCGCTTCGGACAAGGGATCTTCCGCCACCCGGGTTATCAGGCCCAGCTCCGCCGCTTCCTTGGCCTCGACGATGCGGCCGGTGAAGGTCAGTTCCTTGGCCACATCCAGGCGAACCAGGTCGCACAGGGTCTGGGTGATGGACATATCCGGAATCAGGCCCCATTTGATTTCCATGACCGAAAAACGCGTGCCCGGAGCGGCCAGCCGGATGTCAGCCCCCAGGGCTATTTGCAGGCCCCCGCCAAAGGCCACGCCGTGCAGCGCCGCTATGACCGGGACCGGGACCTGCTTCCAGACCCACCCCACCTGCTGGGCTTTATTGGCCGGGGTGTTGTAGGCTCGGGCGAACAGCTCGAGCTTGTCGTCGCCGTCGGCCATTTTTTGAAAATTCTCCATATCCAGCCCGGCGCAAAAGCCTTTTCCGTTGCCCGACAAAACCACCACCCGAATGGACTTGTCTTCCATCACCTTTTCGCCGGTTTCAATAATCTTCCCGATCATCTCGTGGCTGAGAGCATTGTATTTTTCCGGCCGGTTAAACGTGACAAAACCGATGTGGTCTTTGACTTCCAGAGTAACGATATCCGCCATAGCTTCCCCTTCCCTGATAGTATTTTGTCAGAACCATGATTTTCCGGCCGCGCACCCGTCTGCCTGGACTTGTCGTTTCAAGCCCTTCTTCTCCGCGTCCCGTGTTTTTTAGGATGTTCGTCAAAAAAATGATAATTGCCTGTTTAGGCCTGCATGATGCTTTTAAAGGGTCTATCACACTTGTGAGAATGCAGCAAGAAAAGGCGCGGCAAGCGGCGCCCTGCGTAAATATGGCGGAGGGAAGATCGGTGGATGTTTGAAGGAAAACTTTTTAAAGCACGGAAAGCATGGATGTCACAAAAGTTTTATATTTCGTGAGTTCGGTGTCTTCCGTGTTAAAAATCAAGTCGCCCATACTGGCCCTGATGCAATCAAGCCGCGGCCGTAAACTTAAACTGCAGCAGTTCCCCCAGGCCGGCCTTTTCCCAGGACCGGGTGGTGAGAGTCAGCTCGTCCGCGCTTTTACGAGGAGGCGTGCATAAAGGCCCCAGGGAGTCGAAAAAGGCCTCCGGGTCTAAACAGCCTTCAGGGGCGAATACGCCTTTGGCCTCCACCTTGCCTTGCGCCAGCAGACAGGCGCCTACGGCCAGGGGCGCTCCCGTGGCCCCGGCCATTCCCCCGCTGGGCGCGCTGGTGATCATGCAGGCGGCCGAGGCCGGCCTGCCGTTTTTCTCCCCCTGAGCCAGGGCGAATAGCGGCGGCAGGGCCAGACTTTTCCTGCCGGCCATGGCGGAAAGCCGGGCTTCGGGGGATTTGCTCTCGCCCTTGGCAAGCTCCGCGCGCTCCGCCAGCCAGGCCGCCCGCTCCGGGGAAATCACCCCCGCATCCACCAGGGCCGCTATGGCTTTGATAAGAAAAATGCTGAGCCTGCCGGAAACCATCACGTTCCGGCTCAGCTCCAAAGCCGAAAAATACCGAGGCAGGGTGACGGCTTCGGGATGTCCCATGGTCCAGGCGTTGCGGACTCCCACCCCCGGATAATTCAGGGACAGGCGCTCGATGGGCTTCTTGTCCAGGTAGCGGCCTTTCTCAAAAGCGCGAATCTTGCCCGTCAACTGATGGATGCCGTGGACCGTGGCCGCGGAGGGATTTTTCCCGACATTTTCCGGCCTGGCGCTGTCCAGGGCCCACCCCGTATAAGCCTTGACCGCCCTATCCAATTCCTTGACCGCCTTCACAGCCAGCATGTTGGAGATCCCCGGGCTGGCCCCCATGCCGACGATGGCCGTTATTCCCGCCCTGGCCGCCTCCTTATTAAGGTCCAGCATATCCAGGGTGGGCTCCCAGTCGTCGCAGATGTCCACATAATCCCTGCCGCACCGGATGCAGGCCTTCAACACCAGAACGCCGAACCTAAAATACGGCCCCACCGTGTTCATGACCACGTCCGCCTCTTTGACCGCCGCTTCCAGGGAGGCCTGGTCCGAGATATCCAACTGCCTCCAGGACGCCCTGTCCGGCAGCGTTTCGACAAAAGATTCGGCCGCATCCCCGTTCCGATCGGCCACGACGATTTCCAGAGATTTATCCATATCCAGCAAAGCGCGAACGGCGTAGGCGCCCATTTCCCCGCATCCTCCCAGAGCCAGAATTTTCATGGTTGATCCCCCTGTTTTTGTTGACCTGCTAAAAGTTCTATTTTATGCTGCCTAAAAGGGGAATGTTACTCCCTTTTTTAGTCCAGGCTAAACCCTTGAATTTGAGCTGTCAAGAAAAAAAGGAGCATTACTCCCTTTTTAGGAAAAATTATGAAATCCAATAAAAACAATCAGCTTTCGCTTGCAGAACGGGTCAGGCCCACCCAGGCTCGGGCTGTGGAAACCCGGGAAAAAATTCTGGCGGCGGCGGCCCAATTGCTGGAGGAGTCGG
The DNA here is from genome assembly GCF_900142135.1 of Desulfatibacillum alkenivorans DSM 16219. Taxonomy (GTDB): domain Bacteria; phylum Desulfobacterota; class Desulfobacteria; order Desulfobacterales; family Desulfatibacillaceae; genus Desulfatibacillum; species Desulfatibacillum alkenivorans. The sequence goes on along the minus strand of NZ_FQZU01000031.1, from coordinate 21,300 downwards.
GCGTGGACGGGCTGACCACCAAGAAGGTCGCGGAGCTTGCCGGGGTTCGCATCCGGAGCGTGTACCGCTACTTTTCCAACAAGCTGGCCATCGTGCTGGCTCTGGCCAAGCAAACGACCCTGACCGAGGAGGCCCTGTTTGACGTGTACAAGGACCTGGAAAATCCGGACAAGAATTGGAAGCCGGCCTTGCACGAATTAATCGACGCCATATACCTGATAGGGAATGAAATCCCTGGATTGAAGGCCATCCGGGCGGCCATGCAGGCCAGCCCGGAGTTACGGGCGGTGGACGCGGCCATGAACGAACGCCATGCCGAGGCTTTGTGCCAGGCCCTGCTGAAGCGAAAAGCGAATATTTCTTCCCAAAAGGCGATGGCGGCCGCCAGGACGGTCATCGAGACCTCCACCTGCATGCTGGATTTGGCTTGGTTTGAAAGTCAGAGGCCGGAGGGGGCCGAAAACGCCGCTTTATTGCTGGAAGAGCTTAAAACCATGGCCTCTGCGTATCTGGCCGTATACCTTCCCTCCTGAGGGGCGAATTTCCCTCCCTTATCTTTCGACAAACGCCTTTTGCGTGGTAAACTGTTTTTCAAGCCTATCTTTTCCTTGATTAAGTAGGGTGAAAGGGCTTAAAAAATAGCGACATGTACAGCAAATAAACCTTTAATGTCTCCAACACCGAGGAATCTTGAAGAACCAAAGTTATTCAGACTGGGCGGAGCAGGTGAAGGCCGTGGAACTGCCGGCCGCGCTAATGGGCAGGATGGAAGAGCGCGTGGACGCGTTTGCAGAGGCGTTGGAAGCCAAGGGGCTGGAGCCCCCCGCCAACGAACAGGTGCAATCCGCGCTGCCTCTTGTTTTTACATGCAGCGATTTTGTTTACCAATACGCGCAAAGATTCACGGCGGAATTTTGCGATCTGGCAAGATCGGACCTGCGCTCCGTAAGCGCCGAGGCCCAAATGCGCAGCGCTTTGGATCAGTTTTGCCAGGGCGTGGAGGACAAGGACGGGCTCATCGCCGCGCTCCGGCGCTTCCGCAACCGGGAGATGGTGCGCATCGCATGGCGGGATCTGGCCGGTTGGGACGATCTTTTCCAGACTTTGCAGAGCTTGAGCGCCTTGGCCAGGGTGTGCATTGACAAGGCCCAGGCCGTGCTTTCGGACTGGATGACTCCCAAGTGGGGCGTTCCCACGGGGCCTGACGGAAAAATAGTCGGCCTGGTAGTCATGGGCATGGGCAAGCTGGGCGCCCAGGAGCTGAATTTTTCGTCGGACATTGACCTGATTTTTTCCTACAAGCATACCGGAACCACCCAGGGCGGCGAGAAAAGCGTCACCAACCTGGAATATTTCACCAAACTCTGCAAGGACCTTATCAAGGTCCTCGGTGCCAAGACGGACCTTGGCCAGGTGTTTCGCGTGGACATGCGGCTGCGTCCCGACGGCGCCAACGGCCCCATGGTCATGCCTTTCAGCGCCATGGAGCAGTATTACGAGTTCCAGGGCCGGGAGTGGGAGCGGTACGCCTGGATCAAGGCCCGCCCCGTGGCCGGAGACATGGAAGCGGGCATGGATCTGCTGCGGATCCTCAAGCCCTTCCTGTACCGGAAATATTTGGATTACACGGTTTTTGAGGCGCTTCGGGAAATGAAGCGCATGATTTCCCTGGAAGTAAAGCGCAAAGGCCTGGAGCACGACATAAAAATCGGGCCCGGCGGCATCCGGGAGATTGAGTTTGTGGGGCAGGTCATGCAATTGCTCCGGGGCGGGGTGCTGCCGTGCCTGCAGGAGCCGGGCATCATGAAAATCCTGGATCTGCTCGTCGAGAATAAATTGCTGCCCCAGGACGTTTGCGAGGATTTGAAAGAAGGGTACATCCTTCTTCGCAGGACGGAAAATCGCATCCAGGAATTCGCCGACCGGCAGGAGCATAAAATCCCCCGAACCCAGACCGAGCAAATGTGCTTGTCCCTGTCCATGGGCTATTTCGCCTGGGAGGATTTCGAGCACGTCCTGGCCCGGCATCGCAACAAGGTGCAATTCCATTTTGAGGAGCTGCTGGCCGACCCCGAGGAAAAGCAGCCCAGGGTGGGGGAGGACCAGGCTTTGTTGTGGGTCTGGCACCAGACCCTCCCCGTGGAGCAGGCCGTGGAAATGCTGGCCCTGGCCGGCTTTGACGACCCGGAGCAGGCGGAGAAAATGGTTTCTGACCTGAAAAAAACCCCCCAGGGCCGCAGCCTGTCGGAACACGCCCGATTGCAGCTTGACCGCCTGATCCCATCGGTCCTGGCCGAGGCCGGCAAGGCCGATCAGCCGGAAGTCGCCCTGAAACGGGTCCTGACTCTGGTGGAAGCGGTCATCCGCAGGACGGCCTACCTTTCCCTGCTGGTGGAAAACCCGGAGGTTCTGGAGCGCCTGGTCAAGCTATGCGACTCCAGTCCTTTGATCGCATCGTTGGTGACCCGGTATCCGGCCCTCCTGGACGAGTTGATGGACCCGGGGATATTGTACACGCCTCTCAGAAGATGGGAGCTGGACAGGGAACTTCATCTCCGTCTGCAAGGCCTCGATCCCGAGGACGAAGAGGAATTCCTGGAGCAGCTCCGCATGTTCAAGCAGGTGAATGTGTTGCGGGTGATCGCCGCCGACGTCACCGGCGCCCTGCCCCTCATGCGGGTGAGCGACCATCTGACGGAAATCGCCGAGTGCATTCTGACCAAGTCCCTGGACATGGCCTGGAATCATGTGGTGAAAAAACACGGCGAGCCGACCTGCCAACTGAACTCCGGGCATTGCCAGCGGGGATTTTCCGTGGTGGCTTACGGCAAGCTGGGCGGCATTGAACTAAGCTACGGCTCGGACCTGGACATGGTCTTTCTTCATGCAGGCATTACCGGGGAAATGACCAAAAGCTCCAATCCTTTGTATAACGGCGCCTTTTTCGCCCGTCTGGGTCAAAGGGTGATTCACATCCTGGGCGCCCACACGCCTTCCGGGGTCTGCTACGAAACCGATATGCGCTTACGCCCCAGCGGCGGCGGCGGATTGCTGGTCAGCCACGTGGACGCTTTTCAGGATTATCAGCGCAATCAGGCCAGAACCTGGGAGCACCAGGCCCTTGTCAGGGCCAGGCCGGTGGCCGGAGACGTGGCCATGGCCAGCCGATTTTTTAAAATCCGGCGCGAAGTGCTGTGCACTTTCCGCAACGATACAACCCTCAAGGCGGAGGTTGTCAAAATGCGCAACCTCATGAAAAAGGAACTGGAAAAAAAGGAAAAAGGGCTTTTCGACATCAAACAGGGGCCCGGAGGGATTGTAGACATAGAATTCCTGGTCCAATACCTGGTCCTCTCCCGGGCGCACGACACCCCCAGCCTTACTGACTGGACCGACAACATGCGTCTTTTGGAAGCCGTCACCGCCGCTCAATTGATGCCCGAAACCATGGCGACCTCCCTGAAGGAGGCTTATCTGGCGTTGCGCGGGCACGTCCACGCCCTGGCCCGGGAGGACAAGCCCGCCCTGGTCCCCTTGGAAGAGGTGGAGGAGGTCCGGCAAAAAGTCATGACCGCCTGGAGGCATTTCTTTGGAAAATAGCGCCTGGCATGCGCTTTCGCGCTTTGCCGCTTGCATTCCAAAGGAGGATTGATTATCGTAGCCCCATGAGCCGAAAGGGGCGTCAATAAAATGCGCCTTGGCAGGCCGAACCGGTGTTCATAGCTTTTATTTTGCACGGCGCCCACAGGTTATTAATGTAAAAATTTTTGTAAGCCTGATTTTATAAATAGATGACAACCTGTGCGCGCCGGAATTTTTAAAATGGTCTTGGGAGGAAAATGTGAAAAAAAGAATCAGTTTTTTTACCTTAGGTTGCGTTTTGACGGTCGTGGGCTTGCTATTATCTCCCGCCAATCTTTTTGCGGGGCAAAATGAGTTCACCGACTCATCCGGCATGGAGTTTGTAAAAATCGAGGCAGGCGCGTTTACAATGGGAGCGCCTGAAGGAGAAGAGTTTGAAGACGCCCAGCCGGCCCATAAGATCACGATTACAAAACCCTTTTACATGGGCAAATATGAGGTAACCCGGAAGCAATGGGCGGAAATCATGGGGCAGGATACATCAAAGCTGAGCGACCCCAACCATCCTGTAGAGCAGGTTTCGTACGCTGATGTGGGGCTCTTTTTGCTCAAGCTCAATGAAAAAGAAGGAACCAAGACATACCGGCTTCCCACGGAGGCGGAATGGGAATACGCCGCCCGGGCCGGCAAGGCCGCCACTTATTTTTTTGGGGACGACGCTTCACAGTTAGGCGAGTACGCATGGTATTACGGCAATTCAAAATTCACTAACGCAGTTGGGCAATTAAAGCCCAATCCCTGGGGTTTGTACGACATTTACGGCAATGTGTTTGAATGGTGCCAGGACTATTATGGACAGGACTACTACAAGGACGCCCCTTCCGTGGACCCGAAAGGATTCCAGCCTGACGCTAAGGTGAAAAAGGCGGCGAGGGTTGTTCGCGGGGGCGGATGGTACTCCAAGGCCAAATACTGTTCTTCGGCCTACCGGAGCAACAGCCTGAGCCCTCAAAAATTCATCGGCCTTCGCCTGGTCAAAGACATAGAGTAAGCCGCTTTAGACGACGATTGAATTTCAATGCCGGAGGGAAAGCGCACAGCTTTTTCTCCGGCTTTTTTTTGCGTTCCCACTAATCCTTCATGACCTGATTAATCCCTCCACAACCCCTCGTGGGAAAACCATACAAAGTCAACGAATAAGTTGACCTGAACCAATAGGATAAGGATGATGGCCTCTAGGCCGGATTAGGAGTTGAATTCCGCCGCCGGCGATGGTAGCTACTGCCGGTTCAGGCCGAACGGCGAAAGGCCTGGACAATGAGGCTCCGCCCAGGCGGAGAAGCTGTAAAAACTTTTCAAAGCATCAAAACGAAGCGCAATCAGGAGTAAACCATGAGACCCGTATTGAACCCGCTGGTGTTGAGCCTTAAGGAATCCGCAACCCTGGCCATTAATTTGAGGGCCAAGGAACTGCGTAAGCAGGGAAAGGACATTGTTCATTTCGGGTTTGGCCAATCTCCGTTTCCGGTGCCGGAAGTCATACAAAAGGCCCTGGCCGTAAACACGGACAAAAAGGATTACCTGCCCACCCAGGGATTGCCGGAATTGTGCGAAGCCGTCGCCGGGTTCTACAACAAGGAATTCGGGTACGGCTTTCTGCCCTCCAATGTGTGCGTGGGGCCGGGGAGCAAGGAGTTGATTTTCGAAATCATCTATCTGGTGGAAGGGCCTTTGCTGGTGCCCGTACCCAGCTGGGTCAGCTACGGCCCCCAGGCCGCTCTCAGGGGCAAGGAAATCATCACCATTGCCACCAACCGGGAGTACAACTACCGCCTCACCCCGGAAGCTCTGGACAAGGCGTGCTACGAAGCGGGGCAAAAGCAAAAGCTGCTCATCTTCAACAATCCCAACAACCCCACCGGCGCCTTGTACCATGAGAAGGAGATCAAGGAGCTTGCTGAGATCTGCAAGGCCTATCAGGTGATCGTCATATCCGACGAAATCTACGCCATGCTCGAGTACGACAAATGGGCCATGAGCAGCCTGGCTCTCCATTATCCCGAGGGGACCATCGTATCCGGCGGCCTGTCCAAATCCTTCGCAGCCGGCGGCTATCGCCTTGGCGTGGCTTTGATTCCGGACTCCCTGGAACTGGTCATGAACTCGTTGAAAGCCGTAATCAGCGAGACCTTCAGCGCTGTGAGCGCGCCCATCCAGCATGCGGCCCTGGCGGCATACGGCGACTTTGAAAACGTCCGGCCCTTTGTGCAAAAAACCCGGGACATCTACCGCTACGTCATGCACTATCTGCACGACGAGTTCACGGACATGGGCCTGAACTGCCCCAGGCCCGCCGGCGCCTTTTACGCTTTTCCGGACTTTGACAAGTTCAGAAGCCAGCTTGCCAAGAAAAACGTCATCACTGCTGCGTCCCTGTCCCATGCCTTGTTAGAGGAGGCGGGGGTGGCCGTGCTGCCGGGATCGGACTTCTATCTGCCGGCCACCAACCTGGGCGTCCGGGTGGCGGGCGTGGATTTCGACGGCCAGCAAGCCCTGGACACCTGGCCGGGCAGACACCATGTCACGGAAGAGTATATGGAAGAGGTCTTTCCCAACCTGGTTCATGGCTGCGAACGCATATCCTCATTTTTAAATCAGTTTTAAAAACAGGGGAGAATTGATTGAATAACCGGAGGGCCGCGCTTTGGAAAGGCCCTCCGGTTTTAAAAAAGCGGTCTTTGCCGCATTTTTCATGGCAGTTTAAAAAGGGCAATTGGCGGCCTGTCCGCCAACCCGTTATTTTGCGCTTTCCCGAAGCGCCTCCAATAATTGGGCCATATCTTGGGGCAAGGGGGCGGTCAGGGTCAGTTTTTCCCCTGTTACGGGATGGTTGAACGACACGATGTGGGCGTGCAGCATCTGGCGCTCCGGCGCCGGCGCCTTGCCCAGGACGGAGGCGGGCAGACGGCCGCGCTTTTTCCTGCCCCCGTATACAGCGTCGCCTATCACCGGATGGTGAAGAGCCGCCAAATGCACCCGGATCTGGTGGGTCCGTCCGGTTTTAATCTGCACCTGCACAAAGGTCGCATCCGAAAAACGCTCCTTGACCGTCCACAAACTCAAGGCCTCCCGGCCTTTGGCCGGAGTGGAAATGTGCATGCGCTTTCTGTCCGAAGGATGGCGGCCTATGGGGAGGTCTATAACGCCTGCGTCCTCCTTGATGACTCCGTGGGCCAGGGCCAGATAGAATTTTTCCACACGCCTTTGGGCCAACTGTTGGGACAGCCCGGCGTGGGCGGCGTCGTTCTTGGCCGCCAGAATCACCCCTGAAGTGTCCTTATCCAGCCTGTGGACGATGCCCGGCCTCTGCACCCCGCCTATACCGGAAAGATCCTTGCAGTGAGCCAGGAGGGCGTTTACAAGGGTGTTGCTGCTGTGGCCCGGCGCCGGATGCACCACCATGCCCGGCGGCTTGTTCACCGCCGCGATATCCTTATCCTCATAAAGGATGTTCAGGTCCATGTCCTGGGCCACAATATCCGCCGCCTCAGGCTCAGGCACGGTTACGGAAACCATTTCTCCGGGCTTTAAAACATAGGAAGGCTTCTTGACGGACTGGTCCACGGTCACGAGGCCCTGGCGTATGAGCCGGGCGCAGGCGTTTCTGGAGAGGTCCTTACAATGAACAGGGACAAAAGCGTCCAGCCTTTGTCCCTGTTCCTTATTTTGAACTTTGAATTGGTAAGTTTGATCACCCGTCATGGGCTTGATTCTTCCCCTTTGGACGCGCCGGGCCTGGGGAGCGGCCTTGCCTGCCGGACGTTAGGACTCGAGCAGGGATTCAATTTCCGACATAATCACTTCCTCAGTGCAGCTTTTTGCGATGGAAAGTTCTTTGAGCAAAAGCGTCTGCGCCGTATCCAGCAATTTGCGTTCTCCAAAGGAAAGGTCTTTGGTGACCTTGAGCAGGTAAAGGTCCCGGAACACGCCGGCCACCTCAAAAAGGCTGCCGGTCTTGATTTTTTCCATATAATCCCTGTAGCGGCGATTCCATGTTTGATTGTCGGGGGGAATTTCCTTTTCGCCTAAAATGGCGTAAACCTGGGACACATCGCCTTTGCGGATGACTTCCCGCAAGCCCACGGATTCCACGTTTTGGGTGGGAATCATGATGACCATGTCATTTTCCAGGATCCGCATTATATAAAAACTTTGTTTTTCTCCGCCAATGGTGCGGGTCTCGACAGCCTCAATGCGACCCACCCCGTGCGCAGGGTAAACGGCCAGGTCATTGACGGAAAAGGTATATTCCTCCGAGGCGTCCTGGTTTGAATTTACCTGCAGATTTTCGCTCATTATATTCACCTAAGTTTTACTGTTCGCATTAAAATACAAGAGGCTCCCAATCCCCATTCCAGGGAATCCGAAGCCCGCTCACCCCGCCCGAAAACGCGGGCGCCAGTTGTCACACCGGCCTAACATAATATATATATCACAAAAAATGGATTGATGCAACAGCCGGAAAATATCAGAAATAAACAATTCGGCGGGGCGAAAAGAATCGGGGCCGGCGCGCCAGGCGCCAGCCCCGAGGTACTGCTAAGATCACGTATGATCTGCGGGTGCGATTACATCAGGAAAGGCACCATGAGCAGAGCAACAACGTTCAGGATCTTGATCATGGGGTTAACAGCCGGGCCGGCGGTGTCTTTGTAGGGGTCGCCTACGGTGTCGCCGGTGACGGCGGCTTTATGAGCGTCGGAGCCCTTGCCGCCCAGGTGGCCGTCTTCGATGTATTTCTTGGCATTGTCCCAAGCAGCGCCGCCGGTGGTCATGGAGATAGCCACGAACAGACCGGTGATGATGGAGCCGATGAGCAGGCCGCCCAGAGCAACTTTGCCCAGGAGCAGACCAACAGCAACAGGAGCCAACACGGGCAGCAGAGCGGGAATCATCATCTCTTTCAGAGCGAAGGAGGTGACGATGTCAACGCAAGCAGCGTAATCGGGTTTGGCGGTTCCTTCCATGATTCCGGGGATTTCACGGAACTGACGACGAACTTCTTCAACAACCGCGCCGCCTGCGCGACCAACAGCCATCATGGCCATGGAAGCGAACAGGTAAGGCAGCAGGCCGCCGAGGAACAGGCCGATAACAACTTCAACCTGAGACAGGTCAAAGGAGATGGCGGAAGCGCCTTTGCCGCCCTGAATTTGGAATTCAAACACGTAAGAAGCGAACAGAACAAGAGCGGCCAGACCGGCGGAGCCGATGGCGTAACCCTTGGTGACGGCCTTGGTGGTGTTGCCGACAGCATCCAGGGGGTCGGTGACGGCGCGGACGGATTCGTCCATTTCAGCCATTTCAGCGATTCCGCCGGCGTTGTCAGTGATGGGGCCGTAAGCGTCAACGGCGATGACCATACCGGTCATGGACAGCATGGACATGGCGGCCATGGCAATGCCGTACAGGCCGGCATAGTGGTTGGCCACGAAGATGCCGATGCAGATGGCGATAACAGGAGCAGCAGTAGCCTGCATGGAAACGCCGAGACCAGCGATGATGTTGGTGCCGTGGCCCGTTACGGAAGCCTGGGCGACAGTCTTAACGGGGGTGTAGATGCCCGTGTAGAATTCGGTGATGATAACGATGAGAACCGTCAGCACCAGACCGACCAGGGTGGAGTAGAAAATGCTCATTGCGGGAATTTCGTTGCCCACCCACACTTTGTTGATCACAAAGTAGAAAGCGATGCCGGCCAGGATAGCAGCGCCGAACATGCCTTTGTACAGAGCGCCCATGATGTACTCGCTGTTGGAGCCCAAGCGCACGAAGAAAACGGCGATAGCTGAAGCCACGATGGAGATGGCGCCCAGAACCAGAGGCAGGGTGGTGGCCAGTTCAAAATTGGGGTACAGCAGGTGGCCAAGCAGCATGGCGGCCACAGCGGTTACGCCGTAGGTCTCGAACAGGTCAGCAGCCATACCGGCGCAGTCGCCGACATTGTCGCCGACGTTGTCAGCGATGACGGCGGGGTTGCGCGGATCGTCTTCGGGGATGCCGGCTTCCACTTTACCAACCAGGTCAGCGCCCACGTCAGCGCCCTTGGTGAAGATACCGCCGCCCAGACGCGCAAAGATGGAGATCAAGGATCCGCCAAAGCCCAGAGCAACCAGAGCGGTGACAGCTTCGCGAGCGGCATGTTCGCCGCCGGACTGCATCAGGATGGTGTAGTAACCGGCGACAGCGGTCAGAGCCAGAGAGGCGACCATCATACCGGTCACGGAACCGCCTTTGAAAGCCAGGCTGAGGCCGGCGGCCAAGCCTTTTTTAGCGGCTTCAGCAACGCGCACGTTAGCAATAACGGACACGCGCATGCCGACGTAGCCGGCCAAGAAGGAAGCGGCGGCGCCGACCAAGAAGCCGAAAGCGGCCTTGGAGCCCAAGGTTACGAAGATAACGATGAAAATAACAACGCCCACCGCGCCCATGCTTTTGAGCTGACGGTTCAGGTAGGCGATGGCGCCTTCCTTGACGGCGTCGGCGATCTTGTTCATTTTCTCATCGCCAGCCGGAGCATTCTTTACCATGATTGCGATCAGAGCCGCAAAAACCACCCCTAAGATACCTACAAAGGTGCAGTAAAGGGGTATGTTTGCCATAAAAACGTCCAAAAATGCCATTACTTCCTCCCTCGTTTTCCTGCCATGGGAATCACCTGCGTCAAACAGCATATGCCCGGACACGACGAGGCGCTGCGGGACTTGGTGTTTCTCAGGCCGTAATTTGTTGGTTATTGAATGAATTCATTCCCTTCGAGATTCCCTCTCGAAGAACCGTTTCCACTGCGTCTCCGGCAAGCGTCACCACTTTACCGAGGACCAAATCTTCTTCGGCGTCGAACCTGCCCAGAACATGATCCACAATGGTCTGTCCGGCAGGGGGGCGCCCAATTCCTACGCGGAGCCGGGGAAAATCCCCGTCCCCAAAAGATTGGATCAGCGATTGAATCCCTTTGTGTCCGCCGTGTCCTCCTTTCTTTTTGATTTTAATCTTTCCAAAGGGAAGGTCCAAATCATCGTGTATAACCAGAACCCGTTCCCTGTCTATTCCGAACTTACCAGCGATCTCCCAAATGGGAGGGCCGCTCAAATTCATGTAAGCCTGCGGTTTGATCAGGCCCGCCGGCGTTTCGCCGATCAGGCCGGCGCCCAAAAGGCTGGCGCCGTGAGCTTCAAACCGCAACCGCCACTTTTCCCCCAGAAGGTCCGCTACCATGAACCCGATGTTGTGACGGGTTTGCGAATATTTTTCTCCCGGATTTCCCAGTCCCGCCACCAGCCATGATTGGGGTTGGTGCAGGGCCTGAAACGCGGCGTTTTCGCGATCTTTCGCCTTTCCGGTAAGTTTGCGAAAAATTTCACGTTTAAAAATCGAAAAAAAAGGCATGCACGTTCAGCCCTGCTTCTATTCCTCGGAAGCAGCCTCGGCGCCTTCGGCCTCTCCGCCTTCTTCGCCTTCTTCGCCTTCCTCGCCTTCCTCGCCTTCTTCAGGCAGGGCCGAGGCGGTAGGCGCAACCACCGTCACTACGGTGAAGTCCGCGCTTTCCGGAAATTCCACGGAGTCGCCCTTGGGCACATCCGACAAGTGGACGGCTTCGCCGATTCCCAGCTCGGTCACGTCGATGACGAACTCCTCGGGAATGTCGCCGGGCAGGCAGATGACTTCCAGTTCGCGGCGAATAACCTGCAAAAGGCCGCCTTCTTCCACGCCCTTGCTCTTGCCATCCACCACCACGGGAACCATGACGTGGATTTTGCGGTCCATGCTGATTTCGTAGAAATCGGCATGGAGATAACGCTGGCTCACCACGTTGGTCTGCAATTCCTTAATCATGGCCTTGCGAGGGGCGTCCGCGCCTTCTATATTAAGATTGAACATGACCTGACTGGAACCAACGCCTTGCAGGATGTCCGACAGATCCTTGTGGGACACGCTGAGGGTGATGGGTTCGGAGTCAGGTCCGTAAAGGACAGCGGGAATGAAGCCTTCCCTTCTGAGAGCCCTGGCGGGACCGTTGCCCCTGGTGGTTCTGGGGCTGGCTTTTAGTTCATGAGTTTTCAAGGATACTACCTCCGATTAAAGTATTATACGAAAAGGTGGCTGACCGAGTCGCCCGTGTGGCTTCTGATAATGGCCTCGCCCACCACGTCTGCGATGGAGAGAACCCGAATCTTGTCCACTTTGCTGGCTTCTTCGCTCAGGGGAACCGTGTCGGTGACGACCAGGCTCTTTAACGCAGAACCTTTGACCCGTTCCACAGCGGGACCCGAGAGTACGGCGTGGGAGGCGTATGCGTGCACCTCCTTGGCGCCTTTTTCGGCCAGGGCCAAAGCCGCCTGCGTCAGGGTGCCGGCAGTATCCACCATATCGTCCAACAATATTGCTATTTTACCCTCAACGTTGCCGATGACGTTCATGGCCTCCACCTGATTCGGTGCGGGCCTTCTTTTGTCCACAATGGCAAGGTCGGCGCCCATGCGCTTTGCAAAAGCGCGGGCCCTTTCCACGCCGCCGGCGTCGGGGCTTACTATCACGATTTCATGGTTATAGGTTTTTCTCATGTCCTTGAGGAGCACGGGCGCGGCGAACAGGTTGTCCACGGGGATGCCGAAAAATCCCTGGATCTGACCGGCGTGGAGATCCATGGTGATAATCCGGTTGGCGCCGGCGGCGGTGAGGCAGTCGGCCACCAGCTTGGCGCTGATGGGCGCCCGCGGCGCCACCTTTTTGTCCTGCCTGGCGTACCCGTAGTAAGGCATGACCGCGGTGATGCGCTTGGCCGAAGCCCTTTTAAAGGCGTCGATCATGAGCAGCAGTTCCATCAGGGAGTCGTTGACCGGGCAACAGGTGGACTGCACGACGAAAACGTCCTTACTCCGCACATTCTCCCGGATTTCTATCTGAATTTCGCCGTCTGAAAAGGTCTTCACCACGGCGTCGCCGAGAGGCTTTTCAAGATATCCGCATATTTTCCGGGCCACCCCGGGATTAGCATTACCGGTAAAGATCTGGAGGTCGTTCATGTCGTCCTTTTTTTCCGGCCTTTCTTGGCCGATTAGGCCCCTTGACCACAAACACGGCCCTGTCATCTTCCCGATAACAAGGCCTGTGGCGCGCTGAGGATTCTAAGCATGCCGTGCGCCCCAAAGATCGGCCTTAGCGCCGTCAAGGTTCCGGCTTGGTGCAGGCTCCCCGCGTAACACGCTCAACACTGCAACGTGCAATTCAATGAAATGGCAGGGGCGGGAGGATTCGAACCCCCGAATGCATGGACCAAAACCATGTGTCTTACCGCTTGACGACGCCCCTGCAAGCTATAACCAAATTTTTTTTAACCGCCGCCCGAAACGGAGGTCTTTCCGTTCGGACAGCGAGAATCAGACGAGCAGCCGGCAGGAAAAAACCCGCCATCCGGGATGTTTGGACTCCAGAGTCCGCCGCGTTTCCACGGCTTCGGCTTCTTGCCGGAACAGCCCGAACACCGAACTTCCGCTCCCGGACATGAGCACTCCCAACGCCTGGGTTTGCGAAAGCGCATCCTTGGCTTTTCCTATTCCCGGATACTCTTCCAGGGCCGGCCTTTCCAGGTCATTGCAAAGCAGACCTTCCACATAAGCCGGGTCCCCCGTCAAGTCAGGCACCCTATGAATTTTTTTGCACCTTGTCAACGCCAAATTACACTTTTTGTATACCTTGGCCGTGGATGCCTCGATCCCGGGAAACACAACCACAAGATGGTGTGGATAAAGACCTCTCACCAAATCAATAGCTTCGCCCACGCTGGTTATCCAGGCGGGCTTGCCGTACACAAAAAACGGCACGTCGGACCCTATCCGGGCGCCCATATCCGCCAGCTTTTCCAGGGAGAACGGCCTCCCTAAAAGCGTATTCAGGCCGTTCAGGACGCTGGCTGCGTTTCCGCTGCCGCCCCCCAGGCCGGCGCCCGCCGGGATGTTTTTCTCCAGGGTGATCGAAAGACCCGGCCCGGAGCCGCTTTCCTTGAAAAACAGGTCCGCGGCCCTCCAGGCCAGGTTGGCTTCGTCCTCCGGGATCCCCGGCGCATCGCACCGGATGCGGATTCCGCTTCCCCCGGCTTCCAGGATCACGCGGTCGCTCAGGCTGATGGGCGCCATGAGAGACTCGATCTCATGGAATCCGTCGTCCCGCCTGCCGCATATCCGCAGGGTCAGGTTGACCTTTGCCGGGGATGCTATTTCAAGCCTGTGGGGCACGATGGCGGCCTATTTCTTGGCCAAAGCCACGTAGCGCATGCGCAGGTCGTACAGAATATTCTGCAGCAGCCGGCTTTCGTCCTCCGACAGGTTCCCCTTAGTCTTTTCTTCCAGCATTCCCAGGATGTCTATGGTCTGTTTCGCCACGGGCAGGTTGACCACGGTCTCCCCGGTCGCCGGGTCCTCCATTTCCCCCAGATAAACCAGCACCGAAGAACTGAGGGAAATGATGAAGGTGGGGAAGTTCACCTGCGGCAGAGCCTGGCTTGCGCCGGTCCCCGCCGTGTTGTATTCCTTCTTGGCCTGGCTCTCTTGCGAAGCAGACTGCTTCTCTTCGGCTTGGCCGGGAGCGGCGTCAGCATCCTTTTGGACGGCCTCTTCCTTTTCGGGTTCCTGGGACGCAAAAGCGCGTCTGTCATGAACCTCAAACCCCTTGTCTTCCGTCATGAAGCACACTCCTGTGGTTTATAAGTTTTAGAGTTCCACCGTAATTACGGATTTTACCAGCGGCAGCTCCCGCAATCTGGCCACCACATCGTCGGGAGTTTCCGTGTCGGTTTCCATGACGATGAAGTTTCTGTTGCCGTCCTCTTCCTGGCCGACCTGCATACGGGCGATGTTCACGGAGGCTTCGCCCAACATGCTGCCCACGCTGCCGATGGCGCCGGGCTTGTCAACGTTGTGGATCAGAAGCACGTGGCCCTCGGGCACCATTTCCACCCTAAAGCTGTCGATGCGGACGATCTTGGGCTCGGCCTTGCCGTAGATGGTGCCGGACACGGTGTGAGTGGCGGCGTCGGACTTGGCGATGACCTTGATCAGATTGTTGAAGTCCTTGGAGTCGGCCTGGGTGGTTTCGGTAACGCTCACGCCTCTTTCCTGGGCCAGCATGCCGGCGTTGACAAAGTTCACGTCGTCCTTCAGCGCCGGGGTGAGGAAGCCCTTCAGGATGGCCGTGGTGACCGGAGACAGGTCCAGGCCGCGGAAATCCCCATAGTACTCGATGCTGACGGACTTGACCGGGCCTTGGGCCAGCTGGGCCTGAAGGCATCCCATGCGGTCGCCCAGGGTCAGGAGGGGTTTGAGCTTCTCAAGAAGGTCGCCGGTGACGGACGGTGCGTTCACTGCGTTGATGACCGTGCCGGTCTGGAGATAGGCGATGATTTGTTCGGCCACGGCCACGGCCACGTTGGTCTGGGCTTCCGCAGTGGAGGCGCCCAGATGGGGGGTGCAGATCACGTTGTCCAGTTCAAACAGGGGAATCATTCCGGGAGGCTCTGTGGCGAACACGTCCAGAGCGGCGCCGGCGACTTTGCCCTCCTTGATGGCGTCGTACAGGTCCGCTTCGTCCACGATGCCGCCGCGGGCGCAGTTGATGACCATCACGCCTTTTTTCATCTTGGCGAAAGCGTCCTTGTTCAAAAGGCCGATGGTTTCCTTCATTTTGGGCACGTGCACCGTGATGTAGTCGGAGCGCTCGTACAGTTCGTCCAGGCTGACGGCCTCGAAACCGGCCTTTTCAATGCGCTCGGGGGTGACGTGGGGGTCGGCCACGATCACGTTCATGCGGAGTCCCCTGGCTCTGTCGGCCGCGATGGAGCCGATGTTGCCGAAACCGATGACGCCCAGGGTCTTGTTGAAGATTTCCTTGCCCTGGAGCAGTTTTTTGTCCCATTTGCCGGCTTTGAGGGATGCGGTTCCCCGGGGGATGTTCCGGGTGAGGGAGAGCATCATGGATATGGCGTGCTCGGCGGTGGTGACGACGTTGCCGCCCGGGGTGTTCATAACGACCACGCCCCTTTTGGTGGCTGCGGGAATGTCCACATTGTCCAGACCGATGCCGGCGCGGCCCACCACCTTCAAATTGGGGGCGGCTTCCAAAAGCTCTTCGGTCACTTTGGTGGCGCTGCGGATGACTAGCGCGTCGTAATCGCCGATGATCTTTTTGAGCTCAGCGGGTTCGAGGCCGGTGTTGACGTCCACCTCGATCCCTTGGGCTTCCTCAAAGAGCTGGATGCCAGCTTCTCCGAGTTTGTCGCTTACAAGTACTTTCATTTTTGTCTCCATTATTAAAATAGCGTGAGTTTCCGCCCAGGGGGCCTTTTAAGCCCTATCGGGAAAAGTTTGTTATACTAATAGGATATTCGGCAATGTCAAGACCAAAGCGACGCTCCTCACACCAATTTTACACTTGACACCCCCAATCGGAACATGTATCCAAACGGACTACTTAAAGCCGGGGAAAAAAGCGGCGCATAACCATAAGGAAAACAATTACCATGAAAAACAGAATTCACAATTTCAATGCAGGACCGGCCGCCCTTCCGCTGCCGGTGCTTGAAGAAATCCAGGCCGAGCTCTTGGACTTCAAAGGCTCGGGCATGTCCATCATGGAAGTCAGCCATCGTTCCAAATGGTTCGACGACGTGATCAACGAAACCGTGGAAAGAATAAACCGCCTTATGGGCCTGGGCGACGACTTCCAGGTTCTGTTCCTTCAGGGCGGCGCCAGCACCCAGTTTGCGCTGGTTCCCATGAACCTGCTGCCCGAAGGCCAGTCCGCCGACTACGTGAACACCGGCACATGGTCCACCAAGGCCATCAAGGAAGCCCAGGCCATGGGCAAGACCGTCAACGTGGCCGCTTCCTCCGAAGATCGGAACTTCTGCTACATTCCCAAAGACATTCCGTTGGATCCCAATGCCGCCTACGTGCACATCACCTCCAACAATACTATTAAGGGAACGGCTTACACGGACTTTCCGGACGCCGGAAACGTCCCCCTGATCGCGGACATGTCCTCGGACATCATGAGCAGGCCCATGGACGCCTCCAAGTTCGGCCTCATCTACGCCGGCGCCCAAAAGAACCTGGGCCCCGCAGGCGTATGCGTGGTCATCATCCGCAAGGACATGCTGGAAAGGGTTCCCGAAAGCCTCCCCTCCATGTTCAAATACACCACCTTTGCAGGGAAAAACTCCATGTACAACACCCCTCCCTGCTTCGCCATCTACACGGTGGGCCTGGTGGTCAAGTGGATCGAGGAAACCATCGGCGGCCTGGAGAAAATGGAAGCCAGGAACCGCAAAAAAGCGGACACCCTCTATTCGATTTTCGACTCCAGCGACTTCTACTCCGGAACCGCGGACAAGGACTCCCGCTCCATGATGAACGTGACCTTCCGCCTTCCCAGCGAAGACCTGGAAAAAGCCTTTGTGGCCCAAGCCCTGGAAAACGGCCTGGGCGGACTCAAAGGCCACCGCTCCGTGGGCGGATGCCGCGCGTCCATCTACAATCCCACGAGCCAGGAAGGCGTTGAAGCCCTGGTGGATTTCATGAAGGAATTCGAGAAAAAGAACGGCTAATTTCTTTTTTTTGATAATCGCCGAAAAAAGGCGATAAGATCGCTTGACACAGAGCGGTCGCAGGAGTATAAAGCGTTTTTCGTCGGGGCGTAGCGCAGCCTGGTAGCGCACTTGAATGGGGTTCAAGGGGTCGGAGGTTCAAATCCTCTCGCCCCGACCAAAAAACAAAAAGAAACAAAGGGGCTTCCGAAGGAAGCTCCTTTTTTCTTTTTGGGGCAGAACAGTTTGAATTAGATCCCCCATCCCCCCCATAGGTCGACGCAAAACTCGACACGTTTTTTCCCCAAACCCTACAAAAACACAAGGCCGCTATTGTCCATTGACTATATGGTCAAATTTTCGACAGCCTATACTGAATAAAGGCGATCCAATCTTGCTGAATGGCAGGAGCGCCCGGCGTCGAACGAGCATGCCATACTTGATGAAGGATCAGAGCCGACATTAATTGGCGGATGGTATTTGGGTGTGTAGGAAAGTTAGTTCAGGGATGAGAAATATGCCCCCCTCCCCCCCCCGCTGGTATTTTTCACTGCTCTAAAACATCAAATTCCTTGACCAAAAAATCTACAGTTTCCGGGTGTCTCAGCTTGCATGCAATGTTCTGATTGGCGAACACGCCTTTAAATGTCTTAGCCTCCTCCTTGGCAAACGTCTTGTGCCAAACTACGCGAACAGCCCATTCAGCCAATTCCGGATTCCCCAGATTATCCGTTGCCCGCGGCGCATTCAACTGAACTTCCGATAAAGGCTTTTCTACTCCCTCAGAGTCTTTCGTCATGAACTGGTCAATCATGACTGCCTGCTGGGTAACCTCGCCAAAACCAACATAGCCCTCGCCTTTGATATAAGCAAAAATCTTATTGCCGGGTTGCAGCCTTTTCAGACCGTCGGAAAACCACTTGCCGTGGCCTGCGCCCACATAGCCGTATTGAATGTTATCTTCCCAGGAGCGTCTTTCACCGTCTCCAACATTGACAAACCAATAACCCGACCAAGGGGCTTTCTTACGAGATTCGGAACGCTCGTTGACCTCTTCTGGGTCCATCAACCATGCCCGGCCGACGATTTCCTGCCCGTTGTTTTGGAAGTAGTTGAAAAAGATGACATTGATGTTCAAGCCGTGTTCATCGGCTAAATACTGGACAATGCGTTCAGATGCGTCATCCAGTTCAGCGGCGGCAATGATCATGCTGTGATTGTTATTGAGGGTTTCAGGCAGGCTTTCGTTGAAATGATCAGTAAAAGCGGAGGACAGGCTTTTGCCCAGATAAATGGATGCGATGGCGCTTATTTCTTTGTAGCCTAAGTCCTTTACCCAGGTGGCATAATCCAAGACCTGAGAAACAATGTCCCTTGGGGTCTTGTGCTTTTTAAGCTCAATGACAACCATGTCCCCCTGCCGGTTAATAGCCAAGAGGTCGATTTTGCCGCGATAAGCGGTTGTCACTTGTCGGCCAATGATCAGCAATTCAAGGCCCAGAACTGAGGCGTCTTTAGCAATCCAGTTTTCCAGCCGCTCCTCTTTGTCAAGTGCGGAACTCCTTAGGTCAACCAACTTGCCATTGCGAACTTCCCATAATTGCATATTAAAAGACATCTCTCCTCCTATCCGAACTATTTCCCTTAACATGCCATGAACAGGACAGCCAAGGCGGCAACTTTAGAAAGTTGCGTCTCACTTATCAGCCTCCTATTTTACCATCTAAAATCTGGCCAAGTAGACCAATCTTGAAGACTATGCGGACTTGTCCCAAGTTCTGTTGCCCGGCTTTCAAGGTGCTCAGCAAAAATTCTGTACTCGTTCGACGAAGGATGCATCATTCGCAAAACGAGAGGCAACCTTTTAAAACGAGCTTTGCCGCCTTTGCTGTCAAATAGATAACTATAAGCACATTTGTATACGAACTGCACGTAATAGTCTTTATTGAGCCAATCAAACATGGTTCGTAGATCATAAACACAGTCACCTATTGACTTGTCATATTCTATTAAGGAGTCCTCAACACAATGTTCAAGAATCAGCAGGGTCGCTTGATCTTTTTTCGAGGTTGGATGATACGCGGCCGCCCATCGTAACAAACCTATTTGCGGTATAAGTACGGGCCATAGTAAAGGCACCCCCCTGTAATTGACTTGATCTAACTCGTCGAATCCGAAGCTCTCCTCTAAGCGATCTCCTTGGTATGCATGCCGTATTTCATAGGCCAGACTTAGCAAGAAATCCACCAGTTCTCCTTCGATGGGATATCCGTCTGCCAAACGATGGATCAATTTATGAAGACTGTGAAGATCCCAATAGTCTCCATAGAGATACATCCCGGCACCATATCGAGTGGGTTCAGAGATTATCAAGAATGCCTCCTCCATATAAATTACAATATCTAAAGATATGAAAACAGGCAAAAAAATATCAAAATTATGAGCAGGAATCAAGCAGAGGAGCCAGATGAATATGTTCTATTAAATATAAATTATTGAATTTTATGCTAATTATTTTAAGCAAACTTTCCGGAATAATGGATTTGATATTGACTTCATTTTAAGAAAATAATACCACTTTATTTACATCAAAAAGTGAACTGGGAGTTCAAAAATGGGGAATCTTTATAAGCATCCTGAATGGATAAAGTTTAGAGACCATATTATTGATCTGGATGATGGGCAATGTGTACGCTGTGGAAAGCAACAAAGTGATCGGGTTATACTCCAAGTTCATCATACATATTATGAAAGTCATCGTCTCCCGTGGGAATATCCCCATGAGGCGTGTGAGACGCTTTGTAAGCGATGTCACGCTGCTGAACATGATATAACCCTTCCAGTACATGGTTGGGGTTTCATGGGATATGAGGACTTAGGTGACTTGTCTGGATCTTGTGAGTTCTGCGAGACACAAATTCGCCATGTATATTATTTGCACCACCAAAAATGGGCTCCAATTGGAGTTGGAACGGATTGCTGCGACAGACTCACAGGAAATAAGAAGGGGTCTTCTTTTACGAGAAGAAGGAAAAATTTTTGTAAATCGCCGCGATGGAAAAGCGATGGCAACATTGAATATATCCGCAAGGGAAAGTACAAAATCGAAATAATTTCTGTTGGTGATAAATATGAAATTTCGGTTATTTCCCTTAAGTGCGAAGATAGGATTTCTGGCAAAGACACCTACCCCACTTCTAACCATGCAAAATCAAGGATTTTTCAAATTATGGATGAAAAAAAAATTGATGCTCTTTTCATGAAACATTTTGGACGGTGTTGAGGAGATTGAACATGGAGTTGGAAGCAAACGCTGGCGATAGACATTCAAACGGATTTCTTAAGTTGCTTGTCGGATCATCTCCCCACTACTATCAGCTAAAGTCAGGAGAAGTAAAATTTCAAAAAA
This sequence comes from Desulfatibacillum alkenivorans DSM 16219, assembly GCF_900142135.1. Taxonomy (GTDB): domain Bacteria; phylum Desulfobacterota; class Desulfobacteria; order Desulfobacterales; family Desulfatibacillaceae; genus Desulfatibacillum; species Desulfatibacillum alkenivorans. The sequence continues at coordinate 670 of NZ_FQZU01000031.1, read as the reverse complement.
GCAAACCGCGTCAACCGATATGGCGAATAGTGCTTTTTAACGAAGAAAGGAACTGTGTCCATTTTCGTCTTTATTCAGAGCAGCCTTCATCAAACGTTATTGAAAAAACCATTTTGTGGATTTTATCCTCTCAATGTCCGCAGGACACAAGAATCGTAGTACCTAAAACCGTTGAAAAACTGTGTCCTGGGATACAACAATCAATTATGGAAATTGGCAGGGATGTATATCTTCCATTGCATGGGTTTGCTTCGGGGGCACGAGTCCCAAGAAAGGTAGATTGTTTTTTATCAGATTTAATAGGGAGCCTGAGGCATATAAGGGAATGCCCAGCCTCTTGTGAAGAGATCGCTTCCGTTTCGGGAAACTCATACGGAGTAATTACGGGCGGCTTATGGTTTAAAGACAGCAGCACTATGAGTTTATATGATGTTGCAAGCGATATGGCAGAAAAAATCGCCTTTCTTCGAGGGAGGAATCCCTCTGTTGGAAAACAAAGTAAGCGTCCAAAGAAGTACCCGGCAGGGATAAGAATCAATCGTTGGAGAGGTTAAAATCCGGGGTTGGCAGGAGGGCTTGGTAGTCTTCCCGGCAAGTCGCCAGGGGGAGTCTTTCAAATAAAACCTTCAGGTAGGCGAAGGGCTCCAGGCCGTTGGCCTTGGCCGTCTCG
>NZ_FQZU01000033.1 GCF_900142135.1 Desulfatibacillum alkenivorans DSM 16219 | reverse complement strand
TGAGGAGAGTGATCTATGACTGGCGCCTGTTGCGAGGACGCTACAACATCGTCTCCTTCATGCAAAAAACCGTGGGCTCAATTCTGGACGGCATCCGGAAGAATTGCTGACCGCCCCTGAAAATTTTATAACATCGTAATCCCGTCCGGGCCCCCTGCAAACTGCCTGTTTGGGTGAAAATCGCTGGCGGTTTTGGCTGCCGATCAATTCTTTCTTGCCAAGAACAATGAGTTGTGTCATTTTCACAGACCGTAGTCTGTGAAAATTTTTCAATACTATTCAGAATATCTTTTCAAGGCAGGGAGGAGGCCTCAATTATGTCCTTTGATTTTGGAAGAATACCGGGAAAAAAGAGCTTTGCGGACGACTACATCAGCACCATCCGCATGAACGTCGCCAAATACCCCAAAAAGACGGCGGTCATATTCGGGGATCAGACCATGACCTGGACCGATGTCTGGGAAAACAGCAATCGGCTTGACTTCGCCCTTCTTGAGTTGGGCTTGAACAGGCATGACCGGGTTTTGATTCTGCTGCCCAATTGCCCGGAATACCCGGAAGTTGTCCTGGGCATCAACAAGGCGGCTTGCGTGGCCACGGCCTGCAATTTCCGCCTGACTGCGCCGGAAGTGGCGTATCAGTTGAATGACTGCGGCGCCCGGGCCGTCATCCTTAAAAGCGCTGCAGAGTTGGAGACGGTGTTGTCTATCAAAGATCAGGTTCCGGCTCTGGAGCATGTCATCATGGTGGAAGACGGCGCTCCGGAAGGCGTGTTCGATTATAAATCCCTGTTGGCGCAAGCCCCCGCCGAAGAGCCGGACGTGGAAACCGATCCCGGCGACGTGCATTTGCTCATGTACACCTCAGGCACCACGGGCAAGCCCAAAGCGGCGGCCCGCACCTATAAGAGCGACTACCATATGGCCAACGCGGTCTGCCACGAACTGGGCCTGGGCAGCGACGACGTGTATCTGGCGGCGGCGCCCATGTATGCGGCGGCCAGCATGGGATACACCTTTTCCACCATGATGAGCGCCGGGACATTGGCCATTTTGCCGGCTTTCATCCCGGACAAGATTTTTCCCGAGATTGAAAGAGTCAAGGCCACCTGGATTTTCATGGTGCCCATCATGTACGAGTGGATGCTGAGCACGCCGGCGGAGGTCCTTGGCGCCAGCGACGTATCTTCGGTGCGCCACGTGGTGTCCTGCGGCGCTCCCTTGCATAACGCCACCGCAAAAAAGATGATCGACAGCTTTACCCAGGCCAAGGTTTCCAACTGGCTGGGCGCCTCAGAGTTCGGGTTCATTTCCCGCTATACCTACGAAAACGGCCCGGCGGGCGAAGGCTGCGTGGGCAGGCCGGTCTTTGACCTGGAACTGGCCGTATTCGACGAAGAGGGAAACCGGGCGGCCGTGGACCAGCCGGGCGTGCTTTACGGCCGGGGCTTCAGCATGTGGGAAGGCTATTTGAACAAGCCCGAAGCGACCAAAGAAGCCTTCCTGGATCATGAATGGGGAACCGTGGGCGACATCTGCCGTCAGGGCGAGGACGGCAACTTCTACATCGTAGACCGCAAGAACGACATGATTATCACCGGCGGCATGAACGTGTATCCCGTGGAAATCGAAAACGTGCTCATGGCCCACGACGCTGTGGCCGACGTGGCCGTCATCGGCGTGCCGGACGATAAATGGGGCGAGGCGGTCAAGGCCCTGGTGGTGAAAGCCCAGGGCTCGGAGATTTCCGAGGATGACCTCATCGCCTATTGCAAGGAAAACATGGCCGGATTCAAAACGCCCAAAAGCGTGGAGTTCATCGACCAGGTGCCCAGGTCCATGATCGGCAAGGCCCTGAAGGCCCAAATGCGCAAAAAATACTGGGAAGGCAAGGATACGGTGATCTAACCGTGTTCCTTGAGGCTTTGTTCAGCCGGGCGCCTTTGGTGTGGGGCGCCCGGCCCCAGTACAAATTTTCCAGCACCCCGCCCTTTTACCAATGCTCCCGATGGGAATCCAGAATCATTCTCTCCTTTAACGTTTCACTTCTTTACGCCAAAGACGCTGATCCCCGCCTTCACGAAGATGACGGGCTCGGGAGGAATCCTGGCAATGCAGGAGCCTTTGTGTTAGCGTTCCGGATCAGCCCTTACCACCAATTACGGCTGTTTATCTTGCACTCATAAAATCGCCGGAGGGATTCATTTTTTATGCGAGTAGCAGTATACGGCAAAGGAGGGATTGGAAAATCCACCCTGAGCGCGAACCTGGCGGCGGCCCTGGCCCAGGATAACAAACGGGTGCTCCAGATCGGGTGCGATCCCAAACAGGATTCCACCAGGCTGCTGTTGGGCGGACCCCATCCAAGGCCCGTGCTTGAGTATCTGCGGGAGACGCGCCGGGAAGAGCAGCAATTGGGCGACATTCTCCACCTGGGCTGGAAAGGCGTCCACTGCGTGGAAGCCGGCGGCCCGGAGCCGGGAGTGGGCTGCGCCGGACGCGGCATCCTGAGCGCCTTCGCAATCCTGGAAAACCTGGGCTGCGCCTGGAGCGATTACGACGCCATCATCTATGACGTATTGGGCGACGTGGTGTGCGGAGGATTTTCCGTGCCCTTGCGCAAAGGCTACGCCCAGACCGTGCTTGTGGCCACCTCCGAGGAATTCATGTCCATTTACGCCGCCAACAACATCATCCGGGGCGTTTGCAACATGGAGCAAGGCGAGCCCCGGGCCGTGGGACTGGTGGTAAACCGCCGGGAGCGGGAGGGGGACATCGAGGACGTGCGCCGCTTCGCTGAGGCTGTGGGCGCTCCTATTCTTGCGGTGATTCCCCGCAGCCGGGCCTTTCATGGCGCGGAAAGCCAGGCTCAAACCCTGGCGGAAGCCTGTCCCCAAAGCCCGGAAGCCGAAATCATCCGCAATCTTGCAAAGGCCGTGTTTCAGGCGGAACCCTGCCAGCCCCGGCCTTTGGAGGACAGCGCCCTGGAAGAACTGCTGCTGGGGCGGAATTTTAAGCCCGCCGCTTTTTCCAAAATGGATAAAGCCTCGCAAAATTTATTAACGCCTTTGGCGCAGGCATCCTTACAGGGTCGCCCGGGCGTTTCCCGGTTTTTGTCCAAAAGCCTGTTGGCCCGGGAGCCTTTGCACGGCTGCGCCTTTACCGGCGCCGTAAACACGCTCACCCAAATCCGCAACGCCGTGACCCTGGCCCACGGTCCCAAAAGCTGCGGCCATATTGCGGCCAGCACCATGCTGTCCAGCGGCATGGCCTCGTTACGCAGCCGGGGCGTGCGGCTGCCCGAACAATTGAATCCGGTTTTGATCGGCACGGAAATGTCCGACGACGCCATGATTCACGGAGGCATGGACGCTTTTCGCGCCGGTCTGGACAAAGCCCTGGCCCTGCAGCCGGAAGCAATTTTCGTCACGACCACCTGTCCCGCCGGGGTGATCGGCGATGACGTGGACCAAGCCCTGCCTGTGGGGAACGCATCAAAGCCCCAAATATTGCGAGTAACCACGGACGGCGATATTGAGGGCGACTATCTGCAGGGCGTTATCAACGCCTGCCTGGAAGGCGCGGGCGGGCTTATTGATCCGAGTATTCAACCCGACGATAATTGCGTGAATATTGTGGCGGAGAAAAACATCGCCCTGAACGCCGAGTCCAATTTTCGGGAAATGGAGCGCCTGCTTTCCATGCTGGGATTGCGGGTGAACTGCCGGTTTGTGCGCCAATGTTCGGTGCAGCAATTGCGCGAGTTGCTCCGGGCGCCGCTCCAGCTTCCCGCTTACCTAGACCACCTGGGGCGCGTGCTCCAGGACTTTCTCACAGGCCAATTCGGCTGCACATTCACCCAAAATCCCTTTCCCTCCGGCTTTCATGAAACGGAGCGGTGGCTGCGGGAAATCGCCGATTTTTTCGGCCGGGGAAGCCTTGCTGACCAGGCTTTTGACGCCTTGCGCGGGGAATATCTTCAGGCCATCGACGATTTGCGCCCGCACCTGGCGGGAAAACGCCTGATGCTGGTGACCTATATTCACGACGTGGACTGGATTTTGGAAACGGCTTTTGACCTGGATATGGAAGTCGTCAAGGTGGGCATCTTGAACTATACCCAGGACAACCGCTATCGCACGCGATATAAGGATCGGCTGACGGTTGACGTGGGATACGATCCCCAAAGGCGGGGCGAGGACATCATGGAATTGAAGCCGGACTTGTTTTTAGGCAATTACCAGCCCTCCGGGCTGCCGGAGACAACCCATTACGATACGGTTCCCCTTTGCCCCAACACGGGTCATCTGGGAGGCCTGGCCCTGGCCCAGCGCTGGCGGCGATTGCTTAATGCTCCGTTGCAGGAGGGATGGCGCAAGGACGAAGCCCGGCTTATGAAGGGCGAGGAATTGAATTGGGGAGGCGCGTCATGAAAAATGCAAACGCCTGCCTGCCTCCCGACAGCCTGACCGGCGCCATCATGGCTATGGAAGGCATTCGTGACGCGGCCGTGCTGCTTAACGGCCCTACGGGCTGCAAATTCTATCACGGCGCCGTCGTCGAAGGGCAACTGCCTCGGGAAAGCTCCTTCGACCCCTTGCAGTTTCTCGAAGAATTTTATTTTGGCCAGCCCCGGGTTCCGGCCACCTACCTGGACGGCGACGACTATGTGTTCGGGGCTTCGGCCAAGCTGGAACGCATCCTGCCGACTGTCGCGGCTAAAGGCCATGCCCTGATTGCGGTGGTGAACTCTCCGGGCGCGGCGCTGATCGGGGACGATTTGAACCGGTTCATTCAGGCGGCTAACCTAGACATCCCCTGCGTCGCCTTGGAATCCACCGGGTATTCCGGAACCATGGAGGAAGGCTTCCAGGAAGCTGTCATTCAGACTTTACGGACCTTGAAGCCTCAGCCGACAGCGGAAAAGCCATGCACCGTAAACCTGCTGGGGATTTCCATTTTCCAAAAGCATTGGGAAGGAAACATTGCGGAGCTGACCCGGCTTCTCGCCCTATGCGGTGTAAACGTTGGTGCGGTTGTGTGCGCGGGATCGAGCTTCGAGGAAATCATGGAGATGGGAAACTCGCAATGCAATGTGATGGTGCATGAGGAATTGGGAGGCCGCATTGCAGAGTGGTGCGAATCCCGTTTGGGCCTGCCGGCCATGCGTCCGGTTAACGGCGCTCCCATAGGGTTTGACCAGACCGAAGAATGGGTGCGCGGGGTCTGCCGGGCCGTGGGCGCCTCGCCCCGGCCGGCCGTCGAAGCCATCGACCAGGCCCGCGTCCGCGGGGTGACCTACATCCAAAGGCTGAACTCCCTTACGGGGCTTCCCAAGGGCGCGACATTCGCGGTCAGGGCGCCGGCTTCCATAGCCCTGCCCCTCACCCAGTGGCTGCACGATTATCTGGGCATGGCGCCTGCGGCCGTTGACCTGACCGACGCCGACTCCCTGCTCATACCTGAAATGAAAGAGATCCTGACCCGGGCGAACGCCCTGGACGCCCTGGGCGTTACGGATTTTTCCGGCGTGGACATGATTTTTGCGGACGGCGCTGCGCTGGCTCAAATTTCCAACCCGGACGGCATGATGACCGGCGTTGAAATCGCCCTGCCTACCATGGGATACATAGACGTTGTGCACAAATGCCTTTTAGGCGCCCAGGGATCTCTGCACCTGATTGAATGGATTGTAAACGCCCTGAGGGATTGTTGAATTCCCTTCCCGTTTGCTATTTTCCCATTTTAAATAAGGCGAAGAGTTCCTTTTCGGTTTTGACCATGGCGGCCAGGTGGGCGGCGTCCAGGATGTCTCCGTCGGTATAGCCGAAGGCGCGGAGGGGTTCCAGGTCGCGGGGTTTTATGGATTTGGGGGATTTGAGGGTTTTAATCGTAAAAAGCAGCATGGCTTTTTCGTTTTCCGGCAACGGGGCTTCCTTGAGATCTTTAAGGGGCATATTGGCCCATTTGTCCAAAAGGCCTTCCTTGGTTTTTAACAGCCTGAGATTGAAGGTCTTGCAGGGCTCGAACTTAAGGGCGTGGGCGGCCATAAGGCGTATAAAACACACGAGTTTAAAGGAAAATTTGGGATGGCTTACGTAATAATCCTCCAGGCCCCGCCTGGCTTTCATGAGCCCCACGCTGGAAGAAAACATGCGGTAGTGCTCCGGAACCTCAATCATAGAGGTGAGGAAGTGCAGGTATTCCTTTTCCAGTTCGCCCTGGGCGTCTTGGATGTCCACGGCATCAATTAACGGCATGCCCCCTCCCTTTTTTAGTTCACGACGGATACAGCATGGTCTGGACTTCGTCCGTGTAGGCGTGGGCGTCGTCATCACGGTAGATGAACAAGGGCCTTTCCACGGTAATCTGAGGGCCGGCGCCTTTGACCGCTTCCACCAGCACCAGACGTGCCGGGGATATTGTATTGGAATGCACCGCCCGCATGCGTTTGGGCTCCAGATTGTTTTTCGTCAGGCAATGGATTAACTCGGCCGTTCGAGAGGCCGGATAAACCACGGCGAACCGCCCCCCCTTGCCTAACAACCGCGCTGCGGCGCCCGCCGTGTCCTCAAGGTTGGCAAGGATTTCGTGCCTGGCCGCCGCTTTTTGGGAGTCCGGGTTGATCCTGCCTGACCCCAGGCGGCGATAGGGCGGATTGCTCACCACATAATCAATGTTTTTCGGAAGGCCCGGGATGGGCGTTTTTTTCAAGTCATGGCGTATAACGCTTATCCGTTCTTGCAGGCCGTTTTCCCGGATATTGCGTTCCGCCAGGCCGGCCAGGGAATCCTGGATTTCCACCCCATAGACTTTGATCTCCGAATAAAGGCTCGATAGAATCAAAGGGATGACTCCTGCGCCCGTCCCCAGATCCACGATGACGGAATCCTTCCCGCTCTGGACGAAATGAGGCAAAAGCACGGCGTCCAGAGAGAATCGATACCCGTTTTTTTCCTGAAAAATGCGGATTTTCCCGCCAAGGATGGAGTCGCTGGTCAGATTGTCCTGGCACGGAGAGTTTGCGTCAACCATTTTTCCGGGCCTTTTTGGAAGACGTCTTTTTGCGGGTGGAGCCCGTCTTGAAACGGATTTCCGTGACCAGCCTTGCGCCGATGAGGGAGTTGATCCTCTCCATGATGAAGCGCTTTTCGTACTCCAATTGTTGACTCCAGGGGGCGCTGGAAACCTTGACCATGAGCATGCCCTGCTTGAAGGATTCAGGCTGGGCGTTTTTGGCCGTATCCGGGTCCACGCATTGGCTCCATACGGCGAAGATCCTGTCGATTTCAGGATTCAACTTGTTATCCGTCGCGTTCAGGATGCGTTCCAGGACGGCGGACAACTCTTCGGGGATCTTTTTGACTTTTCGTTTCTCTGCCATATCTTGTTAATGATATGAACCCCAGGTTCTGTCAAGAGAAGACATGGTTTTCGCCGGGATTTCCGTGCAGGTTCCCGGCCGGTTTTCCTTGACCCCAAGGGGTATTTTCCCTATAAGTTGTTTACAACTTCCAAACACTTACAAAAATTAGGAGTTATTATGGCTTGGGATTGGGAAAAACTGAAAGAGCAGCAAAATAAGCGCAAACCCCAACCTCCCCCGCCTCCCGGACAGGGCGGCGGAGGCGGCGGACCGGAGCCTCCCAACTGGGAGGAGATCCTGGATAAATTCAAAGGGACCAAACTGCCGGACATGTGGTGGTTGATCGTCATTCTGGCGGTTATCGTAGGCGTGGGCGCCAGCAGCATGTATACGGTCGGCACCAACGAAGAAGCCGTGGTTCAGCGGTTCGGCGAACATGTACGCACCACGGGTCCGGGTTTGAATTTTAAGTGGCCCTTCAACATCGAAACCGTCAGGCTTATCCCCGTGGACCGGCGCGAGACCGCCAAGTTTGGAATTGACGAGACGCCGGATAGAGACAACTCCCGTTATCAGGGAAGAGAGTCCGATACCGCCAGCGTGTCCTTAATGCTGACCGGCGATCTGAACGTAGCCCTGGTCCCCTGGAGCGTCCAATACAGGATCAAGGACTCGTACAATTATTGCTTCAAGGTCGCCAATCCGGAAAGCACCCTGGAGGATCTGTCCGAAGCCACCATGCGTCTTGTGGTTGGAGACAGCAGCGTGGATGAAGTTTTGACGGAGCGCAGCACGATAGCCCAGGAATTCAAAACCTTGCTGCAAAAGGAGCTGGACGAGGCGGAAACCGGTTTGGAAGTGACTGCGGTCAACCTGGAAAAAACCATGGTGCCCTTGCCGGTCCAACCTTCCTATAATGAAGAAAACCGGGCCGATCAGGAAAGGGAAAAAATTATTCTGCAGGCCAGGGAGGAATACAACAAAGCCATCCCCGCCGCCAGGGGCGAAGCGGAGCGGCTCATACGGGCTGCGGAAGGCTATGAACTGGATCGGGTCAACAGTGCAGAAGGTGATGCCAACCGATTTTTGAGCCTTTATGAAGAATACAAGAAGGCGCCGGAGGTGACGCGCAGGCGATTGTACCTGGAAGCTATCGGGGATGTCCTGCCCGGCATGGGAGACAAGTATATCGTGGATTCGGACCAGAAAAACCTGCTTCCCTTCCTGAACCTATCCGACCAAAAGGAGGCGATAAAATAATGAAACAGGTCATTGTAGTTATACTCATAATCGCCGCCGTGGTCGTTTATAGCTGCGCCTATACCGTGGATGAAACCGAGCAGGTGATTATCACCTGGTTCGGGCGGCCCGTGGGCGACACCATTACGAGCCCAGGTCTTCACTTCAAACTGCCCTGGCCTCTGCACCAGGCTGTTCATTTCCCCAAAAACCTGCAGGAATGGGACGGGGATGCGGACAAAATAAACACGGACGACAAAAAACTCCTGTGGGTGGACACCTTCGCCCGCTGGAAGATCATCGATCCCCTGAAATTCTATAAGTTAACCAACGTGCAGGGCCTGAGCGACAAAGCCAGGATCGATAAGGCCAAAATAAAAATTTCGGAAATCATCAACGCCAAGGTCCGGGATGAAATAACCAATAATTCCTTGATTGAAACCGTGCGCCGGACCAATCGAAAGATTATGGTGGCCAGCCAAAGCGCCGCGGATCAGGAAAAGGCCTTGTATGAGGAAAGCGCCGCAGCCGGTGATGAAGGGGCTCCCGTGATCTTTGAAGACACCCGGTCCCTGGGCGAGGTGAAACTGGGCAGGTCCGAGGTCATGCGCCGCGTCAAGGATCAAGTCAACGTGGATCTGGCGGATTTCGGCATTGAAGTGCTGGACGTCAAGATCAAACGGGTCAATTACACCAAGGACGTGCGTGATGAAGCCTATCAACGGATGATCGCCGAACGTAAGCAAAAGGCGGAAAAAATCCGGTCTGAGGGCCGAGGCAGCGCAAATCGCATCAAGGGCGACATGGAGAAGGAACTGCAGCGCATCAATTCCGAGGCTTACAAGACGGCTCAGGAAATTAAAGGCCGGGCCGACGCGAAAGCCACTGCCATTTACGCCAAGGCCTATGGCGAGGATCCGGAATTTTATTCCTTTATGAAAACCCTGGATACCTACAAAGAAACCTTGAAAAAGGACAGCAGCATCGTGCTATCCACGGATTCGGAGTTCCTCAAGTACTTTAAGGGATCCAAGGAATAGGCCGGCCCGGCCTATCCCGGAGGCGATTCAAGGCGCTCCGCCAAATGCGGCGGAGCGCCTTTTTATTTAGGTGCGTTAGTTGCGGTTTATGCTTCGCGCACCCTGTACGGGTTGATGCTCAGCACCGGCACGGGGCAGGTCTTGACGACTTTTTCAGCCACACTCCCGAAAAAGACTTTTTCCAGTCCCTTGCGGCCATGGGTTCCCACGATCACCAAATCCATTTTTTCCTTATTCACGTAGTTCACGATTTCTTCGGAGGCGTCGCCCAGGACCACGGAGGCCTTTACCGTGGGCAGCGAGGAAAAATTCTCGGAGCTGAATTCTTCCAGACGCTTTTCCGCGCCGGCGATCATTTCCTGCTCCAGCTTGCTGATGGAAAGATCCGGCACGTACAAGGCCGTGAAATGCTCCAAAACGCGAACCACAAAAAGCAGGTGGACTTCCGCTTCGTGCTTGGTCGCCATTTCAATAATAAACGGGGCCATTTTCGGGGACACGTCGGACAAGTCAATAGGACACAGGATTTTCTTGAACATAAGCACTCTCCTTATCTATTATAACGCCGCGTTAGATTGGAACCTTCCACATGTGTTCTCCCGGTCCGAGCAGGCGTCGCCCCCTCGGATGATTTGATTATATCCCTCTTATTGATCTTTCTTCAACTTATAATATGGACCCTGCTGGCATAAAATCAAGGCGGCCAAGGCGGTTCCGGATATTTTTCTTGACTAATTGCGTCAAGTAAGCGAATTTCAGAGATGTTCATTTATTGAACACGAAGGCGCCGAGGCCTTGTCTTTCTTAACCTCAATGAATTGCAGACCATGGACACCCAGGACATACGGACCTTAAAAATTCTGGAGGAGATTGAAAACGGACAGGCGCCCAGCCAGCGGGACCTTGCCGGCAAGCTGGACGTCTCCTTAGGGCTGGTCAATTCCTTTATCAAACGGCTGACTCAAAAGGGGTATTTTAAGGTCACGACGATTCCCAGAAATCGGGTGAAGTATATTCTCACGCCCAAGGGAGCGGCGGAAAAAGCCCGCCTGACCTATGAATTCATCCAGTTTTCCTTTACCTTTTACAAAAGAGTCCGGGAAAATACGGGAAAATATTTCAAGGAACTGGAAACTCAGGGAGTAAAGTCCGTGGCCTTTTGCGGCGCCGGGGAACTGGCGGAAATCGCTTACGTCTCTTTACAGGAGACTTCCGTTTCCCTTGTGTGCATAATAGACGACCAATGCTCCAAAAGCCGCGTTTTGGGCGTTCCTGTTAAGCCTCTCCATCAAGCCAGGTTCTTGGACTGCGAACGTTGCCTGATCACTGCGCCTGAATCCGCTTCCAAAATCAGGGGGTTTTTGGAAGACGCCGGCATTGCCCCGGACAGAATTTCCATTGTTAATTCCTCAGGCAGAATCGTATAATTCAACCTACCCTTAACGGAAAACTCCGGCCATGGAAGAGTTTGAAAACAAAGCGTTCATCGTTGAGTTCTGGGAGTTCCTAAAGGTTCGCAAACGCTATTGGCTGCTGCCGATCGTCATTGTTTTGGCTTTATTGGGCGTGTTGATCTTTTTTGCGGAAAGCAGCTCCGTGGCGCCTTTCATTTATCCCATGTTTTAAACGCGACAAAAAAACGCCCCGAAACCAAATCGGCCGGGGCGTTATGTCATTAATGAAGTTTAGGCTTCCTCCGACGACGGGGGCGCGAAATCTCCGGAGGAAGGCGGCGGCGGGGGATCCACGGAGGGAAGTTCGGACTCCTGCGGCAGAGGCCGGGCGGCGTCCTCCAGGTTAAGCGGGAGGATTTCGTAGGCTTTTTTCATCCTTTTCAAAAACTCAGTCATATATTTGCTGTTCCACGCATCCCTGGCGTCCAGCGCTCTCTCTTTATTAAAAAAGGCGGCGTTATCCTCCATGCTTTCAAAATATGTGACCGAGTACATGGACGTACTGCTGAGTTTGCAAATCATAATATGCATGACGCAAGGATAAGGCAGCCTATAGCCGGCCTTCTCCAGGATTGAGTTTTGGGTTTTGGTGAAAGGCCACGAAGGTGCGATGAGAGCCCAGTTGTGGGTCTTGCCGAGAATTTCCTCGCTGCCCTGATGCAGCTTGTTTCTGTAGCCGGCCAAAAGATCGGAATGAAAAGCCCAATTGGAGGTGCGAGGCAGTTCCTCCACTTCAATCAGCACCCCCCTCTTTACATACAAGGGCGCCTCGCCGTAACGGCTGAGCTCGCCAAACAGCCACCATGGCTTCCTTACGCTGACCACGGTATGGGGCTCATCGGAATCCGAACCCATCCCGGACCGCTCTCCGCCCTCAATAAAGGGCATGGAGGGGCTGACGAGGACCTCGAGTTTTGGCGTGTACATAGAATAAAAAGCATTGCCATGGACGAAACGCCCCGCCCCCCTGCCGGTGCAGGAGGCGAACAACATCACGCATACAACTAATAATATATAGAATTTTCTCATTATTCTCGTCCCTGAGTATTAAATAATCTTATCATGCAATCCCAAAAGCAGGCCTATTGCTGCGGCGACTGCGGCAGCCCTTCACCCGTATATTCTCTTATTTCCGCGGCGGACCCGGCCCTTTTATTAAAAGCGGCGACAAAATCCCCGTCCCATCCGCCCAGTGCGGCGTTGTACGGGGCAATGTCCCCGTAAAGGGGTTGATTGTCGTCAACGCACTCGTAATAAATAATGGAAATAGTCCCTCTTCCGCTAATTTTTCGCAGGGAGTATTTCGTCATGGATACTTTGGGCATGACGTATCCCTTGGATTCCAGCGCCTTGGCTTCGGCTTCCGGCAGAGGCGAGTCTGTGGGGATAATAATCCAATCGTAATTCCGGCCTAAAACGACATCCCGCCCTTTATCCAGATAGTTCTGCACCCGGGAAAAACTGTCCGTTACAAACCTGGCTCTGGAATTGGGTGCAAGTTCCTCAATGATAATCGTCAGCCCTCTTTTAACAAGAAGCTGCTTGTTGGCATTTTGCTCGCACTCCACAAAAAACCACTCGTTCTGATTTTTCTTACCGGATGTATGCACCTCATTCAGGTAGGAGATCAGGACGTTATCATCCATATTTCCAATATATTGTATGGAGTCAGCCACTTGAATTTCGTTTTCGGGCATGTAACGTGAATACAGGGTGTTCTCGTACACTTGACGATAAGAGCCGCTTCCGGCGCAGGAAGCAAAGGCCGCCAAACAGAAAGCTAAAAACACTATGGATTTTTTCATGATTTTCCTCCAAACCATAATTGAATTAATTTTCACGCCATTATCGAAATGAATGGAGTATACAAATACCGTGAATCCACAAAAAGTCAAGGGAAAACCGATATTTTTTAGTATCGCCCCCGAACAATACAGTGTTAAAAACAAAAAAAAGGCGTCAATCCATGCGATTGACGCCCTTGAAAACACCGATGAAAAAGCAGCTTTTTGTTAGCTGCCATGATGGCATTTGCAGCCTAAAACGTCCTTAAAAGCCTTTTTCAATTCTTCGTAATTGCGGGTGACCGGAAATTGCGGATACTCGTCGATCACGTTCTGGGGCGGGGAATACAAAATCCCATGATGAGCCTCTTGGAGCATGGTCACGTCATTATAGGAGTCGCCAGAGGCAATCACATGAAAATTGAGGCTTTTCAAAGCCCTTGCCACGTGCCTTTTTCCGTCCTGCTGCCTGAGGGTGTAGTCTCTGACCATGCCCTGGTCGTCCACTTCCAGGCTGTTGCAGAAAAGCGTGGGGTAGCCCAGTTTTTTCATCAAGGGGCCGGCGAACTCGGCGAAGGTGTCCGACACAATGATCAACTGAGCCTGCTCTTTGAGCCAGTTCACCATATCCACGGCGCCTTCGATGGGATCCATGGTTCCAATCACGTCCTGAATGTCAGCCAGTTTCAGATTGTTTTCATCCAGGATTTCCAGGCGCATTTTCATGAGCACGTCGTAATCGGATATATCCCGCGTGGTGAGGGAGAGCTTTTCAATGCCGGTTTTTTTGGAGACGTTAATCCAAATTTCAGGGATGAAAACCCCTTCCAAATCGCAACAAATGATGTCCATGTTTACATTCCTTCACGAAATCGCCCTACCCTGGCCCACCGGCTCAAGGGGATAAAGGCCTATTCCTGGTTTTCATCCTCTATCCGGATAAGCATGGGTTCTTCGGCGATCACATCCAGACTGCCAACCTCTTCAAGAGCCTTACGGATGTTCGCTTCCTTTGCCTCATGAGTGAGCATGACGATGGGCACCGGGCCTTCCGTATGCCTGCCCTTTTGGTGCACGCTGGCGATGCTGATGGAGTATTTGGCCAGCACGCCGGAAATCACGGACAGCACGCCGGGCCTGTCCAGGGCGGAAAAACGTACGTAGTAGCGGGTGACCAACTCGTCCATGGGCATGAGGGGCAGTTCCCTGATAGCCGCAGGCTGATAGGAGAAGGCCGGAATCCTGGGATGGCAGCCCAGCTGGATGTTCCTGGCGGCGTCCACGATGTCGCCCACCACCGCGCTGGCCGTCGGCATCATGCCGGCGCCCGCGCCGTAAAGGACCATTTCGCCCACGGCGTCGCCCACAATCTTCACCGCATTCATGTTCCTGCCCACGGAGGAAAGGAGATTGTCGTGGGTAATCATGGTGGGATGCACTCGGGCTTCCACAAAGTCTCCGTGGTTCTTTGCAATGGCCAGAAGTTTGACCGAATACCCGAACTCCGCCGCAATGGTGATGTCCAAGGGCGTAATGCGGGTGATGCCGTCCACATAGATTTCCTTGTAGTTCACCCGGGTCCCGAAGGCCAAAGCCACGGACAAGGCCAGTTTATGCACTGTGTCCATGCCTTCCACGTCAAGGGTGGGGTCAGCCTCGGCGAATCCCAGTTCCTGGGCTTGCGCCAGAGCCTGGTCAAAAGGCATGCCTTCCTGGGTGATCTGAGTCAGGATGTAATTGCACGTCCCGTTTAAAATGCCGAAAATGGAATCCACCTTATTGGAGACCAGGGACTCCCGCAGGCTTTTTATCACGGGCATGCATCCGCCCACGCTGGCTTCGAACAGAAAATCCGCGCCCGACTTTTCGCAGGCTACGGCGATTTCGTCCCGATAGGCCGCAACCAGCGCTTTATTGGCCGTGACCACCGTCTTCCCTTTGTTCAGGGCCGCCAGGACAAAATCCTTGGCGATCCCCTGCCCCCCGATGAGCTCCACAATGATGGGAATAGTCGGATCGTTGATCACCTCCATGGCGTCGTTGGTGTAGATCCCGTCGGCCAGGTTCAGGCCGGCAACGGCGTCCGGATTGATGTCCGCCGCTTTGGCCAGCTTGATCTCCATGCCGATGCGGGAGGCGATGAGATCGCCGTTTTGAGCCAGAAGTTTCGCAACTCCCGCGCCCACCACGCCGCAGCCTAAGAGTCCCACGGAAATGGAGTTTCCGGAAAGATTATCCATTATAGTCTCCCATGAAGTTACAGGACGTTGCGAATGCCCCGCAATGCCTGCTGGGTGCGCATTTTGTTTTCGATGAGTGCAAAGCGGACGTAATCGTCGCCGTAATGCCCGAAGCCGAGCCCCGGAGCGACCGCCACCTTGGCTTCCCTGACGAGCATCTTGGAAAATTCCACCGAGCCCATGCTCCGGTATTGCTCGGGAATTTTCGCCCACACAAACATGGTGCCCTTGGGCGGAGGAACGTCCCAGCCCATTTTGGAAAGGCCGTCGCACAGCGTGTCCCGGCGCATTTTATAGGTCTGGCGAATTTCTTCCACGCATTCCTGCTCGCCGTTCAGGGCGATGATGGAGGCGATCTGGATGGGCTGAAAAATGCCGTAGTCCAGATAGCTTTTGATGCGCCTTAAGGCGGCTACGATTTTCGGGTTGCCCACGCAAAAGCCCACGCGCCATCCTGCCATGCTGTAGCTCTTGGACAGAGAGAAGAACTCCACGCCCACATCCTTGGCGCCGGGCGCCTGGAGAAAGCTGGGGGCCTTGTATCCGTCGTAGGTCAGGTCGGCGTATGCAAAATCGTGCACGACCATGATGTCGTGTTCTTTGGCGAACTCCACGATTTTGGTGAAGAAATCCAGGTCAATGACCTCTCCCGTGGGGTTGTGGGGAAAGGAAAGGACCATCATTTTCGGTTTGGGCCAGGTCTGCCTGGTGGCCGTGATCAGGTTTTCAAAAAAATCCGTGTCAGGCCCCAGGGGAATCTGACGTACATCCCCGCCCGCTATAATCGCCGAATACGGATGAATGGGATAGGTCGGGCTTGGGGAAAATACAACGTCTCCTGGCCTGATGGTCACCAGCACGAGGTGAGAAATGCCCTCTTTGGCGCCGATGGTGACAATGGCTTCGTTTTCGTAGTCAATGTCCACATCGTAGCGGCGTTTATACCAATCGGCGATGGCCATGCGCAGCTTGCGAATGCCCATGGATGCAGAGTACCGATGGTTGTGGGGCTTCTGGGCGGCCTCAACCATTTTATCCACAATGTGCTGGGGAGTTCCCAGGTCGGGATTTCCCATGCCCAGATCAATGATGTCCTCACCCGCTCGCCTCGCCTCCATCTTGATCTCATTGACTTGGGCGAAGACATAGGGGGGCAATCTGTCCAATCTGGCGAACTCTTTCATGGCAAATCCTCTATTAGTATAAGGTTAAGGTTTTACAGGCATCACAAGGCCTGTTGTCAAAGTTGATACTGATACACCACCCCGGCTTGCATGTCAAAAAAATTGTTTTGACTTTTGGGCCTGCCAAGTCTACCATTCAGGCTTGGCTGATACAAGAAAGCCGCAACCTGGAAAGATTATCCGGGGCCTTTTTTAAAGCAGGAGGGAGCCCGTGGCTCAAGCCCGGGTTCGCCAGGCGCCATTGGACCGGCGGCGAAGCGCCAAAGACGCTCCAACGGCCTGTTTATATCAACAATTTTTGCGGGAGTACGAAATACATGGCCAAGTCCCTTTCCTACGCGGATGCAGGCGTCGACATTGATAAAGCCAACCGGCTGGTGGACAGAATCAAGACAATCGTGAAGTCAACCCCCCGCCAGGGCGTAATCGGCGGCATAGGGGGGTTCGGCGGATTGTTCTCCCTGAACACCGAGCAATACGAAAGGCCCGTGCTCGTCAGCTCCACGGACGGCGTGGGAACCAAGCTGCGCGTGGCCATCATGATGGACAAGCACGACACCATCGGCATCGACCTGGTGGCCATGAGCGTGAACGACATTGTGGTTCAAGGCGCCAAGCCTTTGTTTTTTCTGGACTACCTGTCCATGGGAAAACTGAACGAAAACACCGCCGCAGATATCATCGAGGGAGTGGCCGAAGGATGCCGCCAGGCCAACTGCGCCCTGATTGGCGGGGAAACCGCGGAAATGCCCGGCATGTATGAAGACGGCGACTACGATCTGGCGGGCTTCGCCGTAGGCATCGCCGACAATTTCAAGATCGTGGACGGTTCGGACGTGGGCCAGGGCAACGTGCTTTTGGGCATCGCCTCCACCGGGCTTCATTCCAACGGGTATTCCCTGGCCAGAAAGGTGTTTTTCGATCACCTGGGCCTGAAAGTGGACTCCTATGTGGAGGACCTGGGGATGACCGTGGGCGAGGCCATGCTCGAACCCACCAAAATCTACGCGGAAATAGTCCGGAACCTTATCCGGGACATCCATGTAAACGGAATGGCTCATATTACCGGCGGCGGCATCATCGACAACCTGCCCCGAACCATTCCCCAGTCCTGCAAGGCCGTCATCCGGGAAGGCTCCTGGGAGTACCCGGCCGTGTTCCCGTTCATGAAAAAAGCCGGGGACATCGACGAAATGGAAATGATGCGCACTTTCAACAACGGCATCGGGCTGGTCGCCGTCATCCCCGAACCCCAGGTCCAGGAAGCCCTGGAACTGATGCAGGCCATGGGCGAAAAAGCCTATGTCATAGGCGAAATTGCAGCCCGCGGCGAAAATGACGATCGCATAGAATGGAAATAAAAAAATCAGGCGAATCCTGCCGGATTCCAGGTCCAAAAGTCAAGCCCAAGAGCTTTTTAGGACGGTTTTTTGCCTGGATCGCCAAGGGGGCGGAAAATCAGACCTGCGCCTCCTGAGGCCCCAGAAGATCCGGCGCCGGGCAGGCGCCCAGGAAACCAAGATAAGTAGCATTTGATGAATCATGCTGCGATGCGCCCTTTTCGACATAAGGGCGCGTCCTATACCAATAGCGCGGCGTCTTATTCGGCCATGGGGTTAGGCCTAACCAAAAATTCCTATTTGAAATCATAACAAAAATGCTCGCACTATATTATCCCCTCGCCGCTTTTCTGATTTGCCTTGCAGCCACCCCTGCAGTTCAATGGATGGCGCACAAAAGGGATTGGCTCGCCCATCCCACGGCGGACAGATGGCACCAAAAGCCCACCGCCCTCATGGGGGGCATCGCCATTTACACGGGCATCAGCATTCCTTTATACATTCTTTCGGATTTCACCCTGGAAAAGAGCTTTGTCCCGGGCATCGCCCCCATGCACGCCGGCCCCCATGCAGGCGCCGTGCTGTGGCTTGGGGTCACCTTGCTCTTCACCCTGGGACTGGTGGACGATTTTCTGAAAATCAAGCCCCAAAGCAAATTGCTGGGCCAGATTCTGGTGGCTTTGATGGCGACCTTTTTCGGATACAGGCTTTGCTGGTTCGAGTCCATGACCCTGGACACCATGATTTCCGTCTTTTGGATTGTGGGCATAACAAACGCCTTGAATCTCTTGGATAATATGGACGGGCTTTGCGCCGGAGTCGGGGCCGTTGCTTCGTTTTTCCTGGCCATGCTGTTGTGGGACACCAACTTTCTGCTGGCGGTCATGAGCCTGATTTTGTGCGGGTCTTTGGCGGCCTTTCTGGTGTTCAACTTCAATCCGGCCTCCATTTTCATGGGGGACTGCGGCAGCCTGGTGATTGGCTTCACCCTGGCTTTCTTGAGCATCTGCTACGCCGGGTTTTCGGCGCCCCCCCACGGCATCGCGAAATACGCTTGCCCCATCATGGTGATGATGGTCCCCATATTCGACACCTCTCTGGTGACATTCATCCGGCTGCTATCAGGGCGAAAAGCCTCCATGGGGGGCAAGGACCACACCTCGCACCGGCTGGTGCTCATCGGGTTATCGGAAAAAAAGGCGGCCCTGGCCTTGTACGCCATCGCCTCCATTTCGGGACTGGCGGCCATGTTCGTGGACCGGCACGACACCTTGAGCACGCCCCTGGTATTGGTCCCTTTGGCATTGGCCATCCTGCTCATGGGCGTGTACCTGGCGCAGTTGCGGGTGTATCCGGAAAAGGAGTTCTCCGTACTGCGGGACAAAACCTTTACGCCGGTTCTGATGGAACTGACCTACAAGCGCCAACTGGCATTGGTGGTTCTGGATTTCTGGCTCATCGCCTTTTCCTATTACATGTCATACCGCCTGCGCTTTAACATTGACGACTTCAAATTCTACTTCGAGGTTTTCCTCCAAAGCCTGCCCATCATCATCGGATGCAAAATAACGGCCTTTTACGCCATGGGCGTGTATCGCGGCGTGTGGGACTCGTTCAGCTTCAATGATATCTACGTGCACATTAAAGCCACCATGCTGGGCACGCTCTTGAGCGTGGTTTTAATCACCTATGTGTTCCGGTTTCAGGACTTTTCCAAGGGCTTGTTCGTGATCGACTGGCTGGGCCTCACAGGATTGGTCCTCCTTACCCGGGGCTCCTTTCGCTTGTTCATGGACGCCATGAAGCGCAGCAGCCTCAAAGGCGACCGGGTGCTTTTGTACGGAGCCGGAAGGGGGGGAGAAATTCTCCTGCGGGAGATCATGAACAACAAGCACAGGCGCCTTGTGCCGGCGGGCTTTCTGGACGACGATCCCATGAAGGCGGGCAAGCGGCTCCAGGGATACCCGGTGCACGCCGCCAAGGAAGACCTTGACGCCCTGCTCGCCAAAGAGGAGGTTCGGGGGATAGTCATCGCCTATATCAATCCTTCGGAGCAAAAAATGGCGAGGCTCAAGGAGATCTGCCGAAAGAACCAATTATTCTTAAAAAAATTCAGCGTTTGCATAGAGGACGTTGAAGTATAGCTTAAAGCCCATGAAAACAATCCTCGGAATCGAATCATCCTGCGACGAAACCGCCGCCGCCGTGGTTAGCCGCGGAACGGAAATCCTGTCCTCGGTGGTCGCTTCGCAAATCAAGGTGCACGCCCCCTTCGGCGGAGTGGTGCCTGAACTGGCCTCCCGCAAGCACTTGGAAAGCATCGCTCCGGTGGTTGAACAGGCTCTGGAAGATGCCGGAATATCAAGGGATCAGATAGACGGCGTGGCCGTAACGCGCGGCCCCGGACTGGTGGGCGCCTTGCTGGTGGGATTCTCCTTCGCCAAAGCCTACGCCTTTGCTTTAGACGTGCCCTGGGTGGGGGTGAATCATCTTCTGGGGCATATCCACTCGGTCCTTATGTCGCCCTCCCCCCCTGAATTCCCATTCGCCGCGCTGCTGGTTTCCGGCGGGCACACCAGCATCTATAAGGTAAGCTCCCGCACGGACATGGAAGTCATGGGCCAGACCCGGGACGACGCCGCGGGCGAGGCTTTTGACAAGGTGTCCAAGGCCATGGGCCTGGGGTATCCGGGCGGCGAGATTATCAGCAAGCTGGCGGAAAGCGGTGATCCCCATAAAATTTCCTTCCCAAGATCCTGGCTGGACAAGAAAAAATTCGACTTTTCCTTTTCCGGCATCAAAACCGCGGTTGGCCGCTATATGCAGGTCCATGAAGATTCCTGGCACGACGAAAAAGCGGACATCGCCGCAAGTTTTCAGGAAGCCGTGGTGGAGGTTTTGGCGACCAAGTTGATCAATGCCGCGAAAAGCATCGGCTGTCCCAGGGTGGCCGTGGCGGGAGGCGTGGCCGCCAACGCCTGCTTGAGAGACCGGGTGACCCAATTGGCGGCCAAGGCAGGCATGAGCGTGCACTTGCCGGATATCTCCCTGTGCGGAGACAACGCCGCCATGATCGCCGCCGCAGGCTATTACAAACTCGCAGCCGGAGAACGCTCCCCCCTGAATATGGACGTGTTTTCCCGAATGGAAAAGCTCTGATTCATTGGCTGTAAAATCTGGGCGCAAATAGAAGATAACAAGCCCCCGGCGGAATCATCGCCGGGGGCTTTATTCTTTTTGGATGTGGACAGGAAGGACGCTTGGTCTCCGTTTTCGGGACTGCCGGAGCTTTCAGGCCTAGTCATGTTGGGTTTCGCAAGCTCTACCCAACCTACGTCTTTTCGAGTAAAAAATAGTAGGTTGGATTAAAAAGTTCGATTTTTTCGAGTCACGCTAACGGCAATGCTATTGGACTTCGAGCCAAAAAACAAATAGCGACGCATCCATACGGCTGAAATTTCCAAGCGCCATAAAAAACCGTCATTCCCGCAAGGGCGATCCGTTTTTCGGGATCGCACGCAAGCGGGAACCCAGCGTCCTTCTTATTCAGCGCCTTAAGCGGCATAGTTGTTTAAATACAACAAGGGGCTATGCTTCCGCCTCATCCTGCGCCTTGGTATAGTAGGGAACCTCCACCGGCGGCGCGGGGGTGTTGCCCAAAATCAGATCCGCGGCTTTTTCCGCGATCATCATGGTCGGCGCGTAGATGTTGCCGTTGGTGACGTAAGGCATGATGGACGCATCCACCACCCGAAGGTTTTCGATGCCGTGCACCCTGAGCTCGGGATCCACAACCGCCATATCGTCCGTGCCCATCTTGCATGTGCAGCTCGGATGATAGGCGCTTTCCCCTTCCCTGGCGATGAAGTCAAGGATTTCCTCATCGGTCTGGCACTGAGGCCCGGGCGCCAGTTCGTCGCCGCGCAATCCATCGAAGGCCGGCTGAGTCATGATTTCCCGGGTTTTGTGGATGGCTTCCACCCAGTTTTTCCGCTCCTGCTCGGTGGAGAGATAATTGAACTGGATGGCCGGGTATTCCCTGGGATCGGCGGACTTGATCTTGACCGTACCGCGCACGTCCGTGTTCATGGGGCCCACATGCACCTGGTATCCATGCCCTTCCTGGGCCACGGACCCGTCGTAGCGGATGGCGATGGGCAGGAAGTGGTATTGGAGGTTGGGATATTCCACTTCATCGTTGCTGCGGATAAATCCGCCCGCCTCAAAATGGTTGCTGGCGCCAATGCCCTTGCGCATGAACAGCCACTGGAAGCCGATCCAGGGCTGCCTCCACCACTTGAGCGCGGGGGCGATGCTCACGGGCTGTTTGCAGCCGTACTGAACGTAGACTTCCAGGTGGTCCTGGAGGTTTTCGCCCACGCCGGGGAGGTCGTGCACCACGTTGATGCCCAGTTTTTGCAGTTCCTCGCCGTTGCCGATTCCCGAAACCTGCAGCAGTTGGGGGGATGCAATGGAGCCGCCGCAGCAGATGATCTCGCCGCCGAATGCCTGGTTCAGGGTCTTGCCCTTCATGTATTCCACGCCAATGGCTTTTTTACCCTTGAACAGAATGCGGGTAGTCGTGGCCTGAGTCCGCACTTTCAGGTTTTCGCGATGCTTGACCGGATGCACGTAAGCCCTGGCTGCGTTCCAGCGGCGTCCCCGATAGCAGGTTCTGTCAAAGCCGGAAAAGCCTTCCTGCTGGAAGCCGTTCACGTCTTCGGTGATGGGGTATCCGGCTTCCTGGACCGCCCGGAAAAAGGCGGTGAAGAGCGGATTGTCCAGGTCGGGCGAGGTAAGGTACAGGGGACCGCCTACGCCGTGATAGGCGTCCGCGCCCATGCACCGGGATTCAAAGCGCTGGAAATACGGCAGGCAATGGGCGTAATCCCAATTTTCCAGGCCGTCTTCCTTGGCCCATTTCTGGTAGTCCAGGGCGTTGCCGCGGATGTAGATCATGCCGTTGATGCAACTGGACCCGCCCAGCACCTTGCCCTTGGGCTGGTAAACCCGGCGATTGTGCATGTATGGCTCGGGCTCGGACTCGTACCACCAATTATACGTCTTGCCCGCCAGCGGAAAGGTCAGGGCCGCGGGCATATGAATGCGGAAGTCCATTTTATAATCCGGCCTGCCCGCCTCCAGGACCAGCACCTTGTTGGACGGATTGACGCTCAGGCGGTTGGCCAGGACGCTGCCTGCGGAACCGCCGCCTATGATGATGTAGTCGTAATAGTTGCGTGCCATAATTGCTCCTGCTTCATTTTTTCAGGCCTAAGGCCTTTCCATAAAAACCGGCGCCTTGTCCAGGTCCAGTTTTTGTAATGTCTTTTTTTCAGGACGGCCTTCTTCGTCCCAGCCTCGTGTTTTATAATAATCCCGGCGCATATAATCCATGTCGGCCTCGCTCACGCAATGTCCTTTGTGAGGGCCGTCGGGAAGGACTTGTTTGACGAAACGCTTTGGCAGCGTATCGTCCTTTGCCAAAAAGCCTTCCCGGACATTGAACAGCCGGGTTTGATTCCAAATTCGTTCGCCCAGAAGGTCAAAATAATCTTCGTCAACCTGTCTGCCGGTTGCCGCTGACAGCATGGCCGCGAAGCTTTCGGGGGAGACGCCGCATTGGCTGAAGTCGCATTTGACCAGGGCGTCAGTCCCTGCAAGGTAATTCTGCAACTCGATCAGAATGCCGGCGCGGCCTTTGGTTTGATACATCTCCACAGGCACGCCGTTGTATTCGTCGCCTACATCGTAGCCGATCATAAACCCCCGCTGATGGCATCCGCCGCGATCGGCGGTCATGTAGGCCAACCCCATGCCGGGCGTACCTCGCGGCCCCCAGGCCGGGCATTCCAGGCCCTTGACGTGCATGGCGTAGTCCATGGTCTGCTTGCCCAGAACGGCGCTTGCCCGTTTGACCCCCTGGGAAAGCAGCCTGCCCAGGTCCTCTTCCTGAAAGGCCATGGACCTGATCAGGTATTCCGCGCCTTGGACGTTTCCAAAGGCCAGGGTAATGCCTTCGGGCGCTTCAATGACGCCTTTTTCGGCAGCTTCAAACGCAAAACCGATGACGCCGCCGGCGCTCATGCTGTCCAGACCGTATTCGTCGCAGAGCTTGGTCAGGTGGGCCACGGCCCTGGGATCGTGGATGTCCAGGTTGGAGCCTAGCAAAGCCGCGGATTCGTATTCCACAATATCCGTAATGAAATTGGAGTATTTGCCGGTGCGGACCGCTCCCATCTGGCTGCAACGAATGGGGCAGCCAAAGCATGCGGCTTTGCCTAAAAACAGGTGCTTCTTCTGCCCCTCGTCGCCTATCTTGTCGGCCTGGGGGTCGGATTGGGTGTAGTAGTTTTTGTACGGTAGAGTTCCGATTTCGTTGGACCAGGGCACGGCCGAACTTGTGCCTCCGTCCGTGTAAACGGCGCATTCCGTGCTCAGGGAGATTTCCTCGCAGGCGCCCTGGCAGGCCTTGTCAAAGGCTTCCGGATCGTGCACTTTAACCAACCGGCTTCCTTTGATAGCCACGGCCTTGAGGTTTTTGGAGCCCATGACCGCCCCGGCCCCTCCCCTGCCCGCCTGGCGGTTGTATTCGCAACAGATGAGTGCAAACAGAACCTGGTTCTCGCCCGCCTGGCCGATGGTGGCCAGCATGGCTTCGGGCTCTTTGATTTCGTCTTTGATGAGGGCGTTGGCCTCCAAGGCGCTCGTCCCCCAGATATCGCCTGCGGGCCGGATTTCCACCTGATCGTCGTTGATCCAAAGGTAAACCGGTTTGGGGGCCTTGCCGAAAATAATGATGCCGTCGTATCCCGCGTACTTGATTTCAGGCCCCAGCCTGCCGCCGAAAAAGGAATCCAGATAGGTTCCCGTAAGCGGCGACTTGGTGACGGCGCAGGCCCGCATGCTTGGAGCGGCCGTGGCAGTCAGAGGCCCGGGAAAGAACATAAGCGCGTTTTCAGGCGACAATGCGTCCACGCCTTTGGGAACGAGGTCGTAAAGCAGTTTGGCGCCGAATCCCTTGCCTCCCACAAACTGATCCTTTAACCATTGCGGCGTGGGAACCGGGCGGGAGGCCTCATTGGTCAGATCCACAAGCAGGAATTTTCCCATATAGGAATCAGCCATTGGGCGCCTCCTCTTCCCGGTCCGGGACCATGCGCCAGGCCAGTTCCAAAGCGCCTGTGGGGCAGACTTTCACGCAGGCGGGATCGCCGCCGCACAAGTCGCACTTGACCGATTTTTTCAGGTCCGGATCCACGCCCGCCATTTCAATGGGGCAATACTTATGGCACAGGTTGCAGCCCACGCATTTTTCGTGGTCCACCACCAGGGCGCGGGTTTCGGGATCGCGGCTGATGGCCTTGACCGGGCAGACGTTGGCGCAATAGGCGTTTTCGCATTGATTGCAAACCGTGGGAAAGTGGTAGAGATTCTCCGTCTTGTGGGTAATGCGGAGCAACGCCCTGTGCGGGTTGTAGCCCCCCAAGAGGCGCTGGGAGCAGGCCAGTTGGCAGAGGCTGCAACCCGTGCACAGGTCAAAGTTAGTCTTGATAAAAAAGGTTTTGGCCATATACCGATAAAATTCCTATTTACACCACCTGGGCGTCTGGAATTTGAAGTCCTTGTAGGGCTTGACCGGAGGATCGGTGAAGATGGTCACCAACTCGCCGCCCTGCACCTGATAATGTCCGATGGGCACATCCCCGCCAGCGCGCATGACGTTGCTCTCATCCCATTTCCACCAGCCGGTTTCGCCTTTGTAGCCCTTGGTGGAGATGTACTTGCATACGGCTGCGTGGTCTTTTGCGTCGCCCACTGCTTCCACGGCTGCAGCCCAGGCTTTGACGCCGCTATAGGCCGCCCAGGAGCCGGCCTGAGGCTGATGGCCCCAGATTTTCTTGAAGTTTTCCACCCAGGCCTGTGCTTCAGGCGTCGGCGCGATGGGGGTGGGCATGGCCGTGGGAACTTCGCCGATGATGCCGTCGGCTTCCGTGCCCATGGTCTGGACCACTTCCCTGGGGACGATGGAGTAGCCGTAGCTCAGGATGGATTTTGTCGGGGATTCCATGAACTGGCGGAAAAAGGTGATGACTTCCTGGGCGCTGACGATTTCCAAATGAATGATAGCGGGTTTGGCTTTGCGAATCCGGGTGAGGATAGGTCCCCATTCACGGGTGCCGTAAGGCACTTCTTCGTGCAGGGCCACTTTCCAGCCTTCCTTCTTGAAGTTTTTGGCCAGGGTTTCGCCCACGCCGGTTCCCCAGGCGTCGTCCGCGGTGATGATGGCGACTTTCTTGTTGGGGTATTCGTAAGGCAAAGCCATCAAAACCCGGAACATGCTGGAAGCCTGGTTGATGTCCGTATCCGTAAGCTGATAGATGTTGGAGTATTTCTTGGGATCCTGGTTGAATACGTCCACTGCGGACTGGGAGCCGTCGTCAGCGAAGAAAGGAGCGGTATACTTGCCGTAGGCGCGCACGTCCTGGCCCCAACCGGCCCATCCCGCATGCACGGAATCGACTTTCATTTTGCCGCACAGATAGTCGGCGCCCTGCATAACCCTTTCCGGGGCGAATTCCTGGGTGTCGAACCGCACGGGCTCGAGCTGCTTGCCCAACAGCCCCCCGGACGCATTGATTTCGTCGATGGCAATCTTGATGCCCTTCCAGTAATTGTCTCCGGTGTCCGTGTAGGCGCCCGTCATAGCCAGGGGCACGCCCACCTTAATGGTGTCTGCGGCCATGGCCGGAACGGCCAACGCCAAGGCTGCCGTAATCGTCAGAATCAAACTTACCAGCTTTTTCAATGGAACCTCCTTGGTTATAATTAGTGTTGCGGTGAAGAGGACAGACGTCCTGTCAAGCCTCCGCTTCCCGGGTTTTGCGTTTTCCGCCAAAAATGCGGCGTAAAAGGCCGATCACTCCGTCGGGCAGCAAAAGCACCAGGACCACCACCAGCCCCCCCAGGATCAAAGGCCTGTATGGCCCAAGAGGAGACAGCATTTCGTTTAGTGTAACCGTGACTATGGCGCCCAGAATAGCGCCGGGAAACTGCCCTATTCCGCCGATGACCAGCATGATCATGAGGGTGACGAACAGGTCTATGCCCAGCATTCTTGTGGACAGCATGCCCACGTAATGGGCGTAAAAGCCGCCCACCATGCCGGTGAGGAAACTGGTCAGGGCGAACACGGCCAGCTTGTATTTGAAGGCGCTGACTCCCAGGCTGGCGGAAAAATCCTCGCTATCCTTCAGCGCCAGAAAGGCCGTGCCCCAAAAGGAGCGGATGACCATGAGGATAATCACGGAGCAAATCACGGCCAGAACCAGGGTCAGATAAAACACCGCCACTTTGTTGTCCGGCGTGAATGCGTATCCGAAAATATTAATGGGCGGTATGGTCAGGATGCCCCGGGAGCCGCCCGTGCCGATGGCCCGGCCCATGTGTCCCTTCAGGAAAGGTTCCAGGATCATGTGCACGGCGAAGGTCACCAAAGCCACGTAGGCGCCTTTCAGGCGCAAACACGGCAGACCGACCAGGACGCCCAGTATTGCTGCTATGCCGCCCGCGATGAATATGGAAAAAAACGGCGGAATGCCGAACTTGTTGGATACGATAGCCGAGGCGTAAGCCCCGATCACGAAAAAAGCCACCTGGCCGAAGCTGAAAATGCCCGCAAAACCCATGATCAGATCCCAGCACGAGGCCACCACGGCCCAGATCAGAATCATGATCAGGATGTGCATCATGTAATCCACGCCGCCGACAAATAGAGGCATAATCGCCAGCCCGCCGTATATTATGGCCATAAGGCCGCCCATGCGCTGCCAACTCATAATACTACCCCCATTTGCCCATCAGCCCCTGGGGCCTGACCGCCAGGGTGGCTAAAAGAACTGCAAACAATGCAAAAAGAACCCAGGTCATGCCGAACCAATAGCCCACAAAGGCTTCCAGCATGCCCAGGATGAAGGCGGCGTACAGGCCGCCCTGGATGGAGCCCATGCCGCCGAAAGCGGTGATGACCCAGGACTTAACCAGGATGTCCCATCCTCCGGTGGGGGAGACGAAATATTTCTGGGCCAGCAAGACCCCGCCCGCGCCCACCATCACCGTGGAAATGGCGAAGGTGGCGGCGAAAACGCGGTCCTTGGGGATGCCCACAATCCGGGCGCCTTCCGGGTTCTGGGCCACGGCCCGAACCGCCATGCCGATGCGGGTGTTATTGAGAATCCAGCGAAAAGCCAGAATGCCGCTGACCGACAGCACCAGGATGACGATGTCCTGATAGGAAATCACGATATCCCCGAGATCCCAAACCCCATCCACGATGGGCGGCAGGGACTTCATCCGGGATCCGAAAGCCACCTGGTAGAAATTGTCCATGAACAAGGCCAGGCCCAGGGTGATCATCATGACTTTGATTTCCCAGTCAGAGCGGCTTCGTAAAGGCGCGACAATGAGCTTTTCCGTCACGTAGCCGAAGGCCATGAGCAGCGGCAGGGCGATGATGAACACCGAGATGTATCCGCCCCATATTCCGATGCCGGCCAAAAGCACCCAGGCCAGGTATCCGCCCAGACTGTAAAAGGAGCCGTAGGCGAAGTTAAAGGCCTTGGACACGCCGTAGACCAGGGTGAGGCCCACGGCCATGAGGGCGTAGACCGAGCCGTTGGTCAGCCCGCTTATGAATACGTCCGCATATTCGATAAGCATTTTAGGCCCTTGCTTTCATTTTATAAAATGACGTTTTCATCATTACATCCCCAAGAAAATTTCCTTTAAATGTTCGTTTTCCCCGGCTTCCTGGGCCGTGCCTTCAAAGGTGATCCGGCCTTCCTCCAGCATGTAAATGCGGTCGGCAAGCTCAGCAATCTGGGGAATATTCTGCTCCACCAACAGGATGGATTTGCCCTGCTTGTTGATTTCTTTAATAATATTGAAGACTTCCACCCGTAAATTGGGCTGGAGCCCCAGGGATGGCTCGTCAATGCACATAAAGTCCGCGTTGCTCATGAGCCCCCGGGCGATGGCCAGCATGCGGGCTTCGCCGCCGCTCAGGGTGCTGGCAAGCTGTTTTTTCCGCTCTTCCAGCCTGGGAAAAAGCTCCAGAACCTTGGCCAGGTTTTTCTTTTCAAACGGCCGGGCGTTTTTGGAATAGGCGCCCAGCTTGAGGTTTTCCAGCACGCTCATTTCGGGAAACAATTCCCGGTTTTCCGCAATATAAATGACGCCGTCATTGACCAGCTTTTCCGCGGGCCTGCCTGTTATGTCCCGGCCCTTGTAGGAGATGGCGCCCTGCACCTGATCCACCAACCCGCAGATGGATTTCAGCAAGGTGCTTTTGCCGTGGCCGTTGGGGCCCAGGATTGCCGCCACCTCCTGCTCCCGGACGTGGATGGAGACGTCGTGAAGCACGTGAAACTGGCCGTAAAAGGCGTTAAGTTCAGTTGTCTGAAGCATAGGCGTCCCCCAGGTAGCATTCCACCACCTGCTCATTGCTGGTGACCTTTTCAGGATCTCCGCTGGCGATTTTTGCACCGGACTCGATGATGAGCAGGGTTTCCGTCAACTCGGTCAACACCTTCATAAAATGCTCGATGATGATGATGGTGACGCCCATTTCCTCGTTAATCCGGCGGATAAAATCCATCAGTTCCTGGATTTCATGGGCGTTGGAGCCCGCCATGGGCTCGTCCAGCATAAGGAGTTTGGGCCGGGTGGCCAGGGCGGCGCCCATCATGAGCTTTTTTTTGCCCAAAAGGTCCAGGGCGCCGGTGTTACGGGAGCGCTCCTCTTCGAAATCCAGGAAATGCAGCAAAAAATCCACGTATTCGGAATCAAAGCCCTTGTCGTCCCCAAAGCGCGAGCCCACGCTCAACGCCTCCTCCACAGTGAGGGAGGGAAATGTGCGGGGGACCTGAAAGGTGCGGGCTATGCCCATTTTTGCTATTTGGTGGGGCTTCTTGCCGGCGATGTTTTTTCCGTTGAAAAGGAGCTTGCCCTCAAAGGGGTAAAATCCGGTGATGAGGTTGTATACGGTGGATTTTCCTGCGCCGTTGGGGCCGGCGATGCCGAAAATCTGGTTTTCGTCCACCTTGAAGCTCAAGTCGTTGACGGCAACCAGTTCCCCAAATTTTTTGGTGAGATGGATTGCTTCTAGCACAATATACCTTCCTCGCCCGGTTTAACGGGCTGACGCCCTATTCTTAGGGCCCGGGGATGTCGGGCGTGGACGCCCAAAAATCCGCGTCCTGTCCCTCGGCCCTCTGGTTGTCTTCCTGGACTTCCCTATCCTCCAGGCATTTTTGCAGCATGACGTAATGGTACCCTATATAAGACAACGCCTTTAGGGGCTCGTTGTCGGCAATGGCCTGGGCGGTCTCCCGCCAGTTGCCCGCCGTCCTGGAGCGGTACTCGTCGTCTTCATACAAAACCGCATCATGGGAGCTTAACCCCAACTGCACGGCCCGCATAATCCATTCAAAAACCGGATTCTTGGTCATCCTGGCCAGCCTGATGTTCAGCCTCCGGTCCAGTTCATGGACCGCATCCATGTCCGGATCATCCTTGTTGAGAAGGTTTCCCAGTTGGATGGCGCCCTCCAGAAGCTCTTGCTTCTCTGCGGCTTCGGCTCTGGTGATGGCCAGGGTAGTGATGGTCCGGTCCATGCTTTCGCGGAACTCAATCAAGGATTGGGCGCTGATGCGTTGGAGCTTGAGGAACAAGCCCAACGATTCGCTGGCGTTATGTAGCTCCGCCTCTTTAATGAAGGCGCCGCCCTTGGCGCCTTTCTTGATTTCAATGAGCCCTTTTTGCTTGAGCGCCCGAAGGGCCTCCCGCACCACGCCCCGGCTGGCGCCGAACTGGACGTGCAAATCCCGTTCGCTGGGCAGGCGTTCTCCGGGTTTCACCCGGCCGTCCATGATGGCCGCTTCAATTTGCAAGGCTACGTCTTCGCCGGCCCTGCCCACCCTGACGGGGGAGAACATGGGGTTTTCATTCATAAATTCGGGTTCCTATCGGTAGAACCATTTATCCCAAAAGGTCCTACATTTAAAAAAGACCAAATTCTCGAAAACAACTTTGCCATGGAAAAATATAACTTGTATTTTATTGAAGTTATACCCGCACGGCAAGACATTTTCACACAAGAACGGAGAAAGCCTCCTCCTGAATGGTCCTGCCATTCAACACTGACACAAGACCGGCGCCTTGTCAAGTCGCCTTGACAGAAAGGCTTGCCAGACGAGTATTATTTTAATATTATGTATTAAAACGGATAATTAACGAGTAAATTGGACGGTAGTTTCGTGGTTTTTTAATGGTCGGACCGAAAAAATATTCAAAGACCCAAAAAACCCGCTCCCCAATATAGGAAAGCGGGTTTTTTATATATGGCGCTATTGCGGCACTTGCCGGGACGCCGCGGAAAGGTTTTTTAACGGGTTGACGTCATTCAAGCAAATTGAAAGCCACTTTTGAACAAGCAACACTCGAAGCCCCACAGCGTTTTTAACAAGACGCTGGGTCCCCGTTTCCGGGAAGGCGTCATGATGATTGCTAAACAACCGCAATCATCCCGCCGCCTCCCTCCACGGGGATGACGGGGAGCGGAGGCGCTTGCAGCGAATTGGTTTTAAGGGCTTTTCCTGGTTGCAGCCTTTGTCGGCTATCCTCCCCAGAATTATTCATAACCCAAGGAGATCGTCATCCCCGCAAGGGCCGGTCCGATTTTCAGGATCGGCCCGCAAGCGGGGACCCAGTGTCGTTCAGAGTATGGTTTGATAGGATGCCTACTGGCTTCCTACATATTCAGGCGTAGCTCAGCCCTACTGATTCTTCTTGGCTTCGTGCTCGGCGCGAAGCACCTTGCGGAGCAGCTTGCCAACGGCGGACTTGGGCAGTTCCTCCCGGAATTCCACCATCTTGGGTTGCTTGTAAGGGGCCAGTTTTTCCTTGCTGAAGGCGATGATGTCCTGCTCGGTCAATTCCTGGCCTGGTTTGGGCACCACGTAGGCCTTGACGGTCTCGCCGCGGTATTCATCCGGGATGCCCACGGTCACGACTTCCGCCACCTTGGGATGGGTGGACAGGACTTCGTCGATTTCCCGGGGATAGATGTTGTATCCGCCGGCGATGATCATGTCCTTGGTGCGGTCCACGATGGAGAGGTAGCCTTCCTCGTCCTGGATGGCCACGTCGCCGGTGTGGAGCCAGCCGTCCTTAAGCTGTCCGGCGGTTTCCTCGGGGTTGTTCCAGTATTCCTTCATGACCACGGGGCCCTTGATCAAAAGCTCGCCCTTCTGGCCCGGACCCACTTCGGTAACGCCGTCTTCGGGGTCGATGAGCTTGATTTCCATGTTGGAAATGGGGATGCCCACGGAGCCGGGCTTGGTGGTCCCTTGGACCGGGGTGCCCAGGCCCACAGACGTTGTTTCGCTCATGCCCCAGCCTTCGGACATGTTCACGCCCAGGTCGCGGCCTTGTTCGAGCAGGCTCACCGCGATGGGAGCGCCGCCGCTGTTCAGGAAGGTGAACCGGCGGTCCAGCTCCAGTTCCTTGGCCTTGGGATGGTTCAGGATCGCGTTGATCATGGTGGGGACCGCGGGCAGGAACATGGGGTTTTCCATGAGGCCGATGATGCCCATGATTTCCTCGATGTCAAAGCGCGGAACCACAATCTGGGTGGCGCCGGTCATGATGGACATGTTCATGGCCACCACGTCTCCGTATACATGGAAGAAAGGCAGGACGGACAGGGTGTAGCGCTTGTCCACGGACAGCATTTCCCAGGCCGGATCGCACCAGAACTTAAGGTTGAAGCAGGCGGCGATCAGGTTGTTATGGGTCAGGACCGCGCCCTTGGGCAGGCCGGTGGTGCCGCCGGTAAACTGAATGAGGGCGGCGTCTTCGCCGTCGATCCGGGGCCTGTTGGGGGTTGTATCCGTGCAATCGGCCAGGAACCGGGAAAAATGGAACCATTCCTTTTCCAGCTTCAACTCTTCGGGCGTGCTCTGGGGCATGCCGTTGATGAAATCCGTAACCTTGGTGATGATGACCCGTTCGATATTCGCGGCTTTGGCCACTTCCTGGATCAGGGGCACAACCATATCAAAGGAAATGAGCGTGCTGACGCCGGTGTTGCTGCACAGGGCGGTCAATTCTTCCGGGGTGTACATGGGGTTCAGGTTGACCACGATGGCGCCCAGGCTCAAGGCTCCGTAATAGGCGATGATGTACTGGGGGCTGTTGGGCAGGTGCAGGCCCACCCGATCTCCCTTTTTAACGCCCGCATTTTTCAAGGCGTTTGCAAAACGGGAGGACATTCTTTTCAGTTCGATGAACGTGGTTTCGGTCCCGAAAAAAGAAGTCGCTACTTTATTGGGGCAGGAAAAAGCCGTCATGGACAAAATCTCATGGGCTCCAACCTTGGGATAGTTAATGAAAGCGGGTACGCCGGGATCATAACTTTTGTGCCAAAATTTTTCTTCCATCTTGCAGTCCTTTCCAAATCTGGGTCTTGGGGGATTTGGGAGGAGGCCCTAATCCAGGGCGCGCACCTCCACAGGTATACCATTCAGAACAGAATTGTTGGAGACCGGGTCAAAAGCCTGGTCGTCCGTCAAAAAGTTGCTGTTGATGCCTCCGTAGGCGCGCGCCGCCTTCATGCGGACGCCCGGAAGGTCGTGTCCCCAGCCGTGGGGCAGACTGACCACCCCTTGCCTGAGGTTCTCCGTTATCTCCACCGGGACGGTCAATTTGCCGACCCGGCTTTCTATCTCCGCCATGCCTCCCTGCTTGAGTCCGAGCCTATCCGCGTCCTGGGGATTGACCTGCAAGACGCTGCGCGGGGGGCCTTTCAGCAAAGAAGGTATGTTGGGCAGCCAGGAATTATTGGTGCGGATATGGCGCCGTCCAACCAGAACCATCTCATCCTGGGGGGAGGCCAGGGCCTGCGCCAGGCGTTCCACATCCTTGACCAAAACCTCCGGGGCCAGTTCCACCTTGGCCGAGGGAGTCTTTAATATCCCAGGCAAACGGGGCTCCAAATGCCCCAGGTCCAGGCCGTGGGGGTTTTCCAAAAGCGTCTCCAGGCTTAGCCCTTGGGGATTCAGGCCGAACCCGTCGCCGCGGCAGCCGGTCCTGAGCATAAAATCCAGCATGCGCTCCATGCCTTTGTATTGGCTCAAGGCCTGGAGGATTTCATCCTGCTTGCCGAAAAGCGGCGAACCTTCCCGCTTGCAGGCGCCGCCCACCATCATGGATATGATGAACTCGTCCATGGCCGCCGGATCCCCGGCCGCGCCCTGGCCGCTGAAAATCATGGCCAGCTTGTAAAGAATCTCCCATTTATCCAGTTCATTTTCCGGCTTGGGGATGACCGGCGGGGAGTAATTGGCGATATTGTGGACGGACAGGCCGTAAAAGCCGAAATCGTATTGTCCGGTGGACAATGGCCCGGTCGGAGGCAGAATCACGTTAGCGTGGCGGGTTGAAGCGGTTACGTACCAATCCACGGACACCATGAAATCCAGATTCTCCAGGCATCTTTCCATGCGGGCCGTATTGGGCAGGGCAATGACCGGGTTGGAAGCCACGGTGATGAGCGCCCGGATTTGCCCGTCGCCCGGAGTTTCCATCTCATCGCACAAGGTGCATACAGGGAGTTCGCCCATGACCTCGTGCAAGCCTTTCACCCGGCTTTTCCAACGGCCCAGACTCCACCCTTTGCCGCCCGCCTTGGTCTTTTTGGGCGCATGGGCCGGGGTGGCGAACATGGCGCCGCCGGGCTTGTCCAGGTTGCCGGTCAACGCATTGACCACGTCCACCAGCCAACTGGTGAGAGCGCCGAAAGGCACCGTGCAGGTTCCCATGCGGCCATATACCACGGCGGATTCGGCGGCGGCCAATTCCCGGGTCAGGCTGCGGATTTGATCCGCCGCCAGGCCGGTGCGGTCAGAGACGGCCTCGGGCGTAAAAGGCTGACACAAGACCTTGATTTCCTCCACGCCGTTCAAAACGTCGTCCAGGCCGCCCAGGTCCACCAGGTTTTCCTCAAATAAAACCCGAACCATGGCCATGAGCAAAAAGGCGTCTCCGCCGGGCTTAATGGCAAGATGCTCGTGCGCCAGTTCCGCTGTACGGGTCTTGATGGGGTCGATCACAATCAGTCGCCCGCCCCTGTCCTTGATATCCCGCAGCCTGCCCGGCCAGTTGGGGGCCGTGGCCAGGGAGCCGTTGGATTCCAGAGGATTTGCGCCCAGTATCAACAAAAAATGGGTGCGTTCAATGTCAGGAAGAGCAACGTTCGCCACAGACCCGAACATAAGCCCGCTGGAAACCTGCTTGGGAATTTGATCCACCGTGCTGGCGGAAAACATGTTCTTGCTGCCCAAAGCCTTGAGCATGGGGCGCAAGGCCAAAATCCCGGCCATGGTATGCACGCAAGGATTGCCAAGGTAGGCGCCCACTGCGTCGCGGCCGTATTTTTCCATCAGGGGCAAGAGCCCGGCTTCCACCGCTTCAAAGGCCTCCTGCCATGAAACTTCCACAAACTCGCCGTTCTTCTTCACCAAAGGACGGCGCAAGCGATCGGGATCATTATGCAATTCATGCAACGCCGCGCCCTTTGGGCACAGGTATCCTTTGGAAAACACGTCCTGTTTGTCTCCGCGAACCTTGACGGCGACGCCGTCCTTCACATCGATTTCCAGCCCGCAAGTCGCCTCGCAGAGAGGGCACGTCCTGATAGCGGTGTATTCGCTCATGAAGCCTTCCTTTCCTTTGCCGCCTGCAATTCAAGTGCGTGTTTAACGCTGGCGCCAATTCAGGCAAATCGTTTTGGGGGATTCGAATTATGGCGTTTTTCCGGCCCCGCCGCCGTCCAAACGGTCTCAAGAGGGAAGGTGAATTATACTGAACGGTATATTTATGTCAACCGAATAATTCGGCTGACAAAGGACCTGTTCCATTTCAGACGGACTTAAATTAATCCCCCGCCAGCCTGCTGAAATGATTTATAGCGTTGAGCTATACTATATAAAATTCTTAGTCAGAGGGGGGGAAAAGGTCAAGGCAAAATATTCATTGGCTATACGGTCCCGATTTCGGATTGACCGGGATTTTTAAAAGGTGTTGAAATTATGCGGTATCATAAGGCGAGTTCTTGAAGGCCTTGGCAATTCATAAAATCCGGCGTTACGATTCTAATTTACCGATAGAGGAAAACGGCAATATTCCAAAGAATAACCTCTTCCTGGCCGTTTTTTCAGCGGCAAAATCTTAACTTGAAAAATTGGGAGTAAGTTTAGGCTAATATTCTGAAATCAAAGGAATATCAAAAGGAGGCCTGGACATTGGGAGCCAAAGGGGTTATAGGAAAAGGCAAATTTTCATTTTTTTCTTCCAGGGGGCTCGCCATGAAGCCTGACAACGTCGCAAGTAAAGGAGTGAATCGCCGCTGTTTTCTAGCTGTGTGCTCGGGTTTGGGGCTTGCCTCTACAGGCTTGCCTGCTGCTTTGGCGGCGGTGGCGCCGGACGGAGAAGCCGTTACATTATCAATGATGGAACAAGCCGAAGCCCTGGCGGGGTTGTCCTTTACGGTTGAGGAGCGCCGGGAGATCGTTGAACGGCTGAGTTATCAAAGAAAAATTTTCAAGGCTCTCAGGGAATTGCGATTGGGCAACCAGACGCCCTATTCTCTGCAGTTTAATCCCCTGCCGATTGGCCAAGGGCTTCCCAATATAAAAGAGGACGCCTCCCCTGCCTCGGCGCCCCGTGTTACAGACATCAAAAGCATTGAAGACGCGGCGTTTTTGCCGGCGTCTGAATTATCGGTCCTGTTGGCTAAGCAAAAAATTTCTTCCCTGGACCTTACCAGGATGTATCTGGCCCGCCTTAAAAAGCACGATCCCACTTTAAAATGCGTTGTAACCCTGACCGAGGATCTGGCCATGGAACAGGCGAAGCGGGCGGACGGCGAAATAGCAGCCGGGAAACATCGCGGGCCTTTGCACGGAGTTCCCTGGGGCGTGAAGGACTTGTTTGCAACCAAAGGGATTCCCACCTCATGGGGCATGGAGGCGTTCAAGGATCGGATCATCCATGAAAACGCGGCTGCGGTGGAACGGCTGGAAAAGGCGGGCGCCGTGCTTGTGGCCAAGCTGTCTTTGGGCGAGCTTGCCACCGGAGATCGCTGGTTCGGAGGCAGAACCCGCAATCCATGGAACCCGAAAACCGGATCGGGAGGCTCCTCGGCGGGTTCAGCAAGCGCCGTCGCCGCCGGCCTGGTCGGGTTCGCTCTCGGCACGGAAACCAACAACTCCCTGGTGGGGCCGGCCATGGTTTGCGGCAATACGGGACTGCGTCCCACCTTCGGCAGGGTCAGCCGCTACGGCGTCATGACCGTGGCCTGGAGCTTCGATAAAATCGGCCCTTTGTGCCGCTCAGCGGAAGACTGCGCATTGGTCTTAAACGCCATCGCCGGCCCTGACGACCGGGACCACTCCACAGTGGATCTGCCTTGCGGCTTTGATCGATGCCCGGACGTCAAAAACATGAAAGTCGGCTACGTCAGGGAACTGCTCAGCATGCCTCCCCAGAATCAATACATGGCGGATATTTTAGAAGCGCACAAGACCGCCCTGAACGCCATTGGGGATTTGGGGGCTCAACTGGTCCCCCTGCCGGCATTCGATCCTGGGCGGCTTGATAAACTGGTATATTCCGCATCCATATGCATGGCGGCGGAAGCCGCGGCAGCCCACGAGGACTTGATGCAGGATCTTGGCCCCGAGGCTTTTCAGCACAGCAACTGGCCGGAAAGGCTTCGGGCGGCCCGATTCATCCCCGCCGTGGAATACGTCCAGGCCAGCCGGGCCAGATCCGTGCTCATGCAGATGGTGGAGGACAAAATGGGCGGCGTGGACGTGTTGCTTGGCAGAATGACCGTTTCCTCCTTGCAAGGCAACCTGACAGGCCACCCGGAACTGGTCATGCCGTACGGCCAGAACGCCCAAGGCATACCTGTGAGCATCATCCTGACCGGAAATCTGTATGAGGAATCCAAGCTCATCGCCTTGGGCCGGGCGCTCCAGAACAACACGAGACATCATTTAGGGCGGCCCAGGGACTTTACATGACCGGTAATCAAAGAAAGACAGGAACAGCATCCATGCCGAACGACACTGCGCGAAAAGGGAGATGGGTCAAGACCGACCCTCGAATTTTTGTTTTGGATGTCTGCATTTTTCAAGGTCCCATGACCGAGGCATTCATGGAAAAGAATCCGTCCATTTGCCGAACCATTGAAATGCGCGGCGACCAGGCCTTGGAAGAACTGCACTTTGCCATTTTCAAGGCTTTCAACCGCAAGGAAGAGCATATGTACGAATTCCAGCTTAACGGAGAAGGGCCGATGGACCCCAAAGCCGACAGATACGTCCTGCCCACGGAGCACGACATGGACTATGGAGGCGGAAAACCGGCCGGAACCGTCCTCCAAGCCGTTGGCTCCCTGGACTTGAAAAAGGATGACATTTTCGGCTATTGGTTCGATTTTGGAGATGACTGGTTTCATCAAATCAATGTCCTGGAAATCAAACCCAAGCCGGGCCGCGGAAAATATCCAAGAATCACGGACCGGATCGGGGCAAGCCCGCCCCAGTACACGGATTGGGACTAGGCGTTTTGACGCAAGAGTAATGATTTTTTCGAGGGCTTATGCCCAACCTTCCTTTGCATAAATGCAATAATCTGGAGAAGTCATGCAAAAATTGACCCTTTGCGGATTAAATAATGAACTCGTCTCAGCATGGGAAGAACTCTGTGGAGACCTGGATTTTGTAGAAGTCTTTCAAGGCTCCATTCTCGACGTGGATTGCGACGCCGTGGTAAGCCCGGCCAATAGTTTCGGGTTTATGGACGGGGGAATCGACGCCCTTTACATGAAGCGCTTTGGCCCTGATTTGCAAATGACCGTGAGAAGGCAAATTTACGAGCATCATGCCGGTGAGCTTATTGTAGGAAATGCCGACATTGTTGAGACAGGCGCTTCTTACATTCCGTTTTTGATTATCGCCCCCACTATGCGAGTCCCCATGATCCTGAAAGACACAGTGCATCCCTATTTGGCGGCCAGAGCAACCTTTCTGTTGCTGCTTAAAGGGAGTTTTGTATCAGGAAATTTTCACGGCGAAAAGGTGTCCGATCATGTTAAATCGGTTGCCATTCCAGGCCTTGGCACAGGAGTCGGTCGCGTTTCCCCATTTATTTGTGCAAAACAGGTCAGGAAGGCTATTGATCACGCCTTTTTTGGACCTTGCAAGATGCCTGAATCCTGGGCGGAAGCCAGTGAGGAGCATCAATTGCTGTACTCGGACAAAGCCGCTGATCTACAATATTAACGATTTCTTTACCTAAGGGAGCTTTCGGAGCAGTTAACCCCTGAGACAATCAATGGGAAACAATTCCAAGAATTGCCAGGACTTCCTCCAAACCCAGCATGGCGTCTCCATTCACGTCCACGTCCACATCCAGATCAATGGCGTCTTCTTGTGGAAATCCGGAGAGAATCCGTAAAACAAGGATGGCGTCCGGGAGGTTGGTTCGGCCGTCGGAATTGACGTCGCAGGACCCCGAGTTGGAGCTTAGGGTAATGCTCACTTCGGAGGAAGCGGGAACAAAGGCCTCCACATACACGGTTTTTACGGCCCCTGCTATGGCAGCCTGGGTGATGGTTCCATAGGACGTTTGAATTTCCACGGCGCTGGCGGGCGTTAGGAATTTAACCAGGCAATGCTCCAAATCCAGGGAAAGGTTGTTGACTATGGTCGCGGTGTTGGAGTAGCGGGTCCCGTCGTTAGGCTGGGAGTAGGACAAGGTAAGATTTTGACCGGCGCTTCCTGCCTGGCATGTCTCCTGGGGAATCAATGCGCCGTCTTGCACTTTGATCAGTCTATAAGATCTTCCGCCGTCGCACACTTTGGCGGTGGCCAGGTTGAAGGGCCTGGCCGATTCGCTTCCGCTGTCGGCATGGATGTGACCCCACAAAGCGCCGTCCACGCCCAGGACTTCAAGATTTATCTGGCTGGAAAAATCATAATGATAAAACAGGACTTTACTGCTTTCGGAGGTTCCGCACTCCGTAATCAGCCAGTTCATCTGGGGGATTGTAAAGCTGAAATCGCCGAAAACGTCAGGCTGAAAGTTCTCGTAATTTTCATAGGCTTCCAGACCGATGAACTTCACGCCATTATATACAAACGAATAGTTTTGCGTCCGATAGGGATACAAGCCGTTGGGGTTTTTCAGGATATCCCACCCGAAAAAGCTGTACCAGTTGTTGCGGGCGGTTCCGTCGGGCGGCGGCGTGGCGTCCCATCCTCCGATGTCGTTGCTGCCGGAAACCAGATAAATGGGAACGTTCAACAGCTGCATGGCGTTTTTGGCAGCCGAAAAATAGCCCATGTTCTGAAAGTCCTCCAACTCGCCTTCATTGACAACATCCCCGGTATGGAGCACGAACTTCGGATTGATGATGTTGATATCGTCAATCACGGCTTCAAAATCATCCAGTTCGGTCATGTCGTTAAAATATCCGCTTTCGTAGGAATACCTGTGCGTAGTCAGGTGGGTGTCGGTAATATGAATGAAACACCATGAGGCGCCTGTTTCAGGCTCAATCCGGACCGCATTGACGGCCGTGTCAGCCTCTACTCCGCCAGCCAGCACAACCAGGTCGAACAATTCATAAAAATCCGGGGTCGGCGTCTGCACTGTCAGGATGTGCCAGCCCGTCGTCTCGTCATAAACGCTTTGCGTAACAGGCAGGTCAATGGAGTACTCTTGGTATTGCAAAAAAGCCTGCCAGCCTGTGGTTTCCTCGGGCGCAGACGCCCGGATTTCAAAAGATTGTCCCGGAAAGGTCAATTGCGGGATGGAGTGGATGGGGCGTTGGATGACGGTCAGTTTGTCTCCCGGGACAAAATTCCCCCTGCATTCAGAAGCGCAGTACGAGCCCCAAAAAAATGCAACAAATAGCAGGCACAAAAATTTTCCGGCAAAACAGCGCATGAAACAAAATTTCCCTCGATAAGCATGGGGACCTAACTCAAGATTGAAACGCCCCTGAATACTTAAGTATAGAGCGGTTTTTTTTACAAGCAGTATATTTCTTGTTTGAATTCAGCAAGGAGACCAATCGCTTAGAAAACCTATAAATCATGTTAAAATACAATATGTTATAAATAAGTAAACCAATGAGTGCATTTTTACCTGTCCGGACTTGCCAAGCTGGAAATCCTGGCTATTTTGTACATAAGCGCTTTGGGGAGGGATGCACGCAAACGGCGTCTGCCGATAAAAACAACCCAACTAGACAGGAGCTAATACTATGTACGCATTGGCCGTGAACGGAAGCCCCAGAAGAAGCGGAAATACGGAAACCCTTTTAAAACACGCCCTAACGCCTTTGGATGCCGCTGGCTGGGAAACGGAGTTGGTTCAACTGGGAGGAAGGCCTATCCGGGGCTGCATGGCTTGCGAAAAATGCGGTCAAAGGCAAAATCTTCGATGCGTTTTCGAGGACGACGTTTTTAACGATATCATGGAGAAAATGCTCAAGGCCGACGCCATTATTTTAGGCTCCCCCACTTATTTCACGGACGTTTCCGCCGAAATGAAAGCACTGATCGACCGGTCGGGTTACGTGGCCCTGGCCAACGGCGGCGCATTCGCCGGAAAGATCGGCGC
Organism: Desulfatibacillum alkenivorans DSM 16219; assembly: GCF_900142135.1. Taxonomy (GTDB): domain Bacteria; phylum Desulfobacterota; class Desulfobacteria; order Desulfobacterales; family Desulfatibacillaceae; genus Desulfatibacillum; species Desulfatibacillum alkenivorans. Next base: position 33,211 of record NZ_FQZU01000033.1, on the reverse strand, counting down.
GGCGGTTGTCGCCGTCAGAAGAGCCGGCGCGGTGCATGTATACGACACCATCAACCACATGTATCTCATGAACCGCATGATCGTTCCCGGCTCCATTTATTGGAATTTGGGCCTGGGCCTGGAGAAAGGCGACGTAAAATCCGACGAGGAAGGCCTTTGGAACATGAAGAACCTGGGGGAAACCATTGCCTGGCTGGGCGCAGCCATGAAACCCAATATGGAGAGTTTTCCCAAGTTTTAATTGGATTTTAAACCCATTTGTTGGGTTTCGCGAGATAAAGTGAGCGCTTTATAAAGCGTAGTATAAGGCGCTTTTTTCCATGGCTAATAAAAGGCTTAACAACGCTCTACCCAACCTACGATTTATCTGAAAAGACAGTAGGTTGGGTAGAGTTAGCACGGATCTCAAAAGGCTGTTTGGGTGAATCTGTTCTTTAGGAAAATCAAAACCCGGAAGGATTCCAACGAAACCCAACATAAAGCGTATGACCGGCAGAAGATCCTAAATCCAAGCAGGGCAAGCCCTGGAACTACATTGCGCCTACAAGCCGCCCGGTTTTAAATCATTTTTTTAGAGACAGGAGGCCCCCGTGCCTGGCATTTGTTGGGCGAATCAAGCTATACGGCCATTTTTTCTCCTGCGGATTTCATCTATAGCATCCAAAGCTGGATGAACATTTCCCGCTCGAATTTGCTGGTTCCCCAACTCAAGAATTCTTAATAAGGCCTGGGTTTCTGGTGGATACCCATCAAGGAGTATATTTTGCTTATCGGACGTTACCTTGTCCTTCATTTTCATCCTCCGAGTAAACGCTCTTTGGAAAAATAACGGGTATGCTAAAGCGTATTTTACTCACATTGCTTTCTTCATTAGCTCCTTCAACCTTACCCGAGATTCCTACATCCAAAACCTGAATTCCCGCCTTGCCTGAACCTTGTACCTTGTTCCCCGCACTAACAGCTATTTCAAATTCAACAGCTTGGGCGATTCTTGAGGTCTTTTTATGCTTAGCAACTGCCATTTCAATTTTTTTGTAATCCAACCCTGTGGGGTTCACTTGACCACCCAGGCTCTTGTATTTTTCTTGCGCCTTTTTAATTCCAGAAGCTATATCCACAAGAGCATTTTCTATGAAATCATCCAATTTCATGTTCTATCCTCCGTAGCTGTCCATGTAAGTTGAGTTAACCGATCTAATCCTCCCGTTTCACACCGGGCTCAAGTTCGACCCCCAGGGACTCCAGGATGCGGGAGACGGCGCCGTAATAGGCGATGGTCAGGGTAAGCTCCACGGCCACGCGATCGCCGAACAGGTCTTTAATCCGGGCGAATTTCTCGTCTGAGGCCCGGATGTTCAGGTTCACGTCGTCCGTGTAATCCAGGATGGCTTTCTCTTCATCAGTAAATATCGTGGAATTTTTCCAATCTTTGACCGCCTGGATTTGCTCGTCCGTCACCCCAACTTGTTTGCCGATGCGCACATGCTGGGTAAATTCGTAATGAGCCTTGTTGACGTACCCTATGCGGAGAATGGCAAGCTCCCGCAAGATGGGATCCAAGTCGCCTTTGGTAAGGATTGCCGTGCCCAGGCGCAGAAAATCCCGGCCCATTTTGGGGCTGTGAGCCACGGCCTTAAACAGATTGAGGACGGGGAATCCGCCTTTTTCGGTTCTCTCGTAGAGTTCCTGCATGATGGGGTCTGCCTGGTCTTTTTCCAACAGGGGAATGCGGGCCATGGGTCCTCCTTATAATTTTGAAAGTGGAAATTCTGCTTAAAAATGCGTCCAACCAGTGGATTTGGGATTCCAGGCGGAGCCGCCGGCGTCCAGAATTCGAACCTTGGGGTCGCCCTCTTCCATCCGGCCGATGATGGTCATGGAAAAACCGGCCTTTTTTAAAACTTCTTGGACGGCCGGCTGATTTTCTTCCGAAAATGTGAATAGCAGTTCGTAGTCCTCGCCTCCGAACAAGGCGTATTCCAAAGGATTCTTGCCGCAGGCTTTTCCGGCCTCCATGCAGGCCCGGGACACAGGAACTTTTTCCGCCCACAAAACCGCACCCAGATTGGACTCCTCGCAAATATGCCCTAAATCCTGGGCGGCGCCATCGCTCACGTCGCAAGCAGCGTTAATCAGGCCGGAAGCGGATAAAACGAGCCCGAACTCCACCCTTGGTGCGGGAGTAAAGTGGGCTTTAAGGACCGACTTTCGAACCTCTTCGGCCACCCGGACCTCGGGCGCCAGAAGCAGGGCCAGGCCTGCTGCGGAATCCCCCAAAGGACCGCTTACCGCCGCCAGGTCCCCGGGCTTTGCATTGGATCGATAAAGCGCCCTGCCCTTTTCCACCTGTCCTAATAACGTGATGTCTATGAAAATGCGCTCCGGGCAGTTGGCCATGTTGCCGCCAATGATGGAAGCGCCGAAACGGTCGCACTCCTTTTTGAAACCTTGATACAAACCGTCCACAAAGGAAACCGGCGTGGTTTTCGGCATGCCCAAGGAAACAAGCATGAATGTGGGCTGGGCGCCCATGGCGGCGATATCGCTGATGTTGATGGCGGCGGCTTTGCGGCCGATTTGCTCCGGAGTCATGGATTCCGGGAGGAAGTGCACGCCCTCCACCTGGGCGTCGCAGGTGATGGCAATCTCCCAGCCGGGAGGGCCTTCAAACACGGCGGCGTCGTCGCCTATGCCTTTAACAAGCCCGGCTGCCGGAGTTTTAAGATGTTCGGCGATGCGGCGAATGAGTCCGAACTCGCCCAATTGGGATATGTCCATGGACCGCCTCCACCAGGAGTTCATGTGAAACGTATGGAAATGAAAACAGCTGCGGGCAGACGCGGGGCCTGCCCCTATACTACTTACAATACATTAACAGGCCGATGCATGGAATCAGGAAACTTCCCTTACTCTGCCGCCCTTTTCGATTTGCTCGGCGTTGAGATTGTACAGGGCGTCGTAAAAAGCGGCCTTAAAGCTGGCGGGCCCTTTGGCCTGGGGCGCTGCGATTTCCGCAGCCAGGCCGTAGCACATGAGCGCGCAGGCCGCGGCAGTGACCGGAATTCGTTCCACGGCGGAAAAAGCAGCGACCGCCGTGGTGGAGCTGCATCCGGTGCCCGTCAGTGTGGTCAGCCACTCGTGGCCGTTATCCACCAACACGGTGCGGGTTCCATCAGAGATGACGTCCTCCTTGCCGGTGATGGATACCGTGCAATGCTGCCTGCCCGCCAAAGCCTTGGCGACTTCCACGGCGTCTCCGCCGGCGGACACGGACTCCACGCCTTTAACTTCGCCGCCCAGGCCGGCCAGGATGGAAACCTCGCCCAGGTTGCCGCGAATGACGGAAACGGAAAGCTCTTCCAGCAAACGGTGGCAGGTTTCGGTGCGGTACGACGTGGCGCCGGCGCCTACCGGATCCAATATGATGGGAATGCCCTTGTCGTTGGCGGTCTTGCCGGCTTTGAACATGGCCTCGATCCAATGCTTGGACAAGGTGCCGATATTTATAACCAAAGCGCCGGCGATGGAAGTCATTTCCTCCATTTCCTCTACGGCGTGAGCCATGACGGGAAGCGCGCCGATGTGCAGAGTCACGTTAGCGGTGTCGTTCATCACCACCAGATTGGTGATGTGATGGACCAGAGGCTTGGAATTCCTGACCATGTCGAGAATTTTGGCGCCGTGTGCGTTCCAGTTCATATTTTCTCCTTTGGAAGATAAATAATTATCTGGCAAGGGCCATAAGGCGATAGACGATCATGCCCGCCAGCCAGGCAAGGTCTTCGGGAGACAGAATGTCCCCGGCGCTGCTGTCAAACAGGATATTGGCTTCCGACGGAAACTCGTCATCGCCCACATACAGGATCATGCGGACCGGAACCCGGGGAAATGGTTTGAACTCATATCCGGCGTCGCCGAAATCCAATTCCGAGGCTTCCAAAATCTGTGCGCCTTTATCCAGGCCTTCCAGGTTATGCTCGAAGACGTTTTTAAGGGGGTCGATAGCCCTTTTGCAAAAGGCGGAAAAATAGAAGGTCGCTCCTGGGATTTCGCGATAAGCCACCCAGTCGTCGGAAGGCTGGGCGGTTTTATCGCCCATCATATAATGCAGGATGAGCACCTGCTCCTGAATGGGGACTTCCTTTTCCGGGTCGTCCTGATCCGTAAAATCGAAGGAAGGGAAAACCATTTTATAGGTTCTGTTCAAAAAGGGGACTGTGAGGGTATTTTCAGCAGGGCTTTGAAAACCGGAGCTTGCGGCCAGATCTTCAAAGGATTCCTTGCTTAATGATTCCACGGCGATTTTCTTTGCATTAAAATAATCGTCGACACGCGCCATAACGCACCTCCTGGAGCGGCCAAGCCGCCGCCGTTTTTCAATATATTAAAGCCGGAACCGCCTTATTTTAGGCGAAAACCCGTTGCAATGCCTCCCAGGCAGCCTGGGACGCATTGCAGCAGGGCCTAAAAAAAGAAAGGCCCCTCCCCCGCAAGGAGGGAAGGGCCTTGATTGAGCATGGTTCGATTATATTTCGAGCCAGGAGTCGGAGTACAGGGACTCGCCAAGGATGACCTTGGTGGTCTTCACGTAGTCCTGGAGCTCCTTGGACAGGCTGCCCATATCGGGAGCATTGCCGTCCATGACCGCGTAGATCACGTCTACGATGTCCTGACGTTTGCCCTTGGCGATGTCAGTGAGCAGGGTGTCCCTGGGGTCGGAAATAACGGATTCCATACCATGTTTCTGAAGCATGACCATGTAGGTCTGATTCAGGATGGGACGCAGATTGTCCGGGGGGCCGTTGGAGATGTTGGACAGGCCGCAGGTGCTGCGTGCGCCGGGCGCCATATCCGGAATCATAGCCTGGAAATTCATGAGGCTGATAGCCTGGGGCTGCTGAATGTTCACAGGAGTTACAATACCGTCCACCCAGATTTTTTCGTTGGGAATGCCAGCTTCATTGGCGAAGTAAAGAAGCTCAACGCACAGGGCCGCACGTTCGTTCTCGTCCCTGGGAAGTCCGTCGGGACCCCACATAAGGGCGATGAAGTCAGCATTGTGTTCCACAGCCAGAGGCACCATTTTTTCGTAGCGCTCGGGCCGGGCCATGATGGAGTTGATGATGGGGGTCAGCTTGCAGACGGGCAGAGCCGCAGCAATAGCATCGATGTTGGAGGTATCCAGAACCAGCGGAACATCGTCCACAACTTCCTGAACCATTTCAACAACCCAAGGCATCAGTTCATGGCCGTCTTTCTTAGCAGGACCCAAGTTGATGTCAATGTAGTCCATACCGGCTTCTTTTTGAAATACGGCTTCTTCTTGGATAGGGCCCTTGTCCCTTTCCTTGAAAGCCTTGCCGATTTTTTTGGAAATAACATTCAAGCTTTCGCCAATGAGTAACATAATCGCCTCCCTTTACCTATTTTTTAAGAAGCCCGGAATATGAGCTGCTTCGCGGGGGCCGACAGTGATGGTCCAGCCCGGCAGTTCTTCTTCCACATCGCCGGCGATTGCGGCAGCGTATCCCGGAATGATGAGTTCTTGATGCTTGACCTTGTCCATGATACCGCATTTTTTCACGAACATGCCCACATCGTCGCCAGCAAATTTTCCGGCGGCCCAAGCAGTCAGAACGGACAGGCCTTCGGAGTCCTTGATCAGCAGCCAGCAAGGCACCTTGGATCCTTCGATTTCGCCGGAGACGATGAAGTAGGTCAGTGCAAAGTTGGTGGTGACCAGGATGGGGGAATTCTCGTCGGGATTGTTGATCTCGTAGATTCCCTCGGTAACGGTCATAGGACGTTGCGGATCGGTGAAGATGTTCAACCTTTCCAGCAGCAAGGGGAAGATGCTTTCGCCCTTGAGTTCGCTCAAAACGACCATTCCGCCGTATTTGGCGATGAAAGTGGCGGCGAACATGGTTTCCACGGCCAGGTTGTCAGCCATTTCGCAGGGGAAGGTGATCGTGGGGAAGCCCAGGCTCCGGTTGCCGGATTTGAGTGCGGCCCTGCGGATAACCACCTGATCTTCGAAGGCCTGCTTGATTTCCCGTGCGCCGGAATCGATGACGATGTCCTTGATGCCCATGCCGGTCAGCTTGTCAGTCAGAGCGATCAGGGCTTCCACGCCGTCAGCCTTCACGCCGATGGGCAGGCCCATATCTTTGGCCAGAGCGCCCATGGCGTCTACGTTGTCTGCATTAGCGCCGCAGAGCAGAGGCCTCTTGGCGGCGCAGGCTTCGGCGCCAGCCTTCATCACGTCGGCATTCTCGGTGAGAAGGACAACGCAGAATTCGGAAGTCTCGGCGATGGTCTTGGCTACTTTCGCGAAAGCAGCGGCGTCGCCGTTGACGTCTTTAACAGCCAGGTATTCGGGGCGCAGGTTCAAACCAACGCGCTCATACTGGAATGCATTGTATTCCTTGAGCATTTTTTCCAGGTCGGCGTCGGCGATATCCGAAGCAACCAGGGCGCCCAGGGCTGTGGGATTATAAAAGGTCTTTTCGTGACGATACAGGACTGTTTCACCGCCCACGGTAAAAGCGCGGACGCCGTTACCAATTTTGACAGGCCTGATGGGGGGAGCAGAGGCTTCCGCCAATTGTTCCCGGGCTTCGTCGGAAACGTAAGGGCACTGGTCCAGTTCCGCCTTTCCGGATGCCAGGTTCATGGCAAAGGCAAGACATGTGGGGACGCCGCATTCCTTACAGTTTGTTTTCGGAAGCAGTTTGAAAATCTGAATTCCGGTTAATGCCATTTTAGTCTCCTTTTTCTATCATAGAAACGGCTTGGCTGCGGGAGGGCCTCGCAGGAGGACCCTCCCGTTTTATTAAGCCGCACGTAAAGGCTCGGCGCCCTTATCCAACAATGGGGTCCATTTCAAGGGCGGGATGGCCGACCTTTTGGAGGAATTCGTACACTTCCTCTTCGGTGGTTCCCACAGTCTCATCAGCAATCATATCGTAGAAGTTGGGGATTCCAATTTCTTCGCCGCGCTTGATGAGTCTGTCCTTGATTTCTTCCTTGAATATTTTGGGCATCCATACGAGACGTTTGATGCCGCCGTCGCCCGCGATGAACTTCCTCTGGGTTACGTTGTACTTGGAGTGACCCACAAAGCCCGGGGAGGAAGCGCCGCCGCCCATGACGCCAGCCAGGGTGGTGAACTTCATGCCGCAGGGGGTTTCGCCCATGTAGTCGCGGTTGACCGTCATGATGCCGTTGCACATAGGCAGCATGGCCGCGATAGCTTCGCAGCAACCGCAGGTGGTCATGGGATCATGAACCATGGAGTAGAAGTTGTAATGGGTGACGTTGCCGCGAGAGGCTTTGTATACGAAATCGTTGACGCCCTTCCACTGGCCCAGGACAGGATCCAGGCACTCGCCCTTTTCAATGGGCTGGTTGGGGCCGGTGGGGTTGATTTCGTAAGAAGCCTTGCAGTCCATCCAGTTGTAAGCGCCGCACAGGCCGGTGCGTTCCGGGGAGACGGTGCAAACATGGTTGGGAGCAAAAGACTGGCACAGGGTGCAGGAGTAGTAGATTTCGACGGATTCGTCGGTCATCTTCTCGACGCGCTCGTCGCGGGTCTTGTACTCATCGCGGGCTGTGGCGGTCAGCTTGTCCACGTCTTCTTTTTTGGTGTACAGGGTGACTTCCACCTTGTCAGCAATCTTGGTGAAGTCCTGGTGGAACTTGGCATGGAGAACCTTGCCGATGTGCTCCAGGGAGAAGCCCTTATCCACGGCAGCCTTGCTCACGCGGACCCAGGCGATGTCGCGCTGTCCGATATGCATGACGCCCTGGATGTAGTTGGTCAGATGGTGGATCTGACGTTCCAGGATGGGCTCGAAGTCAGGCTGGAATTCGCGGCCTGCGACCTGGACGAAAATCGCCAGGGGGTAGGCTTTGCCTTCCTGGCAGTCCTTGATGTCGGGACCGACGACGGTGACCTTACCGTCTTCGATTTCGTTCATCTCGGCCATCTTCACCAACTCGGTGCACTGTTCCTTGGCGCCGAACTGGCAATACAGGTCGTCCTTGCGAACGCGCTCGCCCTCGAAGGCCGGGCCGTAGGACAGGGGGATGTCGATCTCGGAAACCGTGACCTTGAGGCCGCGGGTTTCGATGGATTTCTGCACGATTTCGTCGTGGGGGACATTTCCCACAACGTGCTCGTAAGTACAGATACCCGTGGGAAGGATTTCCGGGATGTCGGTGTCGGCGATGGTGGGGAAGCCCCAGTTGACGCAGCCGGCGGCCGCGACAGCCCATTCCGCGTTAACGTCGCCAAGGGCGTTGACGAAAGCGAAAATCCTGTCCTTATTGTAAAGCAGCATGCGTTTGTAATCGCCGGCTTCGATGCCGCCGAACGCCATGGCGGCGCGGTTGGCGAAACCAAGGGCGAAAATGGCGGAAGAAATATCGGGGCCGAAGGGCACGATACGGGTGTTCCAGCCGATCTGCACGCCAGCTTCGATAAGCTGTTCTGCGCAGGTGGTGCCATTCTGGTTGGCGGCCAGGAAGATGTACAGGTTTCTCTTCTGATAATCTTCTATGATGTCCTTGGCGATTTCCGGCGTGGGTGCGGCGCCGACGATGGCGGCGAAGCCCGGAGCGGAGCCGTCCACGAATTCCACGCCCCTTTTACGGAACACGGTGTCGTCGGCGGCGCCCAGCCAGATTTTGCCGTTGTCCAGGTCCACTTCTTCCTGAGGCAGGTAGAAGTCGGGCTCCCTGACGTAACGGAGAGCTTCCTGAATTTCAAACGCGAACAGAGCGGCCATACCAGCGTCCAGCAATGGGCCGAGGTAAGGAAGATGGTTCACCCTCTTGACGTGGGCGGGCAGAAGTTTCCTGGCGATTTCCAGGGGTTTCCGCATATCTTCGATGGTCTGCACCTTGATTCCGGTCAAGGAGTAGATGACGGGCAGATAGTAGGCGGTGTTCGGAAACTCCACCTTGGTGGAAGCATCGTAGGTCGCCAGAGCCTGCTTGAGCTCACCTTCTGCTTTGGAAACGATATTGTAGCCGCCTTGAATAGCAGCGAAAGCAACCAGCTTAGACATATTCTTTCCTCCTTCGTTGAGGATTTGTGGTTCTTTTTAACTTAGGCGACGTCCAGCTTCTGCCTGTCAGCCATGTCCATCAGGACCCTTTCCCTTGCCTTGTCAATGCCAAGAGCCTTGCGCTTCTTGTCAATGTGGGCGATCATCTTGTGAGCGTGCTTGATCGGATCAGGCTCGAAATCCCACATGCCGCCGTACATTTTTTCGAAATCCTCGAAGAGGTATTTCTGGAAGACGGGAGCGCCGGAGGTCGGGAAGGTGGTTCCAAACACAGTGTAAACGCCGGAAGCAACCACGTACTGGCCAATGGAGATGGCCTTTTCACTCATCCACTCAGGAGCGGAGCCAGCGGCGGGAACGTCGCTGATGTCTTTGCCAAGGCCGCCAGCCTTCACAACTTCGGTGGCTGCCAAAAGGATGCGGCTGTTGTCAACGCAGGAGCCCACATGCAGGACAGGCGGGATGCCGACGGTTTCACAGACTTCAGCCAGACCGGGGCCGCAGAACACCTGAGCGGTTTCAGGGGTCAAGAGACCTTCCATGCCGCAAGCAATGGCGTTGCAGCCGGTGGTCAGAACGATAACGTCGTTCTTGATGAGTTCTTTGACAACGGTCAAGTGGGCTTCGTTGTGACGGGTGCGGACGTTGTTGCAACCGACGACGGCGCCGATGCCGCGGATACGGCCGTTGATGATGTTGTCGTTCAGGGTGTAGTAGGAGCCGCGGAAAGAGCCGCCCAGGTGATATTCAATGGATTCCACGCCGAAGCCCGCGATGACGGGGTTCTTGTGCTGAGGAATCACAACGTCTTCGCCGCGATTCTTGAAGTTGTCGATAGCCAGCTTAACGATGCGTTTGGCGTCTTCGACAGCATGGTGTTCATCAAACTCAATGTGCAGAACGTTGTCCTGCTCCATCTTGGCGATGGGATGAGTGGTGATGAGTTTGGTATGGAAGCACTTGGCTACGTTAGCCAGGTTCTGGAAGATGCACTGGATGTCCACGACCATAGCATCGCAAGCGCCGGTGATGATGGCCAGTTCCTGTTGCAGGAAGGTGCCTGCCAGAGGCACGCCGTGGCGTTGCAGAATTTCGTTGGCCGTACAGCAGATGCCGCCCATCTGAATGCCCTTGGCGCCAGCTTGTTTGGCGTAGTCGATCATTTCCTGGCTCTGGGCCACTGCCACGATCATTTCGGACAGGACAGGCTCATGGCCGTGGATGATGATGTTGACATGGTCTTTTTTCATGATGCCCAGGTTGGCCTCGCTTTGCAGCGGGTAAGGCGTGCCGAACAGAACGTCCTGGAGATCGGTGGCCAGCATGGAGCCGCCCCAACCATCAGCCAGAGCGCAGCGGGTGCCCTGCTTCATGAGGTTTTTATAGTCCTGGTCCACGCCAATGTGGGTGCGGTGCATGATCTCCACCACTTCGCGGTCGATGTTCCTGGGCAGGACGCCGAATTTCTTCCACAGTTCGTAGCGCGGCGCGGGAGCGCGTTTCAGGTACTTCAATTCGCCTTCGGCCTTGCCCCATTCGTTCAGGGCGACTTCGGCAACTTCCAGGGCGATTTCGTCGATATCGCGGTCCAGCACTTCGCCGTCTCTTTCCACGGTGATGGCAACGTCCAGGCGGGGAGCAATCTGGAGAAGTTTCTGGATGTCTTTGATCTGATAGGCGTCGGTTTCCTTCCGGGCTGCGGACATGAAAACCTCGGCCACGCAACGTCCGTGGTCGGAGTGCGCGGAAGCGCCGGCGGCGACCATACGGATGAAGTTACGAGCTGCGATGGTGTTGGCGGTGGCGCCGCAGATGCCTTTGCGGTCATCGCCGTCTTCCACTCCGCCCTTGGGCAGAGGCAGGCGGCAGGGACCCATGCCGCAGTTCTTGCAGCAGGTGCCCTGGTTGCCGATGTTACAGGGTTTGAGGGTGACAGCACGATCAAAACAGGTTTCAACGCCCAAGTCCTGGGCGCGCTTGATCATTTCCTGAGTTGCGACATCATAAGACGCTGCAACGGGATCAGCCACTTTCGGGGCCTTGGCTTTTTTTTCTTCCGCCATACGAGGTTCCTCCTCATAATTATAAAAAGAATCAATAGTATATTCTGCGGCCTGCCAAGTTGGTCCAGGCCGTTAAGTCCTTTGCCTATTTCCGCAAATTGGCCCAGTCGATCTTGTCAAGCAACTTGTCCAGGTTGGTTTTCTGGACCGCGGCGGCTGTGTGGCTGATCTCAACTTCGTGACCAGCGGCTCTTTCAGCGTCGCGTTTTTCCTTCTCTGCAGCGCGTTTCTGACGAAGTTCGTCTTCCTCAGCTTCGCGGGCGGCCACTTCCTTGGCGCGGGCTTCAGCTTCCGCTTTTGCCTTGGCTTCGGCTTCTGCTTTGGCTTTGGCTTCGGCATCAGCCTTGGCTTTGGCTTCGGCGGCTTCCTTGGCGGCGGCGTCGGCGGCAGCCTTGGCGGCGGCGTCAGCAGCAGCCTTGGCGGCGGCGGCTTCAGCATCTACCGCCGGAGCGGCGGGAGCAGCCGGGGCGGCTTCGGGAGCCGGGGCCGGAGCGGCTTCAGCCTTGGGAGCGGCGGCCTTGGGAGCAGCAGCCTTGGGAGCGGCGGCTTTGGGAGCCTCTTTCTTGGGAGCGGCTTTCTTGGGAGCCTCTTCCTTTTTGGCTTCTTCCATGGTCAGGTCCGGAGCAGGCGCCAGAGCAGCCAGGTCGGCTTCATAGGCGTCCAGCTTCTTGGAGATGCCGGCGATGGAGGATGCGCCGCCGTCCGCCAGCAGGTCGATGTAGCCCTTGACCATGCGAACGGCTTCGGGGTGACGCATGATAAGCAGGTTGCCGCCAGCCAGCAGGTAGGTCACTGCAGCGGTGGCTTCCATCATGATGCCGCGGCTTTCGGGATCGCCCAGGGTCGGGGCTTCGTCGCCGGTCTGTTTGGCTTCTTTACACTTCCACACTTCCTGGCCCAGGTTGTTCACCATGGGCATCTGGAGCTTGTCGTCGCCCTGAGACAGAGCGGCCATGGTCAAGCGCTCCATAACGGAGTAGGTGTATTCCAGGCCGTAGCCCAAGCCGCCGGTGGTGGGGTCGATAAGGACCTTGCTCATGGGCATGCCCAGGTTTTCAAGAAGAATGTTAACCTGTTTGGCCAAGTTAACGTCGATGGGAGAAGAGGAAACCACGCTTTGTTTGAAGCCCAGGGCGGCTGCGCCGATGCCCTTGTGGTTCTTATCTTCAACAGGCCCGATGATCAAATCCATGCCCGTGCACTCTTCTGCGACCTTTTTCAGAACTTCTTCGTCCTTAGCAGGATTGGCAACGCCCCAAACCATCAGGGGTACGTCAATTGCTTCGCCTACCGCCTTGACGGTGGCCACTGCGGAAGCAGCGTCAGCATTCTTGTCATTGGGGTCCGTGCTTTTGAGTTGGAGAACGATCATGTCAGCGCCATATTCTTCGACGCATTTCTTAGCCCAAGCTGCAGGGTTGTCAAGAACGTCGGCAAAAGGCGCCTTGACCGCTTCCGGCCATTCCGGGGGAACCATGTCCCACACTTCCATGGCAATAACGGGCTTGTTGGGCATAGCGCCTTCGAACAGATAGAAGGGGTAACAATTTTCCCCTCCGACCTTGACAGCCTTGTCCCCTTTGCCCAGGGTAACTTCCTTAATGCTGCCTGTGTACGATTCTTTGTAAACTTCAAATGCCATTGCATCCTCCTTGAATGCTGCTGTTGATGGTTCCGATGCAAATAACCGCTGCAGCGCCATGGGGCGCTTCGAGTTATTTTATTTGTCTCGGCCTTGCCCGGCCTAACTTCTTTTAAAAAAATCAAAACCTATATTTGCAAGACCTCCCGGGCCCCCACCCGGGCTGCAGGGCTCATGAAAGCCTTGCGGGCCTTTTGATTAGAATAAACGTTGCCGTATTACCAAATGGAGCATTTTTGTCAATAATAATTCCCAACAAATGCTACTTTTTACCCCGTTGGTCCGGTTTTTACCCATACGGGGGCGCTCCATTTATTTCACGGACGGCGGAAAAAGAAGAAAAATATTAAGCTAACTATCTGATTTTCCTTCCCTCCATGCCTGTCTGGCTTCCAAACGGCCTTTGAGTTTGGGAAACAGGCCCATTTCCGTATGCGGAAGGAACAAGGCCGCCATGTAATGGTCCATGTACGACGGTGTTTCCGAAAGCTCAAAATTGGTCATTTTATTAGTAACATCCACCACATCCTGCCTGAGTTTATTGGTCAGAACTGTCATTCTGGCGCCAAGCAGGGATCCGTTGCCTACAAATGTCACTTTTTCCGGATCCAGCTCCGGCAAAAGACCGATAGTCATGGCGCTGGACAGATCAATGTAAGACCCAAACCCGCCAGCCAGGATAATTCTGTCCAAAGACTGCATGTCCATGCCCACTTCGTTGAGCAGGGTGTGGCAGCCGGAGTATATGGCGCCTTTGGCCCGGATCAGGTTGTCTATGTCCACTTCCGTAAACACGATGTCCCGGTCGATCTGGGTTTCGTCCGCCCAGGCCACCACGTATTCCCAAATGCCGTCTTTTTCGCGGATTCTTTTTGTTTCCAGGTTCCGGTTGAATTTGCCCTGGTTGTCTATGAGGCCCATTTCGAACATGGAGGCCAGCATGATGATCAGGCCGGAGCCGCAAATGCCCTTGGGCTTGGTGTTGCCTATGGTGAGGCTCATGGGTTCAAAGGTGATCGGATCCAGGGAGAAATCTTCGATGGCGCCCTTGGAGGCCCGCATGCCGTGCTCCACGCCGCCGCCTTCAAAGGCCGGTCCGGCGCTGCAAGCCGCGCACATCATCCAATCCTTGTTGCCCACCACGATTTCCGCGTTGGTTCCTATATCAATAAACAAAGTGGTTTCGTCGGTCAGATACATGCCCGACCCCATGACGCCGGACACAATGTCCCCTCCCACGTAACTGGAGATGCAGGGATAAACCAGCGCCGTCACGTGAGGCGCCAGATTAAGGCCGATCTCCTGGGCCTTGATGGGCGGATACAGCGTGGAGGTCGGGACGTAAGGCGAAAGCCTCAGGTACTTGGTTTTGATCTTGAGCAAAAGCTGGGTCATGGTGGTGTTGCCGGCCAAAGCCACTGCGGATATGTCGTCCACGTCGATCTTGGACCGCTTGATCAGCCGTGCAATGATATTATTGATGGTGTCGATGACCGCCTGGTGCAGCTTGTCCAGGCCTCCGGCCTTGTCGGCGTACATGATGCGGGTGATCACGTCTTCGCCGAAGCTGATCTGGCGGTTGAACTCCCCGTATTGCGCCAAAATCTCGCCGGTGAGGCAGTTGACCACCTCTCCGTAAACCGTGGTGGTGCCTATATCGATGGCCAGGGCGAAGTTCCTGTCTGAGGTGTTTCCGGGTTGTACATTAATAATGCGCGTTTTGCCGCATTCGGCCCGAACCGGGCGCGCCAGGGTGAGGGTGGCGTTGAAATTCTCCGCACGCAATGCGTCCGGCAGCTTGCGCAGAACGGAAAGATTCACCTCCAGGCCGTGCTCGTTCTCCTGCATGCGCAGGTGATTGATCAAGCGGGTCATGTCGCATACATTGTCCCCATGCGTCGGGGGGGTAAGCTCCAGGTGCTTTTTCTCCACGGGAGGAATGAACAGGCCCCGTTCCTTAAGGTACTCCATGTCCATTTCCTGAATGCTGGCTGTCTTCCTGGGAGTGGAAGCCATATTGAGAACCGCTGAATCCACGGAGCTTTCCACGGGAACCAGAACCGTAAGGTCTTCGTTGACCAAGGATTTACAGGCCAGGCGGTAGCCTTTTTCCCAATCTTCCGGACGGAGCTTTTCTTTGCCGCCTCCTTCCACTTCGCCTTCTTCAATGTGCACCCGGCATTTTCCGCACGCACCTTCCCCGCCGCAAGATGCATTGATGTGCACCCCCGCCTCCATGGCGGCTCTCAGCAGGATGGTTCCGGGCTCCACCTTGATTTCCTTTTCGTGAGGGAGAAAACGAATTGTGACCATAAGGTATTAACCTCCTTAAACGAACACCGTTTGGGATGTTCACGAAAAAACTGCGTCTGCCGCTCCTTGCAGGCGTTTTATCTTGTCATCCGTGTAAGGCGTCAGGTCCTTCATGTCCGGGTCCAGGGTTTCTCCGGGTACGAATCCATGGAGAGCCAGCCTGGAAAAACCCAATTCTTTGAGTTGCGAAGCCATGAGGAGAATTTCCTGCTCGCCGCAAATGTCAGGCGCCACTGTAGTACGGAGAATCCGGCCTGTCTCCATTTTTTTTATAATAATCAAACTTTCCTTGATTATACTTGCAGGAATGGGGACTCCCGCAGCCATGGAGTAGGCCTCATCTTCAATCGGCGCTTTAAGATCGAACAAAATCCTATTTAAAAATCCGCTAGTTATAACATAGTTCAATAAGTGAGGCTGCGTGCCGTTCGTCTCCACGCACGTCTCCAAGCCCATGGCGCGCACTCGACGGAGCAAGTCCGGCAAGCCCCGATGCATGGTGGGTTCGCCCCCTGTAAAACAAACTGCTTTCAGTTCCGGATGATTGTTTTTTATGGTTTGAAGTTCGTCAAACAAATCCTCGGGAGAAATATTTTCTTTGGTCTGCGGCCCCACTACCAACTCGCCGGCATTGCACCACGGACAACGTAAGTTGCAGAACGCCAAAAAGACATTTACGCACGGCATATCCGACCAATGGCCGGATTCTTGAAATTCGACGCCCTTAACGGGGGGATCAAGTGGGTCCACTATTAATCCAATTTCTCCTTAAGCAGTTGGTTGACGGTTTGGGGATTGGCTTTTCCCTTGGTCTTTTTCATGATCTGGCCCACAAAAAAGCCCATGAGCTTTTTCTTGCCGCCTCGGTAGGCTTCCACTTCCTCGGGGCAGGCGTCCAGAACTTCCTGAACCATGCTTTCTATCTCCCCTGAATCGGAAACCTGCACCAGGCCCTTTTCCTGGACAATGGCCTCCGGGTCGCGTTCGTCGGTTTCCATGTACTCGAAAACCGTTTTGGCGATCTTGCCGGAAATGACGCCGTCCTTGATGAGCTTGAGCAAGGCGGCCAGGCGCTTTGCGCTGATGGGCGACTCCGTCACGCTGACGCCCTTGGCGTTCAGCAAGGCGGCCAGGGCGCCCGTCACCCAGTTGCACACCTGTTTGGGATCGTGGAAGATTTCCACGCACGCTTCATAATAATCGGCCATTTCCCGGGCGCTTGTCAGGAACACGGCGTCGTCCTGGGCAAGCCCGTATTGCTCCAAAAAGCGGGCTTTGCGCTCTTCGGGCAGTTCGGGCAAAAGCCCCCTGACCTGCTCGATCCATGCTTCGTCAATGACCAGAGGCACCAGGTCGGGATCCGGAAAGTATCGGTAATCGTGGGCTTCTTCTTTGCTGCGCATGGAAAAAGTGCGACTTTTTTCAGCGTCCCATAGCCGGGTTTCCTGGATCACTTCCCCGCCCTCTTCCACCAGCGTGGACTGGCGGTCGATTTCGTAAGCGATGGCTCTTTCCACGTTGCGGAAAGAGTTCATGTTCTTGATTTCCGCCCGGACGCCGAACTCTTCCTGGCCCCTGGGGCGCACGCTCACGTTGGCGTCGCAACGGAAAGAGCCTTCCTCCATGTTGCCGTCGCAGATGTCCAGATACCGCAAAATGGCGTGAAGCTGCTTGAGATAGGCCGAAGCCTCCAAAGGCGATCTCATGTCCGGCTCGCTGACGATTTCGATCAAGGGTGTGCCGGTGCGGTTCAGGTCCACCCGGGATACGGGGCGATGGGAGTCGTGGGTCAGCTTGCCCGCATCCTCTTCCATATGGATTCGGGTGATGCCGATCCTCTTTTTGCCCTGGGCCGTATCCACCATCAAGTGGCCGTGTTCGGCGATGGGCAGTTCGTACTGGGAAATCTGATACCCCTTGGGCAGGTCGGGGTAAAAATAGTTCTTGCGGGCGAACCTGCTGTAAGGAGAAATGGAGCATTTGGTGGCCAGAGCCATGCGCATGGCGTAATCCACCACCTTTTTATTGAGGACAGGCAGCGATCCCGGCATACCCAGGCACACAGGGCATGTGTGGGTGTTGGGGGAAGCGCCGAAAGCTGTGGAACAGCCGCAAAAAATCTTTGATTCGGTCTTTAGTTGCGCATGCACTTCCAGTCCGATCACCGCCTCAAATTCCATGGTAAATATCTCCGCTTTTTCAGTTCGCAAAATTATCAAACAGGGATCATACAACAAGCCAACCGCTCAGGAAAAGTTAATTGATAATAAATATCGTTTAACACATAACGCCTCTCTGGGCGGCAAACGCGTCGGCTTGCTTTCCTGTCAGGTTTATTCGCATCCCATGTTCCCGCCCAATAAGCTGACAAACATCTTGGGCCTTTTTAAATCATGCATATTGCCATTGCCTTTTTTAGTTCAACCACCGAGGATGTCAAGCATGGATTGCAGCTTATAACCCATGGTAAGCAAATTGTTTTGACAAATGGAGGAGTCGCGATTAATTTCCCAAATCAATGGACGCCGTTTGGCGAAACAGCCTCCGATAATGAAAAAGAGGGTTTCATGAAATTCTTGCTCTGCGTTTTGGGAGTCGCCATGTTCATAGAAGGCGTTCCCTGGTTCGCCAATCCTGATAAATACCGGGAGTTTTTACTTCAACTAACTGAAATGCCTCCGGCCAATCTCCGCAAAATGGGCCTGGCTTTAATGGCGGGAGGCTTGCTTTTGGCCTACTTGGGAAGAATGTGAAAAAGGTATACGGATATACCAAAGGGTTGAAAACCGCCCAGTTGAAGCATTTGGAAAAATTCTACAACAGGAAGGTTGCGCCCGATCTGATCGTTTCCCAGGAGCTGGCCCTGGACATGGGCAGGCTGTCGGCGGAGATCCGCCGTCAGATCGGCATTCTGGTGGACAGGCTGGGAAGAATCCGGTTTGTGATGGTGGGGGACGGCGTCCAGATCAACATCCCCAGCCTTCATGACTACCGGGCCGCCATGGGGCGCCTGAACGGCCTGCGCCTGATCCACACCCACTTGAAAAACGAGCCCCTGACCGACGAGGACCTGACGGACCTTGCCTTATTGCGGCTGGATCTCATCGCCGCCGTCACCCTTGACGAAACAGGCGCGCCCCATCGTTTTCACGCTGCGCACCTGATCCCCAGCAAGCCCGGCGAAACGCCTTATGAAGTTTTGCCTCCCATGGATCCCGGCGCCCGGGACATCAGCTTTCGGGCCTTTGTCAGGGAACTGGAGGCGGAGCTTGTCCGTTCCTCCGGGGTGACCAAGTCCCAAAAGCAGCAAGCCAGCGCCTTTTTGGTGAGCGTCACCAACGCGCCCAGGCGCGAGGCTGCGGATTCCATGACGGAGTTGAAGGAGCTCTGCAGGACCAACGACATTTTCGTGGCCGCGGAAATGATTCAGCACCGGACCAGGATGGACGCCCGGTTTCTTATGGGCAAGGGCAAAATCCGCGAGCTGACTATCGCAGCCATGCAATACGGCGTGGACCTGGTCATCTTCGATCAGGACCTGAACCCGTCCCAGATTCAAGCCATAACCAATCAGGTGGAACTGCCGGTAATTGACCGCACCCAGCTTATCCTGGACATCTTCGCCCAACGGGCCATGACCTCCGAAGGCAAGCTCCAGGTGGAACTGGCCCAGTTGAAATACATGCTGCCCAGGCTGCTCGGCCGGGGCACGGCCATGTCGCGCCTTATGGGCGGCATTGGCGGCCGCGGCCCCGGGGAAACCAAGCTGGAGGTGGACCGCCGCCGGGTGCGGGAACGCATCACCCGCTTGGAAAAATCCCTGAAAAACGTCTCCAAACGCCGGCAGACGCAAAAATCCGCCAGGGAGCGCAAAGGGCTGCCCATCGTGTCCATTGTGGGATACACCAACGCGGGAAAGTCCACCCTGCTGAACACCCTGACCCAGGCGGAAGTATTGGCGGAAAGCAAGCTGTTCGCCACCCTGGACCCGACAAGCCGGCGCTTGCGCTTTCCCGAAGACAAGGAAATCATCATTACCGACACCGTGGGGTTTATCCGGGATCTGCCCAAGGATCTGGTGACCGCCTTCGCAGCCACCCTGGAGGAATTGAAGAGCGCCGACCTTTTGCTGCACGTCATCGACGCCAGCAACCCCAGAATGGCCGAGCAGGTGGAGTCGGTGGACAAAATCCTGGAGGACATCGGGGTATCGGCCATTCCCACCATCCGCGTTTTGAACAAGGCCGACAAGGTGGAGCCCGAGGAAATGGAGCGACTGTGCAGGAGCCTGGAAGGGATGCCCATCAGCGCTTTGGACCGCCCCAGCCTGAGGCCTTTGACCGAAACCATCATGGAAAGACTTTTTGAGGAGAGCTCCGAATAAAAAACGGTATAAATGAATTGACCGGAAGACCGTTTATTGATACCCTGAATTATTTGCTGGAACGCTGCACCGCACCCTAGACGCCTTAAGTCCATATAGAAAGACCGGTAAATTTGATGACCAACGGGATCAGGAACCTCCCCAGCGTCTACCAACCAAGAACGACGCCCAGAATTGAACCAGCTAAACGGCTGAACAACAGAGAACCGGACTCTTCGCGCTCCGACCGTTCCCCCCGATCCTTTCGTTCTGAAAAAACCAACGAAAATCCCATCCCCCTGCGTCTTGTGGAAATCCGCTCCCACGAAGCAGCCTATGCGGATCCCGCCGGTAAGGGCCGGATTGTCGACCTTTTTGCATAATATCCATTAAAATCGCGATCATTGCCGGCTCGCCAGCTTTTCGCCGATCTCCGCGGCCTTGACAGGCTCCAGGTACGGCAGGATGGAGGCTACTTTGTCGCTTTTCATCTTGGCGAATAATTTGACCACCAGATCAATTTCCAGCTTGTCGATCATGGGAGCGCTTTTTTTGGCCGGCATTTCGGAGAGTATTTTGATCAGGTGCTTCTCCCGCGCATTAAAGGCCCCTTCCAGTTGCTCCAACTGGGCGTAAATCTCTTTTTGAATGGCTTCCAGTTCCGCGATCTTTCCTTCCACTTCCGTACGCAAAAGCTCCAATTCCTTACGCTCCCTTTCCAGCTTGTGGGCTTCCATTTCCTCGGGAGTCAAGGCCATATTGGAGTCCTCGGCCGCGGCTTCGCTCTCACCCATGGCGGCGGCGGGAGCCGTGGAATCCCGCCCCTCTTGATTGGCTGGATCAGCGGCGGCATCCTCCTCCGGAGTTTGAGCCATGGCCATGCCAGGCTCCAGGTTGACCTGCAGGTCGGGCTGGGCCATAAGCACCAGGGATATCCCCAGTTTGGCCAGGATGATCGCCGCAACCAGAATAAAAATGGGGGCGCCTTTGAGATTGCGCTTGTTTTTCATGATTACAACCGCTCCTGCGTGGATCTGTGGAGGCTGGCCATTTCGTCAGTCTCCTTTTGCTCCATCCTGCCCGTTTCCAGCTTATATTGGGTGAAGCGTTCCTCCCGGAGGAGTTCCATGGATTTCCGGCTAGCCGATGCTTGCACCAATTCCCGCCTGCGTTTTTCCACCACGCCTTTTAAGCGAGCTTCATTTTCCAAAGCCCGTGCGGTCTGGGCTTTCAGTCCCCGAAGATGGTCCGCGTGCATCCTGAACTCATTTTCCCACATTCCTTTTTCCAGACCTGCATCCCAATTCCGCTGGGCGCTTATTTCCTGCAGCCTTGACTGCTCCAAGAACGCCTGAGCTTCCTGGAGCGCAGCCAGGGCTTTGGCCAACTCCATTTGAGCTGTGCGTTCTTTGTATTTGCGGAGCTTTAAAACCGGCTCCAGACGAAATTGAAACTTTTTCATTCAGGGGGCCTTTCAAACAGACCTTATAAATCCTGCTGCGTAAAACCGTGTTCCAACAACGATCTCTTTCAAGTTTCCTGCCAACATGTTTCAGTCGGTTACTTTTTTTTAGTTTTTTCCACGGTCCCGAACAAGGCGGTCAATTGTTGCACGCATTCCTCGTATGAAACCCCCTCCATCATGTCCTGGCGCAAAAACTGCTTCATCTTGCCAATCATGGACTTGGCGTAGTCCACGTCGGGATCGCTGCCGTCCACATAAGCGCCGATGGATATGAGGTCCTCCACGTTCTGGTAAGCGGCCAAGACTTCCCGAAAGCGTTGGGCCATCCGGGTGTGCTCGGCGGACACCGTGGCGCGCATGACGCGGCTGACCGAGGCCAGTACGTCCACCGCCGGATAATGGCCCTGATTGGCCAGCTTGCGGGAAAGGACGATGTGTCCGTCCACTATGGATCGCACGGCGTCGCCCACGGGGTCGTTCATGTCGTCCCCTTCCACCAAAACCGTATAAATGCCCGTGATGCTGCCTTTGCCTTGCACGCTGCCGGCGCGCTCCAGCAGCTTGGGCAATTTCACGAAAAAGGAAGGCGTGTAGCCTTTCACCGTGGGAGGCTCTCCCGCGGCCAGGCCCACGTCCCGGGAGGACATGGCGAAGCGGGTGACGGAGTCCATCATGAGGATGACGTTTTTGCCCTGATCCCGAAAATACTCGGCCAAGGTGGTCGCCAGATAGGCCCCGCGCATACGGACAAGAGGGGATGTGTCGGAAGTGGCGGCCACCACAATGGATCGGCCCATGCCGTCCGGCCCCAGAATTTCGTCCACAAAATCCTTTACCTCCCTGCCCCGCTCCCCAATCAGAGCCACGATGCACACGTCCGAAGCCATGTGGCGGCTGATCATGCCCATGAGCACGCTTTTCCCCACGCCGGAGCCAGCCATGATGGCCACCCGCTGTCCCTGTCCCACGGTGATGAATGAGTTGATCACCCGGACGCCCACGTCGGAAACCTGATTGACGGACCTGCGATGCAGGGCGTTTACCACGTCTGCGTAGAGGGGGTACATGTCCGTGGCGGGGATGGGGCCCTTGTCGTCCATGGGCTGGCCCAGGCCGTCGATGACCCGGCCGAGGTACGCGTCGCCCACGGGCGCCAGGGGCTGCTGCTGGCGAGGCACAATGCGGCATCCCAACTGGATGCCCTGCATCTCGCCGTAAGGCATGAGGAGCATGCGTTTTTCCTTGAACCCCACCACTTCGGCCGGAATGCGCCTGCCCTGAGTGGTCACAAGATCGCACACGGCGCCCACGCTCATCTGGGGGCCGTAGCCCTCCACAATCAAGCCCACCACCTGATCCACCTTGCCTTCCGGCAAGACGGGCTGGGAGGTTTGAATCGCTTCCTGATATGCTGAAAAATCCATGAAGACGCGCCTTATCGCCTGGAGTAGTAAACGTCCATGATAGCCTGGGAGACCTTGTCCAGGCGGGACTCTATGCTGGCGTCCACCTCTCCGAAATCGGAGCTGACAATGCAGCCGCCTTTTTCCACGGAGGAGTCGGGCACGATATTGATGGAGCGGAGGGATGCGACCTTTTCAAAAAATTCCGGCCGCATTTCATCCAGGAACTCAAAATCCGAAGGGTCTACGCGAACCGTCACCTCCTGCCAGTCCGAGACCACGGAGAGGGCCTCCATGACCGCATTTTTGACGGTTTCAGGCTCCAGATCCACCTGAGCCTTGATCACCTTGGCTGCAATGGCCGACACCAGGGATAATATTTCCTTTTCGTGCTTTTGAACAAAGGTTTCGTGATAGGAATCCAGATCCCGGGAAATCTGTTCGATGCGGTCCAGGATTTTTTCCAACTTCATGGATCCTATTTCCTGCCCGTCCTTCTCCCCTTGCTTAAAGCCCTGCTCATAGGCTTCCCGCTCCACTTCCTCGGCCTGCTTGCGGGCATCCTCCAAGATTTCCTGGGCCTGCTGATGAATGCGCTCCAGATCCGGTGCGTCCCCCCCTTCGCGGTCCTCTTCCTCTTGCATGGCATGCCTGGGAGGCTTGGCAGGCTTTGGGGGCTCGGGCTTGGCCAGTTCGTTCAACAAAAACGGCTGATATTGCATACTTTTCTCTTGTTCCCGATTATCCATATCAGACCAGGACGTCCTCGGAGCCGCGGGCTATAACCACCTTGCCCTCGGCCTCCAACTGCCGTGCAATGCGTATGACGCCCTGCTGGGCGGCTTCCACTTCGGCCAGACGCGTGGGGCCCATGACTTCCATGTCTTCCCGCAGCATTTCTGCAGCGCGCTGGGAAAGGTTTCCGAAAACCTTGTCCTTCATGGCCTCGGAGGCGGACTTGAGGGCCACAACCAGTTCGCTGGTGTCCACCTGCTTGAGGATCTCGCGCATGCCCTTGTCGTCCACCTTGAGCAAGTCTTCGAACACGAACATGAGCTGGCGGACCTTTTCCGCAATCTCGGTGCGCTCTTCTTCCATGGTGGTCATGACGGTTTCTTCCGTGGCCTTATCCACCTCGTTGAGAATGTTGGCCAGGGCTTCAGCGCCGCCTATCTCTCTGCCGCCGGAGTCGGAAATGGTGAGGACCTCCTTTTGCAGGGAGGAATCCACCTCGTGGATGATTTCTATGGGAACCTGATTGATATCCGCAACGCGCATGGCGATATCGGCCTGCACCTCCTTGGGCATGCCCGCCAGCACGGCCGCAGCCTGGCCGGGCTTCATATGGGCCAGGACCAGGGCCACCGTCTGGGGATGCTCGCCGGAAAGAATGCGGATGAGGGCCTGGGGGTCGATTTTTTCAATGTAAGCAAAGGGCTCTTCCCTTTCCTCGGCGTCCAGATCCTGAAAAATCTCCTTGATCGTGATTTCGTCAAAAGTGGAATGCACCACCTTTTTCACGAACTGGTCGCCCTGAATCATCAACTCGTCCTTGCGCTCGACTTTATCCACGAATTCCTCGTAGACCTTGGTCAGCACGCTGGAGGGAACGAACTGGATTTCCTTCATGTGGTTGGCGATTCGATTAACTTCCTTAGGGGCCATGTTTTTCATGACCTTGGAGGCGTAGTCCTCGCCCATGGCCAGGAGAAAAATAGCCGCTTTTTCAGGCCCCGTCAGTTTTTCAGGATCTAATGTCTTGCCGCTCATTGCTCCACCTCTCCCAGCCAGCCTCTGACAAGCTGCTCCGCTTTTTCAAACTCGTCCAGCGCAAGCTGCCTGGCCCGCAACGAGATGTCAATTTCCTCCGGGGCCTCGGGCAGGAGAGCCATTTCTTCATGCTCCAGGGCCTGGGTTTCTTCCTTTTCGGGTTCGGGAGGCTTGACGCTTTTGAGGATAGGCCGCACCACAAACACGAAGGTGAGAAGCATAAGCAGCGCCAGCAAAGCCCATTTGCCGTACATGTTCAGGTATTTTGTTACGGCGCTGGGAGCTTCGGCTGCGGCCATGTCCGCTCCAGGCAAAGAGGTGAACTGGAAAGAGGAGACCGTCACCTGATCTTCCCGGTCTTCGGAATAGCCCATGGCGTTCTTGACAATGCCCTCAAACTGCTTGAGCTCTTCGGCGGTTCTGGGAACGAACTGGGCGGTGCTGACTCCGTCCTGATTTTCAACGGTTTTGTATGTGCCGTCCAGGACGGCGGCGACGGACAACCGGGTGATGGTGGGCAGCATTTTGGTGACCCGCCTCTGAACCCGGTTGATTTCGTTGTTGGTGACTTCATCCTGTTTTTGGGTGCGGGACTGCCCCAAAGCGGCCCCGCTGGCCATTCCAGGCTGGTTATTCATGGTATTGACCGCGGTTCCGCCGGGAATTTCCTTCACGGTGTCCTCCGTGCGCTTTTGCTGGCTGCGGACAACCACGGAATCAGGATCGTAAGTCTCTTCCGAATACTCCTCCTGGTCGAAATCCATTTCAGCGCGAACGCGCACAATGGCTTTGCCCGGGCCGACTATCTGCTCCAACATGGATTGGACGTGCTTGGCAAGACGATCTTCGGTCTGCTGCTGCATTTCCAGGCGGTTGTTGGCCGCCAGGGCGGCGTCGTCCCCTTCGCCGGCGCCCTTGAACCAGACCTTGCCCGTGGTGTCGACCACGGTCACCTGCTCGGTTCCCAGGCCCTCCACGGCATTGGCCACCAGATTCACGATGCCGCTAACCTGCCCGGAGGATAAGGGACGGGCCAAGTCCAGCAAAACAGAGGCCGTGGCCGGGGATGTGGTTTCCACAAACACCGTGTCCTTGGCGGGGACGATGAGCACCTTGGCGGAACGGACTTCGTTGAACTGCCCGATAGTCCGGGACAACTCGCCTTGCAGGGCGCGTTGGTAGTTCAGCTTTTGGACGAATTCGGTGGTGGAAAAGCTGGACTCGTCAAAAATTTCAAAGCCCACGCTTCCGCCCTTGGGAAGCCCCTCGGCAGCCAGGGAAAGACGCAATTCATACACCTGCTCTCCGGGAACCAAGACTGCGGTCCCGCCCTGGGCTAGCTGGTAGGGAATCCTCTGCTCCTGGAGCTTGGACACGATTTTTCCCGCATCCTCCTGGCTCAACTGGGAGAACAAGACCTGGTACTCGGGGGTTCCCGCCCAGAAAAACATGGCCGCAAATGCTGCGATCAAACCGGCCAGGACCACCACCAGGGCGACTCTGCGCCCCGGAGTCATGGACTGGAATATTTGCGCTATCCGCTGAAGAAGATCGTTCATTTAAACCGTGCTTATCCGTAAGAGATTAAAAGGGCATGCGCATGATTTCGCGATAAGCGTCCAGTGCTTTGTTACGCACCTGCAGGAGAAACCGTATGTTGATGTCCGCTTCCTGCAGGGCGATCATGGCTTCATGAATGCCGGTCTTGCCGTCCAGGTTCTGGGCCACCGTATCGTCGGCCTTGATCTGGGATTCGTTTACGGAATCGACCATCTTTTTCAAAACAGACCCGAACGAACCGTCTTCTCCGGCCGCCGCTTTTTTCACTTCCTGGGCGATTACGTTCTGGCCCCCTACTCCGGTTACTCCGTTCATAACTTGCTCCTATGTTTGTCCGGCCCGTTGCAGGCCGCAAATTTCAGGTTTTACTTGCCGATTTCAAGGGCCTTGAGAGCCATGGAACGGGCCGTACTCAAAGCCGCGGCATTGGAGTCGTACACCCTTTTAGCCATGAGCATGTTGGCCATTTCGGTGACCACATTGACATTGGGCAACTGAAGGTTGCCGTTTTCGTCCGCATCAGGATGCTCGGGCCGGTACACCATGGGAAAGGGGCTTTGATCGGCGACAATATCCACCAGCTTGACTCCTTCCACCACCTGCTCCCCTACGGAAAGATTTTCATGCTCCTTGACCGGGGCCGGGGACACAACCAGGAACTTACGCTGATACGGCTGCCCGTTGGCGGTGCGCGTGGTGTTTGCGTTGGCCAGGTTTTCGGAAACCACGTTCATTTGAGCCCGGCTGACCGACAATGCGCTGGCGCTGGCGTGCATGGCGTTTAACAGGTCCATTATTTGCCTCCCTCATTGATGGTGTATTTGATCAATGCGAATTTTCTTAACAGGGATTCCACGCTGGAGCGGTACATCAGGTTGTTTTCCGCCAGATTGGCCATTTCCTGGTCGATATCCACTCCGGCGGCGGCGGCGGTGGTGATTTCCGGGCCGCCTCCCTCCATCACATTGTAATGCCTGGAATGAGTCCGGGAGAGATCCTTGGAGCTGCCTTGCATGGCTTTTTGCAAACTTTCCCGAAAGTCGAGATCCTTGGCGTGATAATCCGGCGTTTCGATGTTGGCCAGGTTGCCTGAAATCAATCCCTGGCGCTTTCTGGAAATGTCCAGGCTGCGCACCAGATCCTGAATGGTTTTCCCTATGATTCTTGCATCCGGCATGTTTTTCCCCTTTTTGCGTTGCAATCCGTAGTTGTTCCTGGATAGAGCAAATTCCATGCCTGTTTTAGCGGCTTGCCCCTGCACTTTACGAATTTTGGCCTAAACGCATAAAATTTTAGTTGAAAATCGGCATCAGGCCTTGGCCTGGTATTCGTTCAGCTTGTTACGCAGGGTGCGTACGCTGATGCCCAGGATTTGCGCGGCATGGGTCCTGTTGCCTTCGGTCTGGTCAAGAGCCTGATAGATCATCTGCTCCTCCATTTCGCGCAAGGTAGTGGAAACGCTGGGTATAGAGTCCTGCCTGGGCAGGGCTTTGGGGGGCGGAGGCTCCATAAAAAGGTCGTTATGATCAATGTGATCGCCTTTACACAGGAGCACGGCGCGTTCGATGGTGTTTTCCAATTCCCGGACATTGCCGGGCCAGTCAAGGTTCAGGAGAGTGTTTTGGGCGTTTTTCGTCAAACCCTTGACGTTCTTCCCGTCCCGGGCGTTATACTTCCTGATAAAATGCTCGGCCAGCAGGATCACATCGCTGGAACGCTCCCTCAAAGGGGGCAGCTTGAGGGGAATGACCGCCAGCCGATAGTAAAGGTCCGAACGGAATTTGCCGTCTGCGATGGCTTGTTCCACGTCCCGGTTGGTGGTGGCGACCACCCTTACGTCCACGTTGACGGGCGAAGTCCCCCCTACCCGGTCCACTTCGGACTCCTGAAGCACCCGAAGGAGTTTGGCCTGAAGGCCGATGTCCATCTCCGTGATTTCATCCAGCAGCAGAGTGCCGCCGTTGGCCAGTTCGAACTTGCCGATTTTGCGGTTGATGGCGCCGGTGAAAGCGCCTTTTTCGTGCCCGAAGAGTTCGCTTTCCAGAAGGGTTTCGGGCAAGGCGGCGACGTTGACTGCCACAAAATTCTTGTCCTTGCGGGAACTGCTGTAATGAATCTGTCTGGCGAAAAGCTCTTTGCCTGTTCCGGACTCGCCGGAAATAAGCACCGCAGCCTTGCTGTCAGCCACGGAATCCACAACCTCCAGGCAGCGCTTCATGCGGTCGTCCTGGGTGATGATTTTGACCGGAGACTTGCCTCCAGCCCTGGGAGTTCCGTTGGATTTGGAAACGCCCAGAGCGCGGCCCACAACCGCCCCGAGAATCTGCGCGCTGACCGGTTTAAGCAGAAAATCCCGGGCGCCGGATTTCATGGCCTCCACGGCCTGGTCCACGCTGGCGTCGGACGAAACGAGGATTACGGGAACTTTGCCGTCCATTTTGCGGACGATGTCCGATCCGCTCAGGCCAGGCGCCTGGTCATTGGCGATAATCAGCTTGTACTCTTGGCTTTTCAGCCGTTCCAGGGCCAGAGCGCCGTCGCCCACCGCTTGGATGTGGTACCCCCGGTTTTCCAGAAAATCGGACCAGGCCAGCCTGTCCTGATATTCATGTTCAACCAATAATATGCTGTCTTTTTCCATATTTCTTTCGCCGCCTGGGATGCTTTCGTCTATGAAAGGCGGCCCTTTTCGACTCGCCCGAAATCGTTTGAAAAAACCTGATCAGCCGGTCTTATCCCAGGCCCCTTTCACCTGCACCTGCTCCAGTTTGGCTTTGGCCGCCTTAGCCCAGATATTCTCGCCGGACTGGGCCAAGGACTCCAATATTTCCGTCGCCCTGGCCGCCTCGCCTAAAGAGGCGTAACATCGGGCCAGCTTGAATTCCAAAGCAGGATAGGAGTTGGGGCCTCCGGACAGTTTCAAGGCCTGTTCAAAGTGCGTTACGGCTTTGCTTGTCAGCTCCATTTCCTCGTATAAGTCGCCGATGCCCTCCTGAATATCCACCGCCGCCTGGGTGTTGGGGGGATCGCTTTTCATTACAAGATCCACGGCCTTGTTGAAGGCTTCTGCTGCGTCTTGATATTCGCCTTTATTTTTCAACAATTTGGCGTATTGGAACATCAGGTTGAAATCGCCGCTGTATGGAGTCCCGGGGCGCAGGCAGACGCGAAGGGCCTGAATGGCGGGATCGGTTTCCCCGCGCTCCAGATAAATGTCCGCCAACTGATAATAGGCTTCTACAAACCGGGGTTCGTTCGGATATTGCAGGACAAAGGTTTCAAAAAGCCTGCGGGCGTTTTCGATTTCTCCGACCTTTTTGTTGCAATCCGCCATGATGAACATGATGTCGGCGGGCTTGGGGTCGTCATAGAACCGGGAGACCTTTTCCAGTTGGGTCAAGGCCCAGGAGCACATTCCCGTCTCCCTGTAGGCGTTGGCTACGATGAACATAAGCTGGGGCATTTCTTCAAAGGGGACCACGTCCCGAACCTTGTCATAGTATTCCACAATATGGGCGAAATCTTTATCCCTGTGATCCCTGGTGAAAATGGCCTCCAAAGAAGCCAGAAGAGCCTCTCGCACGTCGTCATGGAGCTTGGTGAATGGATGGCGGGCAAGCAGCCCCAACAGTATGGAAACTGAATCCTCGTATCGTTTTTCATCATGAGCCAGACGGGCCAATTTGATCATGGACACCTGAGCCAGGGGATGGTCGGGATTATTGCGGACGATCTCCTGGTGAATGTCTTTGGGCCTTTTGTCCTCCATGATGTCCGAATCAGGATTTTCCTCAATATAATCCGCCAGGCGAACAAGGCTGATCAGCCTTCCGTCGCTGCCGGGAAAATTGCTGATCACCATCTTATAAATCATGGCGGCCTTGTCCGGCATGCCCTGGCCCTTGAAGGAATCCCCGATTTTCGTATAAAGAATGTCTTTATCCGGAGTGTCCGGAAAAGTATTCACCGTTTGGAAAAACAACTCCCTGGCTTTGGGATTGGCCTTTAATTGGTAGTAGTTTTCCCCCATATACCGGGCGAGGTCAGGATATACAAACCGGGCCTGAGGATCCTTTTTTTCTATGTCCTGAAGCATTTCCAAAGATTTTTTATACGCTCTCTCCTCGTGCAGGACCTTGGCTTTTTCCAGGAGGGCCGCTTCCACGAATTCGGAGTCGGGGTAGTAGCCCAAAAGCATGTCAAAGACGCCCAGGGCCTGTTCCTTTTGCCCGTTGGCCAGTAAGGCCTGACCGCGCAAAAGCATAAAATCCGGGCTTATGGCCCGGTCCTTATATCTATCCCAGACCAAGTCGGCATAGGCCGCAGCCTCGGGGTAATTGCCTACTTTTTTGTACATCTGCACCAAATAAACAATGGCCTGGGGCGCAAAGCGGGAATTGGGAAATTGTTTAACGGCGCGGCGATATTTTTCAGCCACGTCCACAAACCGCTTTGTCAGGTTTGCGCCGTACAATCCGTGATAGGCCCTGGCGGTAAGAAAGGCCGCCGGTTCAATTTTTTCGGAAAGAGGATAGCTCTGCTCCAAGATCGAAAAGTCACGAATTGCGTCCTGCCACTGGCCGGTTTTGTATTCCTCCACGGCCTTGGAGAAAAGGTCCTGGTCAGGAGTCCCCGAACCGTCAGCCTCGCTCAGCAAAGGGCCGTCGTAGGAGAAGTCATGCCCCGCCGTGGCCGGGTTCAAAGGCCGCTTGATGGGATAGCGCGAATCCCCAGGCGGCTTGACTACAGGAGGCGGCGTTTCCTCTACCTTGACCGGCTCGGGCGTCGGTTCGGGCTTGGGAGCCGATTCCGGCCTGATAATTGTCGGTTTGCCCTCGATATCATAGCGGCCGCTGGCTATAACCGTCCCTCCGGTGGATGTCAGGGGCGCGGCCGGCGGCTGCACGGCAGGCGGCGCAGGCGCGGCGGCGGGTTTTGGCGCCGAAGGCGCAGGGGAGCTTCCCGCCATTTCCAAAGTCAGCCTGGTTTTCGCTTGGTCGAGGGAATAATCCAGGGTTACGGCCGGCTCTTTGAGCAGCGCCAAAATGGAAACCACGTCCTGGCGCTTTTGGGAAACGGACAGGTCCTTAATCAGGGAGTCCTTGGCCCAAAAGGGCTTGTTGGCGCCCGGCGCCAGGGAGGAGTTCTGAAAGGCCAAAAGCACTTCGTTCTTAGAAAGCCTGATTACCGTGTATGAGGACGGGTCGGACAGGGAAACGAGCATTTGCGTTTTTCCGTCAACGAGCCGAGCTTCCACTTTGCGGACCTGCCCCTGAGCCAGGACGGACGAAGCCAGGGCGAAGAACGCCAGAATCAGTAAGCAGCCTATTTTTAGTTTGAAATTTTGCATATAGCGACAGTTGCACCGGCCTTGGGTTTTCCGCCTCATTAAGCCTGCCAGGTATTTCCGCAACGGCATGGGCCAGAGGCTTGGTCTCGTGCATAGGTGATAAGGCAAGGAATGTGCCATGGATTAGGAGCGCAGAAAGATCAAAATAACAAACTGAAATAATGGAATAAATAACGGCGAAAAAGTTAAGAAAAAAGAATGGAGGCGTGAATGAACGCCTCCATGACGGGTGCGGAAGGAATTGTCGTCATATTTTTGACAAAGAAAAACCGGCGGCGAAAAGCTGCCGTTGCAGGCCCTTTAGTTGGGCCCCCGGATGTTTTTCCGCTTCATCTTCTCCACCAGAGTGGTCCGGTTGATGTGGAGCAGCTTGGCGGCCTGGGTCTTGACCCAGTTGGCTTCTTCAAGGGCCTGGACGATAAGGTTCTTCTCGTACTCTTCCACGGCGTGGTCAAAGCGTATGCCGCCGGAGGGGAGTTTAAGACCCGCCTCGGGCTCTTTGGAATCCAGGCCGAGGATGGTTGCCGGAAGGTCTTCCTTGTCGATGGTGTCTCCGCTGGAAAGGATGAGAACCCGTTCCACCACGTTTTCCAGTTCCCGCACATTGCCCGGCCAGTGGTGGGCCATGAGGGCGTTCATGGCGGCCTGGCTGATGCGCTTGACGGGCCTTTCCTTTTCGGCGGCCAGTTTGTTGATGAAAAAATCGATGAGCAGGGGAATGTCGGACTTTCTGTCCCTGAGGGGCGGCACCTCGATGGGGATGACGTTCAAACGATAATAGAGGTCCTCCCTGAATTCCTTTTTTTCCACCGCTTCCATCAAATCCTTGTTGGTGGCGGCCAGAATTCTGATGTCCACGTGCATGGTGCGGGTGCTGCCGATGCGTTCAAAAGCCTGCTCCTGGATCACCCGAAGGAGCTTGACCTGGAGATTGGGGCTCATGTCGCCGATTTCATCCAGGAAGATGGTGCCGCCGTTGGCCACTTCAAAGCGGCCTATGCGGGTTTTATGGGCGCCGGTGAAAGCGCCTTTCTCGTGTCCGAACAGTTCGCTTTCCAAAAGCTCTTCGGGAATGGCGCCGCAGTTGATGATCACCAGGGGATCGTCCCGCCGGGGGCTGTTGTAATGAATGGCCCGGGCGATCAGCTCCTTGCCGGTTCCGGACTCGCCGGTGATCAGGACCGTGCTGTCGGTGTCGGCGACTTTTTCAATCAGCTCGAAAACCCGCTGGATCTGGGTGCTGTCGCCCACAAAGTTTTCAAAACGGTATTTCTTTTTCAGCTGTTTTTTCAGGATGGTGTTTTCCCGCTCCAGGCGCTTGAACTTGATGGCCGTGGAAACGGAGTGCAGCAATTCGTCGAACTTAACGGGCTTGGTGATGTAGTCAAAGGCGCCCATTTTGATGGCTTCCACGGAATTGCGGATGCTGCCGAAGCCGGTGAGGACCAGACACTGGGTGTCCTGAGAGTGTTTTTGCAGATGCTTAAGCACGCCCATTCCATCCATGCCGGGCATGTTCAGGTCGGTGACCACCACGTCAAAGAACTGTTTATCCAGTTCGGCGACGGCTTCAGCGCCATCCGTCGCTGTATGGGTGCGATAACCGGCATCTGAAAGGACCTCGGTCAATGTAGCGAGAACGCCGGGGTCGTCG
This sequence comes from Desulfatibacillum alkenivorans DSM 16219, assembly GCF_900142135.1. Lineage (GTDB taxonomy): Bacteria > Desulfobacterota > Desulfobacteria > Desulfobacterales > Desulfatibacillaceae > Desulfatibacillum > Desulfatibacillum alkenivorans. The sequence goes on along the minus strand of NZ_FQZU01000033.1, from coordinate 557 downwards.
TCAACCAACAGGATTTTTTCCATTTTCTTTTTTGTGGCCATGGCAGGATTTTTTCTGGTCCTGGTGAAGGGAATTTCACCTAACTAAAATGAGTTTGTTTAAGCCGCCCCGAGAAAAACCGACAAATAAAAACCGACCAATGGGGCGCACTCGTTATTTCTAATGTCTCAGTATATGACAAAATGGGCGGGAAATCAAGAAAAGGCGCCGATATTAAAGTTTTTTTTTAGAGCCAATTGCAAAAGGTCACGGCGACGACCGTACGCAGACGATCTTAACCGCTTCAAGGGCTTGGACCCTCGGCCGAAAGAGTCTTTGAAGCGGATTTTTCGCATTTTCCATACTTTTCGCCCAACTTTACACGCACCTATCCTGATAACGGCCCAGCCGCCAAAAAAACTCCGCATCCAATACCGCTAACTCACAACGTAAGGCGGAATAACTGCGTCGCTGTGATTACAAGTATTCCAAACATCAGGTGCGCCATCACCTTCTTGGGGCCGCGAACGCGGATATGACGGCCTCCATGGTTGTCCTTGAGCAAGGAAAACACCCTC
>NZ_FQZU01000028.1 GCF_900142135.1 Desulfatibacillum alkenivorans DSM 16219 | reverse complement strand
ATACCAAGTTGCGTTCAAAAAGGTAAGAATATTTCAGGAAAAAATCAAAAAGACGCTGGGTCCCGGCTTGCGGACGATCCTAAAAAGCAGGATCGCCCTTGCCGGGATGACGATTATTTGCGGTAAGCGAAAGAGCAAAGGGCGCTTGAAGCCCTTTTATGAGGATGCCGGGGGCGGCCTCTCCCCCTCTTTGTCCGGCATGGCCGCCGCTCTCCGTCATCCCCGTGGAGGGAGGGCGGCGGGATGATTGCGGTTGTTTTGCAATCATCGTGACGCAATCCCGGAAACGGGGACCCATCGTCTTTCCCGAATAGCGCCGGGGTGTGGATCCAAAGCCCGGAAAACGAATGAGCAAATTACTCAAATGACAGCAACTTGGTATTAACCCAACCTAAGGCTCTGCTTGCTGCGATGCAGGTTGTGTTGAGCTTGCGAAACCAAGCAAACATGGCTTGATTAAACCTTGTTTGCATAAGGCCGGAGCACTTCCAGGGAACGCTCCAAATGCCTTTGGGTGAAAATTTCCAGGGTTAAAACCCTTTCGGGCTGATCCGCCCTGTTGATCCGATCCATCAGGTCATCCAGCAGGGCGGGGACCGCATGGGAGATATCCGTGTGGTCATGGCCTTGGCGCACTCCATGGAGATGGAGTATCCTGGCTTTGTGCATGTACTTGTCCAGGTGCTCCTCCACGTTGTATCCCCCGATGATCAAGTGGCCTATGTCCAGGCACACGGACAAGTCCAGATCCCAAACCACGCTTTCCACCATGCTGAAGGGGTAATCCAGGGTTTCGATGCAGATGTCATGCGGCGTCGCAAGGGAGAGGATCTCCGTCAACGACTTGACATGCTGTTGCACCCAGAACTCCGGATTGTCCACGGGATTTCGCCCCCGCCTGTCCCCGTGCAAATGGCATACATAGGCGAAAGGATCGCAGGGCGCCATGCGGTCGATCACCCGCTTGATTTTTTCCACCGAGGACTTACGCACGGATTCGTCGGCGCTGCCGGTCCAGGTGTCCAGGGGAAGGTGGACGGTGTAGGTCAGGCCGTTATCCCGGGCCATTTTTTTGAGTTCGCGAACTTGATCGGGCGCGGGAATATTGGACAACTCGTCCGACTCAAACAATACCAGCTCAACGTCGTCAATCTTGTCCGCCAGAAAAGCAATATTAGGCAAAACGTCATCGGGTATGATATAAGAAGTTGTTCCCAAACGGAACTCAAAGGCTTTTTTTAGGGAAATGGTTCTTGCGTCAGCGTCGCTCATGTTCTTCCTTCTATGTAAAAAATTACCGCTCTCCAAAGCTGCTTTTATTGCTACCCCGAAATGCGTTCCCGGTAAAGGCAATTCTTGCATTTTTCCGGCCTTGATAAAAAGACGGGCGCTCGCTTTTAATCTCTTTGATTTATTCTGGATTCCATGCATCCGTAAAAAGCCTTCCCGGTATGGTGTTTGCATAACTTCGTACCGGTTTTTCCGTGCATGAAAACGCTTGCTTTTACTGCGTCAGGGCGCAGGATCTTTTATCGAAGGAGTTTTGGATGCAAAGATTGGTTTGGCTGCTTGTTCTTCTTTCCCTGTTCGTTTCTCTCCCCGCGTTCGGCATGGAGCGTTTCGAAATTGTCACCACGGAAGAGATGCGCACCATGCTTCAGCAGAGAGAAGAGGGGAAGGTTGACTTTTTGTTGGTGAACACATTGGACAAATTGCTGTTTGACAATGAATCCATCCCCGGCTCCATCAACGTTCCCTGGGCCAGTGTGGATAAAACCATGCACCGCCTTGGAAACGACAAGGATCATCCGATCGTCGTATATTGCAAGGGATACCGGTGAGTGTTTTCCTACAAGACGGCGGTCGCCCTCAAAAAGCATGGTTTCACGAATATACGCATCTATAACGGCGGTTTGAAGGACTGGGAAAAGTCCGGTTACGAAATTGAGGTCAGGAATCCCCTGCCGGAGTATGAAGGCAAATACATGGACGCCCAGGAGCTAATGACCCTTATCAGCCGGGCAGAAACCCAGGGGTGCAGGGGCCCGGACGGAAATCCTTTATTCACCCTTTTGGATTACAGAACCGAACTGGCGAATAATTCCGGCGAGAACATGCAGGTCATTAAAACCAATTGCCCCAAATTGATCATGCATTTGGATGATTTCGCCGATCCCGCCCAAAGAGGCCTGATCCCGCGCAAAGGGCTGGTGGTTCTGGTTTGCGAGACGGGAAACCGCGATCCCTTTGCCATGCGTTACTTGTACAGTCACGGCTATGACAACGTGGCCGGGCTTCGGTTTGGCATGCGCGCCTGGATCAAGGCGGATTACGCCGTGGAAGAGTATCATTAATTTAGGAAAAGCAGGGCGCTGGATAGCAACACATGGCCGGATTTTCAGAAAAATCGTTAAGAAGAGCGTTATGGACCGGGATCAGCGTGGTTTTCGTCATATTCTTTCTTTTGGCGGTGAATTACTGGCTGACCTCCCAATCCAACAAGTCGTTTGAGGATCTTTACTATATTTCAGGCGCTAAGGACTCTTTCTACGCTCTTACCCTAAGCGAGGACATCGCTCTCAGAGACCCTTCCAACTTCAAGGACGTCGACTCCAAATTGAAGGACCTGGAAGCGCAATGCATGGAATGCCACGATTCCAGGCATCAGGAATCTTTGGCTCAAAGGGAGGCGTTGTTTCAGGAATTATACGACGTCACCAGGAAGTCGGAAAACTCCTATTTTCTTGTGCGTGAGCGGTTTATGGATCTGTTGGCCAGCGTCAAGTACATCCATCAGCATCACATTGTGTATTTGCGCAACATGGTGGTGAAGGGGGAGTCCACTCCCGGGTACGGCGCGGAGGACGATTTTAAGAGGAGCTCCGCCCATTCCGCTTCCGAGGTGGATATTGTGGACGCCGCCTCGGCCATTCGCACCAGCCTTTTCGACGCTTTTGGGATTTTTCACGCCCTGGAGCAGGGCCGGCGGGTTTTTGAAGTGGAAAAGGCCTTTAAAAGCCGCATTGAAGCCTTTTACGCGTCGGTGAACACCTTTGAAGACTACTCCCTGGACGCCCAGGACGGCATTTTGGTGGAAGAGCTGCTGCAAATGGGGAGGGAATTTGAGGACTCTTTTGAAAATCTTCTTGTGATGGAAAGCCGGAAAAGGGAACTGCAGCAGCGGCTTGAGGTGGAAAGCGCCTCCATTAAACAGCTTTTGGGGGATCTCGCCTCCCATTTCGCCCAACGCTACGAGGACTCCAAGAAAAACACCCGCCTGCTTCAGCTTGCCGCTTTAGGGATCGCCTTTGTCTTTGTGTTTTTGAATTTTTTCATCGGCAGGAGGATTACCCGGGAAACCCATCGCATCGCCATGGAAACCATCCGAATCGGCCAGGACATTTCTTATCAGATTCCCCTGGGCGACAAGACGTTCCGGGAGTTTGACATTGTGCTGCGTACGTTGAACTCCATGGCCGGGCGATTGCACAGCAACCTCTTGCGCCTGGAGAAATCCCGGGAATATCTGGAGGAGGCGGTGGAGGAGCGCACCCGGGAATTGAAGCTGGCCAACGCTCATTTGATCGACGAAATGGCGGACCGGCGCAAGGTCCAGGTGGCTCTGGCGGAAAGCGAAGAGCGGTTGAAAAACGTGTTGGATAACATTAGCGCCGGCATTATCATCATTGATGCAGACACCTATCGCGTGGTATCGGCCAACCCCTTCGCCCAAAACCTGCTGGCGCCTGAAGGGGAGTCGCTTGTGGGCAGAAATTGGCAGGATCACGTGGATGCGTCCGACGCCGCGGCCTCTCCTGGAAATCGAGCCCGGGTCGGCGGCCATGAAAAAACCTTGCTGGACATGCACAACAGGCCGGTGCATGTCCTTTCCACGGTCATTCCCCTGGTTCTTGACCGTAAAAATCATTTACTGGAAAGTTTTATCGACATCCGCCAACTGCGGGAAGCCCAGGAAAAGCGGAGGGAGCTGGAAACCCAGTTGGAGCGCTCCCGCAAAATGGAGGCCATCGGCACCCTGGCCGGCGGCATCGCCCATGATTTCAACAATATCCTGGCGGCTATCATAGGCTACTCCGAGCTGGCGGTTTTTGATTTGCCTGAGGACCACCCTTCCCATGCTAATATTCAGGAGGTGTTGAAAGCTTCCGAGAGGGCGAAAAGGATCATCAAGCAAATTCTTGCTTTCAGCCGCAGGAGCGAGCCGGAGCAATCCCTGATCCGTTTGGAGGAAATCCTGGACGAGGTTTTGACCCTGATCCGGGCGTCCTTTCCCAGCTCCATTGAAATCCGTAAGAAAATTTTTTGCGAAAACGACCGGATTATGGGGGACTCCAGCCAGCTTCACCAGGTCTTTATGAATCTGCTTACCAACGCCCGGCATGCGGTTTCGGAGGAAACCGGCGTGGTGGAGGTGGCTGTGGAATCCGTGGACGTCACGGACCATGCCTGGGCCACTAAGCATTCCATCCTTCCCGGGCCTTTTTTGAAGATTTCCGTCTCGGATAACGGTCACGGCATGGACGAGGTGACTCTTCAAAGAATATTCGACCCCTATTTTACCACCAAGGATAAAGGCAAGGGCACAGGCATGGGCCTGGCCGTGGTGGAAGGGGTGGTCACCAGCCATTTCGGGACCATTACGGTAAACAGCAAGCCCGGCCGCGGCGCCACCTTCGCCATCTGGCTGCCCGCCATTGAAAAAGGCGAGGAAACCGCGATTCACGGCGATGAAACCATCCAAACCGGCAACGAGTCCGTGCTTTTTGTGGATGACGAGGAAATGCTGGTGAAATTCGGAGAGCGCATGCTTTCCGTGCTTGGCTACAGGGTTTTGGCCTTTACCGATCCTCTGGCGGCTCTGGAGGCCTTCCGGGAAAACCCCGGCGGCTTTGACCTGGTGGTTACGGACCTCACCATGCCCGGCCTGACGGGAGACAAGCTGGCGTCTGAAATCCTCAAAATCCGGCCGGACATGCCCATTGTACTGGCCACGGGATACACTCGGAGCTTTACGCAGAAAAGGGCTTTGGAAATCGGCATACGATCCGTTTTTCTCAAGCCCTTGCTTGCCACTGAGTTCTCCCAGGCCATCCGGAAAGTGTTGGATGAAACGCCTGATTCCTGATCAACGGCTTGGGTCTATGTTGCAGACGATCCCGAAAAGCCTATTGACTCTGCGGGGATGAAGGTCAGCAAGAGGAAAGAAAGTTAAGGCCGCGGAGATTTATTTGTTGGGTTTCGTTAATACGCTTTTGGCTTCGGGCGTTGCTCCCAACGCAAAGATAACAGCCTCGTTGGAAAAGACTCTGGAAACTCTACCCAACCTACTATTTTTATGGATAAATCGTAGGTTGGATGGGGCGGGGATAGAATGCTGAATTGCTGGGGAATGCGTCTTGGTCAGATGCTTTAAAGGTCTGATAGCAGGTTGTGAAACCCAACAGAAAAGGGCGGCCGCCGCGCGCCCATGCAACCCCGCAAGGCCTTAAGGGCAGTTGCTTTTCATGAAATCCTGAAACCAATTCTGATCGCGGACATTATCCAGGTCCTTGTCTGTGGACATATGCTTGCAGGACGGCAGCCTGTCTGTTTGACGCCCGGCCCCCAGCCATTTTTGGCAGCCTTCAAAATCATGTTTTAAAGCGCGGATGCATGCCATGAAGTAAGCGCCGGCGCCGGGGTGGTAAGATTCGGCTATTGAGGCTTTTTCCTTGGCTTCCTCCACCAATGCCGGATCAGGATTGCCTTCCCGAAAGCCTGAGAGGCTTGCCAGGCTCCAACACCACTCAACCCTGGCCTCTGGACATGGACAAGGTCCGGCTGGATCTTTTTGGCTTGTTGCACTTGATTAATCCGTAGCCGTCAAGTTAGAATCAAGAATTATGGTGTTTTTTGTAATAGTTTGCGGTCAGCGCAGGACAAAAAATGTTAGGAATGCTCTTCCGCAAGCCCGTCATCCTATCTTCTGGCCTTTTTATTGCATACTTGCGTGCAAGGGGCCTTTGATGATATTCGTCTGACAAAGGAGATGCAAAAATTGGCCGGGAAAAACGGAAGAAAAAACACCATCATTCTCATCCACGGACGAGGGCTTAAACCTCCCAGGCAGGACCTGGAAGCCGCCTGGAGGGATGCCTTGCACTTCATCATTAAAAGGGACCATCCTTCCCGTCTGCCTTTGCTGGAAAAGGCCCGCATCGATTTTGTCTATTACGGTCATTATTCCAATACTTTTTTAAACGGAAGCAAGCCCGTCTCCATCAATCCCCGGGACCGCAATGAGGTCCTGGAGAGGCTGACGCGCTACCGGGCCAATGAGTTCACCGAGGCCAACTTCAAGGGCCTGCCCGGCTATCCTCCCCGGGGGGAACGTTTTTCCCACGGCCTGGGCTCCTTCGCCCAGAAGCTGCACCTGGGGACCCGATTGGTGGAGCTGGCGGCCAGGGACATCAGGGAGTACTGGAATGACAACGTGCGTTTCGGCAAGAAAGTCAGGTATAAGCTCCTGGACCCCATCCGGGAAGCCATGGACCGGGGCGACCGGATTATGGTTATGGCCCACAGCCTGGGAACCATCATCGCATACGACGCTTTTTGGATTTTGTCCCGGTGTGAAAAATATAAAAATACGCGCTATGGTCATTCCAAAATCGATTTTTGGCTGACCATGGGCTCCCCCCTGGCGGAAGACACGGCCATGCAGCATCTCCAGGGCGCCAAGGCGGAAGGCCTGGGCCGATATCCCTCCAATGTACGCAACTGGTTGAATTTATGCGCCTATGAGGATTATATTTGCGGCAGACGATGCATGGCGGAAAAGTTTCAGCCCATGGTGGAAAGCGGCTTGTCCGAGTCCATCGAGCAAAAGCGCATCTATAACCTGGCCGTTCGGGAGGGCAAATGCAGCCCCCACAATCCCATGGGATACCTGATTCACCCCGAAACCTCCCACGCCCTCAGCCGCTGGCTTTCCGGCGACTGATTTTCCTGACAATGCGCCTTGCCGTTTGCATCCAGCCATGAATTCGGGTAAGCAGTTGCAGACGCCGATATACAGGTTCCCGGCGTAATAACAAGGAAAGGCGTTTCGCAATATGAGTTCCTACAACGAAGAGCAGGCCGTGACCCTGGAGATTATCCGCCAGTACTTTTCAGGCCCCGGCGATAGAAAACAGGCCCTGCTGGAAATAATCCAGCCCTATCTGGAATTCCGCAAAAGAACGGATGTGTTTTTGGAAGAGCATTTCGCCGGCCTTTGCACGGCCAAATGCTATCAGAGCAACCTGTCCGCTTGCTGCTCCAAGGAAGGCATTGTGGCATTTTTCGCCGACGCCGCCGTCAATGCCGCGGTTTCCTCCGAAGAAAGCCTGAATCGCATCGCCTCTGTTACGTCCCGCCCCAATACGGGCATGAAATGCGTGTTTTTAACCCCCGAAGGATGCTTGTGGAAGGTCAAGCCCATCGTTTGCCAGATGTTTTTGTGCGCCGCGGCCGAAAAGCAGGTGTTCGGCGGAAATCCGGATTTGCAGGAGGAGTGGAACAGGCTGGAGGAAGAGAAAAAGACTTTCACCTGGCCGGACAAGCCCGTGCTCTTTGATGAGTTGGAGAAAATTTTCATGGACCAGGGCTATCAATCCCCCCTCATGTACTGTCACAACAGCCCCGGCCTGATGATGGTGAAAAAAAAGGCGGGGCTGTTGTAAACCGCCCCGCCTTTGGTGATCCTTTTTTTTATTTCGCCGCTTCTTTTATCAAATCGTATAAATCCAAGGGGCCCATGTTGTTGGCTTCGGCCGCCTCCTTGAGGGTCATGGAGCCCTTGATTTCCAGGCCTTTGTCACGCAAAAACTGAACCACGGCCATCCTGTCCAGGCTGTACTGGGCACAGAAATCCTTGATGCTCAAATTGCCGGTTCCTGGAGGCGGGGAGGGCGGCAGGCCCTGGCCCGGCTCCATGGAGGGCGCGGCGGACTTCATGGCCTCGTACACCTGTTGCGGCGTCAGATCATTGGCTTCTGCTATCTCTTTTAGCGTCTGGCCGGTATTTTCGGCGGATAAGCCGGATTGGTGCAGGGCTTCCAGGGCTTTATCCGGGTCCATTCCCATTTTTTGGGCGAAGCCTTTCAAGGGCGAAAGCTCCGCGTGCCCGTAAGGCGGCTCCCCGTATTTGATTGAGGCCCTGTCCTTAAAGCCTTCCCCAATATCCAACACCGTGGAGAAAGGCGGAACCTCCATCCAGGTTCCCAAGGCCGTGATCAGGACGATAATCAGCGCGATGTTGAATTCCCTGGTGAAAATTTTCAGCTTGCGGGCCTTGTCCTTCAGGTATGCGGTGAGAGGCTTCCAGTTATAATAAATGTGCAGGCACAAAAAAATCAGGAATAAAAATCCCAGGTTGATATGGAGGCCGCCCCATTGCTCCTTGGTGAGGCCCCACAGCTTCCAGTTGGACCAATAGGCCACCCGGCCTTGGGGAACGATATACAGGATAATGCTGGTTAAAACCGTAAGAAGAAAAGCCAGCAGGGACGTGAGGGACGTGATTCTGCGCATCTAAATTCTCCGCTGTAAGATTTGATCGATTAAAGCCTTAAAGAAGAAGATAATGTCGTTTAATTGATAATCAATATCAGTGCATAGTTTTTTGGGGATTTCATAGCCGTTGAAATCAGGCGTCAGGCCTTGTTGCTTACGATTTCCAGGCTGCCCGCAGTGCATCGGCCGCCCACTTCCCCGGCGATAACGGCGAACAAGCCCTGATCGTTCATGGCCGAGACGTAATCCCTGGCCATGTCTGGCGTCATGGAAACAAGCAGGCCGCCGGATGTTTGGGGATCGAAGACAAGGTCCGCATGGACCTGCTCCACCGAGGGATGGACTTTCGCATACTTCTCGCAGAATTGCCGGTTGGCGTAGGTTCCGGCGGGCAACAGGCCCATGGAGGCCAGCTCCAGGGCTTTAGGGATGAACATTGCCTCATGGGCGAAAAGCGTGACCGACAGATTGGATCCCTTGGACATTTCCAGGGCGTGGCCGGCCAGGCCGAAGCCCGTGACGTCCGTGCAGGCATGGGGTTCAAAGGTATGCATGATTTCTCCGGCCCTGCGGTTGAGCGTTCCGGAAATCTCGATAAGCAGGGATTCCGACTCCTGGAAATCCACCTGGCCCTTGACCGCAGTGGCCAGGACGCCGGTTCCGATGGGCTTGGTCAGAACCAGTAAATCCCCTTTTTGGACGCTGGCGTTGGTCAGGATCTTGGAGGGATGAACCACGCCGGTGACCGACAGGCCGTACTTGAATTCCTTGTCGTCCACGCTGTGGCCTCCGGCAAGGGCCACGCCCGCCTCGGTCATTTTATCCAGGCCTCCGCGCAGGGTCTCGGTCAGCACGGAATTGGGCAGGTCGCAGACCGGAAAGCACACGATGTTCATGGCGGTCAGGGGGCGGCCTCCCATGGCGTAGACGTCCGACAGGGAGTTGGCCGCGGCGATCTGGCCGAAGTGATAGGGAGAGTCCACAATCGGCGTGAAAAAGTCCAAAGTCTGCACCAAAGCAATGTCCGGCGTCAGACGAAACACTCCGGCGTCGTCGCTCGTGGAGGTTCCCACCAGCAAATCAGGATGCTTTTGGTCGGGCAGTCCGGCCATGACGTCCTCCAGGTCCCCCGGACCCAGTTTGGCCGCTCAACCCGAGGATCTGACCATTTCAGTCAGACGAGGCGGATTTTTTAAATCTTCCTTGCTCATTTTCGCCTTTCTTTGTCTCCCTGCTTCAAGCGGACATCTTACAACCGGGGCCTGCTAATGTCAAAAACAAAGCCGGATTCACGGGCTTTCATTGCCCCGCACGCGCTTTTCCGGTACGATGTTCGGGAATCAAGGAGGGGATTCATCTATGCCTTCCGTTTTTGTAATTGATTGTATGTATAAATACTGGCCTTGAGCCCATTGCAACAAAGGATTTTCTCTCCATGGATGAAAAATACCTGAAGCCCACCGCCATTCTGGATTCCGATCACCCCCTGGTGCAAGAGTACGCCCGGGAAGCCGTCGGAGACGAAACAAGCCCGACCAAGAAGGCCGTGCTCCTGTTCAACAAGGTCCGGGACCATATTGTGTACGATCCCTACACGCCGTTCCATCGCTCCACGGACTACCAGGCGAGCAAACTTATTGAACGGGGCAGGGGATACTGCGTGTGCAAGGCCTGCCTTTTGTGCGCCCTGGGCCGGGCCGCCGGAATTCCCGCCCGCTTGGGGTTCGCAACCATCCGCAACCAGGGCGCCACCCAGGCGGTGATCGATATGCTGGGCTCCGACCTGTTCGTGTACCACGGTTTTACCGAGTTTTATCTGAACGGAAAATGGCTCAAAGCCACCCCGGCGTTCGATCAGCCCGTGTGCGACAAGCATAATATCGATCTGCCCCAGTTCGACGGCGAGAGAGACTGCGTCTTCCCGCCGAAAAACCGGGCGGGTGAGCCCTACGTGGATTATGTGGAGGATTTCGGATCAGACCACGACCTGCCCCTGGATAAGCTCATCAAGGCATGGGAAAAAGTCTACGGCCGCGAGCGCATGGACCTGTGGATCCAAGCCCTGGAATCCCTGGACGGCATGGAATCCTGGCGCCCGCGCCATTGAAAAGAAGGGCAGAACAAAACGCAAAAAAATGAATAGAACGTCCCCGGCGAACTGATTAACTGCAGAAAAAAGTGCCTCCGGCGGCAAACTTTTGAAAAAGTATGATCAAAACTTTTAAAATGGCGCTGCGCGCAAAGAGAGATGAAGTGTAAAATCGCGCTTCCCGGGTCGTGTGTGTGGGCCGTTTCCTGCGACCGCCCGGGCTTCCTACCCCGTCATTCCCAAGAGCTGTTGCCGGGAATCCTGTGTCTGCTTTGGGGGCGGCCCAGGCAAGGCTTTTTTTTGCCTGGGTTTGCAGGACAAAAGGGGCGTCCTGCGAAGCGTCCTGCAATCTTTTAAGGTCGGCTGGCTAAAGGTCTTGATTGAGGCCTTTTTTCTCCTATTTCCCATGCTCCAGCGCGGGAACGCAGATGGAAGTAACCGAAATTAAAAATGTTTCAAGTGACCCGACCTGCAACATATCGGAATTCATGGTTTTTTTGTAAAATTTGTGTGGATTTGGCAGCGCTTGCGAAACCTGCCAAGTCAGCCGTTCTGGCCGTTGAAAGGCGCCTTGCCTCGTTACGCCGGAAAAATTCAATCTGCCATTGAATGAAAACGCACCCAAAAAAGCCCGTCATCCCCGCAAGGGAGATCCGCTGTTCAGGATCGCCCGCAAGCGGGGATCTAGCGTCATTCCACCTCCTGCTTCAGGGTGTATTGGGCCAACAGGCTGTCTTTCCAATAGTGGTTGTCTGGCCGGGAGAAGAAGGCTTTGAATAGCGCCAGGCTTTGGCTTCTGCCCACGCGGGGGGTGATTTCAATCTTGGCGTCCCGGTAGAGGGGCGGGAGCGTGGAGCGGTCCAGGCCGGTTCCCCCGCCCATGGCGTCTTCATAGGCGTAGACGATTTTTGTGATGCCGTGGATCATCAACGCGCCGAAGCACATGAGGCAGGGCTCCATGGTGCAATAGATGGTCACTTCCGAGGGCGGGGGAGGGTTTTCCAGGGTTTCGAACCGGGCCATGGCCACCATTTCGGCATGCTCCAGTTCTCCGGTTCCTCCGCCGGCCACGCCGATCCTGGCGCCTTGGGCGATCACCAGGCCGTCGTGCACCAGAACGCATCCCACGGGAAACTCTCCGGCTTCCAGGGCTTGTTGGGCCAGTTCCAGCGCTTTATCCATGAATTGCATGTGGTCCATCTTCAGTGTTCACTCCATGTTATTTGATCAACGCCGCCATCCGCATGGTCAGGGGCGAATAAAAGCTGATAAGCAGCAGGTCGATAATCAAGACGGCCAAAAAAGGCAGCACCCTGCGGGAGACCGTCATGATCGGGTCGTTGGATATGGACCCGGAAACGATCAGGCAGATGCCCATGGGCGGGGTGAGCATGCCGATAGCCAGGTTGGTGACGATGATCACGCCCAGATGCACCAGGTCGATGCCCAAGGCCGGCTGCATGGCGACGATGGTGGGAACCAGCAGGATCAGCGCCGCCGTGGTTTCCACAAAGGCTCCGGCGATCAAAAGCACCAGGTTGACGCACAAGAGCAGAACAACCGGGTTGGACGAAATTGAAAGAAGTCCGCCGGCCAGCTTGGCCGGGATGTTTTCCATGGCTGCGATCCACGAAAAGGCCGACGCCGTGGAAATGATGAACATCACCAACGACGACGTAATGGCCGCCCTGATAAAGAGTTGCGGCAGGTCCTTGGGGCCTATTTTCCGGTACACGGCCATGCCCAGAAACAGGGAGTAGGCCACGGCTACGGCCGCCGATTCCGTGGCCGTAAACACGCCGAACAAAATCCCGCCCAGGATGATAATGGGCGTTCCCAAGGCCAGGAAGGCTTTTTTGAATGTCTCCCACACCTCTTGCCAGGAAAAAATCTTGGCCGCCCCGTAGCCGTTCTTTTTGGAAATGAACGAGGCCACGACAATCAGGCTGGCGCCGATAAGCACCCCCGGGATGATCCCTCCGGCGAAGAGCTTGCCTACGGACGCGCCGGTGAGAAAGCCGAAGATGATCATGGGAATGGACGGCGGGATGATCACCCCGATGGACCCGCCCGAAGCCTGGACGGCGGCTGCGAAATCCGAGTCGTAGCCCGACTTTTTCATGGCCGGGATAAGCACCGCGCCTACGGCGGCGGCGTCCGCCGCGGCCGAGCCGGAAATGCCCGCAAAAAACATGGCCGACACAATGGTTACCGCCGCCAGCCCGCCGGGCAGCCAGCCCACCAGGGCGTTTGCAAAATCGATGATGCGTTTGCTGGAATCCCCTTTCTCCATGATGACTCCGGCGAACATAAACAGCGGCACGGCCATGAGCGGGAAAGAGTTGACGCCTCCGAACATCTTTTGCACCACGACCATGAGGGGAAATCCGCCCTGAACCAATATGGCCAGCACGGAGGCGGCCATGATGGCCACCGCAATGGGGGCTTCCAGGGCGAAAAGCGCCAGCATGGTTATGATGAGGATTTCAGCGGTCACCGGCGCCTCCCGTAAACTCCTCCAGCAGCAGGCGCAGGTTGTGGATGCAGAAAATCACCCCGGAAACCGGGATGACCGCAGTCACCGTCCACTTGGGAATGTTCAGGGCCGGAGAAATCTGAAGCCGCACAAAATACGAGAACTTGACGCCATAGACGATGAGCACGGCGAACAAGGCCAGGGAGATAAAATGCACCAGCACCCGGGCCGCCAGGCGCACCTTGGGCGGCGCCAGCTTGGCCAGGCTTTCGATCTTGGGATGCACGCCCCGGTAATAGGCGGACGTAGCCCCCAAAAAGGTGAGCCACACCAGCAGATACCGCGCCGCCTCCTCGGACCAGAACAGGGAGTCGTTCACCACATACCGGAAAAAAACCTGGGTGCACACGATGATCGCCATGGTGAGCCCCAGGGCGAACAAAACTCCCTCCACAGCCTGGTTCAGGCCCAGGCTCAGCCTTTGATAAACCCTGACGAATTTGGCCGTCATTGTCATTTGACGGCTTCCAGCATTTTCACCAGCAAATCGTGAACCGCCGGGTCTTTGAACATGTCGCTGCCGGCCAGGCTGGCGACCTTTTGGCGGAACGCGTCCACGTCGGGATGCATTTCAATCTGCATGCCCTTTTCCTGGAGCAGCTTTATCCTGGCCGCGTCCTTCTCCCGGTTGTCTTTTCTCTGGAACTTGGCGGCGTCCTTCATGCACCCGGCGATCAGGGCCTGATCCTTGGCGTCCAGGTTTTGCCACCACTTTAAGGAGGCGACGTCGATGTGCGGAGAGTACACATGGCGGGTCATGGTCATATAATCCTGAATTTCATAGAATTTGTAGACCTCCATAACCCAGAGGGGGTTCTCCTGGCCGTCGATCACGCCCTGTTGAAGCTCCGTATAGATGGGCCACGCCATGGGCGTGGGATTGGCGCCAAGGGCCCTCCAGATGGTTTTATGCAAGGCCGAGTTCATGACCCGGATTTTCAGGCCTTTTAAATCCTCGGGCGTTTTGACGGCGCGTTTGCTGTTGGTCAGGTTTCGAAACCCGTTTTCGGAAAAACACAGGCCTTTAAAGCCCATGGGCTCCAGCCCGTCCAGGATCTCCTGACCCAGGGGGCCGTCCAGAATCTCGTCGGCCTGGGCGTTGTCTTTGAATAAAAAGGGATAGTTGATGACGCGCACGATTGGCGTGAAGGTGTCGAACGGCCCGCCGGTAATAATCCCGATATGGAGGGTGTTCATCTGGATTTGCTGCAGCATTTCCGTTTCGTTGCCCAAAACCCCGGAGTCGTAAATCGTCACGGTCCAATCGCCGTTGGACTTGGCTTCCAGCAGTTCCTTGAATTTGTCGGCGACCACGTTTTGCGCGGAACCGGGCTTGGTCACCACGCCCAGTTTGATGTTTTCCGCGGCTTGCAAGGGAAGGCAAAAGCATATGGTCAATACCGCGGCCAGAAGAACAATCCGTGCTTTCATAAAATCCTCCATGGAGTTTGCTGGGGCGCCGAATTAAACGGCTTGCCGTTAACGATGGTAAGGCCATTATAGCATAAGTGCGGGCGCCAGTGCATGCACAGATTGTCTTTGAGGCGGGGAGGGCGCCTTGCAGGATCTTCAAGGATGTATTCATTAATGCCATGTTTAATGCAAATACAGAAAGGGAGCTTTCTAATGAATACAATCGTCAGCAATGGGCGAAAATTGCGTTACAGCATTAAAAACGACTTTTTAATGTTGATAAGGAATAGACCCGTTGTTATTGGAAATAGTTCTCAAAACCAAATGGTTGTAAATCCAAGTAGCCGCCGTATTTCCGGCTTCCTTACGCAAATCACACACACTTCTAATATTTGTGGAATGGCATTGAAGCAAAACAAACAGCGAATGCGGAACGCGTTTTTGACTGCGTCCGCCGGGTGGGGACAGGCGAAAAACCGAGTGAGCCGGGCAGTCAATTTGTCCCGGCTGCACAAGGCTTGGCGCCTGGGGCTGGCGTTTTTTTTCATTGTTCAAAAAATCAAGGCCTTTAACCTGTTTATGAAGGGGAGAACAATGGACATTTCCAGAAAGATAAATGTTTTATTTGCGGCCGGACTAATCGCCATGGCCGTCATGGCGTGGTGGCTGTCCAGCCATTTTTTGATGCAGGCGAAAAACAGCGAAATCAAGACCATCCACGAATTATTGCTGAATGAGCGGCAAAAGCAGGCGGAAAACCTGGTTAACAATGCCTTTTGCGTTATTGAAACCGCGGATTTTTATGAAACCGCACGGAATGCCCTCCGGGAAATGCGGTACGGGCCCAAGACGCTGAACCTGGAAGCCTCCAAAGGCTCGGAAGGGGACGGGGGCGCCAAAGCCAAGGGCAGCGACTATTTTTTTGTGGTGGACGTGGACGGCATGTTTTGGGTCAACCCCATGCATCCCGAGTTGGAGGAGACGGTGGCCCTGGACCTCAAGGACGCTTCGGGGCGCGAGTACATCAAGGAAATCATCGAAACCGCTAAAAACAGCGAGGACGGCGCCGGAGATTTGATGTACACGGAGGCCGTGGAAGGCTCTGACCGGGTTCAGACGAAAAAAGGCTTTTTCAAACTATATGAGGATTGGGGCTGGATTTTATGCACCGGCGTACCCGTCGACGACATTGACGTGATCGCCGCGGGCATCGATTCAAACGTGGCAGCCTCTTTTTCCGGTAAAAAGCGCAGCCTGGTAATTTATATGGCCTTGATGGGCCTGCTTATCATCGTCCTGAGCAGGACCCTGGTCTGGTGGAAGATCGTCAAGCCCATCAAAAGGGCCACGGCCATGATGCGGGAAATCGCCCAGGGCGAGGCGGACCTCACCAGGCGCCTCAAGGTGGAGTCCCGGGATGAAATCGGCCAGTGGGCCATGTCCTTCAACACTTTTGTTGAAAATACCCAGGCCATGATTCGCGAAATCATGGCCCACGCCCGCAACCTGCAGAACGCCTCCGGCGAAATGCGGGTGGTCAGCGACTCCCTGGCGGCGGGCACGGATCAGACCTCCACCGAAACTCATTGGGTGACCAATTCGGTCAATGACATGAACGTCAACCTGGGAGACGCCGCCGCGTCCCTCAATGAAACCGCCCATACCGTGCGTCAGATCGCCGCCGCTTCCAACAAGATGAACAAGTCCCTGGCCGCTATCGAGAAAAAGACCGAAGACGCCATGGAAGTCACGAAAAAAGCCGTTGTGCAGGCCGTGGACGCGTCTGAGAAAATCCTGCATCTGGGCCGGATGGCGGCTTTTATCGGCGAGGTGAACGAGGCCATCGCCGAGGTGACGGACCAGGTCAACATGCTGTCCATCAACGCGGCCATTGAAGCCGCCAAAGCCGGAGACGCGGGCAAGGGCTTCCAGGTGGTGGCCCGGGAGATGAAAGCCCTCTCCGCCCAGACCGCCGAAGCCAGCGCCAACATCCGGTCGCAAATCCGTCAAATTCAAGACACCTCGCATCTAGCCATCGACGAGGTGGAGAACATCACCATGGTCATCAAGGGGATCGACGGGTTTGTGGAGGAAATCGTCCGGGCCACGCGGGAGCAGGCCGGGCATACCAGCAACATAACCCGCGACATTCAGGAAACCTCCCGGGCGCTGGACCGGGTGAACGATAACGTGTCCTCCTGCTCCGATTCCACACGGCTCATTGTGCGGAAAATATCCGAGGTGAACACCACGGCCGGAGACATGGCCCAGGGCAATCAGAACCTCATCGCCAACGCTTCCATGCTCACCAGCATGGCGGATCAGCTTCAGAACATGGTGTTCCGGTTTAAAATCACCGATGAACGCCCTCCGGCAAGGGCGATCATGCATTAGCGCGGGAGCGCCCGGCGGAAAAAAATACTGCCGGACGGGCTTTTTGAAGAGTTCGTCCGGTTTTTACTAATAGTGGGATTCCATCCAGTTCCGGTATTCTCCGGAGCGAACCTGCTCCACCCAGGCCTGGTTGGACAAATACCAGTCCACGGTGGCCTCCAGGCCCTCTTTGAAACTGTGGGCCGGCTTCCAGCCCAGCCTGGCCGTGGTTTCTGAAAAGTCCATGGCGTAGCGCCGGTCATGACCCGGCCTGTCCTTGACCATGGAAATGAGCCTTTTGCTGTCTTCCGATGCGGGCCTGTTCAATTTCCGGTCCGCCAGTTCGCATAACAGGTGCACCACTTCCAGGTTGGTCTTCTCCTCCCCCCCTCCTATTACATAAGTCTCCCCCGGGGCGCCTTTTTCCAACATATCCAACAGGGCCTGGCAATGGTCCTCCACAAAAAGCCAGTCCCGGACGTTTTGGCCGTCCCCGTAGACTGGCAGGGGCTTCTGGTCTAAAATTTGCAATAACATCAGGGGAATCAACTTTTCAGGAAATTGATAGGGACCGTAGTTGTTGGAGCAATTGCTGACGACGCACGGCAGACCGTATGTTCTGTGATACGCCCTTGCAAAGTGGTCCGAGGCCGCCTTGGATGCGGAGTAGGGGCTGGACGGGTCGTAGGGCGAGGCTTGAGAAAAAGAGCCTTCAGGCCCCAGGGACCCGAACACCTCGTCCGTGGAAACATGGATGAACAGAAAATCATGGGGGCGGCCGCGGTTTTCCCAGTTTTGCCTGGCCGCCTCCAGCAAGGTGCAGGTTCCCATGACGTTGGTGGAGGCGAAACCTAACGCATCCTTGATGGATCGGTCCACATGGGACTCCGCCGCAAAATGGACGACGGCGTCGAAATCGTCCTCATCAAACAACTTTTCCAAAAGGGCGGCGTCGCAAATATTTCCATGCACCAGCCTGTGCCTGGAGGCCTGATCCCGGGGCAGGCCCTGGAAGTTCCGCGGGGAGCCCGCATAGGTGAGGGCGTCCAGGTTGCAGATTCGGCAAAGGGGATCTTCCCGCAGAGTCTTTAAAATAAAGTTGGAGCCGATGAACCCGGCGCCTCCTGTAACCAATATCTTTTTTCGGTCCATAGTCCGCCGCTCCATCCTTATTATAAGGAACGAGGGTTATCGAAAGGGCGTTATTAAAGCATTAATACCAGCAGGTGTGAGCTTTTTCAAGGCTTTGCCGTGTGGCAGATTACTGACAGGAGGGGCTTGAATGTAAGAGGTTGGATAAGGCCCCCGTCGGGCCTGGCTCTCGCAACAATGTGAAATAGCACATATATATGATTTCAGGCCACAACATCTAGGCTGAAAACATATAATAAGGCACAATATAGGATAATTATGCATAATTTATATTAATTTATATATAAATTAATTGACCTTGGAAGACTCCTTGGGCATTGTGATATCAACGTGTTCTTCAGTTTCATAACGGATCGGGGGTATCTGATGTTTTCCAAAGGGAGGCGGTCTAGTACGTGGGTGGCACAAGACCTCCGGGGAAAGTTTTCCAATGGCTAAAAATTGTCTAAAGGAAATTCGTGAATCAGCGCTCTTAAGCAAGGCTGAACTTGCGAGAAAGGCGGGGATTTCGCCCATCACGGTTGACCGGATTGAAAAAGGCTACCCGTGTCGGATGGAAACCCAGAGGAAAATCCTTAGGGCCTTGGGTTATCAACCAAAGGACAAAGTAAGGGTTTTTGGTGAGTAAGAGCTATGGCACTTTTTAAAAAGCAAGAAGGCCTGGTTGGTCTGGACATCGGCTCGGCGGCTATTAAGATTGCGGAGATAGAAGAGCGCAAGCAAAGCCGGGTATTGGCCAAGTTCGGGTTAATGGAATTGTCGGAGGGTGCAATTGAGGACGGGGTGATCAAGGACCACGAAAAGGTGGCCGAGACCATCAAGGACCTTTGCCGCGCCTTTAACATCAAGCAGCTTAACGCCGCCATTTCCATAGCCGGGTACTCGGTCATCATCAAGAACATCACCGTCAAGACCATGACGGAGGAGGAAATGCAGGAGAGCATCTCGGTGGAAGCCGAGCAATACCTGCCTTTCGACATTCAGGACGTGTATCTGGACTTCCACATTGTGGGTAATAGTTCGGAGAAGGACGGCCATATGGATGTGGTTCTTGTGGCGGCCAAAAAGGACCTGGTTGACGAGTATGTCAGCGTGGTGGAGATGGCGGGGCTGCATCCGGTGGTCATGGATGTGGACGCCTTTGCCGTGCAGAACATCTACGAGCTGCTTTCGGACGTGGACGACGAGATCGTCGCGCTGGTGGATGTGGGGGCCTCCAAGACCTCGGTCAATATTATAAAGAACCGGAACTCGGTGCTTATCCGGGATGTGGCCATGGGCGGCGCTCAGATCACTCAGGAGATCATGAAGCGCGGCGGCTGCTCTTACGACGAAGCCGAGCAATGGAAGGCCGATCCTGAAAACGCTAAGATGGACAAGGAGGAATTGAACGACATCATCGCTTTGGCTACGGCCAGATGGTGCGAGGAAATTCGTCCTGCCTTTGATTTTTTCTATTCCATGAATGACGAGCGCTTGAGCAAAATCGTCATGAGCGGCGGAAGCAGCGGAATCATAGGATTCAAAGAGACGCTGGCGGCGGAGACCGGAGTGGACGTCTTTTTGCTGGATCCCTTCGCGGCCATGGATGCGAGCGACGAACAGTTTGATCCAGGCTATTTAAAGCGCATCGGGCCCCAGGCCACCATCGCCCTGGGCCTTGCGTTAAGGAGAGCGGGTGACAAATGATCAGAGTCAACCTTCTGCCCTTTCGGGCCGCCCGGAAAAGTGAGAACGTCAAAAGACAGGTCATAGTCTTTTTTGCAGCCATCGCTTTATTTATTGTCGGCTGCGCATTCTATGCCGTGTTTCTCATGGGCCAGGTGGCTGATTTGGAAAGCGAGCTGGCCCAGGCTGAGGCGGACCTTGTGAAGTATAAGAAGCAGGCCGCCGAAGTGGACGCCATATTGGCTGAGATCGCCATGCTGGAACAACGGGAAGCCACCATCGAAGGGCTCCGGCAGTCGCGTTTCGACGCGGTCAAGCTCCTGGACCATTTGACCCAGTTGATCTCCCCGCCGTCTTCCGGCGTTTTGTCGGCCAGAGACCAGAGGGTCTGGCTGGTTGCTCTTAAGTCCAAGACCGCGGAAGGAAAACAGGATTTGGACATAGAAGGCGTGGCCGTGGACGCCAAAGACGTGGCGGCCTTCATGGACAGGCTTGAAAACTTTACGGAAGCTCCTTCGGGGCCGTCCCTGGCAATGGCCGGCGACGAAGCTGAGCCCGAAATTCCCTATTTTTCCGATGTGAGTTTAAGGAGGCTGGCGGCGTCGGATGACTCTGCTTTGTTGAATTTCAAGCAGTTTAACATCCATTGTCAGCGAATCAAGCCTGGGGCCGGGGATGAAGATGCGGCGAAGAAGGCCCCTAATAAGAAGAAGTAATATAGGCCGTTTACGGGTCCCATATATAGGTTAAAAGGCAGGTTAAACCATGGCTAAATCCAAGGATGCTCCATCACAACTGACGGTATTTGTCGATAAGATCGGCCAATTAAGCAGACCGCAGCGCATTCTGATATTCGTTGCTGCGTTTTTGGTGATTGGCGCGCTTTTCACCTTCCTTTTATTCAAGCCCTATTGGACCCAAAAGAGCGAGCTTAGCACCAAGCTTGAAAACAAGCTGAACGAGGTGCGCGTTTCCCAGGCCAAAGCCGCCAAGCTGCCCAAGGTCAGGGAGCAACGCAAGAGGGCGGAGGAGAGGCTCGCCAAGTCCGCCGAGTCCCTGCCCAAGAAAAAGGAAGTACCCGAGCTTTTGGACAGGATGTCTCTTTCCGGAAAGGAAGCCGGGCTGGAGTGGACGCTTTTTCAGCCCAGACCTGAAGTGGAATATCCTGAAGATTCATATGTGGAAATGCCCGTGGAAATGATTGTGGAAGGCGATTACCACGGCATTGCCTCCTTTTTTGATAAAGTGGCCCATCTGCCCCGCATCGTTAATATCAACAGATACGATATTGTTCCCAATAATGAGCAGAACGGGGGATGGCGCCGCCTGGTGTGTACTTGCCAGGCAGTGACTTACAGGTTCCTGGAGCCCGAGGCGACAGATGCGAACAAAAAGAAAACAAGCAAAAAATAGTGAGCAGGGGAGACTGGCGGGAAAGCCTATGGCGCCCGGAGCAGCTGCTTTAGCTGCAGGGGCGGTTCTGCTTTTTACCCCGGTCTATGCCGCAACGCCGGAGTTTACGCCCGGCCCCGCCTCCGTATCCATGAAAGTGGAGGCGCGTCCGGACTTGGCCTCCCAGGCTCTTGCCAACGCCGTTTCGGTCAACGCAGTGGAGGAGCAATCCGGCGTGAGCATGAAGGTCTCGAAGCCGCCGGTCCAACCGGCCCCTTCCGGCGTGAGCATGAAGGTGTCCAGGCCGTCCGGAACGCTTCCGGAGGCCCAGCCTGAACAAAACGGCGTGAGCATGAAAGTGTCTCCCAGGCCGCCGGCAGCCAGGCCGCCGGCTCCCGTGGAGCCGCCCCAGGAAACTCCGGCGCCGCCGGAAGAACCTGTTGCAGCGGCCCCGGAACAGCCTGTAACGCCTCCGCCGGTTGCGCAGAAGGAAAAAACGCCCCCGGCGGAACAGCCCATTGCCATGCCAAATATCAAGATCGGCGCGGAAGACGTCGGGGCGGAACCGGAATCCGAAGAGGAGGGCGTAGACGTGGCTACTGCACTGGAAAATTACAGATATGTTCGGGGCGCCAAGCTCAACCCTTTCAGGCCCTTGACTGACAAGCCGGAAAAGGCGCCGGAGCCCGCCATCGTGGACACGCCGGATGAAGGCCCCCAGGTGGCCGTTAAAAGGCCTCCCATCAGACAGCCTCGGCCCATCCAAACGCCTATTGAGAAATATCCCCTTAACTCCCTGGATCTGGTGGCCATCATGCGGATGAAGCGCGAAGCCTTGGCCCTGGTGCAGATCCCTGACGGCGCCAAGGGGTTTATAATCAGAAAGGGCACCTACATCGGCAATGAAGGCGGTACGGTGTCCGAAATCGACCTCCAGAACAATAAAGTGGTGGTTGATGTGGAAGAAGAAGACATGTTCGGCAACATTATTATTAATAAGCGGCAGCTAAGCCTACAGAAATCAGCCGGGGACTTTTAACATGGGACGTAGAAGGTTTAAACAACTCGTTGTGGGAGCACTGGTTGCTGCACTTTTAATTCCGGGCGTTTACGGATGTTCGGTGAAGCAGGACCAGGTAAAGCCTCAGGAGCCTGAGGTTGCGGCTCCGGTGGAGGAGACTGCGGCGGTTCCCGAGGCTCAAAGGGAAATTACGGGAATCTCCGTGGGAGGCGATGAAAATGTGGCCTCCGTCCTCATCCGGGGAAATGCCAACCTGATGTACACGGCGGTTAAGTCGCCCTTTAACAATGGGGTGGTCTTATACTTTCCCGAAACCGCCTTGGCTGCAAACCTTCCCGCCACTCTCCAGCCTGCCTCTCCTTTGGTGAAGAACGTCATGGCTACCCAGGCGGACGGCCAGATGATTTCCGCCAGGGTGGAAATCAGCCTGTCCAGGGAGCTGCCTTACGAAATCAAGAAGGAAGACGGCGCGTTGTACGTGCTTTTGGGCAGAGAGGAGCCTGTGGAGGAAGACGTGCTCCCGGCCTCTGAGCCGGCGGCCGTTCAAGCCGCCGGGACTTCCGAAGGCGCAGCCGCATCCCAGACCATGGAAGAAACCTTCCGGGGGGCCGGGGCTGAGGACAGCCCTGAAGAGGCCGCCGAGTTCAAGGAAGTGGTTTCCGCGCCCGTTCCCGCGCCCACCGGTCCCGTGTGGCTCACAGGGGTCAACTTCCTGCAGGAGCCCGCCGGCAGGTCCTCCATCAAGATCGAGGTCTCCCAGCCGGTTCAGTATAAGGTGACCCGTCCCGCGGAAAAACGTCTAGTGGTGGAGCTTCCCGGCGTGCAGGTTCCCAAAGAGCAGCAGCGCCCCCTCATCACCACGCGTTTTGAAAGCGCTGCAGACCGGATCGTACCGTACGCCAGAGGCCCCAAAGACACGGCGGTGTCCGTGGAACTGCGCCAGATGGTGGCTTACCATGTGGAGCAGACCGACCAGGGCATATTGCTGCATCTGGAAGCGTCGGACATTCCTCCCAGGCCCCTGGCCCAGGCGGCCTTGCCCAGGTGGGAAAGCATTATGCGCCAGGAAGAGCCCTTGCCCGGACCCGGTGAAGCGGCCTCCATGGCCGGCGACGACATGATGGGCGGAGACCTGGCCGATTATGAGGGCTTTGAGGAAGGCGCAGGGCCGAAGCAGTCTCTGGACTTTATGGACGCCATCTCCCAGGAACTGCGGACCGGCTCAGCCAAGACCGAAATCGTTTACACCGGCGAAAAAATCGCCCTGGATTTTTACAAGACCGACATCAAGAACGTTTTTAGAATTCTTAAAGAAGTCAGCGGCCTGAACTTCGCCATTGACCGGGACGTGGAAGGGGAGGTCACCCTCACTCTCGAAAAACCCGTGCCCTGGGACCAGGTCCTGCATCTGGTGCTCAAGATGAACCAGTTGGGCATGCAGAAAATCAAGGACGTAATCCGGATCGCGCCCCAATCCGTGCTGGATGAGGAGGCTGCGGCCGAAAGGGCCAGGGAGCAGGCCAACATAGACAGGATCAAAACGCTCACGGAAACCAAGAACCAGCAGATGCAAAATGAATTGCAGCAGCAGGCCTTGGAGCCCATGATCACGGAGTTCATACCAGTCAATTACACGGACGCCAGCGATCTTATCAAGCATGTGGAAGCAGTTAAATCTCCTGATCGCGGTTCAGTAGACGTTGACATTAGAACCAATACCATTATAATGATTGACATTAAGGACAGAATCAAACGAGCCAGAGACATCGTCAGCCGCCTGGACAGAGTTACCGCCCAGGTTCAAATAGAGGCCAGGGTCGTGGAGGCTCAGACCACCTTTTCCAGAAGCATCGGGCTTGCTTGGAACGGCGAATCCGGCATTCAACCCGGGGATTCCAGGGAAGGGGTCGGCCCCCAGCGCGGGTATGACGTGTTGGGCGGCACTTACGGATACAACTGGTCGGTCAACTATCCTACGGAGACCGATGACTACGGCAACAATACATTTGGTTTTAACTTCACCCGGTTGCTTGGCCTGACGCCGCTTTCGCTGAACGCCACGTTGAACGCAGCAGAGAGCAGGGGCGAAATCAAAATCGTCTCCTCTCCCAAAATCAGGACCTTGGACAACAAGCCGGCCACGATCAAGCAGGGCATCGACTATCCCATCAAGCAGTTTGACGGGGACGGCAATACCGTTATCGTGTACAAGGCGGTGGACCTGCAGTTGGAAGTCACGCCGCACGTGACCCAGGATCGCCGGGTTTCCATGAAGATG
The DNA here is from genome assembly GCF_900142135.1 of Desulfatibacillum alkenivorans DSM 16219. Lineage (GTDB taxonomy): Bacteria > Desulfobacterota > Desulfobacteria > Desulfobacterales > Desulfatibacillaceae > Desulfatibacillum > Desulfatibacillum alkenivorans. The sequence goes on along the minus strand of NZ_FQZU01000028.1, from coordinate 59,609 downwards.
ACCGTGGAAAAGAACGACGTGGGCGCGGTTATTTCGGAGGAACAATCCTTCAACACGAAAGAAGTGGATACCGAATTGCTGGTCAATGACGGCGACACGGTTGTTATCGGCGGCATTATCAAGACGACTTTCAGGGATGATGTGGGCGGATGGCCCGGATTGATCGATGTTCCCGTGCTTGGATGGCTTTTTAAGAATTCCACAAAGTCCGAGGAACGGGAAGAATTGTTGGTGTTCATTACTCCTACTATTGTCGAGTTGGAGGAAATCCAATAACTATGAAATGCCGGGATCATATTATGGCGCACTCAAGTGATGCAAGTTTACAGGACATCCAGGGCCATTGCCAGGGGCTGGAGGTTCATGAGGGTATACACCAATCCGAATGTGAGGACACTCCCATGAAGAAATTCAATCTTCGCTCAGCGTTGTTGCTTTTGCTGGGGATCATTTTCCTATTCTTTACTGCCTGCGGCCCGGGGGGGAGCGGCGCATCCGATTCCGGCGGAGGCGGCGGCGACGATGGCGGCGGCGGCGGAACCGTCGTCGAAAATCCCACAGTAGCAGGCACCTTTTACGGCGCGACTGGAGCGGATATTACAAACTCCACAGCACTGCTGTTTTCCAACCCTGTGGAAGCGGATGGGAGTGACGGGAGTTTTGAAACGGAAGACTTGAAGGCTGGAGATCACACCATTGTGGTCGCCACCACCAACGACGCCTACGGAACATCCTATAAAAACTTCACGGTCGGCAGCTCCGATATGGAGCTTTTCCTGTTTATGCCCGGCGCCACTTTGCCTTATGTGGAGCATTTGGCTACGGAGGCCTTTACTCTCAATTCCAATACCGTGAACGGAGAGTTTGCCACCCTAACCATGGTCGCCCAAATCAGCGGCGTCTACAGGCTGCTTGGCGCTTCCGGTCTCGCCAACGTGAACAAGGCTGATTTCAGGGTGGAGAATTACGACGTCAACGCGCCTCTGCCGTGCGATCTTCCCAGCGTGGATAGCAGGGAGACCGGGTTGAACGCCACCCTGGGCGTGCAGGCGCCTTACGTGCTCGTCCATGTTTCACCGGCCATGCTGAGAAGTCTCGGCAACCCCGGAACCCTGGCTCTGCCCAACCCGAGCAACTGGACTACCGAAAAGGTTCTGTATTTTGATCCGGAATCGCACACATGGAAAGATACAGGATACACCATCGGCGATTCAGTCGCCGGAAATATGCCCATTACCAAGGGCGGTCTTTACGGCGTTTTTGACGAAAGCGGCGTCAAGCCTGGCACGCTGCGCGTCAATCTCGACGACATCAACGCCTCTTCCGGCGATCTCATCCTGGTCGGCGATCAGGTGATTGAAGTGGGTTCGTTAGATCCCATTACTATTTCCAACGTGCCTCAGCCGGTTGACGGCAATCCCTTGCAGGTCATTGTTCTGGATCCCAACGGAAACACCGCCGATGCAACGACGGTCACGGTGCTTCCTTCCGGAAGTTACAGCTGGATCGATCCCATCACGGGCGCAACCAGCGGCGTGACGCTTAGCGCTTCCGCCTCGTCGGTTGAGGTCGGCGGCAATACCGTCACCCTGACAGTGGAAGTGACGGATGAATACGATAAGCCTGTTGTGGGCGCGACGGTCAATTTCACCACCGACGCCGGAACCCTTAGCGCCGCTTCGGCCGTGACGGACGCCGACGGTGAAGCCCAGGTGACCTTGTCCAGCTCCAACCAGACCGTGCCGACAGTGACTGTCGGCGCCGAGTGCAACGGAGTGGACGCTACGGACATCACCTTGTCCTTTGTTCCAGGCAGCCCTTTCCAACTGGCTTTGTCTTCCGACACGATCACCTTGGACTCCTACGGAACGGACAACGCTGATTTGACCCTGGTTGTCAAGGATCAGTTCGGCAATATCGTTGAAGACGGCGCTACCGTCTACTTTACGGTGCTGGATTCAAGCAACGCAACGGTGACTCCGTCGCCCATTACGTCGGACAGCCTGCAAACCGCCGACGGCGTGGTCGAGGCCACGTTCTCTTCGGCTTTGGATCCTGATGTTTATTCGATTTTGGGAAAATATTCCGAAACCATCGTATCCAACCAGGTGGACATTACGGTAGTCGCCGCTCAGGCGGCCAACATCTCCCTGCAAGCCAGCAAAACCACGTTGACGGCCAGCGGTCTCGACACGTGCCTCATTACAGCCACGGTCACCGACAAGTACGGCAACTTTGTGCCGCAGGGAACCACGGTGAATTTCACGGCTTTTTCCGGAACCTTGTCCAATGGCGGAGTGGGCACAGTCAACTCCAATGGAGAGGCTTCCGTCACTTTGACATCCAGCCTCTATGTTGGGACTGAAAACGTAGAAGCGACCGTAGACAGCATTTCCGAAGACATTGACCTGACCTACATTCCCGGACCTCCTGCGCACATCGCCTTTGAACGCACGTCCATTACTGCGTATCAGGGCAGCGGGGCCGAAATCGCCATAAGATGCTCGGTAACGGACAATTACGGACCGGCGGCCATCGGACACAACCCGGTCGCCGACGGCACGACCATTTATTTCTATGCGCTTGATCCCAACAACGCCTCCATTGGAACGGTGTTGTCCTCTTCCAGCGCAACCACAAACAACGGCATGGCTTCCGTCAACTTCAGCGTACCTTCCGACAATCCGGGAAGCTACACTGTGCAAGCCACCTATCAGAGCGTGGAAGGCGACACTCCGGTGACCATCAACGTTTTGCAGACGGAGCCTGCAAATGTTAACGTCGCCGCGGCCAGCGACTCCATTGTGGCGGACGGGGCGTCCCACACCACGATTACCGCCACGGTTTACGACCAATACGACAATCTTATGGGGGACGGCGTGGCCGTCACGTTTACGACCACCTCCGGAACTCTTGACGCCACTGTAGGAAACGGCGGAACCGCTACCTATAACACCGTCACCAGCGGCGGCATAGCAACGGTTAGACTCTACAGCGCCCAGTTGGTGGGCTCGACCACTGTCCGGGCGGACGTGGGAGGCGTAACGGGCACCGTGGACGTGGACTTTGTGGCGGGAGCGCCGGCAAGCGTCGCCGTATCCCTTTCCACCTCAAATATGGTCGCCGACGGCGAGAGCACAGCAAACGTGACGGCATTGGTGCTGGACGCCAACGCCAACCCGGTGCCTGACACAACGGTGCAGTTTTCCGTGGAAGCCGGCGGCGGAAGAGTAGTCCCCGTTGCCGACACTACGGACGAAAACGGCTACGTAACTGTTACCTATATCGCCTCCAGCACGGGCGGGACTTACCTTATCACCGCCACCTGCGGGCAAGGCATTACAGGCAACAAAACAATGGTCCTGCAAGACCTTGTCATTTCGTCCTTGATTCTCACCGCTTATATCGACGGCACACAAGTCAGTGGTAACGTGCCGGAACTGGTGGCCGACGGAACATCTAATATTTCCTTGTGGGCCGAACTTACGGATAATGCCGGAAATCCCGTAGAAGACGGCACGGTAGTGACCTTTGTCACCACGCAAGGAGATTTGACTTATATAGGAGCCGGGTCCGGCGGCGGCAACTCCGTGACTGCGGAAACCTATAATGGCATTGCCAAGGCCACCCTGACCAGCAGCACCACGGCCGGCACCACGGCATTTATCACGGCTACGTCCTCCTCGCTGGTGGATAGCATGACCGTGGCCTTTGTTCCGGGCGCGCCTTACCGGATCGACGCGTACGCCAATCCTTCGACCATTCCTTCCTACACCTATTATTGCCCCGGCGATACGGCCAGGGTGTACGCCACAGTGTATGACAGGACAAATAACCTTGTGGCTGATGGCACGGAAGTGGTTTTTTCCATCGATAGAGGATGGATTTGGGACGATTATCCGTTATGCCCCGAAGACGACGGCGTGTACACGGTCGTCGCCTCCAAAACCGAAGTGACCGCCAACGGCGTGGCCAAAATCGGCGTGCTTGGAAACAACACCGGCACCATAGAAACCGGCACGGTCAACGTGTGTGTGGACGGCCTGTGTTACGAAGATCCCACCAGGCCGGCGCCCAATAATCGCGGCGTGCAGATTTCCTACGGCTCTACGGGCTCGTCTTCTGGCCTGCCCACACGGATTGTGCTTTCCGTGGATACCGACGCGCTGTTTATTGCGGGTTCGGGCAAGGCGGAAAGCTGCATCATCACAGCCGAGGTTTATGATGAAACCGGAGACCCCATCCAGGACTATTACTCGGCGGGAGACGGTTTGATTTCAGCCACGGAAAGGACTTTCCAGTCTGCTTCCGCATCTTTTATCACTAGCGGATACGACGCCGGCGACTACCTGGTCATCAGTTCGGGCGAGTACGCGGGATCCTACGAGATCGACTCGGTCGACAACGAGCACCAAGTGACGCTGAATACCGGGGCCAATCCCTTTGGCTCAACGGAAACCGGAGTGTCGTTCACGGCCTATATTGTGGATAATATAGAGTTTAAAATCCTGAACGGCCCCAACAACCAGGAAAACATCGACGGAAATGAGGGCGTGGGCGCCACTTCCCTCAAATCCACTTCCAGCGGCATCGCCTACGCCACTTTCAACTCCGGCTATTCTCCCGGCCCGGTGTCCATCCAGGTCACCTGCACCCAGGGCGGACAGTCTGCTGTCGCCACTTACTCCGACATCGTAATCGGCGCCGGCAATCCCGCGGTGGTCAATCTCTACCCCCACAACGAGATCTTCGGAACTTACGGTGAAAACTCCGTCCGCTTGCTGGATGCCGTCGTAACCGATAAGTTCGGCAGCCCGGTTCCGGATGGCACGGCGGTTTACTTCGGACTTCTGGATGAAATCAGAGTCAGCGGAGCAGGCTTTACCGTGTCCGATTCGGGAGCGCGTTCGCAGGTTGTGGTGGCGGAGGATGTGAGCAGCGTCAACGCCGGCGACACCTTCTTTGTTGGAGATGATGACTCCGATTACAACGGCGGATACACCATTTACAGCGTGTCGCCTCCCAACACTCTGATTCTGGACAAGCAAATTGAAGCAGGCGTTTGCGCAGACAATTATCTAATCGGCTACGCCGAGTACGGAAATACCAATGGAAGCCGGGTTACGGGTAATGAAGGCGTTTCCGGCGTTGCCGTTAACACCATCCTGTTCCCGACCTATACGGCCGGCAACAAGATGGTTTACATCTACGCACTGGCTTACGGCGCAGATTCCAGCGGGAACTCCGTTCCTGTATACGACACCTGGTCCGGCTACTACTCGCCCAGCCGCACTTTCGGCAGCGTGCTCGTAAGCGCGGGCAGCACCTCCCTGATTGCCAACGGAACTGCAGAGACGACAATAACCGCTGAGATCTATGATTCCACGGGAGCTGCAGTCGCCGATGGCGTGACCGTCAACTTTACGTCTCAAAGCGGAACATTGTCCGCTGCGACCGCAGATACGGTGAACGGAGAGGCTACGGTTACTTTGACCAGCCCCACAACCGCGGGTGTGGATAGTATCACGGCCTGCGTCCAGGGCGTGTGCGGAGAGTTGGACGTCACCTACAAGGCGGATGAGGTCAGCACCTTGTCCTTGTCCCTGACGCCTTCCAACCTGACGGCCGACGGCGAGTCCACCTCCGTCGTCGAGGTTGTGGCAAGGGACGCCAACTTTAACCTGGTGGAAGGAGTTACGGTCAACTTTACCGCGGATTACGGAACCTTGTCCTCTGGGGCGGCCCAGACCAATTCCCAGGGCTATGCAACGGTGACCTTCACGGCGCCTTCTTCCGTGCCCGCCGGGTCTCAGGCTGTCGTTACCGCCAAGACTTCCAATGGGACGACAGCCACCGGGAATATCGCCCTGGTTGCCGCCTCGGTGGAAACGGTTGAATTAACCTCCGGCGTTTCGGAAATTGTAGCTAACGGGGCGTCTTCCGCCCTGGTTACCGCCACGGTTTTGGATAACAACGAAAACGCCGTGCCGGACGGCACCACCGTGACTTTCACGACCAGCGCCGGCACCTTGAATGACTCCACCTCCACAACGCCTGTGGCCAATCAGACGTCCTATGACGTCACCACGGTGAACGGCGTTGCCAAGGTGCTTCTGTACTCGGCCACCAATTTGGGAACCGCCACGGTGAATGCCGTGGCCGGCGGCATTGGAGACAGCATCAGCATATCCTTTATACCCGGACCTCCCGCAAAGGTGAGCGTTTCGGCCACGCCCAGCAGTCTGACCGCCGACGGCGCAAGTCAAAGCCTTATCAAGGCTACCGTGCTTGACGCCAACGACAACCCGGTGGCTGACGGCGAAACCATAACCTTCTCCGTGACTCAGGACGGCGGCAGCCTGGACAGCCTGACCAGACAAACGGTCGGCGGCATCGCCAGCGTCACCTATACGGCGCCCGCCTCCGTGCCTGGCACACAGGTCAGGGTGTACGCTTCCTCCACCAGCGGAGACTCCGGGAACGTCATTATTGAACTGACCGGCCCGTCCATCGCCAGTGTGAGTCTGGAAGTGGATCCCACCAGCCTGCCGGCTGACGGCTCCAGCACGGCTACGATTTTCGCCACCATCACTTTGTCAGGCGGCGGAGCAGCCCCGGACGGAACAACCGTCAACTTTGAAATCTTCTCAGGAGGAGGCCAGCTATCCGCAACCAGCGCCACCACTTCCGGCGGCATCGCCCAGGTGGAGCTGACAGCCGACAGCAATGCGGGAACCGCGGTCATCAAGGCGGAATGCGGCGGCAGGACGGCAGAAGTGGATGTGGAATACGAACCTGGAAGCGTCAGCGTATCGGTGGAGCAGAACTCCCTGCTCGGCACGGGCGAGGAAACCACGGAGATCCGCGTCCTTTTGGCCAAAGCTGACGGGTCTGTGATCACAGTACCTCAAACCGTTACCTTCACTCTCAGCGATCTGAGCATGGGCCAGTTGTCCCATACCACGGGCAACACCTCTGCACCGGACTTTGATGAGTTCAACTCCTGCGTATTCACCGGCGGAACCAAGGGCGGAACCGTGGAGGTCATCGCCAAGTGGACCACCTCCGGCGTGGAAGTCACCGGGTCGGCAATCATCGATATTCAGCCGCCTCCCGCCTTCCTGCAGTTGGCGAGCGGTTATCCGCTGCCGGCTTCCATTAACATCAAAGGCACCGGCGGCCAGACCACCTCTCAATTGGTGTTCAATGTCCTGGACTCCGTGGGAGACCTGGTGGCTGACGGATATATCATTGACTTCGAAATTGGAGACGGCGCCGGAGGCGGGGAGCAGGTCATTCCCACCACTGCGATGACCTCCAGCGGACAGGTGGGCACCATTCTGCAGAGCGGCTGGGCTTCCGGAACGGTCAACGTGAAAGCAACCTATCACCACGACCGGACCGTGAACATCTCGGCCTCCAAGGTGACCATCACCAATGGACCGCCCGTTGGCGAAGGCTTGAACATGTCTCCCGAATACAACAATATTTCGGGCATCAAGATTACCCAGTTGGAAGACTTGATGCAAGTAACGGCCAACGATAAATACAATAACCGCATTCCCGAAGGCTCGGCGATTTTCTTCGCCACCTACGGCACCGGGGGCATGCTGGCCAGCGGCAGCGCTTTTACCGATAGTGAAGGCAAGGCCAGCGACACGCTGATCTCCACAGCCAGCGCTCCCACTCAGGGATGGGTGTCCGTAACTGCAGAGGCAACCAACGGCGGCAGAACCACCCAGGTTACCTCCATGGCATTCAGCCCCACAAGCCCGGACACCAATATGTACATCGGCACCAACGGGGGCGGCGTTTACAAGTCTAACGACGGAGGCGCCTCCTGGACGAACGTGTCCATACCTAGCGGCATAAGCACCAGGCAAAGAGCGTGGCTCGACCCCTACGTTAACGACGTGTGCGTGGATCCCGATGATGCAAACACCGTGTTTGCAGCCACGGGCTACAACGGAGACGGCGCCTTGTACAGGAGCCTCAGCGGCGGTAACGAATGGAACAGCAACAATTCCGAAGAAGTGTTCGGATGCTTTAACAGGAACTCTGAAGTCACCTCGGTGCTTTGCGACGGCGGCGGCTCGGATTGGGTCTGGGTCGGCACCCAGAGCAACGGCCTCTGGTACACCCTGGACGGCTCTGCGGAACCCAATATCACCTGGGTCCAGGCGGGGCTCTCTTCAGCCCTTAAGTCTTTCTCGGCTGATGACGGCGTCACGGCCAACGGGTCCGATATACTGACCTCCGCGTCCGCCACCTTCCAGACCAATGATTTCGGAGCGGGCGACACGGTCGTCATTTCTACGGGCGACGACGCCGGAACCTACACCGTGGCCAGCGTGGTGAGCGAGACGGAAATCCAGTTGAACACCGCCTTGAACCATGACACCTCCCCGGGGGCTGTCACCACGGGCGGAGCTTCGGTCCAGGGCGGCTCGGCAGTCTTGGTGGACGGCGAAGCGACCTTTGACGCCTCAGGCTTTGAAGCCGGAGACTCCATCACCATCTTTGGCGGCAACGATGCCGGAACATACTCCATTCAGAGTGTGGACAGCGAGACCCAGTTAACCCTGGATGCTGACTTCACCGCTACGGTTGGGGATGTTATGGACGGCAGCGACGGCCAACAGATTTCAGGCCAGGTGGTGTTCACCTCCGCAACCGCCAAGTTTGTTGATGAAGGATTTGCAGCAAACGACAGACTCATCATCACTTCCGGCGACGACATCGGAATGTACATTATTAACACCGTGGTGGACAACAACACGGTTTACCTTGACAAAGCATTTACATCAACCTACGCAGATCCCATCACCGGCAACGACGCCCAGACCGCTGTCGGCTCGGCTACCATATCCTTGCCCAATACGGATCTGTACGACCTCATTGAAGCGGGGTATTACGTCGCTCTCACCAGCGGGAATGATCTCGGGGCGTACACCGTGGTCAGCCTGGCAAGCGCCTCTTCCCTGGTGCTAAACGCGAATATGACCACCGCCGCAAATGACGTGGATTACATGCTGTTCTACGGAAAGGCCAACCCCGATCAGAACAACAACGGCGTGTACCGCAAAAACGGCTCCAATCAGGTTGTTTTCTACTCGGATACGGCAACCTTCCTGACCGACGGCTTCAAAGCCGACGACATCCTGCTCATCGAGTCGGGATCTTACACGGGCGCCTATTCCATTCTGGGCGTGCTGAGTGAAAAGACGCTGTTGCTGCAGGAAAACGTCGCTCCGGTCGTCGTGGAAGAAACGGGCCTTAACTACACGCTGTTCCATAATGAAAACAGTGTGTCTTACAAGGCTTACCACAGGCAGACCGGATACAGCACCGCCTCGGACAACTCTTACTGGTCGAACGTGACCAACGGATTCTCCGTTTACGGATCGGCTGTCATCAACGCCTCCGGTTCAACCTTCGTGACCGACGGATACGAGGTCGGCGACATCGTGACCATCAACTCCGGTTCGGACGCCGGCGTGTACACCATCGTGGATCTCACGGAATCTTCGATTACCCTGGATAGGGAGTTGACTCAGGTTTGCGGCCCTGTTTTCACGGCGGAAGACCTTCAGACCACGGCCGGCTCCCCCATCGTCCGCTCCAGCGAAGCCACCTTTGTAAGCGACGGATTTGAGGCAGGCGACGCCTTTGTTATAGCCACCGGAGCAGATCTTGGAAACTACTCCATAGTAGAGGTCATCGACCAAACCCAGGTTCGCCTGGATGCGAATATGAGCACCACTGCATTGGACGGCAACATAACTTACCGCGTATATCATGCCTGCGATTCGGTGGACTTTAACCTGTATCATGTTGGTTTAACCAGCATCACCTACGTAGCCAACCATCTGTCCACGCTGGTTTCCTTTACCGTTACCAGCAACGACGTAACCGGCACTGACGCAGGACCTCAGGTTCGCGACGGCAAGTGGGTGAGGGACATCATCAAGGTGGACGGAAGCGGCTCCACCGCCGTGATCTACGCGGGAACCCAGACTGGAGTTTATCGCTCTGCGAACGGCGGCCAGACCTGGAACTTCCTGAAAGACTCCTTCGAAGGCTCCACCATCAAGACCCTGGATGGAACCAAGATCGGCAACGATGAAATCATCTACGCCGGCACCGAGGACGCAGGGCTTTGGATCTATGTGTATGACACCGTAGGCGAAACCGGAGTGTGGCATAATTACACCGACGGTTTGGATCGCGCCTTGCTGGTTACGTCGCCTGAAGCGGACGTGGATAACATAGGCAACGGAACCTTGAGCGACATGAGCGTCACGGACGACTCGGTGACTGAGTTCTGGACCTTGACATGCACCACCGCCAATCCGGGCGCCGGGATATTCTCCCTGGTCGGCACGGTAAGCGGCGCGCAGCCTGACGTGGATATCAGTGCAGGCGCTTACACTTGCCCGTATCTGGAACTCACCCTCAATCCGGGCGCCATCGACTTTGAAGTCGGCGACACCTTTACCTTCAACACGGTGCGCGACGACGGCAGCTCGGTCACCGACATAGTGGTGGACATGGACAATGAACTGCTTTACGCAGCAACCATCTACTATGAAGGCTCCGACGTGTACCATGAAGTCGGCAACCTGAAGGTTGTGGACATTGATCCGCTCACGGGCTTGCCTGTCGGCGATTGGAGAGATGCAACCACCGGCCTGGCTCAATTCGATCCGCCGGATGACAAGACTCTGTTCGCCATCCACACCATCGCCCTTTCCAATAGTCCCGGGCCTGGTGGAACGCCGCAGGCGATTTTCGCAGGCGGCCAGGGCATCCATCTGTACAAGGCTGCGGACGGCGTGACCACTACCGGCACAACGGATCTTTCCACCGGCGATGTGTACTGGGGCGCCAGCGAGAACGGCCTGGACAACACCATCATGACCAGAAGGGTGATCCTGTTCTCCGGCGAGGTCGGGTTCCAGGCATACAATGAGGCCTCAGAGACATTGTACGCCATCGGCGGCGCCAGCATAATCACGCCCACGACGACGTCCGATTGGGCGGAAGTCAAGGCCGTCGGAGACTCTTCCAGAACCGTGGAATTCACCTTCTACGTACAGGATATCAACGGCAACCCGCCCATTGTCGGCACGACCGTGATGTTGCGGACCTACAAACTGGAGGAAGGCGACTACAAAGAGATCGACACCATCACCCTGAAGACTTACGGTGACGATTTGATCTCCGGCGGCACCTGGCGGGATCCCACGAATGAAGATACCAACATACCCTTTACCTATACGATCAACTTTGGAGATCCCATAGTGAAGGTGGAATTCATTCTGACCCAGAGCGCCTCGTGCAACACGGAACCTGTGGAGTCGCCAGGGTGTAACGGCGGCAATGAAACCCTCACGTACACTTATCGATAAACCTGCAACCCATCGGTCTCCCGCAAGGGATGCCGATGGTTCCATAGCAAAATGCGGCAGTTAATCGTTTTTCATCCATAGGGAACGGCTTATGAGTATAAACCCCATTAAAATTGGTGTAGTTGTTATCCTGGCTTGCGTCCTCGCGTTCTGCGGACAGGCCTTTTCCCAAGACGAAGGGGAATATATCGGTTGGCGCCAGGGGCTGGAGTATACGGTCCAGGAAGGCGACACCCTGTGGGATATCTCGGAAAAATTCTTCGACACTCCGGCCATGTGGCCGGAAGTATGGAAGCAAAATCCCCATATCAAGAATCCGCATTGGATTGAGCCCGGAACGGTTATCAATATTTATGTGGAAGACGGTATGGCTTACATTCCCAAGGAAGAGCCTCCTCCGCCCGAGCCGGAGCCCGAGCCGGAACCGGTGGTGGAGGAACCGCCTCCCCCTCCGCCGGCTTATTGGTATCCAGCCATAGAAAAGGCCGGCTTCATCAGAAAACCGGAATTGGATTCTTTGGGGGAAATCAGGAAAACCCAGGACGGCAGGGAAATGGCAGGCACAGGCGCCGCCATCTATGTTGCCTTAAGTACGGATGACCAATACGCTGAAGGCGATCGTTTCACCATCTGGCGTCCCTTGGACAAGGTCAAGGATCCCTTCAATGGAAAGTTCCGTAAAGCCGTAATTGGAACGCAGCACTGGATCCTTGGCGAGGCTGTCTGCACCCATATATCCAATGGAACCATGAAAGCGGTCATTGAAAAAACCTACCGCTCAATCATGGTCGGCGATAAATTGATGCCTTATCGCAACCTTCCTTCCAACATAGTCATTCAGCCTGGAGTTCCCGGCATGGAAGGCAGGATTGTGATGGAGGAAAACAATTCGGCGATTTTCGGGGCCGGCGACGTGGTTTTCGTTAATAAAGGAACGGACGACGGCTTAAAAGAAGGCCAGATGTACTCGCTTTATCATGATCAGAATGTCAAATCAGATTTATTTGAGGATGACGGCCTGTTTCAGGAGTCCTTGGGCAAGATAATCGTGCTGATAGCCCAGAGCAACAACTCCACGGTGCTTATCACTGAAAGCAAAGAGGACTTCAATGTCGGAACCGTATTCAGGACCCAAGAGTTGATTGATCGCTAACCGGCGATTACGCCATGATTTTCAAAAGCCCTTTCCCGACCCTGGAAAGGGCTTTTTTAATCTTATCTGCAACATGTCAATTAGACTGCCATGAAAACCAACCTGACCATCCTTCTATATAGCCTGATTTTGATCACGGCTGCGTTATCCCCTGTTTCGGCCTGCGGCGATGATATGGCCGCAGCCATCCAAAATGGGGATTTACAAGGAGTTCTCCGGCTTCTTGAAAACGGATGCAATATAGAATCTTCGAACGAGGCGGGAGATTCGCCCTTGCTCCAGGCCTGTTTGGCGGATCAGGAGGAAATCGCCCTTGCGCTCATTGACCAAGGCGCAAACGTCAATGTGCAGCCCCCAAGGCATGGTTTAACGCCGCTGATGGTCGCCTCCGTCAAAGGCATGGAGCAGGCTGCGCAATCCCTGGTTTCTTCCGGCGCGGCTGTTAACGCCCAAGGGCTTAGGGGCCAGACGCCCTTGTATTTCAGCATTTTTTCCAAAGACCCCAGGATCGTACAGTTGCTGCTGGAGGCTGGCGCAGATCCGAACCTGAACGACGAGCTTAATCAGGCGCCGCTGTTTTTCGCCGCCAACGCCGGCCGGTTGGAAATGGTGAAAATGCTGCTGGAGTATGGAGCGGACGTCGACAATAGGGGAGGGGGCTTGGGGCAGGACGCCTTAATGGCGGCCTCGATACAAGGGAATTATGAAATCGCCAAGCTGCTGCTGGAAAAGGACGCAAAATTTCACATCCCGGATAAACAAGGCATGACCGCCCTCAAGTTTGCCAGCCAGTTGGGCCATACCGATATCGTCAACCTGTTTCTCGCACGCTACGCCCACCCTTTGCTGCCGCCCTTTGTTGACTCCATGAAGGAAAAGCAAAGCGCCGTGGAGGAGCGGAAGGCCAAACAAGAATAAGGTCGTTTTCCGGATTAGGTGAATTTTTTTCTGGAGGCGTCATATTCCCTGGCGAAGCGTTCCAAATAACCGTGATCTGCAAAGGAGTAGTACTCTCCCTGTTTTCCTATGATCAAATGCTCCAGCAGGTGAATCTCCACGGAACGGAACGCCGTGAACAGAGTGTAGGTCAGTTGGATGTCGTTTTTGGAAGGCTTTGTATCGCCTGATGGGTGGTTATGGGCCAGCAACACGGCGGAGGCGCCGGTTTTTAAGGCTTTGTCTATGAGCTCCCTGGTGTAAACATGGCTTGCATTCAGGCTGCCTTCAAAAGGGGTTTCCATGTCCAGAATGCGGTTTCGGACGTCCAGGTACACAATGAAAAAACATTCGTTTTTTTTGTTTTCGAACTGAAAGTTGAGCAGGTTGTATAGGTCTTCCGATGAGCTGACCGCCTCTTGCAAGGAGGCCAGAACGGCTTCGGACTCCAGGTGTTTTTTGGCGACCGCACGCATGAGGAGAATGCCGAGGATATTGGCAGGGCCGAGGCCTTTGACTTTTTGCAGCTCGTCTTTGTCTGCGGCCAGGACGGCTTTTAGGGACCCAAAATGGTTAACGGCTGCTTTTGCCTGCTGCTTGCAGTCCTTCCTGGGGGTCGCCAGGGTCAAAAGCAGTTCAACCACCTCGTAATCCAAAAAGCCGTCCAGCCCGTTTTGTAAAAAGCGTTCCCTCAGCCTGCCTCGATGCCCCTCTCCGGGGTTGGCCGCGCGCAGTTTGGGGACTGCTTCGTTTAGCGTTTCAGGTGCAGATCCCTCTTGTTCCCATTTAGCCATACTGGTCGTCGTGTTCGTCGCGCAGCTTTCGGGTCATGAGATTAAACAGGGCTTTGGCCGGGTCTTCGTCTTCGTACAATACCTTATAGGTTTGCTCCACAATGGGCATTTCCACGTCCAACTCAATCGCCAGATTGTAGACGGACTTGGAGGAGCGCACCCCTTCAGCCACCATCCGCATTTTGGAGAGGATTTCCTCCCTTTTCATGCCCTGGCCGATTTTCTTTCCAAAGGTGTAATTGCGCGAGAGATCCGCAGTGCAGGTAAGAACAAGGTCTCCCACGCCGGCGAGGCCGCTGAAGGTTTTTTGCTTGGCGCCCATGGCGCGGCCCAGCCTGCGCATTTCATTCAACCCTCGGGTGATGAGCGCAGCGCGGGTGTTGGCGCCGAATCCCAGGCCTTCGCAAATGCCCGAGGCAATGGCCATGACGTTTTTCACCGCTCCGCCCACTTCCACGCCTAGCAGGTCCGTATTGGTGTATACCCGAAAATAAGGCGTTGCGAAGGCCTCTTGGACCGTCATCGCCGCGTCCGGGTCCGAGGCGGCCACCGTAACCACCGTGGGCATGCCCTTAGCCACTTCCTTGGCGAAGCTGGGTCCGGAAATAACGCATATATTCTCCCGGGGAACATGAGTCAGGGTTTCCCGCAGGATGCCGGACATGGTCAGGCGGGTGCCGATTTCAATGCCCTTGGTGGCGGAAACCACCAGGGTTTCCGGCTTGATGAAGGGCTTCATTTTCAGGGCGGTTTCCCTCAGCCATTCCGAGGGAACCACGCTGACGATCATGTCCTTGTCTTTCAGGGCCTCTTCCAGATCCAGGGTGGGAGTGATGTTTTCGGACAATTTGATGTCCGGCAAAAACACCTTGTTTTCCCGCTCCTTGGCTATGGACTCGGCGACTTCTTCCTCCAGAACCCACAAAGAGGTCTTATAGCCCTTGGAGGCCAATAACTGGGCCAGGGCCGTGCCCCAGCTTCCTCCGCCAACAACAGCAACCTGCAACTCGTCTATGCTTTTGTTGAGAGTATATGCCATGCGATTGTTATTTCTCCTCGTCTTTTTCAGCCAGCCGCTGGGCGCCGATCAACCTTTCTCCCGGCTCCATGCCCATGAGGCGCACGCCCATGGTGTTTCTGCTGATCACCGAGATGTCCGCCATGGGCATGCGAATGATTTTGCCCGCGTTGGTCATGAGCATCAGGTCATCGTCGTTGGAGACGACCAGGATGGAAACCACGTGTCCGTTCCTCTCGTGGGTGCGGATGGTGATCACGCCCTTGCCGCCGCGTTTCTGCAGCGGGTATTCGTCCAGGGACGTGCGCTTTCCGAATCCGTTTTCCGTGCACGAGAACAGGGTTTTGCCGTGGGTCAGCACTTCCATGCCCACAAGGTGGTCTCCGGCGGCGAGGGTCATGCCCTTGACTCCCCGGGAAACACGGCCCATGGCCCGCACGTCCGATTCGTGGAAACGGATGGACTTGCCGAAGGCGGAGCCCAAAAACACGTTTTGGGTGCCGTCGCTTATGCGGGCTGCGATGAGCTGGTCTCCTTCGCCGAGGCTCAGGGCGATGATTCCGTTGGACCTGGGATTGCTGTACGCCAGAAGATCGGTTTTTTTGATGATGCCGTCTTTGGTGGCCATGATAATGTTGTATCCCGGCTCGAACTCTTTCACATCCAGCACGGTGGTCAACTGCTCGTCAGGAGCCAGGTTGAGCAGGTTGGATATGAACTTGCCCTTGGCGGCCCTGCCGGCCTGGGGAATTTCGTAGACCTTTCTCCAGTACACCCGGCCCAGGTTGGTGAAAAAGAGCAGGGTGTTGTGGGTGGAAGCCACGAAAAGACGAGAGACGAAATCTTCTTCCCCCGTGCCCATACCGATCTTGCCTTTGCCGCCGCGGCGCTGGCTGTGATACAGGGTCAGGGGATTGCGCTTGATGTAGCCGCGATGGGAAATGGTCACCACCATGTCTTCTTCCACGATCATGTCTTCGATGGTAATTTCCCCTTCGTCGTCCACGATTTCCGTGCGCCGTTCGTCCGCATATTCGGCTCTGACTTCCAGCAATTCGTCTCGAACGATCTCCAGCACCAGTTGGTCGCTTGCCAGGATTTCCTTGTACCGGGCGATGGCTTTGATCAATTCCCGATACTCTTCCTCCACCTTTTCGATTTCCAGGCCGGTGAGCTTTTGCAGGCGCATGTCCAGAATGGCCTGGGCCTGAATCTGGGTAAGGTCAAATCTGGCCATGAGGCCTTCCCGGGCTTCCAAAGGCGTGCTGCTTGCCCGGATGAGCTTCACCACCTCGTCCAGATTATCGATGGCTATCTTGTAGCCTTCCAAAATATGTGCACGGGCTTCGGCTTTGGCAAGCTCATATTTGGTCCGGCGGATCACCACCACCTTCCGGTGGGCGATGAAGTACTGGAGCGTTTCCTTGAGATTGAGCAGCTCGGGCTTGTTATTGACGATGGAAAGCAGGATGATGCCGAAGGAGTTTTCCAACTGGGTGTGTTTATAGAGCTTGTTGATGATGATGGAAGCCATCTCATCCTTTTTCAAGCCCATGGCTATGCGCATGCCGTCCCGGTCGGATTCGTCCCGCACAAAGGCCAGGCCTTCTATCACCTTGTCCTTCATGAGCTGGGCGATTTTTTCTATCACCCTGGCTTTGTTCACCTGGTAGGGCAGCTCCGTCACCACAAGGGTTTCCTTGCCGGTGCGGTTGTCCTTTTCCACCATGATGCGGGCGCGGATCTTGATGATGCCCCGGCCCGTTGAATAGGCGCTGTGAATGCCGGCCCTGCCGTAAATAATGCCGCCCGTGGGAAAGTCCGGCCCGGGAACATATTGGAGCATCTCCTCAGGCGTCAGCTTGGGATTTTCTATGAGCGCGCACAGGGCGTCCGTGATTTCCCCCAGGTTGTGGGGAGGAATATTGGTGGCCATGCCAACCGCGATGCCGGCGGAACCGTTCACCAACAGGTTGGGAATCCGCGTGGGCAGGACCGTGGGCTCTTGTATGGTTTCATCGTAGTTGGGGATGAAATCCACAGTTTCCTTGTCCAGATCCTCCAAAATGGCGTGGGCCATCTTTTGCATCCGGACTTCCGTATAACGCATGGCGGCCGGCGGGTCGCCGTCGATGGACCCGAAGTTGCCCTGGCCGTCAACCAGGGGATAGCGCAGGGAAAAATCCTGGGCCATACGCACCATGGTATCGTATATCGCCGCATCGCCGTGGGGGTGATACTTACCCATGACGTCGCCGACGACGCGGGCGGATTTCTTATACGGCTTGTTATAATCGTTTTTCTGTTCATGCATGGTGAAAAGCACACGCCGATGAACCGGTTTTAGGCCGTCCCGCACGTCCGGCAGGGCGCGGCCTATAATCACGCTCATGGCGTAATCGAGATACGATTTTTTCATCTCGCTCTCGATGCTTATTTCGAGCATGTTTTCTCCCAAATCCATGGTTACTCCTGTCAGTGGAAAGATTGTCTCGACAAGAGAGGCCGGAAGGATTTTCCGGCCCCTTTTTTAGACCTGATTCCTGTACGAGGAAATATATACTTTTAGTCGACAAATCCACGATAGTCAAGGCTTTTAAGGGATTTTCGCCATGAAAGAACTGCTTGATAACGGCCGGTATTTTTTAGGTTTTCAACAGGTTTGCCAAGGGCGCCTTTTATAGGGTTTTTGCGTCCGATTTCCGGATGGATCGATTGCAAATATGGAGGGCCTCCGGAGGTCAGGGCCGGGCCTGGATATTTGGTTGGGCAGGTCCGGCCAATAGCCTAGCGGCAAGCCCCCGGCGCCTGTCCGTTCTTTGGGCGCCCTAGGCAGAGCAGTACCCTGCCGGAGTTGCGGCGCAACAAAAGGCGCGGTCCAAAAAATACGTTGGAAGCCCGGAATGTCTGGCGGGCGCATGGGGACGGGGAAAACTTTTGGTTGGTTTTCTATAATGCCGTCTTCGGCCTAATTCATTAGTTTTAAACGTCCCACGAGGCCGCACCTTTTGTCCTTATGGACCCAGGCAAAAACTGCCTTGCCTGGGCCACCTTAGCATGGTGCGCATAAATTGGAATGTAGTGACAGGCCCCCGGCGCCTGTCCCTAAACGCGCTATGCGCGTTTAAAGGGCGCCCACACGGGGGCGCCGCTGCAATGTGAGAGCAAGCCGGATAGGTTGAATTTGAACATAGTGACAGGACTCGCCCTGTGCATTTCTTTGGGGGGGCTCAGGCTCCAAACCGTTGGCGCATGCTATTTTCGGCATTGCATGCCGCGTCGGGTTTTATGCAAATGGTATTTTCGCGGGCTTTAGGCTTCCACAATGGCTTTGTAGCTGGCGCGGTAGATGTCGGCCAGGGTGAGGAAGAAGGTGACGATGAGGGGGCCGTAGATGACGCCCAGGATGCCGAAGATTTTCAGGCCGCCCATGATGGCCAAAAAGACCAGCAAGGGATGCATCTGGACCCGGTCTCCCACAAGTTTGGGCTTGATCACGTATTCCACGGAAAAGGACAGAATCGAATAGAAGATGATAAAGAACATGCCCGTGGCGATTTTGCCCTGGATGAACATGACGATCGCCGCGGGCAGGAAGACCACGCCGATGCCCACAATGGGCAAAAAGGCCAGGATGCCCATGACCACGCCCCATAAAAACGGGGAGGGCAGGCCGAACAGGGCGAAAACCGCGCCGCCCAATATCCCTTGGGCCAAGCCGCACACGCCGTTGCCCAGAATGACGGCGCCGGACATATCCTTGAATTTGGCCACCAGCTTCTCATCCTGATCCTGGGGAAGGGGGGACATGTCCACCAAATAGTCCACCAGCTTACCGCCGTCTATCAATATAAAGAATATTATCAGTACCATAAAGAGGAAGTTAAGCACAAAGCTGAGAACATTGGATACGACGGCTTTGCCGGAGTCCAGGAGAAACCCGCCCACAAACTGGCCCACCTGGGAGGCGGCTTGCGTGATTTCCGCGCCGGTAATCTCAATCCCGTAATCGTCAATATACTGGTTGATGGTCTCAAGCAGGGTGCTGTTGTTGATGATGGTCCTGATTTGGTCCGGCAGGGCTGCTTTGTTGACCATGTCGAGAAACCCCACGGCTTCGGATACGACGATGCCCGCAAAAAGCAGGGTGGGGATGAACAATACCAGAAATATGATAACGCAGGTGAGGCTGGAGGCTGCGCCCGGCTTCATTTTTTTGAGTAAAAGACGGTAAACCGGGGCGAATACGCCGGTGACCACGAAGGCCAGCACCAGGATGGAGAAAAAGGGCCTGAGCAGCCACCCCATGAATCCTATGGAAATGATGTACAGGGCCAGGAAAAAAATGAGAATCATCTGGTGGCTTTTCCGGTCCTGTTCCATGGCCCTAATCCTTTGGCTTGCCCAATCCTATATCCGGGCGGGTTATGCTGTCGTGGTAGGCGGTTCCCAGTATCACGCCAATGGTGATGAGCACCGCTCCCGCAAGGCTTGCGGGGATGGCGTACAAGCCTATATGCGGTTTTAACAGGGCGTAGCCCGGCAAAAAGAGCATGAGGCACACCGTACACTGCCAGGGCTCCAGGTAGGCGGAGATTTTTTTACCGACCATCTTTGCCCAGATTCTCCGCATCCCCATTTTTTGGGCTGTGGCCAGGGCGAAGGAGGCGTCCCGGTTGCTCATGAGCGGGTAGTAATTCCGGGGCTCCCGGCCCGCCCGGTGCTTTTGGGTTTTCACCTCGTTGCCGAACCGGTCCCAAATGGTGGTGACTCCGGTTTGACGGCCCATGTCCCAATGGCTGAGCATGGCTTTTTGACCGTTGTCGAACCAGTCGTTCCACTCGCCGTGCATCCAGCCGTCTTTAAAGGCGCCTTGGGTGGCGACTTGTCCGTTGGGCCACCATTTGATCCAAAGGCCGACCTGCACGCCGTCCTTGTACTCGCCTTCCATCTGCTTGGCGCCCGAGCGGTACCAGAAGGTCCACATGCCCTGGCGCAGGCCGTCCTCAATACGCCCTTTGGCGTACTCCCGGCCCGTCTCCCAAATGCGGAAGGACAGGGGCCAACGGATAATTTTTTCGTAAGAATTCATCATAATCGTTTGGAATCAGTTAGAAAGCAGGCGCTAACGGAAAAATAGCCTTTACAGCCGCCGGAAGTTTTCCTTTAGGCCCAATATAAAGGGCAGCAAACCGGCTTCAGGCCATATATGCCGCCCTCAATAAATATTCGAACGGATTCCCGGAAAAAGAATTAAAAAATCAGTGTTCCAGATCCGGCGCTTTGGATGCGATGGTCAATGAAATAGCATACAAGGCGATTTCGTAAGGAACCACCAGGTTGTAGGAATGGCCGGTTGCCCACCAGATCAGGCCGCCGCCGATGATCGCCGGAACGCCGGTGAAAATAAGAATGCCGAGAGCCCTGGGCCTGGTCACGCGTTCAAAGAAACTCTTTTTCATGCTCTTTCTCCTGAGTGTCAAAAGATTCAAGGCCCGGGGCGGGGAGCGCCCCGGGATTGTTTTTAACAACTATTTTTCAATAATCATGGCCATGCCCATGCCGCCGCCGATGCACATGGTGATGAGGCCCGTGTTGTAGCCCTGGCGCTTCATGTGATGAATGGCGGTGACCATCTGGCGGGCGCCTGTGCAGCCGATGGGGTGGCCCAGAGAAATGCCGCTGCCCAGTTCGTTGGGCTTTTCCGTGTCGATGCCTAGTTCGCGCAGGCAGGCGATGGCCTGGGAGGCGAAGGCTTCGTTCACTTCCAGCATCTGCAAATCGTCGATGCTCATGCCTGTGGCTTTCAGCACCTTGCGGACCGCCGGGATGGGGCCGAGGCCCATGTAGGCGGGGTCCATGCCGGCGGAGGCGAAGGCCTTGATTTTCGCCAGGGGCTCCAGGCCCAGCTCCTGAGCCTTTTCCGCGCTCATGAGAAGCACGGAGGCGGCGCCGTCGTTGATGCCGGAGGCGTTGCCGGCCGTGACCGTCCCGTCTTTGGTGAACGCGGGACGCAGCTTGGCCATTTTCTCCATGCTGGTGTCCATGGGGCGTTCGTCGGTGTCCACAACCACTTCCTGTTTGCGCTGCATATAGGTGACGGGCACGATTTCGTCTTTGAACAGGCCGTCGGTGATGGCTTTTCTGGCGCGATTATGGGAAAGCACGCCCAGGGCGTCCTGTTCTTCGCGGGTGATGCCGTATTTTGAGGCGATGTTTTCTGCGGTGACGCCCATGTGGTAGCCGTAAAAGATTTCGTACAGGCCGTCCAGGACCATGAGGTCGTCGATTTCGCCTTTGCCGGAGATGGCCATGCGGTAACCCCAACGGGCGGAGGGCAGGGACATGGGCACGTTGCTCATGCTTTCCTGGCCGCCGGCCAGGATGACGTCGGCCTGGCCGGTCATGATGGAAGCCGCGCCCAGGGCGATGGCCTTGAGGCCGGAAGCGCAGACCTTGTTGATGGTGAAAGCAGGGGTTTCCTTGCAGATGCCCGCCTGGACCATGGCCTGGCGAGCCGGGTTCTGGCCTTGTCCCGCGATGAGCACGTTGCCCATGATGACTTCGTCAATGGTGACGGGCTGGGCGGAGTCGTCCCAATCCATGCCTTTTTCTTCCAGTTCGATGACGCCCTGGTCTTTGAGGGCGTCCGGGGCTGCGGAAAGCATGTCTTCGCTGGGGACCGGCCTGAGGTTGACCTTTTTGAGGGTTTCTTTCATGACCGTGCTTCCCAGTTGAATAACGGGGACGCTTTTCAATACGCCGCCAAAAGATCCGATGGCGGTCCGTGCGCCGCTGACGATTACCGCTTCTTTCATGTTGACAACCTCCTGGAACCAGCTCGAAAGCCTGGAGCATGGCTGATTATTACAAAATTTTTAGAAATTAAACCAAACCTTCACGCCCGGGAACAACGACCGAAAATCCGCCGGTCAATTCGGGCGGCTTATTAAATGTTAACGTTTGCCATATTTCAGGGCCAATGGCAAGTTAGAATTTCCGGGAGTTAAGGCAATAATGGGCGGATTTGGTACTGTTGGATCATGGACAGGGGCTTGCGCCGATGATCGGCGTTGGGGCGGCAATCCGGCAAAAAGCGCGGAAGCGCTTTCACGCGATGCGGCCCGCAAAGAGTGGAAGGACATGGTTTGGATGCGGCTAACCGGCCCTAATCCAGGGCTTCCCGCACTTTGGCCGCCAAATCGGCCTTGGTGAAGGGTTTGGGCAGAAAATGAACGCCTTCCTCCACCACGCCTTTTTGGGCGATGACGTCGGCCGTATATCCTGAAATAAATAAAACCTTGAGGCTGGGGAACATGCCTTGGAGCGTTTCGGCAAGCTCCCGGCCGTTCATTTGCGGCATGATCACATCCGTGACTAAAAGGTCGATTTCCTTTCCGCGGCTTTTGGCCAGTTCAAGGGCTTGGAGGGGGCTGGGCGAGGACATGACTTCATACCCCAGGCCGGTCAGGATTTTTTCCCCCAGTTCAAGGATGGGCTCGTCATCCTCCACAAAGAGGATGCGCTCTCCGCGGCCGAGGGGAAGGTCAGCGGGGGCCTCGTTTCTGTTTTTGGCAAGGGGTTCCTTTTCAACGCATCGAGGCAGGTAGATCCTGATGGAGGTTCCCTGTTTTAACTCGCTGTCAACGCAGATGAAGCCATTGTATTGCTTGACGATGCCGTAGACTGTGGAAAGTCCGAGCCCGGATCCTTTTCCCACTTCCTTGGTGGTGAAAAAAGGATCGAATATTTTGTCCAGGGTTTCAGGGTCTATGCCTTGGCCGTCGTCGCTGACTGTGAGCGCCACATAGTCGCCGGGAACGAGATCTGTGTTTTCGGCGCAGGTATTCACGTCGCAGGCGGTATTCTCCGTGCTGATAGCAATCCGGCCGGTGTCGGCAATGGCGTCCCGGGCGTTAATGCAGAGATTGGCCAAAATTTGATCAATTTGCGAAGGGTCGATTTTAAGGGGCCAGATTTCCGTGCCTGGCCTCCAGGAGAGGGTGATGTGCTCTCCGATAAGCCTTTGCAGCATGGTAAGCATTTTTTCAATGGCGTCATTCAGATCGATGACTACGGGGGCTGCGGTTTGCCGCCGCGCAAAGGCGAGAAGCTGCCTGGTGAAGTTGGCGGCGCGTTGCGCCGCCTTATGGATTTCCTGAAGATAGTCGTACAAAGGATCGGCCGGATTAAGGCCTTCCAATCCCAGTTCCGAGTAGCCGACAATGACGCTGGACACATTATTATAATCATGGGCTATGCCGCCCGCAAGCCTGCCGAGGGACTCCATTTTCTGCGCCTGGGAGATTTGGGCCTGCATTTGAACCCGCTCGGTGATATTCCGGCCAATGCCCAGCACTCCCACAAAATGGCCGTCGTCCCGGTACATGGGCGTTTTAATGGTTTCCAGCAGTTCCTTGTGGCCGTCATCCGCAAAGGTGATTTCCTCTTCATTAACGCTGGGGCTTCCCTTTTCTATGGCTAGCTGGTCGTAATGGCGAAAAAAAGCCGCCAGTTCCTCACCTAAAAAATCACGGTCGGTTTTTCCAATAATCTCTTCTTCCTTGGCCCCGAAAAACTTTTCAAACCGGGTATTGCAGGCAATATATCTTCCGTCGGGATCCTTCAGCCAAACCAAGTCGGGAATGGTGCGAATCAGGGTTTTGAACATGGCTTCGCTTTCACGAAGCGACTCTTCCGCCTTTAAGCGTCTTGCCAGAAAGACGGCGACGATGCACCCGCTAATGAAGCACGCAATCAAAAAGGAAGTCCGAACGAAAAGGGAATGGGGAGGAACCTGTAAAACCAGCGATTCCATTAGGGTTTCCGGACCCTCCAGCACCAGAAAGGACAGGTTTTTATGGAAAAACATGTACTCAAAGATTCCGTCAATAATCCAGAAGAGCAACCCGATGACAATCGCGGCGAATAGCACCTTTATGTAACTTTTGGTTATCCTGTTCATTAAAAGTCGAATGGCTCCGTCATGGGGTTTCGATATCATTGAAAACAAATTCTGCGATTTTTAAAAGATTTTTCGGAGGCTTGTAACCAATGATCCTGGCGGTCTCAAGGTTAATGGCCAGGGTCAGTTCTTCTTTCATGACCTGATTCAAATCCCTGGGTTTGGCGCCGTTAAATATCAAGGCGATATCTTTGGCGTAAAACGCCCCGTACTCTCTAAAATTCTTTCTTCCCACGCTCATAAGGGCGCCGGTTTTCACGCAGACCATTCCCCAATTGGACCAGGTGGGTATCTTATGCTCCATGAGCGGAGCCAGGACTTTATGCATATTTTCCGGCGCCGCTCCTTGATGGGCGCTAAAATAAAAGGCGTCAATCTCCGGAGCGATTTTTTCCAGGCATTTTAAATAACCCTGAACGGCCTTTTCCTCTGAGACGTTGGTATCAGGGGTATAGCAGTCCACCAGTTCAAAGCCTCGTTCTTTGGCCACTGTTTTTAAGTCTTGTTCATTGGAGTAGGCCTTGGCTTCGGGCGAGTCTTCACACACGTAACCCAGCCTTTTGAATTGAATAATGTCGTGGAACAGGCGGATTTGCCGCAGATAGCGGGTCGGGTCGCATTCCACCGTTACATGGTCGAAGCCCGAGTCCTTGGCGCTTTTGATGATTCCCGCCTGAATGGGATCCGTGGAGGACATGACTATGGTGGGGACGCTGTGCTTGTTGTTGGTCAGGTCCAGGCCGGCCCAGGTTCCCATAGCCATGATGAGATCCACTTTTCGTTCGTGCAGCGCTTTTATGCAGGCAAGACGGTTCGTCTCCCTGGCCTCGTCCTCCCAATTTGAGGACCAGAAGGCATCCTCTGCAAATTCCAGATAGGGGCTTTTAATAGTGCGGGCCAGCCATAGCCACAAGGCCCTGGCGTCGTCGGGCCTCCCGTGCTTGGGGGGGGCGAATTTTTCCATCCACCCCAGTTCGGAAAGGCCTATGGCGGTTTCAAGCAGGCTTTCGTAGTAGTCGGGCCAGGGGCCGCCTTCCAAATACCCGATGCGCCACTTGACGCCGTTGTTTGTCTTGGGCGCCGTCCCGGCCAAGGCCGCCGGCGCCGGAAACAGCAAGGCGGAGATGATCAAGGCGGCAATTAATGCATGGGACGGGAGTTTAACCTTTTGCATAGCGGCCTCACGACGACAAGTGGATCCAACCGGTTATATTTTTATGGTAAATCCTTTGGACCAGAGCATGGCGCCAAGTTTATTGGCGTCATTATGAGTGCGCAAATGCACCGGAAGTTATGCAAGATGTATTCCATGCTGACGGCGCCGGGAGATTTTATATAGTCGCATGCTGGTAGGTGGCGTCCTTGCCTGTCTGGCCGAAGGCGCCTACGTCGCCGCCCGTAAGATCGGGCCAGTCCGGCTTATGCATGGTGACGATGAGAGCGTCAAACAGGATGCCCATAATCTCAAAAACCGAAAAGGCGGGCGTCGGTTTGGCAAGCTGTTTCTGCGCCCATGCCAGACGGGCGAGGTGGTTTTTCATGCGCTCCAGATCGCCGAACAGCTTAAGCGCCTGGCGCTTGACCCTGGTTTGGGCTGCATTGCCGTCCGGAGTATTTGCAAGCCGCACTTTTTGCTGGTTCAGGCTTTTGGCGGAAGCGGCGAAAAGTTTTTTCTTGGCGTCTTTGCTGGTGTATATTTTTTGATTGAGTATTCTTGCTTTCAAAGCCTCAAGCACAATTTCGCTTTCAATAGCGAGCTCTTCCTGCAGCATGACCACGGCGGTTTCATCCAGAGTAATCTTCAAAGTGCGCAGCGCCTCTTCCTTTTGCTGGCGCTTGGCGTCAAACTCCGCCATGGCCGACTGCCAGAACAATTTGCTTGTTTCCTTGATCAGGTCCAGAGGGGTTTTTCCCTTGGGCGCCTGGCTGAACATCTTGGGCAGCTTGGGCAGGATTTTGCCTGTTTTGGGAAACAAGGTTTTGCCCGTAGCGACGCGATAGATCATGCCCAAGGTGGCTTGCCAATCCTGGTAATGGAGCATGCGGCCCACGTCGCCCCAGGCCAGGGCAATGATTTCATTGGCGAAAAGGTGGCTTGGCGTGGCGTAATTGGGGGTGCCGCCCAAAAGCGGCTGCTCCATGGATCCGGGCTCGCCGCCGGAGAAATCAGCCGCGGTTTCCACGTCGATGAGGCCGATATTATATTCCCCGGCGTTGGTTAAAAAATAAGGGTAGTTGTCGGGGTTGCCGGCCACCAGGAGATTGTCCGGCTTCAAGTCCCTGATGGACACTTTGGAGGTGCGCAGCCATGCGAGAAGCTCCAGGAGGTTGACGATGATGGTTTCCATCTGGGGCTTGTTCCGGAAAAACATCTTTTCCCTGATGTATTCCTTGATCATTTTCCGGTACGCGTTGACCGTGGAAGCCTCTTCCTCCATCAATTCGTTGAGGGCTTTGTTTAAGTCGTCCAGAATTTTGGCATTGCCGTCCGCATCCTCGGCCTTGACGGTTCTTCCCGCCAGATGGATGAGAAACCAGTTGCGTATCCGGTAATCCTGGACCGCGTTGGCCAGTTTGTGCCGGATCAGGACGGCGCTGGCAGCGGCGCGGCATTTGCCGTATAGGTGCTGGAGGTCTTCGCAAAGGGATGCGAACTGGTATCCGTAACGGCCTTCAAAATCGTCGATTTCCCAAATCAGATCATGGTGGCCTAAAATTTCCTGGGCGTTCCTGTCTTTATCGCCCTGCATTTTAGCGACGATGCCTCCCAGGAAGTAGTATTTCGCCAGATCCATAAAATAAACGAAGGACCCGTTGATTTTCAGGAATTCCTGAGTCCGGGGATCCTCCATGAGCCATTTGATGTAGACCTCCTCAAACTGCATGGGCGAAAGGTCTTCCGTATCGTCAAAGGTGCGGATCATTTTCAGGATAACGGAAACCCTGGGGACGATGCATTCCCTTGGCGCCAGGCGGTCCACGATTTTGGCGTCCCGGCGTATGCTTTCGATATACTCCTGGAGATTGTTCTGCTCCATGGGGGGAATTTTGAGGACCATGTGCACGTCGTAGATGACGAAAAAGCACTTGCTGCGGCTGCCCGTGTCCTCGCCCAGGGGCGTGATGGTCATGCGCCGGGTGTGGACGTCTTCTCCGATTCTCACTTTGAGTTCATACAGGGATTCCGGGCCGTGGGCGTCCGAGTCGAGGGCCGTGTATTTTCCCATGCAGGAGGGCGGGGCGCCTATCTGCTTTCTGTACAGGTTCAAAAAGAAATTGACGACGTCGAGTTTGGTGGTTTCAGGACGAGGCTTGTCCGATTGTTTGGGGGAAGACGTGCTATTGTCTTCTTCAAGGATGATGGTTTTTGTCTTTTCGACCTGGAACATGGATCACTCGATTTTTTTTCAGGCGCCGGCTCGGAAGGACGGCGCAATCCCGGGTCAGGGTAGCTTGTAAGCGGTCTCTCGTTGCTTTATACCGTAATTTTCATGCTGATGTCCACAGCTCGTGCGCCGTGGGTCAGGGCCCCGCACGACAGGATGTCAACGCCGGTCCGGGCCATCGTGCGGATGGTCTCTTTTTTTATGCCTCCGGAAACCTCCACCAGGGCCTTTCCCGCTATCAATTGGACGGCCTGGCTGATTTGGTCCGGGTTCATATTATCCAACATGATTACGTCCGCTTTTGCGTCAAGCGCTTCCTGCACTTCATCCATGGAAGCCGCCTCCACCTCGATGCGCACCATATGAGGAGCGCCTTTACGAGCCAGGGCCACCGCCTGGGCGATGCCGCCCGCCGCCACGATGTGATTGTCCTTGATCAGGACGCCGTCAAAAAGCCCCATGCGGTGATTGGATGCGCCGCCGACTCTCACGGCGTATTTTTCCAGCAGCCTCCAGCCCGGGGTGGTTTTTCTGGTGTCCACCAGTTTCACGTCCAGGCCATTGGCCTCCTGCACGTGGGCATGGGTGTGGGTGGCGATTCCGCAAAGCCTTTGGAGAAAGTTCAGGGCAGTCCTTTCGCCCCACAGCAAGGGGCGCAGCCTGCCCGAAAGCCTGGCCATGGTGTCCCCTGGCCTGGCGCGGGCGCCGTCGGGAGTCAGGACGTCGATGCGGATTTCCGGGTCCACGGCGTCAAAGACAATGCGCACCATGTCCATGCCCGCCACAAGGAGGTCTTCCTTGGCTTTGATAACGGCTTCGCCCTTGCGATCCGGCGGCACGATGGGGTCGGTGGTGATGTCTCCTGTGGCCAGGTCCTCTTCCAGGGCGAGGGCTACAAGCCTTGTGACGATGCCGGAGACTTCCAGCCCCGGACGCCATGCGTCCGGGGCCGGAGCGGAATTGTTATCCTTGGTCGCCATGAATTTCACGCACCTTTTCCAGATTCGATTCCAGATGTTCCCGTTTTTCCGTCATTTCAGCCTGCTGTCCGCGGACCTTTTCGACGACGTTGTCGGGAGCTTTGGCCAGGAAATCCTCGTTATTGAGTTTTTTATCCAGCTTCACCAATTCCTTGGTGAGTTTGGCGATTTCCTTTTCCAGGCGGGCTTCTTCCTTGTCCAGGTCGATGACGCCCTCCAAAAGGACGTACACGGAGGCTCCGTCCACAACCGCCGTGGCCGCGCCCTTGGGCCGTTTGCCTCCCACTTCCAGGGAGGACAAGCGCGCCAGATTGGAAACCAGGCCGCTTTCCCTGGCGAGGGCTTCCTTGGCGAAATCGTCCGTAGGCTCGATAATAGCGGCCAGGGCCTGGTTGGGCGGGATGTTCATTTCGCCGCGGATATTCCTCACCGCGGTGACCGCCGCCATAACCAGCTCCATTTCCTTTTCCGCGTCCTTATCCGGACCCAGGCCGACGGCCTCATCAACAGCCGCGGGGTAGGGGGCCTTCATAATGGAGCCTTCGGCTCCCGGCATGTGATGCCAGATTTCCTCGGTCACAAAGGGGATGAAAGGATGCAGCAGAACAAGGGCGTCGTTCAACACCCTTTGCAGGGTCGCCACGGTTGCGTTGCGTTCTTCTTCCGCCCCTTCCCTGTATAGTATGGGCTTAATGGCTTCCAGGTACCAATCGCAGAATTCGTGCCACATGAACTTATAAAGAATGTTGGCGGCGCTGCTGAACTGGTAGGCCTCCAGGTCTGCCTCCACCTGCAGGATGACCTGATTAAGGCGGGAGAGAATCCACCGGTCCGGTATGGCCGTGGACTTGGAAGCCTTGGCGGCGGCGTCCGGGTTGTTTTCCACGTTGGTCAGGGTAAACCGGGCGGCGTTCCATATTTTATTGATAAAGTGGCGGTAACCCTCAATGCGCTTGACGGACAGCTTGATATCCCGGCCCATGGCCGCAAAAGAAGCCAGGGTGAACCGGAATGCATCCGTGCCCTGGGATTCGATGACTTCCAGAGGATCGATAACGTTCCCCTTGGACTTGCTCATCTTTTCGCCGTTCTCATCCCGCACCAGGGCGTGGATGTACACGTCCTTAAAGGGAACTTCATCCATGAACTGGAGGCCCATCATCATCATGCGGGCGACCCAGAAAAACAGGATGTCAAATCCGGTGATGAGCACCGACGTGGGATAGTAGGCTTTAAGCAGTTCGGTCTGATCCGGCCAACCCATGGTGGAGAAGGGCCAAAGCGCCGAACTGAACCAAGTGTCCAGAACGTCGGATTCCTGCTGCAGATTGGCGGATCCGCAGGGGCATTTTTCGGGGTCCTCCAGGCGAACCATAACTTCACCGCAGTCCTGACAGGTCCAGGCCGGGATTCTGTGGCCCCACCAGATTTGGCGGGAGATGCACCAGTCCCGGATGTTGTAGAGCCATTCAAAGTAGGTTTTTTCCCACACTTCAGGCACGATCCGGGTCTTTTTGGATTCCACGGCCTTGATGGCTTTTTCAGCCAGGGGGCCGGCCTTTACGAACCATTGCTTGCTCAGATTGGGCTCCACCGTGGTTTTGCAGCGGTAGCACTGGCCCACGCCGTGATCGTGGGGCTCGACCTTTTTCAACAGCCCCATTTCATCCAGTTTTGCCACGATGGCCTTGCGGCATTCAAAGCGGTCCATGCCTTCGAACTCGCCGGCTTCGGCGGTCATGCAGCCGTCTTCCCCGATAACCTTGACCCTGGGCAGATCGTGGCGCAGGCCGATTTCAAAGTCGTTCACGTCATGGGCCGGGGTGACTTTCAGGGCGCCTGTGCCGAACTTCAGGTCCACGTAGGAGTCCTTCACGATGGGGATTTCCCGGTTCATGATGGGCAGCATGACCTTTTCGGCGGTCAGGTCCTCATACCGTTCGTCTTTGGGGTTGATGGCCACCGCCGTGTCGCCCAGCATGGTTTCCGGCCGGGTGGTGGCCACGATCAGTCCGCCTTCCTGGTCCACAAAGGGATACAGGATTTGGTAGAGCTTGCCGTCGGTTTGTTCGTGCTCCACTTCCAGGTCGGCCAGGGCGGTATGGCACCGGGGGCACCAGTTAATGATGTAGTCGCCCCGGTAGATCAGGCCCTGGTCGTAGAGGTCCACGAAAACCTTGCGGACGGCCCTGGACAGGCCTTCGTCCATGGTGAACCGCTCCCGGTCCCAGTCGCAGGAAGCGCCCAGGCGTTTGAGCTGGTTGATGATGGCGCCGCCGTATTGTTTGCGCCATTCCCATACTCTTTCGATAAAGGCCTCCCTGCCTACCTGATGCCTGTCCGTGCCTTCCGAGGCCAGTTGCCGCTCCACCACGTTCTGGGTGGCGATGCCTGCATGGTCGGTTCCCGGCATCCACAGGACGTTGTCTCCTTTTGAGCGGCGGTACCGGCACAGGATGTCCTGCAAGGTGACGTTCAGTGCATGGCCCATGTGGAGCACGCCGGTTACATTGGGCGGAGGGATGACGATGGAGTATGTGTCGTCCCCGCCTTCTTCCTTGGCGGCGAAAAGTCCTTCCGACTCCCAGAATGCGTACCAGTGCGCCTCCACGTCGTGGGGCTCATAGCCTTTATCGAGTTTGGAATCCATGATGTGTTTAATCTCCTGCAATTTGCAGCTAATGTTTTGAATTTAATAATATATTAGCTGCCCTTAAACGTGAAAAAGGGGATCAATCGCTTAATCCCCAGTCCATAAAACTAGTAGGAATTTAAAAAGCGTTAGTCACGCTTCTGTTGAAGCCTTCTTAATTCCTTGGCCACAGCCTGTTCCACAGCGACCGTGATTATGCGATCAATCTTTTGGGATACAAGCTGACGTACTACAGCGGCTACATTAGCGCCTATAGTATAAGGGTCCAAATAACCGTAATCATCCGAATCCAAATCAGAGGAGTCGAATGCTTCCGATTCCATGATTCCTTCGGGGTCGCTCAAAAGGACGTCGTCCGCATTGGACAGGTCCGATTCCAGGTCAATGCCGATGGCGCCCATAAGGTCGTCGTCGCCTGCAGCGCCGAAAGCTCCGGATCCGTTTGAGTCGTCGTTTGTAGTGCGATTGTCCTTAGAAGGGGCGTAGCTGTCTTCCATAAGCCTCTCTCCGTAGGTTCTTGGCGGATATGACAACAATTTTCGGAACCTTAGCAAGAAGAATAGTCTGTGTCAAGCCAATTAACGCCATATACGACCGGATCCGGCCTTTCCCTTGATGCTCTAATTCCCTTATGTTATTAAGGAAATGTCAATCGAGCACGGACGAATCCGGAAGCCGGCGGGCCGCCGTCCACGGCTTTGGACGACGAGTCGTCCTTTTAATTACAATAGCCACGTGATGTCAATGATTGCCTTGGAAAAACAGGAGAAAACGCCATGGCGGAAATCAGACGTTTTTATATAGAGCCGGAGCAGATAACGGGCGACAGGGCTTTCATTACGGGCCAGGACGCAAAGCACGCTAAAAAAGTCCTTAGGCTGGCGAAGGGGGATCCCGTCATCCTCCTGGACAACAGCGGCCTGGAATATAAGGGGATAATACTGTCCGCGGGCGCCAGGGACATGGAGGTGGAGATACAGGACAGGCGGTTAGGGGCCACGGAAAGCCCATTAAAGATCGATCTCGCCATGGCCATGATCAAAACCAGCAAGATGGACAAGCTGCTAAAGGGAGTCACCGAACTTGGAATGCACGGCTGGCGCCCCTTTTACGCGTCGCGATCCGTGCCCAAGGTCAAGGACCCTGAAGATCGGCGGGAGCGCTGGAAAAAGATCGCAGCGGAAGCGGTCAAGCAGTGCGAACGGGTGCGTTTGCCGGAAGTGGATGCGCCTGTGAGCTTTGAGGAATTGTGTGCGATTTCCGCTGAGTACGATCTGGGCGTGGTTTTTTGGGAAAAATCCCGCACGCCCTTTCAGCAGGTGCTCCAATCCCGCATAGACTCCCCACCCAGGTCCGTGTTGGTGGTCATTGGCCCGGAAGGGGGATTCGAAGACCACGAGGCGGCCCAGTTGAAAGAGTCCGGCATGGTTCACGCAGGCCTGGGGCCGCGCATACTTAGAGCGGAAACAGCGGCTTTGGCCGCTTGCGCGCTGATCCAGGCCGGCTTTGGAGACTTGGGGGGCCTGCCCAGGCTTGCCGTCCGAGCGTGAGGACGCACCGCTCCTGCCGGCTTGAAGGGTTTCTCGTCTTCAGCCGCGGGTTCGACCCTAATTGTCAGCTTGAGTATTAATCCGGTCCGGGCGTGTTACAAGCGCAGGCCGCCTTTCGCCTGCTCCGGCGTGCTTGCCGCTGAGTTGCCGCGCCTATTAGGGATGATCAGGATTTAATGACGTTGGTCGCCGCAGGCCCTTTTTGACCTTGCTCCACATCAAAGGAAACCCTGTCGCCTTCCGCAAGCGTTCTAAAGCCTTTTCCGGTTATGGCGGTATAGTGCACAAAGACGTCTCCGCCTTCTTCCTGCTCAATAAAACCATAACCCTTTGCGTCATTAAACCACTTTACTGTACCGTTTGCCACGGGACTAACCTCCTGCTTACTTGTTAATTGCACGAAAAATCGTTTTCGTGGTTGAAAATCGTCGGACCACGGCCAGATGTGCGCCTCGTTCGCTCGGAGCATCCGGATGCAAGCCTTTTGGAACCAGGGGAATGGGCGGCGTCTGGAAAACGTCATAGGGTGCGGGCAAACATCAAGTCCGGAAATGTTTGCAGGTTTGAGCACATCAATCGAAAGCCGTTGCGGCTGAATTGGAAAGAGGGCGCCTCCCGGGAAAGAGAGGCGCCTTATTTCTCAGGCCTGTAGGCCGACTGCTCTTTGGTTACAGCTTGACTACGTTAGCTGCTGCAGGGCCTTTTTGGCCTTCTTCTACGTCAAAGCTAACACGATCCCCTTCTGCAAGGGTTTTGAAGCCTGAGCCGGAAATGGCGGAATAATGAACAAACACATCCCCACCTTCTTCGCGTTCGATAAAACCATAACCCTTGGAGTCATTAAACCATTTTACTGTTCCGTTTGCCAAAGTACTGACCTCCTACTGATAGTGAAAAGAAAATACAGTTTCGAACCCGGAGGGCGCACTTTTTAAAAAATGCACGTCTCCTAAGTTGAAACCAGCCCTGCGTTGCTTTTATGCATGGGGTATAGTTAACAATAGTTGAGAGCCGTTATGAAGTCAAGAAAAAAAATGCTGGAAAAGGGGAGATTAATACTTTTTTGTGAAAAAAAATGAATTGGGAAGTTCGCTCCTATGTCTCGGATATAATAGCATTCCCTGAATACACAATCGTGAAAAAAACCGCCTTCTCCTACCGACCGCGGCCTGTGAAAACGGACGCGAAACCCGCCGCGGGGCATGGCGTATAACGCTAAATGTGAATCAAGTTCATAAAATCCTTTCCGCCGCCCCCATATCCAGCATTTTAAAGCCTACGCAGTCGCCCGTATACGAATCTTTTGCAACCAATAGAAGATATTTGTAATTGCTTATTCAGCATTTGTTTGGATTTGGTTGCATTTTTTGGGCTGCTGAAACAACCTTTGGTCAGCGACTGCGGTCTTTGAGCTTGCCCACCTTACATGACGGATAACGGCAAGCGGATGGTGAACCTGGCGCCTAGCCCGGGGTGGGAGCTGACTTCCATGCGCCCCTGATGGGCTTCCGTGACAATAAAATACGAAACGGACAACCCGAGCCCCGTTCCTATACCCGTGGGTTTGGTGGTGAAAAACGGCTCAAAAATCCGTTTGCAGACCGTTTCTTCCATGCCGGGTCCGTTGTCCTGGATCTCCACGCAGGCCATGCCGCCTTGTCTTTTGAGCCGTAAAATAATTTTCGGCTGCTTGCCGGAGCCCGAAGCGGCCTGCATGGCGTAGGCGGCGTTTTGAAGCACATTAAGCAGCACCTGCTGGATTTGAGGCCTGTCGCAAGGAACGGGAGGAATCCCAGGCTCGTATTCCTTGACGATTTTTATGGAGCGAAAGTCGTGTTTTTTCTTTAAGTCGTAGTCCGTCAAGGCAAGCTCCAGGGTGGAGTCCAGGAGCTCCGCCAGATCCTCGTGAGTCGTCTGAGCGCTCCCTTTTCGGGCGAAGCTCAGCATATTTTCCACGATTTTGGCGGCCCTCACCCCCGAGGATTGTATGGTCTCAATCATTTTCGGAATGCCCCGGTCCTCCATAAACTGGTGTATGGCTTCCATGGTGGTTCCGGCGCGCTCCGCCGCTTGCCGGTTTGCCGGGACGTCCTTCCCTGTCAGGCGGGTGGACATGACCTCCGCCATCTGCATCATGCCGGCGAGAGGATTGTTGATTTCATGGGCCATGCCCGCTGCGAGGCCTCCCACGGAGAGCATTTTTTCGGACTGTACGACCAACTCCTCCATCTGGACTTTAGAGGTTACGTTATCCACACGGATGACGGCGCCTTCCATTCCTTCGGAAATCAAGGGGTATATGGTGAAGTCTTCATACTCGAACAAGTTGTTTCCCCGGGTTATTTTTTTTCTGTGCTGGACGATTTCCCGATTGTGGATGCTGTCTGAAATTTTTTCCCAGAGGGCGGAGTCGGCGGGGTACACTTTTTTCAGATCCCTTCCCGCCGCTTCTTCTTCTTTGACGCCGGTGACTTTTTCAGCATGCTGGTTCCATTGGGTCACCTTGCCCTTTCCGTCCACTCCAATGAGCACCGAGGGCATGGAGTTGATGATGTCTCCCAGATAGTTCTTGAGCGCCCTGAGTTCCTTTTCCGAGTCCTGGCGGATATGCACCTCCTTTACAAGAAGGCGGTTTTTTACGACAATTTCACTGACGGCCATAAGGCACAGGGCCAGGAGAAGCAAAACCAGCATGGTTTCCAGGATAAACGTCTTCCATCGGAAATCCGCTTGCTCCTTTCTGAGATCCTCCATGTACCGGCCCACGCCTATGTAGCACTCCAGTTCCTGGACGCCCATAACGAACGAGATTTTTTCTTGAGGCGCGCCGCTGCCCGGCGGCATATAAAAATAGCGGACAAAACCGCCTTCCGGCTTGTTTTCGGCCGTTTTGACCAACTCCCGGATGATGTACACGCCATGGCTGTCTTTCAGATCCCACTGGTTGGTCATCTCTTTGTCCGGCTCAAAGGGCTGAACCAGCATGGTCCCGTCATAGGCGCTCATGAAGACGTAATTGTCTCCATGGGATTCCGTAAAGGTCATGCGGCGAACAAGGTTTCTGACTTCCGCAATGCCGGCTTCGCGGGAAATATCTCCTGATCGGCATCCGGCGGCGATGGGCTCGATGGCGTTCCGGGCGATTTCCACCAGCTGCTTCATTTGATCCAGGCGCTGGCTTTCGATTACCTTTACGTGCTGCCTGCTCACATGGTCGAACAGGCCTATAAACGCGGCAAAAAGGACGAGGGAAAGGACTATGACCTTGAAGACGGGTTTTTTCCGAAGGATCATCCGGACATTCGGGGTATGATTGATTGCATCGTTCATTAACCTGGGGCGATCTGCTCCTGTTCCGGCCTGCCTGGAATGCCTGTTATATCGATTATTTTATCTTCGCTCCGCATTCGGTGCAAAAATTGCCGGAAGGATCAAGAGGCGTCCCGCATGCATTGCAGCAGCCGGCGCCTTTAAGCAATGCTTTGGTTTGGGCGAGCATCCTGTTGATTTGGTCCTGCGTAAGTTTCAACTGTTGCGCGAAGTGGAGGATTTCCTTTTTTTCCTCCATAGCCAGGGTGTTGTCGGCCATGGAAACCAACAGCATGTCTTCCAGGTTTCGCACCTGGTCGGAAAACCGCCCGACGGGCGTGATTTGATAATTCCCGCCGTGAACCAGAGCGACGGCCTGTTCCAGCAAAGCATCATCCGCGCCCAATTCCAGGCGCACCTTTTCCACAATTTCCTGCTCCTGATGCGTGAACTTTTTGTCCGAGCCTGCAATCATTAATATATTGGCAAGACAGGCCACTACATCGTTTTCGTTCATGGGGGACTGCTCCTTTAGTAGATTTGGATGAATTTATACCATGGCTGGTTTTGCATGGCAAGAAAACCAAAAGTCAAAAAAGGCGCCAAACGGGCCGGTTCGGCCATGTTCCATAAAATAAGGATGGGAATAAAAACTCCATTGTATATTAGGGGCAAAACATTGCCTGGCGAGATGGAAGATGATAATAAGGCCCAAGGTCTTGGATCCATCCTTTCTCCCCATTGCACAAGGAGTATTATCATGAATATTCAGGTCAATTATTCCAACCGCATCAAAAGAATGATCGAGCAAATGCAGGCCCTGGGCATTGACGCTTTAATAGGCACCCGCATGGTGAGCGTTACTTTTACCGCCGGGGCCTTTGCGCCCTGGAGGGGCGCCGTGATCGTCACCCGAGACGGATATGTGGGCCTGATTAATTTCATGATCGATCAGGAGCGGGTCAAGGCGGAGTCCTGGCTGGACGAGATCATCCCCTACGCCCCCATTCCCGGCATGGACATGCCTGATATGGTGGTCCATAAAATCAAGGAGCTTGGCCTGGAAAAAGGCGTTTTAGGGGTGGAACTGGGCCATTCCCCCCGGGGAAACACCGGGTACTTGACCTCCACCGAGTACGACTTGTTCAAGGAAGGCCTGCCTGAGGCGACATTCGTGAACGCCCTGGACGTGGTGGATATGGCCGGGTACGTGAAAGATCCCGAGGAAATCGTCCTCATGCGCCAGGCCACGGCCATGGCGGACAGCGCTATTGAAGAAGTCCGCAAGGCGCTTTGCGTAGGCATGACCGAAGCCGAAGCCGTGGGCATCGGAGAAATGGAGCTCCGCAGGCTTGGCAGCGAATATCATTGGGCCGTTACCGGCTCCACCGAGGCGGCTTCGGGGTTCCGCTCCTGCTACAATATGTGCGGCACCACCCAGCCGACGGACAAAATCCTCCAGGCCGGGGACAACATGATCGTGGATTTTCATCCCACGTACCGCACTTTCATGTCCGATCTCTCCCATAACTACCTTTTAGGCAAGCCGAACCCTGAGCAGCAGAAGCTGGCGGACGCCTATCTGCGGGCCGCCGAAACCCTGGTGACCAATTTAAAGGCCGGGAACACCATCGGAACGGTCTGGCATGCCGTAAACGACAGCCTGACCAAGGACGGATACATCCAATACACCGTGCCGTTTTTCGGGCACGGCCTGGGCGTGCTGGGCCATGAGTGGCATCCGCCCATCGGCAACGCAGAGCCGTATACGGAGATCGTGCTGGAAGAAAACGTGGTGGAGGTGGGCTTTTTATCCATCACCGTGCCCGGAGTCGGAGGCATGCGCCTGGAATGCCCCATCCGGGTGACTTCAACGGGCGGGGAAATGCTAAGCGCCACGCCGTTGGCCATGACCGTGGTGGACATTTAGTCCTTTTCATCCGGATCTTCCTCTTCCGGGGTCCTGACTTTTGGCAAGCGGATGATGAACTTGGCGCCCTTGCCGGAAGGCGACTCAACTTCCATGGTTCCCTGATGAACCTGGGTGACAATAAAAAACGACACGGAAAGCCCAAGCCCGGTGCCGATCCCGGCGGGCTTGGTGGTGAAAAACGGTTCGAAGATCTTGGCCCGGACCTCCTCGGGGACGCCCGGGCCGTTATCTTCAATTTCCATTCTCACGAAGTCCGGCTCATCGACAAGCCGCAGCCAGACGGCGGGCTCCTGTTCTTTCGGATTTCCCTCCATGGCCTGGGCCGCGTTTTTCAATAAATTCAGGATGACCTGCTGCAGCTTCCCCGGCTCTCCCGGGACAGACTGGATTGTATCGTCATATTCCTTGATAATGCGGATTTTGGAGAATTTCGAGTCCCGGTGCAGGCTGAGGTCGTTGGCCGCGATTTCCACGGTTTTATCCAATAGCAAATCAAGGCTGGTATCCTGAACGCCGCTTTGCTGATTGGTGCGGCTGAAATCCAGCATATTTTCCACAATGGAGGAAGCCCTTAACCCGGTTTCGAAAACCAGGTTCAGCAGTTTTACAATTCCCCGTTTTTGCAGGTAATCCTGGAGAGCGTCAAAGGACAGGCCGCTTTCGCCGGCCTGTTGCAGATTTTTTTTGGAGTTCCAAGTCAGACGGTGGGTGACCACCTGAACGTTTTGGATGATGCCGCCCAGGGGATTGTTAATCTCATGGGCCATGCCCGCAGCCAAGCCGCCCAAGGAGAGCATTTTTTCCGACTGCATCATCATTTCTTCTATGTGGACCCGTTCCGTGATGTCATCGATCCTGATCACGGCCCCTTTTTCCCCTTCGAAAACAAGTGGAAAAACCGTGAAATCATAGTACTTGCCATGCTCCGGCCGGCTGCCGGCGACCTTGCTTTTTTTTACCGAGGCGTTGCTTTCCATGGCCTCTTGCACCATGCCCATTTTGCCCGCCATCTTGGGCAGGACGTCCTCCAGATATTTGCCCTCCGCATAGGCCGCTTCTATGCCTGTGGAGTTTTCGGCCTCCTGATTCCACTGGGTGACCAGCCCCTTTTGATCCACCGCAACCAGAATGGAAGGCATGGAATTGACAATATTGGAAAACAGGTTTTGAAGCTTGCGCAATTCCTGCAGCGCTTCCAGTTGTTCGCTGACGCTGGTGACAAAGCCCTCAATGGCCTCCAATTGGCCGTCTGCCGAATAAATTCCCCGCCCTTTTTCCCATACCCATTTTTCCCGGCCGGCCTTGGTGATCAGGCGGTAGACCACCACAAAAGGCTTCTTGCCGGCAATGCAGGACTGTACTTCGTCCCATACCATCTCCTGTTCGTCGGGGTGAATCAGGGCGTTATATGAAGTCACCCTATTGCCGACGATTTCATCGCATGAATACCCGGTCAGATCCAGGCTGCCTTGGCTGATGAATTCCATGGTCCAGTTCTGGTCGTTTCTGCACCGGTAGGCCATGCCGGGAAGGTTGTTCATCAGCGTGGCCAGTTTGCGCTCGCTTTCGTGCAGTTCGTTTTCCAGCGAGGCTTTGTTGCGCTGCTCCTCCACAAGCCGCCACATGCCCTGCATGAGCAAAGTAAACTGCCGTACGTCGGTTTCGTCATAGGGCTCTTTTTTGTTGGCAACCCCGGCAATGGCCGCCACCTTGCCCCTGACTATCACCGGCAGGTTCATGTGTCTTTTGATGGGCGCATGCCCTGCCGGGAGGCCCTTTTTGGCCGGATTGGGAACGGAGTAGTCGTTGGTGACAATAGGCTTCTTTTGGCGGAAAGCCTCGCCCCATAATCCCGTTTCCTCCACCTTGTACACCATGGGCTTGTCCTCCATTGCGCACAGCTCCATGGCGTTCTTTGACCAGGCTTGTATGGTCAAGACGGCCTGCTCTTCGTCCATAAAAGCCAGGTAGCCCATCTGGCTTTTGGTCAGCCGAACCGCCTCGTCCAGAACAAAATGGACTATCTCGTCCAAGGGCGCTTCGGTCATGGCGCTCAGGTCCACCAGGGTTTTCAGGCGGGATTCTTCAAAGGACTGTTCTGCCTCGTCTCTCTGGGATATAGAGTTGAAATAAATCAGGAAAAGTGTGCAAAGACACAGCACTGCCGTCAAAACGGCCCAGAGGCGCAAGCCGCTTGAGGAGGCCAGGATAGGGAACAAAATAGCGCCAATTATAAAAAATGCCAGTATAGGTATGGTGGTCAGCGTATTTCGCTTGGTAAAAAACATGGAATGGCCCGATCTAAACTTGAGCAAGAAAAAAATGGCCGAAAAGAGTTATTTTTACATAAAATCCAATAATACTTGCATCTGATAATTCTTGTCAATTATTCACAAGCCACTCTTTTTATTGGTTTTTAGAATAAGTAATTGAAGACTTTGATGTGAAAGTAAGACTTTATTATTACAGCGTATTTCCATTGCATAAAAACCAGACCGGCCCGGGAAGGCCGGCCTGGGTTTTTAATGTCAGGAAGGAAGCGGGGATTCCTGGGTAGGGCCCGGCGGCTTCACCGGTTCTGGTTTTTTCTCCTCGTTGCCGGAGGAAACTCCCAATACCCGCGAGATGTCGTTAAGCACCAGGAAGAGCGACGGAACCATGGCCAGGGTGATCACCGTGGCGAAAAGCACGCCGAATCCCAGGGAAATGGCCATGGGGATCATCATCCGGGCCTGGAAGGACGTCTCCATGATCATGGGCATGAGTCCGCCGAAGGTGGTCACCGTTGTGAGCAAAATGGGCCTGAACCTCTGGATTCCCGAGGATAGGATCGCCTCCATGTGGGTCTCGCCGGCCTTGACCTTGCGGTTGGCCAGGTCGATCAACACCAGGGAGTCGTTGACCACAACTCCGGAAAGGGCCACCACCCCGAAGAGGCTGTTCACCGAAAGGGAGTAGCCCATGATGATATGCCCCAGGATGGCCCCGATGATTCCAAAGGGTATGCTGAACATGATGATCAGCGGCTGGAAGTAGCTCTTGAACGGCACGGCCAGTAAAAAGTATATGGCGAACAAAGCCAGCAGGTAGTACTCGGCCAGGGCGCTTAAACTTTCGCTCATGTCAGCCTGATGCCCTTCAAAGCTGTAGGTAAGTCCGGGATACCGCTTGGCAAGGTCAGGCAAAATGCTGGCTGTAAGCTCCTGCTTGATGTTCTCCGCCTGGGCCGGAGGCGTGACATTGGCCGTAACCTGGATGTCGCGCTTGCCGTTGGTGCGCTGGATGGCGGTGTAAGCGCGTCCGGGCGTCATCCGCACGGCGTCCCGCAGAAACACTTCGCCTTCCGGCGCCTGGAGAATCAGGTCTTCCAGGGTGGATTCGGAAGCCCGTTCGGTTTCCGGCAGGCTCACCCGCACGGTCACTTCGTTCCGCCCGCGCTGCTGCTGCACCGCCTGCACGCCTTGGAAGGCGCTGCGAACCTGCTGGGCCACGCTTTGGGAGGTCAGGCCCATGCGTTCCCCCATGGGGAGCAGTTGAATGTCGTATTGACGCTTGCCTCGTGCCGATCCGTCGTCAATATCGTGGACGATGGGAAACTGGGCAAGGTCCTCCGCCAGGGCCGCGCCCGCATCTTCCAGCGTATCCGTATCGCTGTGGCTGAGCATGACCGTCAGGTTTTTCCCGGATCCCGGACCGCCCATGTTGGATTCAAATCGTATGGTTTCCAGTCCTGCGAAAGCTCCCGCTTCCTGGCGCCACAGATTGACCACCTGGGACGTGGGGATGGGCCGGACATCCGCGCCCTGCAAGTAAATTCTGGCCGTAACCGTATTGTCGGATACATTGGTCAACACGCCTTTGGCCAGTTCGGACCCTCCGTTTCCGGCGGTTACTTTTTTGGCAGCCTCTATAAGACGGTCTTCCACTTCCTTCAGGCGCGTTTCCGAGGACCCGTAGGGCAGGGTCGCCGAGCAATAGGCGAAGTCCGACTCGCTTCTGGGGAACATTTCCAGCCCCATGCGGCCCGACGCAACATATCCGCCCAAAGCCAGCATTATGGCGACGCCGGCGGCCAGGACCGAATAGCGGTTTTTCAAGATGAATCCGAGCAAGGCGCCGTAACGCACCCGGACGAAGTTTTCAAAGGCGCGGCTGAATTTATCCTGCCATTTCTCCAGGTGGTTCAGGGGCCACACCGCTTCCTGGCGTTTGCGATGCCCCAGGTGGGCGGGCAGGATGAACAGGCTTTCGATCAGCGACACCGTAAAAACAGCCGCCACCACAAGGGGGATGACTTTGAAGATTTTTCCCATGAAGCCGGGGATGAACAGCAAGGGCATGAAGGTGACCAAATTCGTCAAAACGCTGAACACCACGGGCATGGCCACTTCCCGCACGCCGGCCGTCGACGCCTGGAGGCTGGAGTAGCCCTGGCGCTTCCAGTAATACACGTTTTCGCCCACCACCACGGCATCGTCCACCACAATGCCCAGGGTGACGATGAAGGCGAACATGCTGATCATGTTGATGGAAAAATCCGTGGGCCCCAGGAAAAGAAAGGAACCGAGAAAGGAGATTGGAATGCCCAGGCTGACCCAGAAAGCCAGGCGGGTTTCCAGAAACAAAGCCAGGAAGATAAAAACCAGGACAAGCCCCTGCAAGGCGTTTCTGGTCAGCAGTTCGGCCCGCTGGGTGAAAATTTCCGATGAATCCCGCAGCACGGAAAGGTTCAGGCCTTCGGGCAGGGTGTGATTCAACTCCTCCAGCACTTCCAGGGCGGCGCCGGAAACCTCCGTGGGGGTCTGGTCCCCCACCCGGTACACCTCGATCATCACGGCGTTTTGGCCGTCGAATTCCGCCCATGTGTTGGAGTCTTCAAAGCCTTCCTTGACGGTTGCAATATCGCTCAAAAGCACCCGAGAGCCGTCATCCTGGGTCAGGATGGGCAGTTGGGCGTATTGGGTTGCGTAATCCCGGCGGTCCTTGACGCGGACCAGAATGTCTCCGCCTTCAGTTTTAAGGCTGCCGCCTCCGATCTCCACCGAGGCGTTTGATATGGCGTCCGAAACGTCCGTAAGAGTCAGGCCGTAGCGCCGCAAAGTCGCTTGTGGAATTTCCGCCTGAATCTCGTAATCCTTGACGCCGGTGAGCTCCACCTGGGTGATGTGCGGATTGCCAAGGAGTTTGTCGCGCACTGAGTCAGCAGCGGAACGCAGCACCAGTTCGTCCACCGGGCCGTGAAGCGCTATGGTCACCACCTCGTGCTTGCGGCTGCCAATGGCGATTTGCGGGTCTTCCGCTTCGTCCGGAAAGGTGCTTATGCGGTCCACCTCGCTCTTGATCTCCTGCCACAGGCGGGTGACGTCCGAGCCTTCCATCACCTCCACGGCGATGCTTGCGGAGCCTTCCGACGCCGTGGAGGTGACCTCGTCCACGCCTTCCAGGTCCTTTATCGCCTCCTCAATGG
This sequence comes from Desulfatibacillum alkenivorans DSM 16219, assembly GCF_900142135.1. GTDB lineage: Bacteria > Desulfobacterota > Desulfobacteria > Desulfobacterales > Desulfatibacillaceae > Desulfatibacillum > Desulfatibacillum alkenivorans. The sequence goes on along the minus strand of NZ_FQZU01000028.1, from coordinate 16,054 downwards.
CCAGGACGATGCCGTTTTCCACCTCCTCCGGGCTGGCGCCCGGATAGGCCATGGTGATGTTCACCTGGTCTATGGTGAAGTCGGGAAAAATTTCCTGCTTGACGTTCCAGCCTACAAGGAGCCCGCCCACCACAAAAACCAGCATCAACAGGTTTGCGATGACCGAGTTGCCGGCCATCCAGGCCATGGGGCCTTTTTTGGTATTGGTTAGTTCTTCAGTATTCACAAGGCGCCTCTCTATGCTTCCGTTTTATTTTCGGCGGCCGGGGTTGCGGCTTCCAAGGTCTGCAGAGGCATGCCCTGGACAGGCGTGGACAACCCGGAGGTTACAATCTGCTCTCCCGGCTCCACGCCGTTGCTGATGTACACTTTGTCCGCGTCTTTCCAGGCCAGGGAAACCTTGCGGATGTCCAGGGCGTTATCCTTAAGCACCCAAACCGCGTCATCGTCCTGCAATGCGGAACGGGGGATTTCGATCACGCCGGGCAGCTCGCGCCCGGTAATTTCGGCGTATACGTAGTCGTCGATCATTAATCTGGCTGCGCTGGGGCCTTCTGCGCCGCCCATAGGATTTTCAACCTCCACGATCACCGTGGCCATGCGGCTGGCGTCGTTCAGCTTTCCAGCCACCTGAATCACCTTGCCGTCCCATTCTCCGAATCCGGCCTGGGAGTGAATTTTCACCGGGCATCCCTCAGGGTGGTCCAGGTCGATCATATGAAGCTGATCCAGGGAAACCACAGCCTCGATCCAGAACGCGTCGATCCCCACCAAAGAGGCGAGGCTGTCCTGCGCGCCTACGTATGTCCCGACGTTCACGTCCCGCTCCATGATCATGGCGTTGAAAGGCGCCTTGATGACCGTGCGCTCCAGATCCAGCAGCGCCTGGCGAAGGTCGGCTTCGGCGCTGTCCACAGCCGCCTGGGCCTGGGCCAGTTGGGGTTTTCTAAGCGCCAGATCGGATTGGGCCATGCTGCTTTCGGAAAGCTCGGACAAAAGGCTCAACTCCTCCCGGGCGATGTTCTGGTTACCCTGCTCAATGGCCAGGGCCGCCTGGGCGTCCGCCATGGCGCTGCGCGCCTTTTGGACCTGAACCTTGTAGTCGGCCTGGTCAAGGGTCAGTAAAACGTCTCCCTTATGCACGATTCCGCCGGGTACGAATTTGGAGGAAGCCTTCAGCACGGTCCCGGAAACCTGGGCTTTGACCGTGACCTCTTTCGCCGCCGTTACCGTGCCCATGGCGGAAATGGCCGTGCGCAGATCGTTCTTGGCAGCAGGCATGGTTTCAACCACCGAGACCTGGCGCTTGGGCTGGGCGCGCTCCATGACTGGCGCGGTGGTTTTGAAATAGGACCATGCCGCCCCGCCTGCAACGATAATGGCTATCGGCGTGATCAGTCCGATAAATCTTCCTAAAAATGAGGGTTTGTGCTTTTTCTGCGTCATGTATATTTGCTCCTTAAAAAAACTGATCAAAGTCCGTCTTATCCTGCTGCAGGCTCCGATGCGGCGTTTGCTTGCGCGTTTTTCGTTTCTTGTGCGCGGGATACATATTTCCCGGTCCAATCGCCGCCTATGGTGCGATACAAGGTCACCCTGTTTTTAATGAGGGTCGCCTGTTCGTCCACCAATTGGCGTTCCAGGGCCTGCACGCTGGTCCAGGCCGTGAGGTAGTCGAGGTAATTGTCCTGGCCGTTCAGGTATTGCAGATGGGCGTCCTTTAAGGTGACTCGGGACGCCTTCAACTGATCCTCCAGCAGGGCGATGTATTCGCTCTGGCGTTTTTCCGTGACCAGACTTTCCTCCACTTCCTGGATGGCTTCGGCCACGGTCTGGGCGTAGGCGGTCAAATATTCCTCGGCCGCCGCCTTGGCGCGATCCACCTCGGCGGATTTGTATCCTGCATCAAAAATCGGCCCGGTCAGGCTGGACGCCAGGGTTGCGACCCAGTTATTGAATAAAAGGTCTATGGCCGTGCTGGAAAAATTCAAGTCCGCAGACAGGGCGATGGAGGGCAGCCGGTCGGCCCTGGCTGCGCTCACCTGCCAATCGGCTTCCTTAAGCCTCAGGCCCGCAGCCCGCACGTCGGGCCGGGAGGCCAGCAGGTCCGCGGGAATTCCCGTGGAGGGCAGGGGGATCAGGCCCGGCAGCGTGCTTTCCGATATCTCCAAAGACCCCTTGCCCGCGCGGCCCAGCAACACGGCCAGGGCGTTCATCTCCTGCTCCTCCCGCATTTGCAGGACGGGCAGGTTGGCTCTGGCCTGGGCCAGGGCTTCCCGCTGCTGGGATATGTCCAGGGCGTCGGCCTGTCCGTTGACGAAGCGCAGCTCCTGGAGCTTCAACATGCGTTGGTTCATGCTGATCTGGTCCTGCAAGATGCTGATTTGATTTCTCAGGGAAAGAATTTCCACCCAGGAATCCACCACTTCGGCGGCAACGGTCATGGCTGCGGCTTCCAGATCCTCGCCCGCGGCCTGCAGCTCAAGGATTTCCGATTGCCGCAAGGCGTCCAGCTTGCCCCAAAGGTCCAGCTCGTAGGCTGCGGCCAGTCCGGCGCTGAAAGAGTCGGAGTTGGTTTGGTAGCTGTCTCCGTTTTCCGGTTTGGTCTGCTGTTTGCTCGTGGCGGCGCCTGCGCTGTAATCCAGGGTCGGCTTTGTATTTGCGCCTGCCTGCCGGGCGGCTGCGTCGGCCTGCTTCAGCCTGGACCAGGCGGTTCTGAGGTCGAAGTTGCCTGAGAGCGCTTCCTGAACCAGTGCATCCAGTTCGGCGCTGTCAAAGCTCTTCCACCATTCCTCCGGGCCTTGCTCCTCCTCCGTATACAGAGTGAACTGGTCCGGCATGGCGATGGGCGTTTCCGGGCGGGGCGCCGGCTTGAACATGGTGCACCCCGAGAGGATAAGCATGATTAGTATGGCGTTTAAGTACCTGGGCATTCCTTTTGTCTCCCAATGAAACGTCCCACAAAAGTTGTGGGGTATCTCAAGATATATGTGCAGCAAGTATCCTGCGGGGCATCTACCCACTCTGATAAAAAATATTTAACCCTTTTCAAGGGCTTCACTATGTCTAACGAAGGAGGTAAGGAATTCCTGCGCAATTTTTTTGATTTTTTTTAGGCGGCTTCGCTCACGGCGGCGCGCAAGGTGCGACGGGCGCGGACAAGAAGGGATTCCACGGCGCCCAGGGAGACTTCCATGACTTCGGCTATCTGATTGTAGGATAGCTGCTCCATGTGACGGAGCAGAACGGCGGTGCGCTGGTTGACGGGCAGGTCGTCTATGGCTTTTTCCAGCATGTCGGCGCTTACGGCGGCTTCCAGTTGGGATAGAGGGGTGGCTTCCGTGGGGATTTCCGGCAATTCGTTCAGTAAATCCGGTTTTTTCTTTCTAAAATGGTCGATGCAGAGATTTTTGGCGATTCTCAGCAGAAAGGTTTTTAACGAGGCTTTTTGGCGATATGCGGCGGACGTTTTGTACAGCCTCAGAAAGGTTTCCTGAGCGATGTCTTCGGCCTCGGACGGGTCTTTAAGCATGTACATGGCGAAATTGTACACTACGCCCTGGTAGCGTTTGAGCAATTCCTCAAAGGCTTTTTCGTCTCCCTTGGCGACCAGCGCCATCAGTTCGGCGTCGGTGCGTTTGGCGTGGCGGGAACCAAAGATCATTAATCGTTTTTATCCCTCGTTTTTTTCAATCTGGCGTGCATGAGCTGAAAAAACTCCGCTCCCTTTTCATCTCCCAAAATGGAGCGCAACTCCAGGGCGTGCGCCTCGAACTTGATGCTTTTTTCCTCCTGGATTTTGTCCGCCGCCGCTATGGCGGCATGCAACTTCTCGGGGGCCAGGGGACCGTCAGCCGATAGAACGAGAGAGATGTTTTTCCGGGCGTCTGCAAGCTCGTCATGAAGTTGATGAATCACAACATTGAAGTCTTTGACGCACTTGAGAGCGGATTGCTCCTGCTCCTCCGGAAGATCCAGTTGATGCACGATTCCCGCAAGCTCTTCAAAGGTAGCCTTGTGATGAGAGCCGGAATGCTGAAAAACCAGTATTAGGGCGACGACGACGAACCCTATGTTCAGGGCGATTGAAAAAATGATCAGTATGCGTTTTTGCAGAAGGTTCATGGCATCATCCCCTCGCTTACATACATGGCTTGGTAGGGATTGGCCGCGGTTCCTGCGCTCAGGGTCAAAAGGCTCGTCCCAAGCACGGCGCCGAATAACAGTCCTCCCACAACGGCGCCGCAGACCGCTCCTTGCATGCTCAGGCTCAACTCCCGCCACCACTGCAGCAGGCCTGGGCGTTCCATTTCGTTGTGAAATGCGCGCATGGTTTTGCGGGAGAGTCTGGCGGGAGGAGTAAAGCGGGGGAGGGCGTCCAGGCCATCGGCCACTTTTCGCCGGGCCATGGCTTCTTGACGGCAGGAAGGGCACTCGGCCAGATGGGACTCGATTTTTTCGGCCTCCTCCTGGGGCGATTCATAGTCTATCCAGGCTGTCAGGCGATGTTTGATCTCCGAACAATCCATATTATTCCTCCGGTTAAACTTATTCGAGTTATGCAATTAATGCACCGGGACTATAGGCGGATGCGAAAAAGCATACACCTGCCTGTCCAATAATTCAAACGAACGACAATCCGTTTTCCTGCGAAAATTTTTTTGATTTTTTAAAATTCTGTTGGTAGGGCGCATCGCAGCTTAGACGCGCCTAAAAAATCGCAGGGTTCCATTTCCGCCATTGCAGCATCGAGGGGGGGGAGACCCAACCCCTTCGCGGGCGCGGCAAGCGGCGCCCAACGTGAGCCAGGATGATAGAGAAAGACTTTCAAGTCGTGGGAGGCGCGGAAGTTTTCAATTCCGTGTTTTCCGTAACTTCCGTGGTTCAAAACAAACGTACACATTGGATGTTCTGTTTTCAATCAGCCGGCATCACAATTGATAACCAATTTAATTTAGGCAGTTTTAATATGCATTTCCACGCACAGCATGGGAACGGGAGCAAAATATGTTGTATGATCGAAATCTTAGTCCAAGGCCCTACAAAAAACCCGGATTCATCCAATCCCTTCCGCCCGCCGACCATTCCCGGTTTCAACATTTTTTCCTGGCCGCGCCTTTTGGCCTGCGGCCCCAGGCATTAAACTACGATGCCTGGGCCAGCCTCGTCTATACTATTGGTTGGGTGAATAATACCAAGTTGCTATCATTCGAGTAATTTTTTCCATCATTTTCCGGGCTTTTAGTCCACACCCCGGCGCTATTCGGGAAAGACGCTGGGTCCCCGTTTCCGTGAGTGCGTCACGATGATTGCATAACTGCCGCAGTCATCCCGCCGCCCTCCCTCCACGGGGATGACGGAGAGCGGCGGCCATACCAGGAAAAGAGGGGGAGAAGCCGTCCTGGCATCCTCACAAAAGGGCTTCAAGCGCCCTTTGCACTTTCGCTTACCGCAAACAATCGTCATCCCGGCAAGGGCGATCCTGCTTTTCAGGATCGCCCGCAAGCCGGGACCCAGCGTCTTTTTGATTTGTTCCCCGAATATTATTACCTTTTTAAACGCAACTTGGTATAAAGCCGCCTATTTAAAGTTTTTTTGAAAGGGGGTTGGGGGAAGATTTTTTTTAAAAAAAGTTTTCCCCCAAAATCGTTTCTCGTTGCTCAGTTAACGCTGTTTTATTCCGTTTTGCGGGTCCGGTTTTTTCCTTTGCCGCCCTTGCTAAAGATCCTTATTCATGCCATATTTATATGTTAATCGAGGATATGGGCTAACGTCATCGGATGAAATTCATTTTTCCGGCGGCCCTGATCCTGAAACATTGATTTTAAAGAGGTTGTGGAAAGAGCTTCCATGGATTCTTTTGATACTGCAAAACAGGCCCTTGTCGAAGCCGGGCGAGATCTGGACGCGCTGTTTGAAACAGCGGTCACGTTGCCGGGCGTATCCACCAATCCTTTTGAAAGCTGGCGGCAGACCCTGGACGCCATGAAAGCCCAGATGGCCGAAGGCGTGCTTCGGGTGGCTGTGGTGGGCTCCATCAAGTCGGGGAAAAGCACCTTTGTAAACTCCTTTTTCGGCGGCGATTACGTCAAGCGCGGCGCCGGGGTGGTCACGTGCATTGTCACGCGGATCAGGCACGGTCAGGACCTTGCAGCCACCTTGTACCTGAAGACCTGGGATGAGGTGAACGCGGAGATCGAACAGGCCATGGTGTTGTTTCCCTCTTTTGACTGGCGCGGCGCGGACGGCAAGATCGACATTCGCCGTCAGACGGATCGGGAAAAGCTGGGCCACGCCTTGGAGCTTTTGGGCGACGAGCAGTTGATCACCCAGGGAACCATCAACATGAACGCGGTGCTCATCTCCTCGTATCTCCAGGGTTTTGACAGAATAAAGGATCTCATGGACGCTTCGTCTGCGTCCAAGGAGTTCGGCGCCGGGGAGTTCGCCTCCCACAAGGATTTTGTGGGGCATGAGCCCCTGGCCGTGTATCTCAAGGACGTGTGCCTGAGCCTGCCCGCGGGCCAGGGCGTGGAGGATCAGGTGGAAGTGGCGGACTGCCAGGGAAGCGACTCCCCAAACCCCCTGCATCTGGCCATGATCGAGGACTACCTTTTAAAAACCCACTTCATCATTTACGTGATTTCCAGCCGGACCGGCGTGCGTCAGGCGGACATACGATTTTTGTCTCTCATTAAAAAAATGGGCCTGGCCTCCAACATCTATTTCGTCATCAATTGCGATTTTTCCGAACACGAGAGCGTGGCCGACCTGCGGTCTTTGCTGGAGCGCATTACAGGCGAGATTGCCCTGCTGCGGCCCGATCCCGAGGTTTTTTGCTTTTCCTCCTTGTTCCACCTGTTTTCCGGCATCAAGGACGAGTTGAACGACAAGGACCTGGCTCGCCTGAACCAGTGGGAGCTGGACTCGGACATGCGCTCGTTTTCCGATTACGAAAGCAAGCGTTTTTTGGACATCCTGGATAAAAGGCTCACCCGCGACCGCATGGCCCTGCTTTTGAAAAGCCACGTGGACCGGGCTTCCATGATGGCTTCCGGTGTAGGGGACTGGATCAATATCACCAGGGATTTCGTGTCCCAGGACGCCGGCCGGGCTGAAGAGTTGGTGCGCCAGATGGCCGTTGAAAAGGAAGGCGTGGACCGGATTCGGGCCATGGTGAAAAACACCCTGGACGGCGCCCTGCGTCAGGCCAGGCAGGAAGTGGGCCAGGATGTGGACCGGTTTTTCGATCCCAACATGGGGCCCGCCGTCACGGATTTGTGGGAGTTCATCAATCAGTATCAGGCTCCTCAGCCGGAAACTTCGCCCGGCAGCTTCACCAACGCCGTGTACTCGGTTTTTTCGGATTTGAAGCGCGCCGTGGACCGGCACATGGCCGAGCAGTTGAACCCGGCTGTGGCCAGGTTCGTCAAGGACGAGGAGGCAAAGATCGGCCGGATGGTGAACGACATCGCCCGTCCTTACGGAACCATGGTGGACGGCGCCCTGAGCCGGTACGAGAAGACCCTGGGGGAAATGGGCATTGTTTTGGCCGACCAGAAAATGGGCGCTCCGTATCAATTGGACGTAAGCCGGGTTCGCCGGCTGGCGGGGTTGCAGGTTCCCGGCCTCACCGCGGCCATGCGGTATTCGGCCCGGGTGAGGACCGAGGCGATCATGCGGAAAAGCGCCTACAGCGCCGGATCCTTTCTTAAGCGGATTTTCAACAAGGAGTCCAAGCCTCTGGACCGGAACGATTCCAAGGCCATTGCCCATGCTTTGGCTCGGATGAAGGAGGAAACCCGGAAATCCTTGGAGGAGCATTTCATGGATTTCAGGGAAAACCTGAAGTTCCAGTACATGTTCAAGCTCCTGGATCTCTCCGCCGTCACCCTGCAGGAGGATCTTTCGGACCGCTTGAAGATCTTTGTGGAAGGCATGGACCAAAGCGCAGGACTGGTGAACGAAACCCAGGCCTCCAAAGAGCAGGCCCGGGAAATTCTCGCCTCCATGGAAACGCGAAGAAAGGAAATCGCCGATAAACTGGCCTCAGCCGGCAAGCTGACAGGCCTCTAGATTGTACATGATGTTTAACTTTTTAGAACGAGGGGGTCGAATATGAGTGCACAGCAGGCTCGAGTCATTGCAGTGGTCAACGAGAAGGGCGGTGTGGGCAAAACGGCGACGGTCATCAACCTGGGAGCGGCCCTTTCCAAGCAGGACAAAAAGGTTTTGATCGTGGACATGGATCCCCAGTTCAACGCCACCCATGGATTGGGCGTGGAATTGGACGAGGACGCCCTCACCACCTATGAGGTCATGGTGGGCGACGACGACCTGGACCCGGCGGACGCGGTGATCGCCACAAAATGGGCCGGCCTGGGGCTTGTGCCGTCCCACGTGGATTTGGCGGGCGCCGAAGCCGAGTTGATGGATCAGCCGGGCAGGGAAAATCGGCTTAAACGCCTGCGCCCCCTGGAAAAGGAGTACGACTTCATCCTGCTGGATACGCCGCCCAGCCTGTCGCTGTTGACCATCAACGTGTTCACCTTCGCCAAGGAGGTGCTCATCCCCTGCCAGACCCATCCTTACGCCTTAAAAGCCCTGGACGACCTTTTGGACACCATCGAATTGGTTCGCGAAAACATCAACCCGGACCTTGACGTCACCGGGCTGGTTCCCACTTTTTACGATCCGCGCACCCGGGTCAGCCGGGGCATCATGGAATTGCTGCAAGCCGATGAACGCTTTGAGGGCAAGATATTCGACACGGTCATCCGGTCCAACGCCACCATCGCGGAAAGCGCCTGGAAGCAAAAACCGGTTGTCTTTTTCCGTTCAAGGAGTTATGGAGCCCTGGACTACACTAATCTCGCCAAGGAGTTGTTAAAACGCGGCAATGGAAAAAAGAATTGAAACCCTGAGAAAGCTGTTGGCCGGCCAGCCTTTTGATACTTTTATGGTGATGGTCGAAGAAAACAGGCGGTACCTTTCCGGCTTCACAGGAGAGGACTCCCAGTTCGACGAGTCCTCCGGCTGCCTGTTCGTCAACCAGGATAAGGTCCTGCTGGCGACGGACTCCCGTTACACCACCCAGGCTGAAAACGAGTGCCCCCATTGCCAAGTCTACACCTATGAAAAAGGGCTGGCAAAGGCCATGCCCGAAATCATGGGCATGTTCGAAACCAAAAAACTGGGCTTTGAACAAATTCGCCTGTCTTATCTGATTTACCAAAAAATCGTCGAGTCCCTGGACGACGCTCAATGCCATGTTGAAATGGTTCCCGCCTTGGACGTGGTGGAGCAGATGCGGGTCATCAAGGATCAGTCGGAAATCGACGCCATGCAAAAAGCCCTGGCCATTTCCGAGCAGGCGCTGACTGATCTTATGCCTACAATTCAGCCCGGCATGACCGAAAAAGCCCTGGCCTGGGAATTGGAGAAGGCCATGCGGAGCGCAGGCGGCGACAGCCTGGCCTTTCCCAGCATTGTGGCCTCAGGCCCCAACAGCGCCTTGCCTCACCACGGGGTTTCGGACCGCGAAGTCCGCGAAGGGGAGTTTTTGCTTTTTGACTGGGGATGTAAAAAAGACGGGTATTGCTCTGATATTTCCCGCACCACGGTCCTGGGCGCTCCCAAGGACGACGAGATGAAGAAGATTTTTCAAACCGTTTTGGAAGCGCAAACCATGGCGACCCAGGCGGTGAGGCCGGGGATCAACTCCCGGGACGTGGACAATATCGCCCGCAAGCATATCGAAGAGGCGGGATACGGCGGAAAGTTCGGCCACGGCCTGGGCCACGGCGTAGGCCTGGCCGTGCACGAGGCGCCCAGGGTGAGCCCCCTGGCCAGCGTGGAACTCCAACCCGGCATGGTTTTCACAGTGGAGCCGGGAATTTACATTCCCCACTGGGGAGGGGTTCGCCTGGAAAATATGGCCGCCGTCACCGAGGACGGCGTGCAGGTGCTGAATAGCATCGGGCAATTCTGGACGCCCTGAGCCATTCGGATTCCAACCTAATTGGATCTTCTATAACCCTGGCCTAGCTTCCAACTTCCGGACTGGGCCAGGTTTGATTTTTCCGCCTGACCGTAATGGGGGCGATCGTCAAAATCCCGGAACGCCTTGGAAGGCGTGCTTATCAGACCGATTAGCAGCATGATTACCGAAATGACCGCGGCAATGGTCATGGGCGTAAGCATGGTGTTGGCGTTTTTAGGGCCGGACTGAAGATGCTTCATTAAAATCGGCCAGTTGATTTGCACGTGCAATCCCGCCGCGACCAGGAAAAACAGGCCGAACATCAGGTGGATGTCCATCCATTTTCCCCGAACTCCAAACACGGCGATCAGCCCTGTCAAGGCAACGCCCGCAAAGGCGAAGGTTATGCATGTGGATACCAGCTTGCGATATTCCTTTTTCTTCATTTTTTGCCTCCTTAAAATGTCTCCCGCAAGTTTAACCGGGGATTTCCGTACCATACTTGATCGGCCTTGTCTGTATGATATTTGTCAAAAAAGAGGCCATGCAGCAGGGTGAGCATAATTAAAGGGCGATAAGGCAAGTTTCTTGTAAGTGGAAAGAATAGAGTGGAAGAATTCTTATTTTATATCTTTTGAATAAAGGGTTTGCCGCCGTTGGCTTTGCCGGATTTCAGGGCGTCCAGGGCTTTGAAGAGCAAGCCGCCCCCCGAGCCCGCCCCTGTATCTCCGGACACGACAAAGCCCATGGCCACGCCCGGGCGCCAGCCCGAGACTCCGGCCTCGCAGGCCTCCTTCACCGCCGTGAACATGTCCTGGCACGCGCCTTCCAGAGTGCACTCGTCCCGGTCCGAGACCAGCACGCCGAACTGGCGGTCGTCCAGGCGGGCCAGGACTGCGTGCTTAGGCAGCATTTTGGTGAGAAGCCTTCCTGTTTTTTCCAGCATTTGATCCGCCAGGTCCACGGAGGCGGGCGCCTGCTCCGGCTCCTGCAATTCCAAGATTCCCACGCCCACCTGATACCCGAATCGCTTGGACCGCTCCCCTTCCTTGGAAAGCTCCATGAGGAAGGCGTCCTGCCCTGGCAGGCCGGTGGCGTCGTCCAACAGGCCGGCCTTGGCAAGGCTGTGGGTGGTGGCCTCCAGGCGGTCGGCCAGGATTCCCATGAGGTTGAAGCACAACCTGTAGGCGGCGGGGGGGTACAGCCATTGGAGACGCTGGATCATCTTGCGGCTGATTTCCAGGACTTCCACGCCTGTTCCGGCAACCACCGTGGCGGACCGGGGCGCCTTGCGCACCAGCCCCATTTCCCCCACGATTTCCCCGGCGGGAAGCAGAGCCACGTGCATGCGTTTGCGGAAGGACGTGGTTTCCCCGGCCTGTCCGCTGTCCAGCACTTCCATATTGCCGGAAAGGATGGCGTACATGGACGCGCTGGGGTCTCCCTTGCGAAAAAGAATCTCGCCGGGCGCCATGTTGCGCAGGCTCCCGGCCAGGAGCACGTAATGAATCTGATGGCGGCTGAGCCCTTTGAAGATGGGCATGCCCTGGTCCGGTGTGCGGCCCATGCGCAGCCTGATGACGTCCCACAGGGTGACGATGGGTACATGGAGCATGAGGGTTGGCAGCAGGATCAGGTCGCCCACAAGCGCGGCCATCATGGTCAGAACCATCATGACGCCGAACAGGGCCGTGGGCCTAAATCCCGAGAACACCAGCACGAAAAAGCCCAGGCCGATGGTCAATGTGGTGAACACGATGGGCCGGCCGATGGTCGCCAGGGTCTCGGCCAGGGCGCGTTTTTCGTCCAGGTCTTTTTTGAACTCGTCGTTGTAATGAAACAGGTAGTGAATGGTGTCGTCCACGGCCAGGCCGATGGCGATGCTGGCGATGAGGCTGGTGACCAGGGACAATTCCACGCCCATCCAGCCCATGAGTCCGAAGTTCATGATAATGGGAAACATGTTGGGCAGGATGGCCGTCGCCCCTGCCTTGAAGGACAGAAACAGCAGGAACATCATGCCGAAAACCAGAACCATGGTGATGGACAGGCTTTTCACCTGGCCCTGGGTGACCAGATCGCTGGTTGCGGAAATCACGATCCCGAATCCGGTTGCGCGGCAGACCGCCTCCGGTCCGAAGAATTGGCGGCAGATTTCCTCCATGTCGCGTTTGCCGTTCAAGAAGTCGCTGGAGCCGGAAATATGAGTCAGCAGCAAAATATTGGCTGACGAGAAATCCTGGGTGACGAACCGGGCCAGGGTCTCGCCGCCGATCATGGTCTTCATGGTGTTTATGTCCATACGCACCATATAGCCTTGATCCGGCAGCACGTAGGCGTCGCCCGCGTATTGGTTGGAGGCGTAATGGGCCAGACGCAGGTAGTCGGCCACGGAAACGGCCTTGTCCACCTTGTCCAGGCCGACCAAAGCGTCGGACAGACCGGCCAGTTTGGCCAGGTTTTCCGGATCTTCAAAAAAATCCGGGACGTCCGTCTGCACCACCACGTTGACCGGAAAGCTGCCGCACAAGTCTCTGTATACGGCGTGAAAATTTTGCAGCACCGGGGCGTCGGCCCGGAAATACCGGCAGGGATTGGTTTCCACCCGAATTTTGAATATGCCGATCAGACCCGCTACGGCTATGATGATGAAAAAGGCGAACAGCTTTTTTTGATGATGCAGGTTCAGGTGGATGACGCCCTGTAAAAAATGGTCGATCAAGTCCTTTTTTCGTTCCCGCTGGGAGGTCTCGGGGGACGGATAGGCTGCAATCAGGGCCGGCAGCCAGGTTAAAAGGATGATCAGCAGAAAAAACATGCCCACGCAGGAGAACAAGGCGAAATCGCGAATGGCGTCAATGCGGTTCACCACTAGGGAGCCCAGGCCTATGATGGTGGTCCCCACGGCGAGGGAGGTAGGCAGGCGCAGGTCGCCGCAAACCCTTCGGGCGGCTTCCTCGGCTGTACAACCCGCCTCAACGGCACGGGTGTAGGCCGTAACAAAATGCAGGCAATAAGCCGTGCCCACGGCGATCAGGAAAACCGGCGTGATCATGGTGAGCATGGACAAGGCCGTGCCGGTCCAGCCCATGAGCCCGATGGTCCAGACCAGGGCCAGGGTAATGCTGGAAAGGGGGAAGAGCACACCTTGCACGCTTCTAAACAAAATCAGCAGCAGGACGGCGATCACCCCGTAAGTGATGGGCGGAAGCCGGAAAAAATCCTGTTGGGTGTACCGGCCCAAAGCCAGGGACACGTTGGGCATGCCCACGGAATACAGGGACAGGCCGTTTTCCTCGTCTTTTAAAATGGCCGTAACCCGGTCCACCAACTCCTCAGGATTTCGGGAGTCGTCCAACACCAGGGTCAGGCCCGCAACCTTTTGATCCCGGCTTATCAATTGGGAATCAAACAGCTTCACCGGGCCGATGATGTCCCGAAATTTATCCAGGGTCATGCCCGTCGCCGCCATTTCCCGCAGGGCCGAGGGCTGGGAGATGGTTCTTTCCACGCCCGGAATTTGGGACAATCGTTTGTCCAGCCGTTCCAAATGGGCGAAGGTCTCGGGCGCCAGGACGTTTTTCCCTTTGGCAACCACCTGGATGACCTGTTGCTCGCCGAATATTTTGGTCGTCTCCTCGTAGTAGGCGGTTTCAGGCAAGTCGCGAATCACAAGGTCGTGGAGGGATGTCTTTAATTGAAGGCGAAACAAGCCCAGGCCCAGAATAACGGTTACCACCATCACCGCCGTCAGGGTCACCTTGGGCGCCTTGAGGATGCCTTCCAAAATAGGGTCATAGGCGATGAATCGGTGCAGTTTCATGGCCGAGGCCTTTTTGGCTATGGGTGGATTCCAGTCATCAAGCAAGCGCGTGCAGAATGAAGGCGTGGAAACAGGGTGGAGAATGGAAAAAACGCGTCGCCTGGTTTTACGCCGTTTTGCGGGCCGCTTCAAAAGATGTCCGCCGCGGCCCGATTGCGGGAAAAACAGCTCCTTAAACGAGCTCGAATATGAACGATATTTAATTATTACCTATTCCATATGGAGGGATCAAGCGCTTTTTGCGGGGGCGATGAAAAATGGTTGCCGCCAAGCCTTGATGAGGAATGTTGCGGGCAAGCCCGATTTCGGGGACGGAAATTTGTTTGCTGGGCTTTAAACAGTCTTTTTCGACTTCAAAAAACACCCGGGCGCTGCGAGTTCTCCTTGCCTTGGTGCTACGCTGTTTTCCAGCGAAGGAATGCATACGGGGGCAGTTTAAGGGCTATTGTTTTTCCCTGGCTGGTTGATGTTGGGTTTGAAGTCCATCTTCATTTTAATCAGGGAGAAACTCATAGCCGGACTTCTTAACCCAACCTACGCCTCAGCAATCGCGACGTAGGTTGGGTTGAGCTTGCGAAACCCAACGCAAAAATCGGCGTGCGCCCGGAACGCTGCAAGTGTTATGGAACGGAAAGCCCTTCACTTACGCCAAACAACGCCCGCCTGCCTCAATGTCAAATGATTTACCCGGTCGCTTCTTGTGTTACAAAAGCAATACGTGCGGCATATTGTCGCAGCCTGGGCCGCTCGAAACCCTGTTGATTACCCTTTACCGGTAAGGCGTTAAAGGCTCCTATTCTCCGTCATTCCTTTCATCAAACGCGGTTAGGTTTTTTGTCATGATTTCCTTGGCTTCAGCAACCATACCGTCCAGCAGCTCCTTGCAGGTAAGCACTTCGTGAATCAGGCCGATGGATTGGCCAACGGGGATGAGGCCGGTGTCCATTTTGCCTTCCTGCCAGATGTCGTCTCCATAAATGCCCGAAATGTGGGGCAGGATTTCCTCAAGCCCTCCGCCCCTGGCTTCGATTTCCAGGACCTTGGCGATGGATTCATTCATGAGAGCCCGCCCCTGAAGCCCGATGGAGTTCCCGTACAGGACGGTGTCGTTTTCCTGGCGGTTGATCAATTCCTGATAGACCTTTTCGTGCACCTGGCATTCTTTGGTCGCCACAAAGCGCGTGGCCATAAGGATGCCGTCGGCGCCCAGGCAGAGGGCGGCGGCCAGGCTTCGGCCGTTCACCATGCCGCCGGCCGTAATTACGGGGACGTCCACCTCTTCGGCCATGCGCGGAGTCAGGACCGTGGTGGCCACGTTTTCGTTCAAGGGGTGGCCGCCTTCCTCCACGCCTGCGGCGATGACTCCGTCATATCCTGCTTTGGCAGCGTGCTTGCCATGCCGCACCGAGCCGGCCTTGTGGAATATCTTGACTCCGGCGTCTTTCAGCAGCTTAAACCACACGCCGTCCTCGAAGCGATTCAGAGGGGCGCCGGCGATCTCCATGACCGTGACCTTTTCTTCCGCGCACGCCTCAAAATAGGCGTGATACTGTTTGTTGTCTATGCCGATGCTCGGCAGCAGGGTGACGTTCACCATAAAGGGCTTGTCCGTCAGTTCCCGCACCTGGCGGATGGCCGCCGTGAAGTCCTTTTTGTCCTTGTACATGGCGGCCGTAAGGTTGCCCAGGCCTCCGGCGTTGGATATGGCCGCGCACAGGGGCGGGTATGCCAGGCGCATCATGCCGCCGCAGACGATCGGATATTTGATTCCCAACATTTCGGTCAATTTTGTTTTCATGGGGTCGCCTTTCTTGATTCTTTTGCTTAATGGGGCTGCCAAGGGGGATCCTCCGCCCATCATCATCCCTCTCCCTAAACCCTGGCGTCAACACTTTCTTTAACTTTTGGGAATGACTGAAAGGCTGGTAGTGCAAAATGGGGTCACCCATTAGAGGCGGAGGTCAAGAAAAAACACTCTACCTGTGGCAACGAAACTCTGTTTTCTTGCCCTCCGGAGTTGCATAACCGCCCGGACTCTTGATTCGCCTGGGATGTATCCGTTCTTATGTGTCAGCGGTTTTGCTGCTGCACCAGTCACCCATCGGGTTCTGGACGGAAAAAACCCGGCCCTTGATCCAAAAACCGATAGAGCTCCTCGGGCCGCCGACCCGGCGGCGCGGCGAGAATGGGGCTTGCCCTTCCTGCGTCGGAGCCGCGCCTGCCGGGGCAGGCGGCCGGGCGCTCGGTTT
>NZ_FQZU01000046.1 GCF_900142135.1 Desulfatibacillum alkenivorans DSM 16219 | reverse complement strand
ATCTGAAGCCGGACAATAATGCGGCGGAAAACGCGATTCGGCCTTTTGTGGTGGGCCGGAAGAACTGGTTATTTGCGGGATCGCCCAGAGGAGCGGAGGCCAGCGCGTTGTTCTTCAGCCTGACCGAGACGGCCAAGGCCAACGGCCTGGAGCCCTTCGCCTACCTGAAGGTTTTATTTGAAAGACTCCCCCTGGCGACTTGCCGGGAAGACTACCAAGCCCTCCTGCCAACCCCGGATTTTAACCTCTCCAACGATTGATTCTTATCCCTGCCGGGTACTTCTTTGGACGCTTACTTAACTATAAAAGAGCTTGCTGGACCTGACAACCCCTTGCGGTTCTTGGGGACGTCTTTGATTATTCCACTAACTTTAAAACTCATTGAAATCACGTGTTATGTTCTGGCGGACGTCCCTTAATAAGTAACTAACTTTATATCTTGTTGAAATCATGCATTATTTTTCATTACATAGGGGCCATATTTTAGCAAAAACGGCGGTGAGGCGGGCGGAACCGCGTATAATTACTCCTACGACGCCAACGGCAACATCACGGCGTGCCCCAAGTTCGAGGGGGCCAGCGCCGCCGCCACCCTGGCCATTGACTACAACGCGGACAACATGCCCGTCCAGGTGGTGAAATCCGTGACCGGCCAGCCGGACGTGACCACCAATTTCTATTATGACGGAAACGGCGCCCGGGTGCGCAAGGAAGTGGTCGGCGAAAGCACCACCTTTTACGCAGGCAGCCTGTATGAAGTCAAAAATGGAGTGGCGACCAAATACATCTTCGGCGCGGACCGGCGCATCGCCAAGATCACGGACGGCGAGGGCGTCCGGTATTTTTCCAAGGATCATCTGGGAAGCTCCACGGTAGTGACGGACGACTCCGGCGCCGTGGTTGAGCAGGCCGATTACCGGCCCTTCGGCGAAGACCGCTTTTACACCGGTTCCGTCGCAACGCCCACGCCCTACAAATACACGGACCAGGAACTGGATACGTCCACGGGCCTTTACAATTACGACGCCAGGCATTATGATCCCGCCATCGGCCGGTTCATCAGCCCGGATTCTTTGATACCCAACGCCTACGATCCCCAACAGCTCAACCCCTACGCCTATTGCAGCAATAACCCGTTAAGATATGTCGACCCGACGGGGCATGCCGTAGTTGATGTAACCGGAGCAATGATCGGAGTAAGAACTACAGGAAATATCGTCGGGAACCATCAGAATATGAGCTTTCAACTTTCTCCAACATTGTTTGGCGGTAATATATCTGTATATAGGGATGATCATTACGGTCATATAATGGGGCCTTTGCAACCCCAAGACGCAATTCCATTTGGTGTATATGTGGATTATAACGAGTTGACATGGGATAATGTAAAACATGGACGTCTTTCGAGCTTTTTCGGTGGTTTTTTTATTGGATGGGACAAGGGGGTAAACTTGGTACCCGATGTTGATATCAGGATCGCTTTTGAATGGTTGGGAGAAAAATTGGACTGCACAAAACCCGATGACGACGACATTGACCAAGCAAAACAAGGGAATTCAAATTTAGGTGTCAAAAAGGGTCAAAAGAAAAAGAGTCTTGGTGAAGAAGAGGGCAGTGTAGAAAATAGCCCTGAAACCTCAAGCAATAAACCAGATGAAAGCAACCAGGCATCATCAGACAATTCACATGAAGACAAAGCTGGCGATTCCGGTGAGGGCAATGATGATTCTGGATTTTTGGGTGGATACAGTTCAAGTGCTAACTCCACCG
This sequence comes from Desulfatibacillum alkenivorans DSM 16219, assembly GCF_900142135.1. GTDB lineage: Bacteria > Desulfobacterota > Desulfobacteria > Desulfobacterales > Desulfatibacillaceae > Desulfatibacillum > Desulfatibacillum alkenivorans. The sequence continues at coordinate 40,726 of NZ_FQZU01000046.1, read as the reverse complement.
ATAGCGATTCATTTCGTGGGCGATGATTGTAGTCATCCCCTAATTTTTATAAAGCTGGGGGGAGACGGACGCTCCCACCTTTCGCTTATGGATGTCTGACTTATCTTATGGCAAGAGGATCTATACAATTGAGTTTCATCGAGAACTGTTGGCAAAAAGGGAAAATTATAAAGGAGATGTGGCTATGACATCATCCCATAGTAATTCAAAATCTTATAAAGTTATTAGGGGCTTAAAATATGCACTTTATTTCACAAGTATTGTTATTTTTATCCGATATATTTTTGTTTATAGCCAGCACTCAGAAGGTACATTGCTGGACGGGTTACTATTTCTATCTTGGCTAATGTTAGTCTTTTTTAACGCTTGGTGGTTATGTCCCAGATGCAAAAGATTTCATGCTTTTTACAGACTGCCAGAACCAATGCCTAAAATCCCTATAATGAATTTCCCATTCACTCCCAAATGCTTGTATTGTGGCCTCAAGATTTGTGATTCGGGGAAAGAAGGTAGTGGCTTTGAGGCCCCAGAGGAAGAGTTCACAGAAACATCCTTAAAAAAGTAATTTCTAATTCTTGTTTTGGGGGACATCCAACGTTCTTGGGGACGTCTTTGATTATTCCACTAACTTTGAATCTTATTGAAATCACGTGTTATTTTTCGATCAAGTTGACATGGATGGCGGACGAATTTGGTATAACCAAGGCGGCGAGACGGTGGAAATGCCGTTGGTTTGTAAGCATTGCCAACTGGGACAAGTTGCAGGTTATCCACGATCTTTTCGATTGAACAACATGTCGCTATGCAACCCAGGCAGGGTACTGCTCTGCCAGGGCTGACCAAGTACCCAAAGTCAAAGACCCTGGATTCCCGACAGGGGCGCTTGGGAATGACGGGCAAAAAGCATGGACAGGCACGGGGGCCTGTCGCTACAATAGCCGGGGCGTTCGGGAATGACGGGTTGGGGAGCCTCCCAGATACGGCGCGGGGACTGCGCGACGACGGCGGGAAAACTGCGCGACGACGGCGGGAAAACTGCGCTACGGCGGACGAGGAGACCTCGCAACTACATGCGCGGGGACCGTGCAACTACTTCCCAGAATACCAAAGGACGAAGACTCTGGATTCCCGACAGAGACGCTCGGGAATGACGGGCAAAAAGCATGGACAGGCGCGGGGGCCTGTCGCTGCAAGAACCGGGGCGTTCGGGAATGACGGGCTGGGAGACCTCGCCCCTACGCGGCCCATGGACATTCGGGAACGACGGGGTTTCCCGCCCATCCTGCCCATCCCCGCAGGCGGGTGTGGGGCTGTACAGAACGATCGGCTTTTGCGCGCAGCGCCATTTTAAATATTTGATCCAACTTTTTATAAAAAGATGGCCGCCGGAGGCTCTTTTGGCAGTTCAGCAGTTGGCCGCCGGAGGCAGGCGGTTTTATTTTTTTGCCGTTTGCCGTTTGCCGTTTGCCGTTTGCGCTTTGCCGCCGGAGGCGTGTTTTCGTTATTCCAAGCGCCGCCTGGTAGGCTGTCCCGCCTCCGCACCGCGAATGCGGCCAGTATTATCCAGGCTCTCGAATTAATAGCAAAATCGAATTTTTTTCATCGTTTGGCAAAGTAAAAGACTTGCGAAACCGCGTCCAAAAAGGGTATAGGAACAGGCAGAGGGTTTAACGCGGAGGGCCGCTGTTCAGGGGGGACGCAGTATACTCATGTTTTCTCCGGCATTCTAGCTTCGGAGGAACGCATTCTCTTCCAATATTTCCAATCTTTCCGTCCATGGCGGCGGCCCCAGGCTAATAATCTGAATTCCATACATGGAGAGCCTGATGGCTTCACTATTTTTCTTGCGCAGGAAGGGGGGCGCCCTGCTTGCGTCCACCTTGCGCCCGCGCCCGGCAGCGTGGGCCGCATTGCTGGTTTTGTCCGCCTTTTTGTTTTCCGCCGGCGCCGCTTTGGGGCAGGAGCCTCGTTTTAACTGGAAGTTCGCCACCCTGGCTCCGGAAGGCGTGGGCTACGCCGTGCAGATCAAGCATGTGGTCAAGCCCAAGTTGGAGGAAGTGGGGCAGGGCGACATCCGCATCAAGATATACTGGAGCGGCGTCATGGGAGACGACGCCGGGATCATCCGCAAAATGCGTTTCGGGCACTTGAACGGCGCCGGCCTCACCGGCAGCGGAAGCATCATCCTGTGTCCCGAGATGTCGGTCCTAAGCCTGCCTTTTCTCTTTTCCGACTATGACGAAGTGGATTACGTCCGGAATAACATGCGGGACGACTTTGAATCCTATATGGAGACCAGCGGCGCCTTTCTGTTCGCTTTTATCGATCAGGGCTTCGACCAGATTTATTCCAAAAAATACAGCTTTACCAAGGAAGAGGATTTTCGCGCCGCCAGGTTTCTGACCTGGTACGGACCGGTGGAGGAGGAGTTTTACCGCAGCCTGGGGAACAATCCCATTCCGGTCAGCTTTCCCCGGGTTCTGCCCAGCCTGAAAGACGACGTGGGCGATTCCTTTATGGGCCCGGCCATCCTGGTGGTGGGCTCCACCATGTTCACCATGTTCAAGCATGTCAATCCAACCTTTATTCGATATTCGCCGGCCTGCTGCGTCATCCGCATGGAGGACTGGAACAGCCTTCCCCAGGAATACGTGGACGCCTACTATTCGTTGCGGGACGGCATCGAAAATGAATTTTGCGTCCAGAACAGGCGGGACGATAAAAAATATCTGGTGGCTCTTAGCAAATACGGAATCAGCGTGACCCGTACGGACCCGGAGACCATGGCCGCAATCAGGGAAAAGGTCAAACCGGTCTGGAAAGAGCTGGAGGGGCGGGTTTATCCTCCCGAAGTTCTGGAAAAAGTCACCACCCATTTGAAGCATTACCGTAACGCCAAAGCCTCCGGCCGGGAAGGCGAAGTTCGCTAGGAAAAATCAATGGCAGCACAATCTTCACATTCTTTTGATTATAATACCTGGCTCCGGTGGATTGTCAGCCGTCCATGGATTATGCTTCTGATAATCCTGCTGTTGACCATAGCTGCGGGATATCGCTTGCCTTCCATCAAAATAAACGCCTCATCCTACGCAATCTCCGTGAAAGACATCCCTGAATTCGCCGCGTATGAGAATTTTTTGGAGGAATTCGGGGGCGCCGAATACATTCAGGTGGTGGCCAAAGGCGATAACATCTTTGAGCCCGAAACCTTCGCCCGGGTAAGCCGCATGGCCGACAAACTGGCCAAGATTCCGGGCGTGCAGACGGTTATCAGCCTGCCTGGCGCAAAGCGCGACATGGATCTTTTGGACGAATGGACCCCGGCCCAGTTTGAGGAAAAAATTGAGCCGGTGGACCTGTTTGTCCGCAACATCATTTCCAAAGACAAAAAAACCACAACCATCACCCTGATTCTGAACGACATCCGCGGCGGGGAAGAGGAGTTGGTCAGAGCGATTCAAGAGGCCGTGGACTCGGAAAAGGGCGACATGACCGTTTATGAAATCGGCATGCCGCTGATTTCCCAGGCGGTTTTAAGCGTCATAAAGCGCGACTTCATGATTCTGCCTCCCGCGGCGTTCGTCGTCATGATTCTGACCCTGATTGTACTATTCAAGTCCGTCCGCATACTCATCGGCCCCCTGGCCTGCATCACCATATCCATAATTTGGGCCTTCGGCGCCATGGCATGGACCGGCGCCCCGGTGGCGGCGCTGACCCTGGTGGTCCCCATATTTCTCATGGCTGTGGGGACGGCCTATTGCCTGCATGTGGCGGCCGAATATCAAAACACGATTAAAACCGCCAAAACGCCCCAAGAAGCGGCAATAGCCTGCCTGGAACAAGTCCGGCTGCCAACCGCCCTGGCCGTGTTCACAACCCTGATCGGTCTGTCGTCTCTCATGCTCAACCGGACCGAGGCGGTTCGGGAATTCGCCTTTCCCGCATGCGTCGGCATGTTGTCCCAGCTTGTTTTGATATTGCTTTTGTTCCCGGCCATATTGGCCATGACGCCCTTGCCGAAAAAGCAGGCCAAGGCGAAAAAAGAGGACCTGCTGGACCGCCTGCTGTCTAAGATCGCTATCCTGAATCTGGATCACAGCAAAAAGGCCCTGATCGTAATTGGAGTAATCGTCGGCGCGTCTCTGCTGGGCTTTTTCCTCTTAAAAGTGGACGCCGACGTAACAAAATATCTGGGCAAGGACGCGCCGGTAACCAAACATTTTCACGATGTGTATCAGGATATGGCCGGCTGCTTTCCCATCAATGTGATTGCAAAGGGGAACCGGAGCGAATGCTTCAGGAGCCTGGACAAACTCCACCGGCTTTCCGAATTGCAGCGCTACCTGGAGTCGGTGGACGGCGTGGATAAAACCATATCCACGGCGGACTATCTCAAGCTCATCAACTACTCGGTCAACGGCTACCGCAAACAAGATTACACCCTGCCCGAAACCCAGGCGGATTTGGAGAACCTGTACAATCTTTATAGAATGCTCCTTGGCGGCGCCGACACGCAAAAATTCGTTTCCGACGATTTCAGCTCGGCCAACATTTTGATGATGACCCACATCTCGTCCACCCACGAGTGGCTGGAAACCCAAAAGCGCATCGAAGCCTATTGCCAGGAGCATTTTGGCGAGGATTTCAGCGTTTCCATCACCAGCATGGCCGTAATAGTGGCTCATAGCAATGAAATCGTGACGGTAAGCCTCATAGAGGGCCTGCTCATAATCATTTGCGTGGTCCTGGGGATTATGCTGGTGGCCTTGCTGTCCCCCAAAGCAGGGCTTGTCACCCTGTTGCCTAACTGCTTTCCCCTGGTAATCCTGTTCGGGGTTATCGGCTGGTTTTCCGTGGAGCTTTCCATGAATACCGCCATGGTGGCCAGCATTGCCATCGGCCTGGCCCTGGACGACACCATCCATTATATGGTCCGCTACTCCCGGGAGCTGCGCCACGGCCTGGACCGGCGCAAGGCTCTGGAAACCGCCATCCGCAGCGTGGGGCGGCCCATCATCTTCACCAGCATTACTATCACCATGGGCTTTTTGATCCTCTTATTCTCCGGGTACAAGCCCACGGCGACCTTCGGCGCCCTCATGGCCGTCACCATGATGTCCGCCCTTGTAGGGGACCTTATAATTTTGCCCAGCATGATGCTCAAGGTGGATCTAGTGACCCTGCTTGACCTCCTGCGGGTGAAATTGGGCATCGCGCCGGAAAAGGGCATCCCCTTGTTTGCCGGGCTTTCCAAATCGCAGGTCCGGCTGCTTTTAAGCGCCGGAGCCATCAGGAACTATCCCAAAGGGCATATTTTGATGGAGCCGGGCAAAGGCCGGGACTCCCTATACGCCGTCATATCCGGCGAGGCGGCCTTGTATCACACCATCCCGTCCCAGGATGACAGCCTGGTAGGCGCACGCATCAGGCTGGCCGCCCTCAAGCCGGGAGACGTGATCGGCGAAATGGGCGGAGCCTCCAGTTGGCACGGCAAGACCGCAACCCTCATGGCCACCACCTATGTGGAATTGCTGGAGATTAATCCCGGCGTGGTCAAGCGGATTCAGTGGCTGTCTCCACCCACGGCGTATAAATTCATGCTCAACCTAGTGGAGGTTCTGGCCCAGCGCCTGGAAGCCACCACCCAGAGGCTGGCGGGGGAGGGTTACCGGGATTCCGTCACCGGCCTGATTAACCCGGCCTCGTTCGAACGCGCCCTGGAAAAGGAAATCCACCGCGTAAGGCGTTACGGCAGCCAGTTGGCTCTGGGCGTGGTGGAAATTCAAAATCTGATAGACATCAGCACCCGTTTTGGACTGCATACGGGAGACCGGGTTTTGGCGCACGTCTCCAGAGTGTTGGGTAAACGCATCCGGGAATTCGACACCCTTTGCCGTTTGGATGAGCAGCATTTTGGCATGCTTTTGGTCCGGGCCGGAGAAGAAGGCGGCCAGGCTATTGTAAGGCGTCTGTCTTCGCTGTTGAACAAGGACCTGGACAAGGACCTGCCCAGGCTGGACGTGGCGGTGGGCTTTGTGGTTTTCAGCGGCGAAGAGGAGGTCACCGCCGGGCAATTGCTGTCCCGCGCCCATAAAGCGCTGGAAAGCGGAAAAGCGCCGGAGGCCGTCCTGCAGCGGCTTGTCGTCTAAAAAGAAGCTCAAGACGCGATTGCTATTGAACAATGAAACGAGGGAACGGTATTTTTTCGCCGTTCCCTCGTTTGGTTGGTTCGGAGAATATATTTAGGATCAACCGGCCGCGTGTTGCTGCTCCGGCATATCATCGTAAAGAACTCCATCGAGCAAGCGGCCGGCTTTCTTCTTATTCACCCCGCCCCATTGCTTGAAGAAAAACTTAACGCCAGCTTCATGGCACTGGTCCCTGATATCGAAAACCCAGGCCTTTTCCATGGGTCTTGAACCTGGGCCGGATTCTCCGCCAACAATCACCCAGTCGATGCCTTTCAGATTCATTTTTGGAACAGGACCCAAAAGCGGCTCCAAGGATAAAAAACGCACGGCCGCAGGGATTTCCAGCAGATGGTCGATACGGGACTTATAATCCTTGTTTTCAATGGTGACGCCCATCCAAATGTTTGGGCTCCACGTAAGTTCCTTGGCCACGGTCATGGCCCTGCGAGAGCGCTTGGTCAAAACTTGAAAGCTGTGCCAATGAGCTTCCTCCATGACAGAAAAAATTTGCTGGATGAATACGTCCGGGACGGAAGAATGGAAAGTGTCGCTCATGGAGTTGACGAAAATGACCTGCGACTTTTTCCAGTGCAATGGGTAATCAAGGACATGAGGGTGCATTCTTGGCATGAATCCGTCCACATAGTTGGGCTGGCCCATGGCCTGCAACCGCATTGCCATGCGCTCAGCATAGCAATGATCGCAACCAGGGCTGATTTTCGTGCACCCTGTCACAGGGTTCCAGGTGGATTCCGTCCATTCTATTCGCGAGCTAGCCATTGTCTATCCATTTGATCTTGTGTCGCTTTTCAGGTTTCGAGCAGGTTTTATACGTGAATCCAATATTTCCTTCATATTGCACCTTACCACGTTTTTTCAGATTGCTCACCTTTTCTCTGGCATGCTCAGGAATGTGTCCTTCTTGAAGTGTGAAATGTAGAATTTCCCAGTTTGTAGTCTCGCGTTGTTCCACTATAAATTTTTCCAATTTTCGTTGAAATGCTTCTTTCTTGGGGATTTTGTTATATTGAGGGAACAACCCTTGTTGCTCTACATCGTCGATATCAAAATTGGCTTGGCCGGATAGTTTGTCTTTATCCCAGGCAATTCTCAAAAACTTTTCTACCCCCAACAAGTGCTTGGAGCAGAAAATCAGACCGTAAATGTTGCTGTTCTTCATAATTGAAAAAGGAAAAAGCAACGCTGGATTATCTTCCGGAATTCGTTTTTTGTAAGTTTCTAATACAATCCTATGGCTTTGATCGTGGGGGGCGCCTTTTATCAGTGCGGGATCAAGATCTGGAAATATGGTCTGAAAACTTGGCTCTTCAGCAAATCTTCTTATGTAGGACGATGATATAAAAAACAGAAAATCTGTTTTATATAGAGAGATCAGTCTTTGAAATATTGGCTTGGTAACTTCTTTAACCCCATTTTGGTCTAAAAAAAATAGATTTGGCTGCTTTTTGAACTGATCTTCCATTCTGCCGAAAAGAGATTGAAAATCCTCTTGAAACGGGTATACCTCAACAAGATTTCTTATGGCGGCATGCAAGTTGCCATATTCTTTGGTAATTGTTTTTTGTAGTAAATCAAATTTATCAGGATCCCTCTCATTCAGTATAATTCGGACTCGAACGTTTTGTTCCAAAAGGTTGTTTTGGTATTTTCGGATGTTATTGAAAATTAATATCGGACTTCCCGGAGCGCCTTTTTTGTCATACCCCGGCCCAGCAAAGAAGTCGCAAATCATTAGCCCCTTGGGGCCTTGCCTGAAGAAGACTGGAAGCCATTCTTCGAGATATCGTTGAAAAATATCCAATTTGGTATTGGTCGCCTCATCAAACGGCTTATTATGCAGATTGATAGTCGGCATTGCGCCTCCTTGCATGAAAGAGATGCTATTGGAAAAATAGAATAAGAGGGAAAGATGGAATTTAAACCAAATTAAAATATCATATAAAAGTCAAAAAATAAATCCAAAACAGACCCATGTCTCTGATAATCTTGGGATAGTATACAAAATAGATATGATTTACCCTAAAAAACCGCTTTCAATGAGCTTTTGCGCCAGCCAGTAAAGGGCCATGCCGGAGATGACCGTGCCGCCCAGGGATTTGGTCTTGGCGGCGATGAAAAAAACGGGAATCGCCACAAACAACTTGGGGTTTAAAAAGTCGAATCGCGCGCCCTGAGCCGTCTTGGAGACGATCAGGTCCGGCGCAAGCAAGGCGGCCAGCAGGGCCGGGGGGATGAAGGACAGCCATTCGGAGAACCAGGCCGGGACCTCTCTTTTGGCGAACAAAGCCAGGGGGATGAAGCGGGGCAGGTAGGTCACAAGGCCCATGCCGATAAAGATCAGGAAAAGCTGGAAGGTGGTCATGGTTTTTCCTCCCGGGCCTTTTCAAATCTTTTGAAAAAGGCGGTCCGGCGCAAAGCCAGGCACACCGTAGCGCCTGTCATGGCGCCCACGATCACGTACATGTTGCCTTCCGTATACAGATGCATGACCGACGCGGCCAATCCGGCGATCACGGCCGAAGCCACGTAGATAAGCCCCCGGATCTGGAATATCAGCAAGCCGATGAACATGGCGATAAGCGCGTAGTCAATGCCGAACGCCCCTTGGGGGATAAGCTCGCCGAACCAGGCGCCGGCGATGGTGCACAGAATCCAGCACAGGTTGGAGGCGTGGTTGACCACCAGGGCCTTTTTGGGGGACCAGCCTCCTTCGATAAAGCGGGTGTAGTTGACTCCAAAGCTCTCGTCCGTAACTCCGTAGGCGTACAAAGCCAGCCCCTTGAGGCTCATGGAGTCCAGGTGCTTGGCCAGGGAGGAGCTTAAAAGCACGTGGCGCAGGTTCACCACAAAGGTGGTGATGATGATGGGGATGGAGGCGGCTCCGCTCACCAGCATGGACACGCAGATGAACTGGGCGCTGCCCGCAAACACGATTACGGACATAAGCGCCATTTCAAAAACGCTGAGCCCCGCCTTTTGGGCGAGAACCCCCAAAGCCATGCCGATAGGCATGTATCCCATGCAGATGGGCCATGCTGCAACCAGCCCCTGCTTTAAGAAATCTTTTTCCTTGTCCTGGTATTCGGCGTCCATTTCCTGTAAAATCCTCGTTGAGAGTGATCGCCCATATACCTATTATTGTAAAAAGATGTCAAGAACGGCAAGGAGAGATATTATGGCTGAAATCCATCCCAGCGTGTTTGTCGCCCCCAACGTATTTGTTTCCGGGGATGTGACGGTGGATGAAGACAGTTCCTTATGGCCCGGCGCTTCCCTCAGGGGAGATCTGGCGCCCATCCGCATCGGCAAGGGATCCTCCATTCAAGACAACACCTCGTTGCATGTCAATCCCGGATTCAAGCTGGAAGTGGGGGATCTGGTCACCGTGGGCCACGGAGCCGTGCTGCACGGCTGCAAGATTGGAAATCATTCCGTGGTAGGTATGAACTCCACCGTCCTGGACGGCGCGGAAATAGGCGATTGCTGCCTGGTGGCCGCAGGGTCCGTGGTCAAGGGGGGAACCAAGGTTCCGGACTATTCCCTGGTCGCCGGAAATCCGGCGGAAATCAAATCCGTCCGGCTGAAGCCCTTTATGAATTGGGTCGGGGCTTTAATGTATGTGGCTATATCCAGCCTGTACAAGCAAGGGGCGACCGAGTTCCCGCCGGATGAGCTTAATAAGATCGTGGATTCGCTGAAAGACAAATACCCCATGCCCCCCGAATAGCCGGGGCTTTTCTTATAGCCGCGTGGCGGGTTACATGGTTGTCCATGCGACCTGCTGGCCGGCGGTGTTGGTTTTAAGGGTGACTTCGCCGGTGGCCATATCCAGCCACATGGACCGGGAGCAAAACCCTCCGATCTCCTGGGCGTTGATGGATTTGCCCAAGGACTTGAAGATCTCCGTCAAAGCCTGGTAGTTCCGGGGGCCTATGTTGAACATCCCGGTGGATGTTTTGCTGCTGGCGCCGCCTGCGATCTTGATATCCATGCGCCGCCATTTGGCGCCCAACCGGGAGCACGCCTCGAATAAAGCGGGAATGCCGGTGTCCGCGAACATATAGGGCCTGGTTTGCGCCTTTTCCGGGGAGATGGACGAATGCGGCAGCTGGAAGTGCAAAAGGCCTCCGATCCGGGCGACCGGGTCGTACGCCGATACTCCAATGCAGGAGCCTAAAGAATAGGTGGCTAAAACGGCGTCATGGCGGCCGCTGACTTTCAAATCTCCGATTCCGGCCTTTACTTCTTTCTTTTGTCCAAACACCAAACTGGATATGACCGGGCTTTGAGCCGGGACGGGATAGTTTTCAAGATTGCAATGATGCGCCAGTGAGCCGTAAGCCATTCTTTTTCTCCTTAAAAAAGAAACCATCGGTTATGAATGGCTTATCGGCATTTAGCTAAAAACATTTAGGCGATTTTCCACATTCGGATTATCTTGTGGAGGCCCTCTGAACCGCGCCGCATTTGTCTGTTTGGGCTGAAAATAAAAAGCCCCGGACGCCAAAGCGCCGGGGCTGGAAAAATTATAATAAAATAATGGGTTAGCTCTCCGAAACCCTGTCGAAAATAATCCGCAGGCCTTCCAGGGTCAGGCCGGACTCCACTTCCTCGATGGTTTCCGCCACGTTGGCCATCAAAGGCGCCAGGCCCCCCGTGGCGATGACCCGGGGCTTGTTTTCCATTTCCTTGACAATCCGTCTGACCAAACCGTCCACAAGCCCGGCGTAGCCCAGGATAATCCCGGACTGCATGCTTTTGGCTGTGTCTTTGCCTATGGCCTGGGCCGGGGGATTGAAAATTTCCACCCTGGGCAGCTTGGAGGCTCGGGCGAACAAGGCTTCGGAGGCGATGCCCACGCCGGGGCTGATGGCGCCGCCCAGGTATTCGCCGTCCTTGGAAATGCAGTCAAAGGTGGTGGCTGTGCCGAAGTCTATGACAATCAGGGCGTCCTTGTATCGTTCGTAGGCGGCCACGGCGTTGACGATCCGGTCCGCGCCCACTTCCGCGGGATTGTCGTACAGAATGGGCATGCCCATGTCCATTTCCGCGGAAACCCATAGGGGCTCGTGGCCCAGATACTTCTGGCAGAATGCGTGAAGAATTTTCCGCATGGGGGGCACCACGCAGGAAACGATGGTGGACGTGATGATTTCCGGCTTGATGTCCTTGCCGGCGAACAACTGGGACGCCAGGACAAAGAATTCGTCCTCCGTGGTTTCCCGCTCCGTCCTGATTCTCCAGTCGCAAACCACGCGCCGATCGTCAAAGACCCCCATAACCGTATTGGTGTTCCCCACATCAATGACTAATAGCATGACCCGTTTCCTATTTGATTTGTACCGTAAAAACCTCCGGAGAGGCGTCTTGCAGAGTCGCGGAGAGCGGCAGGGCGATGACCGCCCGCCTGGCGTACACGCCCCGTTTCAGCCCGCCCAAGTCGATCCAGGCGGCCATTTCTCCGCTATTGGGCAGATCGTCCAACACCTGCACCGGCCCGCGCACCACTAATTCTATCACCTGAGGAGAAATGTCAAACGCCTTGGGCGGATTTTTCCCAACAATCGGTACTGTAATCCTCCTGACCGCCTTCTCCTCTTCAATCATCACTTTGGCTGTCACAGCCCGGATTTCAGACAGTTTGGCCACCGCTTCGTCCAAATCCAGCGCCGCCTCCCTGGAGAGCGGTTCGCTGGCGCCGGAGATATCCACGGGCTTGGTGGGAACGGTTTCCTTATCCTTCAAAATTCTGGAAGGCCCCCTCAAAAGCACCCTCTCCGGAGCCACGTTAAGCTCCGTCACCGTATATCCTGACGCCGGCTGGCCCGCCAGCATGACCAGGACGTACATTTCCTTTTCGATTTTCGGCTCGACGCGAAAACTCAATTCCTGAGGCTGGATGGATTCCACCCGGACTCCGCGCGGGACGAGGCCCTCCCCAAGCTGGACGGGGATGGAGACTGCGCCTTCCTCAAAGCCTTTTGGGTCGGGGCGGTAGCAAACTCCGGAATCCATGAGGGAGCTGAGTCTGCTTCTGGGGCATGAAACGGTCAGGGTGAGGTTGTTCACCGGCGGGTCCACGGCCATGAGGTCCCCCCGCACGTCCCAGTCAATAGGGACGAGGATTTCCGCCTGCGTGGGGATGACAAAGCAGAAGAAAATCCAACCGGCGAGGCACGCCAGCCCTAAGCCCAGCGCGGCCGGCAGGATGATTCTGCGTACTCCGTTTTTAGCGGATTGAGGCTCCATAATGACTATTCGGCCTGAGCGATGGCGTCTGCCAACAGCATGGTCGTGCGGGCTCTTGGAACATCGTGCACTCGAACAATGTGCACCCCGGCGGCGGCGGGCGAGGCCAGCACGGCCTGGGTTCCGGTTTCAATATCTTCCATGGAAAGCGCTTCCGTTCCCGGAAGTAAATTGTCAGTCAGTATTTTTCGGATAAAGGATTTGCGGGACGGCCCGAGCAGGACGGGAACGTCCAGGGCGTCCAACGCGTCCAGATGCTTGATGAGCAAGAGGTTATGCAGGACGGTTTTTCCAAAGCCGATGCCGGGATCTACTATGACCAGATCGCGGGAAATTCCAGCTTCCACGGCTTTATCCACGGCCTTGCCAAGGTAGTCGCGCACCTCCGCCACAACGTCCTTGTACTCCGGCGCTTCCTGCATGGTTTTGGGCGTGCCCGCCATATGCATGAGGATCACAGGGACTCCCGCCTTGGCGGCGGTTTCCGCCATTTGCGGATCCATATTAAAAGCGCTGACGTCGTTGATGATGCTTGCGCCGGCCTCGACGGCGGCCTCGGCCGCCGCGGCTTTCATGGTGTCTATGGAAATAGGGACGGAAACCTCTTTGTTCAGCCTTTCAATGACCGGAGCCACCCTGTCGATTTCTTCCTGGACGGACACCGGATCCGAGAAAGGCCGCGTGGATTCGCCGCCGATATCGATGATGTCCGCTCCTTGGGAAACCATTTCGAGGCCGTGGGCGACGGCTTTGTCGGTCTCCCTCCATAGCCCCCCGTCCGAAAAGGAGTCCGGGGTGACATTGAGAATACCCATGATAAGGGTGCGGCCGGTCATATCCAGCCTGCGGCCGTTCCAGGCCATGGTATAAGGCTTCAAACGAACTTCTCCTATTCTTCTTCGTCCCTGTCGTGGGGGTCGGAGCCATCCTTTAATTCAATATCTTCCGCATCTGCACTGTTTTCAGGAGTCTCCGGCGCAGACTCGTATTTGGCGCTCAAGGTCGGCCCGGGAGGAGCGATGACCTGCCCTTCTTCCGGGGCGTCTTCCCCTTCCTCCTCTTCCATTTCTCTTTTCAGCTTTTCGGAAGGAAGCTCCAGGCCCGGACGCATGGAATGAATCAGTTCGTCCAGTTCCGCGCCCATAATGGTTTCTTTTTTCAGCAAGAGGTCTGACAGGGCGTGAAGGATGTCCACGTTGTCGGTCAGGAGCTTGACGGCCTTTTCATAACTGCTTGTAATAAGGTCCTTGACTTCCTGATCGATCTGCCGGGCCGTCTCCTCGGAATAATCCCTGGGCTTGGCGATCTCACGCCCCAGGAATACCTGCTCGTCGCCCTGTGCGTAGGAAAGGGGGCCCATTTTTTCGCTCATTCCCCATTCCCGAACCATGCGCTGAGCCGTTTCCGTGGCCTGCTTGATGTCGTTGGCCGCGCCCGTGCTTATGCGTTTGAAAATCAGATCTTCCGCCACCCGGCCGCCGTACGCTACGGCCAGTTCGCTTTCCAACTGGTCTTTATACTGAGTGACCCTGTCTTCCGAAAGGAACCAGGTGACGCCCAATGCCCGGCCCCGCGGGATGATGGTCACTTTGTTGACCGGCCGGGTTCCGGGCAGGAACCGGGCGACCAACGCGTGTCCGCCTTCATGATACGCGGTCATGCGAAGCTCGGCCTTGGACATGATCTTGGTCTTGCGGGCCAGCCCCATATAGACTTTATCCTTGGACTCCTCAAAGTCCATCATTTCCAGTTTGTCTTTGCCCTTTTTGGCAGCGAGCAAAGCGGTTTCGTTCACAAGGTTTTCAAGGTCCGCGCCTGAAAAGCCGGCCGTGCCCTTGGCAAGGGCCTCGGCGTCCACGTCGTCCCCAATGGGGGTCTTTTTCATGTGGACTTCCAGGATTTTCTTACGCCCCCGAATGTCAGGCAGAGGCACAACCACCTGGCGGTCGAACCGGCCGGGCCTGAGCAGAGCCGGGTCCAGAACGTCCGGCCTGTTGGTTGCGGAAATCAGAATAACGCCTTCGTTGGATTCAAACCCGTCCATTTCCACCAGAAGCTGGTTAAGGGTCTGCTCCCGCTCATCGTGTCCGCCGCCCAGGCCGGCGCCGCGATGGCGTCCTACGGCGTCAATTTCGTCGATGAATATGATGCAAGGGGCGCTCTTTTTGCCTTGCATAAACAAATCGCGAACCCGGGAGGCGCCCACGCCCACGAACATTTCCACAAAATCCGAACCGCTGATGGTAAAAAAGGGAACCTCCGCCTCTCCGGCGATGGCGCGGGCCAGCAAGGTCTTTCCCGATCCGGGGGGGCCCATGAGCAGCACGCCCTTGGGAATGCGCCCGCCCAAACGGGTGAATTTGCGGGGATCCCGTAAAAACTCCACAATCTCCGAAAGCTCTTCCAAAGCCTCGTCCACGCCGGCCACGTCGTCGAACGTCACCCTGGCCAACTGGTCCGACATAAGGCGAGCCCGGCTTTTCCCGAAGGACATGGCCTTGCCGCCTCCCGACTGCATCTGGCGCATGAAAAAGATCCAAACGCCCAAGAGAACGATCATGGGCAGCCATTGAAGGATGTATATCCCTATGCTGTTATCCGAGGGCGGCTCGGCTTTTATGTCAATGCCCTTTTGGGTAAGGTGGGGGATCAGGGACTGGTCTTCCGGCGCATAAGTGCTCCACTCTTTGTCATTCTTTTTCAGAGTGATCTTTTTACCCTGAATGCTGACGGAGTCCACCTCGCCCCTATCCACCATCTGCAAAAACTCGGAGTAAGTAACCTCCTGCTGTTGGGCGGATTGTTCAAAGGTGCTGAACATCAGAAAGACGGCAAAAATGATAATGACCCAAAAGGCTAAATTTTTATACCAAGGGTTCAAATGACAATACCTCCTTCATCCCGGGGCTTTTGAGCGCACCACGGGCTATTGGGCTAATAAAACTGTCCAGGTTATATTTTAATCATTACATGCTTTTAGGCAAGAAAAACTTTGCAACGCAAAATGCGCCTGGTTTTTGACAGGATTTTAGCCGGCTCCGCCAATCGTCGGCCCACCAGCCAAAGAACGGTTTCTCTGTTTGTAAGTACATAAATATTTTGGCGATCCTGGGCGGGAACCTTATGGTCGATAAGAAACTTCTTTACCTTCTGCGTCCCCCCTGCCCCTAAGGGGGTAAAACGGTCTCCGGGCTTCCAGGGCCTGAAGGTCAGGGGAAAAGATGCCCGCTCCAGGTCCATGCAGACCTCCATGGGGTCTTCGCTGATAAAAGGATTTTCCGTTTTCTTTTCCTCACAGCAAACCAAAGTCAGGCCGGCCTGGGGAATCCGGTACGTCCCGGGCCCATCCAAAACCACCCGCCATTCCTCACCAGGCTGGGAGGGCGTGCGCGCCCAGTCCGGAGAGCCGTGCAAGATGAATTCCAACTTCCTTTGAACGCGCCGGGCTTCCAGGCCGTCAGGCAGGTGCGCCTGGCTCCCGGATTTCCCTCGGCTGGTAAGATTCAGGACGTCATGCACGTGGGTCCATGAGGTCTTTCGGGTATTGCCCCGAACTTGGGCCATGGCCTGCAGGACAATCCTTCGCTGCATGGCCAGAGGCTGTGTAACGAGGTGGACGAGCGAAAGTTCCAGGCCGTTTTTTATAGGCTTGGCGTGTTCGTCCAGGAAATCCCGGGCCATGCCATCCATCCATTGATGCTCCAGCCGCAAGATGTCTGAAAGGCGGTTAAGCCCCTGAACAATGGCCGGATTGTACTGGCTTTCCAAAATGGGGAGCAAATGAAGGCGGATTTGGTTTCTAAGAATGCTTTGATCCTGGTTGGTGCTGTCCTGGACCCATTTCAGGTCGTTTTCCCGGCAGTATTCCAGGATTTCCTTGCGGGTTAGTTTAAAAAGAGGGCGCACCGTTTTTCCGTTTACGGGCGGAATGCCGGACAGGCCTCCGGCGCCTGTCCCGCGGATTAGGGAGATCAGCATCCATTCGGCATTATCGTCTGCATGATGCCCCAGGGCGGCAAGGTCGTAGCCATGCTCCTGCATGACGCGGGAAAAAAAGGCTTTGCGGGCCTCCCTGGCAGCCTCCTCCAGGCTCAGCCCCGACTCTTTTTGAGCGGCCGCAACGTCCACGGTTTCCGGATGAAAGGGCAAATCCAGACTGTTGGCCATTTCCTGTACAAAAAGGGCGTCCCTGTCCGACTCCTCCCCGCGCAGGCAATGGTTGACGTGGGCCACGCCCAGTTGCAGGGCGAACTCCTTTTGAAGGCGGGACAGAACGTGCACCAGTGCGGTGGAGTCCGGCCCGCCGCTCACGCCCGCCAGAACGCGGGCGCCGCGAAAAAGCATGGCGTGCTCTTTCACGCATTGGCGGACCTTCTCCATAAAAGGATCCACAATGGGCGGAACATGCCCTGCGGTCATTTGGGGGCCTCCGTCCTTATGGCGTGGGAAGGCCTAAAGGCGCTCTTGAATTTGGCTATGGATGGTTTCGGAAATCTGACGGTCCCAGACTCCCACGTATCCCACGCGAATTCCGATTTGGGTGATTTTGGGATCCAGCATGGTGACTTTGATAGTGACCGGCTTGTCCCCCGCCCGGCGGCCGTTGAACGTAGTGGTAATGCCGTCGTCCACCTTGGAGTCAATGCTGATTTTCAGGTCATTCATCACTGCGTTCGTCACGGATACGGCCTTGGCGTAAGTCGCCGGATAAGACCGCACCAGTTCCCCTTTAACGTACGTGAAAGCGCCAGCGCCTGCACCGGCGCCGACGACCACCGCGGCGCATGAAGAGGTTGAAATCAGTACAATGGCGCACAGCAATGCCAACAAAGCTCTTTGCATAAGAAAATCCTCCGTGATCTGATAGTTTCCTGATCCGCAGGCATAAGATTAGGCTACATTCTTGGATGTGTCAACGCCGCATTGACAAGAGCAGTAATAGTGCTGATTATGTTACATAATAGTGAACCCTTTAATCAGCAAAGGGGGTCGCCTTTGGAACTTATTGATTTCAAGTATGTATACTGCCCCGTGATGGAAAAGGAATTGCGCCTCAAGAGGCTTTACAAAACCCGTGCAAATGGTACAAGCACCAGGAAGAAGGTGATCGACTGCACGGGCGCGTTGAGATGCGGAGCCTGCTCGGTCATGGATGAAAAGGTGATTTTCGATTTTACCGACTGCCCTTTTCGGGATGTAAATTTTTTCGATTAACACTTGGCGGGACCGGCCAGGGCGCGCCGGGTCATAAATTTACGGCTGCGCCCGCCGGCCCCCTTGCATTGCGCCAGAGGCTTTATATGGACGAAAAACTTATTAAAACTCACGATCTTCCCAACGGACTCACCCTCAATATTTATGACGGCTCAAAAAAAATCGCGGACAAAGGGGAATTTCAAAGCGAGCACGCTTCCACGGCCCAGCGCAAGCTGGAAGGCGATATCTGGCTGGTCTCCCTGACTCTGCGGATGGAGACGCCTGTTCTGGACTCCTACTTTGCACAGGATGGAAGCAGCGCTTTGACCCGCGAAAAAGTGGTTCAGGTTCTGGGAGAAACGGTCCTGTTTGAAAAAACCATGGCCCGGAACCTGGTTCATTCCAGCGAAAAGGACGAAATTTTTGAGCAGGTGCTTAAAGAGGCTGAAAAAAGCATGATCCCCTACCTTTCCCATCCGGAGTTTGGGAAAAAATTCGTTCACAAGGTCTACGCGGACGAAACCTCCCCCGCCGCCATGCATAGGAAAGGCCTGCTCTAACGGAAAACGCAATGCGGCTCATGCGCCCATAGATAGGATTAAAGGAAAATGATTAAAAACATATCCGAAAGCATGAAGGAATACGCCGAAATGGCGGTCCAGTTCGCTAAAAACTTTTATGAAACCGACCTGGACTACTCTGAAGACAGCCTGCAAAAAGTGGATGAGGTCATTGCGGCCTACCGAAGCGGCCAAGTTTTCGACCCCAAGGAGCTTACCCGGGAACAGGAGGAGGACCTCTGGATTTTCTCCAAAATGATAGGCGGTTACGTGGGGGAAGTGATCATCCGCAATTTGGGAGGCGCCTGGCTTACCCGGAAGCTGGACGATTTAAACCTGAGCATTGAACTGCAGATAGCCGACCAAGTGGAAGGCTCCCCTCCTGAAATGGTGTTCCAGTGCCTGACCGAGCCTTTTCGGACCGTGGAAGCCTATTATCAGGAAGCAAAAAAATCGCTTTCCGTGCATTAATGAGCCGATTCGGCGTTTCCGGCCCGGGGCGCTGAAACCAGGTTTTGCCTTGCGGAGGCCGGCTTCCCTTGAAATTTCAAGCCGTATGGAGTATCTGGATAAGACGTACTGATTGAAGGCCTTGTATTCCAATTCAAACTTGGTAAGGATCCATGCTGACAGACGTTGACAAAAAGGTGGTCGCCGCTATTCAGGGGGACATTCCCATTTCTCAAAGGCCGTACAAGGAGCTTGCGGAATCCATTGGGATTTCGGAAGCCCAGTTCCTTGAAGCCGTCAGAAAACTCCATGATCAAGGCGTAATCCGCCGTTTTGGGGCCACGATACGGCATCAGAAGTCCGGGTTTTCGGCCAATGCCATGGTTGCCTGGAAGGTGGATGAAGCCAGGGTGCATGAGGCGGGCAAGATTTTTGCGGGCTTTAAAGGGGTTTCCCATTGCTACCGGAGAAACCCCGTAAGTACATGGCCTTATAATCTGTACACGATGATTCACGCCCAAGCCCAGGAGGAGTGCGTGGAAATGGCCCGGGAAATGGCCCATGCAGTCGGCGTGGAGGACTATAACCTGCTTTTCTCCAAGCGGGAGCTTAAAAAGACCTCCATGGAGTACTTTCCGTTCGACGACGACGACTAAATCAAACTCCTATACAGCCATATCCACCTGCTGGACTGTGGCTACCTCTCCGGTCTCCTTGACAAAAACGCCGGTTTGACGAACCTTGCCCTGCAACTCGTTGTCCTGGTCCTTGATGTCGAACTGAGTGGTCAGCCCGGAAGTGGAAATAGCCCCCACATTAGCCTCTTTTAAGGATTGCAGCGTCTGGTTTCCCTCGCCGTCCACGGTCCACACGCGCAACTGCCCGAAAACCGCATCAGATTCGTCGATCCAGTTGTTTCCGTCATCGTCGTATTGAGCCAGTTCCTCAAAACCGTTGCCTGTAGTGGGGCCGAACAACTCGCCGCCGTCGTTGATCATGCCGTCCTGATTCTTGTCCAGGGCGAGAAAACCGCTTCCCCGGGCCAGGGTGGACACATTTTCCATGTCTCCGTCCGCATCCAGGTCAAAGCTGAATTTGGAGGACGTCAAACTGGCGGCCGGCGCGTTGAAATTGATGACCAGGGGATCCACAATGGTTCCGGCCCGGAACTCAAAATTTTCCTCCGTGTAGTATTCACGCTGCATGACCAGATTCAGGGAGAAGTTGATGGACCTGCCGTCCGCCGTTTTTATTTCGCCCTGGGCCGAAAAAGAGGTGGCTTCCTTTTCATAATAGGACTCGTGATATTTGTATTGGATTCCCCAGTCCGGCGCGGCCCCTTCCTCTATAGGGGCCTCCCCCTCAACAGGAACGCCTTCCGGCTGCTTTACTTCCTTCATGAAATCGGACAGGGTTTTCAGTTTGATTTTCTTGCCGAACAGCGTCTCCAAAAGCATCTTGACCAGGTACCCCTCCTTTTCCATGTATTCGGCTTCTTCGGCCAGGATTTCGGAAAGGGTTTCGGTCTGATTTTCCACGGCGGCCTTTTTTACCTGCTTGGCGCCTTTGGCAAGGTCTTTTGCAAGATCCGACAGGCTGACCGTGTCCTTGGGGCCTTGGGCTTCGCCTTCCTCGGCGTCCACGGAGCCGTCGCGCATCTGGATCCGCAAGGATTCCCGCTTTTCGGTTCTTTCAGTATAGGTCCGGAAAGATTTAAGGTCTAGATTGGCTTGCTGTATTTTCATGGTATGCGCTCCCTGCATAAAGACGTCCCTGTTTTTCGGAGTATCGGCACGGGAGCGGCTGAGCTTTAATATAAGCCGATGAGGCTATCTTATGCGGATTAGGGCTTGGACATAGTGAGCGATGCGCTTCAGGTCATGAAAGAGGGGCTGGGGGTCATGTTCCATTAAAAGGGCGGGCGCGGATCGGAACACGCGCTGGTAAATAAAAGGATGGAGCAGGCTTTTTGCAAGATAGCCGATTCCTTTAGGATCGCGGTGATTCCTCAGCAGGGCGAGTCCCACGTCCATATAGGTTTTTCCTATCAGCCTGGAGCAAAGGGGTGCAAGGCTCGGCGCGCATTGCTTTTTAAACTTTTGTAAAATAAGTAAACGCTGCAGAAAATTGTTCGCCTGCTTTTTTTCCTTTTGCTCCATGTTCCAATTGTAGCGGGCAAGCGGTTTATCAATAAACGCAAACCTGCAGCGGGCCGCCAGCCTGAGCCACAGGTCGAAATCCTCGGCGAACGGCAGCGATTCATCAAAGCCGCCCTGCAAATCGAAGACTTCTTTCCTGATCATGGCGGTTATGGTGGATGGCAGCAAGTTTAAATTCTCCAAGGCAATCTTGCAATAGTCCGTGCCAATCAGATACACAGGAGCGTGCTCAGCATTGGAGCTGCTTTTCAAAAAGGACAGATCTTCCGGACGAACCCAATGGTACGGAGGGCGGCCAGGGGATTCAAACACGACAAAGTTGCTGTAAACGACCGAAACCTCCGGGTGCATGTCCAGTGCTTCCGCTCTTTGATTCAGGCTTCCGGGAAGAGCCTCGTCATCCGCGTCCAGAAATGCTATGTATTCTCCTCGCGCGACTTTCAGCCCGGCGTTCCTGGCCCTGGAGCGGCCAAGATTTTCCTGTTCCTGATAAACGATTTGCTTTTTTTCTGCGTAGCTCCGGCAAATATCGCCCGTGCCGTCCGTGGATCCGTCATTCACCACGACAATTTCCACCTCTGGCCCGCTTTGCTCCAGAATGGACTCAATGGCGTTGGCAATGCAATCCTGGCCGTTAAAGACCGGGATAATGACGGATGCTTTGAATTGGTTTTGGGCGTCTTTATTCATATGCGCGGGAACAAGAAAAAGATGGTTAACAGCATTGATTTCAAAAATTAAGTATAAAGGGCCGTTTGTCCTGTCAATAAAAGAGTTGCTAAAAAAACTGCTGCTTGATAGATATTTCCGTTCTTTCCGGTCGATATGCTGAGGATCTATGCGCTTGCTCAACAGAATTATCAGAGGGTCGGTTTTTCGAGTAGGAAGCCTTCTGCTTCAGATCGTCCTCACCTTCATTATGATGCCCTATATAGTCAACAGCCTGGGCATCCGTATGTACGGGTTCTGGGCCTTGGCCTGCGCCTTTGTGGGCTATTTCGGCTTGATGGACATAGGACTGGCCTCAGCCGTGGTCCGTTACGTCTCCCGGGCATTGGGCGCCAATGACAAACAGGATGTTAACCGGGTTGCAAGCACCGCCTTTTTTACCTTCAGCGGTTTGGGCATGGCTGCTCTGTTGGCCACTCTTATCCTGGCGTTTTTGTCCAACTGGTTCTTTAAAAGCCCTGACGAATCCAAAATTTTCGGCCAGGTGATCCTGATCACCGGGTCGGGCTTCGCCCTAAGCTTTCCCATGCGCGTTTACGCCGGGCTGCTTAACGCCCGCATGCGTCAGGATCTCCAGTCCTTGACATCCATGCTTAGATTGCTGATCGCCAATGCACTGATTTATCTGTCGTTATCTAACGGGTATGGAATTATGGCTCTGGCTTTTAGTTACCTGGCGGCCGATATATTCATGCACATCCTCACGGCTGTCATGGCTTATAGAATATATCCCGGCTTGCAAATCCGGCCCTCCCTCATGTCCAAAGACAGCCTCAAGACCTTGTTTTCATACGGCGGCATATCCTTTTGGGCCAAATTGGCCGGAATTTTTCAGTTTCGGACCCCGCCCATCCTCATCGCAATTTACCTCAATGCCAACTACGTCACCCTGTTTCACGTCGGCGCCAGGCTGCTTCAGATATACTCTGCGCTGATTGACAGCGTGGCCAGCATGGGCGGCCCCATGTACAGTTGGCAGGAAGCCAGGGGCGACAAGCAGGCCCTGCAAAATTCCTTTCTGCATTTTATCCGGATCAGCAGTTTGTTCGCCGTTTTCATCGGGGCCTCCATTGTTTTTTTCGGAAAAGACTTTGTAACGGTATGGATGGGGAAAGGGTATGTAACAAGCTATTACATCATATTGATCCTGGGCGCGCCCACTATTATCGCGGCGACCCAAGGCCCGGCCGTAAACCTGCTGTTCAGCATTTCCCGCCACCGTTTCATGGCTGTCATCAATACGGTGGAGACCGCCGCCGGCTTGCTGCTATCCATGATTTTACTCCCATATTACGGAATTTACGGAGTGGCCGCCGCACTCGGCGTTTCCACCTTGTTATGCAAATCCGTAATTCTTGCCTATTACACCTGCAAGTGCATTGAAGTCCCCGGCAAAGATTACGTCAGGGCTTTCGCTATGCCGAACCTTAAGCTCCTGACCGCTATGGGGATTTATTTTTACCTTATCTCGGACTACATGGAACCCACCTACACCAGCATCATGGGGCTCGCCGGAGTCCAGATGCTGCTGTTTATTCCCGTGATCTACTTTTTTGTGCTGGAAAAAGAGGACCGGATCGCCTTGGCCGGCGTTCTGAAAGCCCGCAAGATGGGCGATGACCCGTTCTCTTCAGCCCACCCCGCCGACATCAATAAAGACTCCTCTTGTCAATAGCCTTCCGGGTTGGCGTAGCAATAAAGGCAGCTGTGCTTGCAAGGATGGAGGGAGTAAGACCCGATGTCCCGGGATTCCATGCAGCGGCACCCCTGGGAGGCCCTTTGGCCTTTGTCCTGCTTTTTGGATAGCCCCGGCCCGTATAATTTTTCCAACAAATCATGATTGATGCACGCGTGGGGGAGGATGCCGCAGTCCTCGGGCAGGATCCCCTCCAGGCGGTTTTCGCAGCAGGTGTATAGGGTTATGCCCCGTTCTTGCAGCACTTTTTGCATGCGCAGGAGGATTTCCGCCTGCCTTTCAGGGCCGGGCGGGGTGAAGGAAAAATTATTCAAGGCTTTAGTGCGTGTGACCAGTTTCCGATACACATCGACAAAACTGGTAACGCACCGTGTGACGCCGCAGGCGGCCGCTGCGTCGGCGATGGAAACGAAATCTCCCAGATTGTTCTGGGGGCCTTGCTCCGTTGCAAAATGGCAAATGGGGTCAAATCGCCAGGTTACCGCCTCCGGCCCGAATTGCTCCGCCAGTTCTTTTAGCGCGGCAAGGCGGTTTGCCAACGGCGGCGTCCGGGGCTCCAAAATAGGGGACTCCGAATTGATGGTAAAAAGAAAAAAAAGATGATATCCTGTATCGATTAGGGCCGTCCCGTAGCCTCCACGCAGGAACGGGGAATAGTCCTTTGACCAAAATACTATGGAGTGAACTGCTTCATTGTCTGCTGGGACTTTGTGCATTATCTTGGAAAACGGGTTTTGCACTTCGAAAAAACCCTGCTTAACGCCGGCCATGAACCAGTCCATATAGAACGCAGGGATGTCTGTGCGTCTGGAAGCGGAAATAACTGTTTTGAAATGCTTTTTCACGTTAGTTCTGATCCCGTGCAGGTCCTGGAGGTGAAGAATTGAAGTTACACAAAATTTGTTACGGCATCTTGTTCTTTTTTTATTTGGCCTCTTTTGTCTCCGCCAACCAGGGGCCCAGTGCAGAGATTTTCAAAGACATAAAAACCCGTATAGAAGAAGCCTACTACACGGATAACAAAACAGAGCTTGAGGCGCAACTCAAACGGGCTTCGGCCTTGGTGAATGATAAGGAATTTGAGTGGTACGCATACTATTACATGGCTTTCTGTCATAATCATTTGTCCATGCTTACTCTGGAGTCGGACCCGGATCAGTCCCGGAAGCACGTGGATGCAGCCTTTGAAAATGTGGACAAAGCCAAGGAAATCAACGAAACCGCCGAGCTTTACGTGCTTTGCATTTCCATCATGGGAAAAAAAATCACCCTGGGCTCCTCGCTCATGCGCATGACCCGCGGTTTGGAAACCCTGCGGTACATGGATAAAGCCAGGGAGCTGGACCCGGACATGCCCGGAGTGGTTTTTGAGCACGCCCTGACCGAATACCACACCCCGGTCAAGTTCGGCGGCGGCGTGGATAAGGCCAAAGCCTTGCTGAAGAAGAACCTTAAGATCCTGGAAACCTACGAGCATCAGGATCCCTTGTTTATAGATTGGCACCTGAGAGAGGACAATCTGGCGTGGCTGGCCTATTTTGAGGCGGAAACGGGAAATATATACGAGGCGACGGAGTATTTTAACGAAGCGGCTGCGCTTCGGCCCGATCATTCCTTTCTTAATTCGGTAGTGGAAAAGAAACTTAACGAAAAAAAGAACGAACTCCTGCGCAGTCAGCAGGAAGGGGAAGAAGATCATGGCTAATCAGGCTCCTCCTTCCGGTTCCGCCCCCAGATTGCGGGTGGCGGCCCTGCTCAACGCATCCGGTCCTATGGAGAATGTTCTTGTCAAAGGTTGGGTGCGTACGGTTCGCGACCAAAAAGGATTCGCCTTTCTGGAAATCAACGACGGCTCCTGCCTGAAAAACCTGCAAGTCATCGCTGAAGGAAACGCCGGGCCTTATGAAACGGCCGTGACGCTCACCACGGGATGCTCCGTGCAGGTTTCCGGGCGCCTGGCCGCCTCGCCGGGCAAGGGACAGGATTGGGAGTTGAAAGCCGAGGAAATCCTCCTGATCGGGGCCTGCCCGGAGAGCTTTCCTCTGCAAAAGAAAAGGCATTCGGACGAGTTTCTCCGCACCATCGCCCACTTGAGGCCCCGTACAAACAAGTTCGGCGCTCTGTTTCGCATACGTTCCTCCATGGCCCTGGCCGTGCATAATTTCTTTGCGGACCGCGGTTTCGTCTATATTCAGACGCCCATTATCACGGGCAGCGACTGCGAGGGCGCAGGGGAAATGTTCACCCTGACCACCCAGGCCAAGGGCGAAACCCTGGCCCCGGAAAAGGATTTTTTCGGCAAGCAGGCCTATCTTACCGTGTCCGGCCAGTTGGATGCCGAGATGTACGCCTTGGCCCTGGGCGCCGTATACACCTTCGGCCCCACCTTCCGGGCGGAAAACTCCAACACCAGCAGGCACGCCGCCGAGTTTTGGATGATCGAGCCGGAAGCGGCCTTCGCCGACCTGAACGACAACATGGCCCTGGGCGAAGAGCTTGTGCGCCATCTGGCGTCCCATGCCTTGGAAAAATGCCCCCAGGACGTGGATTTGTTCGCCCGCTTTGTGGACAAGACCCTCTCCCAAACTCTGGATAACATCATCAATAACGACTTCGTCCGCATGACCTACACGGAAGCGGTGGAGGCCCTGCAGAAGTCCGATAAGAAATTCCAATACCAGCCCATGTGGGGCAAGGACCTGCAGACCGAGCACGAACGCTACATCACGGAGGTGTACTGCAAAAAGCCCGTGATCGTTTTCGATTATCCGGCTTCCATCAAACCCTTTTACATGCGCATGAATCCGGACGGCAAAACCGTGGCCGCCATGGACGTGCTGGTTCCCCGGATCGGCGAGATCATTGGCGGCAGCCAGCGCGAAGAAAGGCTGGACATGCTCGAGGCCCGAATCAAGGAAATGGGCTTGAGCGAAGAGGAGTATTGGTGGTATCTGGATTCCCGGAAGTTCGGCACGGCGCCCCACAGCGGCTTCGGCATGGGCTTTGAGCGGGTCTTGATGATGGTCACCGGCGTTTCCAATATCAGGGACGTCATTTCCTTTCCGCGGACGCCGGGCAACGTGGAATTTTAACAGTCCCTCCTTTTTGGGGAGGTTTTTACGGCAATGACAAGCCCGGAACGGGCTTTAGGATAATCGGCTTTTCATGGGTTTTATCAAGGAGTACCGGTTCGGCGACGTCCAGGCCTTTGAGACGGGGCGGGCCTCCCGGGGGAAAACTCCCTCTTTAAGCGCCTTTTCATATTTGGCAGGCGGGGTGATGATTGACACCGGCCCCAAGCACGCCCGCAAGGAAATGCTTCAGGCGCACCGGCTGTATCCGGTCAAGATGATCTGCCTGACGCATCATCATGAAGATCATAGCGGTAACGCGGCGGCCATGCGGGATCTTTGGGGCCTGGAAATCCACGGCCATCCTTTATGCGTGGAAAAAATGGCCAATTCCTTTCCAATTTTGCCGTACCAAAAATATTTTTTCGGCAAGTCCGATCCCGTATCCATGCAAACCCTGCCCGACCGGATCGACACGGAAAAGGTCAGGCTGTATCCTATCCACACCCCGGGCCATAGCAAAGATCACATTTGCTATTACGAGCCCAACCAAGGGTGGCTTTTTTCCGGGGACATGTATTTGAACGACAAGGTCCGCTATTTTCGCTCGGACGAAAGCCTGGGAGACGAAATCGTCTCTTTACGGAAAATCATGGACCTGGATTTTGACAGCCTGTTTTGCGCCCATAACCCCCAGCCTATTGGCGGTAAAAAACGCCTGGCTGCCAAGCTGGCCTTCCTGGAGGACATTTACGGAAACGTGGCCGAGCTGCGAAAGAAAGGCATGGGGCCCAAGGGAATCATGCGCAAGCTGGCCATCAAGGAAAGCCTGTCCACCAAATTGATCTGCATGGGCAATGTATGCGCCCTGAATATGGTGAAGTCCGCTATCGCAGCGGCCGACGCGGGAGGCCCCGATCGCATGGCCTCCTGATTTGATGCAAGGGGGGAGTCATGAAAGCAGCCGCCGTACAAATGCGCGCCGCCCTGGGCGACGTGGAAGCCAACCTGAAATCCGCCGAAAATCTGGCCAATCAAGCCTTTTCCGCAGGCGCCGAAATTGTGATCCTGCCGGAATTCTTTCCCTCGGCCATGGCCTTTCATCCAAAAATGATCCATGCCGCCCGTCCCCTGGACGGGGAGCCCATGGAACTGCTCAAAGGCTTGGCCAAGCAAAACAACGCCGTTGCGGGCGG
Source organism: Desulfatibacillum alkenivorans DSM 16219 (assembly GCF_900142135.1). Taxonomy (GTDB): domain Bacteria; phylum Desulfobacterota; class Desulfobacteria; order Desulfobacterales; family Desulfatibacillaceae; genus Desulfatibacillum; species Desulfatibacillum alkenivorans. The sequence goes on along the minus strand of NZ_FQZU01000046.1, from coordinate 13,205 downwards.
GTCCTTTAACGCTATCCGCCAGGGAGAGGTCTACAACACCTTTGTCCTGGCCTTTCCGGACGGCTCGGTTTTCCTCCATGACAAAGACCAGCCCACCATGTGGGAGAATTGCTATTATATCGGCGGGACGGACGACGGCGTTCTGGACACGCCCCTGGGGCCCGTCGGCGTCTCCCTGTGCTGGGAGTTCGTCCGCTCGCGCACTGCCAAACGCCTGAGGAATAAAGTCCGTCTGATCGTGGGCGGCTCCTGCTGGTGGGATTTGCCCAAAGTCGCCCTGCCGGGCTTTTCGCCCGCCGTGGGCGCCAGGCTGTTGGAAATCATGCGGCAAAGCCCTCCCAGGATGGCGCGCATGGTCGGTGCTCCGGTCATCCACGCGGCCCACGCCGGAGACTTTAAAGGAAAAATGCCTCTCATGCCCGGCTTTCCTTACGAAAGCAACCTCCTGGGCCAGGCCATGATTACGGACGCCCAAGGAAATATTCTGGCTAAAATGGACCGGGAAGAGGGCTATATCATGGCGGAGATTGACCTGGATGAACACGCTGAGCCATCGGAGGAAATTCCCCAATCTTTTTGGATTCCTGATTTGCCCTTGCAAATCAGGGCGGTTTGGGCGTACCAAAACAGGCACGGCCGGAGGTATTACCGGAGCAAAACAAAAAAAGCGTTGGGTTTGTAATGGATACAGGAGCATTAAAACTGTTGGTTATCGGCGCGGGCGGCTTCATCGGCGCCATCACGCGCTATCTGGTGGGCGGCTGGGTCCACAGGATTTTTCCCGGCTCCACCTTTCCTTTGGGCACCATGACCGTCAACCTGGCCGGGTGCTTTCTCATCGGACTGGGTTGGGGCCTGATCGAAACCCGGGGGCTCTTCTCCCCCAATGTCCGGGCTTTGCTCCTGGTGGGCTTTTTAGGCAGCCTCACCACCTTTTCCACCTTCGGCTACGAAACCTTTCAACTGGCCCGCAACGGCCAGACGGTCTGGTCCATCCTGAACATCACCCTGAGCCTGGTTTTGGGCCTCATGGCGGTCATCGGCGGCAACGCGGCCTCCCGGCTGCTTTAATAAGGAGGAAACATGCGCTATCCCAAAGACGGCAAACTGCTTCGGATTTTTTTAGGCGAAACCGTGCAGCATAAAGGCGTCCCCCTCCATGAATGGATCGTCAAAAAAGCCCGCAAGGAAGGCTTGGCCGGCGCCACCGTGCTTCGGGGAATTTTGGGCTACGGCGCCAATAGCGTCATCCACACCACCAAGGTCCTGCGCCTTTCCGAAGATTTGCCCGTGGTGGTGGAAATCGTGGACGAGGCCGAAAAAATCGAGGCCTTTCTCCAAACCATCGACGAAGTCATCAACGAAGGCATGGCCACGGTCCAAAACGCCCAGATCGTTTTTTATCGCTCCAGCAACAACAAAGGCTGATCCGCTTCATTACTAAGGCGCAAAACGTTCAAGCGGCGGCATGAAAAGACTCCTTTGAATATTTTCAACAATTGTTGAAAACTGCATATTTGTTGAAAACCTGGATTTGCTGCGCCCACTGTCTAATTCCGTGAAAAACTCCGCTTCAAACTCCAGAAATAGAATTTCTTTCGCCAATATTCAGTTTGCCAGCAATAATGCAACGGTGTTATAAGAAAATGGTTGTTTTTCCGCAGAAATCGCCGACATTTTATCCTGTTACATCTGTTTTTTGTCCGCCGGGAGCGCGGCTCCCAGGGTGAAATCCGTTTCAATCAAGCATCATAGTCAGGGGGGATGCACACATGAAAATACGCATTAAAGGCAATTATCCTCAGGGATTGGAAATCACAAGAGGAGAACGGGGAGTCCCTCACGTCAAGGCCAAGGACATGGCTGGAGTTATCTGGGGCATGGGCTATTGCCACGCCATGGACAGGGGGCTGCAAATGCTGGTCATGCGCATCCTGGGGCAGGGCCGCGGCTGCGAATGCCTGGACGACTCCGACGAAATGCTGGAAGTGGATCGCTTTTTTCGCCGGCTGAACTGGGGCGGGCGTCTTAAGGAGCAGTGGAACCTGCTGAACGCCGAAGAACAAGGGCTGTTATCGGCCTATTGCGACGGCGTAAATGCTTACCTGAGCCGCAAAAGACCCTTGGAATGCAGGCTGGTGGGATATAAGCCCGAGCCTTGGATTCCGGAAGACACCCTCATGATCTGTCGCATGGTGGGATATTTAACCTTGGCCCAGTCCCAGGGCGAGGTGGAACGGCTGTTCATAGAAATGGTCCAGGCCGGCGTGGACAGCGACCTTTTAGCCTCCCTGTTCCCGGTGGAGGCGGAGGAAATCGACCGGGATCTCCTGTCCAAAATCAAGCTGGAGGAGAGGCTTGTTCCCGAAACCCTCAAGTGGCTTAGCCCGGTTCCCAGGGCCATGGCCTCCAATAACTGGGTGATTTCCGGGGCCAAGACAGCCACGGGAAACGCCATGCTTTGCAACGACCCCCACCTGGAGGTCAACAGGCTGCCCAACGTCTGGTACGAAACCACCTGCCAGTGGGGGAATCAATACGGCATGGGCGCCAACATGCCCGGGCTTCCCGGAATAGTCATCGGCCGAAACCACAATCTTTCCTGGGGCGCCACTTATCCTTTCATGGACAACATCGATAGCTGGATCGAAGAATGTAAGGAAGGCAAGTACAAGCGCGAAGACGAGTGGCTGGATTTCACCGTGCGCAAGGAGGTCGTCAAGCGCAAGAAGCACGATCCCCTGGAGCTGACCTTTTACGAAAATCATCACGGCGTGCTGGAAGGCGATCCCAACCAGGAAGGCTTTTACCTTACCACCTGTTGGGGGCCGTCCTTAAGCGGCGCAAACTCGGTCCGGGCCATCTTTAAGGTTACCAGGTCCGCCACGGTGGAGCAGGGCATGGAGGCTTTGGGCAAGCTGGAAGTGGCCTTTAACTTTGTGTTCGCCGACAACAAGGGAAACATCGGCTACCAGATGACCGGCCTGTATCCCTTGCGCAAGGATGGCGTGAACGGATTCCTGCCCATGCCCGGCTGGGACCCTGAGTACGACTGGAAAGGCTTCGCCGATCCCAAGGACCTTCCCCGGGAATACAATCCCGAATGCGGCTATATTGTCACCGCCAACCAGGATCAGAACCATCAGGGCGTCCTGGATCCCGCCAACATGCCCATGGGCGACTACCGGGCCCGGAGAATCTCCCAATTGCTGGAAGAGCGGGGTAATCATGATTTCCATTCCACCAGGGCCATTCAGATGGATACATACTCCATTCAGGCCAGGGAGTTCCTGGACATACTCCTGCCTGCAGCGCCGGACTCCAGGGGCAAGTCGGTTTTGGAATCATGGGATTGCAAATACGATTTCGACTCCCAGGCCGCGCCTTTCTTTGAAGCCTTTTACTCCGAGCTTCGGAAAAAGGTTTTCGGCGAGGCGGGAATCGGCGTGGACATTATGGTGCATTTGGAACAGGAAACCGGGGTTTTCATTGATTTCTACCAGAACTTCGACCGCATGATGACGGACGAAAACTCCCCCTGGTACAAGGACTTCACCCGGGAGCAGGCCTTCGCCGCCGCCCTGGCCAAGGCCGAGGAAGGATACGACTGGAACAAAACCTGGAAGGACGTCAATAAGGCCATGCTGACGAATATCTTCTTCGGAGGAAAAACTCCCGCCTACCTGGGTTTCGACTACGGCCCAATTCCGCTCAGAGGCGGCCGGGCAACGCCTCATCAGGGCCAGATATACAACAGCGGCGGCCGTCAGACCACGTTCTCCCCTTCCTTCCGCATGATCACCGACATGGGGGAAAAGGTTCTGTACACCTGCATCGCAGGCGGAACAAGCGATCGCCGGTTGTCCAAGTATTATAAGGACGGCGTGGAGGACTGGCTGGAAGGCAAATTCAAGAAATTGGAAGGCCAGCTTCCCGAATAAACTGTCAACATCGCGGCGGGCCGGATCGCCAGCCTGCCGCGTTTGCTAAAGGTTCTTGAAACGCCCTCGCCTCGGCGCATCAAGCCTTTGCCGCCTCTTTTTCAAAGCATTTTTTTCTCGTCCTAACGCTATTCTAATGCTACCCTAACATAACGTTTCTATTATAATTAATTTCAAGCTGTTTTTGTCTGAACTCTCATCTGCGGCCGGATAACCTGCATGGTATTTTTTTTATCAGGCCGAAAGGAGGCGGCATCATGGCGAATTATATGTCCAAGACCAAAAAGGAACTGGTGGAGATAATCGCCGGTCTGGAGCAGGATAACGCCGGCTGTAAAAAAGAAGCGGTCCGGCTGGAAAAAGAGGTTCAAAGCCTTTCCCAAAAAACCGAATCTCTCCAGGCTGAAATGGATAAGTCCCTGGCCCAAAACGCAGATTTTCAAAAGCAGATCCAGGAGCTTTCCGCCCGAGCGGAACAGGTCCAACAGGAAGCCGAAGGCGCCGTCATTCCGGAAGCAGAAGAAGAAACGGCCCTGGACGAAGCCGCAGCCCTGCTGGACTGCCTGGCCGACGCCTCGTCAAAAGCCATTTTTTTGTTGGACCCCATGGGTATGGTTCGTTACGCAGGACCGGCGGCATGCGCCCTGCTGGGGGTGGAAAATCCGAATGAAGTGGCCGGACAGCCCTTTGCCAGCCTATGTCTTGCCGAAGACTCCGCCAAGCTGGAAAAGAAAATTTTAAAAGCCTGCCTCAAAGGCGAAAAAAAGAAAATCAAGGACGTCTTGTTCAAAAACTCCCTGGGCAGGGCCTTGGCGCTCAAGATTGCGCCTGTCGTTTATAAAGACGAACCCGCCGTCAAGGTGACGGTCAAGGACTGATAAGCGATGCTGCGCCTGCAAAGGCGCTTTGGATTCGATGAATTGATTACAGCCCTTGGTTTAGGATGAAATTGATGAAAATTATCGCCGTGTACAATGTCAAAGGAGGGGTTGGCAAAACAACCACATGCGTGAATCTGGCGTACTTAAGCGCCATGGAGGGTCATTCCACCTTATTATGGGATCTGGACCCCCAGGGCGGCGCCACCTATTATCTGGGGCAGGACTTGCAGAAAGACCTTAAGCTGAAAAAGTTGGTTAAGGACAAAAAGAAGTTCGAGCAATTGATTTCAGAGACGCCCTACGAAAACTTGAAGATGATTCCAGCCTTCTTCGGCCTCCGATACATGGATGCGTTCCTGGACGACGAAAAAAAATCCGGCAAGCGCCTGGCCAAGATCCTCTCCCCCATGCAGGACTCCCTGGAGTATATTTTCATCGATTGCCCGCCTTCCATTTCCAACCTGTCCGAGGCCGTGTTTCATGCGGCTGACGCGCTGCTGGCCCCGGTGATTCCATCGGTTTTGTCCATGCAGTCCTTGCAGCAAATCAAGGAGCACCTGGCAAGCGAAGGCGTGGAAGGCTTGACCCTTCTGCCTTTTTTCTCCATGGTGGACAAACGCAAGAAGCTCCACAATCAGGTGATGAAAGAAAACGCCCAAGCCCAAGGCTTCCTGCCACAGCCCATCTATTACCGCTCCGTCATCGAACAAATGGGCCTGAACCGCGCTCCCTTGCCCTGCTTCGCCCCCAAATCCGAAGAATCCGCCATGTACCAATCCCTCTGGCAGGCGGTAAAAAACAAACTTGCCTAAAAGCATGCATTATGTTGAACTGATCTTTATATGTAATAAACTGAAGAAGTTCTAATAGGGGTGGGAATCTCGGCTTCTTGCGGCCCCTCAATTTTTGAGCTGACAACCCTGTGGGAAGCGGCTATGTGAGCTAATTGACATGACTTGTGGCAGAGTGAATGGAAACAAAACCCATGGTGAACATCGTATCAGAGGAAACTATAGCCAGTAAAATTTATGTGATGCGAAGCCTTAAAATCATGTTAGACCGGGACTTGGCCGAACTCTACGGTGTGGAAACCAAACAGTTGAAACGGGCAGTACGTAGACACATTGTTCGATTTCCAGATGATTTTATGTTTGTTCTTTCAAAACAGGAACTTGAAAATTGGAGGCGCCAATTTGGCGCCTCCAATTCCGAAAAATGGGGCAAAGACATATCCCCGCATTTTTGATGTGATATTAGGCTTCTTGCTGGCGGATGTAATCCATGGCTTTGGCCAGCCTGGCTTTCACCTTATCCATACCCAAAATCTGCACGATTTCAAAAATGCCGGGGCTGGCGGTCTGGCCGGTGAGGGCCACGCGGACCGGCTGGGCGATTTTGCCCATTTTCAAGCCTGTGGCTTCCATAACCTGCACAAAGGCTTCTTCCACCTGCTTTTCGTCGGAAACGTCCGCGGCTTCCAGTTTTTCGATCAAGAGCTCCAGGGCGGGAACGGCTTCCGCCTTCAAACATTTATTGGCGGCCTTGGGATCGTACTCAATGTCATCCGCGTAATAGAACAGGGCCTTTTCCGCCAGCTCTATCGTAGTTTTGGCCCTGGGCTTCAAGGTCTCCATGACCTGATACAAATATTCGCCTTCTTCGGTTTCCACGCCCAGCTTGGCGAGCTGCTCGATGAACAAAGGCGCCAGCCTTTTGTCTTTGGCTGCGCGGATGTGGTCGCCGTTCAAGTCCAGGAGGCGGGCCGGGTCGAACACGCCGGCGCTTTTGCCGATGTTTTCCAGGGTGAAAACCTGCTTCAACTCGTCCACGGTGAAAAATTCCTGATCCCCGTGGGACCAGCCCATGCGCGCCAGATAATTGATCATGGCCTCAGGCAGGATGCCCATGTCCTTGTATTCCACCACGGACGTGGCGCCGTGGCGTTTGGACAAACGTTTTTTGTCCGCTCCAAGCACCATGGGCACGTGGGCGAAAGTCGGCACGGGGTAGCCCAGGGCGTTGTACAGCAATATCTGCCGGGGCGTGTTGCTCACGTGGTCGTCGCCGCGGATGATGGTGTTGACGCCCATGGTGATGTCGTCCACCACAACCGCCAGATGATACGTGGGGCTGCCGTCGCTGCGGGCGATGATCAGGTCGTCCAGTTCCTGGTTGTCAAAGGCGATGGTTCCCTTGACCTTGTCCTCGAACACGGTTTTGCCGGTCTGGGGGGCCTTAAGCCGCACCACCGCGCCTTCGCATTTTTCCAGGCCCTTCTCCCGGCAGGTTCCATCGTACTTTGGCTTGTCGCCGCGAGCCATGGCCGCCTTGCGCTTTTCATCCAGTTCTTCGGGCGTGCAGGTGCAGTAATAGGCGGCGCCTTCGTCCAGCAGTTTCTGGATGTGCTCCTGGTAGATTTCCGTGCGCTTGGACTGGTAAAAAGGCCCTTCATCCCAGTCAATGCCCAGCCATTCCAGGCCCTGGAAGATGGCGTCCACCGATTCCTGGGTGGAGCGCGCCTTGTCCGTGTCTTCCAGGCGAAGCACAAAGGTTCCGCCCGTGCGGCGGGCGTAAAGCCAGTTGAAAAGGGCGGTGCGGGCGCCGCCGATGTGCAGGGCCCCCGTAGGGCTGGGTGGAAATCTGGTTATGATCTTATCCATGGGAAATATTCCTTATGCTTTTATTGGTTTGCATCTGCAGGCGCTCATCCGTCCTTGCAGAGAAAAACATAATTCCATACCACAGGGCATTAGGCGACTCAACCCTGCATTCTGAAAAACGCTTTCTATCAAATCTTGACGGGGGATTGTCCTGTTGTTAGATGTTTGCAATTGTAGCCCGTCAAGAACGCCGCCTCCAACAAGGACCTTCGGATGCCTCCAAAGAAAAAATCGCCCGTTCCCTGCCCAAACCTGCACACTTTGCCGGAAAATGCCCAACCACGCCTTATGGACAAGGGAACCCTGCATTGCCTGGCTTCCCAGGGCGGCGCAAAGGAGCGCTACGGCAAGGGAAAGACGCCTCACACAATCCATGTCTGGTGGGCGCGGAGGCCCTATTCGGCCATGCGCACCCTGGTTTTTGCAAGCCTGGATTCGGGGGAGTCGCCAAAGTCCCGGAACCTGGCCTCCGACCTGGGACGGCTTCCGGTTTCCGAGTCCAAAGACGCAGAGGCCGCCGCAAAGATGCTGTCCAGGCAATATGCCGAACCTCCCCGCGTGCTGGATATGTTCGGAGGCGGAGGCGCCATTGCTTTGGAAGCGGCAAATTTAGGCTGCAAGGCCTTTTCCCTGGATTCCAATCCATTGGCGGTATTCATTCAAAAAAGTCTTTTGGGGTTCACCCAGGAAGCGGAAAACTGGCCTCCTGATTTGCTCATGGAGTCCGGCCGGAGGGTTCTGGAGCGTCTGGAGCGCGAAACCGCCCCTTTGTTCCCCATGCGAAACTCTGAAAAAGGTCCTGTGCAGGCCTATTTTTACACCTATGAAACCGCTTGCCCCCATTGCGGCTGGAAATTTTTCCTCTCCAAACGGCCCTGGCTGTCCCGGAAAAAGGGGAGGGAAGCCTGCCTGGAATTCCACCCGGGCGAGGAGCACGCAGTTTACAGGATCATTCATCCTTCCAGGGATTATAAGCCCTCAAGATTGTGGAAGAAAACCGGAATTGTCTGCCCAGTATGCGGGCGGGGCTGCGGCGCGCCAAATTATTCCCAATGCCGGGAAGTCCTCACCGCCCTTTGCAGGGGGGGGCACGGCAAGGGCAAGGATTTTGAGGCGGGCTCACCGGAAGCCCAGGCAGATTCCGTGATTATGGAGGAGATGGAGTCCGCTGTTCTGGCTTATCTGGGACAAGGCCTGCCCCAAACAAAAATCCCCAAATGGTCGGGCATATTCAACCCCGCCATATACGGCATGGATTCCCACGCGGACTTTCTGAATCCGCGCCAGCGCCTCGTGCTGCTTCTTTTGATGAAAAGCCTGCGCACGGAATTCAAGGCGCTCAGTCAATCGGAGTCAGAAACCGTCGCTCGGTGCATGGTGGGCCTGCTTTCCGGGCTTGTGGATCAGCTCATAGACTGGAACAGCCGCCTTTCCATGTGGATTCCACAGAACGAACAGGCGGGCAGGGCTTTTTGCGGTCCGGGCGTGCCCATGATGTGGGACTACGCGGAAATTGACCCCTTGTTGAACGGCCCGGCCAATTTGTGGAAGAAGCTGGATCGCATCGTGGAGGGCGCCAAGGCCATTCCATCCTTTTCCACCGCGCCGGACGTCCGGCTGGGCGCGGCCCAGAACCTGCCCTTTAAGGACGGCTTGTTTGACGCCATAGTCACAGACCCGCCGTATTACGACAACATCTTCTACAGCTCCCTGGCGGATTTTTTTTATTCCTGGAAAAAGATGGTTATATCGATCCTGTCGCCTGAACTGACCGGCTTTGATTCTACGGAGTCCCCCCGGGAGTTGGTGGCTTCCGTGCAGCGCCACAATAGCAAATTGGACGCCCACGAATCTTATTGCCGGGAACTCACGCAGGCGCTTTGCGAAGGCGCCAGGGTTCTGAAGGAATCCGGCCTGATATCCTTGATCTACAGCCATAGCTCCCTGAACGGCTGGGACGCTCTGGTTAAAGCCTTTCGGGCGTCTCCTTTTCTGATTACAAGCGTGCAGCCCTTGTGCATTGAGCGAAAAGCCCGGCCGCGGGGTTTGGCCAGCGGAGCTGTCAACACCTGCCTGGTTTTTGTCGGCAGAAAAAGCGCAAAGCCCAAGCATTCTCAATGTCTGTCAGAACTGGCGGACAGGCTTGAAGATATCGCCGACTGCGGATTTGCGCAGGACCTGATAAGCCAGGGATGGTCGGAAGAGGATGCAGGACTCGCCCTGTTTTCCCAAGGGGCTGCGCTGCTGGCGAATTCGTCCGGAGAGTCGACTATCGATGATCGTGAAGCTCTGGCCCTTGTAGAATACATTGTGGCATCCAGGCTTTCCGGCTTCAAGATATCCCGCAGAAGGTCTCTGTGAAGCGCTTCACACTTGGCGTCAAAACTTAATCCTATCGTTCAAAAGGCTTGTGTAAAATGGAATTTGCATTATAAAATATTTTATAAACAGTTTTCTTACTGGAGGGAGATATACTTTTGACAAGGGGGGGTAATGGATTACGATTTTGTTGTTGTAGGAAGCGGCTTTGGAGGCAGCGTATCAGCCTTACGCCTTACTGAAAAAGGTTACAAGGTCGCCGTCATTGAGCAGGGCCGGAGAATAGGCCCAAAGGACGTGCAGGCGGCGGATGAGAAACCGTTGAGGAATTTCTTCTGGATGCCTGCGGCGAAAATGAACGGCTTTTTCACCCAAACCATATTTCGCCACGTGCAGATAGTGGGCGGGGTGGGCCTGGGAGGCGGCAGCCTGGTTTATGCGGCCGTGCTGTTAAAGCCAAAAACCGGATTTTTCAAAGATCCGGTCTGGAGCAATTTCGGCGTGGATTGGGAACAGGAACTGGAACCCCATTACGAAGAAGTAAAGCGCATGCTTGGGCTCACCAATAATCCCAATTTCGACCTGCAGGACGAATACCTGAAAAAGACCGCCCGAACCATGGGCGCCATGGACACTTACGGCCCCACGCCCAACGGCATATACTTCGGCAAGCCCGGCGTTACGGTCAAGGATCCTTTTTTCGGCGGCGAGGGGCCGGATCGAACCGGCTGCGAACTTTGCGGAGACTGTCTTTCCGGCTGCGGCAAGGGCGCCAAAAACAGCCTGGATAAAAATTATTTGTTTTTAGCGGAAAAGAACGGCGCAGAAATCCTCACCAGCCGTAAGGTTTCCCACATCGAGCCTATGGAGGGCGGATACCGCCTGCACATTGCGGATCCCATGAAGCCAAAAAAGGCCTATCCGCCCGTCACGGCCAAAAAAGTGGTGCTGGCCGGGGGCGTGTTGGGCACCCTGGAGCTTTTGTTCCGAAGCCGGGACGTAACAAAGACCCTGCCCAAGGTGTCGCCCCTGCTGGGCAGGGTGGTGCGCACCAACAGCGAGGCCATTGTGGCCAGCCTGTCCAGAAACCCTGACGAGGACATCACCAGGGGCTCGGCCATCTCCAGCCATTTTTATCCGGACGATCACACGCACATCACGCAGAACCGGTTTCCCGACGGATACGACTTTATGCGCTATTATCTGGGCCCCATGGTGGACGAGCCCAACCCGGCGAAAAGGGCTTTCAAGACCCTATGGGCTATGGTCAAAAACCCCATTCGGTCCATGGCTTCCATTTTCGCTAAAAACTGGCGCAAGCGCATCTCGGTGCTCACGGTCATGCAGCATATGGACAACCAGATTTCCCTGGTTTACCGCCGCGGCCTGTTTTCCTGGTTCAATAAATCGCTGCACTCGAAAATTCCCGAAGGCCAGCAGCGGGCGCCCGCGTTCCTGCCGATCGCCAACAAGGCGGCCAGGGCTTACGCCCAGGCCTCGGGCGGCGATCCTCTGAACGTCACCATGGAAAGCCTGCTTAACCTGTCTTCCACGGCCCATATCCTGGGGGGATGCCACATGGGGACCTCGCCCGAAAACGGCGTCATCAGCACGGATCACGAAGTGCTGGGCTATCCTGGATTATATGTGGCGGACGGCGCTGCGGTTTCCGCCAACGTAGGCGTGAACCCGTCTTTGACCATAGCGGCCCTGGCGGAAAGAGCCATGTCCGGAATCGAGGCGAAACAATGAAGACTGTCTTTGTAAAGACCGGCCTCGCCGCCCTGATCTGCCTGATTGCCGCGGCGTGGCCTTGCCTCGCTCCGGCCGGCTTCGAGTCCTCGCTTGCACTTGATATCCAAGCGAATATGACAAAAGGCGCCGAACTTTTGACTATTTTTCACGAGGATGAAAACAATCTGTACAAGGCTGGCGCCATCTATGAAAAAGTGCTTGAAAAGAAGCCGGATTTCGTAGAGGCTGTATGGAAATTGGCGGAGGTTCAATACCTTTCCGGCATGATGGTCAAAGGCCAGCCTGCGGAAATGGACCATTATAAGAAAAGCCTGGAAACAGCCGGCAAAGCCCTGGACCTGGATCCGTCCTGCGTGCAAGCCAGGTTCTACTCGGGCTGCGCGCAAGTAAGCCTCGCCGAAAAAGCGTCCTCGTTCAGGGCCCTGGGGCTTTTAAAGCGCGGCAAGGCGGATCTTAATATTGTTATGGAGCAAGGGCCCGAGAATCGCTTCGCGCCTCTGGCGGCGGCGGTGCTGTCCCAGGTTAACCAACAGGCGCCTTGGCCCATTAAAGATCTGGACGAGGCCCATGCCCTGGCATTGAAAGCCTTGGAATGGGACCCAAACCTGACCATGTCGCAGCTTCAACTGGCGCGTGTGCATCTTGCCATGGAAGACTACGAGGGCGCGGCCAGGGAGGCTCAAGCCTGTTTGGAGATAAAGCAGCCTACGTATATCGCCGACGCCGTGGTCTGGGATTGGCCTGACGCCAGAAAAATTTTAGCCTCGATAAAGGAGAGGAAAGGGGGCTAGCCCCTTTCAAAACCGCCATGATCAAATACGCATTTGAGTACACCGACGGCGCCATGATGTATTATGAACTGGACGAAAACGCCTATTATCCCGAGGCTGGAACTGTCCTGGAAGGCGAGTGGCTGAACCTGGAGGAATTCAAATGCCGCATCTGCACCATTGATCCGGAAACCCATCCTCAATGTCCCGCAGCCATGGCCTTATGGCCTGTGCTGCGTGACTTTGGGCATCGCATATCCCACGAGCCTGTGAACGTCCAGGTGGATTGGACCGACGTCCATTTGGAAGCCGTCACGTCCACCCAACAGGCTGTGCGGTCCATGGTAGGCCTCATGCTGGCGCTTTGCCGCTGCCCGGTCATGGAAAAGCTCCGGCCCATGGCCCACTTTCACCTGCCCTTTGCGGACGCCGCCCATACCCAGTTTCGCGTGCTGGGCATGTATTTGATCGCCCAGTATCTCCGGGAAAACAGCGGTATGGAGCCTGACTGGACCCTGGAAGGGCTGCTTCAAAATTACCGGGAGCTTCAGCACGCCAACCGCAGGCTGGCGGAGCGCATTCGCGCCGCCTCGGAAACCGACGCTGCAGTCAACGGACTCATCATCCTTGACGCCCTGGCCCAAAGCGTGGAAATGGGCATCAACCAGAACCTGAAAAAGCTCCGCCCCCTGTTTGAAATGTATATGGACCCGGAATAGGCCAGTCACCAGAGCGGGCGTCCGAGCTACTTCATACCGCAGCATCGCCTGTGGATGCCAACGCATTCTTATGCCGTCATTCCCCAGCGCTTTTGTCGGGAATCCAGCGCCTCCATTACATCGGGCTGCCAGCGCCGTTGACTAATGGAGTCGCTTGCAA
>NZ_FQZU01000080.1 GCF_900142135.1 Desulfatibacillum alkenivorans DSM 16219 | reverse complement strand
GTTCCTTGGAGGGGCGGCCCTGAGTTTGGCTGAAGCAGGCGGCCAACTTTTCCACGGGCAGATTGGGAAGGCAATGCTCCTTGAAAAGGCCGGCCCAGGAGGCGTCCAGCATGGCTCTGCGTTTGGGGCCGAGATAGGCCCAGGGGTCGAACAGGGGGAGTTGCTTATTGTCACGGATTCGAATCATTGTATTCCTATTAATTATTTGAATTAATTATGGATAGTAGCATAAATCCGATCCTGCGGCAAGCATTATTCCCTATAAAAACAACAAAAAACCGGCCCTGATTGTGGGGGCATTAATCCCGGAAACTTTTTGCCGGGCCATCAATGTTAATCATGTTTTTGGGGGTCCTCCATACTATAATCAAAGGTTATATGCTAACTGGCAAAATAACGAGGACTACTTGCGGGACATGAGCACCATAATGCGGAACTGCAATGAAATCCTTGGCGGGGGATCTGTTATTGCGTGGAACATAGCAAACGGTTCCAAAATGGATCATATTAGTCATCATTCATGCCTCTTTGAAGAAATTGGCTTTCAGTATGTCGACACTATAGCTTGGATCAAATCAGGAGCAAATTTTGACATCAAGAGGAGTTGCCATATCACGACTACTGGGCATTACTATCCTGCACTCCAGTGGGAAGCTATCTTGGTTTACAAAAAGCACGGCCCAATGCCAAAAATGGATTCACAGGGGCAAGAATACATGAGAAGGTTCCAAACCAACGTTTGGGAAGTGACGCAAGTGATATTACAAGGGGAAAAATTCAAACACCCTGCCGTATGCCCTGTGGAAATTCCTTACCGATGTATTCAAAGTTACACCAAAAAGGGAGAAACTGTTTTTGAACCATTTGGAGGATCAGGGACCACCCTTATAGCTGCCGAGATGGCTGGGCGAAGCGCCTTTCTCATGGAGCAACATCCAGCCTACTGTGATGCAATTATCCAGAGGTGGGAGCAATTGACCGGAAAGCAGGCCAAGCTATTAGGTAATATAAGCCATCAAAATGGACAATTGCACAGTCCTTGACTTACAGACAAGCCGACTTTGTTTAGCACCTCCTCCTCTTCAAGGCACAATGCGACACGTAGGTCGGGCCGAGCTTCAAGAACCACATCCAACAATGCGCCATAGAGCTTTATCCTTAATTCCTTCGAAAATCTAGCCCGATGATCCGCCTGACGCATGGTGGTTGAATGGATGGACTGGCTGATTAGGTTGTCCTCCCCAATACTCCCCTCCATCAGGCGTTTAGCGTCCGGGTAGGTACAAATGCCCCCCATTGTCAACCGCTGCAGGGGCACTGACAGCAATAACTCTCGAAGAAATCGGCCATAAATTTCCTCCCATCCCTCAACCGGTATGATGGGCATCAACACTGCGCGCACAGGGTATCCGGCTTTAGCACATCGCTGCATTGCCTGTAAGCGCTGCGCCGGGTGGGGGACGTTGCGTTCAAAACGATCATGGATTTCCGGTGGATTCACACTCCAGGAAAGGATGGTGTGGCCTTGGTGATCCAGGTCCAGGAGATTAGCCACGTCCGCGCTTTTGGTCAGCAGAGTCATGCGGGCGAATGGATGTACAGCGAAAAACGGCACAAGGACGCGGGATGTCCCGCACAAAGGGTCCAAGGCCAGGCCGTCTTGCAGCTTTCCCAAATAAAAAGCGCACACCCCGCCTTGTTTATACGCCTGCCGGTCGATTTCTTGCAGGATTTCAGAAAGATTGACAAACACTTTAACCGCCGGTGAAAAAACAAACGTGCGCGTTCCGGAAAGATAGCAGTAGGTGCATCCATAAAAGCAGAATCCGTAAGGGGAAAAATGCCAGTAGTTCGGACAGGTATTGCTCGCTTCATTGCTGAATCGAACCGCACTTTGATGCTCCCCGAAAACAAGGGTTTGTTTCCCCATTCGAAGGCGCAATGCAGGATCTTTGCCGTCTGGAGCAATCCGGTTGTGGGGCGTATCCGGCTTTTCGATGATTTCCGCCTCAGGATACAAGGCTATGATTTTGGAAATATAGCTCCTTCGTTCGTGTGTCGTGCAGGCGCCCTTTGCAAGCACGATTCGGCGTACATAGAAATGTTCGGGCCGCTTTGGCGTGTAATCAATCGGGAGTGCATAGGAACCAGCATGCTGGAAGAACATGGCATTACCTCCACCACAAAGGAAAAGTCGGTTTATGTATCACTCCGCCGCCCAATTTTCCACGACCAATCCTGGAACCCGTTCGAACTCGCGGGCATTGTTGGTGACGAGGATCGCGGAAAGGGACAAGGCGTGGGCCGCGATGAGCATATCCATGGGGCCGATGGGCTTTCCGGCCTTTTCCAGCCCGGCCCTCAGCGCGCCGTAACATGCGGCCGCCTCATTGCCGAACGCCTCGATTTCAAGCGGAGCCAGAAATCCGGTGAGAGCGTCCCTATTTTGTTCCGGCTTGCCGCTTTTAGCAATTCCATATTCCAGTTCTGCAAGAGTGATGCTTGATATGCCCACGTCTGAAATGGATAAGGCCCGAAGCCGATCCACAACCGCCGTCGGCCTCCTTTTGATTAGATAAATGCAGATATTTGTGTCTAGCATGTAGCGCATCACAAAGATTCCCTGTCATCCTGGCCGGGCTGCTTCCTGTCTTCCATGAAATCCTCAGTAAACAAATCCAGGCTCTGGACGAGAGAACTCCACGGATCCCCCTTTGGAGACAGCACCACGTTCCGCCCAACCTTCTTGATTAATACTTCCTCTCCCTCGAATTGAAATTCCTTGGGCAGCCTCACCGCCTGGCTGTTGCCGTTTTTAAAAAGTTTCGCCGTATTCATAACTGCCTCCTTGTAATATATATTGAAGTATATACTTTTTAGGTTCTTATTGGCAAGGAGTTTTCGGTCCTTTGAAGGCAAGGAACTTTGCTGTAATTACTCGGATATTCATGGGCGGGGGGCGCTGTTGTCATAGCTTCACAAAAATGGGCTTACTATTTTCCAGCGCTTTCATGGAACGGGGGAAATGCACCAGCGCCTCCTTGAACGACTGACAAGCGGCCTTTCGGACAGTCGGGTTTCTGATTAAATTTAATTGGATACATCTATTTGAATTAATTAGAAGTATTTAAGTGCGCAACAGGTTGGGCCTGAAATGATTGTGGAATTAAGTTCAGATGCCACCATAGAACTATATTTGCTGATTTAGTCAATATACTAGTTGGTTACAGACTGTCCAAGAGAATGTCCAAATGGCTTGATTATACTGCTTATGGTAGCCCATTGGTAGCCGGGCAAGAAAAAGGGCGATGCGGTGATTTTCACCGATCGCCCAAGATCTTCTTTTTGCTTTGTTTTTTTGGTCGGGGCGAGAGGATTTGAACCTCCGACCCCTTGAACCCCATTCAAGCCCGAAAATTAGGCAACTTACTGCCCTCACAATAAAAACTTGCATCTAAAAGGTTTTCTCGTCAAGTTCCATGTCGAGATGATCCCATCTGTTCTCATGATTCCGGTTTGTCCGCATCATTTTCAAGAATCTTGCTTATAAAGCTGGATACTGCGTTAGAGGCGTCTCTCTTCCCGGCAGTCATTATGTGCGCGTATTTCTGGGTGGTCCTGATTGAGCTGTGTCCCAAAAGCCCTTGCAAAATTCTTATGTCCTTGGCTACCAGGAGCGAATAGGTCGCGTAGGTGTGTCTGAGGTCGTGGAATCGGAAGTCTTTGATTTCAGCATCCTTCAACGCGGCTTTCCATGCCTTTTTGATATCCACAAGCGGTTTTCCCGTATGCTTGTTTTCAAAGACAAACCCGGACTCGTGCTTCTGCAAGTTTTGTTTGAAGACCATTTCCAGTTCACCGGGCAGAGGGATTGTCAATGGCCTCTTTCCTTTCGTTTCACTGCCCGGCACGGTGATAAGCTGATTTCCAAAATCAAGATGACGCTTATGCAGGTTGAGAATCTCCCCTTTCCGCATCCCCGTCAAAATAGCCGTTAAAACTATTTCACGAAGCACTCCCGTGGACTTGGACATAAGCGCGGATAACTCATCTTCGGTGAGGTATCTTGTGCGCGGGAACTCGTCGAATTTATCGAAGCCGTCAAATGGATTCGGTTTGACGCCTGCCTTGTTATATGCGGCCCGGCAATAGAACATGTGGCGGTTGATGGTAGGGCCGGACAATCCTTCATCCCATTTCTGCTTCTGGTAACGCTTTACGTCCGAGGGGGAAATGGTGCGTTTTCCTTTGAAGAAAGTCTCAAAATGACGCTTGAGATACCTGTATGACTCCCACGTTTTTGGACGGTGCATTTCCAGATAGTCCGCATACTCCTTAAATACCTGGCCGGGAGACTTGCTGGTTTGCTTTCTCCTGGGAGTTTCTGCGCTGGTGAGTATTCGCGCCCATGTCGCGTCCAACTGCTGCTGTGCTTCGCGCTTATTCATTTCTGATTTAGCGCCGATGTATCCACGGTATCGCTTACCTTTGACGGTAAAGTCATAGTACCACCATGGAATGCCCTTACGCTCCACAATGAAAGGTGTTTTTCTAATCATGTGAGATAGTTATGCCATATATATCCACAAAATACAACAACTATTTTTATTGATATTGAAAAAACTGATAGTATAGAATACAAATTGAATATTTGAAGTTAAATAATGGAATCAATTTTGCAAAAATTATAGACAAAAAACCATATTTTGATTTAGATTTGAATACTATTAATAATTTTTGATATTTTTAAAAAATATTGATGAATGACTTTTCAAACTTTTGAAACTATAGATTAGAAATTTTTTTAGATATGAATCTCTTAATGAATGGTTATTCAGGATAAGTTACGTTGGGGGCAACTGAGAAATTCGATCCATAGGTGGTTTTACCGAAAGCCCTGGCGAGATTAAAGGCTATCTCAATGGAGACGCCCCGGCAGAAGGAAGGAAGCCTGACATCTATTTTCGCCGGGAATCGCTCCAAACAATAATCTTACTTTAAGAACCTAAGTCATCCAGCATCGCCTTTGTAATGCCCATCTTCGTTGACAAGTCCAGGGGAGGATGACCAATATCCATAAGGCTCCCGAACATGGTAAACCGCCCAACCTCACATGTAATGCCCATTCCGTTTCTCGCTAAGCGCTCATTGACCAACGTGGTTATTCTTATAGCCAAATCCCTATCATCGATAGGAATGCCGGTATAAGAACCTCTGGCAAGGCTTGCAGAGACCATCAGAAGACCTCGGTTTTTACGTGAGCCGTCCTCTGATCTTATAACTGACTGCGCTGGACTGAACGGTGTTCGTGCACTAAAAGAGATAGACGAAAAAGGTTTAAGTGCCATATAAAGTTCTGTGCTTTGGGGAACGGCCGCCTCTAAAACCGGAAACACCGCTATCCTCCCATCACAATAGTCTTCTATAACCCTCTCAACAAGGTGGTGTGCGGGAATACCCCTCAAGGATTGTCCATTGTTCTCCTTGTATAGTACGCGCACCGGCGCTCCTAAAATCTGAATATCGTAGAGGCTTGTTACAACGATTTGTTTGAGAGATTCCTTCACCCCCAACCATACGGTAAATTTAAGACTATCATCTCGGAGAATTTCAGTGAGAAAAGAAAGACCATATCTGTCACCTTTAATATCTCTATCAATTTGATAGGCAATTGCATAGTTCCCAAGAGTTTGAATCAGAGGCCGTTTTTTGTTCGGCTGCGAGTCTCTAATTAATGCCAGTATGTTGATTATGTTATATAATTCTGGTTGATTTTGAATATAGGGAATATTGCCATTAACAAGATGCGAGAGCATATCTTTGGGCGGAGGGACTGTTTTTCTCCTGTTTAGTGGTGCGTGGATAGGTTCACTGGCTTTTATTTGTTTTGTAACCGTCTAAACAACCGCATCTTCACGGGTTAATCGGGATGTGGCATAAGAATTTCCATCTTTTGAAAGGAGATTCCATGTCGCAAGAAGCCATTTATCCGACGAAGAGCCGAGAAGATCGTTTTTCCGCACCAAGCCAAGACCTGTCCGATCC
>NZ_FQZU01000035.1 GCF_900142135.1 Desulfatibacillum alkenivorans DSM 16219 | reverse complement strand
GCCAATACCAGTTGAATGTGGACTCCACCACGACGCCCTCCATGGCGTCCTGGTAAGGGGCCAGGGCTTCCAGGACAGCTTCGCTGTCATTGGTGTTTTTCCTGGAGAAAACCTTTTTGCCGCGGTGATCCATAATCCCCATGTAATTATTGTTTGAATGCAGATCAACTCCCGTGTACAATTTCATTGGGCGTCTCCTCTTTTTGGGGTGAATGGTTTTGTGCAACTCCATCCTACCATTGCGGCTTACCCGCAATAAACAAAAAGGGTAGGCGCCTCTTATGATTATCAAATCTACGTTTGACGTTTGAGGCTCAACACATTGAATAAACAATAAAAAAATATGTTTCCGGCGGCCAACTTATTATCTATCCGCCGCAAAGCGGCTAAAAAACTTGGACAGTTGGCTATAGAGATCTACACCCAAAAACGCCGGCCCTCGTTGGAAAGCCGGCGTTTTTTAACAATCAATCAAAATGGACGTGCATCAGGCGGGAACGGGCCCGTACTGATTTGACTGGGGCTGACTGGGCAGCACAAAGAAAATTATAAGAACAATGATTCCAATAACCGGAACCAATCCAATGAGCAGCCACCATGCGGACTTACCGATATCGTGAATTCTTCGGAAACCCACCGCCAGGGAGGGAATGAAAACCGCCAGGCTGTAGAGGCCGCTCACCACCCCGGGCAAGCCGAGTATGTTTTCAATGATGCCCAGACCGACCATGATAAGAAAATTGAACAGCACGAACATCCAGTATTCCTGACGATGTGCGCGTCCGCTGAATCCAAAATAATTTTTTAGAACTCCGACATACCAATTCATACTCTCCTCCTTCACACCGCTTAAGTGGTTTGGGGTTTATTCTGATCCAGGTGTAACTATATTTTAGTATCCAGTATTATACGCAAAAGGTTTCCCTATATATGGACTCCCCAACGGCGCTGCTTGCCTGCACCTTCCACGCGCACGAAATCGTCTTTTCTGAATATGCGCGTCAACTGTCGTTTTAGAAATTTGCATTAGGGAGCAATTTTACAAAAGGAGATATACTAATTTTCTCAGGGGCATGCAAGAATCTTTTGGCGGAAAACGGGATTTTAACGTTCATAGTCCCGTTATTCGGAAAGAAAACGAGCAATCGCTTGACTAGTTTTTCTCCCTGTTGCACATTCGTTATAGATTGAGGGGCATTGGAGTTAGGCTTAATATGCGTTTGTTCATATATTTCCATTTTGAAAGGTCTATTGAATATGATCATCACCCAAGCCGGACCGCTTGCAAAAGGTCTGCACATGATAGGCGAACCGGGGGCCCCGGTTTTTTTGCTGGAAGGGGAGAATCCTGTAATATTCGACGCGGGTTTTGCATGCATGGGGCCTCGTTACGTTCAGGAAATCAAAAGGATTTTGAACGGAAATCAACCGGTCAAACTGTTCCTGACCCATTCCCATTTCGATCATTGCGGCGCCACGGGATATTTCGCCCAGGTATATCCCGGAATAGAAATAGCGTGCTCGCCATATGCGGAGTACGTCTTCACCCGGCCGGGCGCCGTCCAGGTTATCAAGCAGTTGAGCGCGGTCGCGGAAAAAATGATGGCGGAGAATTCCGGCGAGGAACTGGATGCCGCCCCTTTCATGCCTTTTGAAGTGGGGAAGGTTCTCAAGGAGGGGGACGAGGTCAAGGTTTCCGACTCCCTGACCATTCAGGTTCTGGAAACCCCGGGGCACACCAAGGACACCCTCAGCTATTACATTCCGGAAATCAAAGCGCTGATCGCCTCGGAAGCCGCCGGAATTCCCAACAAGGACGGCTACATCATTTGCGACATGCTCGTGGATTACGACATGTATATGGATTCCCTGAAAAAACTGGTGGATCTTCCCGTGGATGTATTGGTGCTGGGCCACATTTTCGCTTATACGGGAGAGGACGCCGAACTGTATCTCAAAAGAGTCATGGACCAATGCGAGGAATTCAAGAATTGGGTCTGGGATCTTCTCCAAGAGCATGATATGGATGAGAAAAAAGTTATGGCGGAAGTCCGGAAAAAAGAGTACGATGACGAACCTTTTCCAAAGCAGCCCGAGCCTGCCTATTTGTTGAATCTGGAAGCCAGGATCAGGGCGGTGGCAAAAAAGATGACCAAGGAGTAGTTGGATGAGCAACAAGCCCGCATTAGGAGTGGAACTGGGCGGAGTATTTCTGGATAACCCTGTTATGACAGCCTCCGGCACCTTCGGGTATGCCACGGAGTTCGCCTCCCTCATGGATTTAAATCGTCTGGGCGGCATAATTGTCAAAGGGTTGTCTTTGGAGCCTTCCCCCGGAAATCCGCCTCCCCGCGTGGTGGAGACTCCTTGCGGCATGCTTAACGCCATCGGCCTGGAAAACATGGGCATCGAGGCCTTTTTCCAGGACAAGCTCCCCGAACTCACCAAGCTGGCGCCGCCGCTGGTCTTGAATATTTACGGCAAAACCAGTGAAGAATACGAAAGACTGGCCGCCCGGATCGACAATGTGGAGGACGTGGCCGGCATCGAGGTGAACATCTCGTGCCCCAATGTTTCCGCCGGCGGCATTGCATTCGGCGTGGATCCCATGATGGCCGCCCGGCTGGTGGGGAAGGTCAGGGCCCGAACCCGGAAGCCGGTCATTGTCAAGCTATCCCCCAATGTCACGGACGTCACCGCCATCGCCCGCGCTGTGGAGGACGCCGGCGCCGACGCCATATCCCTGATCAACACCCTGACCGGCATGGCCATCGACTTGGACGCCCGCAGGCCGGTTCTGGCCAATATCACGGGCGGGCTTTCCGGCCCGGCCATCAAGCCCGTGGCGTTGCGTATGGTCTGGCAGGTCGCCAAGGTGGTCAAGGTCCCGGTTATCGGAATAGGGGGGATCATGAACGCCAGGGACGCCCTGGAATTTCTTATGGCCGGAGCCTCGGCCATCCAGGTCGGGACCGCCAACTTTGTGGATCCCGCGTCGCCCGTTAAAATTCTCGAAGGCATTGAAGCCTATTTCATGGAAAATCAGATCAAGGACATTTCCGATTTTATCGGTTGCCTGGAAGTATAACCTGTAAGCTACAACCCGTTTTAAGTGTTTGAGGAGGCGCCTATGCTCACCACCAAGGAAGCCATCCATCAAAGACGCAGCATTCGGCGGTTCAAGCGCGATTCCTTTCCAGAAGACGACCTTATGGAAATTCTGGACGCAGCGCGCCTGGCCCCTTCAGGATGCAACGCCCAACCGTGGAGATTCAAAATCGTCAGGGACGGCGAAACCAAGCTGCGTTTGGCTAAAGCCGCGTTTAACCAAATGTTTGTCGCCAATGCGCCCGTTATCATCATGTGCTGCGCGGACGTGAGGGGGTATTTGGACGGCTCCGTCTCCGGAGTGCAGGACCTGGGAAAAATCATGGCCCTGGAAGACCGGATCGTCAAAATCCTGGTTAAGAGAACCGGGGACATGGAATCGCTCCCTGTGGAGCAGATCGGCATGCTGGTAGCCCTGAACGTGGCCATCGCCGTGGAACACATGGTGCTGAGGGCCCTGGATTTTGGCCTGGGAACCTGCTGGATCAGGCTGTTTGACGTCCCCATGATCAAGGAAATCTTCCACTGGGACGACAATATCTTTCCCGTGGCCATGCTGCCCATCGGCTATCCGGATGAAGATCCCCAGCCCAGGCCGCGGCTGTCCCTCAATGAATTGATTTTGGAGTGATTGTATGGAACATGTGGTAATTGCGACATATGTGGCCGGCGCCATAGGCCGCGTGGCGGAAATGCATGCTCGGTATTACAGTGAAAACTGGGGCTTCGGCCTATACTTTGAAGCCAAGGTGGCCAGCGAACTCTCGGAGTTTATGAACCGGTTCGTCCCGGGCCGGGATTATTTTAAGGTGGCCCTCACCCACGGAAGAGTCCACGGATCTTTGGCTATAGACGCAATCAAGGCCGAAGAAGAGGGCGCCCACCTGAGATGGTTCATCACCTCGTCCGCCTTGCGGGGCACGGGAGCCGGCAACCGCCTGCTGCAGGACTCCATCGACTTTTGCAGGCGCCAGGGATACCCGAGCATTTATCTCTGGACCTTTGAAGGCCTGGCCCTGGCCCGCCATCTTTACGAGAAATTCGGCTTTAAACTGGTGGAGGAGCACCCCGGCGATCAATGGGGAGTCCGGGTGAAAGAACAAAAATTTGTGTTGCCCCTTTAGGTGAAATTAGCCTTGCTGCGAAGCCGGTCCATCTTACGATTTACAAACACTCTTAAAGCCGGGGTCACGACCAGGCGATCCTGTAAGCCTGTGCGGCAGCAATCCAAGGCCTCGTGGATCATGCCTTGGCTTTCGTAACATTCCGCCAGCATATTATTCACCACAATGCTGTAGGGATACAAGCTAAGCGCTGCTTTTAAGGTGCTGATTTCCTTTTTTATATTATGATCTCTCCTGGCGAGGGACGAAGCCTTTATCAGCAAGCACATCAGATCGGTCCATTCCAGGCGGTTCTTCCCTTCCTTGATAATAGTCGAGAGGTGCTCTTCTTTCAGCCCCGTAAATCGAGACCGGATGTAAAACCCCAAGCCCAGGCTTTGCCTGATCAAACGCCCCGTTCCGGATTCGATGCCCTTGAGGAGCAGCATATACTCATAATAGCCTCGCCGAGCGCTGAAAAACATATGAATCGCCTGCCCCTGGAACAGCAAAAAACCGGCAAGTCCGGCCACAAGGGTGGTTGGAAGCAGAGAGGCCCCCTCCGTTACCCAAGAGAATACAAACCCGGAGGCGACGCCCATAGCGGTGAATCCAGCGCTGTACACGCTCCAGTACCTGATGGTCAGACGTCCGAAAAGAGTCATTTTACACGCCATATTCAAAAATAGTTCGATGCCAAACAATTTTTCCGTAAAAAAAGCGCATATGAGGATGCGTTGAGGCGGGCGGTGCGGGATGGGAGCGCCCCAAAGACAGGGCTTAATACTGCTGATGCTGCGAAAAGAGGGCCGGAGCTAAAAAGCGTCCGGCCCTTTGCATTCGGATTAGTTTTTGGATTTTTTGTATTTTAAGGCAGCCCCTATAAAATCCCTGAACAAGGGGTGCGGATTCATGGGCCGGGATTTAAATTCCGGATGGAATTGGCATCCCAGGAACCAGGGATGGTCTTCGATTTCCACGATTTCCACCAGGGTCTGGTCGGGCGACATACCGCTGATAATCAAGCCGGCTTCCTTGAGCGCGTCCAGGTATTCCTGGTTAAACTCGTAACGGTGCCTGTGGCGCTCCGAAATCATATCCTCGCAATAGGCTTTGCAAGCCAGGGTGTCCTCCACGAGTTTGCAGGGATATTTTCCCAAGCGCATGGTGGCGCCTTTATCCGAGGTCACGTCCCGCTTTTGGATGGTGTCGGTTTTTTCGTCGTACCATTCCTTCATGAGATAGATGACCGGATCGGGCGTATCTATATCGAATTCCGTGCTGTGGGCGTTTTGGATGCCGGCCACGTGCCTGGCGTATTCGATGACCGCAATCTGCATGCCCAGGCATATACCGAAATAAGGGACCTTGTTTTCCCGGGCGTATTGGACGGCCATGATTTTCCCTTCCACGCCCCTGGAGCCGAATCCGCCCGGAACCAGCACGCCGTCCGCCTTGCTTAAAATGGCGGCTACGTTGCTTTCCGTAATGGTTTCCGAATCCACGAACTCCAGGTTGACCTTGCTTTCATTGAACACGCCTCCGTGGAAGAGGGCTTCGTTCAGGCTCTTATAGGATTCCCGCAGGTCCACGTATTTGCCCACGATGGCGATGGTCACTTCGTCCTTGGGATTTTCGATCCTGCGGATCAGATCGTGCCACGCCTCCAGCCTGGGGGCGGGAGTCCACATGTTCAGAAGCTCCACAATTTTTTCATCCAGGCCTTCCTGGTGATAATTCAGGGGAACTTCGTAGATATTTTTGACGTCAATGGCCGTAAAGACCTCGTCCTTGCCCAGGTTGCAGAACAGAGCGATTTTTTCCTTGATGCTGTCGTTCAACACCTGCTGGGTGCGGCAGAGGAGGATGTTGGGCTGGATGCCGATGCTGCGGAGTTCCTTGACGCTGTGCTGGGTGGGCTTGGTTTTGACCTCTCCGGCCGTGGCGATGTAAGGCACCAGAGTCAGGTGAATATACAGGACATTGTCCTTGCCCACGTCCGACCGGAACTGGCGGATGGCTTCCAAAAAGGGCAGACTCTCAATGTCGCCGATGGTGCCGCCGATCTCGACAATAGCCACGTCCACGCCGTCCGCAGCCAGCAAAATGCTGTTTTTTATCTCGTCCGTAATATGAGGGATAACCTGGACCGTGCCGCCCAGGTATTCGCCCCGCCGCTCCTTTTGGATGACGGAGTAGTATATTTTACCGGTGGTGAAATTGCTGTCCTTGCCCAAACGAACATTGGCGAACCGCTCGTAGTGCCCAAGATCCAGGTCCGTTTCCGTACCGTCGTCCAGCACAAACACCTCTCCGTGTTGGAAAGGGTTCATGGTGCCGGGATCCACATTGATGTACGGGTCCAATTTCTGAAAGGTAATGGACAATCCTCTCGCCTCCAAAAGCGCGCCGATGGAAGCGGAAGCCAAACCTTTTCCCAAGGACGAAAGCACCCCTCCGGTCACAAAAATATACTTCGTTTTCTTGTTCATTCCCTGTCCCTCATGTTTCGGAAATATTATAAGGAAGTTTTGATTGATCAATAGCCCATTAAGCTCGCCTGTGTCAACCGGGCCGAAGCCTAAAAATCGTCTGAAATAATTCCTGAAAGGCGAAAACGCATGTGGATTCGGGCAAGTGCGCCGATAAATTTTTTTCAAAATTTTTTTTTGGATTTCCTTTTCTCACACACTCGATGTGAACCACTTCATGTGGTATTATAGTCATTGACCACCCCTTCCCATAGTGCTATGAAGGGCCTCCCGAAATAGCAACCCAACCAAGTTTTTTTGGAAAGGATTTTGAATGAACCCAGAGCATGTAGTCATCGTTTCTACAGAACTTTCCATTCCCGCCAAAGCGGTGGAAGCCACGGCCCTGCTGCTCACGGAAGGCGCCACCGTTCCCTTTATCTCCCGTTACCGCAAGGAGGCCACAGGCAGCCTGGACGAGGTGCAGATTACCTCCATCAGGGACAGGTTGGGTCAACTGGCGGCCATTGACGACCGCCGGGAAACCATCCTTCGTTCCTTGGAGAAAAACGGCCACCTCACTGACGTACTCCAGGAGCAGGTCATGGCCGCCCAGTCCATGTCCGAACTGGAGGACATCTATCTGCCTTACAAGCCCAAACGCAGGACAAAAGCCACCATCGCCCGGGAAAAAGGCCTGGAGCCTTTGGCCATGGTGCTGTTGGAGCAGGATGAATCCATCGATCCTTTGGCTTTGGCCGCCAATCACGTGGACCCGGAAAAAGGCGTGGAAAATGCGGAAGACGCCGTGGCCGGCGCCCGGGACATCATTGCGGAGATCATCAGCGAGGACGCCCAGGTAAGGGCTGACATGCGTGATTTCTTTTTCAAGACCGCCATGTACCGCAGCACGGTCGTGGACGGCAAGGAAGAGGAAGGCGCCAAGTTCAAGGATTATTTTGAGTGGGAAGAGCCCATCTCCAAAGCGCCGTCCCATAGAATCCTGGCCATGCGCCGCGGCGAAAACGAAGACGTTTTAAACCTGGAAATGGTTGTGGACGACGACCAGGCCCTGGAAATTATATACCAGCATTATCTCAAGGGCGACAGCCCGGCTTCCCAGGAAGTGAAGCTGGCTATTTCGGACGGTTACAAGCGCCTTTTATTTCGGGCTATGGAAACCGAAGTGCGCCTGGCCTCCAAGGAAAAAGCCGACGAAGAGGCGGTCAAGGTTTTCGCCGACAACCTCCGGCATCTGCTTTTGGCGTCCCCCCTGGGCCGCAAACGGGTGCTTGCCATCGACCCCGGATACCGCACCGGCTGCAAGGTGGTGGTCCTGGACCGCCAGGGAACCCTGCTGCACTACACCGCCGTGTTTCCCCATTCATCGGACCGCCAGGTTTTGGAAGCCGAGGAAACCCTCAAGAATCTGGTGCGGCAGCATCAGATCGAAGCCGTGGCCATCGGAAACGGAACCGCAGGCCGAGAAACTGAGGCCTTTGTCCGGCGCTTGAACCTGCCCCCGGAAGTCATGGTGCTGTCCGTGGATGAAAGCGGCGCCTCCATTTATTCCGCGTCCGACGTGGCCCGCAAGGAATTCCCGGACCATGACGTGACCGTGCGCGGCGCCGTGTCCATCGGCCGCAGGCTCATGGACCCTCTGGCCGAACTGGTGAAGATCGATCCCAAATCCATCGGCGTGGGCCAGTATCAGCACGACGTGGACCAGACCATGCTCAAGGGCGCTCTGGACGACGTGGTTATCAGTTGCGTGAACAACGTGGGCGTGGATCTGAACACGGCCAGCCCCCAGCTTTTGAGCTACGTGTCCGGCCTGGGCGCCCGCCTGGCTCAGCGGATTGTGGATTTCAGGACCGAAAACGGCCCGTTCCGCTCCCGCGCCGCCTTGAAGAAAATCCCCCGCCTGGGGCCGAAGGCATACGAACAAGCCGCCGGATTTTTAAGAATTCCCGACGCGGACAATCCCCTGGACGGCAGCGCCGTGCACCCGGAAAGCTATCACGTGGTGGAGGCCATGGCCAAGGACGCAGGCTGCGAAATTCCCCATCTCATGAGCGAGGAAAGCCTTCGCAAACAAATCGACCTGAACAAATACGTCACCGACAAGCTGGGCCTGCCCACCCTCACGGACATCATGGCCGAATTGGCCAAGCCGGGCAGGGACCCCCGCAAGGCCTTGGAAGCCTTCTCCTTCTCCAAAGACGTCACTGAGATGAAAGACCTGGAGCCGGGCATGGAGCTTCCCGGAATCGTCACCAACGTGACCAATTTCGGCGCCTTCGTGGACGTGGGCGTGCATCAGGACGGCCTGGTTCACATCAGCCAGCTTTCGGACGGCTTTGTCAAGAACCCGGCTGACGTGGTAAAGGTGCAGCAGCGGGTTAAGGTGCGGGTGTTGGAAGTGGACCTGCCTCGCAAGCGGATTTCCCTTTCCATGAAAAAGAAGATTGACGAACGGGATCTCCAACGCGGACCTAAAGGCGGCGGAGGAGGACGTCCTCCCAAGCAGAAAAAGGAAGACGCACCCTTTAACAACCCCTTCGCCAAACTGGGCAAACTGGGCAAGTAAATCAGCGCCCTTCAATCCCCGCGGAAAAATGCATAAACCTCAATCCGACCTGCTGATTATATATGAAATCACAGGTTGGGTTGAGTTTGCGAAACCCAACAGGCAATTTCATCCCCGCCGCTTTGACATCATCAGCGCGCAAAGAAGGCCGAAATTTGATTCGTTGGGTTTCGTATTGTTTTAATTGCTGATAAACAAATTGCCGTAAAACACTGGTTTTGAAGCCGCTCTTTTTCTTGCGCGAAGCGCCGTTTAAACATTTTTGATCGAACTTTTTGTAAAAAGTTTGCCGCCGGAGGCATTCTTTTTTTATAGTCTTTATGTCCTTTTTAAATAATCGTTTAAGGAGCGAATCCCATGCGGGCAGTGGTGCAGCGAGTCAAATCAGCCAGGGTGAAGGTGAACGGCAAGTCGGTGGGCGCCATTAACAAGGGCCTTTTGGTGCTTTTGGGCGTAGCCCCGGAAGATACATCCAAAGAGGTGGAATACCTTGCAAAAAAAATAGTCGGTCTTAGAATATTTGAAGACGGCAACGGAAAGATGAATCTCTCCCTGGATGAGGTCGGGGGGGAGATGCTGGTGGTTTCCCAGTTCACCTTGTACGGCGACTGCCGCAAGGGGCGCAGGCCTTCTTTTGTAGGCGCGGCTCCTCCTGAGTTGGCGGAAAAGCTCTATGAGGAGTTTGTAAACGTGGTGGATTTGCTGGGAATCAAAACGGAGACCGGAAAGTTTGGAGCCATGATGGACGTGTCCCTGGTTAACCAGGGCCCTGTAACCCTGATTGTGGAAAGCAAATAAGGAGGTTCCCATGAAAAAAGCGCGCACCGGTTTGTTGGCGGTATTGCTGGTTTTGGGGCTTTTTACGGCCAATGCCTTGGCCCATTGCGAAATCCCCTGCGGCATTTACGACGATCCCATGCGGATCGCCATGCTGAACGAGCATATCGCCACCATTGAAAAGTCCATGAAGTCGATCATAGAATTGGAAAGGGCGGATCATCCCCACTACAACCAGTTGGTGAGGTGGATTACCAACAAGGAGGACCACGCCAACCAATTCCAGGAGATCGTAACCCAGTATTTCATGACGCAGCGGATCAAGCCGGACGCTTCGGATTACGATAAGAAAATTGGCGTGCTGCACCGTATGCTGGTATACGCCATGAAATGCAAGCAGACCACGGACTTGCAAAACGTCGTGATTCTGCGGAATTTGGTCAAGGAATTTGAAACGCTCTATTTTGCTAAATAAACGAATAATTAACCATTAATTCCTAAAGTGTTGCAGGAGACTTGATGGCCGAAAGTTTAACGAAAAAACAAGCCCAGGATTTGTCAAAAAAACTCATGCGCAAGCCCAAACTGGTTTGGGATGCGCTGAGTAAAACCGAACAAGGCAAAGCCATGAAGTTCGCGGAAGGGTACAAAACCTTCCTGGATAACGCAAAAACGGAACGCAGGGCCGTGGCCGAGGCGGAAAAACTGGCTCTGGCCGCCGGATTCACCCCCGTGGAGGAGGCCGGAGCCAACGATCTTGTCTACAAGGTCTGGAAGAACAAATGCATCATCCTGGCCCGCCTGGGAAACAGGCCGGTTGCCGACGGATTGCATATTGTGGCGTCCCATATAGATTCCCCGCGCCTGGACATGAAGGCCAACCCCTTGTACGAAGATGTTGATATGGCCTTTTTCAAGACCCATTATTACGGTGGAATCCGCAAGCACCAGTGGTTCGCCCGGCCTTTGGCTCTCCATGGCGTGGCCGTCAACGGCAAAGGGGAAAGCATCGACATCCGTCTTGGCGAAGATCCCAACGATCCGGTGTTTACGGTCCTGGACCTGCTGCCTCACCTGGCGCGCAAGCTCCAGGCCGGCAAAAGCCTGGCCACGGCCTTTGAGGCGGAAAGGATGAATATCCTCCTGGGCAGCCTCCCTTTGGGGCCGGAAAAAACCTCAGACCGGTTCAAGCTCATGGCCATGAACCTGCTGCACGAAAAATACGGCCTGGTGGAGGAGGATTTTCTCACCGCGGAAATCGAAGCCGTGCCAGCCGGCAAGGCGAAGGACGTAGGCCTGGATAGAAGTCTTATCGGCGCTTACGGCCAGGACGATCGCTCCTGCTCCTACTGCGCCGTTCAGGCCTTGATGAAGCTGCGGAAAAAGCCGGAATTCACGGGCCTGGCCTTTTTGGTGGATAAAGAGGAAATCGGCAGCGAAGGCAATACGGGCGCCAAATCCAAATTCCTGGAAACCTTTATTGCGGATCTGTTGGAACTGACAGGGGAGGGCGCCTCGGCCCGAAATATAGGCTCGGCCCTCATGAATTCGAAAGCCCTGTCCGGCGACGTGGCCCCGGCCCTGGATCCGGATTACCAGTCCGTGCACGAGAAAAATAACGCGGCCAAGCTGGGCTACGGCATCTGCATGACCAAATATACGGGTTCGGGCGGTAAGTCCGGCGCTTCCGACGCTCACGCCGAGCATTTGGGATACGTCCGAAAAGTTTTTGAGGACAATAAAATTGTCTGGCAGATCGGCCAGTTGGGCAAGGTGGACGAGGGCGGAGGCGGAACCATCGCCAAGTTCCTGGCCGCCCATGGCATGGATGTGGTGGACTGCGGCCCACCCATCCTGGGTATGCACTCGCCTTTTGAAATCGGCTCCAAGGCGGACATGTACATGGCGTTCAAAGCCTATGCAGCCTTTTTCGAAGCGGGCTAAATTTTCAAGAGAATACACAACAAAGGCGGGACGGCTCATTTATCAACGCCCCGTCCCGCCTTTTTAATTTTATCTTTGCGCTACTCCCCTTTAAAATCGGGCTTCCTTTTTTCAAACATGGCGTTCAGGGCTTCCATGTGGTCGTTGGTGTTGTGGCATAAGGCCTGGAAGGCCGCCGACTGCTCCAGAAGATGAGGCAGGGTGAGGTATTGGCCCATGTAAAGAAGCCGCTTGGCCATACGCAGGGCTTCAGGCGGCTTGCATGCAATTTTATCGGCCAGTTCCCTGGCTTTTTCCATAAGCTGATCGTGCTCCACCACATAGTTGACCATGCCCATATCCATAGCGCTTTGGCCGTCGATGATATCCCCCGTAAAGGTGATTTCGCAGGCCTTTGCCATGCCCACGACGCGAGGCAGAAAATAAGCCCCGCCGTCGCCCGGAATAATGCCCACGTTCAGGAAGGTCTCGCCGAACTTGGCCTTGGTGGAAGCCACCCGCATGTCGCACATGAGCGCTAGGTCGCAGCCTGCGCCGATGGCCGGGCCGTTCACAGCCGCAATGGTCGGGACTTCCAATCCGTGTATAGCCATGGGGATGCGCTGGACGTTTTTCCTGTATCCGTCCATGAGCTTGGAAGGACTTCCGGCGAACATTCCTTCTTTCTTGGCCATTTCCTTCACGTTGCCGCCAGCCGAAAAAGCCGGGTCCGCGCCGGTGATGATAAGCACCCGCACGTCAATGTCGTTATTGATCATCCGGCAGACCTCTTCGATCTCCTGGATGGTGTTTGCGTTGGTGATGACGTTTCTGGTTTCCGGCATGTTCAGGGTCAGGGTTGCAACCCGTCCCTGGGTTTCGAAAAGGATGTCCTTAAACTTCATGGGGTTTCTCTCCGTTGTTTTTGGGCCAAAAGCCGTTTGATGAAAGGTTGATTTAACGCCTTATATCATCATGGCTTTGGCCGTTTTTGTCCAGGGGATTTTTACACGGGCGGGAAAAATCTATTCTTCCACTTCATACAAATATATCGGGTCATGATTCAAGGCGCCCTTGGGCTTGATCACGGTATAAGGGCTCCAGCCGGGCAGGGGGAAATTGGCCGAGGCCGCCTTGGCGCCGGGCTTGAGTTCGTCCTTGAGTTTTTGGGAGAGATCGTGCATGACGTCGGGAAACAGGTAGCAAAAAACGTAGTCCGCCTGGGAAAGGTCGGCCCGGAAGAAATCGCAGGCTTTGATTTTCGCCCTGGAGGAAAACAGGTTGCGGGTCTTAGCAGTGAGGAGCGCCAGGGGATTGAGGTCATAGCCTACGGCCCGGACTCCGTATTTTTTCACCGCGCCGGATATCACCCGGCCGTCCCCGCATCCCAGGTCTATAAACAAGGCGTTTTCCTCCATGGGCATGGATTCCAGGAAGGCCTTGACCCTGGCCTGAGGCGTGGCCACAAACAAGGCGCCCCGGGTCTTGGGCAGGACCATGGCGGTGCAAACCACATAGACGAATTTGATCAAAAAAAGCCCCCCAAGCAAGGCCAGGGGGGCGAGAATCCACATGGGCACGGGGCTGCTCCTTTGGCTGCCGGTTTTGTTCGCCGCCTTTATACCATAATTTTCACCCCATGGTCTCTTTTATCGGTCAGGATTTCAAAGGCCGCTCGATTGTTGGTGTACAAATGCGCCGTCTCGCCTTGTTTGTCTATGAGATCGATTTCGCATCGGGCGATTTTGGAGTTGAGGCAATGCTTCACACCGCCGGGAGGATTGTAATACGTCAGCCCCACAAAATCCTCAACCTCGGCCTCCACCCGCCCACGGATGGAAAACTCCTTGCTCTTGGAATGAAAATTCCAGGTGAAATAGTCGAACCTGCCTTGCGCCATCAGACTTTGGGGGATGGTGTTCAAAGCATATTCCTTGCCTTTGTGGCGAAGCACAACCACCGTCATGTACGGAGTCCAGACAGGCCCGAACTTTAGCCTTGCCGTCGCGAGCTCCAAAAAGCTGTCCGGGCTGTTGTCGAACCCCGCCACCTGTCCCCAGGCGTAAAGATCGGTGTGTTTGGTCCCCCAGTTATGGTTTTGGCTTCCGATCCATTCCTCCAACTTCCATTCCTGACCGTTCACCGTGACTGTTCCTGAAAAAGAGGCAAAAGGCAGGGGCACGCACGCCTTGGCCTTGGGAAGCCCGGCCTCGTATAATTTTTCCGCCAGCAGAAGCAGGGGAGGAGCGTATCCCGTATAGGCCAGGTCCCAGGAGATTTCATTGCCGCCTGTCTCGGCGCTGCCCTTTAGCGCCCCGCTATCCAGGGTGCAATCCCCGATATTGGCTTGCAGTCCGCTTTTGGAAAAAGACGTTTGGGATATGGGGACCTCAATTTTAGCGGCGGTGTGTTTGCCGGTTTCCTTGTCAAAGACCATGGCCCACACTTCGCCGATGGCCTTGTCCGGCTCGTTATTGGGCGAGAAGATGGTGTACCGGATCCAAAACGCCTGCGGCTTTGCAGGATGGTTGGCCCTTAAAAAATAGCTTTCGTAATGTCCTTGCTTTTGCCCTGGTGCGTAGCGGGTTTTATTCGCGTCTTCCCTGGTTGCCTGCATGGCCTGATCCCCCCTTTGGTGTTTGGAAGCGGTGAAATATTTCTACGGATGCTAAAGCTGACGATAAAAAAAATCGAAAAACCGAATTTTTCCCTCCGTAATGATTGCCGGGTGTTTTAAAAGGCGGTAAGCAGCTGCTCTTCGCCGCTTAACCGCCCCATGTATATACCAATGGCAGGCGTCCGTAAAGGCAAAGTTTTTGAAAGGGGATTAAACGTTTTGGAGATATTTCATTGAAACTGTAGGTAATCACGTACATCGGACGTTAAAACCCGCACCAAAAGCGACCAACACTAACTAAGTCAGAGGAATGGCTTTTGTGCAGATTAGAGTCCAGTATCGTTGAATTTTTTTATATCATCAAAAATGCACAAAATTTCATTATTAGTTAAAACTTTTATTTTTCCGATTGTGAGGCCTAAAGCCGGTGAATATTATTAACTCGCCTTCAACCTCAACCTGCTTCAGCCAGAGTTTGGTTGAGAGGATCAAGCTGCACAGGCGCCTTCTGACGGAAAGCGCCTGACACGCCCCCATTTTTATGAAGCGGCGGCATTGATGTGCTAGGTTTTGCAATTGTCGCGGAGGCAAGGGGAAGCATTAACCGCCAATTGCAGGGCCCTTCCTGTTTCTGGACAACGAGGGAGTTATGTTTTACCAGTTCCAGCCCGGTTCCCGGTCTATTATGACCCGGCCGGAACCACGAGAAGTGTCCACGTCGTACACCAGCATCATTCTGAATTACGTTGCTAACGTGCATCCGGAGATTGATCTGGACTTGCTTGTATCGCGCATCTCCGAACACAATGAGTACTTTATTCGGCCGGCGCCTGGAAAGATTCCCGAGCAGGTTTGCTTACGCCACCTCACCAATCCCAGGCTTTGGATTTCCAACCGGCTGGTTGCGGACGTCACATCCAGTCTGGAAGCTCTGATTGACGACCCCATGCTTGGTTACAAAGTGGGCAGATGGTCCCCCAACTGCGGCGCTTTTGTTAAAAATTCCCTGCTTGTGCCTTTTTTGGGCGTGGGGCCTGTATTGGGCCGGGCGCCGGAAATCCATGAGAAGTACACCCGCATTAAAAAGGTGGAGATTCTGATCAACAAGCCGGGGTGGCTGCGTATTCGAAAAACCCACAAGCCCGAGGCGATCATCACCTATTTCATGATCCTGTCGTGGATTGGAATGGCCGAGGCCTACGTGGAGTTGGCCGGAGTGGCTTCGCCGAAAGTATCGGTTGAGGTGGACCCGCGAGAGAACAACGCCTATTTTCTGGACATCAAGTACACCCGGACGCGGCTTACCGCCCGGTTCCGCAACCGTCTGGCCTGGTGGATTTTGCCGGCCCACACCCGGGAGAGCCTCATCGCCACGGATCAGATCGTTTCCGAGGAATACGATTACGCCGTGACCGAAGAAAAGATGGAGGACATTCTGGAGCTTCAGCGTAGCGGCATTGCCGCTTATTATGCGCACAAGATTGAAGACATTCTTTCCATCATCAACAAAAAATAATTCAAATCCCAAAAATAAAAACCGTTCCCTGGGCCGTCAAAAACGGCGCCGGAGAACGGTTTTGTTTGTATAAGTTCAGCAAGCGGGCTATTTGCCCGTGTTTTCAAACTCTCTGCGCAAATCCGACTTTTTAATTTTGCCCAAGGCTGTCATGGGAAGATCCTGCCGGAAAACAATCTGCTTGGGCACCTTATAGTCCGCAAGGCTCTGGATGCAGAATGACCTGAGTTCATCCTCGTTTGTTTCGGAGCCCGGATTGGGAACCACGTAATACCTTCCAACCTCTCCGTAGACGGGATCGGGAATGCCGATCCCGGCCACCATGTCCACCGCCGGATGAGTGGAAAGAATGTCCTCCACCTCTACGGGGAACACGTTCAAGCCTTCCTGGATATACATTTCCGTGCGCCGCCCCATGAGGATGATAAAGCCTTCCTCGTCCTTATAGGCCATGTCGCCCGTACGCAGCCATCCGGTCTGGTCAAATGTCTTGGCGGTTTCCTCCGGCATGTCAAAATAGCCGGTGACCACGCAGTCTCCTTTAAGCCACACTTCGCCGGTTTCGTTGACCGGAAGCTCCCGGCCGTCCAAGCCTACGATCTTAACGTCAAATCCCGGGAAAGGCTTGCCGACTGTGCGCCCCACCATGGTGTAATGGCAGTTCCAGGGAGTCATGAGAGCCCCGCCGGAAGACTCGCTGAGTCCGTAGAGATTCATGATGGTGGATTCGGGGTAGGCCCGATGCAAGCGCTCCACCAGGTCGGGCTCGGCGTTGGAGCCGCCGGTGATAATCACCCGGATATTGGAGACGTCCATTTTGTCGAAGCCTTCATGGGCCATGAGCATATGGTGGGTGGTGGGAAATCCGCCGATGATGGTGGGATGGTATTCCGCGGCCTGGTTCAAGACTTCCTCCGGCAAAAACACCGGAAGGAGAATGGTGGGGCCGCCGGCCAGAAGCATGGAAGCCATGCCTATGGTGATGCCGCCCACATGGGAGAGGGGCGAGGTCAGCATGAGGACGTCCTTGGAAGTCACCCTGACATGCTTGGTTTGAGCCCTGGCCGATGCTATCTGGCTTTTATGGGTGATGGCCGCCGCTTTGGGCTGGCCCGTGGTTCCGGAGGTGAAGGCGAACATGATCTCGTCTTCCGGCTCCACTTGGGCGTAAGCAGCCGCCAAAAGCTCCTGGTCCGGCTCCTCCTCCATGAGAGATTCCAGACTTTTGCAGCCGTTGGCGCCTTCGCCGCCGATAAAATAGCAGAACTCCAGGCCCTTCACCTTGCTTTTGTTCTGCTCGAGCAGTTCCACATAGTCCGTGTCGCCCACGTTTTTCAGGCTGACAACAGCGCGGGGCCGGCTCCTTTGCACCAGCTTGAGCAATTCCGGCGCAGGATGCCGGGGGCTTAAACCCACCACAGCGGCGCCGATTTTCGCTGCTGCAAAATACACCGCCAGCCATTCCGGCTGGTTCAGGGCGATGATTCCTATCCTGTCGCCCCTTAAAATCCCCTCTTTTAAAAACCCGTAGGCCAACTTGTCCGACAAGTCGTCCATTTCCTTAAAACTGATTTCCCTGCCGTAAAAATAATAAGCCGGAGCGTCCGGAGCCGCCTCGGCCATTTCCTTCAAAATCTGACCCATTAAATTCGCTTGTGACATGCCGCTCATAATCTTACTCCCTCAACATACTTTCCCGGGAACCCCGTAAGTTGACTTTTTGAACCACATACCCGGGGGGCAACAATTACTTCTCCGGGGACAAAAGGACCGGTTTTAAAAACCAACTTTACGTCCGCGGTAATCCTTGCTCATGATAACCAATTGGCGCTATGCGCTTTACTCGATGGGCGGACATTATCAGAAATATCCAACCAGTCAACCAATGGTTAAAATAGCAGAGAGCGTGCCATAACGGGAAATCATAATCCCGCAGGCGAGTTATACGTCGGCCGTTAAAGGCCGGTCAAGGGTAAGTTTTTAAAATAACAATTTATACGTTTTTGAAATTGGAAGCAGATTAATAAAAACAAGGGAGGGTATCTTTTTCAAGCAACATAAAATAAATCCCGTTAACGGGGCGTATTGCAACACAATGCGAAAAAATTCCTCCGTCTCAATCAACCGGGGGCCGCCGCTTTTTGCGGCCGGCCCCCGGCTTAATTGGAATCTTTGCAAATAGAATTACTTATTCGGACGCAAAGGTGTTTTCCAACTCACCCAGGCCTTTAATCCGGCACACAACCTTGTCTCCCGCCTTAAGAGTAATGGGAGGATCGCGGAATATGCCCACTCCGGATGGCGTGCCCGTGGAGATGACGTCCCCGGGAACCAGGGTGATATCCTGGCTGATGTATTCTATGACGGAAGGAATGTCGTAAATCAGGTCCTTGGTGTTTCCCTGCTGCATGACTTCCCCGTTCACGACAGCTTCCAGTTCCAGGTTGTTGATGTCTTGGATCTCGTCCAACGTTACAATGGCGGGGCCCATGGGGGCGAATGTGTCAAAGGACTTGCCGCGAAACCACTGCTTGTCCCCAAACTGGGCCTCCCGGCCGGACACGTCGTTTAAAATCATGAGGCCGGCGACGTGATCCAAAGCGTTTTCCTTGGATATCCGCTTGCCCTGTTTGCCGATCACCACGGCCAGTTCCACTTCCCAATCGATTTGGCCGGAACAAGCAGGTATAAGCACCGGGTCCGTGGGGCCGTTGACGGTATTGGCGGTCTTGCAAAAGAGCAGGGGGGCTGGCGGTACGGACATGCCGCCTTCCTTGGCGTGGTCCTCATAGTTCTTGCCAAGACAGATGATCTTGGACGGATTTGCCAGAGGAGGCCCCAGCCGGACGTCCATGGTCACGCCTGCGTCGCTCCAATTTTTTAACTTTTCCATCCATCCTTGCTCGAAAAACTCCCGTCCAATATCCGGTACATCATGGAACTGTTTTTTCAAATCCACAATGCGGCCGTATTTGAGCAGACCTGGGCGTTCCTTGCCTTTTTCTCCAAATCTTACCAGTCTCATTCCCCAATTCCTTATTCTAAGTGTTGGTCTTTTAAAAAAATTAAGTAGGAACATACCCCAATATGCGACGCATAAGCAATACGGAAACGCTGCAAAACCATTTACTAACAAAAAAGGCGCCGGTTAATACACGCCCCCGTTTTCCCGGGTCATGGGAACAAAGCGCACGGGGATGATTTTCTTTTGCTTCACTTCGCCGTTGGTTTTCGTCAGCAATATCAGGTTTTGATCTCCCCTCTCGCCCACCGGGATGACCATGCGGCCTCCTTCAGCCAGTTGCTCCACCAAAGGCGCCGGGATGTCCGTAGGCGCACAGGTGACGATAATGGCGTCAAACGGAGCATGTTCGGGCCAGCCTTTGTATCCGTCGCCAACCTTTACCTGCACGTTGCCGTAATGCAGCCGGGCCAGAATTTCCGCGGCTCGTTCTCCCAGGGGCGCCACGATTTCCATGGTGTACACCTCCCTGGCCAATTCCCCCAAAACCGCGGCCTGATACCCTGAACCCGTCCCGATTTCCAGCACCTTTTCCGATCCGTCCAATTTCAAAACCTGAGTCATGAGCGCCACGATGTAAGGCTGAGATATGGTCTGGCCTTCTCCTATGGGCAGGGGGTAGTCGTTGTAGGCCTGACTGCGATAGGACTCGGGGATGAACAGATGTCTTTCCACTTTGCGCATGGCGGCGAGGGTCCCGGCATCTTTTACTCCCCGTTTTTCAATCTGACTATACACCATCTGTTCACGCAATTTTTGATAATCAGGGCCAGGGGCGTTCCCGCCCGCCAAAACGGCGGACGCCCAAAACAGGCCTCCGGCCAGCGCCAGTGCAATCAGCACTTTAGATCCCATGGCTTCGCCTCCTGTTATTTTAGGGTATAGCTGTTGACTGATCTTATATAATAGGGCTATATATCATCCGAGTAAAACTTCAAAGCCTTAAGTTTTCCCTCATATTATACGGAGGAATTATGGATTTTTCGCCCCCTCCCTACGGTTTGTTTTCACCGGATATTGACCTGATGGTCAATCTTCCGGGCCTGGGCAAGCTGCGTGAAAAGCATCCCGCATACATCGCCCGCGCGGAAAATGCCCAAGCGGCCGCCCGAAAATTCGCTGTAAATCATATTTTACCCCGTTCTTTGGAAACTGACAAGAAATGCAGCCAGGATCCCGCCTATTTTGACTGGGATTTATGGCATGCAGCCAATCGGCAAAAATTCACCATAGCCTGCCTGCCGGAAAAAATGGGCGGCCTGGGATGGAGCGCCCTTGCCAATGCAGCCGCCGTGGAAGAGTTCTCCAGCGCCTGCATGGGCAGCACAGCCAATATCCTGTTCAATACTTTCGGGGTGTTGGGCGCCATGGTGGAGTGCAAAACCGGCATTGTACTTTCCATGATCAAAAAAATGCTCCAAGCCCAGCGGCAAGGCGCTCCCTTGTTTTACTCCTGGGCCATTACCGAACCGGGCGCCGGTACGGACATGGAAGACGCCAGGGCCATGGAGGCCATGCGCCCCTCATGTCACGCCCAAAAGGTTCGGGGCGGATACAGCCTGAGCGGCGTAAAATGCTTCATCACCAACGGCAGCCTGGCCCATTACGTCATTATAAACATGCCCGCGGATCCGGAACATCCCCTGGAATCCATGGCGACCTTTCACGTACCTACGGACGCGCCCGGCTTTTCCGTAGGCCGGGTGGAACGGAAATGCGGCCAAAAAGCCAGCCAGACCGCCGAGCTTTTTTTCGACCGGGTTTTCGTTCCCGACGCCGACGTCTGGGCCCGGCCAGGCAAAGGTTTTGACCACACCCGGGAGATATTATCCATAACCAGAGGCTTTGTGGGCTTGTGCGGTATGGGCATAGCCCGCGGCGCCCTGGAGCGGTGCATCCGCTACGCCGCAACCAAGCAGACGCCTCAAGGCCGCCTGATCGACCAGGATTGGGCGCGGTTCGCCCTGGCGGACATGATTAAGGATCTGCACATGGTGCGGGCTGCAGCCTACAACTTCGCCATGGCCCTGGACGCCTTCCACGTATGGAAGCTGTTCGACTCCCTGGCCGTCAAAGGGGCGGCTCGCCTGCCGGACAGGCTTCTGCTGTCCGATTCCCTGCTGGCCCTGGCCAAAAACACTCCGGCTTCGGAGGCCGGGTCCATCTTCAAGAAAAAAATCGTCACCGGCAAAGTCCTGGACGAATTCGTCAAGCACGGATCAGCCCTCAAGGTTGCCGGAACCGATCTCGCCATGAAGACAAGCTCCCGGGTTCTGGACATTGTGGGCCTGGAGGGCATGTCCCGGGAATTCGGCATGGAAAAATGCTTTCGGGACGCCAAAGTCACCCAGATTTACGAAGGCTCCAACCAGGCCAATCTGCTTGATTTGTTTCATGAGGAAATCGGCGTGCTGCTGCAGCGGGTTTTCTGAATTAGGAGATGTGGAATGGATTTTCCCAAGGAATATTTACAGGTTGTTAAAGAGATAGAAAAATTCGCCGTACGGGAGTTGCGCGAACCCGCTCTGGAATGGGATCTCAATCCCGATCCAAAGCATTTATTGGCGTTCTGGGAAAAAAGCCGATCCTTGGACCTGCCTTTCATCCCCGTCCCCGAAAGGTTTCAGGGCGTGGGATACGGCCCTTTATGCCAGGCCATGGCCGTGGAAGCCCTGGCCCGACAATGCCCTGGGGCGGCCTCCGTGTTTGTCCATCATTTTGCAGGATTATTTCCCGTGCAATTTGCGGAAGAAGGGCGGCAGAGCGAGTTATGGAGGGGGGTGACCAACGGACAGGGCGGGGGCATAGCAGGGGTAGTCTTGGACGGTGAACATGCATTAACCCTGACCATGAAAAATAACGATTGGGTTATCAACGGCCGATCCTCCCTGACCGCCAACGTCTCCTACGCCGGCTGGATGTGCGTTTTTACGAAAGCCAATAATCAGGAGAACCTCTGTCTAATCGTCCCTCTGGATGCGCCGGGCGTATCTTTAGGGCCGGACTCGGAGCTTCCCGGCCTGAAAATCAACCCCTTCCGTTCCCTGGTTTTTAAAGATGTAAAACTGCCGCCGGACGCTGTGATCAAAATTTCCGAAACATCTCAATCCATAAAAAGCCAGACGCGGGATCTTCTGCATGCATTCATCGCGGCAGCCGCATTGGGCGCGGCCCGTACGGCGTTCGAGAAAGCCCTGGCCTATGCCAAGGAGCGGTATCAATACGGCAAGATCATCATCCAGCACCAGGAAATCCGGCGCATGCTGGGCGCCATGCGCATGAACCTGGACGCGGCCAGAGCTTTTTTATACGCCTATTTCGACGAAAAATCCGGCGTCCATGCCGCGCATGTCAAAGCCTTTTGCACGGATGCGGCGTTCAACATTGTGGTGGACGCTATTCAAATTCACGGCGGTTACGGATACATGCACGAACAAGGCTTGGAAAAGCTCATGCGGGACGTGAAGGTATTGCAGGTCCTGGGCGGGTCCAATCCTCAGCTTTTGGTGGATTCGATAAAAGGATAACGTCGACCCGACAAACTATACCAAAGCGCCGTCATTCGAGTCATTTGTTCATTGATGTTTTAAAATTGCAACCCATCTCCAGCCGCTATTCCACAGCGGCACTGGGGCCCCAAGGCCAAAAGGCGCGGCCTGTGAAGATTTTCGAGATTGGGTAGGGTCGGCGGGCGGATGGAGTGGGTTGAATTCGTAATTTTGCTTGTTTTTGGATGGGCCGTTCGTCCGCCGGAATTTCATGGTTTCCAACAACAATCCGGCCGCTCCTGCTGCGCTGGCGCGCCCAGGCAGGATACTGCTCTGCCTGGGCCACCCATCATAGGCTGCGGCACAAAGCGTCATCCCGGCAAGGGCTATCCGTTTTTCAGGATCGTCCGCAAGCCGGGATCCTGCGTCTTTTTGGACTAGCCTTGGAAGACAATCACTCGCTCGAACTCAAAAAAGAAGAAAACAGACCTACGGAGCGAAAACAAAACGGGGAGGACATTCGTCCTCCCCGTTTTGTTTTTACGGACTATTTTCGAAAAGATTACAGCTTTTTCATGGTGTCCACCAATTCCTGGACGGCCGCTGCGGAATGCTTCAGGGCCTTGTCTTCGTCCTCGGTGAGCTTGATTTCCACGATTTCTTCAATGCCGGCGGCGCCCAGTTTGACGGGCACGCCGATGAACAGGTCGTT
Organism: Desulfatibacillum alkenivorans DSM 16219; assembly: GCF_900142135.1. Taxonomy (GTDB): domain Bacteria; phylum Desulfobacterota; class Desulfobacteria; order Desulfobacterales; family Desulfatibacillaceae; genus Desulfatibacillum; species Desulfatibacillum alkenivorans. Next base: position 41,781 of record NZ_FQZU01000035.1, on the reverse strand, counting down.
GATGCCGTATTGGCCGCTCAGCATGGCTGCGCAAGGCAGGATTTTTTTCTTGTCCTTTAAAATGGCTTCGGCCATTTCAACGGCGGCGGATGCAGGAGCATAGTAGGCCGATCCGGTTTTGAGCAGAGACACGATTTCAGCGCCGCCCGTGGCCGTGCGTTTGCACAGGGCCTCAATGCGATCCTGGGGCATCAATTCGGTGATGGGAATGCCGGCCACGGTGGAGTACCGGGGCAGGGGAACCATGGTGTCGCCGTGTCCGCCCAGCACAAAGGCGTGGGTGTTTTCCACGGATACGTTCAGTTCCATGGCGATGAAAGCGCGAAAACGGGCGGAGTCCAAAACGCCTGCCATGCCCATGACGCGTTCCTTGGGGAATCCGGAAGCTTCATAAGCCACGTGGCACATGGCGTCCAGCGGGTTGCTCACCACGATGATTTTGGCGTTGGGGCTGTATTTGGCCACTTGCTCGGTCACCTGGCGCATGATCCCCATATTGGTGCTCAGAAGGTCGTCCCGGCTCATGCCCGGCTTCCTGGGAATGCCGGCGGTGATGATCACCACGTCGGAATCGGCGGACATTTCATAGGAGTTGGCGCCCGTTACGGAGGCGTCGTGCTTTTCGATGGGCGCCGCTTCGGTCAAATCCAGCGCCTTGCCCTGGGGCATGCCTTCCATAATGTCGATCAACACCACGTCGGCCAGTTCTTTTTCACACAGCCGTTGAGCTGCGGTAGCACCAACGTTTCCGCCGCCAATCACGGTTACTTTCTTGTCCATGTTAAGCTCCTTTAATGTTGCGGTCCATGATTTATTGTTGCCAGGTCAATTTATATTAGTAACAAGCCAAAGCCTTCTTGTACCAATGCTTTGCGGAGCAATATGAGGCTGTCAAACAGGATCAATTCGTCCACTTGCTCAACGGAAAGCCCCTTTCCATCAAATGATGGAGAAAACCCTTCCCATTAATCACAGCTTCCGGGGAATGTCAACCAAATACGGGAAAGCAATTTAACGATTCCCGTAAAATGCCGTCCTCTTCTTCCTTATCCAAATAAACAGAACCCCAAGCCCTTATGGCAAGAAAAAAAAAGGAACAAAACCTTGGCAAAAGGGAATCAAGTGAAACGCAGGCGGGATGGATCTTTTTAAAATGCGATGAAACCGTAAAATGCCTTGATATCATGCCGTCGAAAAGGTATTCTTGTTTCCATCGTCAGACCGCCGGACTCAAAACCGGTATTCCGGCGAACAGGTCTTTTTTAATCTTCCAGCCAGTTACATAGCAGTCTTTTTAACCGGGGCGCCCAATGGGGCCATTGAAGCGTCGCCCATTTCGTCGCGCCGGGCGCTTAAAGTTAACTTTAAGATTAATATACTGAAGGAGGCGCTTATGTATGACTTCTTACTCACCCCCGAAGAACAGGAACTAAAAAAGGAAACCAGGGAATTCGTGCGCGAGGAGGTCTCCGGCGACTTCCTGAGAAGGCTGGATAAGGACGAAATCGTCTATCCCCGGGAGTTTGTGGAAAAGCTGGCTGAAAGAGGGCTCAGGGGCATTCGTTTTCCCAAGAAATACGGCGGGCGGGGCATGTCCTGGGTTGCGGACGTGGCGGCCACCGAGGAAATCGGCTGCCTGGGCATGGCCTTGGGCTGCGCGTTCGTTATGCCGTCCATTGTGGGGGAGGCTTTGAACAAGTTCGGCACGGAGGAGCAAAAGCAAAAATTTCTGAAGCCCTATATCGAGGGGAGTTTGGTGGCGGCCGAAGCCCTTACGGAGCCTCGTGGAGGATCGGATTTTTTCGGCGCCATGACCCGCGCTGACGACAAGGGGGATTATTTCCTGTTAAACGGCATGAAGCGCTTTGTGGTGGGGGCGGACGGCGCGGACTTTTTTCTGGTTTACGCCAGGACGAATTTCGATCCCGAGGCCCACAAATACAGCCGCCTGAGCCTGTTTATCGTGGAGAAAGGGCCGGGCGTGGAAACCGAATACCTCTTCGGCCTCATGGGATGCCGTGGCGGCGGCACGGGCAGGCTGGTTTTTCGGGACGTGAAAGTTCCCAAGGATAACCTGGTGGGCCAGTTGCATGGCGGCGCCTTGTGTTTTCATCAAATGATGATCCCCGAACGGCTCACCTCCGCCGCCGGATGCCTGGGCGTTTGGGGCGCCCTGGATTTGGCCGTGCGGTATTCGGACAAACGCCGCACCTTCGGCAAGGAAATCCGCAAGTACCAGGGAATCAGCTTTCGGGTGGCCGAGTCCATTACAAAGCTGGACGCAGCACGCGGCTTGACATACATGGCGGCCAAAGCCGTGGACGAGAACTATCCCAACATGCGCCGAATCGTTTCCGAAGCCAAGCGCTTCGCCACCGAGTCCGCCTGGGACGTGGTCAACGACGCCATGCAAATCATGGGCGGAATCGGCTATACGGACGTCTACCCCATAGAACGAGCGGTCCGGGACACCCGCTTGGGTATGATCTGGACCGGAACCACGGAAATTATGAACCTCATGATTCAGCACGAATACTACAATGAGGTGCTTTCTCCCGACTACAACCGCCGCAAGATGGAGGATGACGCCATGCAGCCGGACGATTCCGAACGCTGCCTGACCGACGACGACATGATCAAGGTTTTCGGCCCGGGTTTGGAATGAAATGTAGCAGAGGGGCTGCCGTGCCGGCAGCCCCTCTGCTACATTTAAAACATCCAGATAATCCAACCTGTAATTGCCACATTTTAAAGATTAAGATACAATCCTCCCAATCCGAATTTCTCGTTCCCATGCTTTGCGTGGGAATGCATACGGGCGCCGCAATATAGATGGCCTCGTCCATCCGCCCGAAGATATCCCAGCAAAGGCGCCGCCATGTCCGCATCCCACATCCTGGTCGACCAATACATGAATTATCTATTGGTGGAAAAAGGCCTGGCTCAAAACACCCTGGAGGCCTACGGAAAGGACCTGGGCGTTTTCACCGACTTTCTCCAGGAGAGAAAGATTGACGATTTGACCAAAGCGGACACTCCAGACATTCTCCAGCATTTGATCGAACTTCGCGCCCAGGGCCTGGGCGCTCGTACAAGGGCGCGGCATCTGGTGGCTATCCGGGGCTTGTTTTCCTTTTTGGAACAGGAAAAGATCATCAAACATAATCCCGCCAAGCTGGTGGATCTGCCCAAAACCGGCATGCATCTGCCGGACGTGATTTCCGTGGAGGAGATCGAGCAATTGCTGGAGGCGCCCAACGAGATGGACATTCTGGGCGCGCGGGACAGGGCCATGATGGAGCTTGCCTACGCTTCGGGCCTGCGGGTGTCGGAGTTGATCCATGTAAAGGTGCAGGACATTCATCTGGACGCGGGATTCGTCCGGGTTATGGGAAAGGGGGCCAAGGAGCGCATCGTCCCCATGGGCAGGCAGGCCAGGGAAAAGATAAAAACCTACATGGATAACGACCGGCCCATCCTGTTGAAAGGCAAGCCGGGCGAGTTTTTGTTCGTGGTCAGAGGAGGGCGCCCCATGACCCGTCAGGCCTTTTGGAAATTGTTGAAAAAATACGCCTTAAAGGCCGGAATCGCCAAGAATATCACCCCGCACACCTTGCGGCATTCCTTCGCCAGTCATTTGCTGGAAGGCGGCGCCGACCTGCGGGTGGTCCAGGAAATGCTTGGGCACGTTGACATTTCCACCACCCAGATATACACACACGTGGCAAGAGAGCGATTGATTGAAATTCACGAACGCTATCATCCCCGGCATTGATAAGCGCCGGGTCAAATTTTATTTGCGAGGACGAATATGAAAATCTACCAGTATCCTTCCCAGGCTGCGGAAAAACGGTTTAAGTCCATGGTGGACCGGGGCGTCTCGTTCCGGGTCAAGGACGTAAAAGCCGTATCCAAAATTTTGGAAGACGTGCGGAAAAACGGCGACCAGGCGGTGGTGGACTACTCCAACCGCTTTGACGCCGGCGGCATGACCGTGGAATCCATGCGGGTGACCGACCAGGAAATGCAGGACGCCCTGGCTCAGGTGGACCCCGAGTTTCAAAAAGCCATGGAACGGTCTCATCGCAATGTGGCGGATTTTCATCGGAGGCAGCTTCCCAAGTCCTGGATCACCACGGACAGGCCGGGCACGGTTTTAGGCCAGATGATTCGGCCTGTGGACGCGGCGGGCGTCTATGTGCCGGGAGGGCAGGGCGGAAGCACGCCTTTGGTCTCCTCCGTCATCATGGGCGGGGTTCCCGCAAAGATCGCCGGCGTGGAGCGGGTAATCATGGTTACGCCTCCCAGGGCCGACGGAACCGTGCATCCCTATCTTTTGGCCGCGGCCCGTCTTACGGGGATCGACGAGATCTATAAAATCGGCAGCGCCTGGGCCGTTGCAGCCATGGCTTTCGGAACCGAAACCATCAAGGCTGTGGACGTCATTGTAGGCCCCGGCAATATTTACGTGACCATCGCCAAAAGCCTGGTGGCTGGAACCGTGGGCATCGACATGATCGCAGGCCCCAGCGAGGTCCTGGTCATTGCGGACCACACCGCCGACCCCGATTGCATAGCAGCCGACCTTCTTTCACAGGCCGAACACGACCCCATGGCAAGCTCCATCCTGGTGACCACAAAAAGGAAGATCGCCCTCAACGCCAAAAAAGCCCTGGCCGAACGGGTGGCCAAGCTCTCCCGCCGGGAAATCGCGGAAGCATCGGTGCAGAAAAACTGCGTGGCCTTTGTGGTGGAAGACCTGGACGTCGCCGCGGACCTGTCCAACGCCATCGCCCCGGAGCATTTGGAACTCCTGGTGGAAGATCCTTTCGCATACTTTCCGAAAATCAAGCACGCAGGCGCCATGTTCCTGGGACAGTACACTCCCGAACCCGTGGGAGACTACGTGGCAGGGCCCAATCACGTGCTGCCCACCCAAGGCACGGGACGTTTCTCCTCTGCTTTAAATGTGGATAACTTCCTCAAGAAAATCAGCCTCCTGCACTATTCCAAGGAGACCTTCGACGCGGAAGCCGAGGACATCATCCGCCTGGCCGAGGTGGAAGGCCTCACCGCCCACGCCGAATCCGTCAAGGCGAGACTGAAAAAATAGGGGCGAAAAAACGAAAGAGCGAAAAGAAAAACTGCAAAACTGCGCCTCCGGCGGCCAACTTTTTGTAAAAAGTTGGATCAAAAACTTTTGAATTGCGCTTCGCGCACGGACTCAACAGGCCCAAGAAAAACGCGACGGGTTAATTTCTTGTTTGGGGTGGCCCAGGCAAGGCTTTTTCTGCCCATAAGTAACTTTTAAACGATAACTCTTAATATTTCAGAATGTTATTTGACGCGCGCTCCCATGCTGTGCGTGGGAGTGCATACCAGGGCAGCACAAATCTGTGACAATATTCAAACCCAAAAATCAAAGCAAATTCTTTCCAACCTTGCCGAATTTTTAAAAATAATATCCTTATTCAAGCACCAAAAATCCGTTATTAATATAAAAAATTAGGAAGGCGCCTTTTTATCTTGACGTCTCCCCATGGATGCCTATATTGTTTTCAGAAAAAGGAAGGCGCCTTCCTAATTAACTCTGACAACGAAAGGAGAGATGTTTAATGTTTAACCATAAAAGAGAACATGGCTTCGGCGAAGGCAGAGGCCGCAGAAAGCACATTCACCATCATGGATTCGGGTCGAATCGGCATGGCGGAAGGCCCCGCCTTATAAGAGATTTGGGCTGCCGCGGTCTATCCTGCATGGACGCCATGGCCCCGGCGGACTTCATCAGACAGGCTGAGGTTATGGACCCGCCGGACATGGCGATCAACACGGCGACTTGCCCTTTGTGCAAGAATCATTGCCCTATTGACGATCCCGGATGCAAAAAAGGGGAAGCCTATTTCAAGGCCATGAACCCCGATGAAAGGGTGCAATAATGAACGAAACAAACGAACAGGCAGCGCATGTCAACGGCGGAGATCTGGCGGAATTGTTTCATCGGGTTTCGCGCATGATGGGCAGGTCCCATCATCACCGTTCCGGATTTCGCCGCCATGGCCAAAACCGGGCCCTCTCCGTCATCATGGAAAAAGGGCCTATCAACCAGCGGGAATTGCTGGAAATTTTGGACGTCCGGTCTTCTTCGTTAAGCGAGATGCTGGCCAAGTTGGAGCGGAAGGAACTCATCGTACGCCAACGCAACGAGGAGGATAAAAGGAGCTTTATCGTCTCAGCCACGGAAAAAGCCAAAACCGATTTTTCCGGCCGCAGCAGAGGGGGAAGGAATTCAGAAAGCGTATTCACCTGCCTGGAGGATGAAGAACGCAGCCAGCTAAGGAATATCCTGGAAAAAATGATCGCCTCCCTGGGCGATGAGGCTCCGGGTCGGCGCACCGGATTCGGCCGCTGCAGAGACGGCAGAGGGAGGAGAGGCTTTAACGAAGGAAGCCGCAAGGGCAGGGGGCGAAGGCCTCGCGGACGCGGCGGCAGGGATGAACAATCCGTCGAATAGACGCCATTCTTGAGTCCTACAAGTTATGGCGCTTCCACCCATGCCCACGAGCGAAGCGCCATTGAAATGTTCAACTCTATTTTTTTAAAGCCTGATTGATTGAGTCGGCAGAATACCGCAATCTACAACAATTGGCCTTGATTGATACTTATCGCCCGCCGAAATTTGTTGATTTCCGGAGGCATTTTTGGCCGCGCCTTTTGTTCTTGCGAACCCAGGCAAAAAAAGCCTTGCCTGGGCCACCCTCCCTGAAAAATAATAACCCGCACGTCACGTTTTTCGTGGGCCTGTTGAGTCCGTGCGCAAAGCGCCATTTAAAAGATTTTGCGGAGCTTTTTACAAAAAGCGACCCGCCGGAGGCATTTTTTCCTTTCTCTTTAAGTCAAAGCCTGTTCGATATCTTCCTTTAAATCGTCGATGTGTTCGATGCCGATGGACAGGCGCAGGAGGAAGTCGGAAATGCCCACCCGGGCGCGTTCTTCCGCGCTCATGGGCTTGTGGGACGTTTCCTTGGGGGAGCAGATGGAAGACTCCACGCCTCCCAGGCTCACGGCCGGCTGGATCACCTTGAGTTTTCTTAAAAAGACGTCCACGTCCCCGATGGGTTCGTCCACTTCAAAGGACATCATGGCGCCGAAGCTCTTCATTTGTTTCTTTGCGATGTCATGGCCGGGAAAGCCGGGCAATCCCGGATAATTGACCTTGACGATCTTGGGATGCGCCTCCAGGAATTCGGCCAGGGCCTGGGCGTTTTCGCACTGCCGCTCCACCCGGATGGCCAAGGTTTTCAGGCTGCGTTCCAGCAAATAGGCGGCAAAGCTGTCCAGGCTGCCGCCCAGATGCCGGGCCAGGTCCAGGATCGGCTGCATTTTTTCCTTGGAAGCCAGGGCGAATCCGCAGCACACGTCGCTATGGCCTCCCATGTATTTGGTGCCGCTGTGCACTACGATGTCGATCCCCAGGGCCAGGGGAGCCTGGTTGATACTGGTTCCGAATGTGTTGTCCATGAGAGAAGTTACGCCATTTTCCCTGGCCCAATCCGCCGTGGCCTGGATGTCCAGGATGTTCATCAGGGGATTGGTGGGGGTCTCGATGATCACCATGGTTGTGTTGGGCTTTTTGGCGGCCATGATCGCTTCCGGGCTTGTGGCGACGAAATCGTATTCCAGGCCCAGGCGCTCAAAGTCGGCGGTGGCCATGGAGTGGGTGCCGCCGTACAGGTCGTCCAGCAGGATTATGTGATCCCCCAGCCTGGTATGGGCCAGGATCGTTGTGCTGATGGCGGCCATGCCCGAGCTGAAGAGCAAACCGTCTTCCGCGCCTTCCAGGGCGCAGACTTTTTTTACGACAGCCCCTTGATTGGGCGTGGTGAAATACCTGGGGTAGCAAACCTCTTCTTTATCCATATATCCATAGGCCGTGGAGGCGTATAAAGGGCTGTTCAATCCCTGGTATTGATTATCCTGTAGAGTTCCTGCCTGCACGCACTGGGTTTCCTTTTTCATAACGAATCTCCTTTTATGTGAGCAATACACCCGGCGCTGATTTTTTGTCCAGAACATTTTCAAAACGGTTAAGTTGCATATTCCATTGACCTTATGGACCATTTTTGTCAAATAATGTATAAGGATCTATCAGAAGCCTATCAATCCGGAGACGGAAACCGCCATGAACAAGCGAAGGGAAGAAGACAGCCTGGGGCCTGTTTGGGTGGCCGAGGACGCCTATTACGGCTCTCAAACCCAAAGAGCCGTGGAAAACTTTCCCATCAGTTCCACGCTTTTTCCTCATGCTGTGATTTTGGCCATGGTCAGGATCAAGCGTCTGGCCGCCGGCGTCCACCAATACCTGGACCTGCTGCCCGCGGAAATCGCTGAGGCCATCGTCCAGGCGGCCCAAGAGCTGGAATCCGGCGCCATGAACGATCAGTTCCCGGTGGATGTGTACCAGACCGGGTCGGGCACCTCATCCAACATGAACGTGAACGAGGTGCTGGCGGGCCGCGCCAATGAGATCCTTACCGGCAAGAGGGGCGGAAAGCATCCGGTGCATCCCAACGATCACGTTAATCTGGGGCAATCCTCCAATGACGTGGTTCCGTCGGCGGTGCACATCGCCTGCCTTATGAGCCTGGATGACGATCTGCTGCCGGCGTTGAAAATTCTGCACGCCAGCCTGGAAAAACAGGCGAAAGCCTTGCAGCCGGTCCTCAAGACGGGCAGAACCCATTTTATGGACGCCCTGCCGGTTCGTATGGGCCAGGAGTTTGGAGGTTACGCCAGACAAGTGGAACTGGGCATGGAGAGAATCCAGGGCGTATATTCCAGGCTCGGCGAGCTCGCCTTGGGCGGAACCGGCGTAGGCACGGGCCTGAACGCCCATCCGGATGTGGCTCGAAGGGTGGTGCGTAAACTGGTCAAGGAAACCGGGCTGCCATTCTCCCTGGCCAAAAGCCGTTTTGAGGCCATGGGCGCAAGGGACGGCCTTGTGGAGCTTTCCGGGGTCTTGAAAACCCTGGCCGTCGGGCTCATGAAAATCGCCTCGGACATCCGTCTGATGGCCAGCGGACCGCGTTGCGGAATAGGGGAGATCCGTTTGCCCGCGCTTCAGCCCGGCTCGTCCTTTATGCCGGGCAAGGTCAACCCGGTCCTTCCCGAATCCGTCCTCCAGGTAGGGGCCAGGGTGATCGGCAACGACGCAACGGCCGCTGTGTGCGGCCACATGGGCAGTTTGGAGTTGAACACCATGATCCCCGTTCTGGCCCAGTGCGTGTTGGAAAGCATCAAGTTGCTGGCTTCCTCCTCGCGGGCTTTTGCGGAAAAATGCATAGACGGGCTGGAGGCGGACGAAATCCGATGCCGGGACATGCTTGACCAGAGCACGGGGCTCGCCACTTTGCTAGTTCCGGACATGGGGTACGATCAAGCCGCCGAGTTGGCCCGCGAGGCCCATGAATCAGGAAAAACCGTCCGGGAGTTGGCCATGGAAAAAGGCCTGCTTTCCGCCAGAGAATGGAAAGATCTTTTGGAAGGATTATAAATGAAAATTCTCGTCTTATTAGCTCATCCGGATAAAAACAGCTTCAATCACGCCATTGCCCAGACCGTGGTGGACCAATTGGAGCTCAGCGGCCATAAGGTGTTTTTTCATGATTTGTACGAAGAGGGGTTTAACCCGCTTTTGCCTGCTGAGGAAATCCCGTCCGACGCCAAGCTGCCCCCCGAAATCGACTCCCATTGTTGGGAGCTGGCTTTGGCCGAGGGCATCGTCATCGTGCATCCCAACTGGTGGGGCCAGCCGCCGGCCATTTTAAAGGGTTGGGTGGACAGGGTGGTTCGGCCCGAGGTGGCCTACCGTTTTCTGGAAGGGGACGGCGGCGAAGGCGTGCCCGTAGGCCTTTTAAAAGCGCAGACCGCGGTGGTGCTTAATACGTCCAATACACCGGGCCAGCGTGAGGATGAGCTCTTTGGCGATCCCCTGGACATATTATGGCGGGAGTGCATTTTCGGCTTGTGCGGGGTGGAGTTTTTTCATCGCCGGATGTTTCGGGTTGTATGCACGTCCACCGAGGACGAAAGGCGGGGTTGGCTGGCGGAGGTCAAGCAGCTTATTAAGTCAGCTTTTAATAAATAATACCAAATAATTGATTGTATTTATATAAACCAACGCTTAAGATACCCAGGAACCCAAACTATCCATGAAAACCGCCATCCAGGCCCTGGCCTACGAACTGCCGCCCATCCGCCTTTCTTCCAGGGCCATCGAGGATCAACTGCACTCCACCATGGAGCGCCTGAACATGCCCCGGAAAATCATTGAAGGGCTCACCGGCATTCGGGAAAGACGATTGTGGGAACCCGAAACCCTGGTAAGCGACGCAGCAGCCCGCGCCGCCCAAAAAGCCCTGGACAACGCCGGGATAAGCCCTCGAGACATCGGCTGCCTTATCAGCACCTCCGTTTGCAAAGATTACGTGGAGCCTTCCGTGGCCAGCATGGTGCACGGCGCCCTGGGGTTGCCGCCCGAATGCCTGAACTTCGATGTTTGCAACGCCTGCCTTGGCTTCATCAACGGCATGGAAACCGTGTCTCTCATGATCCGTTCAGGCGCTATTGATTACGGCATGATCATCAACGGCGAAAGCTCGCGCGAGCCCATCGAAGCCACCATAGCACGCCTGAAAAACCCCGAAACCGGCGCCGAAGCCTTTCGGGAGAACTTCGCCACACTGACCTTGGGGTCCGGAGCGGCGGCCATGATCTTATGCAGGGAGGATCTGGCGACCACAAGCCATGTGATTAACGGCGGAGTCAGTATGGCGGCCACCCAGCATTGCCGGTTGTGCCTGGGCCAGAAGGACTCCATGGTTGCCGACGCCCCCAGCGTGATGAAATACGGCGTGGAACTGGCCGGCCGCACCTGGGAGAAGGCGGCCCAAAGCCTGGAAAACTGGACCGACGAAACCATAGACGCATACATCCCCCATCAGGTCAGCGCCCGAAACACAAGGGTTTTGTGCCGAAGCCTGGGGCTAAATCAGGATAAAATGTATTTAAACTACCCCTTGCTGGGAAACATAGGCCCGGCGGCCATCCCCATCACCCTGGCCATGGCCGAGGAAGTGGGAAGGGTTAAGACGGGAGATCATGTGGCTTTGTTGGGCATCGGGAGCGGTTTGAATTGCTCTATGATGAGCCTCACATGGTGATTTTTCAGGGAATGTTTGCATAAAACCGAATAAAGATGCTATTCATTACTCGGTTGGAATCAATCCCCGCACGGGTCGCCCAAAAATCCAACTCAATAAAAACAAAAACAGAACATGAAACGCCTTCGTTAGTTGGAGCAGGAAAGATATGAAACTCTCGGTTGTCATCCCCGTGTACAATGAATTGGAAACCCTCAGGGAAATCCTGGACGCAGTTCTCGCCGTGGAATTGGAAGACATAGAAAAGGAAATTGTGGCCGTGGACGATTGCTCCACGGACGGGACGACCGATCTCCTGAAAAAGCTGAGCGATGAACTGGGAATCAAGGTCCAGTTCCACGAGGTCAATCAAGGCAAGGGCGCCGCTTTGCGTACGGGATTCAAAGCGGCCACGGGCGACATCATCATCATCCAGGACGCGGATCTGGAATACGACCCCAACGAGTATCCCAAACTTTTAAAGCCCATCATCAGGGGCAAGGCCGACGTGGTGTACGGCTCCCGGTTCGCCGGAGGGGAGTCCCATAGGGTCTTGTATTTCTGGCATTCCGTGGGCAACAAGTTTCTGACCCTTCTTTCCAACATGTTCACCAATCTTAACCTTACAGACATGGAAGTCTGCTACAAGGTCTTTACCAAGGACGTGATCTCCCAACTGACCGTTTGCGAAAATCGCTTTGGATTTGAGCCGGAAATCACGGCCAAGGTGTCCAGGATGGGATGCCGGATTTATGAGGTGGGCATTTCCTACGCGGGCCGCACCTATTCGGAAGGCAAGAAAATCGGCTGGAGAGACGGCTTTCGCGCCATCTGGTGCATTCTTAAGTACAACCTGATAGAAAAATAACCGAGCCATGACCAAAAACAGGGCGGCCTTCATATTTCTTGGACTGGGCTTTATTCTTTACCTGGCGCCTGTCTTGTTGCTTTGCGCAACTCCCCCCTACACCAGGGACGCCCTGGTGCACCACATGGCCGTCCCCAAAATCTGGCTTAATTCCGGCGGAATCTGTGAAATCCCTTGGGCCGACTTTTCCTACCATCCCATGAATTTGCAGATCCTGTACTACCTTTCCTTAGTCTTCAAGTCGGATATTGCGCCTAAATTCGTCCATCTTTCCTTCGCCCTGGCTACGGGCCTGATTATCTTTCTGTATTTACGGACGAAAATCTCCAAGCCGTGGGCCGCCTTCGGCGCGTTGTTTTATCTTACCGTCCCGGCCGTCCTGAAGCTCCAGACCATAGCCTATGTGGACCTTGGGCTGGCCTTTTTCGTCTGCGCTTGCGTGCTCGCCCTATTCAAATGGATGGAGCAAGGGTACGGCGTGAATGGTTGGCTTATCCTGGCGGGCGTGTGCATGGGCCTTGCCGTGGGAACCAAACCCAACGGCATACTGGCCTGGGGCCTGATGTGCCTGCTGGTGGTGTATTTTGCAGCAAGGGACGCCGAGCAGGCCCAGTGGAAGGCCGTCTGGTGGGGCGGGCTTTTTTTCCTGTGTGCTCTTATTGTGGTAAGCCCTTGGTATATTAAGAATTACATCCAGGTCGGCAATCCTTTGTATCCGCTGTTTTCTCCCGGAGGATCGGCGTATCCCCTGTTTGCAAACGACAAGGCCGGGGAGGACATCAGCATTTTCCTGCTCAGGAAACAGCTTTTCGGGGAAGGGTTGCTGGAATACCTATTGATACCCATTCGTATGTTTTTCAGCGGCCAGGATGACACGCCCCAATTTTTTGACGGAGTGCTGAATCCCTTGCTCCTGTTAGCAGCGCCTTTTGCTTTTGGATGGAAAAAACATAGGAAGCAAGTCGCGTTCATGGGGCTTTTTTGCCTTTTGTACATTATTATGGCCTTTTTAAAAACCGCGCCGAGAATTCGCTATATAATCTGCACCATCCCTTTTTTGGCCGTCATGACCGCCATGGGCCTGGCCTATCTCCAAAACGCCTTATCCGAACACTTTAACGGAAAATCCGCCCAAGCGCTTGTCTGGCTGCCCGTGCTGGTTGCAGTTTTAGGTTTGGGCGTCAACGCCCGGTATCTGACCGCCTATTTCGCCAAGGCCGACCCAATGCCCTACGTGACGGGCCGGGAGTCCAGGGCTGATTTTTTGGAAAAGCGCGTCAGGGAGTACAAGGCGGTGGAATTCATCAATGATTCCCTGCCTCAAGACGCCGTTGTGATGCTTGTATTTATGGGCCGGCGCGGATACTACTTGGACAGGCGATATTTTCATAAAAACATGGGCGGGGTTCGGGAGATTGACCTGGCCATCCAGGACATGATGGAGGGAAAATCCTCCTCGGGCAGGCTGCACTCCTACGGGGCGACCCATCTGCTCGTCCAAACCAATCTTTTCATTAATCATATAGTTAATGAGTTTGGAGAAGCCCGGGGCAAAGAAATCCTCGGCCAGTTTCTGGCGCAGAATCCCGTCCTTTTTCAAAATAAGGAAGACGCCGTGTTGCAAGTGGGGGCTGCTTCCTGAATGCGATCAGGGAAAAAACTGGATATCGGTCAAGTCCGGCTTTACGAATCCCGGCCCGCGAAATCTGGCTAAAACAGGTTGATTGTGCTCGTTATCCCGCAGGAATAAAATCGCAGTTGAATCCGCATGGATGATTTTCCAGCCTTTGTTGAGCGCCGCAAGTTTTTGAAAAAATTTGGTGTTCGGCGTTAAAAGGACGTCGCCTTTGTACTTGTCCAGCCGGCGCCATTCTTGCCAGGGAAGGGCAAAAGCCAGCATATGATCCTGAATAACCTGCTCCGGGTAGCAGGTCCGGAACCTGCCGTCTATGGAAACCAGCATATTCGGATACAAGTGCCACATGGCGAATTCGCCCCAGTCAAAGGGTAAAATCAGCCCGCCTGTTAAATTATTGGCCTTCATGTATCTGACCGCGTGAACCGGGTAGAAGTCCTGATCTACTACGATCCGCAGGTTTGTGGTTTTGTACAGGTCCACGGTCTTGTAGCATTGAACGGCGCCCGCGGCGAAAAAGGCTGCGGCGATGACGCCGATGGTCGGAAGGGTCATGACGGTTTCAGGATGCTTCTTTTTAAATCCAGCGACCGCTTCGCCGATCCAGTCCACAAGCCACGGGGCGACAGTAATGGCGAAAAAGGGCAAGTGCCGTACATGCTTCAGGGAGGCGTATATAGTGAAAAAAACGACCACCGCCTCCCATTTGCGGATTTTTTCCGGCTTCAGGCATACGGCGGCAAAAAACATGGCCATAAGCAGCTTGGCCTGCCAATGGGAAAAATCCATCAACGGCAGGGGCTCCCATTCACTGATGGCCCGGGGGACGGAAAGCGTCTGGGAAAAAAACAAAAGCAGTTTGTATCCGTAGGGATTTACAAGGGGCGCGGCAAAGGTGAGGAGGGTCCAAAACCAAAGACTTTTTAACGAAAACTCTTTTTTGCCTGAAACCCATTGCATCAGGGTCGCCCAGCCCGCGGCCAGTCCCAGGACCACCACGCCCATCAAAAAGCCCCCGTGCAACTGCACCCAAATCACTGTGGAAATCGGCAGTAAAAACAGGAGGTTTTTACCGCCTGAAAAAAATTCCCTCAAAACAACGATAAAAACGGTGTAAAAGAAAAATGAAAACACTTGGGGCCGCACGTTAAACCCGGGAGCGGCTGCGAAGGCGGCCAGGGAAACCACCAGAGCCGCCGCAATAATCGGCTGGTCACGGCAAGTTTTGATGAGCATAAAAACAATGCAAAGGCCGATAAGCAACTTGCCCAGTAACAGGCCTGCATCGCCGAAATTGGCGTAGGCGACCCAAAAAACCAATTCGGTCAGCCATTCGTGATTAATCCAAATATGTCCGAAAGCCGTCAGGGAAAAAGGATCCGTCGCGTGCAGGCTGCCGTTCTCCACAAGGGCCTGGCCGAATCTCAAATGCCCCCAAAGGTCCGGATCAGCCATAATAAGGGAAAACGCCCACAAAGCGTTTGCAATCGCCAGAAACCAGGCGGCGCCTGTTAACAGCCTTGACCACTGAGGGGAATTGGGGGATACAGAGTTCAATTGATTTTCCATGGTTGCGGCGTTTGCAATAAAAGGTTAGGGTTGATTCAGAGAAATATAGTCGGTTCTATATCACGACTTACCTCTTTTGAAAAAGGGTTGATCATTGAATAATAACAACCGGGCGGAAGGAATTTTAGCGCTTCTCATTATTAGCGGCATTATCCTGGCCGCATTCTCCCCGTTGTTGGCCAACCATTCCTTTCTCTGGGACGATGAGTTGAATCTGCTGCAAAATCCCCGGGCGACCTCTCCGGACTTGAACGGAATCATTCGCTACTGGACCGAACCTTACTTGAACATGTACATCCCGGTGGTTTATTCGGCCTGGAGCCTTATAGCTATGGCCGGCCAGGCTTTGGGGCTTCATGACGGAGGAGGGCCGTTAAGCCCGTGGCTGTTCCATGTCGTCAATCTGTTTTTCCACCTGATTAACGGGCTGCTGCTATATTTGCTGCTTGAAAAACTGGTGAAAAACAAACCGGCCGCCGCAATAGGCGCTTTGCTTTTCGCCCTTCATCCCGTCCAGGCGGAAGCGGCCTCCTATATCACGGAGCTTAAAACCTTGATGGCCTTCGCTTTTTCCGTGGGGGCCATGAACATATACTATGCGTACAAACTTAACCCGAAAAAAAACGGGGCTTTGCCCATTGGCGCAGCTGCAGGCGCTTTCCTGCTTTTTGTCCTGGCCCTCTTGTCCAAGCCAACGGCGGTGGTTGCTCCGGTATTCATTTTTATTATCAATCTGTTAGTCCTTGATTGGGGGTGCAAAAAAAGCATCAAGGAAGCCGCGCCTTGGTTTTTGGTCATTATTCCGTTTTTGATAATCACCAAAAGCGTTCAGCCTCCGTACTCCCATCAATTTGTATCAAGCATGGGAGAGCGCATTTTAATCTACGGAGACGCCATCGCCCATTATATGGCCAAGACGGCCTATCCGGCGCCTTTGGGGATCGATTACGGAAGGACGCCCCAAAACGTCCTAAATACGGGGTGGGGCTATTTTGCCTGGATCATCCCGGCTGTCATCGCCGGAGGCCTGCTTATATTAGGAAAAAAAGCAAGGCCTTATCTTGCGGGAGCGCTGATTTTCATCGCAGGATTCGGTCCGGTTTCCGGGCTTTCCCCCTTTGTATTTCAGACCATCTCCACGGTGGCGGACCGGTACATGTATTTTTCCATGGCGGGAGTTTCCCTGATCGCAGCCCTAATAATAGCCCGGCAACCGCATGCCATAGTCAAAGGAGTGGCTGGGGCCGTCTTGCTGGCCCTGGGCCTGCTCGTCAACCTGCAAGTGCGGACGTGGGACGGCAATGAAAATCTTTATATTCAGGCTATTAAAGCCAATCCCAACAGCGCGATGTCATACAACAACCTCGCCTCCCAGTATATGCACGGGACGACCCAGGGACTCATGTTCTACCATCGGGCTTTTACATTGAAGCCCGATCACGCTGTTGCGGTAAGAAACCTGTGCAGCAGCATTTTGAGCATGCGGAATGAGCATCCTGCCCAAAACCTGCGCTTTTTGGTCAGGCCGGAGGATCAATTCAAGGCCGTAAGTTATTATAATTACGCCGTAAACCTGGCTCGCACCGAGGATTATTCCCAAAGTCTTTTATGGATGGGAAAAGCCCTTGCCCTTGATTTGTTCAATCCAAAAATATTAAATAATTATGCCGTCTTATGCTGGAAAATCAAAGACTACAAAACCGCTCGCACCCTTTTTGAACTGGCGGGAGAGCTATATCCGGAGAGCCCCGATATAGCGGAAAATATTCTCCTGACTTTACCGAGGCCGGAATCCAGTGATACAAAGGCGGAAAACCTTATTTTTTTCAATGCAATCAAAACAGGATGAACCATGAACGTTGATAGAATGCGAAAAATCGACCGCTATGCCGGCGTCCCTCTTTGTTTTGTCATGACTCTGATCATCAAATGCCTTAGGTTCGTCATGCCTGTGCGCCGCAAGCAGGTGAAAAACGTCCTGTTTATTGAATTGTCCGAAATGGGCAGCGTCATCCTGGCGGATCCGGCCATGAAAAAAGCCAGGGACGGTCTGGGCGCCAACGTCTTTTTTGCTATTTTCGAGCGCAATCAAAAAAGCCTGGAAATTCTCAACACCGTCCCCAAAGAAAACGTGTTCGGCATCAAAAGCGGCCCATTTTGGGAGCTTACCAAGGATTGCCTGCGCTTTCTCCTCTGGACCAGGAAAAACAATATCGACACGGTCATTGACCTGGAGTTATTCTCCCGCATTACGGCCTTGCTTTCCGGCATGTGCGGCGCAGACAGGATTGTGGGATACCATAGCTTTCATACGGAAGGGCTTTACCGCGGCGACATGATCACCCATAAAACCGCTTACAATCCCCACATTCACATATCCAAAAATTTCATCGCGCTGGTAAACTCTTTAATAACGGCGAACCAGGAAGAGGTTCCGTTTTCCAAAACCCTGATAAAGGACGAGGAAATCCGCCTGGAAGCAGTGACGCCCAAGCCCCAGGCATTAGACTCCATGCGAAAAGCCATTAAGGCTTTGCATCCGGACTACGACCCCGAGGCGCACAGGATTGTGCTCATCAACCCCAACGCAGGGGAATTGCTTCCTCAAAGGCGGTGGATGCCCGAAAACTTCGTGTCGGTCATGAAAATGATCCTGAAGGCCCACGAAGACGTTTTGGTTCTCATCACCGGAGATCCCTCGGAAAAAGAGGAGGCGGACGAACTCAAGGCCAGGGTAGGGCATGACCGCTGCATCAATTTCGCCGGTCAATGCCAGTTGACCGAGCTGCCCGTCCTATACTGCCTAGCGACGCTCATGCTCACCAACGACTCCGGCCCGGCGCATTTCGCCGCCGTAACGCCCATGCCCACGCACGTGATTTTCGGGCCGGAAACGCCGGCGTTGTACGGATCATTGGGAAATTGCATTCCCATCTTTGCAGGGCTTGCCTGTTCGCCATGCGTCAGCGCCGCAAACCATCGCAAGACTCCTTGTACGGATAATGTGTGTTTGCAAGTAATTACACCGGAAATGGTATTCGGGCTTCTGCAAGAAACCCTGGCCGTTAACGAGGAATAAGGGCAGGGCGCTCCTGATTGACAAAAACCGGCTTAGCTGGCAATAATCAGAGGTCTCAAAACCATTAACCTTTAAATTACTGGTTTGCCTATGCAATCCGATAAAATCCTGGCGGGTTTAAAGGAACTTGCCGAAAAAATCGGGATCAAAGTCACTGAACAGGTGCTGAAATCTCCGGGCATCCATGTGCGCAGCGGGCTGTGCACCGTGCGCGGAGAAGAGCGATTCATCCTTGATAAAAAACTGAACCAGGGCGACAAGATTGAGGTGCTTGCCGACTGCCTGTGCCTCATGGACACCAACGGCGTTTTTCTGGTTCCGCAAATCCGTGATCTCCTTGCCAAACACCGTAAAAGGGCGGAACACAGTCAAAAGCAGGAAGATGCCGAAACCGTCCACGCCGTTGAAGAAGACCACCGCATCGAGGCTTTGATTGAGGCCCTGGACCTGGATAATTCGGATTCCGGCGAAGCCGAAGAGAACCAGGCGAGCCAGGAAGAGACTTCCGAATTGGCTTCTGAAGTCGAAACTCCGGATGATTCAGACCCTAATTTAGAGTCAGGGGGGCAGGCGTGAAATGGGCGCCTTTAGGCGGCGATTTTTTGCACGGATTTCAAAGTTTACATAATATATATTATCGGACATAGCGGATTTTGGTTTCCGTTTGGTCAATACGACATATAAGGAGCGTGTTCTACACAGACCCAATGAACCCAGCCCAACACACACAAAAAAGACGCATCCATACCGTCTCTCAATTAACCGCCATTATTAAAAGCGTGCTGGAAGAAGCCTTGCCCTTTGTCTGGGTGACCGGCGAAATTTCCAACCTCCGCATTCCATCCTCCGGGCACTGTTATTTCACCTTAAAGGACGATCGCGCGCAAATTCGGAGCGTTATGTTCAAGGGGCATGCCAAAAACCTTAAGTTTGAACTGGAAGACGGCATGAGCGTAGTTTGCCTGGGACGGGTTGCGGTGTATGAACCCCAGGGTGCGTACCAGGTTCTTGTAGAGCATATGGAACCTGCCGGCATGGGCGCTCTGGCCCTTGCTTTTGAACAGCTAAAGGCCAAATTGTCTGACGAAGGCCTGTTTGCAGAAGACCATAAGAAATCGTTGCCTTACCTCCCCCAGATCATAGCAGTCGTTACAAGCCCAACCGGCGCTGTGATTCACGATATTCTGCGTGTTTTAAGCTACCGATTTCCCAAAGTCCATGTCCAGGTATGGCCGGTCAAAGTTCAAGGCGCCGACTCTGCTGCACAAATTGTACGATCTATAGACCTGATTAATCAGCAATATCAGGTTGATGTCATTATTCTTGCTCGGGGAGGCGGCTCCTTGGAGGACTTAGCCCCATTCAACTCCGAGGAAGTCGCCCGCGCTATATTCGCCAGCGCCATTCCTGTAATTTCTGCGGTCGGTCATGAAACCGATTACACCATCGCGGATTATACAGCCGACAGACGGGCTCCCACACCCAGCGCCGCTGCTGAAATCGTCTTGCCGGAGTATCAGGGTCTTGAGCTTTTATTAAAGGAATATGCGGCCCGGTTAAAGGGCGCGTTCGTTTTAATGCTGCGAAAAGAACGCGACAACCTTGTGAATTTCAAGAAGAGGCTGCCCCCTCCCCGGAGACAGGTGGATGACTGGCGTTTGCGTCTGGACGATTATCAGCAACGCATAATCACCCTGACCAAACGGGGTTTTGTGGAGAACCGGAACAATCTTTCGACGGCGTTATACAAGCTTAACAAGTTGTCGCCATTGCATAAAACCCCAAATTTTAAAGTATTGCTTGAATTTCAGTTCCGGCAAATGACAGGCGCAATGCAGCAACAAATACGAGCCGATAAGGCAGCCCTAAAACAGGCCCGGGCCAGCCTGGAAGCCCTCAACCCCTCCGCCATCCTGGAACGGGGATACAGCATTACCCGAAAGACTCCCGGCCTGGAAATCGTTCGAAACGCCGACGATTTAAGCCCTGGAGACGAGGTGGAAATCACTCTGGCTTCCGGCAAGGCCGCCGCCCAAATAAAAAGCATTGAAAAAGGAACCAAATCATGAAAAAAAACGCAACGTTTGAATCAGCCGCCCAAGAGTTGGAGCAAATCGTGTCTCAAATGGAAAAAGGGGACCTTCCTCTGGAAACCGCCCTGGCCAAATTTGAAGAAGGTATGAAATTATACGAATTTTGCTCCAAAAAGCTGGACGAAGTGGAAAAAAAGGTTACCCTTATACTGCAGGATTCCGAAGGAAACCTGAGGGAAGCCCCGTTTGGAACAGAATAACGCCCTATCCCGGCCGAATCCGGGCAAGAAGATAAAATGACGGAACCAAGCTTGCAATCTGATTTGAATTCCTTTGACTTAAAAGCCTTTCTTACCGAATACGGCCAATTGGTTGCGGCCGCCATGGAAAAACGCATCGCCCGGTATCCTGCAGAAAGCCGGGTCACCCAAGCCATGCGCCACTCCCTGTTCGCCGGAGGAAAGCGTCTGCGCCCTATTCTCTGCATGACCGCCGCCGAAGCTGTAGGCGGTGACAAAGATCTCGTTATGGACGTGGCCGCAGCCTTGGAGTTTATCCACACCTATTCCCTGATCCACGACGATCTCCCAGCCTTGGACGACGATGATTATCGCCGGGGAACCCCTACCTGTCACAAGGCTTTTGACGAGGCCACCGCCATTCTCGCCGGCGACGGACTTTTGACCAGCGCCTTTGAAATCCTTTCCCACGCAGCAGACGACGGCCTATTGCCTGCGGAAAAAGTCCTGACCATCATCGCCCGCATCAGTCACGCCGCCGGCTGCAACGGCATGATCCTTGGTCAAATGCTTGATATCGAAGGAGAAAGCAAGTCTTTGACCCGTGAGGAATTGGAAAGCGTCCACAATAATAAAACCGGGGCCATGATAGAGGTTTCGGTATTTTCAGGCGCTTATCTGGGCGGTGGAACCCCGGAGCAAATCGCGTCCCTGGACGTCTACGCCAAAAATGTGGGCCTGGCTTTCCAGGTGATAGACGATATCCTTAATGTGGTTGGAGACCCCAAAGTCATGGGCAAGGCCGTGGGAACGGACGCGGAGCTTGGTAAAAGCACCTATCCGGCGCTCATGGGCTTGGACGGCGCCCGGGATTTTGCCGAACGCCTGATCAACAAAGCCTTGCAAGCCATTGTTTCCTTTGATAACAAATGTGATCCGTTGCGTTCCATAGCAACTTATATACTTACGCGAAGCCGCTAACTCCCCTGCCCTTTGAGTTTTTATCGGCGCAGAGCGGTTTCAGGGACTTTTTGTGAATGGGCGAAACAAAATACCTTAAAGATATAAAATCCCCCGGCGACCTTAAGAAGCTCCCCATGGAGGAGCTGCCTGAATTGGCAAAGGAAGTCAGGGAGTTAATCATAGAAACGGTTTCCAGGACAGGCGGACATCTGGCCCCCAGCCTTGGGACGGTGGAACTGACCATCGCCCTGCATTATGTGTTCGATCTTCCCAAAGATAAAATCATCTGGGACGTGGGGCATCAGTCTTACACCCATAAAATCCTTACCGGCCGCGCCGACCGATTTCACACCCTGCGCACTCACGGAGGCCTCTCCGGCTTCGCCCGTATGAGTGAAAGCCCTTACGACGCCTTTACCGTGGGCCACTCCAGCACGTCCATATCCGCTGGCGCCGGCATAGCAACAGGCAAGTGCCTAAACGGGGATTGCTCCAAGGTCATTTCCGTCATCGGCGACGGCTCCATGACCGCCGGACTGGCCTACGAAGGCCTGAACCACACGGGGGACTTAAAAAAAGACCTCATCGTGGTTCTGAACGACAACGAAATGTCCATTTCCCCCAATGTAGGCGCCTTGTCCAATTTTTTGTCTCGAAAACTCACCGCCAAAACCTTTATGGACTGGCGCACCGAGTTTAAGGGCATCCTCAGTTCCACGCCGAATATTTACAAGTTTTTCAAGAAGATGGAGGAGTCCTTCAAGGCGTTTGTCACGCCGGGCATGCTGTTTGAAGCCTTTGAGTTCCAGTACATAGGCCCCATTAACGGCCACAGGCTGGATCATCTGATAAAAACCCTGGAAAACGTGAAAAATGCCGGCACGCCGATCCTTTTCCATACCACGACGGTCAAAGGCAAGGGCTACGAGCCTGCGGAAAAAAACCCGACCTATTTTCATGGCGTGGGCTCCTTTGAAGTGGCTACCGGAAACTGCTGCAAGATTTCCGGCGCCAAAGCGCCCTCTTACACCAATGTTTTCGGGGACGCCATCGTGGAATTCGCCCGGGAGAACGACAGGATTGTGGCCGTCACCGCCGCCATGCCTGAAGGCACCGGCCTGACCAGTTTTCACGACGAGTTTCCCACCCGATTTTTTGACGTGGGCATTGCCGAACAGCACGGCGTGACCTTTGCCGCTGGCCTTGCCGCCGAGGGCTTTCACCCGGTGGTGGCTATTTATTCCACCTTTTTGCAGCGGGCCTTTGATCAGGTTTTGCACGACGTGTGCCTGGAAAACCTGCCCGTGTGCTTCGCCATGGACCGGGGCGGCCTGGTGGGCGAGGACGGCCCCACCCATCACGGCGCCTTTGACCTGTCCTTTTTGCGCTGCATCCCCAATCTGACCATCATGGCGCCCAAAGATGAAGACGAACTCCGCAACATGCTGTATACGGCGGTCAACCACAACGGGCCTACGGCCATCCGCTACCCCCGGGGGCAGGCGGTGGGGGCGCCTTTGTCCGAAAAGCCCAGCCTGCTGCCCGTCGGCAAGGCCGAAGTGCTGCACGAAGGCGAAGACGTGGTTATCCTGGCCGTGGGCCGGATGGTCTGCGAAGCCCTGGACGCCCGGGAGAAACTGGCCGAAAAGGGCGTTTCCGCCGGAGTCATTAACTGCCGTTTTATCAAACCCCTGGACATGGAAACCATCGCCGAGGCCGTCAAAAAAACTCCCCGGGTGATCACGGCGGAGGACAACGCCCTCATGGGCGGATTCGGCAGCGCAGTGCTTGAGGCGATCCAGGAAGCCGGCGTCACGGGCGTACGCGTCTTTCGGGTGGGCCTGCCCGATCAGTTTGTGGAGCACGGCGCCCCCGGAATTCTGCGCGCCAAATACGGCGTGGATTCCCAGGGCATTGTTGATGCTGCAGGAAAACTACTGAACGATTTCCCTTTGAAATCCAATGGCTAAAAAGCAACGCCTCGACACGATGATAACCGAATTAGGCCTGGCGCCCTCCCGGACGCGCGCCCAGGCCTTGATTTTGTCCGGTCAGGTTTTGGTGGACGACGTTCCCCAGGATAAGGCCGGCGCCATGATCTCGCCCGAAGCAAACATCACGGTGCGGGGCCAGGACATGCCCTATGTCAGCCGGGGCGGGTTAAAGCTGGAAGGCGCCCTGGAACAACTTGGCCTTTCCGTGGAAGGCCTGGACTGCATTGACGTAGGCGCCTCCACGGGCGGGTTCACCGACTGCCTGCTTCAACGCGGCGCCTCCCGGGTCATCGCCGTGGACGTGGGATACGGCCAGTTCGCCTGGAAGCTCCGCCAGGACGACCGGGTTGTGGTCCTGGAGCGGACCAACATCCGCCATACGGTCCCCGAGGACCTCCCCTGGAAGCCGGAACTGGCGGTCATCGATGTATCCTTTATATCCCTTAAAATCGTAATCCCTGTGCTCCTGGAGCTCATGGCGCAGCATTGCCGCATCATCCCCATGGTCAAGCCTCAGTTTGAGGTGGGCAAGGGCGAAGTGGGCAAAAACGGCGTGGTTAAGGATCCCGTCAAACACGCCAAGGTTTTGGAGGACATGGAGGCCTTTTTCAAAGGGCTTGGCCTGGAATGCATTGGCCCGGCGCCCTCCCCTATTCTCGGCCCCAAAGGCAACAAAGAATTCTTTTTCCTCCTCACTCGCGCATAGCTTTTTAATGCGGGGCGTTTCATTGTTTTTTTGACACAACTTGCGCCGTATATTATTCTAAAAATTTCTATAGCAAAGTGCGGCCGCCCCAATCGCTGTGACATGGTCGGCCGCAAATACAAAATGATCCCGGAATATTGATGAGGAGTGAACGATGCGTATGCGCTTTGCAGCATGGGCTTGCTGCCTGATGTGTGGTTTAGTCTGCCTGATTTTTCCCGTTGCCGCCTCGGCCGGCGGCCAGAAAGAGGTGGGCCTGCAGGTTTTGGATTTTCCCTCGGAAAAAGTGATGGTCGCATTTTACGAACGACACGCTCCCGGCGCCAGCGACGCCATGGCTTCCATGAATATCTCCGGCTGCGGAGACTTCCGCCTATACAAACTGGTGGATTATAAAGACGGCGCCGACAAAACCGTCTCTCTCCCCTGGGGGCATCGGCTTGTTGATGGGAAACAATGGGGCGTCTGGGAAAAATGGTTCCGGAACTCCATGAAAAAGCGCTGTGATAAATCCAGAAGGCTTCCGCGCGACATCCCCGATGCGGTATGGTACTCCCTATCCCCGGAAATGAGTGTCAAGGCGGCGGAAAGCCAGTCCGTGGAAGACTTCAAAAGAATGCTGGACGCCTCCGAGGTTCCAGGCATCACCCAATACGTGATCGAGCAGGATAAATATCGCTGGTGGCCGCCCAAAGCGCCGGACGAATTGCCCTTTTAAGGGCGGGGCTTAGCACTTCGATGAGGTTCGTTGTTGAACCACAGGAATTGGCTCAAATGAGACTTGGCATCCTTTGGAGAATCTTGTTCTCCTCTATCCATGGGGAAGACAATGGGCGGATCGAATCCGATAAGTTTAATCAAAACAAACACCAAAGCCTAATATAAAGCAAATACTCTCCCAAAAAGGGTTGATTTTTTTGTTGTTTGAGGCTACGTTTCCGTTTTCTTTAGGGTCAAGGGGCGTATTAGGCCTGATTGAGGAGGGACTGCAGATAGCACTTATAAACCTACAAAGCTAAGGTTTTAAAATATCACGAAAAAGGAGACCGGGTATTCATGAATGAAAAACTAAGAAACGTGGCATTAATAGCCCATGGCGGCGCTGGCAAGACATCGTTGGCCGAAGCAATCCTTTTCAACGCCGGAACAACCAACCGGTTGGGCCGGGTGGAAGACGGAAACAGCACCATGGACTTTGAGCCGGAGGAACTGAAACGGACCTCCAGTATCAGCACGGGTTTCGCCACTTGCGGCTGGAAGAAACACGAGTTTAGCATAATGGACACCCCCGGCGACCAGAACTTTTTCTCCGACACCCGTTTGTGCCTCCAGGGCGCGGATGCGGCCATCGTGGTGATCGATGCCGTGGACGGCGTCAAGGTGCAGACCGAACAGGCCTGGGAACTGGCCGACGAATACGGCCTGCCCCGCTGCATCTTCGTCAACAGGCTGGACAGGGAACGCTCCGAATTCCTGAAAACCGTCCAGGACGCGGAAGAATCCTTCACTCTCAGGCCCATCATCACCCAGGTTCCCATCGGCAAAGAGCATGAGTTCAACGGGGTGGTGGACCTTTTGAAAATGAAAGCCTACGTTTACGACGACAAAGGCAAGGCCTCCGAAATCGAGATTCCCGCCGATATGGCCGACATGGTGGAAGAACAACGCGAAGCCTTTATAGAAAATGTTGCTGAAGCGGACGACGAACTTCTGGAAAAATACCTGGAAGGCGAAGAGCCCTCCAACGACCAGTTGAAGGCCGCCCTGAAAAAAGGAACCCTCGAAGGCATTTTCGCCCCCGTGCTTTGCGGCTCCGCCACCAAAAACGTGGCCGTGGACCTGCTCATGGATTTCCTCATCGACGCCATGCCCTGCCCCTACGACAGGCCCGCCATCAAGGGATACCTGGATAACGCCGACGCAGAGGAAGTGGAACTGCCCCCGGACCCGGACGCGCCCTTTGCTGCTCTGGTCATCAAAACCATGGCCGGTTTTGCAGGCAACCTGAGCGTCATGCGCGTTTTCTCCGGCTCTCTGGGCGGCGACGGCGGCTTTTACAACGTCAACCGCTCCTCCAAAGAACGCTTCAGCCAGTTGCTGACCGTGTTCGGCAAAGACACCAAGCCCGTCACCCAGGCAGGCCCCGGAAGCATCGTGGCCGTTGCCAAGCTCAAGGACACCAAAACCGGCGACACCTTGTGCGACGATTCCCGCAAGCTGATCATCAAGCCTGCTGAGATTCCTAACCCCTTGATTTCCTACGCCGTGGTTCCCAAGGCCAAGGGCGACGAAGAAAAAATCTTCTCCTCCCTGACCAAAATCGCGGAAGAAGATCCGGCCCTGGTGCTGGACCGCAACGCAGAAACCAAGGAAATCCTGGTCCGCGGCATGGGCCAGGTGCATATTGAAAACGCCGTCGAAAAAATGAACCGCAAGTTCGGCGTCAGCGTTAACCTGAACCTGCCTCAGGTGCCTTATCGCGAAACCATCAAGAAAAAGGTCCGCGTCCAGGGCAAACATAAAAAACAGACCGGCGGCCACGGTCAGTTCGGCGACTGCTGGGTGGCCTTCGAGCCCATGGAAAGAGGCGCGGGCTTTGAGTTTGTGGACGCCATTGTAGGCGGCGTAATTCCCAAGACTTACATCCCGGCCGTTGAGAAGGGCATCGTGGAAACCGCAGTCAAGGGCGTTCTCGCCGGCTTCCCCACAGTGGACTTTAAAGCCACCCTGGATTTCGGCTCCTTCCACCAGGTGGACTCTTCGGAAATGGCCTTTAAAATCGCCGGCGCTCTGGCTTTCAAAAAAGCCATCCCGGATGCTGGCGCCGTGCTGTTGGAGCCTATATACAAAATCGCCGTTATCGCACCGGACGACTTCACCGGCGACATCATGGGCGATTTGAACTCCCGCAGGGGCCGCGTGCTCGGCATGGACTCCAAGGGCAAAAACCAGGTGGTGGAAGCCCATGTGCCGCTTTCCGAAATCCTGACCTACGCCCCGGACCTTAACTCCATGACCGGCGGCCGCGGCATGTACACCATGGAATTCTCCCATTACGACGAAGTGCCGGCTCAGCTCGCCCAGAAGATCATCGAGGCGGCGGCCGCAGAAAAGGAAGAATAATTCCTTTCATTCCATAGGCATTAAAAAAGGGGAAGCCTTCGCTCGGAGGCTTCCCCTTTTTGCATTTATAGATGTGAATCTACGCGCCGCAGCATTTCTTGTATTTTTTCCCGCTGCCGCAGGGGCAAGGCGAATTCCGGCCGACTTTGTCGTCCTTGCGCTGGACCGGCTTTTTCTTCACGGCCTGATCGCCGCCGTGGGAGAAAGTCATTTCCTGTTCCTTGGGCTTGATCTCTTCGATTTTTTCCGGCTCTTCCTCAAAGCGTACGAAGAAAAGCAGCTTGACCACTTCCTCCTGAATCTTATCGATCATCTCCTGGAACATTTCAAAGCCCTCTTTCTTGTAAACGATCAAGGGCTGTTGCTGAGCGTAACTCCGGAGGCCGATACCCTCCCGCAGGTGGTCCATGGAAAGCAAATGGTCCTTCCACAGGGAATCCACGGTCCGGAGCATGACGTACTCCTCCAGGTTTCGCCACTGGTCGGAGCCAATGGACTTCTCCTTGGCGTCGTAGACCTCAATGGCGGTCTGGTACAGGATATCTCCGAGTTCCTGGGACTTGATTTTATCTTTGATTTCGTCGTCGACTTGAACGCGAATGCCGAACTGGGCGTACATATCGTCGTTGATGGCATCCCAGTCCCAGTCTTTGGCGTGGGTCCGGTCGTCTGCGTGGACGGCTGCAATGCCCTCGGTCAAATCTTCGATCATAGCCTCGATATTGGGCCGCAGGCTCTCGCCGCTGAGGATTTCCCGGCGCTGGCGGTAGATCACCTCGCGCTGCTGGTTCATGACGTCGTCGTATTCCAGAATATGTTTACGGCCCTCAAAGTTGTGAGCTTCCACCTTGGCCTGGGCGTTTTCAATGCCCCGGGAAAGGATTTTAGCCTCAATGGGCTCGCCTTCCTGCATACCCAGGGTGTTCATAATTTTGGACATGCGCTCCCCGCCGAAAATGCGCAGCAGATCGTCGTCCATGGACAAATAAAAACGGGAGGAGCCCGGGTCGCCCTGACGGCCGGAGCGGCCCCGGAGCTGATTGTCGATCCGGCGGCTTTCGTGCCTTTCCGTACCGAGAATGTGGAGGCCGCCCAGTTCCTTGACGCCCTCGCCCAGCTTGATGTCCGTACCGCGGCCGGCCATGTTGGTGGAGATGGTGACGGAGCCCGCCTGCCCTGCGTTGGCCACAATCTGGGCTTCGCCTTCGTGGTTCTTGGCGTTCAGTACGTTGTGGGGCACGCCCCGCTTTTTAAGCATTTTCGCCAGGGTTTCAGAGTCGTCAATGGATATGGTGCCCACCAGAACCGGCTGGCCTTTGCGGTGCAATTCCTGGATTTCATTGATGACCGCTTCGTACTTCTCCCGCTTGGAACGATAAATGACGTCCGGGAAATCCTTACGAATCATGGGCATGTTGGTGGGGATGACCACTACGTCCAGGTCGTAAATCTTTTTGAATTCAGGCGCTTCCGTGTCCGCCGTGCCGGTCATGCCCGAAAGTTTTTCGTACATGCGGAAGTAGTTCTGAAAAGTGATGGAGGCCAGGGTCTGGTTTTCGTTTTCGATCTTCACCTTTTCCTTGGCTTCCAATGCCTGATGCAGGCCGTCGCTGTAGCGCCTGCCGGGCATGAGGCGGCCCGTGAATTCGTCCACGATGATGACCTCGCCCTGTTTGACGATGTAGTCCACGTCTCTTTTGAAAAGGGTGTGGGCCTTCAGGGCCTGGTTGACATGGTGCAAAATTTCCATGTTTTTGTGGTCGTACAGGTTGTCCACCCCGAGTCCGCTCTCCACCACCCTGACGCCCTCTTCCGTCAGCACAACGGTGCGGGCTTTTTCGTCGATGGTGTAATGATCCTCCTCCCTGAGCCTGGGGATGACCACGTCCACCTGATAGTACAACTGGGTGGATTTTTCCGCAGGGCCCGAAATGATCAAAGGCGTTCTGGCTTCGTCGATCAGGATGCTGTCCACTTCATCCACGATGGCGAAATGATGGTCCCGCTGCACGAATTGGCCCCGGGAATACTTCATGTTGTCCCGCAGATAGTCAAAGCCGAATTCGTTGTTGGTGCCGTAGGTGATGTCAGCGTTATAGGCTTCCTGGCGCTCGTCGTCGTCCAGGCCGTGCACGATGGTTCCCACGGTCATGCCCAAAAACCGGTAGATCTGGCCCATCCATTCGGTGTCGCGCGCGGCCAAATAATCGTTCACCGTAACCACATGCACGCCCCGGCCGGTCAGTGCGTTCAGATAAGCGGGCAGCGTGGCCACCAGGGTCTTGCCCTCGCCGGTTTTCATCTCCGCGATGTTTCCCTGATGCAGGACGATGCCGCCGATAAGCTGCACGTCAAAATGCCGCATTTCCAGGGTGCGGATGGAGGCTTCGCGAACCGCGGCAAAAGCGTCGCACAGGATGTCGTCAAGAGTCTTGCCGTCAGCCAGCAGCTTTTTGAACACCTCGGTTTGAGCCCGCAACTCATCGTCGCTCATGGCCTGGTACTTGGGCTCCAACTCATTGATGTGATTAACCGTTGGACGGAAAGATTTAATAACCCGGGAATTTTTGGTGCCGAAAATTTTTGCTAGGGTTTCGCCTATCATTTAAAATTTCGCCTTTCAGAATACACGTATTGACTTAACAGGTTATGCTCGTAAAACCGGATGGGCTGAAAGCCGTGGACGCCTTTTCCTTTGGAAGATTGGCATGGCGCCGCCAGCGTGCGAGTGCGTATTGGGGGTATAGCAAAACCATTGCTCCTGCACAAGCCCTTGTTTGGCTTGAAAATCCAAATTTAACAACTGCATACAAGAAGAATTGGTTCAGACGGGGGTATTTTTCCTCTTCCTCTTGCATTGGTAAAATATAAGCATGATTTGCGGAGTCGGCAATCGGATCAAACGCGAAATAATGATAAGACATGGAAAAAAGCGGCTATGACCAACATAAGAAGGCAAAATTTAACGAGCAAACCGGAATCGGCATTCGAGTGTTTGGGGGAGGAGGAGAAGAAGAGAACCAAGCCGCACTTTGGGCATCTGGCGCCTTCATACCGGTTTTTTGATTCCAGAGATTCCTGCTTTAACGTCCACTTTTTACCAGACCAGAGCAGCTTGGTTTTGACTCCAGCGGAAAAGCCCATGAAAAAGTTGACAGGCCCGGATTCGGCTTTGGCAATTAGATAGCCCTCTTCCATGGGCTGACGGCAAACAGGACAAAGCAGGTCTTTATTGACGGAATTCATTATATTTTAACTTTCCAATTTGTTGTCGGGTCGCTGCGCGCGAGATTTTTAGGTTTTGGGCTCGCATTCGGCGAAATAGCGCCGTCAGGATTCAAATGCGTTTTCACCGCTCCGCGTGACCCGACAAAAATCACCAATATTTCAAGTTGTTATGTGGGTCGGGTTACGCGGAGCTTTCCGGGATGAATGTAGAATACGGAAGCGCAAAATCTTCCCGAAATGGTATGGAGTCCTGAGTCCTCATGCGAAGCGACCCGACAAAAGGTTCACCCTTCCAAATCGGACGCCTCATTCCCGGGCGGTTTTGTTCATCCATCCAACCAACATAAACTCCTCAAACGTCAAACGTAGACTTGACCCCATTTATTGCGCCGTCAAAGGCGTCAGGGGAGCTACGTACTTGCCCGGATCAACCAGTCCCTGGTGCAGGTTCTGGACGGCGCTCAAGGGCAGCACGCCTGTGGTCTTGAATGGAACCCGGCCGGAAAAAAAACCTCCGCCAACCAGATGAACCACCCCGCTGGCCTTGTAATCCACGTCTTCCACGGCTTGGCCTGATTGCAGTTGAACAAGAAGTTTCGCCAATAAGGGAACAAGATTCAAATTGGAGGCGTGGGCTTCCGCCTCGATAATCTGGGACCCAAACCCAGGCACCTCGGCCTGCTGGCCCGACACAATGGAGATCAGCTTGCTTCCTGATAGATAGATGTCCCCTTCCGAACCCGCTACCTGCAATGGGTCGGCGTTCTTATTGACCACGCGCAGTTTCACCTTGAACGAGGTCTCAAATAACGTGGCGTCCTGCACGGCGATACTGGCCAGGGTGACTTCAGGAGCTTTGTATCCCACCCCAAAGGTGGCGCAAGAGAATAAGGCAAGGATGCACAGGCCGGCGGCTATAAAAAGAGCGATATTTCTCATCTACAATCTCCTGATATGCTTGTTTACCATGTTTTAGAAACCTTTGGTCTAACAATACCACACGCGCTACTCCGGTCAAGGATTTGGAGCAACCCAGCGTGAAAACAATGGTATTTTTCCTGTTGACACGAAAGAGTAACGCTGTTACTTTAATCTATCGTCAAATCGGCCTTGATTGACGAACCAAATCTCATTTCTTGGCCTTTGCAAAATAGGAAATACGCCATGCCCAAGCCCCCGCGCACGCCGCAGGAAGTGGAAGCATTTCGGGAGAATATTCTGGCTCACGCCGTGGAACTGATCTCCGCGAAGGGCTTTGAGGGCTTCAGCATGCGCAAGTTGTCGGCCAGGTTGGGAATCGCCGCCAAAACCATCTATAATTATTACACAAACAAAGATGAACTTTACTTGGCTATTCTCACCAAGGGGTTTAACCGGCTCCATCGCCAATGCGAAAAGGCCCGGGATTCCCAAGACGAGCCGTTGGACCGCATCGAGGCCATGGTTTCGGCCTTTCTGGATTTTGGGTTGAACGAGTCCCATGCGTACAACCTCATGTTTACATGGCACGTGCCCAAGTACAACGATTACGTGGGCAGCGATATGGAGCCGGCCGCCCTGCTGGAATTGCAAGCTGCTCTAAAAATGGTGGATCTTTTTGTTGACGCCATTGGGGCTTGCGCATCCCCCGGATTCTTTATCCGGGAAGAGGACGCTCGAAAGGTCCTGATTTCCATATTTACGCGGCTGCATGGCTTTATAGCCAGCTATAACAATACCTTGCTTCAATACATGCATTCCGGCCCCATGGATTTGGTTCCCGGCATGCGGGAGGAAATCCGGGAGGATTTTTTACGGCGTCTGGAGCGGATTCAATTGCCGGAACGCAGCCTTTCCACTGCGTAGGAGCTTTTTTTATGAAGGAACCTTTGATCCTGGACATCAAGGGAAACTCCCTGGACGACGGCCCGGGCATACGGTCCGTGGTGTTTTTCAAGGGGTGTCCCCTATCCTGCATGTGGTGCCACAACCCGGAAAGCAAAAGGCGGGAGCTAGAACTCTCCTACGATCCCAAAGACTGCGTGCATTGCGATACATGCATGGAAATCTGTCCGGAAAAAGCTCTTTCGCCGGACAACCCATTTTTTATTGATCGGGAAAAATGCGCCCTGTGTATGCAATGCATAGAGGCCTGCCCTTCCGGCGCCCTCTCCCGGGTGGGTAAGGTCATGGAGATTGACGCCATTGTCCGGGAAGTGGCCCGGGACAAGCCCTTTTTTAAGACCTCGGGCGGAGGCGTCACCCTATCAGGCGGAGAACCCACTTTGTCCATGGACTATCTGAGCCGCCTTGTTCAGGCCTTTAGAGAGCAGGAAATTCACGTTCTGGTGGAGACCTGCGGCATGTTCCGCATGGAGGATTTTCTGGAAAAAATCTATCGCCATATCGATGCAATTTATATGGACATCAAGATCATGGACAAAGCTGACCACCAGGAGTATTGCGGGACCTCCAACGAAGTGATCCTTAAAAATTTTAAGGCTTTGAACAAATTGTATCAGGAAGGCGGCGTGGAAATATTGCCGCGCACGCCTTTGATTCCCGGCATTACGGATTCGGATGAAAACATGCGGGCCGTCGTTGCTTTTTTGCAGGAGTGCGGCGTGAAAAAGGCCGATGTGCTGCCCTATCACCCGCTTTGGCAAGAAAAAAATTTCAAGATCGGCGTCAAAGACTCCCGGGGCGACGCCCCGGCCATGCAGTCTTTTCTGGATAAAAACAGGCTTCAGGCCTGCCGGGAGGCCTTCCTGGCAGCCGGCATTCAACTGGGGTAACGCCCTATCCGGGCCTCTCCGGCCCATGGAGGAAGATAGCCATGCTGTTTCAATTCCAATCCAATGGTTCGTCATCAAAACCAGGGTTTTCCTTCACCAACCTGCTCATTAAAAACCTGCTCAGGCTCATGGCCTTGAATTTCAACCTCCGGCCGGGTTTGAACAAGTATCTTAAAAGCGTGGACGGGTGGATGAATTTCAGCGCCAACCTGCGTACGGAAAACAACAGCCTGAACGCCTCCATCGTCTTTAAGGACGGCAAGGCCTTTGTCCCGTCCATCGCGCCCGATCCCTGCGACATCTCCCTGATCTTTCGGGATGACAAGACCGTGCGCAAACTCCTGGGAAGCACGCCCACGGAGCAGATTTTCATGCTGTTGAAAAGCGAACTCCGGACCCAGGGCAACCAGACATATCTTAACTTGTTGTTTTTCTATCTTAATTTACTATTAAAAAAGAAAGCATACAAGCTCCTTGAAAAGGAAAAACAGGCTTCGGCCAAACAAGCCAAAGAGCTTGTTCCTGACTCCAAGCCGGAGTTGAGCCAAGCCTTGTTGGATAGAAAAAACCATCGAATAAAGGGAAAAAAGGTGGACCCTGGGGTGCGATTTTTGGATGATCCGTATCTCTCCCAATATTCCCTGAGCGATTTTCCCAGGCTGGCAAAATTTCTGGACATCCACTTTACCCAAAAAGGGGAGATTTGCCCGGAGCGGCCGAAAATCCTGACTGACTGGTTCAAGGAGCACGGGTTTGAAAAAGACGCTTCGGGTAATGATTGGATACCCGAATTGCGCCAGGGCCTGGCATTCAAGCACCTCATGGAAAACCGCAAGCCCATCATCCGCAAGGACGATCTTCTGGCCGGAACCTCCACCACCAAGGAGGTCGGGGTGATCGTGTATCCCGACGCCCATGGCGCCATGCTCTGGGGGGAATTATACACGGTTCCCCATCGTTCCTTGAATCCCTACGATGTTTCGGAAGATACGGTCAGGCTGCTTCATCACGAAGTATTTCCATATTTTATCCATAGAAACTTCAAGGAATGGGTGAGGTATAATTACCAATCACCCTTGTGCCAAGCCATTGACGAACGCTACGCCGTCTACTTCATCTTCAAACAGGCCGCTCTCTCCCATACCATTCCGGACTTCCCCAAAATCCTGTCCATGGGCGCGTCCGGCGTCATAGCCGAAATCAAAGGGAAGCTGAGCCGGGAAGGCTTGTCGGAGCGCGAAAAGGGTCTGCTGGAAGGCATGATCCACTCCATGGAGGGCATGATCGTCTACTCCAAAAAACTGTCGGCCCAGGCGGCCGAAGAGGCTCGACGGGAAACCGATCCCAAACGCAAGGCCGAGTTGGAAACAATCGCCCAGGCCTGCGCCCAAGTGATCGAAAATCCGGCCCGAAACCTGGACGAAGCCGTCAACGCCGTGTGGATTACATGGGTCGGCATGCACATGGAAAACACCAACGCCGGGCTGTCCATGGGCCGCCTGGATCAATGGCTGCAGCCTTATTACGAAGCGGATCTGGAAAAAATCTCCGATGAAAAGGAGCGGAAAGCCTACATCAAACACGCCATCGAGCTTGTGGGGTGCTTGTTTATGCGC
Source organism: Desulfatibacillum alkenivorans DSM 16219 (assembly GCF_900142135.1). GTDB lineage: Bacteria > Desulfobacterota > Desulfobacteria > Desulfobacterales > Desulfatibacillaceae > Desulfatibacillum > Desulfatibacillum alkenivorans. Next base: position 6,755 of record NZ_FQZU01000035.1, on the reverse strand, counting down.
TGCACCGACCATCTGCCCCTGACCCCGGACCTGGCCAACTGGTATTTCGGCGGAAGCTCCTCGGATCAGGCCATCACCCTGGGCGGCGTCACTCCCGAAGGAGAGGACGCGGTGAACGACATGACCTACATTTTCCTGAAAGTCACGGAAATGCTGGGCATTCGGGATCCCAACGTAAACGCCCGGTATAACAGGGAGAAGAACAGCGACGCCTATCTCAAGCGCTTGTGCGAGGTCAACCTCATCACGGCGGCCACGCCCTCACTCCACAGCGACCAGGCCGTGATTGAGTCCCTAAAGGAATTCAATTACGCCCAGGAGGACCTGAACAACTGGTCCGCCACCGGCTGCGTGGAGCCCACCCTATCGGGCAGGCATATCGGCCACACCAATTTCCAGATGATGAACATGGTGGCCGCGTTGGAAATGGCGCTTAACAACGGACTTCATCCGCTTATGAACTGGCGGCTGGGGCCGGAGACCGGCGAACCCGCGCAAGGCGCCTTCAAAACCTTTGACGATTTTTTCGAGGCTTTCACCGAGCAGTTCGCCTTCCTGATCGATCAATCCGTGGAATACAACAACCTTATGGGGCTGGCCCACCAAGCCATCCGCCCCACCCCGTTCCTGTCCTCGCTCATTGACGACTGCATCAGCACAGCCACGGACGTCACCCACGGAGGGGCGCGGTACAATAGCTCCGGCGCCGCCTGCATCGGCCTGGCCGACGTGACAGACTCTCTCATGGCCATCAAAAAGCTGGTGTATGATGACAAATCCGTCAGCTTCGCCGACCTGAAAAAGGCCGTGGCCGATAATTTTCAGTCGGAGCCGGCGCTTCACGCCCTGATCACCCACAAGGTTCCTTTGTTCGGTTCGGGCAGCGAGGAAGCCGTGGAAATGGCCAACCGGGTCGCCAAGTTCGCCCATGATCATTACGGAACCCATACCAACTACCGGGGCGGCAAATACACCGTGGGGTTCTGGTCCATGTCCAACCACGTGATATACGGCACATTAAGCGGCGCCCTGCCCTCGGGCAAACTGGAAGGCAAGCCCTTCACCCCGGGGCTTACGCCTCAGCCCATCGCCTCGCCCAACCTGCTGGACAACATCCGGGACGTGGCGAGGCTTTCGCCCAAATACATTACAAACAACATTGCGTTTAACGTCAAAATAGTGCCCGGACCTAACGATACCCACGAACAGACGGTGGACAACATGTTCTCGTATGTTAAAACCTATTTCGATCTGGGCGGCATGCAAATGCAATTAAACGCCGTCACCTCGGAAACGCTTAAGGACGCCATGGCCAATCCTGAGAATTACCGCAATCTTCTTGTGCGGATTTCCGGATATAACGCCTATTTCATCACCCTGAACCGGGACATGCAACTGGAATTGATCGAAAGGGCCCAATACGGGCTGTAGGAAGGAATGCTGATGAAAGATCTCCACGGCAAGACAGCCTTTATCACAGGCGGCTCCTCAGGAATCGGCCTGGAAACCGCCCGCTTGCTGGCCTCTAAAGGCTGCCACATCGTCCTGTTTGCCAGAAATCCCGAAAAATTGGAAAAGGCCCGCAGCCTACTCCTGAACTACCGCAAGGCCCTGTCCCAAAAGGTGGAAATCCACACAATGGACGTGACCGATCCGAAAAACGTGGAACAGGCCGTAAAGAAAGCCGTGGAAACCGCAGGAGCGCCGGACGTGGTCATCTCCAACGCGGGCAAGGGGTTTGGAAATTATTTTGAAAACACTCCCTTTGAGGTGTTTGACCAGGTTATGCGGACCAACGTCTACGGCGTCCGTAATATGACCGCCGCCGCCCTGCCCTATCTGCAACAAAATCAGGGGCATTTGGTTATTGTAGCCTCCTTGGCAGGCATGGCGGCCCTGCCGGGCTACACCGCCTACGGAACCTCCAAATTCGCCGCCGTGGGCTTTGCAAAATGCCTGCGGCCGGAGCTTAAAACCAAAGGCGTGGGCCTGACCCTGGTCTGCCCGCCGGAAGTTTACACGGCCATGGTGGAGGAGGAACTGAAAACCCTGCCCAAGGAATACCGGGCCGTCAAGCTCATGGCCGGCATCGAGCCGTTGGAAAAAGTGGCCCGGGACATTGTCCGGGGAATCGAGAAAAACCGGTTTGTGGTCATCACCGGCCTGATGGCCAAGATGTCCTATTACTTGGTTAAATTTTTCCCCGGCCGGATCAGCAATTGGGTTACTGATCTGATGGTCCGACAACACGCCCAAAAAGGATGAAGACTAAAAAACGCCTCCGGCGGCAAACTTTTGAAAACATTTGATCAAAACCTGTAAATGGCGCTTTGCGCAAAAGAGAATAGCGGATCAAGCCAAACTTGATCCGCTATTTGCTTATAAAACAAATCTGTTAAAGCCACTCGGGTCTTCTTTAGCGCACCATGGCGAAGCCGATGCGGAAGGCTTCGGTTCTTTCGTCATAATGAAGCAGGCTTTCCGCCAGGGAGTTGACGTATTGGGCTTGCAGGCACAGGTTCAGGTGCTTCCAGATCAGGTTATGCAGGGGATAGGTCAGGTCCGCCTGGACGGAGGCGCCTTCATGAGCCAGGCGGAAGTTGGTCCCCAGCACAAGGCCGTCAGCCTTGCCCACTTTCAGGTCGATGTCGAAATAGCCGCGATAGCTCGCCAGATCCGGGTTGGTTTCATCTTCGTTGTTTATATACGCCCAAATTTTGGAGGACGCGCTAAAGCCCAGTTTGGTTCTTTTGTGTATTGCAGCAAAACCGGGGCGAATGTACAGGAAGTTGGTGCTGCGGGAGGCTTCTTCATCCCGGCCGTTTGACTCATGCTGAAATCCGGCTTGGTAAAACAGGCCGTGCATCCAGGCGGGGCGGGTTTTTAAGTTGCCGGAAGCATAGAAGAATTCCGGTTTGTAGCTGGTGTCTTTAAAGGGGGCGGATTCCGACTGCAGATCCCAGAAAGAGGTCTGGGTGTAGGCGAAATGCAGGCCGGCCAGCCAGGGGTGTTTTTGTGTGAATTCGTCTTCAGGCTTGAAAAAGCGATACCGGAAGCTGAACTGGAACTTGCTGTCCTCGGGGTCGGCGCCCACCAGGAAATACATGGGCTCGTAGGGCGCCAGGTTGGTCAGATAGGGCTGATATTGAGCGAACAGGCTTTCCACCGAAACTTCCTTGCCGCCCTCTCCTTCTTCAGAAGCCGGAGTCAAATCTCCGCCGTTTTCCTGTTCAGCGCCCTCTTTTTCCACCTTGATTTCCGGCTCTTTTGCCGTGAACAGTTGAGCCTGATCCGGTACGGCCTCCTCCACTTCAAACATCAGGGGCGGCGCGTGATAAGCGTCCACTTTAAAAACAGCCAGGCCCGAAAAATCCGTGGGAAAAACCACGTCGTATGCCAGCTTTTTAAAGCCCTGGGCGGGTATAGCGACGGCCTCCCCGGATTGGGGAGAAGCCAGGCGCCCCTCCAGCGTTTTGTTTTCCGGCCATTCCCCCAGGCTGAATTTCAAAACCGGCCTGCCCTGAAATTGCATCTCCCTGTCTTCGGGATTATGCACGTACAGATAAAACCGCGTCGTCCCCCCGGCCTGCACCTCACTGCTGGGCGGCGCCAGGACAAAATCCAGGGTTTGTTTTTTTATCGTTCCCCATGCTGGAGTTGTAAGACACAGGGCTAAAAAGGCGATGAGGATAGCCTTAAAACCGTTGATTTTCATTGTGATTTTCCGCTTTCTTTTGCGTGGGCGCCAGTGAAAACGTTGCGCTTTGGTGTTTTAGGACTAATTAGCATGCTCCCAGCCGCGATTCAAGGCATTAGAGGCTTAGCCGAGAAATCGCCCATCCCCGCCAATTCCTGGGAACCATTAGAGCGATCTATTTTCAATCCTGTGAAACTGGAACTGAAAACGAATACAATTCGGAATATTAAACATGTAGCGTCGCTATACAATATGTATTAGAACTTGACCTTTTTTAGGGATTTCGCGTATAATTCGTCCCATCATTTCCATGGGGCTGAATTTCAACCACGCATTTCCATTTATGCACCCAACTACCTGAATTAAAGTCTTTTCCAATAATATTCACAGCAATATCCCGGGACTTGCTTCCAGGGACTCACCGCAAAGCCAGGAGGTAGGAAATGGAAGAAAGAATTTGGCATCAGCATTACGATTATAGCGTCCAGACCAGCTATCGCTTCCCCAAGGTTCCGGTCAACGGCCTGCTGGACATTCCCGCCAACGCTTTGCCGGACAAGCCGGCAATCGATTATTACGGATCCAAAATCAGTTTTTGGGATCTGAGGATCATGTCTCTGAAGCTGGCCAACGCCCTGGCTGATATCGGCGTCAAAAAGGGAGACCGGGTGGGGCTTCATCTTCCCAACATCCCCCAATACATTATCGCCTATTATGCGGCTTTGTCCCTGGGCGCCATTGTGGTGAATTTCAACCCGCTGTATACCCCGGACGAGTTGACGGCTTTGGTCAAGCAGACCGGGATAACCACCTTCGTCACCTTTGACATGGTCATTCCCAACGTGAAGGAAGTGGTCAAAATGGCGCCCATCCCCCGCATCATCGCCACTTCGGTCTTCGACTTTTTGGAAGGATCGGAGGTCAGCACCCCGGAAAGCCTGCAGATGGAACCGGGATGGCGTCATTTTTCCACGTTGCTCAACGAATCCAAAAGCGAAAAAAAGCCCAAGGTGGAAATCACGCCGGCGGATCCGGCCATGATCCAGTTTACAGGCGGCACCACGGGCATTCCCAAAGGCGCGGTGCTCACCCACGCCAATATGGTCACAGCCGCTTATAGCTGCTTTTTGTGGGGATCCGCCTCTCAAATGTATAAAACCCCGGAACAGCGTTCTGTGGTGTGCGTACTGCCCTTCTTCCATGTCTACGCCAACATTGTATGCCTCAACTGGGCGGTCTTGAACTGCGCCACCATGATTCTGGTGCCCCGGTTTGAAATCGATCCCCTCATAGACCTGCTGTCCAAAGTGGAAAACAGCGTGTTCCTGCCTGCCGTCCCAACCATGATAAACGCCATCGTAAATCATCCCAAGGCGGCGGAAATTGAAATCGCCAAAAAGCTGGACATGCTCAACAGCGGCGGCGGCCCCATCCCCGTGGAGTTGATCGACCAGGTGAACGACCTGGGCATCGCCTACAGCGAGGGCTGGGGCATGAGCGAAACCACGTCGCTGGGCATCGCCAATCCGGTTATGGGCCTTAAAAAGCCGGGCTCCATCGGGGTGCCCTTTCCCGGCATGGACGTGCGCCTCATGGACATCGATACCGGCGACAAGGAAGTCCCCCAGGGAGAACCGGGCGAACTCACCGTCAAGGGCCCCCTGGTTATGAAGGAATATTGGGACAACCCGGAAAAGACCGCCGAAGCGCTCCGGGACGGCTGGCTCTACACGGGCGACATCGCCACTATGGATGAGGAGGGCTATTTTTACATCGTGGACCGCAAAAAGGACATGATCATCGCCGGCGGGTATAATATCTACCCCCGGGACATTGACGAGGTCTTGTATCAGCATCCTAAAATCATCGACGCCGTAACCATCGGCGTACCCGACGCCTACAGGGGCGAAACGGTCAAGGCCTACGTGGTAATCCGCCCCGGCGAAGACCTGCGCGCCCAGGACGTCATCGATTTTTGCAAAACCAAACTGGCCATCTACAAGGTGCCGAAAATCATCGAGTTCCGGGACGAACTGCCCAAGTCCGCCGTAGGCAAAATCCTGCGAAAAGTCCTCAGGGACGAGGAACTGGCCAAGTCAAAATAAAAAAGCCTAAACTGCTGAACTGCAAAAAATAAAGTTGCCTGCCTCCGGCGGTTAACTGCAAGAACTGCCTGCCTCCGGCGGTTAACTGCGAGAACTGCCTGCCTCTGGCAGATAACTGCGAGAACTGCCTGCCTCCGGCGGCCCTCTTTTTGAAAAAAGAGGGGCAAAAACTTTTTAAAATGCGCTCCGCGCAAAAGAGTAGACAAGTATGTAATTCTCAAGCGCCCCTGCATCACGCAGGGGCGCCGCTTGCTGACATTTCTGAATGTCTCCATCGGAAATCCGTCATTCTTGACCGCCTCTATCTGAAATCCAGGGGCTTTGCCCTTGATATTTCGGGCTGCCCGACAAAGCCGCATCCCCACGCATCCTCAACGGGGCCTACACACGTACTTTCATAACAAATACTCAACAGATGAGCCTCTTTTAATTGAATCCTATGGATACATGGTTGTTTAATGTTTAAAAATGCATTATCTAAACCGTATAAAATATTTTTTGCGGAGGGGATGGATGGAATCAGCAAGGGGCCTTCTTTATCATTTTTTGAAAAATCAATTTATCAGATGGACCGTTTCCAGTCGGAAATGGGTTTTATCAAGGGGGGGATGTCTGGTTGTTGCTGCTGCTATTATTTTGTTTGGTTTTCAGGGCGAAATGATAGTGCATGCTAAAAACGAAAATATCGATATTTCAAAGGTTGTAATCGTCCAATATGACGAAGGCCAGATAAAAAGCTACAAGATCTCCCGAGAGCATTTAAAACAGATGTCCAAAGAGCTTGGCGTAACCCAAACGTAACCGTCTAAACAACCGCATCTTCACGGGTTAATCGGGATGTGGCATAAGAATTTCCATCTTTTGAAAGGAGATTCCATGTCGCAAGAAGCCATTTATCCGACGAAGAGCCGAGAAGATCGTTTTTCCGCACCAAGCCAAGACCTGTCCGATCC
>NZ_FQZU01000067.1 GCF_900142135.1 Desulfatibacillum alkenivorans DSM 16219 | reverse complement strand
ATCGTCCTGGAAGCCACCAATAATATTACGGTGGAAAACCTGAGCGACGACACCCTGTCGCTTCAGACCACCGGAGCCAAGTCTCTCACCATGACCGCGGATGCGGATAACGACGGCGGCGGCGCCATCACCTTCATCGGGGCCCCCGGCGATACGGTCGTGACCCAGGGCGGAGACATGTTCTTCAACGCCGGCGACGGCATGACCCTGGCCAAGCTGGACACCAACGGCGGCGACGTGACCGCTACTATCAACAACGCAGGCACAGGCACCGGCAACCTGGACATCTACGGCATCACCACCGACGGCGGCGATGTGAACATGACCAACTCCCATGGAATCGCCGGGACAGCCGTGGGCAACCTCCTGGTGCGCGGGGACATTGACACCTCAAACGCCACGGTTACCGGCGGCGATGTGAACCTGAGCGCCACCAACGACCTGACCCAGATTGAAGGCGCCACCATCGTAACCGGCGGCGGAAACGTGACCATGTCGGCGGACTCGGACGGAGACGCTTCCGGCGTTTTGACCATCTCGGGCAAGGCCGGCGTGGACAATATTGACACCCGGGCCGTGGGCGGGCTTGCGGACGGCGATGCGGAGGTTTCCGCGGCCCAGTTCGTCATGGGCACGGGCTTCATTCAATTGGGCACGGGGACCATGACGATCCTGAGTTCCTCCCAGGGAACCATCGGCGTGGGCTCGGGCGCGGGCGCCCTGAACATCGCGGGCGCCGCTCTTCAGCGGATCAACGCCGACACCATCGAGATCGGCTCCCTGGCCGGCGGCGCCGTGAATGTGGACTCCACGGCGAATTTGAGCGGCCAGAATATTGAAGTCTATTCCAGCACGGATATCACCGTGGGCGACATCCGTTTGGGCGCCACCGGTGTAGCCACTTTGGAGAGCGCCAGCGGCGCCGTGGTTGACGACGGCGGCGTCGGCGGGGGCGGCACATACATCCAGGCCGGCTCCTTGAACATTACGGCCAACAGCGTGGGCGGCTCGGGCACGGGCAATGCGGCCCTGGACATTGACATCGCCTCCGGCGCCAATCGGGTCAACGTAACGGCCGCCACCGGCGGCATTTACCTGCGTGACGTGGGCACGGGCAATGCGGCCTTGAGTAATTTCAACCTGGCCACCAGCTCCGGTTCCCAAACCGTGTCCATCACGGCGGCCAGCGGCTCCATCCTGGCTAACAGCGCTGCTTTTGATACCAACATCGGCGATGACAACATCTATCTGACGACTGAAAACGGCACGGCCGCCAAGGATATTGTTTTCACACAAGCCGTCGAGACTACGGGCGACGTCTACTTGAAGAGTGTAGGCGACGTGCACGACTCCGGCTTATTGGCCATGGTTTCGGCCGACTATCTGGAAATCGACGCAGTGGACGGAGTAGGTGCGGGCAGCACCGGCGCCGGTCCTTTTAACGTGAACGTAAACTCCCTTAAAGCCGCTTCAGAAAACGCCATCTACATCCGTGAAGATGACGACGTGACGGTAGAGGGCTTGGAAACCACAGCCAACACAGCTGAAATTTTCCTCACTGCCAATGGAAACATTGTTCTTAACGGCGACGTGTCCGCGGATAACAGCGGCGACGTGACCCTTGACGCCGTTACGGGCGCCATTTCCAGAACGTCCGGCGCCATTTACGGCGGCTTGCTGACCATCTCCGCCGCCGACGGAATAGGCGCTACGGGCGCCACCGGTTTGGCCATACATACCGACGTGGCCACGCTGGTTGCTGACAACAGCAACACCGGCGACATCGTCATTCTGGAAGCCAATAACCTGGACGTGGGCGGCTCCACCGGATTGCAGACAGTTACCAATAATTCCGGCGACATTATTATTACGTCCACCAGCGGCAGCCTGAATGTAGTTCAAGATGTGACGGCCGGCTCCGGCGGCGACGGCGATGTTGTTTTGACCACCGAAACCCTCGCCCAAACCGTCACAATCGGCTCAGGCGTGACCGTGGAAGGCGGCGCCGGCGGCATCGGCGGCGTGATCATCCATTCCGACGACATCACCTTGAATACCGGCGCCACGCTCATCGGCAACGGCGGAACCGGATACGACACCGGCGGGGACGTCAAGCTCTACCCCTGGGATCAGAGCCTGGTAATCAATCTGAACGGCCCCGGCAACGTCAACTTCGTGACCACGCCTATAGCGACCAACCTGGCCGATTTTGTGACCGTCAATAATAACGGGTTCCTGGTCATCGGCGATGAAGCCCACTCAGGCAATATTAATGTAGCCGGAACGTCTGCGGCCGCCTTTACCGGCGGAACCAACGTTGCGGTCGTCACCGGCGGCAGCGTGTCCCTGAATCTGGCTGGCAGCGGCGACATCAGCACCGCAGGCGACGTGCATATTTACGCGGGCGATCGGATTGTGGACGGCGTGGCTGACGGCGTGGCCGACATCCTGGCGGATGACCTGTACCTGTTTGCGGGCAGCGGCATCGGAACAGCCGCAAGCGCAACAGGCGCCATTGATATTGTGGCCACCGACATTTACGCAACCAACTCCACCTCTAACGGCGTGTTCCTGAACATCCTGGGCGGCACAGGGGCTTTGGGCTCCGGAGCCGTGAACGTCCAGGAAGCCCATGCCAACACGGCGGGCCAGGTCTGGATCCAATCCACGGCGGCGGGCGGACTGACCCTTACGGACGTGGATACGGAAAACGGCGCGATCACCGTGGATGAAAACAGCGGCAGCGTCACCATGGTGGCCGTGGACGGCAACACCGTCGCCGGCGCAAACACCGTCTCCATCGAAGGCCAGGGCAATGTTTCTCTAGCCGGAACAGCAAACAGCCATGTGTACTCAGCAGGCAACGTTAACCTGACCTCCATATCCGGCGACATTGTCAGCGGCGGCAACACCGGTATAGAGATTAAAGGCGCCAACGCCGTGTTCAGCGCATCCGGCAGCATAGGCGCTTCGGGCAACGTTCTCAGAACTCAAATCGCCGATTTGGACGCCAGCGCCGGAGTCGGTGAGATTCGTGTTGTGGAAGCGGATGGGCTAAACCTGTCCGATGTAGACACTCAGACCGGCGGAATTTTCATTACCTCAACAACCGGAAACATATCCATTGACGATGTCCAGTCGGATGTAAACGTTGCCGGAAATGCGGATATCAATATAATAGCTTCCAGCGGCAGCGTTGTTTTTAATGCTGGCGGAACCATAATCGGCGACGATTATGTTTATATCAGAGCCTCCGAGAACTTGGTTTCCGACGGCGCGACCGGCGTCAATGACGAAATAACTGCCCCCGGGGTGGCTCTGTACGTATCGGGCAACATCGGCGGAAGCGGCCTGGACGTTTTGGAAATTGACGCAAACTTGCTGGAAGTGCGGATTGCTAACGACTCCAATGGCGCCTCTTCCAACGCGGCTTACATCGTTGACTCAGACGACTTGCAATTAGGCGGTTTGATCGGCGGCATCATGACAGGCGTGGTGGCCATTGCTGCAGGCGATGTCACCCTGGATATTTCCGCAGCAGGCTCCCTGACGGTTGTTGATGACGTCAATGGCGTGAAAGCCGACGCCACGTCAGGCGATGCAACCATCAAACTGACTGCGGGAACCGACTTGAGCGCCGCCGATACCATATTGGCGACCACCACGGGAACCGGCTCCTTTGACGCTTCCGTCACCTTGACGGCCGGCGATAACCTTACCACCACGGCGGCCGGAACCGTCACCGCTGATGTTAACGGCGGCTCCAACAGCGGGAACGCAACCGTGACCATCGACGGCAACGGAACGGGCCTTGACCGGGTTGTGGTCGGCGGCAATGTGACAGCATCAGCAAGCAGCGGCGCTGTTACCATTGATATCAATGCGGAAGGAACCGGCAATGGCGGACCTGCCACGGCGGCCCTCCGCGTTCAGGGCGACCTGAGCGCCACCACCTCCGGGTCCGGCGCAGTCAATGTGACCCTGGACGTGAATGACGCTGCCGGCACTGCGGGTTCTGCTTATGTGGACGGCAATATTACTGGTTCGGGCAGCGGCTCGGGTACAGTATGGATTCAAACCACCCAAGGCTCTATCAACCTTTTGGGAGACATCACGGGCAACTTTGGCTCCACGGGTACTGTTACGCTGGACACCCAGTTCGGCATCGCGGCGGATATTAACCTGAACGGTTCTGTTACAATAAGCTCTTCCGGCGACTCTGCCATTGTGGTGGCGAACGCCGGCAGAAATGTTGCTATGGGAAATACGGCTGCCATTACCGTAAACGGCGGCAGCGGCTCCACGGCAAACAACTACGTGGACATCGATGCCGGGGGCTCCTTCACCATGGGCAATTCCGCCTCCATAACCTTGAACGGCGGCAGTGGTTCCAGCGCGCAGAACTACGTGTTCATTGATGCTTCGAATGCCATCTTAAATGGCACTGCCGATGTAACGTTAGGCGGCAGCGGTTCCCGCAATGAAATAAGGGTTTCGGCTTTAAATAATGTTACTTTTAACGGCACGTCCACCCTGGACATGACTGCTTCGACTGCTGATACAAATATTGTCCGTGTGTGGGCATCAAACGGCGCAATCCTCATGGCCGATGGCGCCGTGATTGACGCAGGTGCTTCCGGTTATATCGACCTGAACGCGTCCGGCAACATTACTATCGGCCGGTTGGTCAGCGGCCTTTCAGGCACGACGGTTGCCACTATCGACGCGGGCGGCGCCATTATTGATGCAGGCGACGTAGGCGGAGAGGATATTGACGTCAATGGAGCGGGCGCGGTTACGGAAATCAATGCTGGCAGTTCGATAGGAACTACCGGCGGCGGGGAAATCGAAACCCGGATTGACACCCTGTACGCCTCCGGCTCCGTGGTGGCTGTCATTGAAACCGATGACATCATCCTGGGCGACACCCAGGCTGTGGCAGTTCCGGACTCCGGGATCATACGGGCAACTGCAGGAACCGGCACGGCTGTAGACATCACGGCCTCGGGCGACATTTTCGCTTATAATATTGACGCCACGGGCGGCGCCGGCAACGCCGACATTTCCCTGACCTCCAATACCGGCGACGTCACAGTGGGCTCCATTACGGCGGGCCTCGCCGGCGGCGACGTGAATATCACCGCCAATCAAAACATTTTTGATGACGGCGACGGCGGCGCGTTCGCCACGTATACGGAAATCGATGCAGGCGGCTCCGTCAACCTGACGGCCACAAACGGCCACATCGGCTGGACGTCCTCGCTGGACATCTTCAATACCCCGGCCAACATCTGGAAGGCGGTGGATATTGACTCCGGTCCTGTTCTGAATCTGAACTCCAACGGCAACATCCAGATTTTTAATGACGGCTCCATTGCAGCGTTGGCCGCCGTACCTAACGGCGGACAAAGCGGTTACGAAATACTCATCGGCGCCTGGGGCGACATCACCGTCTCCGGGGCCCTGGACACCTTACAGGACAACCTGGCTCTGGTCGCCCTGAACGGCGGCAATATTACCCTGAACGCAGCGGCAGGCGCTTCCACGGGCAATGTGGAACTGTACGCGGAAGGCGACATTGTTGACGGCAACGGCACGGCGGCAGCCGATGTTTTTGCAGGCAACGGAGCGACCGGCGGATCCATCACCCTGACCGCCGGCGGCGGCGGAACCGGCTCCATCGGCAGCGCGGCGGCGGGCGGCGCCATTGACCTGGACGGCGACGTGGTGAACGCCAAGAGCGACGGCTCCGGCGGCATTTACCTGAACGACGTGGTCAACACCGGCGGACTCGATGTGTCCGCGGATTCCCAGGGCAGCGGAAATATAGTCATTACCGGTGCTGTTGAGGATCTTACCCTGGTGGACGTCAAGACCTTCGACGGCGACATCGACGTTACCCTGGGCGGCGGTTTCGACGTAATCGTCACCTCCGTGCAGTCGGATTATGACGGCGCCACAACCGGTTCCCACGACATCACCATCCAAGCCACCACGGGCAGCATTTATTTTGGAACCGCCGGCGCCATGATTTCCGACGACGACGTCTTCCTCACCGCCAGCGGCGGCAATATTCATGCGGACGCCGCGAACGCAGGCCCGATCATCACCGCGGATTACGCTTACCTGGTAGCCCGGGACAGCATTGCCGACAGCGCGCAAAACGAATTGAACGTCTCCATCAACAGCGTGGAAGGCCAGTTCGGCTCCGACAATGGAACTGCCGATATTTTTGCGCTGTACAATGACAAAGCCCTCACCGTGGGCGGAACCGCGGGAACCGGCATCTTTGTGGGCGGTACGGCGGGAAGCTATAACGGCCCCTTGGCCACCTTGACCTTGGGCGCCAATGGAACCATTACAATCAACGAAAGCATTGATGTTCGGAACCAGGGCGCTTTGACCGACGTTGCGGTATACACGGACGCCGGTGACATCCTGATCAACGCCGGCGCAGCGAATACGCTGATTCAAGGCTCGGCTGCCGACACGGCCACTATGACTGTGGTTGCAGCAGGCAACGTGGTCTTGACAGGCGCCACCGGCGACGCGGGCATCCTACTGGGCGCCGCGGGATCGGGCGGCGACGCCGATCTGACCGTCACCGCCACGGGCGGCGGCATCACCGTGGACGGGGATAGCGGTTTGGCTTATATCCAGGCGAAAGCTGGTTCTGCATTGGGGTCCGGATCCACAGTCACCATGGACATCAATGCTTCCGGCGGAGATTTGAACGTTCTGGCCGGCTCCGGCTCTGCCTATATCCGGTCCTACAATTATGGGGATACGGCGACAAATACGATGACCGTTGACGCCGCCAATATACTCATTGACGGGGAAAGCGGCTCATTAGCTGAAATCTGGGCTTATGGCAGCGGCGGAAGCAATGGAACAGTCAGCCTGACCGTGAACGCGGGCGGGACCATTGATTTGCTAGCCGGTACAGGCACCGCCGATGTATGGCTGGGCGCCGAGCAAAACGCAACCGACTCCACCATTACCATGGACGTCACGGCCGGCGGAAGCATCACTGTGGACCAGGAAACCAGTACTGGCACCGCTTACCTGGGCGCTTACGGTGAAGTGCTCGACGTGGACGCCATTACCGTAAACGTCACATCCACCAACGGCGATATTACTGTCAACGGCTCGAACGGTTCTATTGCCGCCGATGGCTCAGGCGGCGATACAAACGCCAACCTGACGCTTACAGCCAACAATGGGATTGTTCTTGTAGACAACTCCGGCGCTATTTTCGCCGAGGCCGGCTCCGGTGGAACGGGCGTTCCAGGCACAACCGGCGCCCATTTGATTATTAATGCGAACGCTGTAACGGTCGATAGAAGCGGCGATATTTACGCTTCTGGCGGCCCCGGCTTCAAGGACATTGTGGACATCAATGCCGGAGGCGCGGTGCTGGTGAACAGAGGAGGCGAGATTCGAGCGGCATCCCAGACCGGCTCCGTCACCATTAACGCGGCATCTGTCGTTGTCGGCTCGGGTTCCACAGGATCCTCCGTTGCGGCAACCGGCTCCGTGAATGCTTTCGTGTCCATCACCACCACCGGCTCGGCGGGCATCACCGTGGGCTCTTCCGGTTCCGTAACGGCGGACGCCACGGGCCCTGGTGCGGTCCTGTCCAAAATCGTCCTGAACGCCGGTACGGATGCAGCGGCCGATGTGACCATCGACGGCAAGGTGCAGGCGGGCGACGCCCTGACCGGCACAGGTGCGGCCACGGTGGATATCGACGCGGCGGACGCCGTAACCATGGGCTCCAGCGGCCGTATCCTGGCTTACGCGGGCGGGTCGAACCTGGGATCTATAGACATCGACGCCAACGGCAATGTTGATCTGTATGGAACGGTGACTGCAAGAAGCACCTCCGGCAACGCCTATGTGAACGTGGACTCGGTGACCGGTAACATCGCCGCCGGTTCCAGCGGCGTCGGTATAACGGCCGACGCAGGCTCCGGCGCGGGCGACGTGGCGGACATCAACCTGAACGCGGCTTCAGGATTGGTTACCGTGGATGGGGCTCTTGCGGCTACCGGAACCACCGCCTATGTGGACATTGACGCCAACACCAGCGTGACCATAACCAGCAGCGGCAGTATATACGCTGACGGCGGCGCCAAGGGCTCCGTGGACATTAACGCCGGAACGACCGTATCCATAAGCGACACGATCAAGGCGGACGGTTCAAACACTGCGGATATCAACATCATAGCAGGCGGCGACGTCACTTTGAATGACCTTGGCAGCGGCCTCATGACCACCGGCTCCATTGCGACCATCACCATTGACGCCACCGGCAATGTCAGCTTGAACGAAGACGTGGACGCCAACGGCGCGGCCTTTGGCAGCATTTCCGTCACGGCTGACGGCGCCACGGGCATTACCATTCTCGGAGGTCCTGAAAACGGGATTACCGCTGGCTCGGGGGGAACCGCGAACGTCATTTTGAACGCCACAGTGGGCGCGGTGACCATCAGCGACACGGTTTCCGCCACCGCCGCCATTGCAGTGATCGACATTGACGCTGCAACGAACGTCACGCTGAACGACTCGGGCAACGGCCTGAGAGCGAACGGCTCGGGCGTCGGCTCCATCAATATCAATGCGGGCGGCGACGTCACCCTGTCGGAAGACGTTTACGCGGACGGAAGCAATGCCGACGTGTACGTGCGCGCAGACGGCGCCACGGGCATTACCATCAACAATACTATGGAGACCGGGCTCCGTGCAATTTCCGCAGGCGGTCCCGCCGACATTGTGCTGGACACGCAAGCGGACGCTGACGTGGACGGCGGCGTTTACATCTATGATAACGTGATAGCGCAGGGCACCACGGTTGCGGTGGTTGACATCAACTCCGACGACGTCGTGACCATGAACGCCACAGGAACTATTCAGGCGTCCACGACTAACTTGACGGGATCCATAGACATTGACGCTGTAGGAACTGTTTCCTTGGACAACAAGGTGTTCGCTACAAGCACCAGCGGCGACGCTCTTGTGAACGTGGATTCCACAGGCGGAAACATCACGCTGGGAGCGAATGGTACGGGCATCAAGGCGGACGCAGGATCCGGCGCGGGCGATACGGCGACCGTATATCTGAACGCCGGAGGGTCCGTTGACTTGTCCAATACGGTGGAAGCCGAAGGACGTCATTCGGATATCGACATTCTTGCCGGCGCGGATATAACCCTCAACGGCACCGGCTCAGGCATTGTCGCCGACGCCATTGCTATAGGGTTCGCTAATATCCTGATTGACGCCAGCGGCGACGTCACCCTGAACAATGACGTGGAAGCTGACGGCTCGGGAACCATTATCAATATTAACGCTGACGGCTCTACGGGCATTTCCCTGGGCGCGGGCAAACAAATCCTGGGCTCCGCAAATAACTCAGCGTCCACCATCACCCTGCAATCCACCGATGGAAGCAGCGTGGTGAACATCGACGGAACCATCACGGCCACTTCCGTTGGGCATTTCGCCAACGTGAACATCGGAACCTCGGGAACCTCCGTGGCAGGCGGCATTGATATTGACGGCGCCATCACGGTCAACGGCGATCATACCGGCAGCACCTATGCCGGACTTTGGGCCGCTGGCGATATTTCCGTGGATGCGGCCATAGCCGTCACGGACACCGAAGGCGACGCCACCATCAAGCTGGACGCGGGCTCCAGCGTGACGCTGGATGCGGCGGGAA
This sequence comes from Desulfatibacillum alkenivorans DSM 16219, assembly GCF_900142135.1. GTDB lineage: Bacteria > Desulfobacterota > Desulfobacteria > Desulfobacterales > Desulfatibacillaceae > Desulfatibacillum > Desulfatibacillum alkenivorans. Next base: position 5,671 of record NZ_FQZU01000067.1, on the reverse strand, counting down.
ATCTGACCGCCACCGCAGACAACGGCGACACCGCCAGGGTGACAATCCTGGCCGGCTCCAACGTGACCATAGACACCCAAGTTACGGCCGACGCCCTTTCCGACACCGGCGCCAATGCGTACGTCACCATTGGAACCCCGGGATCGGCCATTGGCGGAACCGTGACCCTCCAGGCCAACGCCGACGTGCTGGCCGAAGCTGACACGGGCGAGGCAGTGGTTAATATCGATGCCGTTGGCACGGTGACTGTAGACGGCAGCCTGCAGGCGACCAGTTCCGGCGACAAGGCTGTCATCACTGTGGACACGGCAGGCGACATCGACGTCAATCCAGGCGCCGTAATCGCCGGCACGGGCGCCGATACCGGAGACTCTTCCCTGGTTTCCCTGGTCGCCTCCGGCGATATTTATATCGAGGCTCCGGTTTCCATCGAGGATTCCGTCGGCGACGCGACTCTTACGGTCAACTCCTTGGGCGGAAGCGTAACGGCGGACGGTTCGGGCAACCTGACGGCTATAGGCGGCTCCTCGGATGATCCCGTCATCGAAATCTTCGCCGACGCCAATGTGAGTATCGACACTCAGATTTACGCTGACGGCATAACCTACGACGGCTATTCCGCCTATGTGTATATAGGGTCCAGCGGCAACCGGATCGGCGGAACCGTCACCTTGGGCTCCAACGCGGACGTCAAGGCCTACGCGGGAACGGACACTGCGGAAGTTTATATCCACTCTTCGGGCGACATTACAGTGGACGGCGCCGTGACCATCAAGGCCGACGCAGGGCAAACCGCGGGCGGAAGCGACGATGCGGGAATTTACATCCGTTCCTACACGGGAGCGGTGACCATTAACGGCGGCGCAGGCTCCATCAAGGCGGTCGCCGGAGACGCCTTAGCCAGTTCCGGCCAAGCCATTGTGAACATTCAGGCCGACACCGATGTGACTGTTAATAACGACGTATACGCCCAAGCCTACGCCAGAACCGCTGAAGTTGAAATTCTTGCGGGCGGCGACGTAACCGTGGACGCCTTGTTGCAATCCACTGTCACCGCGGGCACCGGCCGCAGCGCGATTGTGAATATCGGAACCAATGGAGTTCCCGTTGCCGGAACCATTACGCTGAACTCCAATGCGGATATCCAGGCTGTCAGCGGTGGTAACGCCGCAGCCCAAGGGATTGTGGGCATGTACGCCAACGGAGATATTTCCGTGCATGGCGGCGTGGGCATTCTGGCCGATTCCGACACCAATAACGGCAGCGATGCAACCATCACCATCCGCTCTAATGCCGGCGGCGTGGCCATCGGCTCCGGCGGGGGAAGCATCCTGGCGGACGGCGACGACAACGCCACGGTCACCATTGCCGGCCTGGGCGGCTTAGCAAGCCAGGTCTCCATCGGCAATGACGTGACGGCGGACGCCGAATCCGGCGTTGGATCGATCAACATCGACGCCAACGGCACGGGCTCGAGCGCCTTGGTCATCATCGGCGATCTTTCGGCGCAAGCCACTACCAGAGCCACCGTGGACATTGACTCCAATGGCGCCGGCGGCGACGTGACCATCGGCGGATCCATAGACGCCCTGTCCACAGGCGCCAGCGCAGACGTGTTCATCAACAGCACCGGCGGCGATATCACGCAAAACGCAGGCGCAGTCATCACCGGCTCCGCCACAGCGGATGTGGATATTGTCATCGACACCGGCAGTTCCGCCGGCGATGTGACGCTGAATGCAGCCATCCTTGCAAACGCTCCCGCCGGAAGCATTTACATCCGCGGCGGCAATGATGTAAAATTCAACGCCGCAGCCGCCGACATTACCGTGAACGGCGGCGCCGGGACGGGCGACGCGCCCGTGACCGTCACGGCGACCAACGGCTCCATCACCATGAACGCAGGCGCGGTCATCGATGCGGGCTCCGGCCAGATCAAAATGATCGCGGACGATAACATCATCCTGGGCCGGGTAATCACCAGCGAAACCGGCGCAGTAGGCGGCGACGTCATCATGACGGCGGCCAACGGGGCCATCACCGACGCAGGCCTGGCCGACATAGACATCACGGCCATAAACGGTTCCGCGGTTCTCACCGCGGCTTCGGGCATCGGCGCTGTGGGCAACGTTATTGAAACCCGTATCGCCACTCTGAACGCTTCTGTCACCGGGACTGGCGGAATATACGTCACAGAATACGACGGCATTGATTTGGTGGATGTGGACACCGTCGAAGGCGATATCGTCATCATCGGCGGCAACGCCGCCGCAGGCAATGTGACGGCCACCGACGTGGCGGCAACGACAGCCGGCGACATCTCCATTACCAACAGCGCCACCGGCGACATCCTGGTGGGCGTGGTGCAGACCGCCAGCGGCGACATCGCCCTGACCGCCGACACCGGTGCCATTAACGAAATCGGCGCCGGCGATGTTGGCGTGGATATCATTACAGCCAACGGCCTCCTTGACATGTACGCCACGGGCGGCATCGGCACCGCTGCAGGCGGACTTGAAACCACGGTTAACACCCTGTACGCCACAGGTTCCTCGGTCATCATCAATGAGACCGATGACATCATCCTGGGCGACGAGCAGGATGTGGCGATTCCCGGAACCGGCAAGGTGAGGGCTACTAGCGCTACCGGATCCATAGATATTGAAGCCGGCGGTGATATTTTCGCCAACTACGTGGTGGCTGCTACCGGCACCGCCACAACCGTCAACATCGACTCCAATGGAGGAAGCATCACCCTGGGCGATGTCAGCGGCTTTGACGTTACAATTAACGCCAACAAAAACGTCCTCGACGATGGGGACGGCGGGTCGGCGGCGGCGCCGTCCGTAATACCCTTCTACACACAGGTGGAAGCGGGGAATAACTTAACCATTAACGCCGGCTCCGCCGGCAGCGGCTACTACATTGGAACCAACACCCCGATTGACCCCAGAACCGGCTCCATTTATTTAGCGGTGGATGCCAAGTGGGCTAATGTCGGGTCTTTCAACTCTACGGACAATATCCAGATTTACCAGACGGGCGACGTTACCATAGCCGCAGCGCCCAACTTTAACTCCGGCGGCGGTTCTGGTGACCAGATTCTGCATATGGCCGAAGACAATTACACGGTGAACGCAGGATTCGTGGTTGGCGGAGGCGATAACGTCTGGCTGGCGGCATTGAACGGCAACCTGACCATCGCCGCGGCCCAAACTGTCCAGGCAAGCTCCGGCAGCGTGGACCTTTACGCAAGAAACGGCAACGTGGTCTTGTCCGGCGCCATCGCAGCCTCTGGAAACGCCCAGGTTGAGGCTACCAATCAGATTATTGACGGCGGCGCTGATGCAACTGTCGATATCACAGTGGCTTCGGGGGTTGTCACCCTGAAGGCTGCAAATGGAATCGGCACAGGTTCTTCCGCAGCAGCGGCCATTGACATCATCGCGTGCACCATCGACGCAACCAACACCACCGCCAACGGCATCTTCATCAACAGCCTGGGCGGCTCGGCCGCCAATTCCGGCAGTGTGGAAATCCGCACCGCTTACGCCCAGACCGCAGGCAACGTCTGGATCAACGGCCAGACCGACCTGTACCTCACGGACGTCCAGGCCGCGGATGACGTAGACGTCACCACCGGCGGCGATGCAGGCGACGACATCTTTGTGGAATACGTGCAGGCGGGCGGCGCGATCGGAGACGACATTACGCTCACGGCTGGCTCCGGCTCCATCCTGGAAGTTACGGCCGACGCCGCAGTGGACATCGTGTCCGCCGGCGGCCTCCTCACCCTGACCGCCGCCAACAATATCGGCGGCGGAGGGGAAGCCGACATTGAAACCACGGTGGCTGGCATCAACGCCTCCAGCACGACAAGCGGCGATATCTACATCACGGAGTCCGACGGCGTGACTCTCACGGATGTGGACACCGCAAGCGGCAACGTTGTGATAGTAGCCGGAGCCACCGGCTCCGGCCTCATGATCGCCACGGACGTGATCGCCGCTACAGCCGGTGGAGCAGGCGACGGCGACGTCACCCTCACCAACTCCAGCGGCGGCATCCAACTGGGTTCCGTCCGGGCCACGAACGACCGGGTCACCCTGGACGCTTCCACCTTCATCAGCGACGGCGACGGCCTGGATTACAACGACGTTATCGCCGATGAACTGGTCATGACGGCCAAAACCACCATCGGCGCAGTTGGCGTCAACGGCGCCCTGGACGTCCAAATCAGCAACCTGGAAGCCTACGCAGGCGACACCGGCGTGGCAGGGCCGACAGAGGTCAGCCTCATGAACTTGGGCGCCCTGACCATCGGCGGCATTACGCTTGGAATGAGCGGCGTGCAGGCTATTTCCACTAATGGAACGGGAGCAGCCACCGCGGCGGCTACCATCAATATCCTTGCAAACGACCTGACCGTGAACGAAGCGGTTAAAGCCCAAGGCACGGACGCTTACATTAATCTGAATGCTTCCACCGGATCCATCAGCACCAGCGCAACCGGCGATATTTCGGCCATTGGCGGGGCCACGGCCTTCGTCCTGCTGAACGCCAACTTGGGCATCGACACCCTTGGAACTATTATCGGCAGCGCCACCGGGGACGTGGATGTGGGCCTGACGGCGCATGGTACGGGCAATCTTGACGTGGGAGCGGCGGTCACAGCGAACGCATCGGGCGCCGCTGGAGACTCCTACATGAGGCTTTCCACGCAAACCGGTTCGATCGTTACGCAGGCCGCCGGAACCTTGACCGGAAGCGGCGACCATGCCCGGATTGATATTGATTCCGGCACAGGCGTGGGCGGGCCGGTCGTGGGCGACATAACCATTAACGGCGCTATTGACCTCAACGCCGTCTCCAGTGGATCTGTTGACATACGCACTAACCTGTCAGGCGATATCGACATTGAGGCGCCCATTTCGGCCGATGCAACGTCCGGATGGGTGGGCGTCTATGCCAAGGCTGATCAAGGCTCGGTGCTCACTAACGCAGCCATTAGCGCCGCCGGAACCTCGAATGCGGTTGTGGATCTGCAAGGCCAGACAACCTTGACGGTTAACCAGGCCATCTCCGCCATCGGCGCCAACGGCTTCTCCATCGTGGATCTGGACGCCGTCACCGGCAACCTTACCACCGGAGTAAACGGCGATATCACGGCTTCCGGCGGCACGACGGTCACTGTCGGCCTGACCGCGGGCGGCAACATTCAAACCAACGGCAGCATAGACGCTGATGCAGGGACCGGTCTCGCGGACCTGTCCATGACTGCGGCCGGCTCCATTGACGTGAACGACGCCATTGCCGTGACCTCCACCTCCGGCAACGTGGATATCGATCTGGACGCCAACGGCGGACCTATCGACACCGCAGCGGGCGCCAACATCGTCGGAACCACCACTAACTCCGACGGCAATAACGACGTTGACATCAACCTGGACGCTGTAGGCTCCATCACCACCAACGGCAGCATTGACGCCAACGGCGCCGACGACGCCCGGGTGACTCTGACGGCGACTACCGGCATCACGGTGAACGACAACATCGACGCAACCGGAACCGCCGGTTCCGCCAATGTCGATCTGAACGCCAACGGCGGAAACATCGCCACGGCCTTGGCCGGAAGCATCAACGCCACGGGCCAAACAACGGTCGACGTCAC
>NZ_FQZU01000100.1 GCF_900142135.1 Desulfatibacillum alkenivorans DSM 16219 | reverse complement strand
GACATGGAATCTCCTTTCAAAAGATGGAAATTCTTATGCCACATCCCGATTAACCCGTGAAGATGCGGTTGTTTAGACGGTTACATAGTTAACGCCACTTTTTCCTTATTTTTTATATTTTTCATCATTTTAATGACCTGTCCATCCTTGCCTTTGATGACGATGGCCTGGATTCCCAATGTGGATTCCTCTCTAACCTTGTGCATGTTTGCCCATCCCATGCTGGTACGGCGATAGCCAGATACGTCATAAGCCACTAATCCCTTTCTGTATATCTGCGTCTTATCACTCATGACTGATAGAAAGTAAAGAAAGATCGCTAAAAACAACGACAATACTAATGAGATAAGTATAGCCACATGGATTTGCAGGCTGATACTTCTGAAAAAGCTACTAGCAATTAGAAAAACCAAAAATATGGGAAAAATCTTTGCAAATAAATGTCCAATTTCGCTTTTATCCAAGTGTACATCACAAACGAAACCGCTCAAAGACTTGTCCTCATATTTTTTCTTTCGAAGAACTTTCATTCATGTGCCCTCGTAAGCAAAGTCATCACTATAATAACTGTCTACCATATATCACAACCTTGACCCCAAAAAAACATTTCGAGTACTTGATGTAACCAAAGAAGTAATAGCCTGACTTTGCATTCTCAATTAGGTGTCCTATATCTATGCCACTCGTCTCTGTCAATCTTTGGGCGCATAGGTCTTGACACATAATGGCTCTGTTCTCTATCTCTGTCTACGTCTTACGATAGATTTTAAGGGAGAGGCTATCTTCTCTCCCTTACTTGTTTGTGGGCCGTCTTCCTCAGCCCTACTCTGGCAAACAGATAAAGAGCAGTAAAAATAGCGGGTATTATAGGTATTGAAGTCTTAGGCAAAATGAGAGGCCCCTCTGAAAACAGTTTCCCAAAAGAGATGCTCTCAAAAGCAGCAAGACCTAACCAGGCGAACAAAAGTATTTTTCCTAAATAACTTAAAATAATTGCACTAAATGCAACGTCAAAAACATACTTAGAACAATCATATTTACTATTATAGTTCATATAATCCATCCCATCAAGTAGTACGAGGGGCCCAAAATCCGCGATTGGATTTGCCGGAGGGGTGGTTTGAACATTTCAGGGCGTTTCAGCCCTT
>NZ_FQZU01000034.1 GCF_900142135.1 Desulfatibacillum alkenivorans DSM 16219 | reverse complement strand
TCAAAACAGAAAGTTAGCGACGGGTCTTTGACCCGTATCCGTGCTTTCAGCACTTAAAGAAAACCCTCCGACTTTAGTCGGTGGTTGTTTAGTTGTTTTCAAATAACTAAAATGGATTGAGTTCCTGATTTTACTTGGTTTTGTTTATACCATCCTTTCGCCCACACTCCATGGATTCCACTATCTGACGGGCCGAGCAGACATTACCGTCTATGAAACATTCTCCCCGCTCATCTCCGGCATGCGATGCCGGAGGCCGTGCTTTTTCTGGTCAGCATTTTTTTGTGATTTCCAATTGTTTGAATTCCGTTAGGATTTGCCCGCCGGGTTTTATAATGCCTCAAAATATTATAATCTTTGACCAAAAGCCCGGCTGGAATGCGCCTTGCCAATAGCAGGCCGCAGCCTCCGGGCCGACCGGGACAAGCGGGCGCTGAATCCGGCTCGCCTCCCACAATCCCAAACCAACCGGAGATCTATGTTCGCCATGAAAAAACGTCTTTTCATACGTCTGGCCGGAGCACTCTTCGTCCTTTTCCTGTTTTACACCTGGGGATGCGGCGAGCCTTCACCGTACCAAGGCATGGGCCTGAAAATCGCCGCGGGCTCGGAAAGCAAGGAAATCGAGCCGCTTATCCGGCAGTTCGCCGAAAAACATAAGTGCGACATTCACATCGAGTATAAAGGCTCGGTGGACATGATGCTGGACCTCGCCTCCCCGGGCTGTCCATACGACGCCGTGCTGCCGGCGAACTCCATGTGGATTCGTCTGGGAGACAAAAGCCTGCACCGCACCAGCGACGAGGCCTCCATCATGCGTTCTCCCGTGGTGTTGGGGGTGAAGAAATCCTTGGCCCAACGGCTTGGATGGATCGGCAAGGATGTTGCCGTGGCCGACATTCTGGCCGCCGTGCGGGCGGGAGACCTGCATTTCGCCATGACCAGCGCCACTCAGTCCAATTCGGGCGCTTCGGCTTACATGGGCCTGCTTTACGCTTTTGCGGGGCGTCCCCAGGTTTTGGAATCCTCCCATCTTATGGACCCGAGCCTGAATAAAGACATCCGGGACATTCTGGGCGGCATTGAACGCTCCAGCGGAAGCTCCGGCTGGCTTAAGGACCTTTACATTAAAAAAGCGGACTCCCTGGACGCTATGTACAATTACGAAGCCATGGTCATCGCCGCCAATCAGGAGTTGACCAGGCAAGGCAAAGAGCCCTTGTACGTCATTTATCCCGTGGACGGCCTGGCCATCGCCGACTCCACCCTGGCCTTTGTGAACAAGCAGGGCAATGGGGATAAAAAGCCCCTGTTCCTGGCGCTCAGGGATTATTTGCTTTCCCCCGAGGTGCAAAAGGAGATTTTCAGAACAGGCTTCCGGACCGGACTCATTGGCATGAACCCGGAGGACGTGGACAAGAAGGTGTACAATCCCAACTGGGGCGTGGACTTGAACCGCACCATTTCGCCCATCACATGGCCCCGGCCGGACGTGATCCAACAGGCCTTGACCTTGTACCAGACCGAATTCCGCAAGCCGTCCTTTACGGTGTACCTGTTGGACGTGTCCGGCAGCATGCGGGGCGAGGGGCTGCCTCAATTGAAAAAGGCCATGACCGGGTTGCTGGATCCGCAATCCGCGGAAAAGTTCATGCTCCAGACAGGCAGAAACGACGCGACAGTGGTGGTGGCCTTCAGCGACGGGCCCAGACCCGTCGCCCATATGGAGGGGAACGCGCCCAATGAGCTCAGACGCGTGATGGGCGAAATTCACGCCCTCAATGCCAACGGAGGAACCAACATCTACGCGGCGGTTCAGCAGGCCCTGGTCATCATGAAGCAAAACAGCGAAAGAATGGAAGGCAGCCTGCCTTCCGTCATTCTCATGACCGACGGCAAGTCCAATAAAGGAAGCCTGGACGAGTTGATGCAGCAATGGAGGGCTTTAAACGCGCCTTTTGCGCTGCCGCCGGTTTTCGGCGTCACGTTTGGAGAAGCGGACGACGCTCAGCTAAAGGAACTGGCGGAATTGACCTCGGCCCGGGTGTTTGACGGACGCAAGCACGGACTCATGCATGCTTTCCGCAGCGCAAAAGGATACAACTGATGCAGGCCGTTATCAGGAATATGGAAATCATCGCAGGCGCCCTGGCCGCCGCGATCATTTTGATTGGAACCGTCGTCATCCAGGCGCCTTTATGGCTGAGCGTATTGTTGGGCGCAGCCCTGTTTACGGGCCTTCGCCTGATTAAGAGCCATTGGACCGAAATTTCCATTGCCAACGAAGCGCGGGGGCTCAGCCAGGATCTCATGGAACAGAAAATTCTGGCGGGCCAGAGCATGGTCGTGCAGATCAAAAATCTTTCCCGGTCCATCAAGGAAGAGGAAGTGCAGGCGCAGGTCTTGCGCATTTGCGATCTTGCGGACAAGATTTTCCGCAACTTTCAGGACGACAAAGGGGACATGGCCCGGGCCAGCCGCTTTTTGTTGTACCTGAATCGCTTTCTGCCTCTCATAGAAACCTTCGCCCGTTTGTCCTCCACCAAAGAAGGCAGGAAAATGCTGGAGGAATCCAACGACGGCAAGGAGTTTCGGGAAATGCTCAACGTCGTGGAGCAAGGCTTTTCCAAAGGCTTTCAAAATTACCTGGAAAACGACGCGGCGGACCTGCGCACCTTTGGCAGGGTGCTTTCCAAAATGATGGACGCAGCGGAAATCGGAAAACAGTAATAGGGATTTTCGACGGCGAATCCGGACAGTGATGTCAAAAACCGCCGTCGCTCAGCATCCGAAAGGACGACGATATTTTATGAAGAACTGGAAACTTATCCTGGGGATTTTGCTTGTCGCGGGCGCTGCGGGTTTTGCAGCCTATTACCAGTTTGCAGGCCCGGGCGGAACGGCGAAAAAGCATATTTCGGTCAACATCCGGTTCGGCAGCGAGAAAAAGGGCCTGCTGTCCGACGTAAAGTTCCAGGAAATCATGAAATCCCGTTACGGCATTACCATCAACGGAACCAAAATGGGCAGCCTGGAAATGTCCGAAGGCGCTATGGACAACCTGGACGGTTTGTGGCCTTCCAGCGAGTTGGCGGCGGAGTTGTTTAAAAATCGGCATCCTGAAATTCAGCCCAGGACAGCCAATATTTTCAACACGCCCATTGTGCTGTATTCCTGGCCGGAGATCACGGAGGCGCTCATCAAGCAGGGCGTGGTGGAAAAGCGGGAAGACGTCTTTTACGTGATTAACATGAAAAAGCTCCTTGATCTTCACATGCGAGGCTCCTCCTGGCGCGACCTGGGCCTGCCCCGTCAGAACGGCCAGGTGAACATCATCGCCACCGACCCGACCAAGAGCAATTCCGGTTTTTTAATGGCCGGGCTCATCGCTGTCATCCTGAATGACGGCGCCATGGTGGGGTCCGCCGACTTGTCTCAACACCTCCCTGAAATTAAAAAGATGTTTGCTGAAATGGGATTTTTGGAGCACTCCACAGGCGTTTTGTTCGACAAATACATCAAGCAGGGGCAGGGCGCCTTTCCCCTGGTTTCGGGATACGAAAGCCTGATCATCGAATTCTACACAGCCTATCCCTCGTATCAGGACACCATCAAAAAATTGGTGCGAACCCTCGTCCCCGAGCCCACCGTATGGAGCGACCATCCGTTCATCGCCCTGACGGAAAACGGACAAACTCTGCTGGACGCCCTGCAGGACCCGGAAATTCAGGCTTTGGCCTGGGAGCGGTACGGGTTTCGGTCCGGGGTGATGGGCATCAATAACGATCCGGCCATATTGAAAGAAATCGGTCTGCCGCCGACCATCGACACGGTCACCCGCATGCCGCCTCCGCCGGTCATGGAATCCATGCTGGAAGCCTTGCGTTACTAAAAGGGCGCGTCAATTTTTATGAGGGCAAATGCAGGGTGATGGTGCAGCCTGGGCCTGGGTTGTTTTCCGCCGTAACCCTGCCGCCCATGGACTCGGTGAACCGCCGAACCAGGGCCAGGCCGATGCCCGTTCCCCGAGTGGTGCGGGTGAGGGAATTGTCCACCCGGAAGAAATCCTTGAACACCTTTTTCAAGGCCTTTTTAGGGATGCCCGGGCCTTTGTCCGAGACCTTCACCTTGGTGCGGCCAGGCTCCTGCTCCAGGGTGATGGAAACCTCCTTGTCCTGGGCGTCCTTGCCGAATTTTACGCTGTTTTCCACCAGATTCACCAGGATCTGGACCATGGCCTCCCGGTCGTATTGGAAGGGCCTGTGGGCTGCTTTGTCGGCCTCCAAAACAAAGCCTTCGGACCGCAGTCTCTCCCCCATGACCTGCCTCACTTCCGCCAGGACCTCGGACAAATCTCCTTCCTGCAATTCCAGGACGGACTTTTTGTTTTCCAGCCGGGCGAATTGCAGCACATTGGTGATAAGCCGGGACAGCCGGGAGGATTCCGATCCTAACACCTGCAAATACTCCTGCTCGCGCTCCGTATCTTTGGCTATGCCCATTTCGAGCATTTCAACGTACATGCGGATGTTGGTCAAAGGCGTTTTCAGTTCGTGGGTGACGGAGCTGACGAACTGGCTTCTCCTGCGGGAGTAATCCATGACCGCCGCGGCGCTTCGGTATATGGCGAAAAGCCCGGCCAGGACCACGAACCAAAAGACCCCTTGCATGATGTTCAAAGTTCTCCGCCCTGCCGATTTGGGCAGGTCGTGGCATTCGATGGCCGCCACCAAAAAGGAAAACGGCCTGGGAAACACCCGTTCCGCCCGATATACCAAATGGGGCAGGGTTTTGCCCGTGGTGACGGTGTTGGTCTCCACGCCGCGGTCCATGACCGACAAAGTAAGGGTGGAGTAGCGGGCCATGGGCTGGCGTGCAAAGTAGACCTCGTTCAAGTAGCCCAAAAACGCCGAAGTATCGATGAGCATGCCCTGGTTGTATACCCGATTGTCCAGCACAATGCGCCGGAACAGCAAAATTCGTTCGTGGTCCAGGACCATGCTTTGCAGGGGATCCACTTCCACCCGCAGCTTGCCTTTGTCCTGGGCGTCCGTGGTCAGCTTGAGCTTCTTCTGCGCCGCTTCTCTACTTGCCGGCAGGCCAAAACGATCTTCCCGCAAAAATGACTGACGCCCCAACTCGTTTTTCGGGGCTGGATCCATGGACTCGGCAAGGGCGGAGGCCCCTGGGGCGCTGAAAGTATGGGAAACGGACGATTTGGGCTTGGGCTTTGACCATGACCTTTCCTCGGACGGCTCCGGCTTAAGATCATCCGTTCCCGGTTTGTACACAGCCAGGGCGGTATCCTCATAAACAACCGCCGAGTCTGATCCTTCGTCCTTCAACTGGATGGCGGAGACGTCCCGGGACGGCATTTCCTTATTGGACATGTTGCTGGCCTGTTCAATGGAGATTTCCTCAACCCGCCTTCCTTTTTGCCCCAACTGCTCCTTGGACTGCCGGGAGATAAGGGGATCCAGATACCGTTCCACAAAGGATTTCTTGACCTGGGCGATTTCCTGTTTTTCCTGGAGGGTCTTTTCCTCGGAGATCTGAGGCTTGGCCTCCGGCTCGGGCGCAGGCGCCGGCGGTTGGTCAGCGTCCCCGGCCTGAGTCATAAAGGTGAGAGACTCCGCGTCTTCCACCTCGCGGCGCTCCATGCGCAGTTTGTTAAAAGCGCCGTTGGCCGATTGCAGCTGCCTGACCAGCACGGGATCGTCCCCGTAGGGCGTGGTAAACGAGCCGTCCGGGTTGTTTTGCAGATAGCCGACAATAAAACCTTCTACGGAATCCATGGAAAGGCCGCCGCCCGCCGACGCCGCGTAATCATCCACGGCCCGGCCTTCTTCGCGTTCCACCAGCCTGGCCAGATCCTCTTCCATGTAGTCCAGGATGGTGTCCGCAAAAAATTGCAGAGCGCCGCGCTCCTCCTGCTCCATGCCCATGCGGGCGTGGCGGATGAAATAGGCGGAGGGCGCCGCCAAAGCCAGGCAAAACAGGATGATTATGATCCGCAGCCGGTTAATGTTCATGAAAGGCCGTACACCTTGTTAAATTCATCGATGATGTTCAAAAACTCCTCGGGAAGGCGCGACCGGACTTCGGCCGCGATCTCCCCGGGAACTCCCTTATAATAAGCCTGGGCGATCGCCCCGGCCATGCAGCCGATGGTGTCGCTGTCTCCGCCCAGGGAGACGGCCTGCCGAATGGCGTCTTCAAAATTTTCAGAGTCCAAAAAGGCGATGATCGCCTCCGGGACCGAGCCCTGGCAGGATACGTCAAACGCGTAACTGGGGCGGATTTCGTCCACGGTGCGATCCATGTTGTAGCCGAATCGCGCCGCGATTTCTTCCCGGACGGCCTCCTTGCCCGCGCCTTTGCGCGCAAGAAATACGGCGCAGGCCACGGCCTGGGCGCCCTTGATCCCCTCGGGATGATTATGGGAAACCTCGGCGGATTTTTTCGCCTCTTCCAGCACCTTGCCCATGTCGTCAAAGGCGAAGCCCACCGGACTCACCCGCATGGCCGAGCCGTTGCCCCAACTGTTGTATGGCAGGGGATTGGCCGCAAACAGCCAGTCGTAAAAATGGCCGCCGAAACCGGCGTTGGGATATTTGCGCCCAAACTCCCTGATGCAGTCCAGGTAAGGTCTTTCTTTCAGAATGGCCTGGGCCGTGGCCACGGTCAGCACGGTGTCGTCCGTGAACCTGGAATAGGGGCTAAACAGCGGAAAAAACAGGGACTTGTTATTGACCGCCTCGTACACCGACCCGATTACGTCCCCTGCGATAGCGCCGATCATTAAAAAATCCTCCGATGCAACAAAAAATCGCCGGATTTGCCTCACAAAACCCCGGCGCGGCTCAAATCACCATAGGAACTTCCAGCTTGTATCCTTCCCCCCGCACTGTTACGATAAGGGGCTTGTCCTCTCCGGCCAGTTCCGTAATCTTTTTTCTCAGCTTCAATACATGGATGTCCACGGTGCGGGTTTCCACGTCCGGGTCGTTATAATGCCAGACCTCCAGCAAAAGCTCCCGTTTGGGCACAATCCGTCCTTCCTGGCGATGCAAATACAGGACGATGTCCATTTCCCGGCGAGTCAGTTCCTCGGTTTTGTCGTCGTAAGCCGCCTTAAGCTGAGCTTCGTCAAAGATGATTCCGCCGATGCTCACCTTGGCGGTTCCCAGATTCTTGCCGGACCGCCTGAGGACCGCTTCCACCCGGACCATCAGCTCCTTTAAGGAAAAGGGCTTGCTCACATAGTCGTCGGCACCTGCGCTGAAACCGGTGACGATGTCGTTTTCCGAGCCTTTGGCCGTCAACATGATGATGGCCTGGGAGGGCTTGACCTCCCGCAGCTTGCGGCAGATGGAAAATCCGTCCATGGACGGCAGCATGACGTCCAAAATCACTAGGTCGTACTGGCCGGACAATGCCTCGTCCAGTCCCTGCTGGCCGTCTTCCACGCCCTTGGCTTCAAATCCGTTGAACACAAATACGTCCAGCAGACCCCGGGAAATGGCCGGGTCGTCCTCCACCAGAAGAATGCTCGCCCTTGGTTCTTTCATGATAATGCCCCGCAAAACCTGTTCCAAAAATTATCGCGCTCCAGGCGGGTGATGTGAAACGCATCACAACAGTCAACAAATTCCAGGTCTTAGCTTACCACCATTCCGCCGCGGGAAAAAGCAAAACTTATGCAAAAAACCGGTCTTCCGTTTTTGCAGTTCTTTGAATTGCGCCCAAGGCCGGTCCGGGGGCATCATAGCCCCGTAAGGAGAAAGTACGGCTCATTACACATAATCAAGGGGAGGAAATCAATCATGCAAAGCCAAAAGGAACAGATTCTGAGAGACGCCGTCACGTACGCCTTGTTGATCGTCTCTATCCTCTGCCTGGCCGGATCGGCTGCGGTTTCTTTAACCAGTTGCTCTCAAAAGGCTGTGAACGAAGACGCCATGTCCGGGTACAGCGGTTACACCTCAGAGTCCACGGGGCCTGCCCTTTCCATGTCCGCGTGCAATCCCTGTCCCGCCCCCAAGGCGGAGTGGAGTTACGCCTTCTACAAAGACGGCTCTGGCTTCAATAGGGAAGAATACGCATCCATTCGTGAAGGAGGATTTAAATCTCCTCTTTATGATCCCGTGTCCACATTTTCCATAGACGTGGACACGGCTTCCTACTCCAACGTGCGGCGCTTTTTGGCAAACGGCGGCATGCCGCCTGTGGATGCGGTCCGCATTGAGGAAATGATCAACTATTTTCATTACGACTATCCCCAGCCCAAGGGCGAAGATCCCTTTTCCATCACCATGGAAATGTCCCAATGCCCCTGGAACAGGGACAACATGCTTGTGCATGTGGGGCTTCAAGGCAAGCGCCTGGATTACAAGGACTTCAAGCCCTCCAACCTGGTGTTCCTCTTGGACGTTTCAGGTTCCATGGGCGGCGGAGGCAAGCTGCCTTTGGTCAAAGAATCCATGGAAATGCTGGTGAGAGAGTTGGGCCGCAATGACCGTGTGTCCATTGTGACTTACGCCGGGGCGGCGGGGCTGGTTCTTCCTTCCACATCCGCGCGGCATAGACGCGAAATCATCAAGGCGCTTGACCGGCTGGAAGCCGGAGGCTCCACGGCGGGCGGCGAAGGCATTGAGTTGGCCTATAGAGCGGCTTGGGAAAACCTCATTCCCGAAGGCAATAACCGGGTGATTCTTTGCACGGACGGCGACTTCAACGTGGGCGTCTCCTCCACCCCTGAACTGGTGCGCATGATCGAAGAAAAACGCAGGGCCGGGATTTATCTGACCATCTGCGGCTTCGGCATGGGCAATTACAAAGACGAAAAAATGGAGGCTATCTCCAACGCCGGCAACGGAAATTTCTATTACATCGACAGCCGCAGGGAAGCGCACAAAGTCTTTGTGCAGGACATGCGGGCGAATATGTTCACCCTGGCCAAAGACGTGAAGATTCAGGTGGAGTTCAATCCGGCCAGGGTCAGTCAGTACCGTCTGGTGGGTTATGAAAACAGGCTGCTGGCGGCGGAGGATTTCAACAACGACCTGAAAGACGCCGGAGAAATCGGACCCGGACACTCCGTGACCGCATTATACGAAATCGTTCCCGCCGGGCTGGGCATGGGCGCCCAAAGGGTCGATCCCCTAAAATATCAGGAAAACAAACCTGTTCCTGAGCCCCGGAACCGCAACGAAATTCTTACCATTAAATTTCGCTACAAGAACCCCGAGGAAAACCATAGCCGGCTCATCACCCGGGTGCTGGACGAATCCTCCATGGAATTCGCCGATACATCCGATGACTTCCGGTTTTCCGCAGCCGTGGCAGGCTGGGGCATGTTGCTGAGAAACTCTCCCTACGCCGAGCGCCTGACCTGGGATCAGATCCAACGCATGGCCGAGGAGTCCGTGGGTCCCGACGAAATGGGATACCGGGCTGAATTCATCAAACTGGTGAAAACCTGCCGTGAACTGAACGGCTAATCTGTGTTAGCGAGCTTTCCTCGCCGCAGCCGCGCGGTTCCCGCGCCCAAATAAATGGTAGTCGCGAGGTCCCCTCGCTAAAAAATGCAGCCGCGCGGTTCCCGCGCTATAAAAAAGGAGAACGCCATGAAAGCAAAAGCCCTTTTACTCGTAGGAGTCCTTATCGCGGCGACGTTCGCCGCCATGGCTTACGCCAATAGAGGCGCGGGCGTCGTCGCTCCGCCGCCTGTCGCGCCCGCGACTCCTCCTGTGGCCGTCAACCCGGTGAAAAACGGCATCGTCGCCCTGACTGGAAAGTTAACCCAGGATAAAATCCACGCAACCGGGGACCGCATGTTCGATCTGGTCCTGACCATGACCGCGGATGAAGTCCTGGCGCCGGAACAAACCAAAACCAAGCCCGTGGACATGGTGATCGTCCTGGATAGAAGCGGCTCCATGGGCGGGCAGAAAATCCGGGACGCCAAGACGGCGGTCAAAGGGCTGGTGGAAGGACTTCGCAGCCAGGACCGCTTTTCTTTGGTGACCTATTCCAACGACGTGGACGGCGGAGACGGCCTGCATTATCTGACGGCCGACAAACGCAACTCCCTCAACTGGATGGTGGACTCCATTCCGGCGGGCGGCGGCACCAATCTGGGCGGCGGTCTGGAAAAAGGCGTGAGCGTGCTCAGAGCCTACGGCGCCCCCGATCGCATGGGCAAGGTCATCCTGATTTCCGACGGCCAGGCCAATCAGGGCGTCACCGACCCCAATCAGTTGGCCGCCATGGCCGCGCTTGGGGACGACGGCCTGGTTTATTCGGTAACCACCGTGGGCCTGGGCCAGGATTTTAACGAGCAGCTTATGGCCACGGTGGCGGACGGCGGCAGGGGCCGGTATTACTACCTGGAAAATCCCGGCGATTTTCTGGCCGTCTTTCAGGAGGAAGCCAACTGGACCCGGGCCGTAGCGGCCAGCGCCTTATCCATTCATCTGCCTCTGCCCAAGGGCGTGACGGCCGTCTCCGCCAACGGATATCCCGTGATCAACAGGGAAAACGGGGCGTTCATCTCTCCCGGCGCTCTTCTTTCCGGGCAATCGCGCACCCTGTACATTCGGCTGCACGCCAACGAAGACGCCGGTGAAATCCTGAATCTTGACGGCGTCAAGGCGACCTACGTGCACGAAGGCCAAACCCTCACCGCCATGTGCCCCCAATCCTTTGAAGTGCAGGTGACTCAAAACGCCATGGCTGCTTTGGAATCCGTATCCAGGGAGGCCTGGGAGGAGAAGGTGCTTAGTGCGGATTGGAACGTCCTCAAGGAAGAGGTGGCCGCGGACATCAAGGCCGGCGATAAGGATCAGGCCAAGCATCGCATCCAAGAATACCGCCAGAGCATCCAGGTCCAAAACAGCGTGGTGAATTCCCCCAGCGTGGAGTCCAACCTCAATGAAGACTGCGAGGCCCTTATGGATAAGGTGGATGAAACCTTCACCGGAAACTCCTCGGAGGTCATGCAAAAGCAAAGAGCGGTTTCCAAGTCCATGCAATACGAAGGGTATAAGGACCGCCGGGGAATCAAATAGAGTTTGCGAGACATAAGATTTGCTTGCCGGGCGGTTTTGCACCGCATTGGTGTAACCAATCAATAACCGTCATGCCTAATTGCACCCTGTCAAACTTAAAAAAGCAATGTGCGTGCAGGCCCGTCCGGCATACATTTTATTATCATCCCATGCTCCGCGTGGGGTCGCGGATGAAGCGCAAAACGTCAAAGGAAGGATTCAGGCCGGTTGTAGCCCTGAATCCGTGTAAAACAAGGAAGTCCATCTCGGCGATACCCAAAGCGCTTCATCATCAAAGCCATCAATCCTTTGTCCTTCCCCCTCCCATCGGGGAAGGACGGAAAGGAGGATGGGGTTGACGGAATTTTCAATCAAGGAGGCCGCCAAATGGGAATAATGACAAGATTAACCAGGCTGTGCAAAGCGGACATTCACGGAGTCATGGATCAGATCGAAGACAAAGGCCTGGTCCTGGCCCAATGCCTGCGGGAAATGGAAGACGCCATGTCCCGGGAGCGCATCAGGCTGTCCCGGCTTTCCGCCAGAAGGGACAACCTGAAAGCCAACCTCAAGGCCCAGGAGGAACTGGCGGAAAAAGTGGATCAGGACCTTTGCGAGGCCGTGAAAAAGGAAAAGGACGACATCGCCAAATTTTTAATCCGCAAGCATAAAACCGTGACCGGCGTCGTCCAAAAGCTGGATTTGCAAATCCAGGAGCTGAATCGGGATATTTCCCGCCTGCAGCAGGACCTGGAGGAAAAAGCCCTGGTGCACGAACGCCTGAAAGTCCAGGCTGATGCGTTTATGGCAGCCAAGAAGAACCAGGAGTATTGCGATATTCAGGGTGCGTCCTTCGCCGGTCAGGACCTGAGCGACGAGGAAATCCAGTGGGAGCTTGAAAAACGCAAGGAGGCTTTGCGCCATGAATAACAACTTTGCATACTTGAACGACGCCCCAGCCCAAGGCCTGGAACGGGAGGTCAGGGCCATGCGCAGCCATTTTTCCGGAACCATCTGGTACGCCCTGGCCTGCGGCCTGGCTTTCATCCCGGCGTATTTTTGCCTGAACCTGATCTCCGGGCCGTATTGGGCCTTTCGCATGACCTTGTGGGTCTTTTTAGCCGGATACGCCTGGCTGCTCCGCAGATGGAGCGGGGGGAAATTTTTGACCTGCCTGTTCCCCTTGTTTCTGTTGCTGGTTTTGGCCTTTGCGGGACTGCCTCAAACCAATTTTCTGGTTGCGGCCATTGTTATTCTGGCCTGGATTCGCAGCGGAGTGTGCTTTGCTGGAAAAGGCGCCCGATCCCTGGCTGTGGAACTGGGCGTGAGCGCCGGAGGCGCCTTGCTGGTGAATTTACTGGCGCCCCATTCGGGCCTGACCTGGGCCTTGGCCGTGTGGCTGTTTTTTTTGGTGCAGTCCTTGTTTTTTGTCATGGGGCCGGATTCCGCCGCCCAGGCATGGATCGATCCGTACAGGCCCGAACCCTTTGAGCAGGCCCGTCAGCGCGCCGAACGCATTTTGTCGGAAGAGTAGGGGATTTCTTTACAGCCCCATATTTTTGCAGTGTAGGGGCAGCGGCTCGCCCTGCCCGCCTTTCGGGCGGCCCAGGCATGTAATTACTGGGGCTGCAGGCCGGAAGGCGCGGCCTAATAGAGGTTTCGAGGTTAGGCAAGGTCGGGGGCGAACGGCGCTGCCTGAACGCATTTTTCTTGGGTTTCGCAGGCCCTACCCAATCAACATTTTTACTTTGATTTTTGCGGGTTGGATTACGGAGCCCAGCAAGAATGCTTATCGGCGCTTATGAAACTGTTGGGCTTCAAACTCAGCAAAAGCTGATTGATAAGATTTTTTATTTCAGATGCTGAGAACCGCATGCACGGTTCGGGGGGCGGCAAGGGCCTTCCCCGCCCTCTATAGTAGATAAATGACGCAGGGGGAGGGTTACTCGGTTTTGCCGGTCCCACGGATTTGCATGGTGGTGGCTGCGACGCAGTTGGAGATGTAGCTCGCGATGCATTGAATCATGTTGGAGGAGTTTTCGTATTCGGCGACGATGTCTTCGGTGGGCAGCTCCTCCACGGCGAAGTCCTCGGAAGGCAGCAGGACGGCCTGGCCCGGCTCGTGGCCCAAATCCAGAAAAGGAACCCGGCCCACAAAATCGCCATGCTCCATTTCAGCGACTTTTACGTATCCTTTTTGGCCTTTGGCGACCAGGGACGCCCAGCCTTGCGTGATGGTGAACAGCTTGTCGCTCCCGTTGAAATCAAAGACGTCCCTGCCGTTCAGGCTTTTGATGTCGTAGGTTGTGTCGGACACGTACAGCCTGGATAGATTGTGATTGACTTCGGCCAATCGGCGGTTCAGCCCCAAAAGGACGCCGCGGAGGTTTCGGGACATGAGGGCCAGCTCCCGGTGGATTCTTTCCAAGTCCAGGACCCCCAATGTGACTTCGTCTACGGATATGACGGACGCGCGCCGCACGTTCTCCTTTTTCAGGACGATGGCGATGTCTCCGATCAAAGCGCCCGGCCCGATTCTGCACAGCGTGAAAGGCCCCCTTTTAGTGTCTTTGATCACGTCCGCATATCCGTCCAGGATAACGCAAATCCAATTGCCGTGATTGCCTTCCTCCACAATGTTCTGGCCCGGGGAGAATATCTCTTCTTCCACCACGTACGAGTAGTCCACGTCCGGGCTGGGGATGAAATTCACCCCTTCCTCCAGATGAGGCCGGAAAGGCTTGGCGATATCCCGGCTTTCCGCGCCCAGTTCCTGGATGCGCCCTTCGTCCAGCATTCGGGCGCCTTCCATGATGATTTCCATCAGGCTTTGAGTGATGACCCGTTCCGCTTCCACGCGGTTTACGTCGAATTCAAACTCTCCTTCGGTCCAGCCGAACAGAGAGTATGCAGCGTCGATCCCCTGTAAATCGCCGCAAAAGGCATTGGTGATTATGCCTTTGTTAAAACAGATTACGCCGGGCTGATTGATATACGGGCTTCTAAGGACAAGAGCGCCGTTGCTGGAATTGGATGATAAAAACTGAATGACTTGAGCCAGGCTGACAAAATCCAACTGACCTTTAAGCGCTATGGAAGGCTTCATATTTTAACCGGGCGTTTCAAGAGTAGATGCACTATTATTGGGTTCAATCTACAAAAAAACCGAGTAAGGCCAATCTGTTCACAATGCATTGATTATCATTAATCCATATCAATTTCCCTATTAAATATCAAGATTAATTTGTACTCATTTCGGGGGCGAGCCGCTTGGAACAGTCTTTTTTTTGTCAGATCCGCCTGTTTCCGTAAAAATTGATCCTAAAGGAACACAGCCTAAAAGCCGATTTTATGACCAGGCCTTAAGAAACGGAAAAAAAGAACTGAAGGAGGCGGGAAATTTCAACCATACCGCTATGAAAATACTCGTCGCTGATGATGACAGAACAGTTCAGATAGCCCTTAAAACTCTCTTGTCCAAATGGGGCTATGAGGTTGTTACGGCCCAGGACGGGGCCCGGGCCTGGGAGATCTTGCAGGATCCGGAGGCTCCCCGCCTTGCCGTGATAGACTGGATGATGCCTGGCATGGAAGGTCCGGCCCTGTGCAAAAAAATCCGGCAAAGCTCTTTGTCCTCATACACCTACCTGATTCTGCTTACCGCAAAAACAAGCAAATCCGAATTGATGGAAGGCCTGGAAGCCGGGGCCGACGACTTCATATCCAAGCCCTTTAACGCCGGAGAACTCAAAGCCCGGATCACGGCGGCCGAAAGAATCCTGAGCCTGGAAAAAGAGCTTAAAGTCAAAAACGCGGAACTGTCCCAATCCAACATCGACCTTTCCCGCTCCAACGACATTATCACCAAGGACCTCCAAGTGGCGGCCTCGGTTCAGCAGAGCCTATTGCCCGCCCAGACCGGCGAAATCAACGGGTTCAGCTTCGGCTCCCTGTTCATGCCCTGCGCCATTGTGGGCGGGGATATGTTCAATTTTTTCCCTTTAGGGGACAACCACATCGCCTTTTTCATCCTGGACATCTCCGGCCACGGAGTTCCCGCAGCCATGCTTTCCGTGACCGTCAGCAAAACCCTCACCTCCCTGATATGGGAGGAGGCCATGACTACCGGCATATCCCGAAACGGGTCGGGAACGCTGCTTTCCCCCGAGGACATGGCCGCCAAACTGAACCTCCTGTTTCAAAGCAGCGACACGCTGCAGGCCTACTTTACCATGGTCCTGGGAATAACCGACGTCCGGACCGGCCGCACCATCCTGACCCAGGCGGGCCACCCCCACCCAATACGCGTACCAAGCCAGGGCGCTCTGGAGACCATCGGCAACGGAGGCTTTCCTGTGGGGCTTTTGGAAAACGCCGAGTATTCCGGATACGAGTTCACCCTGAATCCCGGCGACCGGCTTTACCTGTATTCCGACGGCATCACCGAATGCCGCGACGACCATGAAAACGAGTTTTCCCAAAAGCGCCTCATGCAATTGCTGGAAGACAACCGCTCTCAGGACCTGGAAAGCGTTATGCGGAAAACCGCGGAAGAACTATACCGCTTTCGGGGCGGCGACGCTTTTTCCGACGATATCAGCATTATGGTCCTGCAAAGAAATTAATGGCGGCGTTTAACTGGACGATTCGAAAGCGGCGGAAAAAACCATTGATTACTTCCGTCAAGAGGGAGTTGAATCTTTGTTTCCCAACCATTGCACGGCCCTTCCGGCTTTAAGCGCTTTTTACCAGGCTTTTATGATCAACCGGTTATGTGTGGGGGATGAGTTGGAAATAGCCTGACGTGTTAATCCGGCGGTGAAAGGAAAACCCAGTCAGGCGGATTATATTCCTGAAAAGCGGGGACGCCCCCTTTTTCCTGCATGGCGCCCTTGGCTTGTTGCTCCGCCGTCCACCAATCCAAAATCTTATTTGCTTCCGCCGCCGTGGCCGCCGTTTGGCATTCCATGCCGTAAGGAATGCAGGAAACGTCAATATCCGTCATGGCCTCCATGGGGCAGGAAACCTTGGCGACATATCCAAGCCCCTGCTTTTGCATGTAATCGATTCCCATGCAAATGTTTTGGGTCGCAAGCTCCGAGGTGGGCCTGAATGCGGATAAGTCCAATAAAAGCGTGAATTCTCTTCGCATTCTGGAAGCCCGTTTTAGCATGGAGTTGACCAAGTTGCACGAATCTCGGGTTTTGAGGACCCCGATGGTTACGTAAAGACGATTTTTTGCGATGTCGTTTTTTATGGAATACATGGCGCCTCCGTCCGATCATTGATGCGCGAGGTAATCTTCTTAAGGTTGTTATCGGATTTTGGCGCAAGATATTTAGTTTTTTATAGATTCTTTCAATGTGTTGAGCAGGAAAATCGACGCGGCCAGTAGGGCGTTTAAAGCCAGGGCGAAAAGCATAAAGGGATACACGTTTGCTATAGCCCGGCTTAAGGCTTTGATCTGCTGCGAGGGTATGCTGTCAAAATACGCAGCGACAAGCACGGCGATAAACAACAGGACAAAGAAGGCCAGGAATCCTTCGATCCCGCCGGAGATGTCGGACCACGAAAGGGAAATGCCGCTCCCCACGCAGATAAGGAGATAAGTGAACACCCACGTCTGCCATTGGCTCCATAGGGCCTTGGTGAACAGGCCGTCCAGCATGTCCTTTAGGGCGTCCCAGGCGGAAGCGGCCAATCTTAAAAAGGCGTCCAGGGAACGGAAATCGGACCATTTGACGGAGATTTCCAGGGAGGCTATTCCATGGGGAAGCAGAAAATGCGCCGCCGTCCAAATAACGGCGACTCCCAGGATGACCGGGCCTAAGGCTATAAAGAAATTGCCGACTACCTGGTATGGGTTGCGGGGATTGAAGCTGTGATTCACGGCGCCCAGGGTTCCCGATTTGTGATCCGGCGCAAAGAGTTGCAGCTTGTTGATTTTATGCCCGAACAAAAGGCACATGACGGCATGCCCCAGTTCGTGCACGCTTACGCCCAACCATCCAAAGGCGGCCAGGTATAGTTTTCGGCCCAGCAAGTTCCATAATTCGGCTTTCAACCGGGTGGAGACGCTGTTCATAATCAGGGCGAAGAGCATGCCCGGCCCCATGATCATGAGCAGGATCATGCCCGTGGTCTTGAGGGAATCCAAGGCGAAAATTCCAACATTCTGTAAGATTTCAAGCATGTGCGCCTATTTATTGAGCTGTTTGATTAGGAAACCCCTTTGGTTTTGGTCAATCTTAGTTCCTGGGCTGCGCCGAAACATTTTCTACGGACCAGCAGGGTGATGAGCAAAGACCCCAGTGCCGTGGATCCCACCAGCATGAGCATCACCACAATCTGGTAGCGGATGGCTTCCAGGGGATCGGCGCCCGCCAGAATTTGGCCGGTCATCATGCCGGGTATAAACACGATTCCTGCGCCCATCATGGAATTGATGGAGGGAATCATGCCGGCTTTCAGGGCTTCCGCCAGCATAGGATGGCTGGCTTCCTTGTAATCGGCGCCCAGGCAAAGCATCATTTCCACCTCGTTGGAGCGCTGTCTCAGCTCAGCAAACAGGCGTTCCAGGGAGATAGCCACGGCGGTCATGGAATTGCCCACGACCATGCCCCCCAAGGTTAGAAAATATCGAGGCTGCCACCAAGGATCCACGCCGACAATAACGCCGGTTATAAGAATGCTCACAAGCATGTAGCTGGTCAGCATGGAGACGAAGGTCGGGACTAGAACGGGAACCTGCTTTTCTTTGATCCTGCCGCGTACGGTCAGGGCGGCGAAGCCGATCATCACCGCGTAAATGGCCAGGACCATCCAGCCGAGGTTCAGGGTGAAAATAATGGTTAAAGCGTAGCCCATTAAAAACAGCTGGGCAAAGGTGCGAACAGTCCCCCAAAACAGGTCCTTCTCCAGCCCCAGCTTATAGATCAGGGAGGTCGCCCCGGCCATGAGGATGAAAATCGTTCCAAGCCCCAACTGCCACAGGCTGATGTGTACGACTTGGCTCATTGGACCTCCATCTTTCCGCTATTCAAGGTGCAATAAATAACCTTCCCCGATTCGACGGAAAACTCCGTGTGGGCCACCAGAAACATGGTTATGTTGTCATCCCGGTGCAGCTTGTTTACCACGTCCACCACCGCCTGGCGGCTGTCTTTATCCAGGGCGCTTGTAGGTTCGTCCAGCAGCAGGACGTCGGGCGAAAGCAAGATGGCCCTCAGCAGGCATAAACGCTGGCGCTGCCCTACGGAGAGATCCATGGCCGATTGCTCCAGGCTGATTTCGTCCAGCATAAAACGCTGAAGACCCTTTCGGAGTTCCTCATCTTCAGGAGCCTTACGCTTTTTATTTTGAAAGAACCGGAAAGGCAGCACAAGGTTGTGGCGCACGCTGCCCTGGATTAGCGTGGGCGTTTGCTGAAGGTAGACAATCCGGGTTCTCAGCTCGGGCGCTTCCAACTCCTGCAGGTCCTTCCCTTGAAACAGGATGCTTCCTTTGCTGGGGATCGCCAGCCGGTTAAGAAGCCGCAAAAACGTGGACTTTCCCGTACCCGAAGCCCCTTGAATCTGCACAAAAGCGCCGGCTGGAACCTTCAGGTTGACTTCCGAAAAAAGATCCTTGCCGTTTTCATAAGCAAATCCCAAATTCCGGCATTCCACTATGGTTTGGTCTTTCATGTCGATAATCTCTGTACCCGGGACAGTTTTGACGGAAACTTCGTAGCATGATAAACACAATCCTTCATTGAGAGCAACTTCTTGACGGCGCCGATGCGCTTTACTCGTTAAAAAAAAGGAGGGGCCTTTGATCATTCGTCAAATCCTGGGAGGTTCCATGGGGGTTTTTTGTTATGTGATCCAGGATCCCGTCACAAAAAATTGCGCGCTTATTGACCCGGCATTCGATGCTTCAACCATATTGGGGCAGGTTGACGAAATGGGGGGCAAGGTCACGCACGTTATCAACACCCACGGCCATTTCGACCACATTTGCGGGAATGCCGGCATTATTTCGGCGACTGGAGCTCGTCTGTACATCCACAAACAGGACGCAAAAATGCTGACCTCCTTGTTTGGCGGCCTTGCGTGCAGGATGTTGGGCGGCAGGAAATCCCCGCCCGCAGACGTCCTCCTGGAGGATGGAGACCGGATTTCCATTGGAGAAACCCAGCTTGAGGTGATGCACACCCCCGGCCACAGTCCTGGAGGGATTTGCCTGCTGGGGGAGGGCCGTCTTTTCTCCGGGGACACGCTGTTTGCGGGATCCATAGGAGCGACCTGGTTTCCCGGGGCGTCCTTGAAGGTGCTGGTCAAGAACATCAAGGAACGCCTGTATGTTCTGCCCGAGGAAACCGTGGTCTTGCCCGGGCATGACTACGGTCCGGAGCCGGCCACCACAATCGGCCGTGAAAAAGCGTCGAATCCCTTCACCCGGTAGTCGCCAGGCGTGTTATTGCCTGGCCGATCAGCCAAGGTGGAAGGCCGATCCCCAGCCGTCCTGTAATTTAACCAATCTCCTTTTGTTTTCCCGCGCGTAATGTTGAAGTCATGGACTCTGTATGGTATGATTTTCCAGCTACGGTTGTGTGGTCGTTTAAATTTGCAAATTGGTATTTTCACTTTAGGCGTCGGAGGCTGCGGTGGAAAAGATGCTGCCGGAAAAAGCCAGGCTTTTGGCCTTGTTAAAACAGGGCAATTTTAATGTGCCGGATTTTATTTTCATCCCTGCTGAAGATTTCGAAAAGGACTCTTTTAAAGATCTGGAGGATTTTTTAAGCAGGTTCTCGGACGACTTCAAAGTAATCGCCAGAAGCGCCCACCCCATGGAGGAGTATTATAAAGGCGGCACCTTCGACTCTTTGGAAACCTACGCCGACATAGGGGGCATTAAATACGCCAGAAAACGGATTATCAAGTCCGCCCGCAAGGCCAAAAAGCTGGCCATCATGCGCCAGCAGATTTTCAATAATGCTCCGGAGCTTAAGCTGGACGACATGGGCGTTATCGTCATGCCCTTTATCAGCGGGGCCAGCATCATGGCCAAGATGGTGGGGGACCATTGGGAGTTCGGCTACAGCATGGACCGGAGCCACAAGGTCCAGCGGGATCCTTATATCACCAACACCCCCCACGATATCAAACTGCTGCACATGTCCCAGGAAATCCAGGCCTTTTTAGGCTTCCGGTGCGAGATCGAGTTCATCGTGTCCCCCACCGGAGAGGTCTTTGTGGTTCAGGCCAAGGATATATCGTCCATAGACACCCGGGGCTTCAAGGACAGCGAAACCCGCATTAAGCTGGACGGCGTGCGCAGGATTCGCCGGCGCAGGAATTACAGGGAGCGCCCCTTGTTCGTCATGGACAACAACGCGTTTTACCTGGAAGTCATTTCCAAATGCGAGGACATCGTTCTGGGACGGGAAGACGGCAAGGAAACCACCATAGAGGATCTCCTTTCCCTGATCCGGGGATACGAGCGGGATATGGAGGAGTTCGCCATCTGGCACGAACGTTACGCCGTGCTTCGCCTTTCCACCAGGGATCCCAAGGAATTGTACCAGGTTGCCAATCATTACCTGGACGAGTACCCCGAAATTCACGGTCAGTTGGCCAAAGCCCTTCACACCAATTTATATCAAATGGACTACTTTTTGGCTGAAGCGGATACGCTCATCGCCAAGGACAAGTTCAGGATCAACCTATGCTCCCATGACGCGTACGGCATTGACACCCTGAGAAATCCGGTCTGGTCCGTATATTGGAACATGGACCGGCATGATGAGGTGATCAAGAGCTTCATCCGCCTGGGCTTAAAGACCGGCGACACCATCGCCGTGGAAATAGATCCTGATGAAAAGCCGTCCGTGCATAAGCTCTGATATCATGCGCCCCGGGCAAGAAGACATAAGCCGATACACCGCATGGTTCCGCACCTACGCAAAGGGCTTTTGCGGGGAAGACGGCCAGGTGTGGGAGGCCTGCTCCCTGAAAACCCGGCATACTTTTCGGGTCATGGGGGAAATCGGGGTTCTGGGTAAGTCCCTTTTTCTTTCGTCCCGAGAAATGCGTCTTGCCAGAATGATGGCTCTACTTCACGACGTGGGGCGATTCACCCAGTATGCCAGGTTCAAAACCTTTGTGGACGCCGTCAGCGTGGACCACGGGGATGAAAGCGCGGAAATTATCGCCAAGGAAAATCTGCTAGAAGATTTTTCGGACTGCGAACGGCGGTTAATATTGTATTGCGTAAAATGGCATAACAAAAAGGAAGTCCCGGCGGATGCGTCCCCGGAAGAGGAATTCTTCCTGCGCCTGCTCCGGGACGCGGACAAACTGGACATCTGGCGGGTGGTGTGCGCCCATTACAACGGAAAAAGGGAAGCGCCCAAGGAAACCGTGGAATTGGGGCTGCCTGGAGATCAAAGCATTTCGCAAAACGTGCACAAAGACATTATGGCCGGGGGCATCGTCAACTCCCTGGATTTGAAAACCGCTCCGGATTTTATGGTGTTGCAAATGGGGTGGGTTTTTGACCTCAATATCGATAAGTCATTTATGCTGTTGAATAAAAGGGCGTATCTGGAAAAAATCGCCCGAGCCCTGCCTCCCTGCCGGGAGGCTGAGGAAATCTATCAAAAGGTGCGCTCTTATTTGGATGCGCGCCTGCAAGGCAAACGGGAAACCAAGGCGGTTTCCGCGACAGGAGACGCAAACAATGGGTAAGCAAGGTCTGAAAAGAGGCTTTATCAATCGCATATTAGGAGTGCCTGCAACCAAAACCCCGCAGGACTCGGACTGCTGGTCCTTCAAGGACGGCGTGATCACCGTGGATTTGGGCCGGGCGCCCGAACTTTCCAAGCCCGGCGGCGCCATACGTCTGGAAGGTGCGGATTTACCTGAAAGAGTGCTGGTGTTCCTGGGGGACGACGGAACATACCGGGCCGTAAAAAATCGGTGCACCCATATAGGGCATAGAAGGCTTGATCCCGTGCCGGGGCAAAACTGCGTTCAGTGTTGCAGCGTCAACGGTTCCATGTACGAATACGATGGCGCCAATCTGAAAGGGCCGGCGCCTCATCCCATAAAAACATACCAAGTGGTTAAGGAAGATAATGCGTTGATTATTAAATTAGCTTGAAAAATTTGTCATCTTGTTGCAACATAAAGACCGGACAGGTTTTGCCCGGAATATAGGCTTGAGAGTTGCACGTCCGGTTAAAGGATTCGGGAGGCGGATATGCAGAGGGACCTGGGGCCTAAACTGGGATGGACTTTAGGAGGAATAGGCTCCTTTCTTTGGGCGCTGATTCTTTCCGGAGTTCTTTTTGCAAAGGGCAATTACGCCGGCGCCTTCCTGGGCGCAGGGCTTTTTAGCCTTGCAATGGTTTATTTGAGTGTTTTCTCCCCGTGGAAGCATCCTGACACTCCTTTCCGGAAACTCTATTTGGGACTGATAGGCATTTTGACCCTCACGGTTATTGGACTGCTGTATTTCTGGCTGCCTGGGGGGCAAGCCCTAAAAACCCATTTTCATTTAGTTTTTCTAATTGCGCCGGGAGCTTTGCCTGTTTTTACTTTAGGCAAAAAAACCTGGAGAGAACTAAGGACTCCCCCTCAGTTCCCGCAATCATCCCACGATAAACGGGAATAGGGAGTTCGCAATGCTAACAGATGGAAGGTTTGATGAGTCAGAAAGTAGAAGAACTGCAGAACATTGGCAACACCATCGCAAAACGCCTCAACCATATAGGCGTTTACACAGAAGACGACCTCCGGGCTATCGGTCCGGTGGAAGCCCACAGAAAAATCCGGGACGCATACCCGGGAGCCCGACTTCCCCTCTGCTACTATCTCTTTTCTTTTGAAGGAGCCCTCCAGGGAAAGCGTTGGGACGGCATCGGCGATAAACGCAAAGAGGAATTGAAGGAACTTTTAGGCTGATCTGACGCATTCATAAGCGGCCCAGGCCGTATTAGACCTTTCGGCGTTACGGGAACCTGAGACGAAGCTCTTTTACATCCGTAGATTTTTTTGCAAAAAAACGCCGAAGGCAAGGGCGGCGTATATCCAAAAAACGCCGCAGGCCAATGGCTTTTTCAGCGGTTGCATCCCGCAGTTCAGGCCTGCTTTTTCGCACCCTTGACTACAGAGCATCCAAATAAAGCTCCAAAAAAAGAGTGGCCCCCTTTCCCAATGCGGGAAAGGGGGCCGGGGATGATGAGGAGTGATTGAGATAGGAATAACTGCGGTATAATGTCTTTATTGGGTTTATCCGATCATCTTTCCTCGTTTTCGCCTCAATTAAGGGGACCGGGCCGGCTTTCGGTCGGGGGAGGGTTCTTTCCGAAAACCGTCCCGGGGGATTGAGGAGATAAAAGGTGGATGATCGTGACCAGCCACTTGGTTCGGGCTTATCGCCGGCAGTATCCGCCGCCGGCGCGCATCCCGCGTCCGTAATGGCCATAGCCGTAGCCTCTGCCGGCAAGGGGTCCGGCGACTCCGGCTGCTTCAGCTTTGGCATGAATCTGCTCTCTTAGCTCAAAAACCTCCTTGGATAGTTTTCCGGCCGTTTCCTGGTCCGGGTTCTCTGCAGACATCACTGCGTCCAGCTCTATGCGTTTGGATGCAAGATCCTTGCGCAGATCCGCCGTTTCCGTCAAAAATTGGTTTCGCGCTTCCCGGCTTACGCCAGCGTCGTCGCCATAGGCGTAATCATGGTGCATGCCGTAGCCCATACCATAGCCCATTCCATAGTGGCCGTAGCCGCGACCATAATGATCCCAGGCTAAAGCAGACCCGGCGAGAAGTCCGATGACTGCTATGGTTACGATTCCTGCTGATATTTTCTTCATGGCGCTGACTCCTGCTTTATTCCAAAGGGTTTTTGTCTATCCCTCTTGTTTATGGTTAAATAGCCTCGCTGCTCTTGCCCTTCTATATTGGCAACAGTTGTGCCAAGGATGGAAGTAATTTTATATTACATTGATTTTATTATATATTTTTTCATATAAGAGGCGGGGAGGATAAAAATTGCTTTCCGTGTAAACGTGTATGTGTAACTTATTTATCCACTGTGCCGAGTCGCATGGGTACACATGGGTAAAAAATATCCGGCGGCCTGTGCAGCGGGTAAAAACCGCCTCCCCAAAAAAAGGCAACCCCCCTTTCCCAGTATGGGAAAGAGGGGCCAGGGGATGAAGAGGGGGATGAAGAGGGGAATATACTGCGGTATTTAACTTGTTATCTTCATTGCTAAAGTATAATTTCGTACTTGCTTCGCCCCATATTTCCCCTCGAAAGAGGGGCCTCGGACCGGCTTCCGGTCAGGGGAGGGTTCTTCCCGAAAACCGGTCCGAGAGATAGAGGAGGTTGGGGATGATGAAACGTTGGGCCTTTCCGGCTGCGGCAGGGATCAGCGTTGTCCGCCGCCGCATCCTTTCCGGCCCCTGACTTCCCAGGCTGAGGTCATTGCCGGCAAGGGGTCCGGCGTTTCCTGCTGGGTGAGTCTGGCGCACAATTGCAATGCTTTGTGGAGGCCGACCATGGGTTTGTTCGCTATGCTTTCAGACAATTTTCTCATAAATCAGCCTCCTTCTGTTTGCGGCGGTCCGCGTTCGATCTGTTTGTTTGCGCCGCCGTTCTTGCCCTCCTACATAAGCAATGGGCGTGCCAAAAGTGGCAATAAAAGTTTAAGTATTTGTTTTTATGAAAAAAATGGATTTTTCCTTCGAAAGCAATTCGCTGTAAAATAAAAAATATTTTGCCCGCTGTAACTTTTTTATCCACTATGATGCGCCGGAGGGAAACAGTTGGGTAAAATGTAGACAAGCCTCAAACGAAGAATCCCGGCTTGCGGAAGATCCAGAAAAGGGGACCGCCGCCAGGAGAAATTGCTGCGGCCTCCACATCGCCGAAAAGGCAGCCCAGAGACATTGCAGAATATTGGCAGGGGATGGATTGGAATCCGGAAAAAGAGGAAATAAATGACTCAAGTGACAGCAGCCTGGCATGAGCAGTAATCGGCCGCCCGTATATCGGGCGGCCGACTATTCATTATGCGGTTCCTATCCATGTATTTAATGGAAGTCTGGTCAAGGCCAAGGCGAGAAATCACCTGCTTGGATTACGTCCGGATAGTCCAGGCAGTACCGGTCCGTTAGGGCCGGGATGTTGGTGAGAGTCGCGGCGGGCTCGCCGGAATCCACATTTCTGTTCCCGTTTGTATCCTGGTAGAAAATAAAGTGGGTGGGCAGGCTGGGATTGCTCTGATAGTTGTCAAAGCCCTCGGTGTCGAAGCCTCCCTCGCTCGTGGACGAACCAATGCCTCCCCATCGCACGTACCAGCCGTTATCCGCAATAATGTCGTGCCTGTCCCAACGAAAGCCCTCAAATTCAAACTTGGCGATGAGCAGATTCTCTGGGATATCAAAGGTTGTCTGCTCTATATTGGGGGCGACACTGTGCTCCCGATCGTCCACCACACTGTTTTTGTTCCGATCAAAATAAAGGCCCAATGAATCTGAACCATTGGGAACCGTATATACTGTCCCTGTGATTTTATTATTGGCAGCGTTCAGTACCTCTTGTGTGTCATGACACACCCATTGGTCCTGGCCCAGAATGCCGTTCACCGTGATGTCCACTGTTTGGGCCGTAAAAGTGACCAGAGGGTTGTGGACGGACCCCAAGTCAGAAACGTCCTGTAGATACACCCGGCCATACCTGTAACTGCTGTGATCGCAGTCACCGGTCCTGTATGTGTCGCGGAACACGTTCACTTCTTCAAAAAGACTTAATGAGATGGGGGGATCGCTGAGTTGTTTGAGGTAATACAGAGGGCCGGAAAAAGAGCCGTCGTTCCGGGGGATATAGGCGCCCTCGAGGTTCTCATAATCGGCGACTTCAACCTCCACAACGGCATCCTCGGGCGGCGCCTGCAGATTGCCGTACTGGTCCTGAAAACAGACAGCCCCCTGCACCTGGGTCGTGCCTAATTCCAGGTTGACTTCAAACCCTGCGGATATAACCTCATCACTTTTCAATAAATAGAAGCTGTAAATGTCATCAAGCTCGTGTTCAAGGAAAGGCAGCCATCCATTGCCTCCTGCATCGTTTTCAGCACTAACGACGGCAATCCAGTCATTTGCCGGGATATAAGGCTGAAAAACAGCGCTTCCGGAAGCATAATCAAAAGATTGAAAGCTGGCTTGGCCATTGCTTTCATCTATAAACAGGAACATAACCAAGCCATCTACCTGGATATCCTGGGGATTGGTCAGGTTAACCGTCATTTGCCGCCCGCCCAAGGGGGCGCCATCGGTGACCTGCCACCATCGCATGTCTCCCCCCTGTTTGTCACCTATTCCCGAATCCTCCAGGGTAACGGCGACCAAGTACGTGCCATTATCCGTT
The DNA here is from genome assembly GCF_900142135.1 of Desulfatibacillum alkenivorans DSM 16219. Classification (GTDB taxonomy): domain Bacteria; phylum Desulfobacterota; class Desulfobacteria; order Desulfobacterales; family Desulfatibacillaceae; genus Desulfatibacillum; species Desulfatibacillum alkenivorans. The sequence goes on along the minus strand of NZ_FQZU01000034.1, from coordinate 45,089 downwards.
AAGTTGGTAAAGGGAGAAATCTCTGTAGCCCCGGAGGGGAGTTCGCCTAAAGTGATGTCGCTAAGACCGGCGGGAATATCTTCCACACGCCATACAACACCTGTGGAAGAATGGATCATCAGTGAATAGGGTGTTGCAGGCGGCAATCCATGTTCATTGACCACCCGAATCGTTTCAGGCGACCCTGCTGGCAATGTCTGCATGGAAAACGGAGTTCCAGAAGCATACCGGGAGCCGTCACTCCTCAAAACCAGGGTAAAATCGGGTTCCGCAGGCGTTTGTCTGATATCCTGGGCCTGCAGGGCGAACAGGGCCTCCTCCTGCCCTAGTTTGCCGTCCTGGGTGAGGTCGGCCTGCACACACGAGTCCCTTTGATCGTCAAGAATGTTGCAAAGGGCTTTCAAAACCGCGGCCGCATCGGCATCATTTGCCAGGGGGCGCACGATCCTGCCGGTTAAGTCCCCAACCATCGTAGCGAAACCGCTGTCCATGAAGCCCTCGATGTCTCCCCGGCCGTAAACGGTAAGGTATTGTTCGCCGCTCCAGATCTGATCGGCGAAATAGGGCTGGTCCTCTGAAGAGGGCGCAGGGTCCAGGCCGGTTATGGTGATCTCATCCCCGTTTAACGTCCCTTCCCGGGAAACAAACTGTCCCATGAGTTCAATGCCCTCATCGCTTCGTCCGTCCATCCACGTGACCAGGTAATTCAATCCATTGAAAGAGACAGAGGGAAAATTCTGTACGCCGAAGGCGTCCGTCACCACAAACTCGCCGCCTTTAGGGAACTGGCCGCTTGTGGATACTATCCGCGCATGCAGATCCCATATTTCCGCGTTTTCAGAATCGAATTTTTTATTCCAGACCACCAGATAATTATTCCCGTCAAAGGCCACGGCCGGAGGCATACCGTCAAAAGCAGGCGTCTGGCTGATTTGAAAATTTGCGCCGGAAAGGTTTCCTGAAGCGTCCACAAATTGTCCAAAAACATGTTTGTTATTGATTCCGTTTCTGTAGTCATACCAGGCAACCAGGAAGCGGGCGCCGTCGTGACACAAAGCGCCCTGTCTCTGGTCGTCCGCCGCCGTGCTGACGGGTATTTCCGAACCCACCAGATCCCCGGAGATGGAAACAATTTGACCGTACATGTCGTCGTCCGCTCCCCGCTTGTCCTCCCAGATCACCAGAAATTCATCCGCTCCAAAACAGCAACCACGCAGGCTCTTGCCGTGGCTGGTTTGGTTGATGGAAAAGGCCGCGCCCTTGAAGCCTCCGGATTTGGACGCAAAACGCCCCAGTACGTGTTGATTGTTGTCCGTCCATGTAACGAGGTAGTCGCCGTTCCCATAGGCGCCGTAAACAGCGATGGCGTCTGAATCCCCGGCTTTCATGGGATCTCCCCGCAGGGAACCATCGGGCGCCGTAAATTGGCAATACACCCCGCCGGCATATTTATAGACAATCAGGTAATTGTCCCCGTCAAACCCGGCAATGGTTCCAATCAGGGTGGCGTTGTTCTGAGTGACGGTAAACTCCCGCCCCACTTCCAGGGCGTGAATTTGGCCCAACAAACACAAGTGCATTGCTATTAGTACCAACCCAGTCTTCCATGCTCGCATTTTTCCGCTCCATTCTCCTATTTGTTCAGTGCTTGCTTTGTGCGTGCAAATGATAAATTCAGGGCCAGGGCGAAAAATCGCTTGCCTGGATCACGTCCGGGTAGTCCAGGCAGTACCGGTCTGTAAGGGCCGGGATGTTGTTGAGAACGGCGTGATCCTCTCCGGAGTCCAAGTGCCCGTTGTGGTTTGCATCCTGAAACAGGGTTATGGCCGTGGGAAGGTTCGGATCGGGCTGCGCATTTCCAAGACCGATGACGGCGAGGCCTTCTCCTTTGCTGGAAGTGCTTCTGTGCCCATACCAACGCTGCCAATTGTTATTAAGTTCGAAATCCATATTATGCCACACGTCATCTTTGAACTGAAACAAGCAAAAAAGCAGGTTTTCCGGAATGGAAAAACTGGTTGCATCTGGTTGGATATTCACATTGTCCTCTTCGTTTTCGACCCATCCGTTGCCGTTTCTATCATAGAAAAGGTCAACATCGTCTGAGCCGGAAGGATGGGAGTACAGGATTCCTGTAATGGTATTGCTCGAAGCGGTAAGAATTTGGTTGGTGGGGTGGCAAAGCCACTGGTCGTCGCCTAAAATGCCGTTCACCGTGATGTTCAACGAATGGCCCGTTATTGTCGCCAGTGGATTCTGCACGGTCCCCAGATTAGAGGCGCTTATTCCATCCAACTCCGCGAAAACGAAAGAGTTGTGACCCACATCACCGGTTCTGTGAACGTCCAGAAAAACATTCACCTCCATCAAGGCGTCTTGTGGTATGGCCGCATCTCCGACCTTCTTCAAGTAATGCATTGAGCCGGAAAAGGAGCCGTCGCTCTGTGGGATGAAAGCGCCTTCCACGTCTTCATAATCTTCAGCCTCAAGCTCGATGACCGCATTTGCGGGAGGTGACTGCAAAATGCCGGACGCATCCTGGAAACGCACGCCCCCCTGGACCTGCATGGATGACAGTTCCAGATCCACTGAATTTCCCCCGCCCAACAGTTCATTACTTCCCAATGGAATCACTGCGCTTACGTCGTGAAGTTCGTGATCAAAAAGCGGCAGCCAGCCGTTTCCACCGGTGTCGGTCGCGACGCTAACAAACCAAATCCAATCGCCGGAAGGAGGCACAGCAGAGAAGGACTCGCTGCCCCCTGTATACTCGAACAGATTCATGTATATTTCATCGTTGGAATCAATAAAGGCTATCCCAAGGTACCCGCTGAACGAAATCCCCTGGGGATTTGACATATTGACCGCAACCTGCGATCCGGTTGACATGGGCTCTCCATCCGTAACCTTCCATAAATAGCTGTCCTTTTCTTTATGGTTTCCCGCCTTCAATTCAGCCCAATAGGTCCCGTTTGCACTAGTATTTGTGAAGGCAAAAACCTCATCGGCTCCCTCGGGAACAACGCCCATGGAGATTTCACTCACTCCAGCTGGAATGTTTTCCATTTGCCAGACATTTCCTGAAGAACTGTAGATGGAAAGCGCATAGGGGCTGGCCGGAGGCAGCCCGTTTTCATCCACCACAATAATTTGTTCCGGAGAACCTGCCGAACGTGTTTCCAGGCTGAACGGAACGCCAGACGCATAGCGCGCGTGATAACTGGCCAGCACCAGCTTGATACTATCAGAGACGTCCACCTTGCAATGGGTGGTGAATTCCCGCATGGTCTTGTCGTAGCATTCCAAAGTAAAGTCGGCCGTATCAGCCTGTCCCAGGGAAGCGTCCAGCCCGGTGAGGACAGCCAGGGCGGCGCCATAGATCCCCCCTCCTTTGCCAGAACCGGAAGCCCATTCCACTTCCACCTTGATTACATTGGGGTCGTCCAAGGCGTCGGGCTCGGTCCACTTGACAGTAAGATCGCCGCCGTCAAAAGAGGACAAGACGCTTCCTTCCGGAGCTGTGAGCAAGGGAAAATATCGCTGGGGATTGGACTCCAGCTCCGCATTGGACAGGGGCGGCAGAGGCAGGGTCTTTGTGAAAGACTGGCTGAACACGGCGTTGCCGGACGCATCCCGCGGCGTGAACACATACCGGGCGTTATTTGGGATTACGGATGTATCCAGCCCGTCCGCCTCCTGAAAAAGCTCGATGGCCTCATCGTCCTTGAAAACGCGGTACCTCACGTCGTCCGGGTCGCTGTTGTCAACCACTTGCATGACCAGCCCCTGGGAGGGCAGTCCGGGGCCGGTGACGAGAATATTATCAATGCCCTTGTTTACGGTATGATGATAATAATCGTGCGCTCTGAAACCGATTCCGTTTTCCTGCACCGTTCCCGTATTTTGGTTCAGAGCAGCGGAAGCATCCACCTCAAACTCCATGGGCAGCCCGTCCCCGGTCATGAGCCAAACACCGTTTTCCTGGGTGAACCACAGATGAGAGACAAAAAACCGGGACCCGTCCGGCATCATGATGTGGCAGGATATGCGGACCCGGGGCGGATCGCCGTCCGCCACCTCCACGATTTGCATGCCTTCGAAGACCGCCCCTTGCAGGCTGCCGTTCACCACTGGGGCGAGATAGTCTTCTCTATCCCGGCCGAAGTCCATGAAATTCCGGCTTATCACGTAGTCCCAGTCCGGATCGTCCACCGAGGTGGAATCCTTGGCGAGAATGGCCTCAAATCTCTCCAATGCCGCCTGAATGCCTCCATCCAAGGTGTTGGAGCGCTGGCCTGCCAGGATCTGGAGAATCTGGATGGCGTCCCCAAGGTCCAGGTTGCCGGAATAATTGAAGTCGCCGAACACCCGGGGGGCAGCCTTTTGCCGCACGCCTGTTACCAGGCTGAATCCCCCTCCCCCGTCATTCTGTACAAGGACCCAGAAATCCTTGGAAGCCATTACCGCGCCATGGCCTGCGCTCACGCCGTCGGACATGAAGGAGACAAGCCCGTCAAAGGTCACCGGGATGGCAGTTGCAGCAGGATCGGAGGATCCGCTGCTGGTTTCCCAGGCATCCGTTTCATACCATCCCGCGTGATCCAATGTGCCGGTGGACCGGGTCCAGCCGATAAAGTTAGCCCCGGCGGATGCATCGCCAGCAACCAGTCCATGGATCGTCCAGTAGCCTGCCAGATCCTCCTGGCTAAAACACGTTACCCCGGCCCGCACCCAGATCTGCATATTAAACCCGCACACATCATCCTTGTACCCAGGGCAACCGGTCCCCGCGATCACCAACAGATTTTTGTCATCGCTCATGGCGCCGTGGGCGGGGCCGTCTTCCGATAAAAAGCTCATGATTCCGTTGGAGTCCATGGGAAGGGCGTTGATAAGATGGTCCCAACTAGTGCCCATACTGTTGTATTGGGGCGTCCCGTAAACGCCGTTTCCGGTTGCGTCCAGAATCGCCTGGGTTTGGTAGGTCCACCCGGGCGTCTGTGCGGGGGAATCGCCTGATACCAGACCGTATATCCGCCACGTACCGGCAAGGTCCGCCTGGCTGAACACCATTCCTGGAGTCCGCTTCAGGGCGATTTCCAAAGCCCTGCCTCCCCCGGGGGCGGTGTAGCTTCCAACGATTAGATCTTTCCCGGCATTGAGAGCCCCGCTATAGGATGCGTCTTCCGCCACGGATACCTGGCCGGAGCTGTCAACAGACAGGGCGCCGGTCTCCGTGACTTCGCCTGAGCAGGTAGATGTCCCTGTGTAGGAAATGACCCCGCCAGGAGTGATATCGCATGTGCCGTACTCCCATCCAACGGCGTCAGGCGCATCGCCGGAAAGGAGCCTGTGCACATGCCATGTCCCTGTGAGATCGGAAGTTTGAAAAGCTGCGGCTGAAACTGCTGTGATGAGAAATAAGACGATCGTCCACAACAAAATGGACTGGCGGCGTAAGAGCATAGTAATTCCCCCCTCCATGAGAACATAAAGTCTTACAAATATTTATTTGAAATATCTGTTTTGTTTGAAGATCGCCTAACAGATAATGCTTTCTTTGGCAACCGTGAATATGAGAACTAAAAATTAATATTATACATCAACTGTCACTATAGTGCTGATATATCAAATGTTGATGATAGTTGCCGACAAAATTTATTGGGGCAGAGAGGGAAGGCGCTACGGGGAAAGCTGTTTAACGCCTGATCCAATCAGTGAAATGTTGCCGCAAAGCATGGCACTATTTTCGGGAAAATATTTTGAGTTTATGTTCACTCGGCGTCAAACGGGCAACCCCCCTTTCCCAATGCGGGAAAGAGGGGCCGGGGGATGAAGAGGGGATAAAGAGGAGAATGCACTGCGGTAATTTAACTTGTTAGTTATATTGCTAAAAAATTCATTTTCAGATTTTTTGTCCAAACCCAGATGAGGGTTTGGACCGGCTTTCGGTCAGGGGGAGGCTTCCCGAAAGCCGGTCCTAGTTTAGAGGAGGTTGGGTATGATGAAAAAAACAGGCTTAGTAAGATGCGGCTAACGCCAGCAATTTCCGCCGCCGCGTCTTCCTTGGCCCTGGCAGCCGTAGCCGGCGTCGGCGAGGGGGCCGGCGACTCCGGCAGCGTCCGCTTTAGCGCGAAGCTGCTCTTTGATGTCAAATATTTCTCGCGAAATCTTGCCCGCTGCTTCGGCGTCCGGATTGGCGCTGGACATGACCGCATCCAGTTGGGTGCGTTTGGCAGCCAGGTCCTTGCGAAGATCCGCTGTTTCGCTCAGGAACTTGTTGCGGGACTCCAGACTTTCGGCGTTGTAGTTGTTATAGTTGGCCCCATAGCCGCGGCCGCCGCCCCAGCATTCCCAGGCCAGGGCCGATCCGGCCAATAGGCCGACCATGACTAATGTTACGACTCCGGTTGCTAACTTCTTCATGTGTTTGTCTCCCGACTAAAGGTTTAAAGATTCCGCCGTATGTTTAATCTTTGGCAGGGTAATTGCTCTTGCCCTCTACATAGGCAACAGGCGTGCCAAAGATTGTGGAAAGTGGTTAACTGCTTGAATAAAAAAGGATTAATTGTCTTTGTGGAGGCTTTTAACGGCTGAGGATAATAAAAATGCACTTGTGGAATGTATCTTTTTTACCCAAAATTGCGGTTCCGGAGGATACAGGGTGTTTACAAATTATACAGTTGCGCTATTATGGAACAGGCCATGATTGTTAACATCACCCGCCGGCAAAGGATCAAACATGCTGTTTAGAAAAAAATCGCGAGACATGGACGAATGGGCCCCCATGCCGCCCTTGGTGGTGGCCAGCGCTTCCTTGATTCTACTGGCCGCTGTCGTGGCCATGACGGTCAGGGACATCAACAGGCAGCGGCATCATATGTCCTATATTTTAAGTGAGAAGGGGGCCGCCATCATTCGGGCCGTGGAGGCGGGCGCCAGAACCGGCCTGATGGGCATGCGTTGGGGCGGGAACCAGGTTCAGACATTGCTGGAGGAGGCGGCGGGGCATCCCGACATTTTATATATCGGAATTGTGGACAAGGACGGAAAGATTTTGGCTCACAGCAATTCCTCCAAAATTGGGCAGACTGTGCCCAACCGTTTTTCCCGGGATGCATTGAAAACCACAACCAGCGGGCTTTGGCGCATAGTGGGGGTGGAAAAAAAGGTCAAAGCCTTTGAAGTGTACCGGGCCTTTTGTCCTTTGCCCGGGCAGGGAAAAATGCGCGGCCGGGGCATGACCATGCATGTGGATCCGAACACGGGTCAGACCCGAATGGACTGGTGCTTTTCCTCCAAGGGCGATTCCAGCGACCAGATCATTTTTGTGGGCCTGAACATGGCGCCCTTTGAAAACGAGCGCAGCGTTGATATGCGCAACACCCTGCTCATGGCCGGGCTCATATGCCTTATGGGGCTGGGCGGCTTTCTCGCCTTATATTGGGCGCAAAGTTATCAGGTGGCCAGGCGGATGCTGCAGGATACCAGCGCGTTCGCCAAGGAGGTGGTGACCAGCCTTCCTGTGGGTCTTATCGCCATGGATGCCGCGGGCCGGGTGGCCTTTTTCAATCATTCCGCCGAGATCATCACCGGCTTATCTCGCATGAAAACCCTTGGCCGGGACGCAAAAAAGATCTTTTCGGAACACATGGAAGGTCTTGTTTATCTTTTGGAGCCGGGAATTTCCGTGACCGAGCAGGAAATTGAGTGCGAGATCAAAGGCAAAGGCGTCTTTCCCCTTAGCGTCAGTTCTTCGGACATCCTGGGCGAGCAGGGCCATTACGTCAGCAGGATTGTGATTTTGAGGGACCTGCGGGAGGTCCGGGACCTCCAGGAGCAGGTGCGCCGGCAGGAAAAGCTCTCGGCCATCGGCGAGCTTGCCGCAGGCGTAGCGCATGAGATTCGCAATCCTCTCAGCTCCATCAAGGGCCTGGCGACCTATTTCAGCCAAAAATTCGACAAGGGCTCCGATGATGAGGAAATCGCCCAGGGTATGGCTCGGGAGGTGGATCGCCTAAACCGCGTGGTCAGCCAGTTGCTGGATTTTGCGCGGCCTTCGGACTTGAATCTGCGGCCCATGGATATCAACGAGTTGATTCCCCATTCCCTGAAACTGGTAAAGCAGGACGCTTTGACCAAGAATATCAACATCATCAGCCAGCCGGGCGGAAAACCGGCTTTTGCCATGGCTGATGCAGATCGCCTGACCCAATGTCTGCTTAACTTGTACCTGAATGCCATGGCCGCCATGAATAAGGGCGGCGTGTTGACGGTGCGCACCGCCGTGGAAGACTCCGGCGACGTCCGCGTGGAAGTGGAGGATACGGGAAAAGGCATTCCTTCCCAGGACCTTAACAGGATATTCGACCCATATTACACGACCAAGGCCTCCGGCACCGGCCTGGGCCTTGCCATCGTGCACAAAATCCTGGAAGGCCATCACGCGCGCATCAAGGTGGAAAGCAGGCCCGGACAGGGGACCCTGGTCTCCATGTTTATTCCCGGAGCAAAAAAAGCCCAAGATCCAAAGGCGCAATCAGGGCGAGAATAACGAGGCATCTATGAACTTGGAAAAAAAGGCCGACATTCTGGTGGTGGACGACGATGAGGGCCACCGTAAAACCCTTTATACGGTTATCAAAAGTTGGGGCTATAACGTAAAAACGGCAGAGGACGGATCCATCGCCGTGGATATGGTGCGGGAAGGCCCCTATGACGTCATTCTTATGGATGTGCGTATGGCGGAAATGGACGGCATTCAGGCCCTCAAGCTCATCAAGGAGTACAATCCCTCCATTCCCGTGTTAATCATGACCGCCTACTCCTCGGTGGAGTCCGCCATCGAAGCCATGAAAACCGGCGCCTACGACTATCTGACCAAGCCCCTGGACTTTGAGGACCTGCGTTTGACCATTGAAAGAGCCCGGGAATACGCGGGCCTGAAGGAGGAAAACAAGGAGCTGAAGCAGGCTCTGGGCTTTCGCGCCGGATTGCGGGATATTATTGGAAAAAGCTCGGTCATGAAAGAGCTTACCGACATGGTGAGCATGATCGCCCCCACGGAAGCCACGGTCCTCATCACCGGAGAGAGCGGCACAGGCAAGGAGCTGGTGGCCCGTTCCATCCACGAAGGAAGCCAGCGCAAGGACGGCCCCCTGGTTGTGCTCAATTGCGCGGCCCTTACAGAAACCCTCTTGGAGTCGGAGCTATTCGGGCATGAAAAAGGGGCCTTTACCGGAGCTGACAAGAAAAGAGACGGCAGGTTCGTCCAGGCGGACAAGGGGACTTTGTTTTTGGACGAAATCGGCGAAATGCCCCTGACCATGCAAGCCAAACTTTTACGCGCCATCCAGGAAAAAGAGGTCCAGAGGGTGGGCAGCGACGCAACGGTCAAGGTGGATGTTCGCATTATCGCCGCCACCAACCGGGATCTGGAGCAGGAAGTTGCGGACGGCAAGTTCCGGGAAGATTTGTTTTATCGCCTGAACGTGGTGACGCTCCGCATCCCCCCCCTGCGGGAGAGGGAGGGGGACGTTCATCTGCTGGCTCAGTATTTTCTGGATAAATTCGCGGAAAGAAACCGGAAGCACGTCAAAGGCATAACCCCCCAGGCCATGGACATGCTGTTGAAGCATCCCTGGCCGGGCAATGTGCGGGAGTTGGAAAACGCCATGGAAAGGGCGGTGATCCTCCTGACCGGGGAGTTCATCACGGAAAAGGAGCTTCCCTTAGGCATCTGCGGCCCCGTATGCGACGACGAGCCCATGGAGCCGGTTGTTGAGCAGGAGCCCATTCTCCAGTCTTTGGAGGAAGTGGAAAAAAAAGCGATTCTGACCACTCTCAGGGCCGTGGACGGCAACAAAAGCGAGGCGGCGCGCAGGCTGGGCATCACCCGAAAAACCCTGCACAGCAAGCTGGCCAAATACGGCTATACCGACTAAGGCCCATTTAACATAGAGGATTTTAGCGGCCGTGGGAGCATTTTTCACGGCCTTTTTAAATGGCGTGCACCGGATAACCCCTTACGGCTGACTTTCTTCCTTCTGCTTTCTTTTAATATACCAATCCTCTTGACCATACAGTTCTTCCAGGCATCCCTGGCACATGCCGTGGCTGAAAGAAGCATCGGAATGCTCCTCGAGAAACGTTTCCAGATTATTCCAATATCCCTGATCGTCGCGAATTTTTTTGCACCTGGAGCAAATCGGGATCAATCCCCGCAAGGTTTTTACCTCGGACAGAGTTTTTTCAAGCTCCTTAATGATTCTGTTTTTTTCGGATTCCGCCTGTTTTAATTCCGTAATATCCCTCATGATGCTGATGATCGTCTCAACCTCTCCATCTGGATTGAATTCCGGAGTCACAACAGCTTGAAATTCCCTGAGGCTCTCATTATGAGTCCTAAAACCAAATGTAAAGACTTCCGGCTTTCCTGTCGCTAAAACTTTTTCATGCTTGGTTTTAAAAAAATGAGAAAGCTCTTCCGGCATTCCTATTTCTTCATTGGTTTTTCCCAAATACTCTTCCGGAGAAAGACCGGTCGCGGCGTACAGGGCGGGATTGGCGAATATATGTCTGAAATTACGATCAAGCCTTACAATCAAATCATGGGTGTTGTTTAATACGGACGCCATGTTTTGTTGGCTTTCCCGCAATTCCTTCTCCATCTGTCTACGCTGGGTAATATCCTGAATCGTGCCGAACATTTCCAATGCGGCGCCGTCGGCGTCGAGTTTCAGATCTCCCCTTCCATGCACCCAATACTCCTTTTGGTTGCTTTGGTTGATAATTTTATACTCTCTGTCAAATTTTTGATGATTTCCAATCACATGAACCTGTAAGTAATCGATCATCTCTTCCTGGTGATCCGGATGGATGATTTGCTTCCATCCCTCGATATTTCGATTAAAACTTTTTCCTATCCCGAACAGTTTGTCCAGTTCGGGGGAGTTTGTCCAATATCCTGTTTTTATGTTGAAAACATAGTAACCCATTTTTGCAACTTTTTGCGCCTCAATCAGCCTCTTTTCACTTTCCATCAATAACGTTTGGGCCTTTTTCTGCTCGCTGAGGTCGCGAACTGCTGAGACCCTCACTTGGCGGTCCTGGAAGGAAACCATTTTGGCATGAATTTCAATGGGGAATATCGACCCATCTTTTTTCCGGCCGAGAGTTTCATAAGATCTTTCATAACCGGACAACACTTTTTTTAGGACATCTTCCCGCTCACTAGATGCCATCAAATCGGCTGCATTCATGCCAACGGCCTCTTCCAGGGAATAGCCGAACATTTCTTCCAATGTTTTATTGGCATCAATAATTTTTCCCTTTTTGGTAACTAAAATCCCCTCGAACGAGGCGTCAGAAAGGCCGCGGTATCTGTTTTCACTATCCTGCAACTCCCTTTCAATTTTTTTTCTTTTGGAAATCTCCTTGCTTAACACTCCAATCCAAATGAAGGAAATTATAAGAACAAGAGACAACGAACCAAGCACTATTACGCGGCGGTAGCGCTCGAAAAATGTCATGTCCTTGAACAGTATTCTACTGCCGGGCGGCAGTGATTTTTCTTCAATGCCCCAACGTTTTAGCTGGCGCCAATCATAATAATACCCGTGGAACTCATCCGCCAAATTTGCGTAATCGGTTTTCTTTGCGAGGTCCGGATCCGTTATTATGGCGGCGATTTTTTTACCGACCAGCTCTCCGCTAAGCATATATCCGCCGGCAATGCCGCTCCCCATTAATGAAGTCCAAAGACTGTATACCGGGACGTTGGCGTGACTGGAAATTTGTTTGGCTGCGTCATAGGGTATATGGCTATTTCCTTTTCCATCCTCAAAAACCAGAAGGTAAAAAATTACGCTGTCCGGTTCCAAATTTGAGACTTCTTTTATTAGCTGGTCCATGGGCAGGCCAATCAGAGGAACCACTCTATTTTGGGGGGCTGACGCTAAAGTAATTTCGGTAGTTTTCTGAACTCTTTCCTTGCCGGCTTCTGTAGCTCCGGCAACCAAGTAAATGGTTTTGCCTTTGCTGACTGCCAAAAGGTGCTGCACTGTTTTTTCATAGTCGGCTGTTACAGGAATTACCGTGGACCCATCATTATGCAGGCCTCCGTGAATAGGATCTGGATTTACAATATATTTTTTGGAATTTTCAAATAGATCCGGATAATAATAAAACAGTTTATTAGCGGGTCCGCTTTCAAAGATAACGTAATCCATTCGATGGTCTTTGTATTTTTCCGATAAATATTTCTTAAAGATATCAGGATGGTGCACACTCATGAAGCGCCCGGCGTCCATATATTCAAAAAATAGATTTGCATTTAAGGCATCGTTTTTTAAATGCTCTTTAAACCCACGTTCAATCTCTGCCTGCCAAGGCATGCCCTGATGCCAGGAAAACACGAACAAAATATTGGTTCTGCTTGAGGCGCCGGCGCTGACAGGGCTGCAAAGGGCTATTACCGCAACAAACACAATGCTTGCAAATATGATGCATGGTTTCAGCTTCAATTTAACTCCCGGGGAACGGTGCTGATTGGCTATCTTGGTGAATAATTATACCGTTATTCCATACGGCCTACAACTTAATCCTTTTATCGTCCGGATTAATAGCGCCCGGGCGGCGCCCGGCCAATGCTTCCGCCCGCAGGCGTCCCGGTTCCGGCGTAATCTTTTGTTGAAATAAAAACAGGGGAAAGCGCTTGGCTCTCCCCTGTTAGGTTCTTTTGTCATAGGATTGTCTCTGGGAGACGCCGGCTTTTTTATTTCAGAGCCTTGACAAAGCAGATGGAGTCGGAGCTTTCCGTGCCGAATTCCACCTCAGCCGCCTCGGCCGCCGCCTCTTCCACCAACGGGCCGTCCGTTATGCCGGGAGCGCCCGGGTCCACGATTTCGCCGTTGGCGACGCCGTCCGCATCCTCCGGCCCGCCGTCGGTGAGCCAAACCGTGATGGTTTCGGCTTCCGGGTCCACTTCAATGGGGGTGACTCCCTTCCATTCTCCGTTCTGGATTTTGAACCAGTTCAGATAGGGCTTGGGATCGCCGTTTTCGTCCACAAAGCTGTCAGCCACGTCGTTTCTCACGGCGTCCCTGGGCAGCTTGATGGTCAGTTTGGCCTGTCCGCCCACGGGGACGTGATGAAGCACGAATTCCACGGCGCCCACGGGCAGCTTTAGCCTGCTTTTGCCCTTCCAGCGGAAGAGGTCGGCCAGCCTGCGTTTGGCGCCGGTGATGGTGACTCCTCCTTCCGTCTTGAGAGTCAGCAGACCCCGGATGGGATAGTCGATGTCGCCTTCCGCCTCTGGCACGTCGCTCACGCGTTTCTCCGGGCTTTCCACGTTGATGTCGGCGAAAGCCATGGACATCATGGCAAAGGACGTGGCGATGATATTCCCGCCGTCCAGGGAGTCGTTGCTGTCCCAATAGTATAACGGGGTATCGTCTTTTCTGGCGACCGGAATGGCCAAGTTGGCCAGGACTGTCACCATATCGTCCACCCAGTCATGCTCCCCCACCTTGTTTTCCGTGCCCACGGCGGCGGTCAGGGCTTTGGCCCAGGCGTACAGGTAATAAAACTGAGGCGCTCCGGAGGGATCGTCCCAATCGTAATTGTTTTCAAACCAGCCCACGTTTCCGGGGGTTTCCGAACCTGAAACCACGCTGCCCACGGCTATGGGGTCGGTTTCATGCCCGATGAGGGACATGCACCAAAGCGATGCCCCGGTCATGGACGGAATGTAGCTGCTGGAGCCCGGCCTGTATCCGCTGGCGCCGGTGGTGGAGTTGTAGTTGTTGGAGAGGTAGGTGTACAGCGCATCCTTCCAGCTTTCTTCATCCCCCTCTTGCAAGGCCCCCAAGTATTGCTCCGCGTAGTAAAGCCCCATGGCGGCGAATTGCGTGTTGGACAAGTCCCCGCTCGAGCTGGAATAGTTGTAGTAATACCATCCCCCGTGGCCGTTGCTGCTGGGGTTGATATACTGGGCGTTCAGCAGGCTTTGCGTGGCGGACATGACCACGGTTCTTGTCACTGGATTGTCAGCGGCGTACATGGACAGGGCCATGACCACCGCCCCGTTGCAGTACGTGAAGTGGGAGGAGTAACTGGCGTCGAAGTATTCTCCGTTAAACCGGGTTAAAAGATAATCAACGCCCTTTTTGATGGCTTCGTGATCCTTGGATACGCCCGTGTCCATCAGGGCGGCCAAGGCCAGGGCTGTGGTGGTGGTGGGCTCCCCCTGATAATCGTCCGTCCACGAGCCGTTCGCCGCCTGCTGGGAAAGGAGATAGGCCTGCCCGCCTTCTATGAGTTCCGTTGAACTGATGACAGCCCCAAATCCTGCCGGGGATGATAGAAAAAAACAAGCCAAGAGTACGATGCCGTACATCGCCAAGCGTTTCTTCATTGTCGCACCTCCAAACAAAACATGCCTGAAAAAAGCGGGAACAACAAACAGTCAGCAAGTCAAAATTCAGCTTAACTATCCCGGACCAGGGGAAACATTTTCTCAATGTCGCCCGATTCCATCCCTGGTGCGGGAGTCGCGTCCTTGTGAGTCGAATACTGAATTATCCGGCTTATTCTCCTGGCAAGTCAAGGGATTTCTAAGACGTTCCAAAGGGCTGCATTTTTATCGTTCTTAAGAAAAATGGCTGGTTTATCATGGAAAAAATCAATAGGGGCAGGTATCACACCCTAAGCCGTATCAATACCCCTACAGTGCGAGGCGCCCCATCTATGGCTAACTCGTTTACGCCCCAGGCGTACTTGATTTTTTCATATTCCTGGTCAAAAAGGTTCTCGCACCACAGAACCACGTCAAAATGATCCGCTTCGTACCCTGTTCTCAGATTAACCAGCTCATAAGCGCCTTGTCTGGCCGTGTTCTTGGCGTCTGCGTAAAATTCTCCGGTGAACATAACCTCCCCCCGGAGGAAAAGGCCTGAATTATGCCTGTACATGGCGCCCAGAAGGCCTGTGTACTTGGGGGCGTTTGGCAGGTTCTTGTCTTCGTAGTCGTACTTGATTAGTCCTGTATAGGTGCTGTTGAACTCCGTGGCCGTCCAATCGTCAAAGCGCGATTCGGCCCAACCGATGTTTCCGTAGACGTCCAGCCCATGGATGGGGCGGACCCTGGCCTCGGCTTCAAAGCCCGAGCTATGGGCCGAGGCGGCGTTGCGGATTTCCGTGGCGAATATCGCGGGATCCACGTCAAAGACCTGTTTGTCGTCGATGTCAATGTAAAAACCCGCCAGGCTGAAGTCGCACTTGCCGTTAAACATCGTCGCCTTCAAGCCCGCCTCGTAATTCCAGGTGTATTCGGGGCCGTAGGTGAAGGAGGAAGCCGTGCGCGACATCCCGTAATTATAGCCTCCCGCCAAAAATCCCTTGGCCGCCGAGGCGTATAGCATGGTGGATTCCGCGACGTCGCAGCTTAAGGAAATTTTTGGCAGCCATTCCTCGTGGTCCATGCTTTTGCTGAAATTCGTCTTATTGGAAAGATCGTGCATGGCGCCGTCCATGTCCTGGGAGTCGAAGCGGATTCCCCCGGTAAGACGCAAAAAGCCGGTGATGGACCAGACCGCTTGGCCGAATCCGGCGGCGCCTGTGGTTTCCATGTTGGTGACAAGATGCCAGTTGGCGGCTCGGTTGTAGTCCACGTCGGTGTCTTCCGAAAAAAAGTAACCGCCCGCCAGCCATTTCAGGGGGCCGTGCTGATCCGGCGAAGCAAGACGCAGCTCCTGGCTGAAGCTGTCGTCCTGGTATTCGAATGCAGCGCTGGCGAAAGGCATGGGGGAGAAGTCGTTGTCCGTAGCAAACTCGTGTTCGTAGTCGCGCAGCCCTGTGAGGGATGTGACATGGACGTATTCATTCTTGAAATCAATGGACAGAGTCTGTCCGTTTCCCGACTGCTTGGAGTATAGGGCCGCGTCCTGGTTGATTTTGTTGAAATCCGTAGCGTTGGGGCCGGTCATGTTTCGGTAGACCCCCAGGCCGTCGTCCGTCTCCATAAGGTCAGCGCTCAGGTTGACGTCCCAGGCCGGGGCCGGCTGCGCCCTCAAAGCGATGCGCCCGGTAAAGCCGTCCTTCTTGGCGGTTTCGTCGTCGTTGTTGTACAAATTCTCCATGAATCCGTCGGAATTACGCTGCTGCAAGGCCAGGCCAGCCTGAAACTTCTCCTTTACGATGGGGCCGGACACATTGCCGCCGACCCGGAAGCTGTTATAGCCGCCGTACTCCCCGTAGACCTTGGCGCGCAGCTGATCCGACGGTTTTTGGGTGATTACGTGAATCAGGCCGGATTCGTTGTTGCGTCCGTACAAAGTCCCTTGCGGCCCCCGAAGCGTTTCCACTCGCTCCACGTCCAGCAGGTCCATGTTGTACATGTAGTGCAAAGGCATGCTGACGCCGTCCACGAAAAAACCGGCCGGGGAAAAAAGAGCCGTGTCAAAGGATGATATCCCCCGGATGGTCAGCACGTTTTCCGTGCCCGTAGCGCCCATATAGGCGTTGGGGATGAACCGGCTCATTTCCTGGGCGTCGCGCACCCCGCCGTCCTCAATTTGCCCCTCCGAAAGATAAGTCATGGAAACCGGCGTCTTTTGCGGGTTCTCCTCCCATTTTTCGGCGGTGGCCGTAACGGGTTCCAGCTCCACGTCCTGGCACAAAGCCGCTGGCGCGGATGACATGATCAAAGCCGACACAAGCATGCACAACAAAGTCCTCATCATTACGGCCGCTCTCCTGTTCTGAAAAAAAACTGTAACTAAAGATTCCCAGTATGCTATTATGCACTAGTTATTCCAAACACAAATCATCTCCCGAACCATGCACGAATGTTAGGGGAAATTATGCAGTTATCGCCCAAAAAATGGCGCCATGCCAGATTATATTTTTCCATTTTACTAGCCTTACTGCTTGTAAACGGCATAGGTCTGTCATCTTCAGAAACGGGCGCCGATCCCGCACCGGAAAAAACGGCCAAAAATTTCATCCAAATGGGCCCGCTTACCATCAATAAAATGTCCAAGCAGGCGACTATCAAGGTCAGGACGGCAATTGATCAGGGCGTCCTGGAATACTTGATGGTGGATGATCACGGAAAAGCGTATGAAAGCGCCTTTAAAGTGGATAACCTACTGCCTTCAAAACTAAATTTTTCACTGCTGCTGCTTGGAATTGAACCCTTAGATTACAATAAACTCCTCGAGCTGGCAAGAAATGAAAACGGCCGGGAAGCCCTTTTGGCGCAGCATAAAAACAGTTTGGTTCGCATCTCTTTAGCGCGCGGAGAAAAAAATCTACGGCTGGATGAAATAGTCCGTGACAGAGAAAAGGAGAAAGGCGAATTGCTATGGGTCTTTACCGGAAGCCGGTTTACAAAGGACGGTAGATTCGTCGGCGACATCAGCCTGAGCCATATCGCCATGTGGCCGGACGACTCGGCGGTGATCAACCTGTTTTCGGACCGGGGCAATCCCTACCGGGGGGAGTTGGGCTTTGTCATGAACACGGAGAACAAGGCGTTGAAAAAGGATCAGGAGTTTGAACTGGTCCTTGAGGCGTATAAATGAAGACCATAAAGATGGAGTGCAGAACAAATAATGGGGGAGGACTTCACATGAAATCAAAATGCCTGGTCATGGGGTTGATCATCTTTTTCTTGAGCGGCGTTGGGATGGGGCTTTGCTCCGGCCAATCCGTTAAAATGCCTTCCGGTGGAATCTCTCCCGTCAGCGTGTCCCTTGAGAAATCCGCCGCCCATAGTTTGCAGATCGCCACGGAATTTCTGGTCTCCGATCAGGGAGAGGACGGATCATGGAGCAAAGATCCGGCCATCACCGCGTTGGTTGTGTACAGCCTGCTGCTAAGCCCGGGTTACGACCCGGACGGCAAGACGGAAAGGTCCATTGCAAAGGGCCTGGACTACATCACCCAGTTTGTGCAGCCTGACGGAGGCATCTACAGAAAGGAATACCGCAACTACGTCACGGCCGTCTGCCTCATGGCCCTCACACGCACCCAGGACAAGAAATACGCAAAAGCCATCACCGGCGCCAAAGACTTTTTGATCAAGTTTCAGTTGGATGAAGAAGAAGGCATTGACCCGTCCAACCCCTATTACGGGGGAATTGGCTACGGAGGCGATACAAGGCCGGATATGTCCAACACCCAGCTCGCCATGGAAGCCATCCGGGCGGCTGAAGGCTTTGAAAGCCAGTTTTCCGGCGTGCTTCTGGCCCAGGCCGGAAACATAGAGTCGGATGAAAAAGAGCTTGGCCTGCATTGGAAAAAAGCGCTCATGTTCGTCAACCGCTGCCAAAACCTCCAATCCGTCAACGACATGCCCTACGCCGGCAAGGACGGCGGATTCATCTACGAGACCGGAACCTACAAACAGGATCGCAGCCATTCCTATGGCTCCATGACCTACGCGGGCGTCAAAAGCCTTTTGTACGCCAATGTGGATAAAAGCGACGAACGGGTGCAAAAAGCCGTGGAGTGGATCCAAAACAACTACACCCTGGATTTCAACCCCGGCTTCGGAACCTATTCCATTTTCTATTACTATATGACCTTTTCAAAATGCATGGCCGCCCTGGGAGAGGAAACCCTCACCGACGCCCTGGGCCAGGAGCATCATTGGCGGGAGGACCTGGTTTCCAAGCTGGTCTCCATCCAGAAGCCCGAGGGATATTGGCAAAACCCAAGCAACCGGTATTGGGAAAACGTCAAACCCCTGGCCACGGCCTATTCGGTCATAGCCATGAAATTCGCCCTGGATTCGGATCAGGGATTTTAAACCGCCAAGAACTCATTGGAAAAAAACTGGGGGAAACTTTTTGAAAAAAGTTTCCCCCAGACCCCCTTCAAAAACTTTTCAAATGCGCTTCGCAAGGAAGTCTGCATTACCCCTAATTCCTGCCATCCTTTCATGGCCCCAGGAGAACACATATATACGGTTATTTGCCGCAATCGTATTCCACAACGGCAGGGGATTGTCTCTTTGCGTCTCAGGGTTCGCCCTGCTATGTTGTTAAAGTCATTCCCGAATGTGCTTGCCGGGAATCCGGAGTCTTTGTCCTTGGGCGCTATCGTTTTTGTGGTTTTATTCGATACTGAACGGAACAATCAGTTTAGGGATATTTGCTAACAAACTGGATTTATGTGGTTTTGGTATGCATGCCCACGCAAAGCATGGGAACGAGTTTTTATCCGACTCCTTGGGGCCGTCGAGCAGTATTCTTTACAATAGCTTTGTTGGCCGCTTGATTGACCATTATTTGATGCTTCGCTAGAGCATATTGGAGTAATGCCTGAGATCAATGCAGCATGGCCGGCTTTTTCAGGGGGATGCTGGCCAGGGAGTCTTTGGCGATGAGGGTTTCCTCGGCGCTGGCGGCCGGGGAGAGAAGCACCTGATTGTAATAGCCTGACGCCGTGGAATAGCGGCACTGCTGCAGATAATAATGGCCCAGGCGCAGGTTGGCGTCCGCATAATAGGTGTGGGCCGGGTCCACCAGATCCAAAACCCGCTCCAGAAGCGGGACCATTTCATCGTCTTCTTCCTGGTCAAAGGCGATGGCGCCCAAACGCCACAAGATGCTGACTTCAAACTCCTGGTTCTGCCTGAGCGCCGGGTCCTGACCCCGGTACTGCATGGCGGTTTCCAGGGCGGACTTGGCTTCCTTGTAGTTTTCCAGCCGGTAGTGCATTTCGCCCATGTCGTAGAAGACCTTGGCCTTCAGGGCTTTGGTGTCCGCAATGGCCAGGGCTTCGTTGTACATGTCCAGGGCTTTGTCGATTTTGCCCAAAAAGCCGTACACCGTGGCCATGCCGGTCATGGCCCAGACCTTATCCTCGGTTTCGTGGCTGGCCTCGTAAAAGAGCCCGTAATACACCATGGCCTCGTCCAGTTCGCCCATGCTGTGGTGCAGGTCGGCGATGTGGGCGTAAACCTTGGGCATATGGGGATAGTCAGGATAATGATGGGCCAGGATGGTGAGATATTTCAGGGCGAGCTCCCCGTAGTCGTCCGCTTTATCCAGGTCCTGGCAGTACAGGGACAAATCGTAATAATTCATCCCTTTGAGCGAAACCACCTCCTCCAGATTCTCCGGCACGTCTTCCAGGGCGTCCAGAGATTGCAGGAACGCATCCGTGGCGGCCTCCCAATGGCTCAGGCAAACGTGGGTCACCCCTTTGTAAGAAAGGACGGTGGCCAGATCCAGTTGGGTCAGGGGCATGAGAGCCATGCGATTGCACAGATCCAGCAGATCGTAATGCCTGCCTTGGGCGAAATACAGATCGCCCAGAGCGAACAGCGAATCCAGGTCCGCGGCCCCGCTTTTCATGGCCTCTTCCATGGTACGAATGTCGATGTCTGGTTTCATGGGGAACTTATTGGAAATACTCACTATAAAAATTTTTTCGCTTACAGCTCACTTGTGACGTCGCGTGGACATACCTTAGCACAATCTCCTTTCATGATACAAGAGCGGCCCAAGGATTTTTTTCAGGGACCGAAGCCTGTTTGCAATTTTTTTGGTTTTGAGGGATAAGGGCATGAACATTAAACTGAAATCAGGTTCAGGGTGAGAAAAAAACACATTGTCTTTAAATACATGCTCGGAGAAATGCTCCCCCCCTTTGGGGTGACCCTCTTGGTTTTCGCCCTGATCTTCCTCATGACTCGGATGCTGCAACTTACCGATTATGTAGTAAATTTTCGGGTGGGCCTGGGGCATGTCATGATGCTCCTCATGTATTCCATGCCCTTTTTCCTGATTTTCGTCATTCCCATGTCCACCATGATGGCCGTGCTGCTGACCTTTTTACGCATGTCGTCGGACAACGAAATCACCGCCCTCAAAGCCGCCGGATGGAGCCTGTACAGCCTGCTGCCGCCGGTTTTGGCCTTTTGCACGGCCACGGCCCTGCTCACGGCGTCCATGTCCTTTATAGGGCTGCCCTGGGGACGGATGGCGGCCAAGGAGCTGCTCATCGACGTGGCTCGGCAGAACGTGGAAATCGGCCTGAAGGAGCGATCTTTCGAGCGGACCTTTAAAAGGGTGGTCCTGTACGTGGGGTCCGTGGACGTGGAGTCCAGGACCTTACATCACGTTTTTATTGAAGACCGCAGAGACTTGGAGCTTTCCAGCACCATCATGGCCTCCAAAGGCCGCATCATCCCCAGCGGCGGCGACGATATCTGGCAGCTTCGTTTGAGCGATGGAGTCATTGTGCGTGCGGATCGCAAGAATCAGTCCATGTTTACGGTGGATTTTGACAGCTACGACTTCAACCTCAATCTTAGGACCGCCCTGGGGGCCCGGGACGGCGAAAAGGATGAGGAGGAAATGTATTTCAAGGAGCTGTTAACATTCGTAAAACGCTACAACAAAAAGGACGACAGGTATTATCTGGCCCTGCTGGAAGTGCATAAAAAATTTTCCATCCCGTTTTCGTGCATCGTCCTGGGGCTGGCGGCCGTTTCTTTGGGCATCGTATCCCGGTCGGCGCGCCGCTCTTTTGGAGTGGCCCTGGGCCTGGGCTTGTTCCTGCTGTATTATTTATTGCTGTCCGCCGGCTGGGTGTTCGGAGAGGCGGGCAAGTATCCGCCTATGATCGGCATGTGGGTTCCCAATTTGGTGATCGGCGCCATGGGGGGCTTTTCCCTGGTGCGCATGGCCAAGGACCGGCCTGTGGCCATTTTCGCCTGGTTTCAAACCAAGGCTCGCATCCTGTCCGGCAGATGGGGCGGCGGGCAAGAGGCCGCGGCAAAGTCATGACGATTATTTCAAAATACATAGCCAGGGCGCTGTTCAAGAACCTGCTGACCATCCTGTTCGCCGTGGTGGTGATCTATGTGGCTGTGGATTTTTTTGAAAAAATCGACGATTTCATGGCCGCCAAAATTCCATTGCTTACGGTGGGCTGGTTTTTCCTCTTGCGCATCCCCTTTGTGGCGGCCCAGGTGCTGCCGGTGGGCGTCTTGCTTTCCGCTATGGTGGTAATCGGGCTCATGGCCAAGCATAACGAAATCATCGCCTACGCCAGCGGCGGGGGCAGCAGCTTTTCCCTGCTCAAGCCCATAGCGGTCATGGGCGTCATCGCCAGTTTGTTTTTATTCGCTTTTAATGAAATAATCGTTCCGGCCACGGCCGCGGAAGCCAATCGGATTTGGTATGACGATGTGCGGCATGAGGGGGACGTTGGGACCAAGACTACCTGGTTTCACCGCAAGGGGCTCATCGGCAGGGTGGATAAATACATTCCGGAAACCCATACGGCCAGGGATATCACCTTGAATTACTATGACGCGTCCTTTAAGCTGATTAAACGGATCGACGCCGAAGACGCAACCATTTCCGGAAACGTCTGGACTCTGCGCAACGCCATGGAGTCCTTTGGGGGCAGGGCATCCGAAACAAGGCAGCATAAAGAATTAAAGGTGGAAATGAATTTTACGGCCGATCAGTTGCATGAAAGGGTGAAAAGATCGGACGAAATGTCCCTGGTGCAGTTAAAGGAGCACATCCATAAAATTGAGTCCGAAGGATACAAGGCCGTCCGGTTTCGGGTGGATCTGGCCTCCAAAATATCCTTTCCGCTGGTTTGCCTGATCATGTCCGTTTTGGGCGGCGCCATGGCGCTTCGCGGAAAAAAGGGAGAGGGCATGGCCGTCAATATTGTCATGGGTATGGGATTGGCATTCGCCTATTGGGTGGTGCACAGCCTGTGCCTTTCCCTCGGCTACGCCGGCATGTATTCCCCGATTTTTTCAGCCTGGACGGCCAACACGGTATTTGCAGTGCTTGCGGCTGTTTTTGTTTACGAACTCGCCTGATTTTTTTGGATGAAATATGGTGAAAGCCGTTTACAATCTGGCGCTCTGCCTGGGCGCGATTTTGTTCCTGCCAATAGGCCTGATTTTGGCGGCGTTAAAGGAAAAGCGCCGCACGACCATGGGGCCCAGGCTGGGTTTTCAGGCCTATCCCCAGTGCAGCAAACCCATCTGGGTGCACGGCCTGTCCGTGGGCGAAATCAATGCGGCCGTCCCTATGGTTTTGGCTTTGGCCCAAGCCTGGCCCCACAAGGATATCATCGTCTCCGCCTCCACCAAAACGGGCTACGACAACGCCAGGGCGAAGTTGCAGGACCATGTCGCCGGCGTGGTGTATTATCCGTACGATCTGCCCTGGTGCGTTTCCAAAGCCCTGGATCAAGTCGATCCGTGCATGTTCATCCTGGTGGAGTCGGACCTGTGGCCCAACTTCATTTTTCAGTGCAAACAGCGTGGCGTCCCCTTGATTCTGGCCAACGGACGGCTTTCCGACTCTTCGTACAAGGGATACCGGAATTTGGGCTTTTTAATGAAGCCGGTGTTTCAGTGCTTTAACAAGGTCGGCGCGCAATCCAAAGAAGAAGGCGAACGATTCCTGAAGGTTGGCGTGAGGTCCGAAAGCATGGTCGTGACCGGCAACCTGAAATTCGACCGGCCTTATGCGCCGGATCTAAAGCCTTTGGAAGCGCTGCCTGATTTTTCCGGACCGGTGTTTGTGGCTGGCTCCACCCATCCTGGCGAGGAGGAGATTCTGGCCGGTTTATTGAAAGCCCGGAACAAGGAGCACAACTTGGCCATAATCATCGCCCCCCGGGACCCCAAAAGGGCGGGGGATGTGCGGGATATTTTTTCGCGAAACGGATTGGACGCGGCGTTGTACTCCCAAAAGCCGGAACAGGCCGATGCGGTGGTGGTGGATCAAATGGGCCTCCTGGCCGCGTTGTACTCCCGCGGAGACATTTGCTTTGTGGGCGGCAGCCTGCTGCCGTTCGGCGGGCATAATCCCTTGGAGCCGGCCCTGTTCGGCAAGCCCGTGTTATTCGGTCCGGACATGGGCGACTTCCCGGATATCACGGCGCGTTTGCTGAATCAGGGCGGGGCGATTCAGGTTAAGGACTCTCAGGAACTCGCCCAGACCGTGCATGCGTTGCTGGACGATCCCGCCCGAGGCGTCAAGATAGGCGCAAACGCCCTGGAAGTCATTCGCCGGAATCGAGGCGCCTTACAAAGGAACCTGGATCTGGTTCAGGAGTTTATTGAAAATCATGAGTAGCCTGCGGCGGCGAATAGAAACGGTCATGCGGTCCGGTCCTGACGAAAACATGGGCCTGACGGGCGCGGTTTTGCATCTTGTCTCCCTGGCATACGGCCTGGTCATGCGTTTGCGGTTTAAGCTGTACCAAAAGGGCCATGTCAAGACAAACAAGGCGCCCTGCAAGGTCGTTTCCGTCGGCAATATCACCGTGGGCGGCACGGGCAAGACCCCCATGGCCATCCATTTGGCCCGTTTGTTTAGCGGTTGGGGCTTGAACGTCGCCATCGCCAGCCGAGGCTACGGCGGGACCATGCAAAAGCAGGGCGGTGCGGCGTCGGACAGCAAGGACGTTTTGCTCACCCCGGCTGAAGCGGGAGACGAACCCTGGCTGATGGCCGTCAAATTGCCCGGCGTTCCCGTGGTTGTGGGTGGAAACCGGGTCAGGTCCGCTAACTTATGTGCTTCCCAATTCCAAACCCAGGTTTTGATTTTGGACGATGCGTTCAGCCACCTTGCCATTGATCGCGATCTGGACCTGCTGCTGGTGGACTCCCAGGCGCCCTTCGGAAACGGCCATGTTTTTCCCCGAGGGATGTTGCGGGAGCCTGTTGAATTTGCGTCCAGGGCCGACGCCGTCATCAGAACCCGGGCGGATAGGGGCGCGGGTTCGGCTCCGCTGCCGCAGGGCAAGCCGGTTTTTTCCTGCACGCACAAGCCCGAAGGCTTTTTGGAGTATTTTCCCCAAAAAGGGACGAGAGGCCCCAAAATCGTCCGGCATTCCCTGGACGATTTGAAAGGCAAAAAAGTCGCAGCGTTTGCGGGCATTGCGGATAACCAGGGCTTTTTTGAAAGCCTGTCTTCCTTGGGAGTTGCCGTGCTGGAGCGCCTGTCTTTCCCGGATCATCACGCATATACGCTGCGCGATAGGAACATCATTGTGGAGACGGCCATCAAGGCGGACGTCAAGGCCCTGATCACCACGGAAAAGGATTTGGTTCGGCTTACCGGCTGGGACGCCCACGGCCTGGATTTGTATGCTTTGGAAATCGCCCTGGAGTTTGAACGGGCCCAGGAGTTTGAAGACTTCCTGAAATCAAAATTGCAGATTGGAGAATAATGAATCCGGATACAGTGGTTATAGGCGCGGGAACCGGCGGCCTGATCGCCGCCTTGAAAATGGCCCAGGAGGGCCTGGACGTATTGGTTTTGGAGAAAAACCCGGAAGACAGCCACGGCAACACCTGGCTGAACGACCTGGACCTCCACCCTTTTGACAAATACGACCTTCCCAAGCCCTTGCCCGAGGAACTGGCCTTTCCGGTTCATCGCAACATGCGAACCAATTCCAGCAACGGCGACGCAACCATTATCATGCCCGACATTCCCAATTACGCCTTAAAGGTGTCCTTGTATCAAAAGCGGCTGGTGCGATTGTGCCGCGAGGCGGGCGTGGAGTTCCAATTCGGCGCCAAAATCATCGATTTTTTGAATGACGGCAAGGCTGTAACCGGCGTGATTGCGGAGTCTGACGACGCTCCCCGGGAGATTTCGGCAAAAGTCACGGTGGCTGCCTGCGGCGCCTTTTCTCCCATCCTGGAAAAAATTCCCGGGTTTTGCGATTTCAACTTTACCTGCCGCCCCGACGACCGGGTGCACGCCATTCAGGAGTTGTGGAAGATCAAGCCGGGGCCGGCCCGGAGAATGGTGAACGAGGGCATCCTTATCCCCAATGAGATGGTCTTTTACGTGGGCGTGCCCGGAGGCGGCTCCTTTTCCACCTTTATGTATCAACTGGATCTGGATCAGGAGATCATGGCTTTGCTGGCCGGCTGCAAGTCCCAAAACCCGGACGTACTGTCCCCGCGGGAGCTTATTGATGACTTTAAGGACAATCGCCTGGGATTCTGCACGGAGCGCATTTACGGCGGGGGCAGGGCCATCCCCATGCGCAATCCCCTGGACAACCTGGTGGATAACGGCATAGCCATAGTGGGAGACGCCGCCTTTATGGCGTCTCCGGCCAACGGGTCGGGTACAACGCCTTCCATGATCGCCGGCGCTCAATGCGCTTGGACGATCGCTAAAGCCCTGAACGCCGGCCTGGAACCGACTAAAGAGCATCTGTGGGGATATAACGCGGCCTTTCAGACCCATTTGGGCGCCATCTTCGCCGGATATTACGTGGCGCACCGGGTGCTCACCACCTTTACGGAGCAGGAAGTGCAGGAACTTGTACGCCGCAAGCTCATAGACCCCAGGCAGTTCAAGAACGTGCACGACGCCCGGCCGTTCAGCGTGGCGCCCCTGCAAGGCCTGGGGCTTTTCATGAAGGCTTTGCCCGTATTAGGAACCCTGATCGGCTTTGTTAAGCATGGCGCTAAAATTCCCATCATTACAAGGCACTATAAAAATTTCCCAAAGACTTACACTCCGGAGGCCTATACACAATGGAGGACCAGGGCTGAAAAAATTCTAAACCGCCTGGATGTAAGCTGACTGCATCAGAAAGTGGACGGCAAGCGCGCCGTGCGCCTATTCTTGAAAGACGCCGGATTATAAAAATAGCGAAAGGATTTGATATGAAAACTCCCCGGAGGCTTTTGCAAATCGTTCTGTTGCTGTCTTTAATCGTTGCCGCGCAGGCCTTGGCCGGGCAGCCCATGGCGCCCTTCAGGATCAACGAAAGCCTGTCCATGGCCAAAGCGCCCTTGTCCCTGGAAATTCTGTCATTCAGCGCCCAAGACAAGGACGGGCAATGGTATTGGTACCTGACCTTTAAAAACACGGATCCCAACCGCTCTTTGACAAGGGGCAGGATGGAAATCCGGGTTTATCAAATTGGACTTCCTGCGCATACGCAATACCAAACCAGCGTCATCCCCTTTGAAAGCAATCTGGGCTCGGGCAGGTCCCACAGTGTGAGCATTCGCTTCAACAAACGCCGGGACGCAACAAGCCTTCGTCTGGTCTTGTTTGACCTGAAGAACAACCAGGAAGTCGTCTCCCAAAAAATTCCCCTTGAGGACAACATGGGCGTCTCGCTGCAGCAAACCATCCCCCAGGCCGCCCAGGGAGGGCCGGGTCAATTGGACGTTCGGGAGGAAGCGGCGATTATCAGTGCAAAATACCTGGGCATGGGCAATTGGGAGGCTGTCGTCAAAAACACGGGCACAGTCCCCATTGAAGCGGGAGCATACAAATTGGAAGGCCGTTACCGCTTTTTTATTGGGAAGGCATCCCCTGGCACGTCCGCTTCCGTCCCCCGCCTGCTTGCCGGGCAGGAAGGCAAGGTAACGGGAGGCGGGTTCTATGGACACGATGATTGCGACTGCGTAACCCTGACCCACATAGATTTTGTTTTGAAAAAAGGGGCCGCTCAGGAGATAATCAGCGAGTACACCCTACCCATAGAGGTTCCCAAGGTGACAATCGACTATGTGGAAGCCGTAGCCGAGGACTATGACAAGCAAAGGGATTTTCACCTGTACGGGGCCTTTACCAATCATTCGGACTATGACCTGAACCTTGTCGCCAAGGTGAAAATAAATTTTGTTCGGGGAGAAACCCTGCAGACGCTGGAAAGACAGGCTCTGGTGCATGTTCCCAGACAATCGAGCGAGGTGCGGTGCGAGATAATCCATAAAATAGACGATTATCTGAACCAGGCAACGATAAACGAGTTTATTAACGTCAACTGGCAGGTGGAAACCGAGCTGGTCATGGACGGGGACGAAAAATGCGTAATCGAAGGGGTGCTGGATCGGCATGTATCCTCTTTGTTGCCTTACTATCGCAAAGAACGGGATTAACCTTTTTCCGCGCTGTTGATGAATCAACCATGTAATGATATGGAAGCCAAGAATCAACCGCCTTTGTTTTTAAAAGGCAGGGAACTTGTATGCATAAATTGCGAATAACGGCTTTTTTGGACAATCGCCCCGGACATCTTAAACAGACCCGGGGAATCCTGGAAGCCCTGGATGCTATAGCGGACATCATGATCACGGAGGTGAACGTCCCCATTCCCGGCATTCCCTCTCAGGCCGGGCAGTGGATGTCCTGGTTTATGGGCCGCTCCAGCATTCCCGATGAATGCCGGTCCTCCGTGTATCCGCCGGATTTTATAATCGGGACGGGAACACACACCCATCTGCCCATGCTGCAATACAAAAGGACCTGCCAGGCGCCGGTGGTCACGTGCATGACTCCCAGCTCTTTGCTGGTCAAGCATTTTGATCTGTGCTTGGTCCCGGCCCATGATAACCCGGGCGACAAGCCCAACCTTTTTGAAACGTTGGGGCCGCCCAACACGGCCAGGGACCTTGGGAGGCACGAGCCCAACAAGGGATTGCTGGCCATCGGCGGCGTAGACGAAAAAAATCATGTGTGGAACTCAGATGACGTCCTTGCCAAGGCGGCCGGCATAATAAAAGCCTATCCGGAAATTCACTGGACCGTCGCTTCGTCCTTCCGAACGCCGGAAGATATGCTGGCAAAGCTCCTGCAAATGCAGGAAGATATGCCCAATTGCACCTTTTTCAACGCCAGTGATACAGGTCCGGGCTGGATAGAAGAGCAGTATAATCAGGCGGATATGTGCTGGGTGACGGCCGACAGCGTATCCATGACCTACGAAGCCTTGAGCGCCGGCTGCAAGGTCGGCGTCATTCCGGTTACATGGAAGAATCCCGCGGGAAAGATCGCCCGGGGCTTGGACAGGCTGCTCAAGGAAAAATGGGTATTATCCTTTGATGACTTTTTTCATAACAAGCAAACCTGGGAAAAGCGCCGGGCTTTGGATGAAGCCGGCAGAGCAGCCAGGGAGATATTAGAGCGATGGCGTCCGGATCTCTTACTATAGTACAAATGCTTCCCGAACTGGAAGCCGGAGGGGTGGAGCGCGGAACCCTGGAAACGGGCGCCTATCTGGTCGGCCAGGGGCATCGATCCATTGTGATTTCCGGCGGAGGCCGCCTTGTTCCCCAGCTTGTGGAGGCCGGAACCGAGCATGTTGAAATGCGGGTGGGGGATAAAAATCCCTCCCTGTTGAAATATCTTGCGCCGGTGCGGTCTCTTTTGCTGAAAGAAAACGTGGACGTCCTGCACCTGCGTTCTCGCGTGCCCGCCTGGGTGGGGTATCTTGCGGCCAAATCCATCCCTAAAGCCAAACGCCCGGTTATTATCACCACGTTTCATGGATTTTACTCCGTGCATTTTTTTTCCGGGATTATGGCCCGGGGCGAGCGGGTAATCGCCATATCCAATTTCATTGCAGACCATATCAAGGAGAACTACGGGACAGACCCTTCCAAAATCCGGGTGATCCACCGGGGATTCGACCCGGATTATTTCAACCCGGAGGCGGTTTCTCGGGATAGAGTGGACGCCTTGAAAAAGTCCTGGGGCCTGGATAAATCACATGCTCCGGTAATCATGCTTCCCGCCCGGATTACGGGCTGGAAAGGGCATAAGCTGTTTATCGAAGCTCTGTCATTGGTCAGGGATCAGGATTTTGTTGCGGTCTGCGTGGGGGACGTGGAGGATAATCCCGAATACTCGAAAACGCTGTTTGATGAAGTGAAAGAACGCGGCCTGGAAGGCAGGGTGCTTTTTCCCGGCCACTGCAGCGACATGCCCGCCGCCTTGATGAACGCCGACATGGCGGTTTCCGCTTCCCTGGAGCCGGAGGCTTTCGGGCGGGTGGCTGTGGAGGCCCAGGCCATGGGGTTGCCTGTTGTCGCCACGGCCCACGGCGGCAGCCTGGAGACGGTTCTGCCCGGCGAGACCGGCTGGCTCGTCAGCCACGAAAGCCCGGCGCAAATGGCGCAGGCCCTGAAAGAGGCCCTGGCCGATCCTGACCTGCGGCGGAAAATGGGCGCCCGGGCAAAATCCTGGGTGTGGGAGAACTTTACCGCGACCAAAATGTGCAGCCGCACTTTGGAGGTGTATCACGAATTGCTAAAGGAAAAGGGCAGGGGCCTATGAGAAGGATTTTGGTCATAAAAATGACCGCTTTGGGTGACGTCGTGGCGGCCCTTCCCCATATGGAGCAAATCTGCCGAACCTACGCAGGCGGCGAAATCTGGCTGCTTACCAGCCCGGAAGCCAAGGGCCTTTTCCGGCATCATCCGTTTTTTCGGGTGCAGACCATCAATCGGGACAGTTTTTTCGGCAAGGAGGGCGTGCTGCCGACCATTCAGTGGGTGCGGTCCATGGGTTTCGATCGGATTTTCGACCTGCAGGGCAACAAAGTGAGCTATCGGATTTGCAAATGGTCCAAAAGCCCGGAACGCATCGGCACCCAGCCCAATCCCGCGTACACAAAAAGCGCGCCCGGCAAGTGGATGCGGACCATCAAGCAAAATGTAGCCCAAAGGCTGAATATGACCCTGGAGGCAGGAGGCATTCCTCCCGCGACCCAGCCCGGGCCTCTGTACACCAGCGCCGAAGACATTCAGGCCGCGGAGCGGTTTATGTCGTTGCACGAGTTGGAGGAGAAGCGCTTCGCCGTGGTTCACGCAGGCAGCAGTCCGGAATGGCTCTCCAAGCGCTGGCCCAAGGAGAATTTCGCCCAGCTTGTGGAAATGTTCGAGCTTTTCGGCATTCCCTGCGTGGTTACCGGATCTCACGTGGAGCAGGACCTTAACCGGTACATTACGGAAAACGCGGGAGTGAACGCCACCGGCGTGTTGAGCCTGCGCCAGCTTTACGTCCTGGCCAGGGAGGCGTTGTTCGCCGTCAGCAACGATTCCGCGCCCATGCATCTTTTTTCCCAGGCGGGAATCCCTGTGTTTGCATTTTTCGGCCCCACGAACTATCGTTGGAGCCACGGCTTCGGACAGATCGCGAATGTGCTAAAGTCTGACGTTGCTTGCGGCCAGTGCTTCAAGCCCGAATGTCCGCCCGGCAAGAAACACGCCTGCATGAGGTCGTTGACGCCGGAGCTCGTGCTTGGCAAAATCATAGAAAGATTAGGGGAAAGCGGCAAAATCGTCAAAAACGGCGAATAGTCCGCAAACTGGAATATGCCGACTGTATTGTGGTGGGGAAGAGGGGACAAGAACTATTCGCGCAACCGGACCATCGCCCGGATGTTCGGGGAATTGGGTTGGAACTGCGAGTACTTCTATCCTGCCGTGGGCAGCGAGTTGGGCTTGATTCAGGCCTATTTCGCCAAATTGAAAAAGCCCGACCTCATCTGGCTTCCCTGCTTTCGCCAGCGCGATATGGCTTCGGCCATCCACTTTGGCAAAAAATGGAAGGTTCCGGTCGTCAGCGATCCCCTGACCTCCTCATATCAAAAGCAGGTTTATGAACGAGGCAAGTTTTCCGCAGACTCCCGGCGCGCCCAGCGCCTTTTGAAATGGGAGGCGGGGCTGTTCAAACAGGCGGACCTGATTGTCCTGGAAAACTCGGCCTACGCGGATTTTGTCCGGGATGAAATGGGCGTGCCTGAAGAAAAATTGGGAGTGCTGTACAACGGGGCCTATACAAAATTCTTCACGCCTCAGCCGCCTCCCGATCCTGGACCGCCCTTTGAAGTCGGGTTTGTGGGCAGCTTTCAGCCGTCCATGGGCACGGACGTGATCGTGAAGGCGGCCCGCTTATGCCAGGATCTTCCCGTCAAATGGACCTTGATCGGCGAGGGCGACGACAAACCCGAAGCCGAACAATTGGCCAAAGGGCTAAATAATATTGAATTTACCGGATGGGTGAAGTATGAAACCCTACCGGAACGCATGGGAAACATGCATATTCTTCTGGGAATTTTCGGCGTCACCCGAAAAACCGACTTTGTGATTCCCAACAAGATTTTCGAAGCCATGGCCGTGGCCAGACCGCTGATAACGCAGCAGGCCGCCGCCTACGCCGATAATTTTGGACAAAGCCCGGTGATCGGTTGGGTCGAAAGGGGGAACGAGCAGGCCCTGGCGGACAAGGTGCGGGAGTGGATCGCCGAACCTCAGGATTTGCCGGAACGGGGCCTTAAAACCCGGGAGCTGTTCGACCGGTATTTTGGGGATGATAAAATGCGTGATATGCTTAGGATTATTCTGGATCGCGTATTGCCGGGGGGGATAAAATAGGATCAGGTTTGGATGCTTTGAGAGAAAAATTCGAAAACGGGTGCGATCTCGTCTGCCTGTGGGCCGGCGCCCTCGTGCCCGTGGGAATAGTCATAGGCAACGTGGGCTTTGAGGCCTTTGCGGCCCTTGCCAGCGTCGCCTGGATTCTTCGCTCCATTGTCGCCAGAGACAGAACCATGGAAAGGGTCGCTGACAACCCTCTCACCGCGCCATGGATGTTCTGGTTCGGCGCCATCCTCATCAGCCTCATGGTCAACGGGGCGGGCTCCAAAGGGGCTTTGCACGACATCGCCTTTGTCCGCTTCTTCCTGTTCGGCCTGGCTATGCTGGATGTGTCCAATCGAAGGCCTGTAGGCCCCTATCTTGTCGGGGGCCTTGCCGCAGGCGTCCTGTTCGCCGCGTTCAACACCATCCTTGCCTACACCATCGGCGTGGACATGTTCGCACGATCCCTGGAGCGCTATACCGGCAAGCTCAAGGAAGCCGCCCGCTTCTCCGGCTTATGCGCCTATGCGTGCGTGTTTTTCGTCGGTTGGGCCCTGGGCGATAGGAATATCCTGCAAAACAAAAAACGCCTGGCGATTCTTTTGTTCATCGCAGCCATCGCCTTCGGTCAGATCGTCCAGACCCAGGTGAGAACCGTGGTTTTGGCCGTGCTGGCGGGGTTCGTGTTCATCGTGTTTTACGGCCAGGGCCGGAAGTTCGGCTTTAAAAAGGTCGGGCTGATCGCCGCCGGCATATTCTCCCTGTTGGGAGTCGCTTTTTATCTGGGCGAGTGGTGGAACATGGAAAGCATGTACGACCGCTGGGTTATCTGGCAGGTGGCCGTGGAAATCTGGAAGGAGCACCCGGCCGTGGGAGCGGGCGTCGGGGCGTTCCAGGACGCCTTCGCCAGGATTTCAGCCTCGGGCCTGGTTCCCCCATGGGAAGCCCCGGACGGCCGCGTTTATTTTAACGTGGAGCAAACCCACGCCCACAACCTGTTTTTGATGATCGGCGCCTGCACCGGCTTTCTGGGGCTGGCGGCGTTCGGGTGGCTTATGGTCCGCGCCTGCCGGCTGATATACGCCAACCCCAAAGGCTGGAGAAACGGCCTGCCAGCCTGGCCTGTCGTGCTGCTGGTCATTGGGCTTACGGGCTTCAACATTTACCATAGCTGGTATCACGCCCTGTTCGCATTCTTCCTTGTGCTTTCCGGCGCTAAAGAATGTCCAAACAATAAAAACGCTTCATAAGAGCCGAAATCCGGCCTTTATAATAGAGAACATTATGAAAGAACGCGAGTTCCATCCCGCCATAGATAACCTGATATACACCCTGATTAAGATTCTTGTACGCTTTTTGGCCCTCATGCCCCGGCCGTGGATCAAGCCCGTCTCCCGGGCTTTGGGGCGGTTGTGGTTCAAGCTGGACAAACGCCACCGCGACATCGCCCTGGACAACCTGAGCCACGCCTACGGCAAGGAAAAATCACCCGACGAAATCCGCCAAATAGGCCAGGATACTTTCATCCATCTGGCAAGCGTTATGCTGGAGCTTCCCCATCTGTTCAAACTGGACTCCACGAATCTCAAGAGCTTTGTCCAGTTTTCCGGGCTGGACCATGTATACAAGGCCCTGCGCGAGGACAAAAGCCTCGTCTTCCTGACGGCCCATTACGGAAACTGGGAGTTGATGGCCATCTCGGCGGCCCAGAGGATGGGAATTCCCATCCATGTGATGGTAAGGCCCCTGGACCTGGCCCCGGCCGACCGGGTTTTGACGGAAATGCGGTCCTATACCGGAAACGTGGTGCTGGACAAGGACAAAAGCGCAAACGCCGTGGCCGGGTTGTTGAAAAATAAGAAGGCGGTGGGCATTCTGCTGGATCAGAACGCGTCCTGGTACGAAGGCGTGTACGTGCCCTTTTACGGTAGAATCTGCTGCACCAACAAAGGCCTGGCCATATTTGCAATACGCCACGGAGCCACGGTCATCCCGGCGTTCTCCCGCAAGCAGCCCGACGGCCTTTACGAAGTGGAGTTCCAACCGGCGCTGACCCTCATCAGGACCGGAAACATCGGCAAAGACGTGGAAGCCAACACCGCCATGTTCAACAAGGTCATGGAAGACGCCATCCGAAAAGATCCCACCCAGTGGCTGTGGGTGCATCGCCGCTGGCGCATCAAAGACATCCCCGAACGCGCCCGCAAAAAAATGGGCGGCTTGCCTCAGCTGTAAGAGGGAATAAAAAGGTCAATAAGATTTGTAAACAGTCCTTTGATTTATCCAATGCTTGAGCCCTAACCAAGGAAGTGCTAAATGAGTCATCCTGATTTGCCCAGCGATTGGACAGCCGGTCGGTACGAAAAAAACAGGGAAAGTTATTACGATCCGCCCTCATCCTCTAATCCATCCCGAATTTTGTTATGGGGAATGATGGAAGGCGATGCAGGGCACCGGCTTTATGACATTCCGATGGACGCCTCTGTGGAAGAAATTGTCCAAGTATTTCAAGTAGGCGCTCATAACGCCTATATTCGAGGAGTTAATGAGCAGGAAAGCGTTGACATGACTGCCTCTGTTGCAAAGAAAATTGAGAAACTGATTCCCTTTCGAGTCATATTCGCTGACCAAGCTGGCCTTAAGCTCAAATTTGAGAGACAAATTACCGAACCGGAACTGCAAAATTTAGAAGGGTGGTTGACCAAGGACGACCCATTTCAGGCAGGCCTGGAAATATACATTTCCGAATGGGATGGAGAAAGCCCGCTCCTCGCGCCTGTCCTCGAAGAAAATTTGCTGCATCTGTGGTGGGATTGATAAAGCGGTCTTGGATAGTTTTAGGTTTTTGAGTTTTGGCACTTTTAGCATGACTGCCTTCTACGGTCTGCTTTCTCTTTCAATTTCATCAAATACTCTACGAAGTGATGCATTTGAGTGGATGGATTGTCTTTTCCTGAATCATTGCAGTATGCTTCTAACCGCTGGGCGTTGTTTATAGCTGTTTTCAATAGATCTTTTGTCGTTTCGTAGTTGCTTGCTTCGCCTTTTTCATAACCGGGAATGTGCACTTTTAAATCGGAAATGAGTTTATCGCAGACAGATTTCCCTGTCTGGTAATAGTCCTTTGTAGTATATTCGAAATGGAGCAGAAGCCAGAATTCAAAACAAGGGACGGATGTTATGGCGTGAATAGTGCTCGTACCTTTCAATTTTGCATCCCTGATTTGGTCGCAAGCCTGTTTGTAAGAGCCATGTCGATCTTTGTCAAAGATGCAGTATATTCTGTTGAAATAAGGATCGGATTTGTACTTTTTCATGGCGCACTCAACCACACTGGTGGGGGCGGATCCTTGTGTGTTATCCACAACCACAAGGTTAGTGGAGCTTAAACGAAGGTCGCTGCACATTTGTTTGACATACAGGGGCTCGGTTTTTGCTCCTTCACAGACGATAAGGACCCTGTCATAAGGTGCGCGCTTGCCTGCTTTTCTTTGGAGTTCTTTGGTTGTGCGAGCCTTACGCTTATGGAATATTTTGTCCTGTCTGCTTTTTCCCATCAGAAGCGGACCTCCCCGATGTAGGGCAGGGCGCCATACCGGCCTTGGAGGTATCCCTTTCTTAAAGCCTCTTTATTTCTTGGCTTGAATTCCAGCAGTGAATATAGCGTACTGGCCTGATTGTCATCTTTTTCCATAAACCAGATTTGATCTCTGCGTAGGATGTCCTGGTCCAGCAAGGAGGTGTCATGCGTGGTGAAAATAAGCTGGCCGTTGGCTTTGTTCATTTCGTCGTTATGAATTATGCTGAGAAGATACTGAATGATGAGCGGATGGAAACTGTTATTAAAC
The DNA here is from genome assembly GCF_900142135.1 of Desulfatibacillum alkenivorans DSM 16219. Lineage (GTDB taxonomy): Bacteria > Desulfobacterota > Desulfobacteria > Desulfobacterales > Desulfatibacillaceae > Desulfatibacillum > Desulfatibacillum alkenivorans. The sequence continues at coordinate 9,056 of NZ_FQZU01000034.1, read as the reverse complement.
TCGTCCACCACCAACACACGTCCTTTTTCCATGACGTCCATGAGCGGTCCGGCATAGGAAAAGAGTTTTAACGTCCCGTCTGACTCATTTTCAATATCCATAATAACATCATCAGAGGAATTAGCGGCCTTATGTTTAAACGCAACATTTTTGATTGTCCGGCCATCCAAATCTTTTTTCAAGACCCTTTGCACTTCGTTTGGCATGTCCTTGGGAAATGGGAAATCCTCGAAAGAAATTTTTTCTTCTTCCACCATAATGTCTGAAATTTGAATATCGGCATTTTGGATAAAGGAAAGAATACGGCGCTTCTTATCTGCATCTTCGCAACATTCAACGGTAAAACTATCACCCATTATGGCTCCATGCCCGATCACCGCCAATTTTTTAAACCATTGGAATACGGGTTTGAGTTTTTCACTATTTAGCTGAACGGCAGTGGATAGGAACAAAGCATTGGAGCGTGTGCTTTCCATCCATGTTTTTTTTGGCCCTGTTAGGTGGCTGCCGAAATACCATTCATCTTTTCCAGCCTTAGGATCGAAAGCGCGTTCAAACCATCGTTGGGCGCGATTTCCAGGATATGCCAAAAGCCATTCTCCCGTTACACGAGACTCAGTGCAAGAAAAGCCATATTGATAACGCACGCTGTCTTGGATAAAAAATACTTCGAACTCACTTGGCCAGCTCTTTGCCTCAGAATCAAAAAGAAATGGGACTCTACCGATAGGTTCCCCTTCCTGTTTCTCCTTTGATGAATTTAGGACGAACTCGCGCATAAACTCGAGGGCGCTTACAAGGTTGCTCTTTCCCGCCGCATTGGGACCGTAAATCACCGCCGATCTCAACAACCGCAAGTTTCCATTGATCGGGGATACAAAGGTATTCTCCTTCAAATGGTCCGCCTTGGACCCGGCGGCCATGCTCAGGCATTGTGTACCCAAGAAAGAGCGGTAGTTGGTGACGGAAAATTCAATCAGCATAATATTGCCTTAGCTGTTAGAGGATAAAAATGATTACACAGTATAGTGTAAAAATAGATATGCGTCAAATTAAAAGGCATATTTTGCATAAAATAAGCAAAATATGGTCTTAAATTCAAATATCGTCAATTTGTGGGCCTTCAAGGTGGACTTTAGCAGGAGCTAACAAGGCGTCTACCCTGCCTCACTCCAAAAAGTTCAGGCAGGCGAGTTCCACGCCGCCGGGGGCGATGCGGTTGATGTCTTCGCGGTCGCGAAACCAGGCGGTCCGAGGGGCCAGGGGGCCTACGTTGTCGGGATCTCCCGTGGAGTAAATCGTAATCACGGAAACTCCCAGAGCCGCAGCCAGATGCCCAGGCCCGGTGTCGTTGGAAACCATGAGGCTGGCCTCTCCGCAGGCCTTGGCCAGATCCTCCATGCTTTCGGGCATGGCAATCTCCCATCCGAATTCCTCGGCCGCAGCTTTGGCTGCATCCAGAATATGGGTTTCCTGGGGGCCTAAAAGCAGGCGGATGGCGTATCCCTTTTGGGACAGGCTTTTTCCCAAAGCGATAAAATTCTCCTCGCTCCATCTGCGGGATTCGGTGGACGCCCCCATGTTCAGGCACACCAGTCCTTCCACGGGCGTCAATCCCGGGATTTCCAGCCTGGGCCGGTCAAAGTGGACGGGGGCCGGCAGACCCAATCCCTGGGCCGCCGCTTTGACGAAAAATGCGCTGCGATGATCCGTTCCCCAGTCCGCGTCAATGTTTTGGGTGTAAATCCATTTACGCGGGCCGGATTTTTTGATACGTCCTACCCGAATCGGCGCCCCGGAAAGCCAGGCCAAAACCGCGGTTTCTCCGAAGCCCTGCAGGTCAAAGGCGATATCCGGCTTGTCTTTCCGCAATTGGGAGACTATGCTGACCGCGCCGCCCAGGGCTCCGCTGATGCGGCCCGGTTTGGCGAATCCCCGTCTGTCCAGGGGGGCCACGTGATCCACCAGCCCGGACATGAGCGGGATGGCCATAAACGGAACGTCGGTCAGATAGGTGATGCGGCAGTCAGGCTGCTTTTCCCTGAGAAAGGCCAGGGCCGGCAGGCTCATGACGATGTCGCCCATGCCGGACCAGCGGATAATGAAGTAATGAGGGGCCATATTTAGTCCTTTAGGGATATTATGGAGCGGCGTTTTGTCCGCTGCTTATTTCATCCTGGAGGCGCCTTATACAACAAAACCAGGCAAATTGCATAGGACTATAGCCAATTAATTCCGGGAAAACGCCCGGAAGTCAATATTCAGGAGGCGAACATGCCCGTTAAAAAAGATTTTCTGGAAATTTTAGCCTGTCCCAAGTGTAAGGGCAAACTAGAACTTAATGAGCAGGAAAACGGCCTGATTTGCAGGCCCTGCAAGCTGGTCTATGAAATCCGGGACGAAATTCCCATCATGCTGATCAGCGAGGCCAAACCCCTGGAGGAGTAAACCGCCCCGTGAGCAAACCCACTCTCCCAAGCCGGGCCAAGCTGGTCATCGGTATTTTCACCGCGGACAAAAGCCTTGCAGAGCCCATCCTCAAGGAACTGACCGGCCGGTTCGGCCCGGTGGACATGATGAGCCCGTGGTTCTCCTTTCATCACACCGAGTATTACGAGCGGGAAATGGGCGGCCCGCTGTACCGCCGCATGTTCGCTTTCGCCCAGCTTATCGCCCAGGATGACCTGCCGGAAATCAAGCTGGCGACCAACAAAATCGAAGCCGCTTTCGCTGAAAACGACTATAGAAAAGTGAACATAGACCCCGGATATCTGCTCATGGAGCGGTTCATCCTGGCCACGGGCAAGAATTTCACCCACAGGGTTTACCTTGCCTGGGGCATTTACGCGGACCTCACCCTTATCTACACCAAAGGGGGTTTTCAAAACCTTCCCTGGACCTACCCGGACTACGCCGAGCCGGAAATGCACGATTTTCTCAAAGCCGTCCGAAAAAAATACGCCGCCTGCCTGAAAGATCCGCTGCTTTGCAGCGCCGTCCAATCCTGATTTTTTAAAAACAAAACCGGCCGATTTTCATCGCCCACGGACCGTTCAAAGACCGGCTCCCGAGCGGCCTCAAACCCCGGTTTGGTGTGTTTTTTTGCAGGGAAGCCGGGGGCCGGGGGCAGTGCAAAATTTTTTTATCATTCCTGGTTTTTCGGAATTATGAAGAACACCAATTACTTGCTTTTTAAAAGTCTTATTTTGGACGATCGTCAAAATGCGACAGTGTTTTACAGGCTCTTGCGCCCTATGATACAAACCGAACGATCACTCGTTTGGTTGCGAACAAGCGGTTCGCCCAAGATTTGTTTAAGCAGTCAGGTTCAGGGGGATTTTCAAAAGGAGGAGAATCGTTGAATACCAGTCGTAATCCGTTGCATACCATCATGGCGCCCAAGTCCGTGGCTATTGTGGGCGCCAGCGCCAATCCCATGAAAATGGGGTCCATGCAGTTTTTGAACATCTTGCATTGCGGGTTTCCCGGAACGGCGATTCCGGTGCATCCCAAGCACGAAGAAATTTTTGGAGTAAAGGCATATCCCTCCATCTCCAGTCTGCCCGACACGCCGGAGCTGGCTATATTGGTGGTTCCCACGGGGCTTGTCATAGACATGTTGGACGATTTCGGCAAGCTGGGGACAAAGCACGCCATCATTATCAGCGCCGGTTTTAGGGAAATGGGCGCAGACGGAAAGGTTCTGGAAAAACAGCTTCTGGAGACGGCGGACAAGCACGGCATTCGGTTTCTGGGTCCCAACTGCATGGGGGTGTTCAACTCCCAATATCCGTTCAACGCCACCGTGACGCCTTTTCAGGACAAGCCCGGCTTTTTAAGCATCGCCTCCCAGAGCGGCACCTATCTGGCCCAGACCCTGACCTATCTGAAGTACAGGGGGGTGCGGGTCAACCAGGCCATGAGCGTGGGCAATGAAGCCAACATCAATATTGTGGATTGCCTGGAGTATCTGGGCGACGATCCCAAGACCAAGGCCATCGGCCTGTATATCGAAGCCCTGTCCGATCCCGGCGGATTTTTGGAGGTCGCCAGGGAAGTCAGCCGCGTCAAGCCCATTGTGGCCCAATACGTGGGCGGCAGCAAGGCGGGGGCCAAAAGCGGCCTTTCCCACACGGGCTCCATTGCCGGGCCGGACTTTTTGTACAATGGGCTGTTTGAGCAGGCCGGGGTGATCCGGGTGCACAGCATCGAGGACGTGTACAAGGTTGGTCATGCTCTGGCTACTCAGCCCGGCATCAAGGGGAACCGGGTGGCTGTCCTCACCCATTCGGGCGGGCCTGGCTCGGGCATGTGCGATACGGCGGACCGGCAGGGTTTGGTGGTGGAGGAGCTTCCCGCAGACGTGCAGGACAAAATCCGGGAGGTCATCCCGCCCACGGCAAGCCCCAAGAACCCCGTGGATCTGACCTTTATCGTGGATTCCAAGCCCTTGTCACAGATCATTCCCCAGATTCTTCTGGAATGCGATGAAGTGGACGGTCTGCTTATCCACGGGATCATGGATACGGGTTGGGCCAAGGTCACCGCCGGCACCCTGGGAAAGGCCTTGGGCGTCTCCGAGGAGGATATGACCGAGCTGACCAAAAGCGACCTGACCAGCTTTTTGCAGCTTAAAGAAAAATACGGCAAGCCCGTTTTGGTCGGCACTTTCATGGGGGACGAGGACAACGCTCGCAATGTGATGATGGACAACTTCATCCCGGTCTTTTCCTCCCCGGAAAAAGCCGCGTTTTCCATGGGCTGTTTGTACAAACATCATCTGATCAGGACCCGTCCCTATTCCAAGGCGGAAAAACCCCGGGGCTTGGGAAAAAAGACGGCTTCCATCCTGGCTCAGGCCAACGGCCCCCTGGACGAGTTCCTGGCCAAGCGGATTTTGGCGGATTACGGCATACCCGTCAGCCCCGAAAGCCTGGCCTCCAGTCGGGACGAGGCTGTCCAGGCTGCGGGATCCCTCGGATATCCCGTGGTGATCAAGGCTTGCTCCCCGGACATTCTCCACAAAACGGAAAAGGGGTTGGTAAAGCTGAACCTGGGCAATCCCCAGGAAGCGGCGGAGGCTTACGACGCCATTCAGGAAGCGGCCCCGGGCGTTCCTGTCATCGTGGGTAAAATGCTGCCCGTACAAAGGGAGTTCATGGCCGGAATAACCCGTTTTGAGGGCTACCCCCCTTGCGTTCTGTTCGGCATGGGCGGTGTTCTGGCGGAGGCCTTGAAGGACTTCTCCCTGCGCCTGGCGCCCATGACCCAGGCGGAAGCATTGGCTATGATCGACTCCTTGAAGTCCCGCGTCTTGCTGGATGATTTCCGAAATATGGGCGCTGTGGATCGCGAGGCCCTGGCGTCCATGCTGGTGAATTTAGGCTATCTGGCCCTGGATTTTCCTGAAATCAAGGAAATCGATCTCAATCCCATTCTGATCATGGACGGCAAGCCTGTGGCGGCCGACGCATTGATTGTCTTTTAGCTTACATTCCGGCGGCTCCCCTTGGGGGGCCGCCGGATTATTTGGATGGATTGTCAGGCTGTGGTCTTTTCGTGGAATTTGGAAAGGATCTGTTGGGCTCGGACCTTATACATCTGGGCCAGGTTCATATAGACCACGGCCACTTCCCGGTGCTCTTCCCCAAAAATCCGTATACGCATGGCCAGGGCTTCCCGAAAGCATTCCTCGGCAAGGGAGAAGTCCGAGTTCAGCAGCAGCGCCATGCCCACATTGTTATAGGTCGTGGCCTTTTCCGGCGCGTCTTTGGGAAATTTTCTGTCCACAAAATCCACCAGCCTCTGGCCGACGTCCAGGGCCTCTTCCGCTTTGCGGCTTCTGATCAAATCCACAAGCTCCTGGTTGGATTCTTTCCAGACCATGGATTTGTCCGCTTTGGGGGCTCCAAATTTTTCTTTGAATTTTTTAAACAAAGGGAATTCCTCGCCGTTTATAACATGTTCGGTTGTTCGGCCTAACCCGTTTTCAGCGGGGGCTAAATCCGACGCTTCATATAGTTCAGGGTCTTCTTCATTGCAAGAAGCAAATCCTTCCTGCGCTGAAACTCGTGCCATTTGCAGCGCGCCATGGCGAGGAGGATTTTATCCATGCGGACAACCGCTCTTTCCATGGCGGCCGGAGCGCTTACGGGGACGGGCAGGTTGGCCGTTTCGGATGCGGAAGCGGCAGGCGCCTGTTCCCGGGCGTGCAGAAGGCCTTCATGCTCTGCAAGCAACTGCTCATGCGCTTTCAGGACTTTTAAATGCCGTTTCTTGAGTTTGGCGGCTGCGTTCAGCTTTCGTTGGATGACTTCCATGGATTCTTTGGAAATAACGATCCGCCCATCCGCATATTCCTTAAAATCAATGCTTTTGGGATCCTGTTCCTGTTCAATCCGATAGGCTTCTTCCCAGCTTTGATGCACGGTTACAGGGGTCACCATATTCAGAGGGGACTGGACCGGGCCTTCCGTCATGTCGGAGGAGGATTTGGAATCGGAGTCCGGCGGGGTTTCCAAAGGCTTGCCGTTTTCTGTCATAAAGGTTCTTTCACAATATTCAAGTGGCTTGAGCAAAACTATTTTTTTCGAGGCGCCTGGTTTTGGGCGCCGCCCAACTCATCCCGATGTTTTAAAAAAATCAGGTCGGCCCGCTCTCCGTATAACATGGAGAGGTTTTTAAACACAAAGCCGACTTGGATGCTGTCTGACCCGTATACTTGGGTTCCGATTTTCATGGCCGTCCAAAATAGGTTATGGGCTTCCTGGAAATCCTTCAAATGCAAGTGAATGGCGCCTAGATTGTTGCACGTTTCAAACATTTCCTTGCCGTCGGTCAGTTTCAGTTCCGCCAAATATCCCATCAAGGGCTTGGATTCCTTCAGCGCCTCTTCAAATTTGAATTGGCCCATCAGGTCGCAGACCTTTTGATGGGCCGCCTGCCATTTTCTGAAAGTGTCCGTCAGATAAACCGAGGAGCCCTTGCCGCTTTTGGCTTGGGCCGTCCCCATACCGGCAATCAGACATAACAGAATCAGCACTGCAACGGTCGCATTGGGATAATATCTTGTCACGATTTGGCTCCCATTTTTTTGGCCTCTACGGTTTTAAGATACTTTTTCGTCTCGGACCGGGATATCAGATACACGATCCCCGCGCCGATCAGCAAAAATGCGCTGATGGCAATGATCACCCATAAAAAGGCCGCCTCGTTTCCTCGGGTCAACCCCCACATGCCTTTTTCCGAGTATTCACGGATCGCGGAATAAACGGCGCATCCCAGAACCGTCAGGCCGAACAAGGCGGCAAACACGGCGCCCACCCGCCATTTGGTATGGTCGGACAATACCCGGTCGTGAATGGGGTCCGGCGCCTGTTCCTCTTCAGGTATGATGGGGACGTCCTCTTCTTCTTTGCCGGATGAAACCAACGCAAAGCCGGCGCCTCCCATCTCTATGGCCAGGGCTGCGCCGCAGTTATTGCAGTAAGCGTCCTCTTCAAGGTCATTGACGTCAATGGGGGCCTGGCATCTTGGACAATCTACTTGCACTGGGCTGCCTTTCTTAGAAAATAATTATATCCGGCGGTGTGGTCCGCATCCGTATTTCAATAGCGCAAAATACCTATCACAGCACCTCCCGAATCGTCAACAAGGCGCTATCAAAGGCCCTGCGACAGTTTAATTCTGTTAAAAGTAAATTTGCAAATATTCAAGGGCTTTGGCGCCAAAATCTTTAATTTTAACTTGACCTTTTCCGGGCGTTGAAGTACAAAAGCGCACAAGTAACTGAGATATTCTCCACAAAAAGAAATGGACTGCACCAATTTTCTGCTATGAATAGCGTGTCAAATATGTGGGTATGTTCTGGTCTTATACAGTTCCCATAAGCGACTATATGTGAACTGAATCACGCTCCCCATGTGATTCAATTCATATTTATGTTTCGCTTTTATTTATATACTAGTTGTATAATTTTTTGCAAAAAAGCAAAGAGCACCACCAATAGCCGCATTTTCGTTTCAAGGGAGAAATGCGTCGTATTGCGCTTTTTACAGCTAAAGTTATTGCGAAAGCTGCTTTTTCTGAGTCTGCCGGCTGAAAGTGCTGAACTGTATGCGGGTCCTACGCAATTCCATCCTTCTGCAAAATAGCGTCTCGTTGTTTTGCATCCCCGAGGGACAAACGTCCCACATCACTCCTGCGCCCACTATCTTTAGCAGGGCGTCTTTTTATGCTCCCATTGCCGCTCGCATTCTTAACAGTTTGTTCTTTTTAGTCATTTTTCAGTTTTGGGCGGATTTTGAAACGGCGCCCGTAGTTTTGCTTATGCTTTATGTTTATTGCAGATCGCCTATACAGAGGAGGCCGCGGTGAGGAAGACAGTGAAGCACACCATCATTTTGGGGCAGGTTATATTGTGGCTGGCAATGGCCGCGGTAACCTGGGCTGGACAAGAGCCCGAAGAATCCGTTGTGCCGGATAGCGGCATGCCCGGTGCAGTGGAGAGATCGCTCAACGAGCGGGAGATTCCCGCTCATTCCCGGCTGCCCGAGATCAGCGTTCAGGACGAACAGAGCGCGGTGTTCAAGGGCGGGGAAGGTGTGACGTTCCGTTTATCCAAGATCCGTTTTGAGGGTCAGCGGGTTTTCGCGGACCAGGATCTCCAGGAGGTTGTGGCGCCGTACGTGGGCCAGACCATGGAGGTGAGCGCCCTCAAGGAAGTGACGGACGAGGTGACCCGGTTCTACAAAGAGCACGGGTACTTCCTCTCCCGCGCCTATGTGCCTCCCCAGTGCATCAAGGAAGGGGAGGTTCTGATCAAGGTTCGTGAAGGCCGGTTGGGCGAGATCATCATCCGGGGCAACAAGCGATACAGCCGTGAGCTTCTGCGGAACACCCTGAAGGTGATCCGGGGGGAAGGCGCGGTGCGCACGGCGGACGTGGAGCGGGGCCTTTTGCTTCTGACGGACATTCCGGGCCTCAACGTGAAGGCCACGTTCAAGCCCGGCGAGCGTCCCGGCACCTCGGACATCGTGCTGGACGTGACCGAAGAC
>NZ_FQZU01000016.1 GCF_900142135.1 Desulfatibacillum alkenivorans DSM 16219 | reverse complement strand
TCTCCGGGCAGGCGAAGGGGTAAAAACGAGACTTTGCCATGGTCCTGCCTCAATCGCTTCTTCCAGTAGTAAAACTGGTGGGGCTTGAGACTGTGCTTTTGGCAATAGGCTTTTTGCGTGAGGCTGCTCTGGCGGCATTGGGCGAGGTGATGCTCCCAAAACCGGCGCTTGGCCTGAGGATCGGACAGGTCTTGGCTTGGTGCGGAAAAACGATCTTCTCGGCTCTTCGTCGGATAAATGGCTTCTTGCGACATGGAATCTCCTTTCAAAAGATGGAAATTCTTATGCCACATCCCGATTAACCCGTGAAGATGCGGTTGTTTAGACGGTTACGGATTAACGCTTTCATGGACAACGTCTGAGATTTCTCAGCAAGATAAACAGGCGAAAAAAGGGTTTTAGTTTGCACCCTTCGTCCGCCAAACGCCGAAGACTTCCTGATTCCATACAGGCCGCACCTTTTGTTGCTTCGCAACACTGGCGCCAAACAACGCTGCCAGCGCCGCCCGGAGATGGTTGAAAACAGGCAGGTAGAGGTAGACGCGGCCCTGCCCGGCGCCAGCCTACAGGCGAATGGTTTTTTACTTGAGCAGTTTCCGGCCCAATTCCGGAAGGGCCAGACCTACATGAAAAACAGTTTAAGCAGTTCGATAAGCAAGAATTTTAAGGGATTTTTTGTGGGAAGATTACAGGGGTGGAAAGGGCTTTGTTGGAAGCGCGACTGCAATTTGCGCGAAGCGCCATTTTAAAGTTTTGATCCAACTTTTTCAAAAGTTGGCCGCGGGAGGCAGGCGGTTTGGCAGTTGGCCGCCGGAGGCGAAAAGTCTTTTCCGCAGTCAATGCAGTGCGCCTCCGGCGGCAGGCGGTTTACCGCCGGAGGCCTGCTGTTTTTCACTTAGTGGGCGGAGTCTCAAACGTCAAACGTAGACTTGACCCCATTTTCAGGCGGATTTTTTCTCGGCCATGACCTGGGAGGCCATGAGAGCGGCGCCCAGGGCGCCGTTGGTCTGGGGATCGGTGTCCAGAAATTTCAGATCCATGTTCAGGGCGTTGGCCAGGGCCCGCCCCAGGCCTTTGTTCTTTGCCACGCCGCCGGTGAAGGCGATGTCCTCTTCCACGCCGATGCCTTTGGCCAATGCCGCCACGCGGCCGGCCATGGCCTTGTGCAGAGCCTTGGCGATGTCCGGGACTTCGTAGCCTTTGTTGACCAGGCTGATGACCTCGGTTTCGGCGAAGACCACACACTGGTTGGAAATGGACAGGTCCTCGGTCGCCTGGAGGTCCAGGTCGCCCATGTCCTCCATGGGAACGTCCAGGGCTTCGGCCATGACTTCCAGAAAGCGTCCCGTGCCTGAGGCGCATTTGTCGTTGTAGCCGTAGCGTTCCACATTGCCGTTTTCGTCGATCCGCGCGGCCTTGGCGTCCTGGCCCCCGATGTCGATGATGCTGCGCACCGACGGCATGTTCCAGACCGCGCCCCGGGCGTGGCAGGCGATTTCCGACTCCACCAGGTTCACAAAGTCGATCTGCTTTCGGCCGTAGCCCGTGCCCACGGTGAATTCAATATCCCCCTGGCTGAGCCCGGCCTGGGCGAGAGCCATGTCCATGACCTCCCTGGCCGACTGCCCGGGAGAGGGGTTGGCCCGCAACACGGCGCTGGCTATAATTTCGTTATCCTTCATGATCACGGCCTTGGCCGTGAGGGATCCCACATCCACACCTGCTACGATCATGTTACGCCCTCCCCTCTTTCACGTCGCTTGCCAGCACAGCCGCGCCGATAGCCCCCGCCAGTTGGGGGTCCGCTTTTCTGATGATGGTCACTTTGTGGCCGATGAGCTTTTCCAAGGACCTTACCACGCCGGCATTTTTGGCGACTCCGCCGGTCATGGCCACTTCGCGCTGGGCGTGGACGGCGTTGGCCAGGGTAGCCACCCGGCCGGCCATGGCGTTGTTCACGCCGGCGCCCACGTCCTCCACGGGTATACCGGAGTTGATGTACTGGATCACGTCGGCCTGGGCCCATACCGTGCAGGTGGAGGCCAGGGTGACGGGCTCGCGGGATTTTTTGGACATCTTGCCCAGATCATCCACGGAAACGCCCAGCAGCTTGGCCATGACCTCCAGGAAGCGTCCCGTGCCCGCGGCGCATTTATCGTTGGTCAAAAACTTCTCCACACGGCCGTTCTTGTCCAGACGGATGGCCTTGCAGTCCTGACCGCCTATGTCGATAATGGTTTTGGTGGCGGGCGCCAGCCAGACCGCTCCCCGGGCGTGGCAGGCGATTTCCGATCTGGCCTGGTCCACAAAGGGAATGTTGTCCCGGCCGTATCCCGTGCCCACGCAATACTCAACGCCGGACTGGGAGATTTTCGCTTTTTCAAGGGCTTCATCCATAACCTTTTGGGCCGAAATTTCGGGCCGGGAGCTCGAGCGAATGATGGCGGAGCCAATTATCCTGCCGTCCCGGATGATCACGGCTTTGGAGGTTAAGGAGCCTACGTCGCAACCTGCAGTTATCATATGCCAATCCTCCTGACATCCAAAAATTCTTCAAATCGGGCTTGCGTCATGCTCCAAGACTCCACCCTTTCGTCGAACACGTCCGCATTTATAATCAGGGTGGGCAGGCCTTCCTTTTCCAATTGCTTGGCAAGCAGCTTGACCATGCCCCAGGTGTTGCGGCAGCCGGGGGTGCCCATGTATACGGCGAAATCCGGATTATAGAGTTCACGCTGGGCCCGGATTTCCTCCAGCCACATGTCCGGGGCGTCGTACGGCCCCCGGATCTGCTTGACCATGGGCATGCGGCAGTTCAAGGCGGCCATGGTGTCGATCATGGAGTCCAGGTCTGTGGCGTCCACGGTGTATCCCTCGCCGTCCCTCACATAAGGCGCCGCCTGTTGGTAGAAGCGGTCCGCAATGCAGCCCAGATGGGTGATTCCCCGGCTGTCCAGGAAATTCCACAAAGGCAGCCCCCCGCCGTAATGGTCCGTGTAGACGAACAGAGCCCTGGCTTTTTCCTCGCCGAATCTGTTTCCGGGCCTTCCTTCCTGGACGTTTTTACGGATTACCTTGAGCATTTCCTCCAGGGTTTTGGTGCCGTCCTCCGTGCCGCCGAACAAAAACCTCAGCAGATACATGAACAGGTTGAACGTTGTCGGGATGGGGCTGGGGATCATGCGCTGATAATCCTGCATTTCCACGATGAGTTCGTCCTGCTTTTGGATTTCCTCCAAAACGCCCCGGAGCTTGGCCGGGTCCAGGGGCTTGCCCGTCTGCTCGGCGATGAAATCGATCATGGCCCGGTAATCGGACCTATGATAGGCGTCGGCCCGTTCCCCCCGCATTTCAGGCGGAAAGTTGCACTGGAACAGGGGGAGATCCAGGGCTTCGGCGGCGAACGCAAAGGCGCTGGTGTTGGTGTCGCAAATGCCGCTCATGTTGCACAGGACAAAGTCCGGCTTTTGGGCGGCGCCGGCCAGGTAGGCGCCCATGGCGCCCCGCTGGGCCGAACAGGCGGTTTCGGCGAAGCCTATTTCCAGGCAATAGTCCATAAACTCGCCCATGCCGTACTTGCGGGACAAATTGCCCACGGCCGTAATGGGCTCGATGAGCAGAGGAACCACGTCCATGGCGTAGCACAGGGCCGGGGACATGCAAAAGGTGGTGAGAGCCACCTTGCGTCCGTCCTGGCGCGCCGTGACGATATTGGAAATGTATTTGGCCGACCCTTTGGTCATGGCCCTGCCAACGTCCTCGTATTGATAAAAGAGATCCATAACGGTCCCCATGGTGGGAAACCGCGACCTGGCTCTCTCAAATTCCTTCCTCGTTCCGTCCAGGGAACGAGAGCCCTGATCAAAAACCCGCTGCATATTCCAATCGTAGTCATACTCTAACAAGGCTTGTCTCATGGAGATCTCCTTTTACTACAGCCAGGCGTAGTTAAATCAGTCGGCGCAACTCCAAAAACTCCTCAAAACGATGCCGGGTGGCTTCCCAGGATTCCACCCGCTCGTCAAACGCGTCCGCGTTGATGACCAGGGTGGGAAGTCCGGCGTCTTCCAGTTTTTTTGCCAGGAGCTTGAGCATGCCCCAGGTGTTGCGGCATCCGGGCGTGCCCGAATAGACGGCAAAGTCGGCGTTCATGCTGTCTTTCAGGTACATGGCTTCCTCCAGCCACATGTCCGGGGCGTCGTAAGGCCCCCGGATCTGCTTGACCATGGGCAGCCTGGAGTTCTGTTCGGCCAGCGTGTCGATCATGGAGTCCAGGTCCGCCGTGTCCAGATGGTATCCGTCTCCATTGGAGTAGAACACCTTGTCCTGATAATACTTGGTCAGGATGCAGCCCAGATGGGCGATGCCCATTTCGTCCATGAAGGTCCACAAAGGGATGTTTGTGGCGTAATGGTCGATGTACACAAACAAGGCCCGGGTTTTTTCGTCCTGGGAGCTTAGGCCTGAAACCCCTTTGGCGGCGTTTTTCTTGGCCGCTTCCAGGCAGGCCCTCAGCATGGTGGTGCACGGCTCCATGCCCGCCATGGTAAAGCGCAGGGCGTATATGAACAGGTTGAAAATCACAGGGACCGGGTTGGGCCTCAGACGCTGCAACTCCTGAATTTCACAGATGAGGTCGTCCTGCACCTCGATTTCCTGCATGACGGCCCGCAGCTTGTCCTCGTCCAGTTTATTGCCGGTCTGCTCCTCCAGAAACTTGATGAAGTTCCGGTAATCCGCGCGATGATAATCCGCGGCCCGCTGATCCGTAAGCGTGGGCGGATAGTTGATCTGATAAAACGGGATGTCCAGGTAACTGGCGGCGAAGGTGAACGAATTGGCGTTGGTGTCGCAAATTCCTCCGGTGTCTATGGCGACGAAATCCGGCTTTTCGGCCAGGCCTTTCAAATAAGCGCCCAGGGCGCCCCGCTGGGAGGAGCAGGAGGTTTCCGTAAACCCCGCCTCCACGCAAAAATCCATAAACTCGGCGGTGCCGCCCTTTCTCACCAGGTTGCCCAGGACCGTCATGGGCTCCAGGACAATGGGCACGATATCCATGGCCCAGAAAATGGCCGGAGACTGGCAAAATGTGGTGAAGGCCAGTTTTCTTCCCTTGGCGTGGGCCGTGGTGATGGCCTCGGTGTATTGCGAGAATCCCTTCATGAACAAGGCCCCGGGATCGCCATGGCCGAACACGAAGTCCGCCAGATCCTTCATATCTCCAATGCGGGACATGATGCGATCGTACTCCTTGGGAGTGCCGTTAATGGCTTTGGCGGCGTTCGAAAACAGGCTGTGAAGCGCCCAGTCAAAGGGATATTCCGTGTATTCCTTCCTCATGGCTGACTTTATCCTTCCACTGTTATGCAGCAGGTTTTTCCGTTCTTCTTTCAGGGATGCTTTCCAGGAAAGCGCCTATCCTCATGCGAAGGCGGCCTTCATCGGCCATGGCCCCGTACTCCCTCTCCAGCCGAATGGCCGGAACCCCCATGGACTCCAACTCCGCCTCGAACAGCCCGTTTTCCGAACCGTGAAGGTCGCAAAAACGGATGTTCTGGAGAATGACGCCGTCCACCTTGGCCAGCTCCATCTTCTGCTTGATCAGGGCCATGCGGTCCTTGTAATGCCCGAACATTCTGGGACAGAACTGATGGTGAAGATACCTGCCGGCAATGGTGAGCATGGTAGGGCTGTCCTCGGGGACCATGCCTTCGAAAGACCGGGATCCGAAGCAAACCGTATCAGCCACGACCACGGCGCCCTCCGCCTCGATCACGGAAATAAGGGATTGGTCGTCCACCACGCTTCCGCCCAAAAGAATGCGCTTCTTGCCGCCATGATGGGCTGGACGGGCCTTTAACTCGTCCAGGGCCTCCCGGAGCAGGGGATTGTACACCTCCTTGGGCATGGCGGTTCCCGCCAGGATGATGTTCATGGCTTCCTGGCCCGAGACGGGCGTATTTTCCATGCCCCGTACTTCGTCCAGCTCCTTTAACAGGTCCCGGGTTTCGTTATAAAGGGTGATGGATTTTCTAAGATTCTCCTCCGTAATGGTTACATTGAAATGCTCCTCGATATGCTTTTTGAACATTTCGATTTCTTCGGAAAACCATTTGAGGGAATAGTCCACGGCCTTGTGGGGCACGCCCAGATAATGCCAGAAGCCGGGCAGGATGCCGGGATAGTCGTCGTTGGCGGCGCGCCAGCATTCGTCCAGGCGGCGCATGGAGTCGCAGCTTTGCACCATGACCGCGCCGTCCAGAAAATTAAAGGCGCCCTCCCCCGCCTTTTGCAGGATGGCCTTTGGGCAGCTGCAAATAAAGGGGCCGAAATAGGTGTCGCCGATGGAAGTGGATTCCGACTCAATGCCGCGCAAACGATAAGGCATCATGCCCGCGGCTGAAATGATTTCCTCGGGGACGTGGCTGCACGTGTGGCCGATGACCTTTTTGCCCTGGGCCTTCCACTCCCGGATGACCTGGTTGTCCACATGATCTGCGGCTTCTTCAAAAATGGGATTCATGATCAAGCCTCCTGGGGTTTAAGAAGTTCTCGCAAAGCATTCAGGGCGTTGTCTATGCCTTCCTGATGCTCGTCGTTTTCCGGGGCCAGGCATTCGCACACGCCTTGAACAAGGGGCGGAAAAACCGAGCGCACCAGGGGCTTGAAGGAGTCGGCCAGGTCCCTGGCCAGCCACTGGGCGGTTTCGCCGACCTCGTCCAGGTCCACGGAATAGGAGAAAGACTCCAGGATGCTCATGGCAAGGTCGGGCTTGACCTTGCGAATCCGGTTGGCCACCTGGGCGTGCAGATTCAGCGCCTCAGCCAGATCCTGCATGTCCAGACGCAGCGCGCCTTCAGCCACGGCCTCGGCTATCGCCTCATCGTCCATTTCCTCCAGCAGGGATACGTTGGTCAAAAGCGCTTTAATCCGGGAGTTCAGCAGCACAGGAGATTCCTTCAACTGCTGGATCAGCATGTCCGGATGCTCCTGCAAAAGCGCGTACTTGGCGTTTTCCTTGGCGTCCCGGATTTCGGAAATCGCCTGCCTGCCTTTCCACCAGACCTGCGTGTCAATGGCCGCCACGATTTCCTTAAGTTTGCTGGTCAGTTCCTGGGTGAACTGGGGATGCCCCGGAGGACCCAGGAGGGAGCTGCCCGTATGGATTTTACGCAAAAGCTCGTGCAGGTAATTAACCGCCTGCCCCACGGCCGCCCCATCGATATCCCCCATGAGGGACAGGATGATTTCCGTCAGAAGATCGGGCGGCATGTTGTCCAACTGCCCCGTGGCTTCGTTAAGAATGGCGACGGTCACGTTGAACGTGGCCGGAACCAGGCCCAACAGGCAAACCACCTTGGAGGGATACCGGTCAAAAACCTCGTTAATAGCCCGCACTATACCTACAAAGTCGTTCTGGGAATGCTTGATGACGTCTTCCAGGTCGGCGAAGTCCAGGTTTTCCACCAAGGCCTGAAAGGGCGCCTGGATCTGCTCGGAGACGAATGTGGGATTGGTCTCATGGACTTCGTTCACAATACGGATAAGGGTGGCCAAGGTCTGCCCGATGGAAGCGGAGTCGATGGCCTGGAGCGCCTGGGCCATGTAGGCCTGTTTTTTTTCGTCAGGCAGGCTGTCCAGGGCCTTGCTGAGGCCTCCCGTCCCTTTAATGCCCGTGTTCACCAGAGCGGGAACCTTGGACATGAGTATTTCCGAAAACTCCATATCCTCAAAGAGCTTGACCTGGGGTGCGTCTTCGCCGGCCTTCGCCAGGAATCCCTTCTCCATGGTCTTGGCTATTTGCCTGGATATTATCTTTCGAACGGCTGAGTCGCCCGCCCAGGCCTTAAGGACCTCCGGCATAAGGGCGCCGGTCATGTCCTTGAACTCCTTGGTCTGAAGCAGCTTTTCAGCCAGCTTTTCCATGGCGGGATCGCGTCCCGTCCCGCCGTTTTTCCCGTTTCCCGGGGGCGCTTTTTTGGCGTCTTCCTGAGTTGTCGCGTCCTGGCCTTGCATTACGATACCTCCTCGGCGTCGGTTAGATGATGGTCGGTCATGAAGGGGCACAGGTTGCACAGCCTGTTTTCAGGGTTCTCGTGTTCGCCCAAATACACCATGAGCACGTCCTTCAGGAGCGCTAATTGTTCGGGTAGGGAAACGGAGCCGGGCACGAGCCGGTTTTGATACACCAGGCCGCCCAGAAAGGTGGCTGTGAATTCAGCCACCTGGCTTGGCAGGCCCAGGTACACGGCCATGTTCCGGATGTAGTAATCCAGCCACTGGCGGGCGGTCTGACGCGCCTGCGCCGTATCGTGGCAGCGGACAAAATCGATGGAAAGAAGCAGCATTTTGCCGAAGGCCGATTCCTTAACCTGAAAAAACTCCAGGAAGCGGCTGATGCGCTCTTCAAACGTTCCGGACAAGGAGGGCGCCTGGGTGACTTCCTCCACGTCCTTTTTGCCCATGTACTGAAACATCTGGTCCAGGATGGATTGTTTTGTCGGAAAATAATGATACAAGGCCCCCGTGGATATGCCCAGGCGCTTGGCGATCTGGCGCATGGTCACGTTGGAATAGCCTTTGTCGGAAAACAGTTCAAAACACCCCCCCAGAAGTTCTTCCCTGTACTTGTCATGGTCCACTATTTTGGGCATGAAAACCTCGTTTTAGGCAGCATGAGCCTGAGAATCCCTCTCCTCATTATTGGGTTCGGCCGCAAGATGACTGGCGAGTCTTTTGCCCAAGGCCACCAGAGTCAACGAAGGCGGCAGCCCCCATGCCTCAGGGATGACCGAACAGTCGCAAACGTACAAATTGTCATATTTAAAGGTTTTGAGGTCAGGGTCCACAATGTCCCCGATCTTGGCGGTTCCTCCAGGATGGGCGGCGATGTACCAGGATTTGTAAATATCCTTGGCCCCGGTGTTCTTGAGGATTTCCTTGGCCCGTTCGTAGCCTTTCATGAGCTTGGCGTCGTCCTCGGGGATGAGCTTTTTGCGCACTCCGCCGGCTTCCGTGAGCTTTCCGCCCAGAGTGTCCTTGGCTTTGATCATGATCTGCAAGGTGCGGGAGTGGTTAAACAGCTTGTGCGCCCGCCCCACTTGAGCGGTAAAACCCTGATAGGCGACTTTGGGCACGGTCATGTCGGTCATGACGTACCCTTCGTCCGACATGTGCGCGCCCGTGGCCATGGGGAATTCCCTGCCTCCAAGATCTTCAGGGATGGTTCCCATGACGCAGATCAGGGGGTCGAAAAAGTAATCGTAGCCCGCTGCGTATATTCCGCTGGCGCGCAGAATCACGGGCGTTCCAATGCCCCCGGCCCCCAGGATCACCACCTCGGCGTAAGCCTTTTGGGTCTGCCCGCCCGCGGAGTATTCCACGCCCACGGCCTTTCCGTTTTCAACCAGCACCTTGCGGGTCTTGGCCCGGGCGATGAACCGGCAATTCTTGTGCGTCTTGAACTCGTCCACAAACATGCGGGCGCTCCACTTGGCGCCGTAGGGGCAGCCCAGATTGCATTTGTCGCAATCGGCCCGGCATTTGTCCTGGTAGACGTATTTGTTCAAAGGATGCCAGTCGTAGCCCAATTCCTGAGCGCTCTCCATAATGCGCTTGGCCATGGGGCCGATCAGGCTGTCCTTTAAAGGAGCAATGGGCAATTCCTCTTTGACCTGCCGGACTTCCTCCTCGATGTCCACCCCGTAGCCCCGGAGCATTTCCAAAGGAGGCTCAAAGGCCGTGGCATAGTACAAAACCGAGCTGCCGCCCGCCGTAATGGCCCGCACCATGGAAAGGCCCTTGTGAGTGAACAGGAGACTTTTTCCGGGGATCAATCCCATTTCAGCCGCCTGCAGGTAGCTGCCTTTAATGGGTTCGTCTCCGCCCCAATCCATCATCAGGACCTTTTGGCCCTTTGCCGCCAACTCCTTGGCGACCGTGGCCCCCCCGGGCCCGGAGCCTACGACGATGGCATCGTAGGACATGGTTGATACGCTCATACTTCCCTCCCTGATTTGGGTTTAATAAAAAGCCCTTTGCAATGTATTTTTTTTTGCGCGCCCGAATTATCTCGAACGTTCGGTCTAAATAAAACGCCTTAGAATGCCGCCCTGTCGGGATTACCCTGCGATACTTATTCTTTAGGATAAAAAAATCAAATGGTTGTGCCTGGAACTGCGCCTTTGCGTTGACAGAGCAGAATTGATATGACAGTACTGAGAGCTACCACACTGTAGGAAGCAGCCTATCACCGATGACACAGTGTGTCAATTGTTTTTTTACCGATTGTAAAAAGAAAGTTCAAGCCCCATGACCCACAAAGGCTTTGCCAACGCCCGCAGCATCTTAGCTAAGACACAGACGGAAATGGCCCAGATTTTGGGCATCTCAGTCAAGGCGGTGCACAGCTATGAACAGGGATGGAGAAACGTCCCGCCCCACGTGGAAAGACAGCTGTATTTTCTTTTAACCCGCCGCCGGGGAAGCAAGGTCCCCAGAAAGGCGTGCTGGACCATCAACAAATGCCCCAGCCAGTTGAAAAGCAAATGTCCGGCCTGGGAGTTCAAGGCGGGCGCCTTGTGCTGGTTCATCAATGGGACCGTGTGCGGAGGCCAAGTGTGCTCGGATTGGGGGGAAAAAATGGCCCAATGCAGGCGTTGTCCCGTGTTGACGGCCATGCTGGGGGAGTGCGCCCCGGAGGTGCTGGAGATTGAGCCGGAAGGGGCGGAACCAGCCTTGATGCACAAAGATGTTAACACATCCAAGAAGGAGTAGAGCATGAAGATAGTTCATTTTACTGAAATCGACCCTGTGGAATTCCCCGAGCCGGCCAAAGGCGTCAAGGGGCGCGTTTTGGTGGGGAAAAAGGACGGCGCGGAAAATTTCTGCATGCGTCTGTTTGAGCTGCCGCCTGGCGCGGCCACGCCCCGGCACAGCCACGCCTGGGAGCACGAGATATTCATCCATGCAGGATTCGGCGAAATATACAAGGAGGGGGAATGGGTCCCCGTCCGCGCCGGCGCCGCCGCATTCATCCCCGGCGAGGAGGAGCATCAACTGCGCTGCTCCGGGGAAACGCCCCTGTTTTTCGTCTGCCTGATTCCGGACGGCCCGCCGGAGCTGTAGGCCGCACATTGGGCTTGGTTCGGCGCACGGGGAGGTTCGCCCCCTGCGCCGCACAACCAGCGCCCCCGCCGCCGTCCTCTGTTAAAACTTCCACATTGTTTTGAAAAACTTTTCCAAGCCTGCTATTATTCAGCCCCGCTTGACTCGCACAGGTGCGTGTGAAGGGGAGGCCATAACCAAACAGGGGAATGTCTTGTGACGCTTTCCAATAAACAAAGGAAGTTCATAGCCCGCAATCACGACCGCATGTCCGTCTCCAAAATGGCCTCCCGCCTGGGAGCTTCGGCCAAGGAAATCGAACGGGAAATTGCAGCGGGCGCCGGCGAAGGGGCGGCTTCGCCGACAGAGCTTTCCCGCGTCCTGGATAAAGCGTCAATCATGATTCTTTTTGCAATCGCTGCGCTGACGCCGTTCGCCGTCCGGCCTGCTTTATACGACCAGACCAACCTGCCCCAGACGGTATTCTTCATTATGGGCGCCTTGCTGTTGAGCGCCGTCTTTTGCCTGAAGAGTTACTTTTCCCCAAAAAGCGCAGTCGCGCTCCCCACTGTTTTTTATCCCCTGGCGGCTTTTACCGCGTGGGGCGGCCTTAGCATCTTCTGGGCGGCGAACGCCTATGAGGCTGTTACAATCTGGCTCCCCTGGGCCGCGTGCCTGTTTTTTTTCTCGGCGGCATTCAATATTTCGGACTCCAGGGAACGGCGGCTTTTGTTGCTGAAAGGGCTCTTTTTTTCCGGAACGGCCGTAGCCCTGCTTGGCATACTGCAACATCTGGGTGGAGACGTCCTGCAGCATATGGGCGGGGAAAACTGGTTCGGCGTCAAGCAGGCGGAGCCTCCCGCCTCCACCTTCACCAACCGGAACATGGCGGTCCACTTCATCGTCTTGACCCTGCCCTTGGGCGCCGGCTTTTTTTTGCAGGAAAAAAGGGGCTGGCCAGCCGCTGCATTCCTTGTCTGTACAACCTTGATGCTGAATTATCTGTTTTACACCTCCAACAGGGCCGGTTGGCTTTGCCTGCTCCTGCAGATCGCCGTATTCGCGGCCCTGTTGCTTCTCTATAAAATAAAAACCGGCGCCATTGGCGTGAATCGGGGAAAAAGGATCTCCCTGGCCGTGTGCCTGGCGCTTTTTCTGGTTTTGTTCAATTGCGGGCCCAAGGGCTTGGAATGGCAATTCGGCAAGATTTTCCAGAGAGTTTCGGTTCTCACCCAATCAAACATGGAGAGTCCGGGGACGAGCCCCAAAACGTCGCCTTCGGCGGAAAAATGGCAAGACTCCCCGGCGGCGCCCGGGAAGTATGACGCCTCCAAAAGATTGCGTCTGGACATCTGGGCCAATACCCTGGCCATGATCAAGGAGCATCCCCTGCTTGGGGTTGGAATGGGCTCCCACAAGGTGCTTTACCCCATCTACTCCCGGCGGGCGAAGGTGGAAGGCGTCTTCTCGGAGGAGTCCCAATTATCCAACGTGCATAACGACTACCTGCAGATTGCGGCGGAGTTGGGCCTGCCCGGGCTTGCCATGGCCCTGTGGCTCGGCGTTTCAGCCTTTTTCATCCTGCTCAGGCTTTTCAGGAAGGAAAACGGGGAAGAAAAATTTCTCGTGATCGCCCTTGCAGCCTGCCTGGCCGGCATTAGCTTAAACGCTGCGGCGTCCTTTCCGTTTCAACGGATGGTCCCTTTACTGGTCGTAAGCCTCTATCTGGCGATGTTGGCGGGTTGGGATTCCAAGTATCAGGAAAAGCCTCCCCGCATAACGGCGCCGCCCGCCCGGGTCTGGCTGGTTTGCGCCGCCGCGTTCACGGGGTTGCTCATCGCCGCCGGCTGGGCGGGAAACCGGGCCATGAAAGCAGATGAGCAGTACAAATGGCTGGATGTGGGCGAGTCGGCGGCAAACTGGAACCTGGTCATCTCAAAAGGCAAGCAGGTTTTGGCGGACGATCCTTACAGGGTGAAGGCGCGTTCGTACTTAGGCAGGGCGTATTTGGAAAAACGAATGCCGGAAAAGGCGGCGCCCGAACTGGAAAAGGTCGTTCAGGCATATCCTTATCATATGAACGCCTTGCTGAATCTGGGCGTGGCGTACGGGACCATGGGAGAAAACGAAAAAGCCCTGGAAGTGTACGAAAAGGTGCTGCAAATCAAACCCGACTATGCCAAAGTCCATAACAACATCGGCAACGTGCAGATGAACACGGGAAAAATTCCGGAAGCCATGGAGGCCTTTACAAAGGCTGCGGAGCTGGACGGCGGAAATCCCCAAATCTGGATGAATCTGGGCGTGGCCGCTTTCAAGGCCCGGGATTTTGAGAAAGCAGCCACGGCCTTTGAAAAATGCGCCGTTTTAGCCCCCGGCTGGGCCCGGGCGAACCGGAACGCGGGGCATTTATTGATGCAAATCGGCCAGAGGGAAAAGGGCCTTCGTTACTTGCAAATCGCCGACGCCCTGGAAAAAGCGGAAAAGCAACCCAATGCAACGCAATAAGTTTTTGTAACGTGCGGATGAAGCCATGAGTCGTGTGGAAATGGGCTCCGGCCCCCAAAATATGCTCCCAGCAGTTCCAGGCCGTAAAAAGGTTTACACCTGCCAGGCCTGCGGCACGGATCAAAACATGGGGCGGAGAAAGTATTGCTCCAGAGCCTGCAGGCAAAAGCTCTTGTGGCGCCTGGAAGTGACCGCGAATCTGCTGCGCGCCATGCACACCCGGTACGCGTCCTTTTCGTTCACCCGGGACACGCTCATGCTGCACGTAGTGGCTTCAGGAGCCCCGCATGTGTACACCTACCTCTGGAAGCGCACTCCGGGCAAAAAACCGGTGGACGACCTGGGAGCGCTTGTAGAGCAGTTGGGACGGCTGTGGTGGAAGGAGCATGACAAACTGAGGTCCAGGCATCAGGCTTCCCAATGCGTATTGGAGCAGGCGCGCACCAGCGTGGTCAAGCCCGGGCAGGTTCGCCCTCAGGACGCCTCCCATCCGGTGGTCAGCCAAAGGCATCTGTCCGTTCTTAAGTTAAAAAAATCCGAAGTTATCGGCCCGGAACCCCAAAAGGCCTTGCGATCCGCCTACCGCAAACAGGTTATGGCCCACCACCCCGACCACAACGGCGACCCAGCCCTGTTCCGCAAGGTGCACGCCGCGTATGAGGAAATGAAGGAATGGCTTGAAAATCCCGTGGTGCGCAGCCAGAGGGGCCTTCCCGACAAGTGGAGTTACGACGGCCGCAAATGGGCGCCGCCCAGGAACGCCCCCGTCCCCCATAAGACGGGTTAGGCCTCTTGCGCCCCGAAAAAGCCGAAAAAACTTTTCTCATCAAAATAATAATCAAAAACGGAATATTAGAGTATTCCCCTTTAGAATCTCCTGAACAGCCTTGCCTTTATAGTCAAGATTCCATCCTTTACTGCCGATCATTAAAAATAACCAGGAAGGCGCCCTTGCGCCGCCGCCGGCTTGATGCACAGGCGAAACAGCCCGGGAAGGATGGCTGCTCCCGGCAAAACCCAAAGCACGGCATTTTCAATATTTTCTCTGACAACCTATTGGATGTCAACGTTGACAAGGCCTGTCAGGCCGATACGAACGCCAAAACCGGAGACGGATTTCATGCAGCAATCCAAAGCCAACATTCTGCTTGTCGACGATGAACCTGCAATTCATCGTTTAATGCAGCATATTCTTGAGCGGGAAGGCTACCGCCTCCTCTCCGTCTACTCAGGGGAAGAGGCCTTGGAAACAGTCGCCCAGGGCGGCATCGACCTTGTGATTCTGGACTTATCCATGCCGGGCATGGATGGTTTTGAGGTTGCCAGGCAAATCAAGGAGCAACCGCAGGCGTTCCTCATTCCCATCATCCTGTTTACAGGCCGGGATACGGTGGAAAACCACGCCAAGGCCCTGGAAATGGGGGTGGACGACTTCTTGTCCAAGACGGAGCATAAGGAAGTGATTTTGGCCCGGGTTCGGCTGCATTTAAAATTAAAAGGAATGCACGACAGGCTGGCGGATTATCAAAGCAACCTGGAAAAAAAGGTCGAGCAGCAGACCTGGCAATTGAAAACCGCCTCTTTGGAAACCATCGTGAAGCTGTCGGCAGCGTCGGAATTCCGGGATAACGAAACCGGCGCCCATATTCGCCGTATGAGCCATTATGCGGCGGCCATCGCCAAGACCATGGGATTCAACAAAAAGGTCCAGGAGTCCATCCTGTATTCGGCGCCCATGCACGACATCGGTAAAATCGGCATCCCCGACCGCATCCTGCTCAAGCCCGGGCCATTGACGGACAAAGAATGGAAAATCATGAAGAGGCATCCGCAAATCGGCGCCAGCATTCTTTCCGGCGCCCAAAGCGGCTTCATCCGCATGGCCGAAATGATCGCTTTGACCCATCACGAAAAATGGGACGGGTCCGGATATCCCAACGGCCTTAAGGGCAGGCAAATCCCCATTGCCGGCCAAATAGCCGCCATTGCGGACGTGTTTGACGCCCTGACCTCGGAAAGGCCATACAAGAGGGCGTTTTCAGGCATCGAGGCCATCCGGATCATCCAGGAAGGCAGAGGAAAACACTTTTCGCCGGAGGTGACGGACGCCTTCTTCACCACCCTGGACGAAATCCTGGTCATCAAGGACAAGTTCCAGGACACGGAGCAAGACAAGCA
This sequence comes from Desulfatibacillum alkenivorans DSM 16219, assembly GCF_900142135.1. GTDB lineage: Bacteria > Desulfobacterota > Desulfobacteria > Desulfobacterales > Desulfatibacillaceae > Desulfatibacillum > Desulfatibacillum alkenivorans. The sequence continues at coordinate 110,946 of NZ_FQZU01000016.1, read as the reverse complement.
AAACCTGTATGCCAGAACCTATCAGGCTTTGGCCAAAGACGCCCAGGCCCCGATCCATCAGACGGCCTCGGCAATGCCGGGAAAAAACGGCGTTGGAATGCAGCCCGGCTCATCCCGTTTTCAAGAAAATCATTCCGGACCGCGGGTTTCCCTGACCTCCGTAGGTTAGCCTCAAAAGACACAACCCCGCTCCCTCGAGGACGGAAGCCCTTTGCACTGGGTTTCTCTATCGGGCGGACTCCCATCTATTGCCTCCGACATGCATCACAGTTGTTTTTTTATTAATTAATTATTGACAAACGATAATTTTTTCTTGATAATCGTCCCGCCATGGCGAAAAGGCCTATCCTTAATTTTTTGCTAACAGCCACGAAGGAGGCGTGTATCTTGGAAAAAATCGTTCGCGTCAGCCGCGCGCTAAGCGGCTTGTTTTTGGTTTTACTGGCGGCCGTTCCCTTTTTGTACGGGTTATTCTGGCTTTTCTTCAATCACCTGATGCAGTTTGACGGATTAGGCGCCTTTCAGGCATTGGCTTGTGCGGGCGTTCCCTTTCAACTGCCTGTGCCCGGATGGTCCAGGCTTTTGGGTTTTGCGGCGTCCCTGCCGGCCCTGTGCGTGGACTTATACGTGCTGAACCGGCTCAGGATGCTTTTTGGGCTCTACGCCAAAGGGGTCATTTTCGGCGCCGGCAATGTCCGGTGCATCCGATTGCTGGGGATTGCGTTGCTGGTTAAGCAAGGGCTGAATCCCATAGTGCAGGCCATGACCAGCGTCGCTTTGACCCTGCCTAATCCCCCCGGGCAGCGGGTTCTTCAATTTGGATTCAGCGACGCCAACTTTACGGCCTTGATCATCGGCGTGATGGTCATTGTGGTGGCCTGGATCATGGATGAGGGGCGGAAGATTCAGGAGGAGCAATCCCTCACCATTTGATCGCCGGTATGAAAAGGAGTGCATTATGCCGATTGTAGTCAATTTGGACGTCATGCTGGCCAAACGCAAAATGGCCTCCAAGGATTTGGCCGAGGCTGTGGGCATCACGCCGCAGAATCTGTCGATCCTGAAAAAAGGCCGGGCCAAGGCCATCCGCTTTTCCACCCTGGAGGCCATTTGCCTCCACCTGGACTGCCAGCCCGGCGATATCTTGGAATATGAACCCTAAAATGAAATACACCCAGTGCGCTCGTGCCGATGCAGCCGGAGAATCGCTACTGCGCATTGGGGCGGAAGCAGTAATAAGGGAGGCGTGACCATTTTTCGGTGGCCTTGCTTTTCTTACCACGAAGAGGCAAAATGCATGCTGCAAAAAAAAGCCTCTTTGCATATTTAAGGGGCACAGCTCACGTTGCCGGCCGGGGAATAAGCCTTGACACAACGGAGAGGCGCCCCTATTATAAAAAACAATGTTTTACTTAAGCGCAAACCCATTAGCCGGAAAATAACCATGGCCCCAGAAAAGCAGGACGAAAAAAAACTGCCGGTTCCCCAAAAAATCAAAGACCGCCTGTACCCCATTGTCCTGAACTTTTTCGCCCAAAACGACTTCCACCAGGTTAACATCCGAAAAATCAGCCATGCCTCGGGCGTCAGCACCCGGACCATGTACAAGTATTTTCACTCCAAAGAAGATTTGCTCCTGGACGTTCTGGAAGAAAAAATCGGAGAGCTCAAAATCCTGACGGCCATGCACGGCCAGGGGGTGAAAGAAACAAAAGACCGGTTTTACAAGGCTTTTTGGGTGGCTTTGGACTATTACGACCGGAATCCTGAACTGGCCATCACCTTTTTCATCACCGTCCCCACCCGGACCTGGATGCAGCGGGAATCCTACGCCCGGTACGACATCCATGAACTGCTGCGCCAAATCATCAAAACAGGCCGGGAAAGGGGCGATCTGGACCCCAACGTGGACGACGCCCAGATCACCGGCCTTTACTTCATGCACATGCAGCGCGAGGTCACCATCTGGTATTACCGGGGCCAGCAATGGAAGCTGGTGGAGGCCATGCGCTTCTTTTTTCCCTTGTTTTGGAAGACCATTTCCGCGCCTTCGCAGTCATAGTCCTTTTTTATATTCAATTCTAAACAGTTACTTATAAAACGCCTCTTCATCAAGCGGGTTGCGCCGTATTTTTTTATTGACAGAAGAGAAAACATTGTTTTACATACGCCATAGATAAAACATCGTTTTACTTCCCCCGGAGCACAGCACTTTTTTTCACCAGGAGGTTACAATGGCCGAAGCATTATCTCACCAAAAATTCGACCCCTCTTGGGGCGCCGTTCCCCCGAAGGATACTGCGAAAACCCCGGTTTTTGAATTCCTGCGCCAGGCAGCCAGGGAGCAACCCGAAAAGGACGCCCTGATTTTCCTGCACAAAACCACTTCCTACAAGGAGCTGGATCAGTGCAGCGACCGCATTGCAGCCTGGCTGGCCTCCCTGGGCCTGGGCAAAGGCGATAAGGTCGCCACCATGCTTCCCAATTGCACCCAGCATGTCATGGTCATTTACGGCATCCTGAAGGCGGGCTGCACCATGGTTCCTTTTAACGTCATGCTCAAGGACCAGGAAATCCGGTATATCTGCGAGCAATCCGGGGCCAAGGCGATCTTCTGCCTGGACATCTTGGCGCCCATGGTTTTGCCTGTTGCAAAGGATCTGGGCATGCTTGCGGCGGCGAGCGTGCATGCTGCGGATTTCAGCGAGTCCACAGCCAAGGTTCCGCCCCTGCTGGCCATGCCCAAGCAGGACGTGGAAGGCGCGGTGGATTTCATGGAGATTATCGGCGCGGACCAGGATCCGGTTCCCCAGGTGGAAATCGATCCGGAAAACGATCTGGCCTGCCTGTTGTATACGTCGGGCACCACGGGCTTTCCCAAAGGCGCCATGATCACCCATTGCAATTACAATCACGCATCCGGGCTGTTGGTGGACCTCATCGGCCTGGACGATACGGACCGGCTATACATGCTGTTTCCGCTCTTTCATGTGGCCGGCCAAACCCTGATTCTTTTCCCCGCGGTCATGGCCAAGGCGACCTGCGCGGCCATCCCCATGTTCGATCCGGAAGACATGCTGGACCTGATCCAGCGCTTCAAGTTGACCTTTGGATTCGCCCCGCCCACGGCTTATATCGGTCTGCTGAATCACCCGTCCTTTGACAAGTTCGACCTTTCCAGCCTGAAGCACACCCTGGCCAGCGGAGCGCCTGTGCCTCCCGCGTTGCAGGACGAATGGCAGCAGAAAGTCGGGACCTATCTTTACGCCGGATACGGCTGCACCGAGTCCACGGCCTGCGGCCCCGGCATAGTGGAAATGGTCAACAAGAAAAAGCCGGGCTGCGGCGCCCTGGGCGTATGCACCGGCGAGGTCAAGGTGGTGGACGAAAACGGAAAGATCGTGCCCCGGGGCGTGGTCGGGGAATTCGTGCTGCGGGGCGAGGGCATCGTCCAAGGGTACTGGCGAAACCAGGAGGAAACGGACAAGCTCTTCACCAAAGACGGCTGGTGGTACACGGGAGACGCGGGATACATGGACGAGGACGGGTTCCTCTTTTTTGTGGAGCGCATCAAGGACCTGATTGTGGCTTCCGGCTACAACATCGCTCCGGCGGAGGTGGAAAACTATCTCTACCAGCACCCAGCCGTCCTGGAAGCGGCCGTGATCGGGGTTCCCGACGACTACCGGGGAGAAACCGTCAAGGCCTTTATCGTGCCCAAGCCCAACGTCCAGGCGAGCGAGCAGGATATCCTGGATTTTTGCAAAGAGAAAATGGCCGCATACAAGGCGCCCAAGATGGTGGAGTTTATCGGCGAACTGCCCAAGAATCAAAGCGGAAAGCTGCTGCGCCGCATGCTGCGCGAACGTGACTCCCAATAACCCGCGAGCTAAGGAGAGATAGACTCATGACCGGACCTTTTCCAAACATCATCAAACAGCACGCCCAGGAGCGGCCCGACCATATCGCCTATTATTTTTTCGAGCAGCCCGTAACCTATGGGGAATTCGACCGCCAGATCGACCAGGCGGCCAACGCGCTTCTGAACATGGGCATGAAGCCCGGCGACAAAATCGCCACCCTGCTTCCCCAGTCTCCGGCATTTTCCACCCTGTTTATGGCCGCCGGCCGCATTGGCATGGTGGTGGTTCCCTTGGACCCCCGGTTCAAGGCGGGAGAGATGCAGGCCTTGTGCGAACGCACCAGGCCGAGAATCCTGGCGACATTGGCCTATCCTGAGGAAATCAAGGCCGAAGTGGAGCAACTGCTTGGGCTGTATTCTTTTGAGCAGGTATTTTTTTACCTGGGGGCCCTGGATCATCCCGGCGTCCAGCCTTATGAAAAACTCCTGGAGGGCGAAGCCAAGCCCGTCCCGGAAGAGTTCCACCCGGCGGACGAAGACCCGTACATCATCATTTTCACCAGCGGAACCACGGGCAGGCCCAAAGGGGCCGTCATCAGCCACAAGAACTCCTGGGCCATATCCAAGGCCACTACGGATATGTGGGGCATCCTGCACACGGACAAGGTGCTTTGCAACATGCCCACCAGCCACGTGGCCGGAACCCACGATCTGCTGGCCGCCCAGTATTATGCGGGCGCCACCGGGATTCTCATGCCCAAGTTCGACCCCATGGAAACCCTGGCGGCCATCGAAAAATACGGCGTTTCCTACTTCGGCGGAGTGCCGACCATGTATCGGCTGATCTTCAAAAACGCCGACGTGACCGCCCACGACCTTTCCTCCGTCCGCCTGGCCGTGCTCTCCGGAGAGCCTTCCTCCCAGGAATTGGTCCAGCAGGTTTCCCAAGCCTTTCCCAACGGCAAGATTGTGGCCTCCTTCGGCATGAGCGAAACCGCGGGTTTCTTCACCTTCACCACGCCTGATGATCCGCCGGAACGGGCCGAAAAAACCGAGGGCAAACCCGCGCCCGGCTTTGAAATGAAAATCGTGGACCTCCACGGCGCCGACCTGCCCGTGGGCGAGGTGGGGGAATTGTTCGTGCGCGGCGACAGCGTCATCAGCGGTTACATGGACCCGGAGGACGACAAGAGCGTCTTCATGGACGGCGGATGGATGGCCACCGGCGACCTGGGCAGGCTGGACGATCAGGGATACCTGATCTTCATGGGCCGCATCAAGGAGATGTACATCAGCGGCGGCTACAACGTGTATCCCCAGGAGATCGAGGCTTTTCTCAACGCCTATCCGGGAGTCAACACTTCCGCCGTCATGGAAACTCCCGACGAGGTCTGGGGGGAGATCGGCGTGGCCTTTGTGATTCCCGAGCCCGGCGTGGACCTGGACATCGAGGCGCTGAAAGCCCATTGCAAAAAGCACCTCGCCGACTACAAGCGGCCGCGCAAGTTCATCGTGACCGAAGACGTGCCCCGTTCGCTCATCGGCAAGGTGGTGAAAAAGGAACTGAAAAAGAACCTGGATAAATACCTGGATTGATAGCTGAGCAAAATGGGGTCAAGTCTACGTTTGACGTTTGAGCGCGAATTTCAGTCTCAAACGTCAAACGTAGACTTGACCCCATATAGAATGAAAGGAAGAAAACCTATATGGCTAACCCAAAACGATTCAAATTCTCCCGGTCCCGATGCACCAGCGTGGAAGCGGCCGGGGACAACCTCTTGCGCACCGTTTGCCGCCTGAACGACATGTTTTGCGAAATGCGCGTCACGGTGGAAGTGCAATTGCCGGACATGGAAATCAAAAAGGTGGAAGGCGCCATCGAGCGTTGCTACGACCCTGCAGAGCATCGCGCAATTCCGCTTTTGCCCCAACTGGCCGGAATCCGCGTGGGTCCCGGCATGGCCAAGATTTTCAAGGGCCTGGTGGGGGAGGAGGCGGCGGACAGCCAGCTTTTGTTCATGGTGGAGGAGGCCTGCCACGGAGTCATTTTAAGCTCCACCAAGGATATGGCGGCCATGGCCCCCAACGAAGACGATCTGCCGGCGGAAATCTTTCAAAGCATGGCCAAGGCCAACACCCGGCTTATCGGCCGGTGTGCGGCCTACGCTCCGGAATCCTCCATGGTCCGGGGCGCCCTGGAAGAAGGGTAGGAGGAGAAGAACGATGCTAAAATATTTACGCAACAAAACCATGAGCGTGGACCGCACCGCGCCCGATGAACTGACCGTGTTCGGCGTGTTGGACGACGACCTGTACGGCGTGGAAATGACGGCTGTCTTCAGCCAGAGCGCCCTGGAAATTCTATCCGTCTCCGGCAAGTGGCACAGGTACACCACCCCGGAGTGCCCCCGGGCTTTGGACATGCTTCAGCCCGCCGTGGGCATGCGTCTGGAGCCGGGATTCCGGGCCCGGGTCGCCAAGGTGATCGGCCGGGGCGCTTGCCGCCATTTCGCCAATCTGCTATTAGAAATGGGGCACGCCGCAAAAAACGCCAAAATGGCCATTGAATATCAGGAAGCCGCAGCCCTGGACCCGGGGCTCAGCCTGGAAGCCTTTATTGCGGATTGGCGCCCGGACCAGGCGCCGCCCAAGGCCGCAGCCCAATCCATTCACGTGAAGGCTCCTGCGCCGCCCCAGCCCGCTCCGGAAACGCCGCCCCTTGCGGACGCGCCCCGTCCAAGCGGAGGCATGGTCATTGACCTGCACGTCCATACGGCCCCGGCCTCCCCTTGCGCCTCGGCGCCGATTGACGAGATTATCCGGGAAGCCAAGGACCTTGGCGTGCACGGCATGGTGGTGACGGATCACAACTATGTTTGGACATCGGACGACATAAAGCGTTTACGGGATAAACACGGCTTCCTGCTCCTACGGGGCAACGAAGTCATCACCGACCAGGGCGACGTTCTCGTCTACGGCCTGGAGCGCGACATAAAGGGGGTGATCAGGATTGCGGATTTGCGGGCCCAAGTGATTGAGGCCAAAGGATTCATGGTCATGGCCCACCCTTTCCGGGGCTTTCTGATCACCGGCGCCGAACAAATGGGGCTGAGCGTGGAGCAGGCCGCCCAAAGGGAAATGTTCAAGCACGTGGACGCCATCGAAGTGTTGAACGGCAAGGTAACGCCTGATGAAAACGGTTTTGCAGCCAAAGTGGCCGACGCCCTCAGCCTGCCCGGCACGGGCGGCAGCGACTGCCACGAGATGGGAACCATCGGCTGCTACGCCACGGAATTCACGGTAGACATAAACAGCGAGGCCGACCTGGTGCAAGCCCTGCATGCAGGAAGCTATCGTCCGGTCCGGTTTCGGGATTAGGAGGCCTGCAATGGAAACTAACGATCTGAAAGCCGCAAGAAACTGGGAGCCCGTCATCCGGCGCATGGAATTGCTCATGCGCCTCAAGTCCTTTCCCGTCGCGTTTAAAATGCTGGAAAACAAAGAGGATATCGACAAAGTCCCCTTCATGCGCAGATTGAGCCATAAAGCCACCATGTGCCAGCTCACCAATCTGGTGCGCAACTTCGACTGGACCGTGGGCGCCACGGCCGAGGAGTTCATCTCCGTCATGTGCCCCTCCATCATCGGCCTGGCCAAACTGCCCGAGTTCATGACCGACGGCACCTTCCGCAGCATCGTCTGGGCGAAATCCCGGGCGGACGGAAAGAAATACGAAAACGGCATCCCCCGCATTCCCACGGGAAAATACGAAGCCGTGATCATGGCGCCCCTGGTTTACAACCCCTTTGAGCCGGACATCGTGCTCATTTACGCCAATCCGGCTCAGATGATGCTCCTGATCAACGCGCTCCAGTTTGAAGACTACGAAGTCATGCAGTTTTTCTGCGTGGGAGAAAGCTCCTGCTCCGACGCCATCGCTCGCTGCTACAACACGGGCAAGCCGTCGCTGACCATCCCCTGCTACGGGGAGCGCCGGTACGGACACGCCCAGGACGACGAGCTGGTCATGGCACTGCCCGTGGGCCTCATGGACAAGGCTCTGGCCGGCCTGGAATCCCTGTACAAACGGGGCATCCGGTATCCAATCAGCTACGCGGGCGCCGAAGCCGACGTCACCGCCGCCTTTCCGGCAGCCTACGGCGCGGAAGCCATGGTCGCAGCCCTTAGGGGCAATAAACGCCGCCTGCTTTTGGGCGTCACCGGCAGCATCGCCACCGGCAAATCCACGGTGGCGAAAATGCTGGAGGAAAAAGGCGCCTTCACCATCGATTTTGACGTCTTAAGCCGGGTGGTTGTGGAGCCGGGAACCCAGGGCTACAATGACATCGTCGCCTATTTCGGCGAACAGGTTCTGCAGGAAGATAAAACCCTGGACCGGGACAAGCTGCGGGAAATTGTGTTCTCGGACATGGAGAAGCGCAAAAGGCTGGAAGGCTTCACTCATCCCCGCATCGGCGAGGAGTTTTTCAAGCTGGTGGAGGAGTACACGGCAAAGGATCCCGAAGCCATCATCCAGGTGGTCATCCCCCTGCTCATTGAAATAAATATGCAGGGCATGTTCGACAACCTGCTTATGGTCTACGCTCCCGAAGACACCCAGCTGAAACGCCTCATAGAACGCGACGGCAACAGCGAGGATCTGGCCAAGAGCATTATCAAATCCCAGATGCACGTGGACGACAAAAAAGGCTATTGCGACCTTTTGGTGGATAACTCCGAAAGCCTGGAAAAAACCCAAGCCCAGGTGGACGCCCTGTGGGACAAGCTGAAAGCCATCCAGAAGGAGCGCATTGCGGAAGTGGAAAAGCAAAAATAACTGCGCGCCTCCGGCGACTTATAAAAGAGCCTCCGGCGGTAGTAAAAAAAACTGCCTCCGGCGGCAAACTTTTGAAAAAGTTTGATCAAAACCTTTCAACTGCGCTTCGCGCAAAGGATTATTATAGGCGCCGGCCTTACACATTTTAGGGCGCACAGGAACAATGCGTCGGCCGCGTCCTTGCACGCCTTTGCTGGGCAGCCCAGGCAGCGCTGTTTGCTGCCTGGGTCTCCCGCTGCATGATTCAACTGCCTGAGAATCCCGCCTAAATCGATTGCCAGTTCCGGACAATTTTGATAGGAATAATCTCCTGGAGTTATTCAGAAAATAGCCTTTGGATTGTTTGTTGAATTTTGGGCGACGGCACGGAATGGAATTAAAGGCAATGAAGAAAAAAATCGGAATCGTCGGCGGGCTAAGCCCGGAATCCACGGTAAGCTATTATTTGCATATTACAAGAACCTATTCTGAGCGGTTTGGCGATTATGAATATCCTGAAATCATAATCTATAGCGCCAATCTGGAAAGATATCATGCATGGAGAAGCGACAACAGGTGGGACCTCATTGCCGACGACCTGGCCGCCTCATTCCAAAAACTGAAAAACGCCGGCGCGGAATTCGGCCTTATCGCCACGAACACCATGCACAAGGTGTATGACCAAGTTGCAGAAAAAGCAGGTCTTCCATTGATCAACATCATCGACGAAACGGCGGGCAAAGCCAAAGAGTTGGGGCTGAAAACGCTGGGCCTCCTTGGCACCCGCTACACGATGAGCGACGGATTCTATCAAAACCGGCTTTCGCGTTTTGGATTGGAAACTGTGGCGCCGAATCCGCTGCAGCAGGAAGTCATACATAAAATCATTGTTGAGGAGTTGGTCAGAGGCCGCTTTTTGGACAAGTCCAGGCAAAGGTATCTTGATATAATGGAGGAGTTAGTCGCAAAGGGCGCCCAGGGCGTCATCCTGGGCTGCACGGAAATTCCCCTGCTGGTTAGGCAGGAGGACCTTTCCGCCCCGCTTTTGGACACAGCCATCATTCATGCTGAAGCGGCCCTTAAATACGCCCTTAGTTGACCCTGTTCCTTATTTCACCCCGTCCAAAACCCAGGCGGGCACGTCTTTGATGCGGGAGACGGAGCAATCCGTTAACGGAACCTTGGCGGCGAGGTCGCGCACGTCGTCCAGATCCAGGGACGGGCCCGACACTTTCAGCAGGAAAAAGGACCTGAAAATCGGCCTGAGCAGGGCGGGAATTTTCGTGTGCCGGAATAAATTGTCCACGTCCTTGTGGCGGCAGCCCCGGTCCGCCTCCATGATCAGCAGCCTGCCGCCGGGCTTTAGCACCCGCAGGCATTCGGACAATCCGAGGACCTTGTCCGGCCAGTGCTTGATGGAGCCGGTGCTTAATATGACGTCGAACTTGTCCGGGGGATAAGGCAGGTTCAGGGCGCTGCCCTGGCGGATCTGAGTGCGGCTGACGTAAGGGCGCAAACGCTCGTTGGCCCGGTCCACCTGTTCCTCGGAAAGATCCACTCCGGCCAGGGTCAATTGGGGAAATTTTTCCGCCAGGCGTTCCAGGATATGCCCTCCCCCGCAGCCCACGTCCAGCAAAGAGCCTTTTTCCGGGGCCTCGAGCTTCAAGTCGGCCTGCACGCGATCCATAAAAGGAAGCATGCCTTGCGCGATGAAGGCGTTGTAAAACCAGGATTCAAACTTGGTGTATGGAGCGGTTGCGTCATTCCACATGGACAGGCCTCCCCCCTTAGGCTTGTTGTCGTTTTAGTTCTTCCCTCGCCCTTTTTTTCAAAGCGTCCTTAAAGCTGCGGGTCATCATCCATTGCATGAGCGTGGGTGAAATCCGGTTGATTACGGCCAGCATCTTGGCGAATTTGGTCACCACAATGGTGGCTTTGTTTTTTTCCACGCCCTTAAGGACGATTTCGGCGCATTGCTCGGGCGTGACGCCGATCCACTCCGGCGGCCTGACCTTGTCCAACTCATAATCGGTCATCCCCACGAGTTTGGAGTCGTCGAATATGGCGGTCTTGACATAGCCGGGACAGATAACGCTGACTTTCACGCCCCGTGCGGCGCCTTCCAGGCGCAGGGAATGGGAAAGCCCCACCACGCCGTATTTGCTGGCCACGTAGGAAGCTGTTCCGGGAAAGGGGCACAGCCCTTCCACGGAGGCCGTGTTGACGATATGCCCGAAGCCCTGCTCCACCATCATGGGATAGGCCGCGGCCACGCCGTTCACCACGCCGTAGAGGTTGATGTCCAGGACGTTTTGCCAGTCCTCCAGTTCGCAGTCCTTGGCCTCGCCGCCTATGGCTATGCCCGCGTTGTTAAACAAGAAATCCAGGCGGCCGTATTTTTGCACGGCGGAGTCCACCATGTCCTTCACCGCCTGGGCGTCCCGTACGTCCAGGGCGAGGGAATCGCAATCCCATCCCTTAATCGCAAACTCCTTTTCCACCTGAGCGATTCGTTCCGCATTCACGTCGCTGGCAACCACCTTCGCCCCTCGCTCCGCCAGGGCTTGCGCCAACCCTTTTCCAATGCCGGAGCCCGCCCCGGTCACGATGGCTATCTTATCCTTAAAATGCGGCATGTCTTCCCCTCATAAAATGGACGGTTAGTCGGTCCCGATGCCGTCTTCCAGCCAGTCGGCGAAGCCCAAAAGCTGATCCGATGAAAAGCCGGCAAAGGATTTACGTGCGATTTTTGTAAACATGGATAAGCCGGTTTTGATGCCCATGGCCGCTGCCTTGCGTGAGACCGCCCCGGCGTTCACCCGATTGAGCGGTTCTATGAACAAATGCTCCAGGATGATGCCAATGGTCCCGGAGGACACTTGCAGCATTTCGTCCGTGTGCTTGCCCTTGACCGGGTCTTCCCGCAGGGTTTGAGCCAAATTTTGCATTTTGGCGACTTGCGCCTCAGGCATGGGCGCTTTAAGATAATACCCCATACAATCCCCTCCTGTTTTTTTCAATAAAAATGGCCGCTTTTCACAATTTCTTCAAGGCCTTTTCCAAGGCGGCCTGGTGCACATGCCCGGCGAAATGCACCGGGCTCTTTCCATAAATCGGGTCCCATCCCGCAGGATCGGCCACGCAATAAAACTGGACTTTCAGCCCAATGGCCACGCCGGCCTCTTCCACCGGCTTGCCTAAAACGTCTTTGACCGCCTCCCAGGTGGCGCCGCAGGGCGCTCCCCGGATGACGCGGATTTCCTTGACCACCCCGTCCTCGGCCGCGGCTTCCAGTTCGGGCGCTCCAAAAGAGCAGGCGTAGGCGCCCAATTCGCCGTTTTTCGGCAGGCCGCAGCATGTGGGCGGCGTAAAAACGTGGGGCCTGCGCCATTTTTTGGTGGGGGAAACCACGGGTATTCCCCGTTCGGAGCAAATGCGGCATAAATCGTAGGAAAGGTCCGGGTGCTTGAGATAGTCCAGAACCAGGTCCGCCTCCATTTCCCACGCTTCCTTGAGATACGCCTCCGTGTCGTCCAAAACCATGGGCAGGGCATGGTCAATATTGATGACGTCCAGGATCAAGTCGTCCCCGGCCCTTTCCCTGACTGCTGCTATTTTGCGAGCCCCGCTATTGTTCTGCTGAAAAACCTTGATGACCTGCATGCGTTCCTTTTTTCCGGCCCGCCGCCGCAAAGGGTTATGGGCGCCGGCGGCGTCCGCAATGGCTGTTGTGTTTGCGTAATTGCTGTAAAAACGGTATGATCATACCATAGGAATCAAATGCAGACAATCGCCTCAAAGCCGGGAGCAGCCATGAACCAGGGGAAAAACATGCTCAGACAATCCATAATAACCGTTGCAGCCGGAGCCTTAGTTCTGGCCGTGGTTTTGCTGTGGGCGCCGGAGCGGGTTCACCGCACCGTCGCCGTTGTATGCTTTTCCATCTGCGCGGCGGGCTTTTTGGCGGCCGCCTGCGTATATTTTTTCACCCCAAAATTTCTCCCCTATCATCAGCAGGCCTCCGGCCTGGAGTGGGAAGAGCTTTCCCCCCAGTTTCAGGGCATGATTCTTTCCGCGCTTCGTATAGTGGCCGGCGGATTTTTCTGCTCCAGTGCAGCCGTAATCATTTTACTGGCCATACCCTATCGCCAGGGGGAGCCCTGGGCGGCCCCGGCTTTATTTGTCATATACAATTTCATGGCCGTTCCGGCATTGTACGGAACCTATATCGTGGCCGCCAGGACGCCCGCGAAGCCGCCTTTAATCCCTGTAATATTGGCGATAACGCTTTCGTCCATGGGCTTGGTTCTTTCGCTCTAACTGCCAATGAAGTTTTTTTTCAAGAAGCATTTGTATTGTTTTTATTTAAATGTTATATACAAATCAGCCTGGCGCTGAAAGCAAAAAGGAATTTAGCCCATGAGCGATCTGATTCAACAACATGAAATGCTTGTCCGGCTTGGATCGTTTTTTGGGGTTTTTCTTCTGATGGCCTTGTGGGAGGTTCTGGCGCCAAAAAGACGTTTGAACGCATCCAAGCCCAAAAGATGGGCGACCAACCTGGGGATAACGGCCACGGGCAGTTTGGCTGTGCGGTATCTCTTTTCCGCAGGCGCCACGGGATTTGCGGTCCTGGCGCAGGCAAAAGGGTGGGGCGTTCTTGCTCTCATCGATGCGCCTTACTGGTTGAAGGTCTTGGGGGCCTTCCTGGTCCTTGATTTCGCCATTTATATGCAGCACATGATTTTTCATCATCTGCCCCTGTTGTGGCGGCTGCATATGATGCATCATGCGGACCTGGATATTGACCTGACCACCGGCGCCAGGTTTCATCCTGTGGAGATTCTGCTCTCCATGGGAATCAAAATCGGGGTGATTTTCCTGATCGGAGCGCCTGTCCTGGCCGTGCTGGCCTTTGAAGTGATTTTAAACGCTTCAGCCATGTTCAACCATTCCAATGTTCGCATGCCCGCGGGGCTGGATAAAATCCTGCGGCTGTTTCTGGTTACGCCGGATATGCACCGGGTGCATCATTCGGTGATAATCAGGGAGTTCAATTCCAATTTCGGATTTTGCCTGCCGTGGTGGGACCGGCTGATGGGCACGTACCGCGCCGCTCCCTTGAAGGGCCACCAGGGCATGACCATCGGGCTGGCGAAATTCCGGGAGGAAGACAAACTCCAGTATCTCGCCTTGCTTATCATGCCGTTTGGAAAGGAGGTCCAGCGAAACTCCTGACCGAGGGCGTATTACATGCACCATATTTTTCGGGAGGGTAACATGCTATACAAAGTCCTGGCCTTTTTTCAATTCATCATCATTGTTGTGCTGATCGTCGCTTTAGGCAGCCATTACGTGTCCTTTGGAGGATCCAGCCTGGTTGTACGAACCCCGGAGGCGCCCGGCGAGTCGACGGTGGAGTACACGCCTCCGCCGCCGCCCAAGGTCATGGTGGAATCCCTGGCCCAGATCAAAGAGTTGAAAGAAGCGTTTACGCCCACCATCGTCAAAGTCACGGATGACATCTATTACGCCCGGGGATACTCTCTGGGAGGCGTCCAGATGGTTATTACGGACGAAGGCCTGGTCATCATCGACACCACGGAAAGCCTGGACGCAGCCCGGGAAATCCTGGCCGAATTCCGGAAAATCACGGACAGGCCCGTCAAATACATCATATACACCCACGGCCACGTGGATCACATCGTGGGCGCGCCTGTTTTTATGGGGCCCGACACCCAGGTGATCGCCACGGAGGATTGCGTGGAGTTCATGAAAAAGGATTTCGGCTGGCTGGCGCCCTTCCAAAGACGCTGCCGGAAAATCCAGTCCGGCGACATGGATTCGGAATACGCCCGGAAGCCGCCCATGCAGTCCAAGGTGCGCCTGTCCCATACGGCCGGCGAAAAAGACATTGTGTGGCCCACCATTACCTTTGACCAGGAATACTCCTTTGAACTGGGCGGCAAGGAATTCAAGCTGTACCACACCATCGGAGAGACGCCCGATCATCTCATGGTCTGGCTGCCCCGGGAAAAGGCCCTGTTTCCCGGCGATTTGTATTACGCCAGCTTTCCCAACCTCCATACGCCCATGCTGGAGCCCAGGCCGGTGAGGGGCTGGTACGAGTCCCTGGACCGCATGGCGCAGATGGACGCCGAATACCTCATCCCCGGCCATTCCTTTGAAATTATTGGGGCGCCGAAAATCAAGGAAACCTTGGAGGCCCACTCCGCCGGAATCAAATCCGTATTCGACCAGACCATTGAATGCATCAACCAGGGCCTGTCCGTAGACGAAGCCGCGGCCAAAGTCAAACTGCCGCCGGACCTCGCCGCGCGCAAGCATCTGCAGGAGGTTTACGGCCGGGTGGACTGGTCCGTGCGCGGCATCTACCAGGGCGAAACGGGCTGGTACGACGGCCATGGCTCCGGGCTCAATCCCCTTCCTCCGTCCTATACAAACCGGGAAGTCGTCAAATTGGCCGGCGGAGCGGACAAACTGCTGGTCCGGGCTATAGAGTTGCAAAAAGCCAATGAACATCAGCTTGCATGCGAGTTATGCGACGTGGTCATCAAGGCCAATCCCAAGGATAAAACCGCCAGGGCTATTAAGGCGGATTCCCTGGACTATCTGGGATATCAAAGCGGCAACCTGAACATGTTCGGGTTTTATCGCTCCGCCGCGGCCATGGAACGCAAAGCTGCCGGGGTGAAGCCACATTAAATTAGGAATTTTCGTTTTACGCAGCCTATTTCGGACGCTGCTTGTCCCCGGCCTTGATTAGCTGTTGAAATCGCCCCTACTGCGCTGCGCGCCCAGGCAAGGTACTGCTTTGCCTGGGCCACCCCCCCAAAAAAATAGGCCCGCCGCGACATGCAATGCCCGGGGCCAAAGGGGACGGTTGAAATCCCGTTCCCATGCCGTGCGTGGGGATGTACACTTAACTATTTGAAATATTTAATTTTAATATACATGATAGACTATAGAAAACTCCTTGAATTCAATTGCCGTATGGGTTGAAATAAAAGGCGCTCATGCGCCCCGGCAGGGTACTGCTCCGCCGCGGCCGCCTCCAAAAGAAAGCAGGGCAAGCCCTGCATCTACAGAGCTGCCTCAACATAGGCGGAGCAGATAGCCGTCCAGCCAAATCCAGCAGGCATGAACATTATCTTTCCCTTGCAGATACCGCACGGCATAAAACCCGGTTTTAAAAAAGAATGTTGTGAGGCGCCGGCTGTTTTGCTACATTAAAAGCAAAGCAAGCCAATGCAAACCCGCGCCGGTAAAGCGGCGCATCGGGAAATGAGGGGGAATCATGGGAAAAGCCGCGTCTCCCAATGCAGAAGTTCATAAAGCCAATCCTTATTTGGAAAATCCGTGCCTGTTTCCCCAGGCCAGCGACCGCATTTTGGCCGTCAGGGCGGAGTTGATGGCCGAGCCTTACTCCATCTGCCTGGAGCGGCCCAGCCTGTTTTTTGAATTCTGGGAATCCAAAAAGGGCAAGGCGGCCAAGAATCTGCACCCGGCCGAGGCAAGAGCTTTGATGCTCAGCCATATCATGCGCCGCCGCAGGCCCCGCATTTATAATCACGAGCTGATTATAGGCAACATGAGCTCCAAACGCGTTGGGGCGAACTTTTATCCGGAAGGCGGCTCCCTCAATATTCTGGAGGATTTGCTTCATCTGGAAGACCGGCAAATCCCTTTTAAACTGGCGCCCATGGAAAAAGCCGAGCTTTTACGGCTGGGCTTGAAAAGCATTCCCGTCAGCATTGGAGGCAAAGCCCTTTTAAAGCCGGGCAGGTTTTCCCATTTTTTGGATTTCTTCCGCGCCAAACGCTATTTTGTCACCGAAGAGGCCGGCATCAGCCATCAGGCGGGGAATTACGGAGAAGTCGTTAACCATGGCCTGGTCAAGGCGGATTTGTACGCCCGGGACAGGCTGGAATCGGACTCCCTGGAGGACGGAACCCGGCTGAACGCCGACCAGCGGGCTTTTTACAAAAGCGTGCGCACGGTCGTCCTGGGCATTCGCAATATGGCCTCCAATCTGGCGGCGGAGGCGGAAAAAAAGGCCGCAGCGCAAGGCGTGGCCCTGGAGCGCCGCAAGGAGCTTCTGGAGGCCGCCGAAGCCTGTCTGCACGTGCCTTATTATCCGGCCAGGACCTTTAAGGAAGGCCTCCAGGCCTGCTGGCTCGTTCACATGGCCATGAACCTGGAGGATTTCGAGCAAGGCTTGTCTTTCGGCCGGCTGGACCGGATTTTGCTTCCCCTTTACAAGTCTGACCAGAAAAAAGGCCTTTTGACCTACGAAAAAGCCGTGGAGATCATGGCCTCCTTTCAGTTGAAAACCTGCGAGACCATCCCCATTTATTCCGAAAGGATTGACCAGTATTTTTCGGGAAACGGCGTGGCCCAGGGCATTACCGTGGGCGGCGTCAACGGGGGAGGCCGGGACTCGACCAACGAGCTTTCCGGCCTGGTGCTGGACGCCTTCTCCCAGATAAAAACCCGGGAGCCCGCCCTGCACGTTCGGGTGCATAAAAAAACACCGCCGTGGCTTCTGGAAAAAGCCGCGGCCGTGGCCGCTCTGGGATGCGGCAAGCCGTCCTTTTTCGGAGACAAGGCGGTCATCAAGGCCTTGGAAAACACGGGCATGACCAAGGCTCACGCCCGGGATTACGCGGTGATCGGCTGCGTGGAAATGGCCAGCCAGGGCCGCACCTACAACTCGTCTGACGCGGCTTTGTTCAATCTGCCCTTGTGCCTGGAGCTGGCCTTGAACCAGGGATACCGATTCGGATCGCGGCGCATTCCGGCGCTTCGGTTCGGAGCGCCCACCCCGCCCGCGGAAGAGCTGCGCACTTTCGACCACGTCTTAAAAGCCTTTAAAACCCAGGTGCGGGATTCGGTCAATGAAATGGCCAAGGTCATCACCATGATGGAGCAGGCCTATCGCGTGCATCGCACCACGCCTGTCAATTCCGTCATCACCCAGGGATGCCTGAAATGCGGCAAGGACGTGACCTGGGGCGGAGCCATGTACGACCTGACTTCCGTACAGGCCGCAGGGCTGGCCGACGCCGGGGACTCCTTATATGCTCTGAAGCGGGTGGTGTTTGATGAAAAACGCATGAGCCTTGCAGCTTTCGTCCGTATCCTGCAAAGCAACTGGGAAGGCCGGGAAAAGCTAAGGCAGGAGATTTCGCAAAAATTCCCCCGTTACGGCAACGGAGACAAGGAAGCCGACCGCATGACCCAGATTGCGGCGGACGCATACACCGAAGCGGTCACGTCCCATAAAAACTCCCGGGGCGGTCAATACATCGCCGGAATCTACTCCATGACCTGCCACCACGGCTTCGGCAAGGCCACGGGCGCCCTGCCCAACGGCAGGCCCGCGGGATATCGGCTGTCCAACGGGTTGTCTCCGGTGGACGGCGCGGATAAAAAAGGCCCCACTGCCGTGCTGCAGTCCGCAGCCTCTTTGGACAGCTCCCATTGGGGCAATTGCTGCGCCTTGAATATCAAATTCGACGGACGCCAGTTTAAAGGCGGGAAAGGCGCGCGCATTTTATCCAGCATGATTACCGCGTATATGAACATGGGCGGCATGCAGGTTCAGCCCAACATCCTGGACGCCGAAACATTGATGGAGGCCAAAGAAGACCCCAACGCGCATCCGGGAATTGTGGTGCGTGTGGCGGGCTATTGCGCGTATTTCAACGATCTCCAGCCCATGGTCCAGGACGAGGTTATCAGCCGCACCACCCACGCAATCCAGGAATAATTTTTTCAATGACAGCCGTGCAAAAAATTTGACATGGATGGAAACGACTGTTTATTCTAATCTCGTATTCTCAAGTTACAGGTCTGACAGTTCCATGATTTACCATTAAATTTGGTTGAATCACGGACCGCAAAAAGGCGGCTTGCATGCGGAACCAACGCTCGCCCGCCTTGGCTTCGGTTGCGGAATTCAACCATTCCCCCCAAAGGAGGCGCCAATGGACGTTAAGGACTTTTGTAATGGAATGAGTGCGGAATTAACGGCTTGGAAAGCCAAAATGTGGGACGCTATGTCCAAAGTGGATAAACTGGGCACGCCGGAAAGAGAAAAAGTGCTGCCCAATATCGAGGACATTCGGATCATTATGACGGAACTGGAAGACAAGGTGAATTCGCTGAACCATGAATGCCCTTCCGACTGGTCCGGCTTGAAGCAGGATATCGAGAAGGGCGCGACGGACGTCCGTTCAAAGTACGAAGAAACCATGGAATACATCGGCAAGGCAGCGCCCGTTTCAGTTCCGGGATAGCAGGCTCCCGACAGTTTTAATCCCCAATAAGCCAAACGTTGCCAACGATGACAACGTTTGGCTTTTTTATGTGACAAAGCAAAAATAAATCATCCGCCTCCGAAAAAAATCCGCCCTACTTCTTCACCAGCCTCGCCACGGCCTCGATGTGGTGGGTGTGGGGGAACATGTCGATGGGCTGGACTTCCTCCACGGAATAGGTTTCGGACAGCAATTCCAAATCCCGGGCCAGGGTGGTGGGATTGCAGGAGATGTAAACCATCTTGGGCGGCGCCATGGCCAATACCTTTTTGACCACCTTTCCGTGCATGCCCGACCTGGGCGGGTCGATCACCAGCACGTCCGGCTTGTGCTCCACCTCGTCCAGGGTTTCCAGGATGTCGCCCACCAAAAACGTGCAGTTATCCACCTTGTTGCGTTCACAGTTGTCCCTGGCGTCGGCGACGGCCACGTCCACGATTTCAATGCCAAGCACTTCGCCCGCCTTGGGGGACAGCCAGATGGGAATGGTTCCGGCGCCGCTGTACAGGTCCAGAACTCTTTCGCCGCCTTTCAGGTCTGCGTAATCCTCCATGGTCTGGTAAAGATTTTTCGCCTGGCGGGTGTTTGTCTGGAAGAATGAATTGGCCGAAACCCTGTATTCCCAGGGGCCGATGCTGTCCATGATGTAATCCCGGCCCTTGAGGCAAATTTCCGTGTCGCCCACGGCCACGCCGGACTTGCGATTCGTGATGTTGTTGACGATTGCCTTTACCTTGGGAAATTTTTCCGCCAGAGCATCGGCCAGGGGCTGAACCGCGGGAAGCTCCTCCCAGGAAGTGACGATATTAACCAGGTACTCGTCCCGGGCCACGGAATGGCGGATGACCGCAAAACGCCAAAAGCCTTCGTGGCTTTTCAAGCCGTAAGCCGGCAAGGGCGATTCTTTCATATAGGCGTGCACCGTCTGCAGGATGCCGTTGGCGTCCTCGGTCTGCAGCAGGCATTTTTCAATGTCCATGACCTTGTGAAAGGTTCCGGGAACGTGCAGCCCCAGGGCGAAGCTGCGGTCCACTTCCTCTTCCCGGGCGATTTCATCAGGAAGCAGCCACCGGTGGTCGGAGCAGGAGAATTCCATTTTGTTCCGGTATCCGTAAATCAGCTCCGATCCCAGGACCGGATGCACGGGCACGTTTTCCAGCCCGCCGATGTGATGCAGGGATTCGGCCACCTGCTGGCCTTTGTATTCAAGCTGCTTTTCGTAGTCGATGAACTGCCACTTGCAGCCGCCGCACATGCCGCTGTATGGGCAGGGGGCTTGTACGCGGACGGGCGAGGGCTCCAGGATTTCCTCGACGCGGGCCAGGGCGAAGCTCTTTTTCTTGCGGATAATGCGAGCTTTTACCTTGTCGCCGGGGGCCGTTTTTTCCACAAAAACCGCCAGGCCGTCAACCCGGCATAATCCTTGGCCTCCAAAAATTGTCTTTTCTATGCTAAGGTTCAGTATTTGACCCTTTTTAACTGACATATTCGCCTCCGCGGCATGTGGCATATTTCCTGCTTTATTGAAAACTTAGGGGAGGATAGGCTTCAGCCGCCCGGATAAACGGCCTCCCCGGACAAAAGGAGCATTATGGCACAAGAAGACTTGCGAGAAAACGAGAAAATTGTTCACTTTCACGTGGACGGACTTTTGCTCCAGGGAACTTTTCACGATCCCGGCGCCGCCAACCCGCCTGTCATCATTGGCTGCCATGGTCTTTTCGCTGATCGGCAGTCGCCCAAGCAAACCGCTCTGGCAAGGGCTTTATGCAAGAACGGCGCAGCCTTTCTTAGGATAGACCACCGGGGATGCGGAGGCAGCCAGGGAAATTTCAAACAGGAAACCACCCTGACCAATCGATGCCGGGACCTTATGGCCGCCATGGATTTCGTCAAGAACAAAATCGGCCTGAAAAAAAGAATGGGCCTGTTCGGGTCCAGCATGGGCGGTGCGGTCTGCTTAAAGACGGCGCTGCAAAATCCCGTGGACTGCATGGTGGTCAACGCTGCGCCCATGGATTTTTCGTCGGTCATCGACGTTTTAAAGGAAGCCAACCAGGACCAATTGTTAAGCAAGGCTTTTTACGAGGAAAACCCTGTGCTGGCGAAAGACGAAGAGCTTCCCATATCCAACATTTTGATTTTTCATGGCAACCAGGACGAAACCGTGCCCGTGGCCCACGCCCTGGCTTTGCACGCCATGTGCCAGGAGCCCAAGAAGCTGCGTCTGTTCAAAAACGGAGATCACCGCATGTCCAGCTCCCGCGACCAGGGCGTTTTCATCGAAGAATCGGTGGATTGGTATAGGGAGCATCTCTTTTGAACAGGGTTCCCACTCCCCGCTCAATAAAAAAAGGCGGGAATGAATAAATCGCGCCCGGCCGACAAGTCCATATACTGGGTTTCGCACATGCATTTTTGGCTTTAATGATTATTCCAGCGGGAATTGGACAGCCTTTGTAAAAAGCCTTCCGCAAGCTCTACTCAACCTACTATTTTTATGAATAAAACGTAGGTGGGGTAGAACGCCGAAAAAGGGCGTTGCATAAAAAAGAAACGCCTTGCCTAAACGCCTCATGAGATTTATGCAACCGCCGCGAAACCCAACAAAACAGAAGCGCTGCTGCAGTTCTACTTCCTCGCCATTCCCGTGCATGGATACAGCGGGAGTGGGGGATTTTTTCCATTCAAGAATCCTTCATGGTTTGCTTCGGACCGGCCTGCTATGACAGGTCCTCCCCATCCCAGGCGCGCTCCAAGCCTTGTTTCCCTGAACTCCATCCACCACGAGTGTTACCTTTCTGTACGCGCCTGCGACTGTATTATAGGATTTTTGTCGACTTTCCAGGCCGTTTCATCGACTATAAAAGCGCCGGAGGTAAACGGAAAGCAAACTTGGTTTCAGGAGTTTATAAATGACGCATATAAAAAGAAAAACCCAGCGCATTTGGGCTATGACGGCGGCGCTGATCCTATGTCTGGCCCCGGCCTTCGCCCAGAATGCCGAGCCTTTGACCCTGGAAAAGGCGGTGGCCCTTGCCTTGGAGCATAACCAGGATCTGCGCATGGCGCAAAACAGCGTTAAAAGCGCGGAAATCACGGTCAAGCAGGACAAGGACGACTTTTTGCCCAGCTTGTCGGCCAGTACTTCCTGGTCCGCCAGCGCGGACCGGGCGGACTCCACGGAGGACAGCACGTTTCAGTCCCTGAACGCCGCCTTATCCTCCAGCCTGAATTTGTTCAACGGATACGGGGATCAGGCGGCCCTGGAAAAATCCAGGTACTCCCTATCGGCAGAGGAAAACACCCGGAACCGCACCATGCAAAGCGTAATATACAGTACCATGGCGGCGTTTTTCCAGGCGTATACGGCCAGGGAGAAAATCAAGGTTGCGGCAAACAACCTGGAGGATAACGCCCGGCAATTGGATGAAATCCAGGCCTTTTACGACGCCGGCAGCAAGCCGGTGACCGACCTGTATCAGCAAAAGGCCCAAACCTCCTCCGCCCAGTTGGATCTGCTCACCGCCCAAAGGGATTACTCGGT
Source organism: Desulfatibacillum alkenivorans DSM 16219 (assembly GCF_900142135.1). GTDB lineage: Bacteria > Desulfobacterota > Desulfobacteria > Desulfobacterales > Desulfatibacillaceae > Desulfatibacillum > Desulfatibacillum alkenivorans. The sequence goes on along the minus strand of NZ_FQZU01000016.1, from coordinate 88,378 downwards.
GAACAAAATCCAGTTGATGGAGGCCATCGGCATGCCGGCCAGCGCCAGCTTTGAAATCGCCGCCCCCGCCTTGCGCCAGGACCTGCTGCCGGCCGGCGTCACTACGGAAGGCGCCCTGAACCAGGCTTTGGCCCAAAGGCCTGACATCCAGAGTCAAAACGAAACCATTTCCGCGGCCCAGGCCTCCATCAAGGAAAACAAGGCGGGATTTCTGCCCAGCCTGGACCTGACCGGCGAGGTGGGCACGAATTATTCCAGCGGCGGCGATCTTGGCTTTGAGGATCAGTTCTGGGATCAAAGCATGGACGCCCGCGTGGGTTTGTCCCTGAGCATTCCCATCTTTGACCGAAACATCACCAGGAACAACGTGGCCAAGGCTCGCATCAGCCTGAACAATGCAGAACTGGAGTTGGAAAAGATCAAAAGGCAGGTGGAAGTGGAAATCGGCCAGGCTGTCGCCGACTATCAGACGGCCGAAAAAAAGGTTCAGGTCACCAGAGATCAATTGGAATACGCAACCCAGGCCCTGGACTCCAGCTCGCAACGCTACACGGTCGGCGCATCCACCCTGACGGAGCTTACCCAGGCCCGCACCACTTTTGTGGAGGCCCAGTACGACCAGATTGAAGCGGAAGTCAACTTGCGAATTCAAGCCATGGCCCTGGCGTTCTACTCCGGGACCCTGGACGCCAAAGATATTTCCGCGGAGGATTAGGAATGACGTTTTTAAAATGGATATGGAAAATATTGAAGGTTCTGCTGATGGTTTGCGGAGCGGCTTTTATTGTGTTTGCGGCCCGCAATTTCCTGAGCGCGCCTGAACCGCCTTCGCGGGAAAAGTCTCCCTTCCAAACCGCCATGGTGACAACAGGCGCCATGGAAACCCTGGTTTCCAGCACAGGAACCCTGGCGGCCGTGGGCACGGTGGAAGTAGGCACCCAGGTTTCGGGAACCATAGAGCGGGTTTTGGCCGACTATAACGACAAGGTGACAAAAGGGCAAATCCTGGCGGAGTTGGACACGTCCTTGTTTGAAGCGTCCATCAAGCAAGCCGAAGCGGCCCTGGCCCAGGCCAAGGCCAAGCTCAGACAGGCCAAAGCGGAATACGACCGCAACAAGCCCTTGTTTGAAAAAGGCCATCTGTCGGCCCAGGAGTTCTTGACCTACGAGACGGAAAAGGAAACCGCCGCCGCCTCCGTGCTTTCCTCCCAGGCTTCCCTGGACACCGCCAAAACCAATCTGCGGAATGCGGTCATCAAATCCCCCATTGACGGCACGGTCATTGAACGGGCCATTGAGGAAGGGCAGACCGTGGCGGCCAGTTACAGTACGCCGACCCTGTTTTTGATTGCTGAGGATCTTTCCGACATGCAGATCGAAGCGGCCGTGGATGAAAGCGACATCGGCCAGATTCGGGAAGGCCAGCCTGTGCGTTTTACGGTCCAGGCCTATCCGGACGACGAGTTCACGGGCGTGGTCCTGCAAATCCGCCTGAACCCCGAAGTGGTTTCCAACGTGGTCACCTATACCGTGGTGATCGAGGCGCCCAACAAAACCGGCAAGCTGCTTCCCGGCATGACGGCCACCATCGACTTTATCGTCCAGCAAATCAAAGACCAGCTTTTGGTTCCCAACTCGGCCTTGTCCTTCGCAAAGTCGGAGATGGCGGGACCGGAGGCAGCAGCGGAAGACGGGCCGGCCGTGATGATCTCTGATAACGGAAGCATGCCCAGGCGGGTTTCGCTGGAAACGGGAATCACCGACGGGGCCAACACGGTGGTCTTGTCCGGCGCCATTCAGGAAGGCGACATGGTCGTCACCGGGATTAAAAAGGAGCAAAGCGCCTCCAAGCAAAGCATCTTGTCCAAGCTCATGCCCAGGCCGCCCCGCCGCTCGGGCGGCGGCGGACCTCCCCCCGGCCGCTGAAAAATAGCCGGACCGGCAGGAAAAACAAGAAATACCCGTTGCAAGGATTTAAAAATGGAAACCATATTGCTTAAAGACGCCCAAAAGATATTCACCCTGGGCGGAGAAAAGGTGCACGCCCTGGACGGGGTGTCCCTGTCCATCATGCCCGGGGACTTTGTCGCGGTCATGGGCGCTTCAGGCTCCGGCAAGTCCACGCTCATGAACATTTTCGGCTGCCTGGACACCCTGACTTCCGGAGAGTATTTTCTGGAAGGCAGAAACGTGAGCGGCATGGGCAAAAAACACCTGGCGGACATCCGCAACCAGCGCATCGGTTTTGTTTTCCAGGGCTTTAACCTGCTGCCCCGGACCAGCGCCTTGGAAAACGTGCAGCTGCCCCTGTTTTACAATCGCAATAAAAAAGGATTGAATCCCAAAAAACTGGCGGCCGAAGCCCTGGATAGAGTGGGCCTGGCCAATCGCATGAGCCACGAGCCCAGCCAGCTTTCCGGCGGCCAACAGCAGCGCGTGGCCATCGCCCGGGCCCTGGTGAACGATCCGGCCATCATCCTGGCGGACGAACCCACGGGCAACCTGGACTCCAAGACCACCCTGGACGTCCTGACCTTGTTCAAGGACCTCAACCAGCAGGGAATCACCATTGTGCTGGTCACCCACGAAGCGGACGTGGGCGAACACGCCCGGAGGGTGGTCGCCATGCGGGACGGCAGGATTATCAGCGACGACTTGAACGGCAATAACGCTGAGGCCCTGGCTGCCGTCCAGCCCGGGACGAGACAGGAGGCCGCCTCATGAAATGGTTTAAGTTCGTCAAAGTCGCCCTCCAAAGCATCCTGAAAAATCGGATGCGCAGCCTTTTGACCATGCTGGGCGTCATCATCGGCGTGGGGTCGGTCATCGCCCTCATGGCTTTGGGCGAGGGCTCCCAGAAGGACATCAAGACCCAGATTTCCTCCATGGGAACCAACCTGCTTATGATCCACCCCGGCGCCGGCCGGAGCGGCGGCGTGCGGTTGGGGTCGGGCTCCCTGGCTACCATCAGCATGGATGACGTCAAGGCCCTGCGGGAGAAATCCTCCACCCTGCTGGCTGTTTCCCCAAATGTCCGCGTGTCCGAACAGGTGATTGCGGGCAACGCCAACTGGAGCACCTCCGTGGAGGGGGTGTCGCCGGATTATCTGACTATCCGAAATTACGAAATCGCCAGCGGGACGTTCTTTACGGAGCGGGACGTGAGAACCCGCGCCAAGGCGGCGGTCCTGGGCCGGACCGTGGCGGAGGAGCTTTTTGGGGACAGCGATCCCCTGGGCGCAAGAATTCGGGTGCGGAACGTGCCGTTTAAGGTGATCGGCGTGCTGGCGGAAAAAGGCCAAAGCTCCATGGGCAACGACCAGGACGACGTTATCTTCACCCCGTCCACCACTGCTTTATACCGGCTGTCCGACGGCAAGACCCTCCGGGTGATTATGGCCAGCGCCGTTTCCGAGGAAAAAATGGACGCCGCGGAAAAGGAAATCACCCAGATCCTAAGGGCTCAGCATAAATTGAGCGACAGCGAGGAGGACGATTTTAACATCCGCAGCCAGACGGAAATCATCAACATGGCCTCCCAGATGACCGGGACCCTGACCGCGCTGTTGAGCGCCATCGCCGGAGTGTCCCTGCTGGTGGGCGGCATCGGCATCATGAATATCATGCTGGTTTCCGTCACGGAACGCACCCGGGAGATCGGCATTCGCATGGCCGTGGGCGCCCGGGGCAGCGACATCATGGCGCAATTTCTGGTGGAAGCCATCATCCTGAGCCTGATCGGAGGCGTGTTCGGCATCGTCACAGGGCTCAGCCTGGCCTTTGGGCTGGGCGCAATCCTGGGATGCTCCGTGGTGACGAACCTGTCGGTGATATTGACGGCCGTGGCCTTCACCGCCGGCGTGGGCGTGTTCTTCGGCTTCTACCCGGCCCGCAAAGCCGCCGGGCTGCACCCCATCGAGGCGTTGCGGTACGAGTAATTGTTTAAAAGTTCGTCGCCGGTGTTTATAGTGTTGTCCCGTTGGACAACACTATAAACATGGCAATCTTTTGCAAGAAAAACAGCAACCAATTGGGCGCCCCTCTTTTGCTTCTCCTTTCCTAGTGATTATCCATCAACTTCCCTCTTGACAATGCCTAGTTGAGTAATTAGACTGACATGTCAGTTTAAGCAACCGTAGATTTTTCTAACCCCAAAAAGGAGCGCGCCCCCAATGCGAGTATCCCCCCTGTATGCAAGACACCAAATCCCGGTGATCATGGCCCTGCTGAAAACCGCGGCGGGACCCATCCTGAAAAAAGTCAGCCTGAACAGCGGCGGACAAACAACCGTGGTGGAGGCGGTGCTGCCGCCGCGGCCCCAAGGTTTGATAGAGGATTACCTCCGCCACGTGGGCGGCGAGCCTTCGTGGTACAAAGGGACTTTGCCCCCCAGCCTGTTCCCCCAGTGGGGCTTTCCCCTGATGGCCAAAACCTTGACCGGCCTGCCCTACAACCTGACCAAAGTGCTGAACGGCGGGGCGTCCTTTGTGGTGCACGCGCCCATTCCGGCGGACCGGCCCTTGAAGGTTCGGGCCGAACTGGCCCAGGTGAACGAAACCGAATCGCGGGTTGTGCTGCAGCAGAAGATGGTCACGGGCGTGGAGGACAATCCCCAATGCCTGGAATGCACGGTCAACGCCATCATCCCCAAAAAGTCGGATAAAAAAAGCGGCAAGCAAAAGGCTTTAATTCCCCAAACCGCGCGGGAAATCGCAACCCTTAACCTGGCTTTGGATTCGGGCATTGATTTCGCCCTCTTGACCGGGGATTTCAACCCCATCCACTGGATTCCATCCTACGCCCGGATGGCGGGATTTCCCAACACAATCCTCCACGGATTTTCCAGCATGGCCCGCACCATCGAGGCTTTGAACCGGAACGTTTTGGCTCAGAACCCATACGCCCTGAAGAGCTTTGAATGCCGCTTCGTGAGGCCTTTGGTTCTGCCTGCGGCGCCGGGCGTTTTCGTGGACGGGGGCGCCGTGTTTTTAGGCGCCGCAACGGGAAGCGCGCCTTACCTTTCAGGCGCATACACCGTTTAAAATGTTCTTGAATCATGAAAGATGCGCCGGATTCATCGGCTGCAGAAGGAGAAGGAAAAATGGGAGACATGTTATTGGAACTGGGAAAAAAGGACGCGGCCAGAAAAGTGGTCAAAAACCTGGGGATTCCCCTTTCGCTGCCCCAGGAGCTTAGCCGCCCCGCCGGGCCGTGGGAGGAAATGCCGCTGCTGGACGTGGATGCGGCCGTGGGGCATTTGCCGGGCTCGGAGCTTGCGCCTCAGGTCGCCCGGGCATTGGGCGGCATGGGCGTGCTGGTGCATGCGGCCGCGGACTCCAAAAAATTCAGCCATTACCAGAAGCAGGGCGCTGCACGGGGCAGGCTGGCCAAGGCCCTGGACATGGACGCCAAGCCCGAAGGCCTGAACTTCCGCGTTTTGATATTTGACGCCACCGGCGTTTCCGATCCGGCCGAACTGGAAATGATGTACGAATTCTTTCACACGAAAATCCGCTCCCTGAGCCCCTGCGGCAGGCTCATTGTCCTGGGCCGCCCCGCCGATCAGTTGGAGGACGTATCCCAGGCTGCGGCCAGCCGGGCCTTGCTGGGCTTTGTAAAAAGCGCGGGCAAGGAAATCGGCAAGAAAGGCGCGACCTCCCAGGCCATCTACGTGGAAAAAGGCGCCGAGGACCGGCTGGAGCCCGTACTGCGCTTCTTTCTATCCGACCGCTCCGCCTACGTCTCCGGCCAGATGGTGCGCGTGTCCGCCAGGGTCAAGGCTCTGGAGTCCTTCACCAACATTCGCCCTCTGGACGGCAAAATCGCCCTGGTGACCGGCGCGGCAAGGGGCATTGGGGAGCAGATCGCCCGGACCATGGCCGGAGAAGGCGCAAGGGTGATTGTCATGGATCGCCCCGGCGAGGAGAACCTGACCGCCAAACTGGCCAGGGAGATCAACGGCTCGGCCCTGAATTGCGACATCACGGCCTCGGACGCAGCCAAGGCCATTAAGGATCACATTGCGGAGAATTACGGCAAAAAGGGCCTGGACGTAATCGTCCATAACGCCGGCGTGACCAGGGACAAAATGCTGGCGAACATGGACGCGGACCGCTGGAACATGGTCATGAGCATCAATCTTCTGGCGCTGATTGCGAGCACCAGGGAACTTTTGGAAATCATGCCGGATAACGGCCGGATCGTTTGCCTGTCTTCCATTGCAGGCATCGCCGGCAACGTGGGCCAGACCAACTACGCCGCCTCCAAAGCCGGGGTGATCGGGTTCGTGGAAGCCCTGGCGCCCACGGTGGCGGACCGGGGAATCACCGTGAACGCCGTGGCCCCCGGATTCATCGAAACCCAGATGACCGCCGCCATCCCCTTTGCCACCCGCGAGGCCGGACGCCGGCTCGCCAGCCTTTCCCAGGGCGGCCTGCCCCAGGACGTGGCCCAGGTCGTGACCTTTTTGGCAAGCCCCCAGGCCAGCGGAATCACGGGCGGCGTGCTGCGGATCTGCGGCCAGAACTTCATCGGCGCATAATCAAAATTTCAACGTTTTAATATAAGGGAGACAAAAACCAATGCCAGCAAAGAAAAACACCGCCAAGCCCCGCCGCGCAGTCATCGTGGGCGGCGTGCGCACCCCATTTATCCGGGCTTTCGGGCCTTTCACCCAACTGGACACCATCGCCCTGGGAACCGCCTGCGTCAAAGGGCTGCTCAATCAATTCCCCGTGGAGTGGAAGGAACTGGACAGCCTGGTCTGGGGCGGCACTATCCTGCCCGGCGGCATAGCCGTGAATATCGGACGGGAAATCATCTTTGACGCGGGCCTGCCTGACACCCTGGAATCCTACACGGTCACCCGGGCATGCACCACCAGCATGTTGAGCACGACCCTGGCCGCCGCATCCATCGAGCGGGGCGACGCGGACGTGATCATCGCGGGCGGCAGCGACTCCACCTCCAACGTGGAGGTTCGCATGCCCCCTACCCTGGTGCATAAGGCCGCGCCCGTGGTCATGAGCGCCAAATCCACGCCCGTGGACTATCTTAAGCTGCTCACGAAAATCCATCCGAAAAATGATATTGTTCCTTCCCGCCCCAGCATCCGGGAGAGGACCACCGGCGAACTCATGGGCGAGTCCGCGGAAAAAATGGCGGGCATGCACGGAATAAGCCGGGAGGACCAGGACGCATTCGCCGTGCAATCCCACACCCGGGCCGCCAAAGCCCTGGCTGCAGGCCGGTTTTCCAAGGAAATCGTTCCCGTGGAAACGCCCGGCGGCGAAACCGTATATGCAGACAATATCCTCCGGGGCGACACTTCGGTGGATAAAATGGCCAGGTTAAAGCCCGCTTTCAAGGAAGACGGAACCCTGACCGCGGGGAATTCCAGCGCCCTCACCGACGGCGCATCCGCAGTCCTGATGATGAGCGAGGAAAAAGCCAAGGCTTTAGGCTTCACCCCTCTGGCGGCGGTGACAAGCTGGTCCTACGACGCCGTGGATCCCAACGATCAACTGCTTATCGGCCCGGCCATTTCCATGCCCAAGGCGGCGGCCAAGGCGGGCATGACCGCGGACGACATCGATATTTTCGACATTCACGAGGCCTTTGCAGCCCAGGTGCTTTGCGTGATCAAAATGCTCGGCAATGACGAGTTTTGCCAACAGCGCCTTGGCCTGGATAAGGCGTTCAAAAAGCTCGATCCACAGGACATCAACCTCCTGGGCGGGTCATTGGCCTTTGGGCATCCCTTCGCCGCCACAGGAACCCGGATGATTTCCACCATGGCCAACGAGTTGCACGAATCCGGCAAGCAATCCGCCTTGCTGGGCATTTGCGCCGGCGGCGCCCTTTCCGGCGCCATGGTGCTTGAGGCGGTTTAATAGGCGTCTTATACCAAGTTGATAACATTCGAGTACTTTGTTCATTGTCCGGATTTTAATCCGGATCCGCCAAAACAGCACAATGACACTGGGTCCCCGTTTCCGGGAGTGCAGAGCTAGGGGGACACGATCCTTATCTCATCAGAGTCCTTACTGATTAGATTCGCTATACCCGAGATAAGGTCATGTCCCCCAAACTCATCCCGCCGCCTTTCTTAAAAGCGCCGGATTCCGGCTTGGAGGCTGGACTTCCAGGGCCACCCTCTTTGTTGGGTTCGAAGTCCAATAAGAATAGCGCCTGCATGCAACGCCAACGAAGGACTTCTTAACCCAACCTACGTCTCATCATGGCGCGGCGTAGGTTGGGTAGAGCTTGCGAAACCCAACAAATTCTTATCATTACCCTCCCATTTAAAGAGAACCCTGAGGTATAAAAATCAAGGCCGCATTGCTCTTTGAAGAGCCTTTATTCAGCCAGGATTTTTACTTCCATGAGTTGGCAATGGATTTGCAGATGGTTGGCGGAGGGGTGGAAATTAAAGGCGTCGCCGTCGCCGTAGGGATAGGAAAGAACGCGAATCGCGCCTGTAAACCGGGCGCCGGGGGGCGCCTGAATGAAAGATTGAGCCAAGCCCTCCGGGGTATAGTCTTTGGGGTCGATTCCCACCAAATGCTTGTCTTGGGTGTGGAACAAAAAGGTCAGCATAGGATAGTTGGGATCTTCGGGCTTGTCCTCATTCCGACATGTCAGAATAAGCTGATTTTCCAAATCCGATTTAACAAACACGCATGCGCCGTCAGCCGCAATTTCCAAATCCGGATAATAGACGTGATCCAGGATTTTGAAAGCCTTTTCCTGAAGTCTCTCCCGGCACACCCGGCATTCTTCGGCGCGGGCTTCGGCCAACAGGTCCAGGGCTTCCTGCTTGGGATCTTCGGCGTAAACCTGAAATAAGGATCCCCAAATAAGAAACGCTGTCGCCCAACAGACACAAACTCTAACTCTCATTTTTTTCCATATGCATTTTGATGAAGGAGTCCACCGCGTCCGTGTAAAGCCTCCCGGATGTCATAAACCCGTCGTTGTGGGAGCCGGTAATCTCCACAAAGGCTTTGGGCTCAGGCGCAGCGTCAAAAAGGGCCTTACCCTGCTTGAACGGAATAACCTCGTCCCGCTTGCTGTGGAAAAAGCAGACCGGCGCCTGCACATTGGGAATGCGGGACAGGCTGTCGTACTTCCAGCGATGGAGCAAAAAGCCGGGCGCCCAGGGATAATGGGCTTTGGCCACGTCTTTGGTGGAGGTGAACGAGGAGTCCACAAACAAAAGGCCGGGCTCGATCTGGGTGGCCAACTCAATGGCCACGGCGACGCCCAGGGACTTGCCGAAGACGATGATCCTGTCCGGCGGAAAGCCTTTTTCCTGAACCAGATAATTCCATGCCGCCCTGGCGTCGTCAAAGGTTCCCTGTTCCGAGGGCCGGCCCTGGCTTTGCCCAAAGCCCTGATAGTCGAAAAGCAGGGTGGACAGCTCCAATTTATGAAACATCCAGGCCTGGGAAACGCGGTCGGAAATGTTCCCTGCGTTGCCGTGGCAAAAAAGGACCACCGCCCGGGCGTTTTCGCAAGGAAAAAACCAGGCGTTTATCATTTTTCCGTTAGCGCTTGCCATGTACAGGTCTTCATGCTCCAGGCCAAGCTCCTGGGGCGTGAAGGAAATTTCCTTGTCAGGATGATAGACAAGGCTGGAGAGGCAGCCGTAAAAAACAAGCATCAACAGGATCAGGACCGCCGCTTCAACGCATCGTTTCAAAAATTCCTCCTCGTCTCCCGGACGGATGCGGCCTTTTGCGTTTTGGGGTATTTCAAATATGGAATGATAGCGTCGTTCTTGCTGCCGCCGGTGCCGTCATAAGTGACGGAAACAAAAGGCACGCCCGTGATTTTTTCGATCTTATGCGCCAGGGCTTCCGTGACCATGGAAGGGCAGCAGAAGGCCGGGGTGGTGTGGATAATCAGGGCCAGGTCCGGGTACTGTTTTTTCAGGTACCAGGCTTTGACGATATTGTCCATGGTTTCGCCGGTGTTTTCCTTGATTGCGCCGTATTTTGGCAGGATTTCCTCGAAAGAATCCTCGAAGTTTTCGTTCACGCCGCCCAGCAGCGGGCTGAACAGACGGTGGTATTTCTTTTCGATCTGCATGGCTGCGGTGAGGAATGCCTTGGAGGATATGGCGCTCATATACAGGCCTTCCTTGAACCAGCGGCGAAAATAGGCGCTGGCGACCATTTTAAGGTGCGAGCTGTAGGGCGTGGTGACCGCCTCGCCGCCGGCGGCCTCGATCACGCGGACCAGATCCTGGTTCATGACGTGGTTGTCCACCACGTACACGTCGCCCATAAGGGCCGCTTTGGGGCGGCTTTCCGTACGATCGACGGGAATATTCCTGAACCACTCAACGACCTCTGCGGCAGCCTCGTATTCCCCGCCGCCTTCATAAAAGGCCTTGGCGAGAAGGCGGAGGGATTCATCCATGACGGCGTCGGTCCGGCCTTTTTCACGTTCGTAGGGCCGGATAGAGCACGCCGCCCGGTTGATGAACCCGCCCAACATGTAGCACAAGTAAACGGACAATGGCATTTTTACCGAGATGTCCAGGAACGAGGCGGTTCCGGCATACACGCCGGCCTTTTCCAGCCCCCCGCCCATGCTGTTTATTGCATCTTTAAGGAACAGGGGGAACACGCCCAGATTGCAGGCCCATTTGCCGTCCGGCGCCCAAAGCAAAGTCTTGGCCGGATCCAGGTTATGGCGCATGACGTATTCCTTGAATTCCTCGGCGATCACGTTCATGGGCACGCACTGGCCGGAGTTGTGGCGCATGCTTTTCATGATTACGGGTTCGCTTTCCTCCAAAAGCCGGGCGTCGACGCCCCGGCCCCGGAGCGCGGCTGCGACCAAAGGCATGGCAATGGGGTCCCAATTCGGGATAACCAGGGTCTTGTCCCCGACCTTGTCCTCCCTGGGGGCGGACAAAGGAGACGGAAGCGCGGAAATCCGCTCGCGGGATTCTTCATAATGGGTCCGGAAGGAACGCACCGCGGCCTCAATGCGGGTTTCGTAGCCCACGGCCGAGTCGTGCTCGTCCAGCTGCAACACCAAATAGGGCTTGTCAAAGGCCTCCATGACTCGCTTAAAATAGTCGATCACAAAGGCGTCGGGCGAGCACCGGAACGAAGTGACGAAAACCGGATAAGCCCCTTTGGTCTGGGCCACGGCGGCTGCGGCTTCCAGGATTTTGGAGGCGTAATGCCAATGCAGGCTGTCCAGAATATCCCTGACCATGGTCAGATCTTTGCCTTCCGCGGGAAACATGTCCGAATAGAAAGTCCTGATGCCCATAGAGGAAAATATGCCGGGAATGTTCTTGTTCATGGCCGGGCTCAGGATGGTGTACGGCCTGCCCAACAGCACCACGTTCAGGTCGCCGGCGGAGGCTTGCTTTTCGTATACGCCGGCCAGCGCCTCCTGCCGGGCTGTTTTTTCCTCCCGGGCCAGGTCATAGGCCTCGGAAATTTTCAAAAAGCCCGCGTTCACTCCGGGGATGCGCTTGACGGTCTCGTGAAGCTCCTTTTTAACGTGCCAGGAGCTGTACAGGTAATTCACCAGGGGGCTTAGAAAGCGGTCCGGGCTTCCCACAGACTCTGTCAGCGCCGGAGCGTATTGGGTGTAGTAGCAATACTGCCGCCGGGTTTTGCGCGTGTTCTGCTTTTGCTCCAGATAAAAGGGCAGGAACACATAATCGGCCTTATCCAGCAAATGCTTCACATGGCCGTGGAGGGCGGTGATGGGTGCGCAAAAATCGGTCCGGCACAGGCTCTTGCCGTCCTTGATGGCGGTCTTGTAGTTTTGGCTCGTAATTGTGCGAATTCCCAGGAGGTCGAAAAACCGGCGCCACATGGTCACGTCGTCGAAAAGATGCAGGGCCGAGGGAATCCCCACCACCGGGCCTTGTGTCGCGGACCGGGAAAAAGCGTGGATTTGCTTCCGCTCCTGGAACAAATCAAAGCCGGAGGTGTTGGAATCCACCTTCTTTTGGGTGTCGTAATCCCTGCCGCATAAAAACCCGAAAGCCGCGGTGCGGCCGTTGACCACGGCCTTGGTGATCTTGCAGTTATTGCCGCACAATTGGCAAACCTCGGACTCCACGGGGATCTCCTTTTTGTATAAATCCAGGCCCGCAAACCGGGTTTCCTCAGCCGGGGCGTCAGCCAAAGCCAGGGCGCAGCCCAAGGCGCCCGTCAGATGGCAATACCGGGAAACCATGATGGGCTTGCCCAATTTTTGCTCAAAGGCCGCCACCAGGGCCTTGTTTTTGGCCGTGGCGCCGGTGAAGATGACCTTCTTTCCTATCCTGCTTGCGGTCGCCACCTTGGTCAGGTAGTTTTCGCAGATGGAATGGAGGGTGGAAGCCAGCATTTCGTTCTGCGTGCAGCCGGAGGCAAGGAAGTAATTGATGTCCCGTTCCATAAAAACGGTGCACCGGTCGCTGGTGACGGGCGCGGGTGAGCCCATGGCCCTGGCCGGATAATCCGGCAGCGGGCATCCCAGGCGTTGGGCCTGCTCCTCCACAAAAGAGCCGGTGCCGGCCGCGCACACGGTGTTCATGGTGGAAAAAACCACGGACCCGTTTTTCAGGCAGGTGAACTTGGAATCCTGGCCGCCGATTTCGATGATGGTGTCTACGGCGGGCTCAAGCTGGACGGCCGCCCGCGCATGGGCGGTAATTTCGTCCAGCACAAGATCGGCGCCGATAATCTGGCCGATGAACTTGCGCCCAGACCCGGTTGCGGCCGCGCCCGCAATGGTCGCGCCCGGAGCGTATTGATTCAGAAAGTCGTCCACGGCCTGGAAGACCTTTTGAGCGGCGGACAAAGGCCGGCCCGAGGTGCGGGTGTAAAATCCGCCCGCCACCCGCCCGTCCGGCAGAATCAACGCCGCCTTGGTGCTGGTGGAGCCGATGTCCAGGCCGATGGTCAGGAAAGGCTTTTCCGGCAAGTCCGTGATGTAGGCGTCCACTTCCACGGAGTCCGGGGTTTTGGCCTTGTCCCGGGGATACAAATAAGCCTGGGCGGAAAAATCGGGATGAGTGGACAGATTTAATTCCAAAGGAGGGAAGTAGGAGGTTTCCAGCTCGTCCTTTTCCTTAAACACAGCGTCCACGGACCGGGACCGGCCAGCCCCGGTGTATTCGTCAACCAGTATGCAGGCGGCGCCAATGGCAGGATAGGCGCCCGTGGCGTCCGGGGTGATCTTCAAGCCCATGAGGCTTTCCAAATGCCTCAAAACCGCCTTGTTCCGGGATACGCCGCCCGTAAAAACCAAGGGCTCGCATAATTGATCCGCCCCGGAAACCAGAGTGTCGGCGATGTTCCTGGCCAGCCCCAGGCACAGGCCGTCGCAGATTTCGGGCAGGGAATAGCCCTCCTGCTGGGCGTGCACCAGATCGGTCTTGGCGAAGACCGCGCACCGGGAGGCGATCTTGGGAATGGCGCCCTCATTGGACAAGGCCACCCGGCACAGGTCCTCGATGCCGTCCAGGTTCAAACGATTGGCCTGCTGATCCAGAAAGCTGCCCGTTCCCGCCGCGCAGGAGGTGTTGGACTTGTATCCCGAATAGTCGCCCTGCCCGTCAAAATGAATGAGCCCGAATTTCTCCGCGCCCACAATCAAAATGGACCGAACGTCCGGGTGAAAAAGCCTGGTTCCGGCAATCGCAGCCACCCGGTTGTCGATGCGTGCGTCCGCATTGATGAAGCCAGGCGTGGAGGTGGTCGCCGCAATGGCTTCCACGACGGAAAGGTCGAAATTGTCGTGCAGGATCTTGTTCAGGCAGCCGGCGGCGTCGCCGTGATGAAAACCATAAGCGGTTTGCACCACTTGCTTGTCTGGCGTAATCAAAGCCACGGAAACCGATACCGAGCCAACGTCTATTCCCAGGAAACACCTGTCCATTTATCATAACTCCCGCGTGAGTTGTTCTTGATCCGTTGGGAGTCATCTTAAAGGGTTTTCCGCCGCCCTGCAAGTTAAAGTATAATTTTATCGGATATTTACCGTGTGTGGAATAATTAGGGAAAGGTATTTAGGGCCGCCCCTTTTGCGCTTACGCGCCCAGGCAGGATACCGCGCTCTGCCCAGGGCGCCCAAGCAAGGGCGGCTTAAACCTGCGCTGTTCAATTGAGGAGGATTTCGGGGGACATGCACTTTATCTCTACAAAGGCGATGAACACGCCATAAAGATCGTTGAAATAAGTATCGCGTCCCCCGAAATCATATTTTCCTTACCCCATGAAGCAGGCTTCGGGGGTGCTGACCACGGCGTCGTTGGTGGCGCCGATGGCGTTCATCTTGCCGATGGTTCCAGGCAGGATGGAGTTGATGAAGTATTCGGCCGTCTTCAACTGGCTCAGGTAGAAAGCGGCTTCCTTGTTCTTGGCGGCCACTTCGGCGGCGTCCTTGCCGCCCACGATCTTGTCCAGTTTGGGAGCGGCGATGACGGCCCGCCACAGGAGCATCCAGCCCATGACCACGTCGCCCATGACTTCCTGGAACGGGGTGGCGAAGGAGAAGGCTTCCTTGATCTTGCCGGAAGCGGCGGTGGAGCCCAGATGCATGGCGATTTCGCTCAGGCGGGTGACGGCTTCTTCCAGCTTGGAGGCGTCCTGGTCCAGGGCGGGATTCTGCTTGGCCTGGGCCACGATCTTGCCGATTTCCGACAGCAGGTTGATGAAGTAAGCGCCCTTTTTCATGCCCATTTTGCGGCCCAAAAGGTCCATGGCCTGGATGCCGTTGGTGCCTTCGTAGATGGAGTTGATCTTGGAATCGCGCATGATCTGCTCCACCGGGAACTCCTGGGTGTAGCCGTAGCCGCCGTAGCACTGGATGGCTTCACCGCAAACCTGGAAGCCGCGATCCGTGCAGTAGGACTTGATGATGGGCGTGAGAATTTCGATGATTCCCTGGTAGTATTCCTTTTGCGTTTCGTCGGTTTCCAGTTTGATTTTATCGAACATGTTGGCGCCGTAGTAGCAAAGGCTGCGCATGCCGTCCACGTGGGCTTTCATCCACAAGAGCATGCGCCTTACGTCCGGGTGCTTGATGATGGGCACTGGAGCTGCGTCATGGTTGAACATGTCGTCCAGGTCGCGGCCCTGGATGCGTTCCTTGGCGTAGTTGACGGCGTAGAGATAGGCTGCGCTGGCGTTGCAGGCGCCTATGGTGCCCACCAGCAGGCGGGCTTCGTTCATCATGTGGAACATGACCTGCATGCCCTTGTTGACTTCGCCCAAAAGCACGCCCTTGCATTTGCCCTGGCCGCCGAAGGTCAGGCTGCATGTGGAGGAGCCCTTGAGGCCCATTTTATGCTCGATGCCCGTGCAGACCACGTCGTTGGGTTCGCCCAGGGAGCCGTCGTCATTCACCCATATTTTGGGAACGATGAACAGGGAGATGCCCTTGGTGCCCTTGGGAGCGCCTTCGATGCGGGCCAGAACCGGGTGGATGACGTTGGGGGTCAGGTCCTGCTCGGCGCCGGTGATGAAAATCTTGTTGCCGGAAATGTTGTAGGTGCCGTCGTCGTTGGGCGTGGCCGTGGTGGACAGGTTGCCCACGTCAGACCCGGCCTCGGGCTCGGTCAGAACCATGGTGCCGCCCCATTCAGCGGAGTAGAGTTTCTTCAGGTACAATTCCTTTTGCTTGTCCGTGCCGAAAATCTCAATCATCTTGGCGGTGCCGTGGCCCGCATAACCATAAGCTGCAAAAGCGAAGTTGGCGCCGATGATGTATTCGATCACAGCCTGGCCGATGGTCAGGGGAAATCCCTGGCCGCCCACCTCCGGGTCTTCGGTCATGCCGACCCATTCGCCCTCCACCAGCAATTTGTAAGGCTTTTGGTAGCATTCGGGAACCGTGACCTTGCCGTTGTCAAAAATGGCGCCGCCTGCGCGGTCGCCCTCGGTCAGGGTGGGCAGGACTTCCTTGACCGCATAATTCCTGGCCTCGTTGATGAGCAGGTCAAAGGTTTTTTTGTTGAATTCCGCGTATTTTTCATGCTCGCAGAGCTTGTCCGCCTCCAATTGCTCGAAAAGCACAAAGTCGATATCCCTACGATCTGCAATATACTGCGCCATGCCTATATCCTCCTGTTTTATGTTTTAATTAAGGCCTATTAACGGCAAACGCCGCCAATACCATTACACCGATAATACAGCTTGGGTTCATTAGCCATTCTCAGGATTTCGCGGGGACGCGATCCTCGTCTCATGGGACGCCGCGCCTATTTAACGGGCTGTTTCCAAAATAAAACCATGTCCCCCGAAATCCGTCAATACATTACACCTCCAGGGCGGCTTCGTATCCTTCGCGTACGGCGTCGCCCAGATTCCTGACGGCTTTTGCGTCGCCCAGAAGCAGGACTTCCATGCCGTCGCTCTTGAACTCGTCATATAAAGTTTGGACCGGAGCCGCGCCCACGGCCATGACCACGGTGTCGGCCGGGATGGTTTCCGTGCCGTCCGGGGTTTCCACCACCACGCAGTCGTCCTTGATTTCCACCAGCTTGGTCTGGGGCTTCAAGGTCACGTCCGAGAGCTTGAGGCTCTTCATGAGGGACCATTTGCTGGTGCGGCCCACGTTGGCGGCCATTCTGTCCAGCACGTC
The DNA here is from genome assembly GCF_900142135.1 of Desulfatibacillum alkenivorans DSM 16219. Taxonomy (GTDB): domain Bacteria; phylum Desulfobacterota; class Desulfobacteria; order Desulfobacterales; family Desulfatibacillaceae; genus Desulfatibacillum; species Desulfatibacillum alkenivorans. Next base: position 71,767 of record NZ_FQZU01000016.1, on the reverse strand, counting down.
GATGATGGTGATGTTACGCAAGGACTTGCGGGACAGGCCGGTGAGGTATTCCGGGGTTTCCGCCTGATGATAGGTCAAAAAGGCCAGGGTGGCTTCGTCCGGAACGTCCATGCAGGCGATGGTGTGGGCCGTTTCGCAGCCGGTGGCGCTGCCCCCGACAACCACCACGTTCTTGCCGATGTGCGGGGTTTTGCCCAAAAGGTAGTCCCAGGCCTGAATCACGTGGGGCTTATCAGCGCCGGGCACGGGGATGGTGATGGGCAGGGCGCCGGAGGCCACGGCCAGGACGTCGGGCTTTTCCTCCCTGATTTTTTCGGGCGTAAGCTCGGCGTTCAAAACAACCTTGACGCCGTAATGGTCCATGCGTTCGATCAGGCTTGTCAGAATCCGGCCGAATTCCTCCTTGCCCGTGGGCGCCATGGCCAGGATCAACTGGCCGCCCAGATGGTCCTGCTTCTCGTACAGGGTCACGTCATGGCCGCGTTTGGCGGCCGTCAGGGCGAACTGCATGCCCGCCACGCCGCCGCCGCCGACAAGAATTTTTTTAGGCTTGTCCGTGGGGGTTTCCACCAGGTGCTCTTCCATGCCGCACCGGGGGTTCATGATGCAACGGACGGGCTGGCCGCCGAACAGGATGTCAAAGCAGCCCTGGTTGCAGGCGATGCAGGGGATGATTTCCCAGTCGCGGCCTTCCTTAACTTTATTGGGAAGCTCGGGGTCGGCCAGCATGGGGCGGCCCCAGCAAATCATGTCGCAGGCGCCGGAGCGAAGCGCTTTTTCCGCCACGTCGGGATCGCCCATGCGGTTGGATGCGATGACCGGCACATTGACCTTTTCCTTGACGCCCCGGGCCAGGTACACATACGCGCCGGAAGGCACATTGGAGGTCAGTTGGGGAATGTTGGTTTCGTGCCAGCCGCCGGTGACGTTCACGTAATCCACCCCGGCTTTTTCGGCGATGACCGCGAAGTCGGAGGACTCCTCGTTGGTGTGCCCGCCGGGCATGAAGTCGTTGCCTGAAATGCGCAACCCCACAATATAATCGTCGCCAACCGCCTTGCGGACCGCTTCGATGACTTCCCGGCCGAAACGGGTGCGATTCTCAAAGGAACCGCCGTATTCGTCTTTCCTGTGGTTGGTCACGGGAGACAGGAACTGGTTGATCAGGTATCCGGTGCAGGCCAGGATTTCCACCACGTCATAATGGGCGTCCTTAACCCTCTTTGCGGCGTCGGCGTACAACTGAATCGTGTTCTTGATGTCGTCGATGGTCATTTCCTTGGGAACTTCCCGGGTGATGGCGCTGGCCAGCGCGGAAGGCGCAAGGGGCGGCAGACCGGTCAGCATGGAATGGGCGTAGCGGCCCTGATGCAAAAGCTGGCCCACGGTTTTCGTGTCCGTCTCCGCGTGAATCTGGTCGTTCAATTCCCTCAGAGCGGGCACGTTGGCGTCATCAAACAAGCCGACAATAAAAGGCGCCGAGCCCGCCTTCTCAAACCCCAGGGGGCCGATGGTCATAAGGCCGATGCCGCCCCTGGCCCTTTCAAGGTAAAACTCCTTGAGACGGCTGTTCATATTATAATCGGTGGTGTACAAAAGCCCCATGGCCGGCATCATTGTACGGTTGCTGATTTGGAGGCCTTTGATGGTGAATGGTTCAAATAATTTGACGTGTTCCATGATGAATCACCCCTCTGTTTTGTGGTTGGAAAGCGTGAACCTTAAAGTGCCGGTCCGCTGTTTGTGTGCGCTTTTTTATTCGGGGGCGGTATCCGCATTGAACCCAAACCCCCTGAAAATAAATTCTTCCATGACATCCGCGATTTCCTCCGGAGAAAGACGCCCGGAAGGCGAGTACCACATGGGAACCCAGTTCATGGCCCCCATGGCTGCGAACGCGGATATCCGCCAGTCCTTGCAATGGACCAGGCCCGCTTCCTGCCCTTCCCGAATAAGCTGTTGAATACATTCCAGAATCTGGTCTCTTTTTTCCACGACCTGGGGACGCATCTTTTTGGGCAAAAACCGGGATTCCATCCTATAGGAAGCCAACACCTCGTTGCGCGTTGCTATAAACACCAGCGTCCTGATGGCTTTGCGCAGCTTCTCCAGCAAGGGAACTTCCGAATCCACAACCTTCTGCAGCGCCTCCGCGCTTTCGGTCATGGCCTGCATATGAAGCTGAAACAGAATGTCGTCCTTGCTTTTTATATAATGATACAGGCTGGCTTTGGATAATTGGAGCTTGGCGGCGATTTCCTCCAGGGAAACCTCTCCAAAGCCTTTTTGCGCAAAAAGCTGCGCGGCGTTTTCAAGAATTTGCTGCTGTTTTTTGTTATATCTCTGCTGTCTGAAAGATATTTTCGGCATAGACGGTTTTTTCCTACCCATGGTTGATTTTCGACCCTCGGTCGAAAGACTAAAGAAAACCCGACTTCCTGTCAAGCAAGAACCACGACCGGGCGTTCAAAAAAAAATTTGCGCAGAAAAATTGACCGCCCGGACCAAGTGACAATAGGGGAACGAGGAAGAAAGCTGGATTCCTGCGTTCGAAGGATGAAAACCGGATGGCAGGACAGGCGCCCTTTTCAAAACCAGACAAAAACCGGAATTCAACCTACGCCATGCGCCCGCCGCCCCTCCCCAAACCAACTTTCTATTCCGGACGCACCTTTCGGCCTTCGGCCCCAGGCAGCAAACTGCGCTGCCTGGGCCACCCTAAAAAAAGCAGGGCAAGCCTTGTGACTACATTGTTTCATTTGGCGGCGGCGGTTGAATTCAATATTTATAGGCGGCGTTAGCTTTGTTCGGTCACAGCAAGGAAAAAATCGCCTTTCAAAAAACGCCGGTTTTTTATATGCTTGGCTGAGTTTTTTCATATTCTTTCATTCATCCGGCAACAATAAGGGGGGCGCGTGGCGATTATCTTCGGCTTATCATTCGGAGTGCTATTCATGCTGATTTGCGGCCTGATAGGCGCCGCCATCGGTTATGAGGTCCTCCACATCGGCTTTAGCCTGGCCTTTATCTTTGGGCTGGGCGGCTTTGTACTAGGCGCCTATGTGGGGGCGATCTTGGGACGAGTTCCGAGGCTGCTTGAAAGAATCAACTCTCTGGAGTCCAAGCTGGCCCAAATGCAAACGGACATAAGGGCCATGCGCGCGGCCCGGTCCAAGCAAAAGGATGAGGAGGCCGCCCCGGCAGCCCCAGCCGCGCCGCAGGAAGAACTTCAGCCGGAACCCTCCCCTGGCCTTGATAAACAGCGGCCTGCGCCGCAATATGAAGCCCCCCAAACCATTGTCAAGCCAGCTGACGAGCCTGCCGCCGCCAAACAGGCAGCGATGAAAAAGCAGCACGCCGAAGAGACTTCCAAGCCAACGCCGCCTCCCATCCCGCCCAGGCCGCAAGCCAGGCCGGTTGCAAGCCCGGAGCCGTTTTCAAAGCGTCAGGCCAGCTCCATCGAGCAAGGCGCGGCAAAAGTTGGCGAGTTTATCAAGAATTTCTTCACCACAGGCAACGTTGTGGCGAGGATAGGAATCATCGTCCTGTTTTTCGGCGTTGCCTTTTTGCTCAAGTACGCCTCGACGCGGTATCACGTGGCCATAGAATACCGGTTTATGGCAGTGGCCGTCTTCGCCATGGTCCTGACCATCCTGGGATTTCGCCTGCGGGAGAGGCGGAGAGGCTTTGCGCTTTTGCTGCAAGGCGGCGGCATCGGCATTCTATATATGACCGTGTTTTTTGCAGCCAAGCTGTACCACTTGATGCCTTTGGGCATGGCTTTCGGGTTGATGGTCGTCTTGGTGGGGCTGATGGGCGCTGTGGCGGTTTTTCAGGACGCCCGGGCCACGGCCTTTCTCGGCATGGCAGGCGGCTTTCTGGCGCCTGTGCTGACTTCCTCGGGCGCCGGGCAGCACGTCATCTTGTTTTCGTATTACGCGGTGCTTGGGTTGGGCATTCTCGGCGTGGCCTGGTATAAATCCTGGCGCGAGTTGAACCTGCTGGGCTTTATGTTCACTTTCGGCGTGGCCGGCTTATGGGGGGCCAACCATTACAAGCCGGAGCTTTTCGCCTCCACCGAACCTTTCCTGATTATATTCTTTGTGTTTTACGAGAGCATCGCGGTCTTGTTCGCTCTGCGCCAGCCGGTCCATTTGCGGGGCTTTGTGGACGGGACCCTGGTTTTCGGCACGCCCATTGTGGCCTTCGCCTTTCAATCCGTTCTCGTCAGGCACATTCCTTACGGGCTGGCCTATACGGCTCTGGGCGCCAGCATTTTTTACCTGATTTTAACCAAGGCCCTGTGGAAGAAGCAAATTCCCGGGCTGCAAGTGCTTACGGAATCGTTTTTGGCATTGTGCCTGATTTTCGTCAGCCTGGCGATTCCTTTGGGGCTGAGCGGCAAGTGGACCTCCGCCATTTACGCCTTTGAAGGGGCTGGATTGATCTGGATAGGCATTCGCCAGAACCGGGTGTTCGCCCGCTTCTTTGGTTTCCTTCTGCAATTGGCCGGGGCCGTTTTCCTGATGGAAAACCTGGGGCATTCCCGCCATTTGACGCCAGTGGTGAACAGCGACTGCCTGGGCTTCGCTTTTGTGGCTTTGGGCGGGCTGTTTTCGTCCTATTTCTATTACAAGCACAAGGACGCAGCAGGAGAGATGGAAAAGCCCCTGCACCTTGTTTTTTTGGGATGGGGCGTTTTATGGTGGCTGGCCGGAGGCCTGCGGGAGGTGGAGCTGCATGTTCCCCACACCATGGACTATTGGGAGGCCGCCTCCTACACGGCCAACATGGCCCTGTTGTTTATAACAGCCACGGCCCTGGCCATGCATGCCCTCATCAAAAAACTGGATTGGAAAGCCATGGGCTATGCCCTTGTTAGCTTCGCACCGGCCCTGGCCTTGTTCTACTGGCTTGGACTGGACAAAGGCTTCTACCACGACAACCCCTTAGCCAAACTCGGCTGGACGGCATGGCCCTGCGCCCTGGCGGCCTTGTATTTTATTTTAAAACAGCATGAGGACGAAGCGCCGAAAAAAGCCTCCAAAGCCTGGCACGCTTTAGGCTGCTGGCTGGTCATCCTCCTTTTGGCGGCCCAGGCCTCCTGGGGCTTGGATGAGTTGGTCAAAGGCTCCAAGGTCTGGCCCATGGTTGCCTGGGGCTTGATTCCCGGCCTGTTCGCAGGCTTGCTGCTCTTTCGAGGAAATCGCCTTGGCTGGCCCGTATCATGGAACAGGTCTTTATACAGAGGCGGCGTGCTTTGGCCGATCCTGGCCTTTTGCCTCATATGGTGCATAGCGGCCATTGTGCATCCGGGAGATCCCAAGCCATTGCCGTACATACCGGTCATCAATCCCCTGGAGCTTACCCAGGCCTTTGTGCTCATTGTTTTATTCGGCGCGGCCGCGGGCTTCAAGCAAAGCCCCTGGAAGGCGGTGGACGATCACGGGTTTAAAATACTTTGCTTTGGGTTTTTAGGGCTGCTGGTTTTTATTGTGAGCAACGCGATTCTCTGCAGGTCCGTCGTGAATTTCGCGGACATCCGTTTTAACAGGCTGTGGGATTCCATGCTGTTCCAGATGGCCCTCTCCCTGTTCTGGACCTTGTGGGCCGTGGGCCTGACCGGCGCAGCCAGCAAAAAAGGCTGGCGGATGGTCTGGTTTGCGGGCGCCGGATTGATCGGCGTGGTGACGGTCAAATTGTTCTTTGTCGATCTTTCCCATTCCGGGGCCTTATGGAGAGTGGCGTCCTTTATCGGGGCCGGACTTCTCATGGTGGTCATAGGGTATACGGCGCCTTTGCCTCCCCAGCAAATCAAGGATGAAAATTTATGAAGACCCTCGTTAAAACCGCATTGGTATTTTTCCTGGGCCTGGCTGCAACCGGCTTTTGCCAGCCCGCCCCCAACGACTTCGCCTACGGAATAGCCCTGGAGACTCCAGGGGAGTCGGCGATTTATCGGCTTGAAACTCCGGACGCGGTGTATAACTGGATTATGGACCCGGCATTGGGAGACGTCCGCATTTTCAACGGCGGCGAGCAGGTGGTTCCCCACACGCTGCTGAAAAGCCCGTCCGAGGTAAAAAGCATTCAGCCCGTATATACGGAAAGCGCTTTGCCGCTTTTTCCCGTGTTGGCGACAGCCGACGGCAGGGAATCGTCGGTTAACATCCGGATTGAAACCGACGGCAAAGGCGCCCTGGTGAATATTAACGGCGGCGCCCAGGCGGGCGAGGATTCGTACATCTCATATTATATCCTGGACGTCTCCGCTTTCATGACGGACGACGGCGACCGGCAAAAACGCCTGGACTTGCTGACCCTGGAGTGGTCCCACACCGAAAACGGGTTTGTATCCAAAGTGGACGTTTTCGCCGGTTCAGACCTGTCCAACTGGCGCAGGATCGCCCATAATGCAGCCCTGGCGGACATGACATTCGGCGAGCACAAGCTGATTCGCAATGAGATTCCGCTTCCCGGAAGCATGGACAAATATCTCAAACTGACCTGGCCCAAGGGCAAGGAAGGCGCCGTCCTGAACAAAGTGGTCGCCCGTTTTCGCAAGGACCGTAAAAAGGTGGCCAAAACGGAGCCCAAGACGCGAACCATGGATTTGCAGGCTGTCCGCGGGGAGGAGCCCCAGGAGTATCTGTTCCAGTGCCCCGGACGTTTTCCGGTCCAAAGCGTGGAGGTCGCCCTGCCCCAGAAAAACACCCTGGTCAAGGCCAGCCTGTTTTGCCGGGATGCGGTAGATAGGCCTTGGGCCAAAATGTTTTCCGGCCTGATCTACGACCTGAACGTGGACGGAACCCGGATCGCCAACGAAACCATAACCTTCGAGCCCAAGGGCGCCCTGTACTGGAAGCTGGCGGTCAATCAGGGGGAAGGCGGCATGGGGCCCGGCCTGCCTGCCTTCAAAATCGGATATCAGCCCCATACCATATGCTTTGTGGCCCAGGGAGAGCCGCCTTTTACCCTGGCCTTCGGCAGCTATAAATACAAAAAGGGGGACGCCCTGGTGGATCCTTTGCTGTCGGGCCTTTCCCTGAACAACATGCCGAACCTGATCAAGCCCGCCAATCCCGGCCGTGAGTTCGAACTGGGAGGTCAGGCCGCCTTAACGCCGCCCAAGCCCCCTTTGCCCTGGAAACGCATTATTCTGTGGGCCGTCCTGTGCCTTGGCGCGGTTGTCGTGGCTTTTATGGCCTGGAAGCTGTCCCGGCAAATGCCTGACAAGCAGTAAGGAGCTTATATTTTGAAAACCGACGAAGCCGTGAGTAAAATGGAAGCCGCCGCTGAAAAATTTGCAGCCGATCGCATCGCCCCAGCCCAACTGTACAAGGCCGAAGAATTCCCCATGGAAATATGGAAGGCCATGGGCGAGGCGGGAATTCTGGGAATTGGAGTTCCTCAGGAATTCGGCGGACAGGGCGGAGGATACACCGACATAGCCCGGTGCGGCCGTATTCTTGGCGCGGCGGGGCATAGCCTGGGCCTGACGGTTTCGTGGATGCTCCACCTTGCCGCGGCCAGATTTCTTATCATGAACATGGGAACCCGGGAGCAAAAAGAGGATTTGCTGCCTAAGCTGGCCCGGGGGGACATCACCATGTCCCTTTCCATTTCCGAACCCAAAACCGGCGCCCACCCCAAGCACATGAAAACCCGGGCGGTCCTTCAGGACGGAAGCTACATGATCTCGGGGGAAAAAGCCTATCTCACCAACGGGCCCATCGCCGGCATGTACGCGGTCATCGCAATCACGGATGAGAAAGAAGAGAAAAAGCAGTTTACCGCCTTTTTGGTCCCCCGCGAAACCCCGGGCCTGACCGTGGGCGAAAACATGGCCCTGGACTTTTTCAAGCCTTCGCCCCATGGTGGAATCGTCCTGGAAGCGTGCAAGGTTCCTGAAAGCGCCGTGCTCGGACCTTTCAATCAGGGGTATGAAGCCATTGTCAAAGCCTTTCGGGATACGGAAGACATCCTCATGATGGGGCCTGTGTGCGGCGGCATGGACCGCATTGGGGTATTGCTGGCCGAGCAACTGAAAAAAGCCGGAAAGCCGTCGGATGAAAAGCTGGAAGCCCTGGGGCTTTACCTTTCCCTGTGCAAAGGTTTGTTCGCCCTGGCCCTGCACGGAGCGGAAAAGCTAGATAGAGGAACGCCCGACCCGGACCTGGCCATGATTCCGGTTGCGTTCCGCTTTATGTCCAAAAAGGCTTTGGAAGTCGCGCAAACGATTTTAGAAGACGTGAAACCGGAGGAAGGGAGTGAACTGGCCGTAACCTTGAACGACCTGATCTTTTCCGGCCGCATTGCGGGAAACGTCTCCAAAATCAAACAGAAAATGATGGGGAAAGCGGCTTTGATTTAAATAGAGCCAGAAACAACAACCTAATCCGGGGGGATGAAATGGAAAAACCAAAGGCCTTGGCTGTGCTGCAGATCATTACCGGCGCGGGAATTATTTGTTTTTGGATCGCATTTTTCACGGTCGGGCTGGCGCCTGAAAACCCGCCGGACGGCTATTTTGCCTTTGAGCATTCCTTTCCCTTGCCGGACGGAGTGCTTTGCGTGGGCCTGATCGTCTCGGGAGCCCTTTTGCTGAAAGGCTCGCCAAAGGGCCGAACCTTGGGCCTGATAAGCGCGGGCGGACTGCTTTTTCTGGGATTGCTGGATTTTTCCTTCAACATCCAAAACGGCATGTACGCCATGGGGCCGGGCGAATCCCTGCCCAACATGTTTATCAACGCCTGGTGCGTAGGATTGGGCGCAGCCATGGCATTTAAATTGCGACTTCGCGCCTAACCCGCCAACGGATCGGCCAGGGCCTGAACGCCTTGAACTCGTTCCCATGCTGTCAGCCTGCGTCGCGCAGTAGTTTTTTGCGACGCGGCTGTCGCGTGGGAATGCATACTGGAGCTGAAAACCTCCTCAAACGTCAAACGTAGATTTGACCCCATTTCAGGCCAACTGATCGGCCAGGGCCTGAACGCCTTTGCTGTACTCGCCGTGGGGGCATTGGGAAAGAACCGGAACCAGGCAGCGTGCGCTGTTTTCCACTTCCTCCCCGTTGGGAAGGCAGCCGGAGTACCGGACGTCGATGTTCAGCATTTTTCGGGAAACCTCCCTGATTCTGTCCACCACGTTTTGCGTCTTGGCGGGCCGATTTTCCCGGTTGATGGCCAAAAACGGGCTGTACCCGGACACCGCTTTTCTGACTGCCTGGGCGTAGGCCGGCTGCTGGGACTCCACCCGGGACAGGATGTCGGTCACCGTGCAGGCTTTTTGGTCCCCCTTGGGCATGGTGGCCGTGCGAATCAACTCCTCCAGGGGCTTGTACCGTTTCGCCGGCACGGGGTTTTCCTCCCCGAATATCCGGTTCAACTTCCTGAAAAGCCCTACCTTGATGAAGTTATAGGCCTCCAGGTAGGACGCGGGATCGCAGGTGGTCAAAACCAGGCCCCGGTCCGCGGACAGGAAAAAATCCATGACATTGAAGGACGTATCGCCGCCCAAGTCCAGGATAACGTGATCCGCGTCCAAGTTTTTTACGGCCTTGATCAGGCGCATCTTGACCGCGAACGGAATGTTTCCGGCGCCCAGCCGGGAACTGTCCCCGCCGATCAGCCAGGGGCCGTGCTTGGTCTGGGCCATGATGCTCTCCAGGGTTGGGGCGGTCCGATCCAAAAAATCGTTGATGCTGCGCTGCATTCGGGTCATGCCCATGTATAAATGCAGATTGGCCCCGCCCAGGTCCAGGTCCACCACAACGGTTTTCCTGCCCATCCGCGCCAAGTGCACGCCCAGGTTGGCCGCCAGGATGCTTTTCCCAATGCCGCCCTTGGCTCCGCCCACGGCGATGATCCTGGGGAGAGGCCTTTGGACCGCCGTCTCCTCCTTGGGAATGCAGTCGATAATCAGCTCGTAAGCCTGACGGGCTCTCATGAATTGCTCGGACCATCGCGCCGCGGCCAGGCTGGATTCCCCCCGATGCAGGTCAGGGTGGCAATGCCGGGCTTTTTCCCGGAAAGCCTTGCGCACCTGTTCCATGTCCAGGGAGCGTAAAAAGACATCGTCATTTGCTTGACGGGGTGAAAACAGACAAGCGCAGGCAGCACGCATCTGGCGCAGCTTGTCCGCCGAAATATCGATAGAGGCGCTGTTCATGTAAGTTCCTGATTTTTTGAATATGTATAAAACGGCCCCGCATTTGCCGCGGGACGTGCTGATTTCCTCCCTCCAAACAGAGCAAGGTTCATGCCATGGCCGAGGCTGACGCCGCCCATTTGACGGGCGTATACAAGGTCTTCCATCTTATGTTTTTGCAAGCCCTATGGGCGCCGCAAACTGCCTCCCGATCCCAAGGCGTCCGCCAAAATCCTGACGTCAAAATGAATCCAGAAAAAGGCTGGCGCCAAAATCTTGTAATACAAAAACGGCCATTGGCCCAAGAATTCCTCGGATTCAAAAAACAAAATGAGTAAAAACGTTCCCCCGCACAGCAGCATGGAACACAGGCAGTGCTCTCCACAATAAATATAAAAAATAGAAACAATGTAACTATTTGATTTAATTTATTCTTAAGAAAGTTACAAGACAATCACCATTGTGTTGGAGGCGTTAATATTTTAGTGTGGAGAAAAAACTCCTTGACAATTTGAGGCTTAGTTCTATTTTATGAATCTAAATTCACGAAATGAGGAAAAGTTCATTTTCGTGAATTAATATTTTTCAAGGGGTAGAAACATGAAGGGAAAACGGCTTTCCAGGAAAGAAAGGGAAAGGGAGCGTCAGAGGCGCGAAATCATGGCGGCGGCCCACACCTTGTTTTCCGAAAAGGGATATCACGGCGTTTCCATGCAGGAAATCGCCGATCAGGCGGAGTTCGCTGTAGGCACCCTTTACATTTTTTTCAAGAGCAAGGGGGATTTGTATCAGGAGTCCATGCTCGAAGAGACGGAAAAATTTATGGGGCAGTTAGGCAAAGTCCTTGACGAACCTGTGGACGAGGTTGCAAAATTGCGGAACCTTGTCAGGGCGAAAGGGACGTATTTTCTAAATAACGCCTCCAAAATACGCATATTTCATGCAGAGCTTCGACAGGCTTCGGACAGCGCCATCACCGAACTGGATTTAAAAATCCAGACAAAACGCCTCAGTTTGATGAAAGATGTGGCGGCGGTTTTTGAAAGCGGCATGAAAAAAGGAACCTTCCAGCGCATCGGAGATCCCTATATTTTAGCCAAATCTTTGGACAACATTACGCACTCTTTTTTATTGTCTTGGATAGAAGATCCCGAGCAGTATCCCTATCCGGAAGATCCCGACGTGATTTTAAACATCCTGTTTAAAGGGCTTATCCAAGACTAAATCCATATTCCACGCGCCGGGCGCATGATCTTGTCTGCGCCCTTGAACCATTTTTTTTATTTGGGAGAACATCAATGACATTGCCCCGTCAACAAAACGCCTACCGGTTGATCGGCTTATTAGCCTTTTTGCTGTTTGCATCCTTAGTACTGGGATGCAACGAGCAACAACCTCAGAACGCTGCTGCATCAGCAGCGGCCATGCCGCCGCCGGAAGTGGGTGTGGTTACGGTCTCGCCGCAGTCCGTCACGCTCACCACGGAATTGCCCGGACGCACCTCGCCTTTCTTGATTTCCGAAATCCGGCCCCAGGTAAACGGGCTGATCCAGAAGCGCCTGTTTGTGGAAGGCGCGGACGTGGAAGCCGGCCAGGTCTTGTATCAGATCGATCCGGCGCCGTTTGAGGCGGCTTACGAAAACGCCGAAGCCAACTTGTCCGCCGTCAAAAAGTCCGCGGACCGCGCTCAGGCCGCCCTGGAAGCGGCCATGGCCGGCGTGGCCCAGGCCGAGGCGTCATACAAGTTGGCTATGACCAACGGCGAGAGGTTCACCAAGGCTTATGAACAGCAGGCCGTTTCGGCCAGCGAGCGGGACCAGGCGGTGACTCAGGTGGAAGTGGCTCGAGCCACCCTGGAAGCGGCTAAAGCCCAGGTGGACAGCGAACGCAAAGCATTGGCCACTGCCAAGGCGAGCATCAAGCAGGCTGAAGCCGCCCTCAAGACCGCCCGCATCCAGTTGGACTATACACAGATCACGGCGCCTATTTCCGGCCGCATCGGCAGATCCGCCGTGACGGAAGGCGCTATCGTGACTGCGTATCAGCCCACTGCCCTGTCGACTATCCAGCAGACCGACCCGGTGTTTGTGGACGTTCCCCAATCCACGCTGGACGTCCTGCGGCTTTCCAAGCTGGCCAAGAGCGGCGAAATAGTGACCGACGGAGAAGGACAGGCTGAAGTCGGCCTGATGCTGGAGGACGGCACGGAATACCCCCATAAAGGAACCTTGGAGTTCCGCGACGTAACCGTGGATCCCACAACCGGTTCCGTCACCTTGCGTATGGTCTTCCCCAATCCGGACCAGACCCTTTTGCCCGGCATGTTCGTCCGCGCCGTGGTCCAGGAGGGCGTGGCCAAAGACGCCATCATGGCGCCCCAGGACGGGGTTCGGCGCAACCCCAAAGGGCTGCCTTTGGCATACGTGGTCAACAAGGACAATGTCGTGGAGCAACGGCTCCTGACTCTGGACAGGGCCATCGGGGACAAGTGGCTTGTGACTTCCGGCCTGCAGGACGGAGACCGGGTTATTGTGGAAGGGTCTCAGAAAGTCCGCCCGGGAGCGACTGTAAGGGTTGCTGATATGGCAAAAACCGGCGCCGGCGCCGGCGCCCCCAAGGCGCAGCCAGAGGCTTAAAGGAGAAAGACGATGTTAGCAAATTTTTTCCTGGATCGCCCGGTTTTCGCCTGGGTTATCGCTATTATCATCATGCTGGCGGGCGGGCTGGCAATCTACAACCTGCCCATATCCCAGTATCCGCCTATCGCACCGCCGTCCATCGCCATCGAAGCGATGTACCCCGGCGCCTCGGCGGAAACCGTGGAAAACACGGTGGTCCAGATCATCGAACAAAAAATGGTTGGTTTTGAAAACCTGCTGTACATGTCCGCGGAGAGCAGTTCGTCAGGCGTGGGCAGGATTGAAATGACCTTTGTGCCGGGCAGCGACCCTGACATGGCCTGGGCCAAGGTGCAGAACAAATTGCAGCTTGCCATGCCCAGCCTGCCCGAGGTGGTGCAAAGCCAGGGCGTCAGCGTCAGCAAGTCCACCCGAAACTACCTGATTATCGTCGGCATCATTTCCGAAGACGGTTCCATGGACTACAGCGACCTGGCCGACTACGTGAACTCCAACCTGGAAAAGGTTTTGGCAAGGGTTCCCGGAGTCGGCGAGGTGGAGGCGTTCAGCCCCCAATACGCCATGCGGATCTGGTTCAACCCGGAAAAGCTGAACAGCTACAAGCTGACCGTTCAGGACGTGATCGCCGCGTTGAGGACTTATAACGTGGAGGTTTCCGCCGGAGCCTTCGGAGCCCAGCCGGCTGTGGAAGGCCAGAAAATGAACGCCTCCATTGTCGTGCAAAACCTTTTGCAAACGCCCGCGCAGTTTGCAGCCATTCCCATCAGGAACAATCCGGACGGCTCGGTCATCAAAGTCGGAGACGTTGCCAGGACCGAACTGGGGTCGGAAAGCTACGCGGTCAAGCCCTTGTTCAACGGCCAGCCTTCGGCGGCCCTGGCCATTCGCCAGGCTGCGGGCGCCAACGCGCTGGAGACCGCTCAGAACGTCCGGGACAAACTTGCGGAAATGGAAAAGTACTTTCCGCCCGGCTTAAAGGTGACCTACCCTTACGACACCACGCCCTTTGTGCGGGTGGCCATCCATGAAGTGGTCAAGACCCTGTTCGAAGCGGTCCTCCTGGTGTTTTTGGTCATGCTCCTGTTCTTGGGGAGCTTCCGGGCCACACTCATCCCCACCATCGCCGTGCCCGTGGTTTTGCTGGGCACCTTCGGCGTGCTGGGTTTGTTCGGCTTTTCCATCAACATGCTGACAATGTTCGCCATGGTTTTGGCCATCGGCCTGTTGGTGGACGACGCCATCGTGGTCGTGGAAAACGTGGAGCGCATCATGGAGGAGGAGGGCCTGCCGCCCAAGGAGGCCACCCGCAAGTCCATGCACGAAATCACCAGCGCCCTGATCGGCATCGGCCTGGTGCTTTCCGCCGTGTTCGGCCCCATGGCTTTTTTCGGCGGCGCCACGGGCGTCATCTACCGCCAGTTCTCCCTGACCATTATCTCGGCCATGCTGCTTTCCGTGGTTGTGGCTTTGATTCTAACCCCGGTGCTTTGCGCCTCCCTGCTTAAGGAGGGGCATCAAACCCGGAAGGGTAAAAGAACTTTTACTCCGCTTCGCGCCTTTGTGGCTCTTTTCAATAAGGGCTTCAACTGGGTCCGCGACGTCTATTTAATGATGGTGGGGGCCATTCTCAGGTTTAAAGTGGTTTTCATGCTATGCTTCATTGGAATCGTGTTTGCTTTCGTTCATTTCTTCCAGCAAATGCCTACGGCTTATCTGCCCAATGAAGACCAGGGAATCGTACTGGCTATGGTGCAATTGCCCACCGGGTCCACCATGGAGCAGACGGACGAAATTTTGGCTGAAATCCAGGATTACTTCCTGGAACAGGAAAAAGAAGCCGTCAAATCCGTTCTGACGCTTTCAGGCATGAGCTTCGCCGGCATGGGGCAAAACAACGGACTTGCCTTTATCAAGTTGAAGGATTGGGACCTCAGGCTTCGGCCTGATTTGAAGGCGGACGCCGTGGCGGGCAGGGCCATGGGCCGTTTCATGCAGATCCGAAACGCCCGCGCTTACGCGTTTACGCCGCCCGCCGTGTCCGAACTGGGCCATGCCAAGGGCTTTGACTTCCAGTTGCAGGATCGCAGCGGCCTGGGTCATGCAGCGCTGGTTGCTGCGGAATATCAGTTGCTGGGCATCGCGTCCCAGGACAACCGCTTGGCCAATGTGCGGCCCAACGCTATTCCTGACCAGGCGGAATACCGGGTGGACGTGGACTGGGAAAAAGCGGGAACGCTGGGAGTGCCCCTGTCGGTCATTCACAGCTCCGTTTCCGCCGCTTTTGGAAGCGCTTACGTAAATGACTTTATCCAGGCGGGCCGCGTCAAGCGTGTTTATATTCAGGCTGACGCTCCCCACCGCATGCTGCCGGAGGACTTGAACAAGCTCTACTTCCGGGGCAATTCCGGGACCATGGTTCCGTACTCCTCGGTGGCCACGGGACGCTGGACCGAAGGCGCCCAGCAGCTTCAGCGGTATAACGGCTTTCCCTCCATCAACTTTCAGGGGGAAGCGGCGCCGGGCAGGAGCTCGGGCGAAGCCATGGCAGCCATGGAGGAAATCATGGACATGCTGCCTCAGGGCTTTGGATACGACTGGACGGGCATTTCGTACCAGGAGCGGATGGCGAGCTCTCAGACCGGCCTCTTGTACGCCTTTTCCATTCTGGCGATCTTCCTCTGCCTGGCGGCCTTGTACGAAAGCTGGCCCATTCCCATCTCCATTTTGCTGGCATTGCCTTTGGGCGCCATTGGAGGCGTGTTTGCCACGACTTTGCGCGGACTGCCTAATGACGTGTACTTCCAGATCGGGCTTTTGACCACCTTGGGCCTGACCACCAAGAACGCCATTCTGATCGTTCAGTTCGCCAAGGCCAAACGGGAGGAAGGCATGGATCTGGTTTCGGCCACCCTGGAAGGCGCCAAGCTGCGGTTCAGGCCTATTATCATGACATCGCTGGCCTTCGGGTTTGGCGTGCTTCCCTTGTTCCTGGCCAATGGCGCCGGAGCCGGCGCCCAGATCGCCATCGGCACCTCGGTGCTCGGCGGCATGGTGACAGGCACGGTTTTGGTCACCTTGTTCACGCCCTTGTTTTATGTGATCATCGCCAGGCTGTTCATCCCCAGAAAAAAACTGGCTGGGGCTCAGCCTCAATTGTCCGAAGCAAACGAGGAAGAACCCGAAACGGCGCCAGCCGAAGGATAGGAATTATGAAAAGATATTTGATAATCCCCGTTGTCGGTCTAACCCTGCTGGCTGCAGGATGCTCCCTTAAGCCCCAGTACACCAGGCCCGAAGCTCCGGTAAGCCGGGACTGGCCGGAAGCGCAGGCTGCCGTTCAGGCTGAACCGGAGCGGCCCCAGCCCATGGACCTGGAATGGCGGGAGTTCATAACGGATCAGGCTTTGCAGGTGGTCATTCAAACCGCGTTGGAAAATAACCGGGACCTTAAGCTGGCCATGTTAAACGTGCAACGGATGCAGGCCCTATACGGCGTCCAGAGGGCGGAGCTGTTTCCGTCCGTGGGCGCCAGCGGCTCTTCGTCTCATACTAAAACCCCTGCGGATCTCTCCTACTCCGGCCAGGTCACAGAGTCGGATAGCTACAGGGTGGACCTGGGCGTGACCGCCTGGGAAGCGGACTTTTTCGGCCGCATCAGAAGCCTGAAAGACGCCGCCCTGGAAAGCTACCTTGCGACCGAGGAGGCGCAGCGCAGCGCGCAAATCGCCCTGATATCCGCAGTGGCCAACGCCTACTTGAAGCTGGCGGCCGATCAGGAGCATCTGAAACTTTCGGAATCCACGCTGCAAAGCCAAAAAGAGGCGTACAACCTGATTAAAAGCCGATTCGACCTGGGCCTGGCTTCCGAACTGGACCTGCTTCGCGCACAAACCCAGGTGGAAACGGCCAGGGGCGACATAGCCAGGTACACCCAACTGGTGTCCCAGGACAAAAACGCCCTGATTCTTTTGAGCGGAACCACGGTTCCCCTGCCCGAGCGGGTGTTCCCTCAAAAGCTGGAAAACGTGCAGCCTTTTAAAAGCGTATCGGCCGGGATTCCTTCCGAAATCCTGCTCACCAGGCCCGACATCCTGGCGGCCGAGCATCAGCTAAAGGCGGCTAACGCCAACATCGGCGCGGCCAGGGCGGCTTTCTTCCCGCGCATCGCCTTGACGGGTTCCGTGGGAACCGCCAGTGCGGAACTGAGCGACCTGTTCGGCTCGGGCCAGGGAACCTGGAGCTTCATGCCCCAGATTTCCGTGCCCATTTTCGACCCCAGGGTCTACTCCGCCTACAAAGTATCGCAGGCGGACATGGACATCGCCGTGGCGCAGTATGAAAAAGCCATCCAGACCGCATTCCGGGAAACGGCCGACGCCATCGCCGTGGAAAATACGGTGGGCGAGCAGCTCTCCGCCGGAGAAGCCCTGGTGGAAGCCCTGGACAAGTCCTACACCCTGGCCGGCGTGCGCTACGACAAGGGCATCGACAGCTATCTGAGCGTCCTGGACGCCCAAAGATCCTTGTACGCGGCCCAGCAGCAATTGATCGACATTCGCATCGCCAAGCTGGCCAATCAGATTCGCCTGTACACGGTTCTGGGGGGCGGCGCCCAATAGCGATTGCAAGATAAATCGGCATTACCTGAAACAGGCCGGGAGGATGATTCCTCTCCGGCCTGTTTTTTGGAGCCCCAATTAATCAACCAAAAAGAACGATGGGTCCCGGCTTGCGGACGATCCTGAAAAGCGGATCGCCCTTGCCTGGATCACGCTCTTTCCGGGTTGACGCGAGTTCAAACGACGCGCGGGATTTCCGGAGACATGAACTTATCTCCCCGGCAGTCATGCCACTCACTGTGCAAGCCCCTGGAGATAAGTATCGTGTCCCCGAAATCCTGTCTTGATGCAACTTGGCATTATTGGTTGTACTGATCCCTGAGGATGCGTTTGAGGATCTTGCCGGTGGGAGTCCTGGGGATTTCCTCGGCGAACACCACCTGCTTGGGAGTCTTGAACCGGGCCAGCTTGTCGCGGCACCATTCAATGAGCTCATCCTGGGTCAGGCTTTGCTCCTTGTTCAAAACGATGACGGCCTTGACCGCCTCGCCCCATTTTTCATCCTCCACGCCGATGACGCCCACGTCCGCAATGGCGGGATGGCTGAGCAGCGTGTCCTCCACTTCCGCGGGATAGATGTTTTCGCCGCCGGAGATGATCATGTCTTTTTTCCGGTCCAGGATGTACAAGTAGCCGTCTTCATCCATCTTGGCCATGTCGCCTGAATGAATCCAACCGTCAATGATGGTCGACGCCGTCGCTTCGGGATTGTTCCAATAGCCCTTCATGGGGTGCGTGGTCAAAAGAAGGAGTTCGCCCAATTCGCCGGTGGGAACCTCTTCGCCTTTGTCGTCCACCAGTTTGATGTCGCAATGGAACATGGCCGGGCCGGTGGAGCCTGCTTTGACAATGGCCTTGTCCGAATCGATGACGGCCGCAGGGCCGGTGCACTCGGTCATGCCGTAAAGCTGACGCACGTTCATGCCCTTTTCGGCGAATTCCTTAATCAGGGTTACCGGAACCGGCGCCGCATAGACCAAGGCCATTCTGATGCTGCTCCAGTCAAAGGTCTCAAACTGGGGTACGGAGCGCAGGAACATGAGCACCTGAGGCACGGAACCGAACCAGGAGATATTTTCCGTGGCGAGCAGTTGGAGGAATTCCGCCGGGTCAAAGGCCCGCTGGAAAACCATGGTCATTCCAAACTGCACGCAATGAGGCACGGGCGCCAAAGCTCCGATATGGAACAAAGGCAGCGGCATAAGCATCTTGGTTCCTACGTCGCCCAGAGTGGCCCGGAGGTTGACCGATTCGTGAAAGTAACCCGCGTGAGTCAGTTCGGCGCCCTTGGGCTTGCCCGTGGTGCCGGAGGTGTACAGGATCGTCAGGGTGTCGTCATCGCCGCCACATGCTCGGGCTCATCCGGAGAGCCGGTTGCCAGAAAATCATCGTAGCTTTGGGCCCATTCCGGGATGGAATCGCCAAGCGCATAAATGCTGTTGGTGCAAAGATCGCCCTTGATGGCTTCAATCACCGGGAAAAAATCCGCACCCACCACCACTTTGGATGCTTCGCAATTGTTAATGATATAAAGGACTTCAGGCGGGGCGAGGCGAAAGTTCACCGGCACCAGAATGGCGCCCAACTTTCCCAGGCCGAAATAAAGATCGAAAAACTCCGTTTCATTCAATCCAAGATAAGCCACCCGGTCTCCCGGTCCTATCCCTGCGGACTTCATGGCGTTGGCAAGACGGCTCGACCGCTCGTTCAACTCCTTATAGGTGAAACGGAGCCCGCCGATAACCAGGGCTTCCATATTAGGGCTGTGCTGGGCGCGTTTGGTAAGAAAACTCCCGATGTTGATCTGCATGAAAATCCTCCTTACATAGTGGTGCGATTATAATATGCTACGGCTATGACTCTCCGCCCTTTTTAAAGGCGGTTTGGAACTCACACAAAAAATTTTGGGGGGTTGAAATTTGAAGACGGTCAAGGCCATCTGAATAGAGCAGTAGTAGTCTCCGGGGGAAAAATTAACCTTGAAAAACCGGTTTTGGCAAGGCTTTTTTTGAAGAAAAATGCAAAAAATTCAGTTTTTCAACTATTCCTCGCCTTTACACGCACTATGCGTTTATTACACAGTCGATGAAGTTTTTCTTCCGAACCTGCGCCACAGGCCGTACAGCAGAAAGATAAAAAGGGAAATCCACTGGGAGGCGGATAACGGGCCGTAGTATGCCCTGTCAATGTCGGCCCTTAAAAATTCAATGAAAAAACGGAATATTGCATAATAAAAAACATAGTGAAAAAACACGTGGGATTTATTTTTTAAGGAGGCGCGTAAAGCGAAAAAAGCCAGGGCGAAGAGAAAAACAGCGCTGATCGCCTGTGTGGGAATGACCGGCAGGGAGGGAGGGGCCACAAAGCCTTTTGTGAGGCCGCGCCTCAGGTGCTCCCAGGCCGCCACGGAATTCATGGGGAAGCGGACGCCGAAGGTTTCGGAACATACGCCGTAGCAGCACCCGTTTAAAAAGCACCCCACCCTGGCGAACCCCAGCACCAGGAAAATGATAAAGGTTTTTTTGTTCAGCAGGTCATAAAAGCGTTCGCTCCGGTCCACCAGGGAGACCAAAAAAATTCCCAGGGGAAAGGCGAAAATAAGCCCGTAAAGCACTTTGATGGTTTTTAAAGGATTGGCGAATACAATATCCGCCATGGACAGTTTGTCCCAAACCTTGTCGGATATGTTGTCAAAAATAAAATGGAAATAAACGGTCGCCTGAAGGCAGAGCAAGCCAACAACCCAAAACGCCAGGGACAGGCCCAGCAATTTCCTGACCCTGGCCAAAGGAGTGGACGCCTCCCACAAGCGGTAGTCCCCCAGCACGTAGGCGGCCCATCCGCACAGGACTGCCGTTAATAGAGCGACGTTGTAGGAACTGACATACCCTGTGCCAATGTGTATCTGGGGATACATACCCTCTCCTTAGGCAACGGCCCCGGCGGCGCTTTTCCAAGGGTCCAGGACCCACTCTTTAAATCGAATGGATAAGAGATAAACGCATAACCCGGCCGCCAGATCCACGATATAATGCTGCTTGCACAAGACCGTGGAAACAATAATCAACCCTCCCCAGATGCAAAACAACCACTGCCGTTTTTTACCCAGGCTATAGTGAATGGCCAGGGCGCAGTTGGCCGTATGCAGGCTGGGAAAGCAATTGTTGGGAGCGTCGAACCACAGCCAAAAATCAAGGAATGCTTTCGTGAACGCCGAGCCGGCGTAATACTCGTGCCTGGGAAACGAAACCGGAAAAAACACGAAAAACAAAGCGCACACCAGCAACTGGAAGTGGGTCAGGTAAAACAGGTCGTTCAACTCCCGGTTATCTTTGGAGTTCGCCAGTATCAGACAGCCGAACAAAAGGTAGCTTACATAAACGGGCACAAGAAAGGAAACAAAAGGCAGATGTGCATCCAGCCATGTGAATTCAAGTTCAATGGGAGGGAACAAGAGGAAACGGTTGGTAGCTTCGTAGACCAGGGTGTATGGGACCCAGTATAAATAATAAACCAAAAAACAACGCGGTTTTTTAACCAAGATATAATCCAAGCTCAACCCCGGGTCTCTCGAAATCCATTCAGCGCGTTTGCAAAGCGAAAAACGTTCGTCAGGCGAATCTAATATGACAGGAGGCGGTTTTTCAATAGCCGCACCGTCCGGCAAAGGCGTTTCCAGCAGGAGCGGTGCGGCTCTCACTCTTTATTGCTGCTGCACGCCGGGCATGACTCCCGTGGCTCCGCCCTCCCAGAATGACCAGTACAGATCGTCGAAGTAACAGGTCTCCGTTGGGTTTCCGTTAGAGTCCGCCGTTGCGTCAATTCCCAATGTGTGGAGGCCGAACTCCACTTCCTCCACATTAGAGGTAAAGTCGTAATCTTCCGTAGTGAAGGTTCCGGAATAGGTCACCACATAGTCGCCTTCGCTGTCCTGGCCCCTGCCTGCCAGTCTGACAATGTCGTAATCATCGCCGCACCCCCTGGGCGCGGTAATCTCCTTGCTGGTGTAATGGCGTGACCCCATGACGCCCAACGTAAAATACTCCGAATCCTCGGGCCATTTGACAGGCGAATTTCTTGCATAAGCGACCCTATTGCCGTCCTTATCGTCTGATGAGGCATTCGATCCGTTGGCGTCCGGAGACGCCGCGTACATGGCCACGGCGTTAACCCGGTTGTCATCCGCGCCGTCGCAGTCAAAGTCCCCCTGCATTTCAATAATCCGCACCATGAGCGTAGCCCACTCCTTGGGATAGATGCGGTAGTTGTTGGTGCCCTTGGATTGTTGATACGAATCGTTGACAGATTCGGGATCGACTATGTATGCCACATTAGGCACGGGGCTTCCCGTCGTGGAGGAATTTGCGCTGACCGTTGCAGGATTGCGCACAATGGCGCCGCCCGGGATGCCCAGTACGGTGACGCCTTCCACGGTGCTGGTGCGGAACAAGCCGTACTTGTCCGTAAGTTTCCAGGCGGTATAGGGGCCCTGGCGCGCCCATTGCCTGCTCCATCTATCAGAGCATAAATACAGGCGCGAATTCCTCGAGTCGCCGGGAATTTCTCCTTCGTACCATCCCCCTGCCCAATTTACATCATATTCGTCGAAACGAAGGATTATACCATGCCAATTCCACTCCCCCCAACAAGTAACCGGCTCATAATAGTAGACGCTCACTTCCTCCACATCCACCAATTGCACGTAGGAAATCCAATCAAAGAGAGACTCTTCTCCTCCCCCGCACCCGCTGCCCGAGTCGTCGTCCGGGTCCAGGTATTTTTGCCAGAACATAAGATAGGGGACGCCGTCCTTGGGCGCGTAGTCGTTCCAGCTGGAGTAGGTGTCGCCGCAAACGGATATGGAGGTGTTGCTCCCATGCTCCGAAAAGAAGCCGTCCGCAATGTCGTCATCCTCTTCATACGTGGAGTCGCCGCCGCCGCATCCGTCGCCGCCGGAAGAGACCTCAGTCCTCCCTTGAACGCCCCGCATAAAGGATAGGCCGTAGTAGTTGCATTGTCCCCCGCTGCAATACGTCCTGAAGGACAGGCCGGGCATGTAGCTTCCGGGCACATTGACGTAAGGCGGCGTCAGGTCGTCCTGGTTTTCGGTGAATTTGACCTTTACCTGGAGATCGTAGCTGAGCAATCTTGAGGACCTGTTCCAGATATCCTCCAGGTTCAAAGTATCGATGAGTTCGTCCTGCCAGTCTACGGCGATGAGGCTTTCCTGCTGGTAAACAACGGGTTCGGTGTAAGAATAAGTCTGCTCGGTTCCTGTAATCTTGATTGCCCCGTCTTCAATGGCCGCAGAGCCTAAAACGGGATCGACCTTGTTGATGTCATTGGGATCGTTAAAGTCTATGCCGCCTTCCACGCCCCGGTACATGCTCACAGTTCCCATGGACTGACTTCTACTGATGGTGTCTTGCGCTTGAAACCCCGCCTCGCCGGCGATTCCGGTGGAGACGAACATGGCGTAGCGCTCCAACTGGACCGGAGTCCCTGCATTTACGGTAATCCCTCCGGAGGGCAGCGCCGTCCTGCCGGGACAGTTTCTTATCCCCACCAGCTTGTCGCTGTCATAATCCACCGAATCGTACATGATGTACCAATCTTTGTTTGATGCATCGGTCACGGTGATGATGCCCATCATTTTCGGGAAAAGGAAGGTGTCGTTTTCGCCGGCAAGAGAGTCCAGGTCGATTTCCAGGCTATCGCCGGATGAATCGCCTAAATTCGCCGCCCGGATGGTCCCCGCTGATGGAATCTTGGCCGCAGGCAAAATGCGGCCGCGGCTTTTATATGTCCCGGAAGGCGTTGAAGTAAGGCTAAAACCAATATCGTCCGATGCGGCGTTAACGGTTATGCTGTTGTACCTGACCAGTTCCGAGGATCCGTCGGATTTTTCCACGGTAAGGAATCCTCCGGCGTCATCGGGGATTGTCAGCACTTTTTTAGGCAGCCCGCCCCAAGCGGAAGCGCTGAGGTTGGAAGACGGCGTTGTGGAGGTTCCTATGTCGTACCAGTAGGTAAGGATTTCCAGATAAAAGGAGTCGTCATCCACGGCAAAACTTTTTTTGTGCAAATCGGTCGTGATGAAGGTGTCGTCGTTCAGGTTGTCTTCCAGAATCCAGCCGGCGTAACGAAGTCCGGATTCGGCGATATAGTGCGCCCTGGCGGTAAAGGGGGTGGCCGCGGAAGAAGTATTGGAGGCGCTGTACATGGATACCATGCCCGCCCCGATGGCGGCCATGACCACCATGGCGATCACCAGGCTTAAAAGCACCGCGCCCGAGGCGCCTGCAGGGGCCGCGCCCGCTTTCCTGCGCTCGTTTCGGGCCGCAATGACCAACCGGGACAGCAGCCAGGCCATGGCGCCGATTAAAACAAACCCCAAGGGAAAGTACATGGCCAGGAAGGCGAATCCCGCCGCAGGGAGAAGCAACAGCCGCACCAGGGATTTCAGCCAATAATGAGAGTGAAGCGTTTGGGCCATTCCCGGACCGTTCTCATTGTAAAAATCCAAAAACCAGCGGCCCAGGCTGTATTGGGTCAGGTATTGATCCCGGAATTGGGTTAAGGCGAAAACCCGGGAATCGGAATCGCTTCCAAAGGCCGCTGTGGCCACAAAACATCCCGGGGCGGAACCTGTGGTGGAGCCCGCCGGATAATAGCGCCTTTGGATGTCCGGAATATATGTATTTCTGGGCACCACATAATTGGCGAAGGACATGCTTGTCCCGTTTGGGCCTTCCATGGTGAGGGTGAACTCGATGCGTGCGAGGTCTTCGAGATTGGAGCCGAAGCTCCACGCCGAGTCGTCGGCCATTTTGTAGGACAGGCTGAAAGAGTCGACCAGATCCGTGAGGGTGTTGGTCCCGGCGCCGCTTTCCGAGCTGGTAAGCATCAAGTCGCTTCCGCTGACATAATAGCGTTCGGTGACAATGGTTTCGCCGCTCAAACGCGAAACGCCGATGGAACTGGACGTGGCCGAGGAAATGTCCGTCAGGTTTTCCAAAGACCGGCGCAGGCGGTCCATGGCGAGCTCCGCCTTTTGCGAGAGCGCCGTCGCCTCGCTGTTGAACGCAAAGGCTTGCGCGGCTTTGACGATACCCATGCCCGCAACGGCGGCCAGAACTCCCACAATCACCAGAACGGCGATCATTTCAACCAAAGTAAACCCGCTGTTTTTTGTATGTCTTCTCATGGATAATCTCCAATGAATAGGCGCGGGGCCTGCTTATCTCACAAAAAAGGCCGTGAGTTTGATAGTGGATTCTCCGGCCACAGGCTCCAGAACGATTTTGAGCATGGTGTCACTGGTTTGCGCGCTGGACGTGACTTCCTCGCGGCTGGCATTGTAATACACCCAGGACTTGGAGGATTTGTAAGCGCCGAAACCGGTGGAAGGATCCGTGTCCTCGCTTTCGATGGCGTTGTACAGCCTGGACAGGGCGTCCTCTCCATGGGCTACGTCCACGTAATACCCGGTGATGTTTTCCATGACCTGCTGCAGGCCGTATATGTCGCTCAAACGGGCGGCCGGCTCGCCGGCGCGCTGGACTGCGGTCCCCGTGAATGCAATAAGCACGGTGGCCAGGACGGCGGCGACCGTCAGCGTCACAATGATCTCCAGGAGAGAAAAGCCGCTGGAATTTTTAAAGATTAAGCATTTCATGGTATGAACCCCGTATTTTTTGTAACGGTTATTGTCCGGGACACACTGCCTTTGGATACGGTCAGGGTGAGGTCGCTGGTGCGCGGCGAGGTTCCTGAGTCGCCTGTGCAAGGCCTGCCCCAGGAGTCAAAACTGACAATGGCGCCGGTCACGCTTATCCCTAACGAGCCTAAATTGCGGGAAGCACTGGTCGCCCCCGGCATGGAAACCGTGTTGCGAGTTCCATCATAATAGAACATGGAGTAAGAGTTGCCGCTAATATTGATTCCCCAGGGATCGCCGCCTGTCATGGACCTTCTCTGGGCGTAGCGCAGTTGAGCCTTGAGCGCCTCCGCCTCGGCCACCATGGTGACGTCCAATGACATGCTGGCCCGGGTGATAACCACTGCAGAGAGAATGCCTATTATCAACAGGACGCTCACCAGTTCCAAAAGCGTGAATCCATGCTGGGAGCCTGGAGTCCGGGCCGTCTTATTGATATCCGTGATACTCATTACGCCGTAACTCCTTCAGTAAAATAAGAGCAATGGCCGCCCCGCAAGCTCCATATCCCAAAACAGCAAGTGCGGCGGACAGGTCAGCCAATTTTAAGGACAGGCCCACGG
This sequence comes from Desulfatibacillum alkenivorans DSM 16219, assembly GCF_900142135.1. GTDB lineage: Bacteria > Desulfobacterota > Desulfobacteria > Desulfobacterales > Desulfatibacillaceae > Desulfatibacillum > Desulfatibacillum alkenivorans. The sequence continues at coordinate 46,077 of NZ_FQZU01000016.1, read as the reverse complement.
AAGACAGGATGCATCCTGAGCCCGTGATCAAGCCCACTGCATAGGCGGTTCTGATTCCGATTCTCCCTCCGCGGACTAAACCGCACCCGGCCGCCCCCATAAAAAGGGAAACCATAAACGAGGCGTTGCGGGCCAGATTCAAGCCCTCCAGGCCCACTCCCTGCAGAGCCCAGTAGCGAACTCCGGCGGCCAAAACCGCAAACAGGCAAAAGAAGAAAAAACCCGTGACAAAGAAGACCCAGGCCAGCGTCAGCGGAGGGGAATTTACAGGCCCGGCCGTAATTTGATCCATGACATGCCGGGTCAGGTCCTCCGGCGGATCCTCTTGTTTAAGGTCTTTAATCCATTGCTTTATCGTTTCGTCCTTCGGTTTCATGATCAGCCTTTGTCCAACAAGGTTTCCGGTAAAATGGAACGCAAGCGGTCCAGCCCTCGGGCCGCCCGCATTTTTGCAGCGCTGTTGGAGATGCGTAAAATAACCGCAATCTCATCATATGTCAGGCCTTGAGAATAGCGTAAAAGCAAGGCTTCGCGCTGCCCCGTGTTTAATTTCAGCAAAGCGGCCTGCACCTGGTCGGCCCTTTCCTTTTCCAAAAAGGCGTCCTCGGGGCTGGCTTCTTGCGACCCTTCCTTTTCCTGGTCCTGCAAAACCCGGCGCCTCTTGGAAACAGATTTAAGACGGCTGCGGATCAGGTTGATTCCGATGGTGTATAACCATGGGAAAAAACGCTTTTCAGAGTCAAAGGATCCAAGATTGCGAAAAGCCCGCACAAATATTTCCTGAACAAGGTCTTCGGCGTCGGAGCGGCTGCCGGTCATGCGCCAAGCCAGGTTGAACAGCGCCCCTTTGTGCGCGTCCACCAAGAAGGCGAAGCGATCTACGGCGCCCGCTTTGACATCCAAAACGGCCTGTCTTTCCTCTTCCTGGTCCATGGTTCCCCCGTCACGGTCCGGCGTTACGCAGGGGAGCCCAAGCCTTTACCTGATTTACTCCCCTTAAGGAAAAAAAGTCACAAATAATATTAGGATATTAACTTATTCTTTACACATTTTGGCTCAATATGCCATATAAAGTCAAATCAGGTTTCACTTTTCCCCAAATTTTCAATTCAATTCACGCAGGTTTACAATGACGCACCTTCAAGAGGAAGCAATTTCCGTATCCGTGATTATGCCCGCCTATGAAGAGGAACAAGCCATCGGCGGAATCGTGGAAAGAGTCCGAAAAGTTATGGAGCAACTGGGGCTGTCCCACGAGATTATTGTGGTGAACGACGGGTCCAGGGACCAAACGGCCCAGGCGGCCCTGGAGGCGGGCGCCCGGGTTTGCACCCATCCCTACAACATGGGCAACGGCGCGGCCGTCAAAACAGGCATCCGTCATGCCATGGGGGACTCCATCGTGCTCATGGATGCGGACGGCCAGCACCCGCCGGAGGAAATCCCGCGTCTTCTGGAAAAACTGGGGCCTTACGACCTGGTGGTCGGGGCCAGATCCACAGGCACCAAAGCCAGCATGCACCGAAATTTCGCCAACGCTGTGTACAATCGTCTGGCCTCCTACGTAAGCGACCGAAAAATCGAGGACCTGACCTCGGGCTTCCGGGCTGTGAAAACGTCCATCGCCAAGGAATTCGTTAATATTCTGCCCAATACCTTCTCGTACCCCACCACCCTGACCCTTGCCGTGGTCAGGACGGGTTACAGCTTGGTGTATGTGCCCTTTGCAGCGCCGGCAAGGGAAGGAAAAAGCAAGATAAAAATATTCAGGGACGGCGCCAGGTTTTTTCTGATCATCCTGAAAATCGCCACCCTGTTCGCGCCTTTGAAAATCTTCCTGCCCGCCAGCCTTCTTATGTTCCTTACGGGCATGGGATACGGGCTTTTTAAAATTTTTGTGCTGCACACAAGATACGGCCCTACTTCGGCCATGCTCATGACCATAGCCGTGGTGGTTTTTTTAATGGGCCTCATATCCGAACAGGTGACGCAACTGCGCTTCGACCAAATAGGCAGGGTAATCTATAGTCAAAAGGCAGATGATGAAAAATAGTCCGGAAGCGGCCTCCCGCGTTCAATCGGGAAAAGCCCGGATTTGGTACGGCAGGGCCTTGCTTTTGCTTGTGCTCTCTTTTGTGGGCTGGGTTATTTTCCGGCACGCCAGGGAGCTTGGCGCCTATACGCTCAATATCTCGCCCGCCTATCTTGCGCTGAGCATATTGTGCTGCGCCGCCGGATATTTGGCCAACCTGGCGGTTTGGATCAGGCTGGCCTCAGCTTTCGGCATCCGGGAGGACTTCGTGACCACCGGGAGGGCCTGGCTTCTATCTCGCATGGGCAGGCACGTCCCCGGCAAAGTGACGATTTTGCTGGTCCGGTTCAATCAGTATAAAAACCACCCCAACAACGCCATTACCGCGGCCACCATTACCGAGCACCTGTCCAGCACGGCCGCCTCAGGACTCATCGTAACCCTGGCCGTGACCTGGGGGTCTGTGGACGTTCCTGTGAGCCTCCAATGGATTTCCGGTCTGGGCGCCCTGGCCATGCTGGTGAGCCTGACGCCATGGGTCATGCCCTTTATGCTGCGCCTGGTTTTTCGCCTGGCAAAAAAAGCGCCGCCGGAAAAATATCCGCCCTACAGCATGGTCCTGCGGCTGGTCGGGGCTTACGGGGTTCCCGCCTTGTTTACCGGCGCCTCTTTCTTTTTTCTGATAAGGGCGCTATATGGGGTGGAATGGCAGCATTTTTTGGTGGTTGCAGGCGTCTACTACGGCGCCATGCTCATTGGGATGGCGGCGCTGTTCGCGCCCGCCGGCATAGGCGTTAGGGAGGGGATTATCTTTTTGATTCTGCCGGTGATCATCCCGCAGCCGGTGGTGATCGCCGCCGCCATAGGCATGCGGTTGATCGACACCTGCACGGAAGCCGCCCTGGGAGGGGGATTCTGGCTTGCCTCCAAACTCGTTAATAAATAGCCGCATCCGTTTTACATAGCATTTTGATTCCACATCCGTTCTTAAACGAACCCATCGCCGTTTAAAGGAAAGGAGTTGGACGCCTCATCATGCCGCAGGAAGGCAAGGGAACAGATTCCTATGATTTCGACCTGAAAGGGTCTTTTGGCAAATTCCGGCCGACGCCTCACGCATTCGCGTTCATCTCTTTGTTTTTTATATTGATTCTAATTTATTCCAACTCCTTCCACGGGGTTTTTGTCTTTGACGATATGAATAGAATCGTCAAAAACGAGTACATCCGCATGGAACGATTGGACTTTGAGTCTTTGACCAATCCATTTAGGGATGAAAAAACAGGGGAATTCCGGCTGTGGAGGCCCCTGGCCTTTTTCACCTTCGCCTTGAACTATTACACGGGCGGCCTGGAGCCGGCCGGGTTCCACGCCTTCAACCTGGGCGTTCATTTTTTGGCGGCCTGCTTTTTGTTCCTGTTCATCCGCGCCATGCTTAACCTGCCCATGCTGAGGGAGAAATACGGAGCCCTTTCCTACCCTCTCGCCCTGTTAACCTCGGTGTTCTGGGCCGTGCATCCCATCCAGGTCACCTCCGTTACCTACGTTGTACAGCGGATGGCTTCCATGGCCGGCTTGTTTTATATCGCCGCCCTGTATTTTTATGTCAAAGGACGGTTTGCCGATGGAAAAACCAAATGGGGATGGTTCGCCGCCGCCGGAATTTCCGGCCTGTGCGCCGTCGCCTCCAAGGAAAACGCCGTGCTGCTGGCGCCCGCACTGGCCTTGCTTGAGTTGATATTGATCCATGGAGCTTCCCCAAAAAATATCGCCAAATTCGCCAAATGGACCTTCCTGATCTGCGCCGCAGGGGCGCTGGCCGCTTTTTTACTGACCAACCCGTTCAATGCGCTATCGTATTACTCGGTCCGTCCCTTTTCCATGTGGGAGCGACTGGCCACCCAACCCAGGGTTATGATGCTGTACCTCGGGTTGCTTTTTTTTCCCGCCCCGGGCCGGATGACCTTTTTGTACGACGTTCCCTTCTCCTCATCATTATTGGACCCGATTTCCGGTCTTTTTAGCTTTTTGTTTCTTTTGGCCGCCTTGGGGACCGGGCTGGGATTGATGAAAAAAGCCCCCATGGTCAGTTTTTGCATTCTCTTCTTTTTCTTGAATCACACGGTCGAAAGCACCTTCCTGCCCCTTGAAATGGTCTATGAACACAGAAACTACATCCCCTCCATGCTGCTTTTTCTTCCTGTCTTCCTGTTAACATTCAAGCTGATCGCGCGGATTTCACACGAAAAATCCGTCAAGTTCCTCGGCGTCTGCATGGTCGGCGTTGTTATCATTGTCCATGGAAATACCACGTTCCACCGTAACGGCCTTTTTACAAGCAAGGAGGCGTTCTGGTCGGACAATGTCTACAAAGCCCTCCACCGGGGCGCCCCCTATATAAGCCTTGGCAGCGCCTATTACCAATTAGGGCGGCTGAATCTGGCGGAAGCGTGCTTCCAAAAGGCCCTCCAGCTCAACCGGTTTCAGAATGCCGGGTCTGTAGAAACCTGCCTTTTCAACCTGGGCATGATCAAATTATATCTCCACAACCAACCCAAGGCGGCGCTTGCATTTTTTCAATCCGCCAAAATTCATGCGCCCGGCAAGGTGGAGAATGATAGGCAGATGGCCCATTGCTGGATGCTGTTAGGGCGGTATGAGCTTGCTATGGATAGGATTGATAAAAGCCTGAACAGGTTTCCCGGAGATCCGAAGCTGCTGCACTTGAAGGGCGTCGCGCTATTCAAATTAGGGAAATACGAGGAGTCCGCCAAAGAGGCCGGACGGGCTTTGAACATCGCCCCGTCCTTTATCGAACCTATCCTGACTCTGGCGGCCATAGAGCAGAAAAAAGGCAGGTTTGACTCGGCCGTCCGCCTGTACAAGGCCTTTGCACTTCGATCGCCCAACAGGCTGGACTCGATTCTGGCGCTCATGGAGTTGGGAGTCCTTACAAAAGACGAAAACCTGACCAATGCCAAGGTCAGGCTGCTGCACAAACTAAAAGGAGAGGCTTCTTTTAAGGAAATCTTTTCCGAATTCGCCAAGGATCAAGCTGTCCGGGCTTATGAGCCGGATTTTGGAGTTTTGGCCCCTTCATTAAAAAAAATAAAGCCGCCGCTATGAAAAGCGACGGCCCTATGGATAAGACAAGTTTTAGGCTGTCAGCCTGATTGGCTACGGCGCCTGGCCGGGACGGTCGATTGTGCCTGTTACGTCAACGGCGCCGTCAAGAGCGCCGCCAGTCACGGCGGAAACCGTATAAGTCGGATCCCCCCCATCATCCTCAATATCGACGGTCATGTCGCCCAAATCAAGCTCTTTGGTATAAAAACCAGATACTTGCGTATCAGCAACCGTGGCGCCGCCCAAGATGGCCTGGGCAAAAGTCATATTAACATAAGCAACGGCTTCCGCGCCTCCGCCTTCCAGGGCCTGGTTGAGGGACTGTTGCTGCAAGTCATAGTACTTGGGAACGGCCACGGCGGCCAGGATGCCCAGGATGACCAGAACCGCGATGATTTCAATGAGGGTGAAGCCTTCTTGACCTCTGACCTTATTCTTCCATTTTTCTAACATAGCGCTACTCCTTTCATGGTGTGTTGCGGTTAAAAGAACTTGAGATTATTAAAAAGAGCCTATGCTTCCTATCGTTGCCGTTTAAACGAAGCAAATACTGTGCCTCAATCAGGCGGCTGCAAGCTAAATTGGGTTCAGATTTACAATTTTATTTGATTTTCGGAGCGTTATAAAATAAAGCCCCCCGCCGGAATTTTGGACGAAAACCGCATCAAACGGCATATCTACACTTTTTGTAGATCGATCACCAAAAAATGCAGGGCTAATTCCCCGGCTTTCTCCGCATCCGGGAAACGTCAATTCCGTACTTCTTCACCCGATGCCAAAGACTCCGCTCCTTGATTCCCAACAAACGGGCGGCCTGAGCCTGCACTCCGTCCGATCGCTTTAAAGCCTCCACCAAAATCCCTTTTTCCAACTCCTGCAGCCGATAATCCAAGTCCAGGGATTCCTCCTCCCTGGAAATAAACACCCCAACGGGCGTCGGGATCGCCATGCTGCCGGAAAGGGCCGGAGGCAGATGTTCCGGCTCCACGGTTTTTTGGCTGTACAGCATGGCGCTTTCCACAACGTTTCTTAACTCCCTCACGTTGCCGTGCCAGGGATGGGCGCATAAAATGTGCATGGCCTGGGGAGACACCGAGGCCTCTTTATCGGAATGCGATAAAAAGGCCTCCACCAAAAAAGGAATGTCCTCCGGCCGCTCCCGTAAGGGCGGCAATTGGATGGGAAACACATTCAGGCGAAAAAACAGGTCCTCCCGAAATTCATTATTATCGACCATTTCCTGAATATTTCTATTGCTGGCGGCGACAACCCGTACATCCACGGGGACGGGGCGCATCCCTCCAAGCCTGTCCACTTCCTTTTCCTCCAGGACCCTTAAAATTTTCGCCTGGGTTTCCAGGGGCATGTCCCCGATTTCGTCCAAAAAGACCGTCCCGCCGTTGGCTTGTTCAAACTTCCCGGGCTTGCGGGCCGCCGCTCCTGTAAAAGCGCCTTTCTCATACCCGAACAATTCACTTTCCAGCAGGGTTTCAGGGATGGCGGCGCAGTTTATCTTTACAAAACGCTTTCCGCTGCGTTGGCTGTGCCGGTGAATGCTGTCGGCGACCAGTTCCTTGCCGGTTCCGCTTTCCCCTGTTATCAAAACAGTGGAGTCGGTCGGGGCCACCCGTTTTATCTGGGAAAGAACCTGGCGCATGGCTTTGCTTTGGGCCACGATTTCAGGGAATAGCTTCCTGGCCTCCACGCGATTCAAAACCTCGCTGACCTGTCTGAACACCGTGGTGTAACGCGCCATCTCGTCCTTGCCCGAAGGACCATTCTGCTTGGAATCATTGGGCGCCGCAACGCCTAAACTCTCCGCTTCCACAACGAATTTTTCCACGGGCCCCAATATGGCCCGGATTAAAAATAGGCCGCAGACAAAGGTAAAGCCTCCGAACAGCCCGCCCCATAACAGCAGATGAGGGGCGGGATCCACTCCCGCTTGAATTCTTCCGGCGGCAATCCGGTAGGCGCCGATAAAGGAAAGAATGGAAAGGCCGCTGAATATTAAAGGAATTATTATATATAATTTTAGGTGGTATAGAGACTTTTTCATATATAACTTCATGACATCTCATGATTCGGAAATCTTCAACAAAGCAGCCACCCGTTGCGCAACGGCGGGCGCCTCCTGGGCGCTCTGATTCCCGCTTGCTCAGTTCTGACCCCGGCGCCGGCATTTACAAAACGGATATCGAAGCACTATTTCTTGACCATCTTGGTCATGTCCCACATGGGGAGGAATATCGCCAGGGCGAAGAAGCCGACAACCGCCGCCAATGCTATCGTTAAGATGGGCACAATGGCCTCTGAAAGCGCATTTACGGCGTACTCCACTTCGTCGTCATAGTGGTCTGAAATAACCTGAAGCATCTCCTCCAGGTTTCCGGACTCCTCGCCTATGGCCACCATATTAATGACCATGGGAGTAAAAAATTTCGCCTCCCTGAGCGGCTCTGAAATGCCTCTCCCTTGCTCCAACCGTTGCCGGATGCCGTCAAATTGCCGGGACATAGCTGCGCTGCCTATGGTTCCCGACAAAATGGTAAAGGAGTCCAACACCGTCACGCCGCTGGACTGCAATATAGCGAAGATGCTCGCAAACCGGGACATGGCCGCTTTTGTGAGCAGGTCTCCGAATATGGGTATATTCAACAAAATGCTGTTAAATGTGTATTTTCCCTGCTCGGTTCTCAAATAGAAAAACAGAAAAACGGCCAAAGCGACGGCGGCAAGCACCAGATAAACCCAATAGGCGCTTAAAAACGAGTAGATGCCGATGCAAATTTTCGTCGGGAGTGGAAGCTCCAACTGCGCTCTTGAAAAAATTTTCGCAAAAACCGGCACCACCTTAATTTCCAAAAAGAAAAAAGCTCCAGTCAGGACGATTGTGACCAGCGCCGGATAAATCATGGCGCCCTTGATGTCCTTCTTAACCTTTTCCTCATGGTCGATGATGTATATCAGGCGTTCCAAAACCTGGGGCAGAGCCCCGCTGGTTTCGCCGGCGCGCATCATGCTTAAATATAAGGGGGAAAACACGGAGGGATGCTTTTTCATGGCCTGATGAAGGCTGGCGCCCTCCTGGATATCCTTGGAAATCTGCGCGATAACCCTTTTTAGCTTGGGATTTTCGGTTTGCGACTCCGCAACCTGAAAAAGATCAATGATGGGAATGCCCGCCCTCAGCATGGTGGCGAATTGCTTGGTGAAGAGGATAATATCCCTGGCCCCCACCCGGCCCATTCTGTTGCCCAGGCCTTCCTTTTCAGCTTTTTCCTCTCCACGGACTTTGGTGACTTTGGTGGGTATAAAGCCGCGAGAGCTTAAAATCTGCCGGGCGCCGTCGGAGGTCTCCGCCTCCAGCGTGCCTGACACCTTGGTTCCCACTTCATTCATCGCCGTGTAGTTGTATGTCGCCATGATGCTTCCTGTCGTCCTGTTCCTAAGTCATGACTGCAGAGGCTGCCTCTTCCAGGGTGGTCCTTCCGGCGAACACCTTGTCCAGGGCGTCTTCCCTCAAAAAGCGCATCTTGCCCGCCGCCCTGGCCGACCGGGCGATCTCCTGGGACGAATCCCGCCTGGAAATCAAATCCTGAATGGTGTCGTCGTTTTTCAAAACCTCGAAAATGCCGGTTCTGCCCTTGTACCCGGTTTGCATGCACATGGCGCAGCCCTTGCCCCTTTTGAAGTCCACTCCGGCCACGTCCGCCCGGCTGAGGCCCCATGCGGCCAGACTTTCGTCAGCGGGGATATAGCTCTCCTGGCAGCCCGTGCACACGGTGCGCACCAGGCGCTGGGCGAATGAGACCAGCAGCACCGAGGAGACCAGAAAGGGCTCGATGCCCATGTCCACCAAACGGGTGACGGCGCCGGCCGAATCGTTGGTGTGCAGGGTGGACAACACCCTGTGGCCGGTGAGGGCGGCCTGGACCGCGATGGAGGCGGTTTCGCCGTCCCGGATTTCGCCGACCATGATGACGTCCGGGTCCTGGCGCAGGATGGCCCGCAAACCGCTGGCGAAGGTCATGCCCGCCTTGCGGTTCAGCTGGATCTGCTTGATTTTTTCCAGGCGGTATTCCACCGGGTCTTCCACGGTGATGATATTGATGTCCGGCTTGTTCAACGCCTGAAGAATGGCGTAAAGGCTTGTACTCTTACCGCTGCCCGTGGGGCCGGTGGAAAGAATCATCCCATAAGGCTTGACGATGACGCTCTCGATCTTGGCGCGGTCGTCCTTGTTCATGCCCAACTCGTGCAGGGAATAGATGCCGCTGCTCATGTCCAGAAGCCTGAGCACCAGGTTTTCTCCGTAGATGGTGGGCACGGTGGAAGCGCGGACATTGATCTCACGGCTTTCCATTTTCAGGGTGAACCTGCCGTCCTGGGGAATTCGGGTGGTTGCAATGTCCATGTTGCTGAGAATTTTGATGCGCGAAATCACCGGCATGAGCAGGGATTTGGGCGGCGCAGGCACCTCGTGCAGCTTTCCGTCAATGCGGAACCGGACGTGGGCGTAAGTTTTCTCGGGACCTATGTGCACGTCCGAGGCGCCTTCCCGGATGGCCTGGGACAGGATGGAGTTCACCAGTCTGACGACCGGGGCTTCATCCACCATGCCGGCCAGGGACTGCACTTCGATTTCCGTATCCGCAGCCTCTTCCTGGACCTGGGATTCCGGCCCCATTTCCAGGCCCTGCACTTCCTCCATGCCGTCCGCCAAAGAGGAAAAGCCGTAAAGGCTGCTAATCAGCTGAGTCAGCTCCCGTTCCGTACAGATGACGGCCTCGACCTCGGTGTTGGTGTAAATTTCAATGGCGTCCAGGCTTTCAATGTCCATGGGGTCCGTCATGCCGACGGTCAAAAGATGGGGCTTTTTGGCGAGGGGGACCAACTGATGCCTCTGGGCCATGTCCATGGGGATGACATTGGTCAACTCGGCGTTCACCGGGTATTTGTCAGCCCTGTAGCGGTCGATTTTCAACTGGGAGGCCACCGCGTCGATCATGGCGTCTTCCCGCACGATGCCGCGCTGCACCAGGAACTTGCCAAGTTTCATGCCGGACTTTTTGTGCTGGGCCAGGGCGTCCTTCAGTTGTTCGTCGGTTAAAAGCCCCCCCTCAACCAGTAGCTCGCCCAGTCTTTTTCTGATTCTCATCTCAGCTCTTATCCTCTACACGGGGCTGTTGGTAATGATACAAGTTGACGATTATGCGAAAAGGATCATGTTCCACAAAGTGCTCGATTCCTTCCAGGTTGAGGGGCAGACCAATGCGCGCCTGAACGTTTCCATCCCCTTTTTTCAACATCACCCAGCCTGGAAAACTGGAGTATTCCCTATAGGAGGCCACCTTGCTCACGGCGTTAAAAAAGCGGAATTCCGCTTCCCGCGAATGGAGCGCCGGCCCTTCAAAAGCAACTTCCTTATCGAACCAAAAAATAATCTGGGAATAACCGGAAAAACGCCCGCCCCACATATTGACCAGGCCGGCCGGAGGAGCCGCCGGTTCGGGTTTGGCGGCCGCCGGCGCCGCTGCAGGCTCTTTTACGGCGGCGTATAAAGGCTGAGTCCGGGAGGGCGGCTCCTCAAGCCGGGATGCAGCAATCAAAGGCTTTTCCGGCGCTATGGGAGCGGCGTCTGCAGGGACAGGCGCCTCCTGGGCTTGCTGCTCAGGCGTCTCGGGGGCTGACGCTGCAACCGCCGAAACAGCGGGAGCGGCCGGGGGCGCCGCCGGCTTGACGGCCGGAGGCTTGACGGCCGGTTTGGGAACGACCGCCGCCGGGGCGGCCGACATTAATTCAACGTTGGATTGCGGTGCAAAGCGCTCCCAAAGGCTTGCGACATCCTCCGTGGACGCCGCGCTTAGCCCCAAGGCAATGGCCGCGATAAGCAATCCGGCGAACACCGGCCTCAAGACAGGCTCCGGGCCCTTGATGGGCGTTCCCCGTTTGGCGCAGGAACGCACCAGGCGCCAGTTCGCCTTCCGTCTGCTTTGAACGATCAGGGCGAGCAGCACCCTGTATCCCAGCTCCACGATTTTCCGGGGATATCCTCCCGTGGATCGATACACGGCCCAAAAACCGCTTTCGGAAAATATGGCCGGTACAACGCCTTCTGCGGCCTCTCTGAGCCGGAACTGCACCAACGCCTTGGTTTCCTTATAGGAAAGGGGCAGGAGCTTGTGGTAAAGGCTGACCCGGTCGGCGAAATTAGGGTGTTCCTGAAGAATCTGGTCGAATTCCGTTTGCGCAAAAATGATGATTTGAAGCAGCTTGTTGGAATTGGTCTCGTAATTCAAGAACTCCCGAAGCACTTCCGTGCAGTGGTAGGGGAGCTTTTGCCCTTCGTCGATAATGAGGGCCGTGACCTTCTCCTTTTCCACGCCTTGTTCGAACAGGTATCCTTTGATCTTTTCCTTGAGGCGCCGTTCCGTATCCTTTTCCGGGTCGACCGGAAGGTTGAACATCTGGGCGATGATGCACAAAAACTCGTGGGCCGAGGAGCACGCGGGGTCCAGCAGGAGATGGGTCCGGACGTCCTTGTCCGCGGCGAAGCGCCTGATAAGCTGGCGGCACAGGGTGGTTTTGCCCATGCCCACGTCCGCCGTGATCACGTTCAGCCCGCGGCGCAGGCGGACGGAGAGTTCCAGTTTTTGGAGGCACCCCAAGTGTTGCCGCGACCCGTAAAAAAACTCAGGGTCCGGAGAGTTGGAAAAAGGCTCCTTCTTCAGGTCCAGCAGTTGAAAATAATCCATGGCGCCTTATTCCTGAGCAATCAGGATTCATTACCCCCCGCAGAAGCGGGCATGTTGACGTTTTGCTCCTGCACCATTGCTTCTCCCGGCTTGGGCAAAACATTGGGGGTGAGGAAAATCAGGACTTCCTCCATGGCCTCGGCTTTGCTCTCCCCTTTAAATAGGTATCCCAGGCCGGGGATGTCCTTCAACCAGGGGATTCCCGTATCCCCTTCGGCGTTTCTCGTCTTGGACAGGCCGGATATGACGATCGTCTCGCCGTTTCTCACAATCAGATTCGTGCTGGTGCGTTTTTTGAGGATGAACGGGTTGCCGTCCACGGTGTTGGACAAGTCCACCTCGTCCTTTTTGATTTCCACCTTCATTTTCATCTGCCCTTCGTCAATGACGTGGGGCGTGATTTCCAGCATCAAGGTGGCGTCCTTGAATTTGACTTCCCGGTCTCCGTCTTCATTGATGGTCACATAGGGAACTTCCGTTCCGTTTTCCGTGGACGCGGTCTGGTTGTCCAGGGTCGTGATGGAGGGCGTGGAAAGGATGTTGATCTTGCCTGCTTCCGCCAAGGCGCTCAACTGGACCTCCAGGATGTTGCTGCCCACCTTGCCGAACATCAGGCCCATGGTGGCGCCCATGGCGTCTTCAAAATCCACGGGAAAGTTAATGCCGTTGCCCTGGCCGCTTACGCCCTTGCTTCCCGTACCCGCGGTGTAGGCGCCTGTAAGAGGGGCGTCCCGGCTGGCCGCCGATCCGAAATTGCCGCCTGGGGTGAGCCAAAAATCCGTATCGTTTCCCAGGCTGTCGTACCGGCCGTACATCCAGCCCCATTGGATGCCCAGGTCGCGGGCCGTATCCCGGCTGGTTTCCACGATATTGGCTTTAATGTGCACCTGATAGGGCGGACGATCCAGCTTGTTGATGAGCGCAAGCATTTTTTTCAGGTCTTCCCGGACGGCCATGAGGACCAGGCTGTTATTGTGCTTGTCCACGTCAACCGAGCCGCGCGCCACGCTGTTGGATTTGTCCTTTTTACTCTTATCTGCGGCATTTTCGCCGGCGGAAGTGGCCAGGATGCTGTTCAAAGGCTCCACCAGCCCTTCGGGGTCCGCATAGTCGATTTGAACCACCTTCATGAGCAGGGGCTCCACGCTTTTGGCAACCAGCTTCTGGCGTTTGGTCCGCTCCTGCACCTGCTGGACGGCCAGGTCCTTTTCCATGTCCTCGGCGGTCATGATGCGGATGATGTCGCCCTCCCAGGCATAGCGCAGCCCTTGAGAATTCAGGATGCTCAGGAACACTTCGTTCCATGGGACGGCTTTCACCTCCACGCTCACGCGGCCTGTGACATTGGAGTTGATCAACAGGTTTTGCCCCACGCCCCTGGCAATGGCCCTTAAGACCACTCCAACCTCGGAGTCCTTCATTCGCATGGTGACAGGCTGGCTTGGAAGAGGGCGCTCGGGCGCCATTTCCTCTTCCTCGGTTTCGCCGATCAAATCCATGTCATCACCGGAGCTCACCACCTCCTCCGAGGCGTCAATGGAGAACTCCCTGTCAACGGGCGAGGTCCCCTTGGCGGTCATGGACATGGTTTTCCATTTTTCAAAAAATGGATCGGGTTGCGCCTCTTTTTCCGTTTGGGCGCAGCCGGCCCATACCAGGAGAACTCCCAAGGCCAGCAGCAGCCCGCTATACTTTTTCAGACCATGCTTGATAAGAGCCATGTGCTTATAACCCTTCTTCCACATAAGGAATTAGCGAGGTGAATGTGCCCTCGCGGCTGACTATTTCAACGCGATCCTGATGAATAGACTTAAGCAGAAAGCCTGTCGCCGCCACGTCGTCGCCGACTTCATATTCCAGGTTATTGATGATGGCCATGCGTTTTCCGCCGATCTGAATAAACCCGGTATAAAAAAGCGCAATGGAGGGCGTCGGAATTTCTTCCTCAACCTCTTTGGCCTCCTCCGGCTCTTCCACTTTGATTCGGTAGTAAAACGGGTCCTGGGGAAAAGGGGCTTCCGAATTGGCCACAATGTAAACAGCCAACTCCTCCGGCTTGGCCTTGCCAACCTTTGTCTGCGACTCTTCGATGCTCTTCCGCAACTCGGCGAGTTCGGCGGCCGGATCCTTTCCCTGACTCGTTTTTGAAGCGGAGGCCTTGCGCCCTTTGTCGCCCCCTCCGCCGGAGAACAAAAAAGTCGCCCCGTATCCTAGCACTGCAAGGATGGCCACAATGACAATGAACTTTTCCCGTTTAGCCATTAATCCGCGTCCCCTTTATCAATCAACAATCGCTTGCGGCCTAAATTTCAGTATAAAAACGAACCTTCAGGTTCATTTCTCGGGATTCAGGAATTTCGCGCATGGTAATCTGCAGGAACTCCTTAAACGCAGGATGCGCTCCCAAGTCATGCAAAAAGGACCAAAGGCCGGTGTAGCTTCCCGTCACCCTGGCATCGACCACGATTTCCCCCTTGTCTCCCATAAGCGAGGTGACATCCGGACGAATGCTATCGGGCGTAAGCCCCACGTTTTCGGCCATGGCGCTCAGCGCCGCCCCGATATCCGCAGTCTCCTGCAGGGTCAGGCCGCGGCGCTCAATTTTCAATATGCTCGCCGGATCCATTTGGCCGGCTTTGGCGACAGTTTCCGGAACGCCGGCTCCGGCGTCCTCTTCGGCCAGGGGGGGTTGCCCTTCCTTGGCCGAGGGCGGCTGCGCCTTGCTTAAAGAACGATTGTCTTCAATGTTCTTTTCCAGGGTTTTTACGGCCAGCTTAAATTGGAGGGCGGCTTCCGCCAACAACTTCTGCTCTTCAATGTCCTGCTTCAGATCGGAAATTTGCTGATCCAGTTTTTGAGTGGTCTTGTAAGACCAGAAGGGCCCCCCGATGATTAAAAGAATAAGCAGCAGCGTAAAAATCAAAATTATTCTTTGGCTGGATGCTGGCAATCGTTTTTTGTTTTCACCTGCCATGATGATAGCGCTCCATCAAAGGTCCGTATCAGGCAACATTCAACTTCATGAAGAAATGCAGGACTTCGCCGTCGTCGGCGTACTCCTGAATTTCGGACTTGTGGATTGTTGCTTCCGAAAACAGCGGGGAATTGTCCAAATGCATCCAAAAAGTCGCCAGAGTGGCCTCCAGGACGTCCCTCCGGCCAATGACCACGCCTTCCAGGACAAGGCCCATCCCCGGTTTAACCGCGTCCTCTTTTTCATCCATTTTGGAATTTTTGCTTTTCTTGCCGGCCCCCACAACCTGGAAATCCACCGTCACCCCTAAAAGCTCCACCCGCTGGGGCTGCATTTCCCGCGAAACCCGCGCCAGTTCATTCAAAGCCGCCAAAGACTGAAAGCGCATGCTGTTTTCCACGACGTTTTCGTAGGCTTTGCTTACTTTGGACGCTTCCACCAACACCTGGCCAATATCCTTGGCCGCCCCGAACTGCTTCAATTCCGCGTTTAACCCGGCTATAACGGCTTTCCGGGAGTCTACCGCTTTTTCCTGTACGAGGTACACGCCAAAAGCCGCTATGAATAAGAGCAAAAACACGCCGATGATCATCTTGTTGATGCTGTTAACCCGATCAACGGCCTCGCGCTGTTCGTGCGTGTACAAAAGGTTGGGAGTCTGTTCGTTGGTGGACAGGGCCAGGCTCAGGGCGGGGGCGGTGCAGGCCCGCTCCGACTCAAGAGTGGGGGGCTCATCGCCCGATGAAAGGGGCAGGCCGGGCGCCCAGGGATCCACCCCTTCGCTTTTTATGCCCAGCTGCTCCCCGATGTAATTCTTGAAAGGAGCGTGCGAGCTAAGAAGGCCTGACACCAAAATTTTTGAGACTCTTTGACTTCCAGGGTTGTTCTGGAAATGGGTCAAAGTTCTTTCCAATTGGCGGACAAGGCGGTCGGCCGCGGAAAGGGTGAAGTCAAAAACCTCCTCCGCGCTCAATCCATAGCCTGGGTCTCCTGATTCCAGGGGGGGGCTTTCCCCCGTCTCCCACAACAACACCCTCCGGGCCAATTCCAAATCCAGGGACTGAGGCTCCTTGGACTCCTTGAAAGAAGGACCGGCCGGCGCCGGCGTTTCAGAGACGGGCGTTTCGGACGCGGAATCCGGCAAAGGAGGAGGCTCCTCCACCGGGGAAATTTCAACCACGCCCTCCGGCGTCTGTTCGTCCTGATAGGACGACTCCATCGTCAGTTCATGAGGGAGGTCATAGGAATCCGATTCGATAACCAGTTCCTGCATGGGAGCGGAATCCTGAGAGGAGGCGCCGGTCGCCCCTGAAACGGATTCCATGCCTTCCGGGCTGAGCTCCAGGGTTATTTCCTGACCGAAATCCTCTTCCTTCTGTTCAGCCATATGCAAGGTGGAATACCGCCATTGTTCATTGTACGATTCCACCAGGGCTTCGCTCAGGCTGTGGATGCCCGCTTTAATCCCCCGGGTCAACACCAAATTCGAGCCCGAAAAAATGTCAATACGGGTCCGTTCATCGCCAACATACAAAACCGCCACCGCTTCATCCGGCGCTCTCAGCCAGCCGGAACGGAACAGGTTCTGTACAAAAAAGGGCGGCGCCGTAAGCCCGGTGAGAGGATACCCGGCTTTGTCAAACAGATCTCTAAGTCCATTCACTTCCCCGCGATCCGCCGTGTATGCGATTACTGCGATCTTCGCAACTCCCGAATCCCGGACCTCCCCTTCCACCTGAAAGTCAAAAACCACTTTGGCGTCGTCAAAGGGGGATTCTTTTTTGAATGTCCAGAAAACCGCCTCAGGCAGTTCGTCCCGTCCCACCTTGGGGACGAAAATTCTTCGAATGTCAGCTGATTGGGAAGGCACGGCGGCCCATACCTGCACCGAAGAACCGGAGCAGAAGTCGGAAAGCGAAGATCTGAGAAAACCGGCGAAATCCGGGGAGGACGGATTCACCCCCACGGGATAAGGAACGATCTTCCGCCCCATGGTGCGCCAACGCTTTTCGGAAATCTGGCTGGCTTTAACCAAAACCAGACGTTCACGGCCAAAGGTTACCCCGACATTGACGACTTTACCGCCGCCCCGCACCTTTTTGGGCTTGGAGGGCTTTTGCTTCTTCTTGGCGGAAGAAGACTTTTGCTTGGAAGCATTACGGCGAGAGGCGGATTTTGAAGACGCCTCTTCCTCTTCCTCTCCCCGAATAACATTCAACAGTTTTTCGGTTGACGAAATTTCATCTCGCGAATTCAATGGCAACTCCTGCTTGCAGCCCCCATCTCCCGGTCCTGTAATTTTCTATCGCCTTTGCACATACCGGACCCCTGGAAACCGCCTTAGTAATCAACCCAAGTATAAACAGCTGAAAGTCAGTAAATTCCGTCTAAAGATCCACATATTGTGGCAAACACAAGAGACATCCCCCCATCTGGTACATTTATCCCCTCCCCAGGACCTACCGGATTGCAATTGAATTTTAGTTTATCTCAACATATCAAATAGCTATCACACTCGTCCTAAGTTATGCAAGTTAAATTTAAGAAAAATTGTGAAATGGCCCACTTCCCAAAAATGCAGCGCTGTATTTCTTTTTTCTACGGCCGCTTTAAACCCCTTCAAAAACCATAAACCTGATAAAAATGCATGGTTTGTATTGACCTTGCACCCAACTCGCCATACAATGGCTTGCCATTATAGATTCCACTGCAAGGAAAGCGATTATGCCCAAAAATAACTACTCCGCGGCCGCCAAACAAAAAAAACGCAAAAAGCCCCAGAAAAAAAGCCTGCTCTTCAGACTGTTTAAATTTTTCTTTGCTCTCATGATCATAGGCGCTGTTTTAGCGGCCTGCGCCGGGGGGGCTTTGTATCTTCACTTCTCTCAAAACCTGCCGCAAATTTCTAGTTTAGCTGACTACCGCCCCCCCATTGTATCCACGGTTTATTCTGATGACGGACGCAAAATCGGAGAGTTTTTTAAGGAAAGACGCATTGTCATCCCTCTGGAGCAAATGCCGCCCATGTTGCTGAAAGCCTTTGTGGCTGCTGAGGACTCAAGATTTTACAAGCATGCAGGAACGGACTTTTTCGGGATCCTGCGGGCCATGATAAAAAATATTGAGGCCGGCGCCATCGTCCAGGGAGGAAGCACGATCACCCAGCAAGTGACCAGGTCGTTTTTGCTGACCAGGGAAAAAAGCTATGAAAGAAAAATCAAGGAAGCCATCCTGGCCCGGCGAATAGATAAAGCCTTTTCCAAGGAAGAGGTCCTTTACCTGTACCTTAATCAGATATACCTGGGCCACGGGGCCTATGGGGTTGAGGCTGCGGCCCAGAATTATTTCGGCATTCACGCCTCCCAAATGACCTTGGCGCAATGCTCCATCCTGGCCGGCCTGCCTCAGGCGCCCAGCCGGTACTCGCCTTTCCATCATTGGGAAAAGGCCAAAGCCAGAGCCGTATACGTCCTGAATCGGATGTTTGACGAGCAATACATCACCAACGTGGAAGTGGCCAAGGCGGTCAGCGAACTGGACACGCTGGACATCAAGCCCCGCCGCAACCTCTATATGGAGCAGATTCCCAATTACACCGAGTATGTCAGGCGTTATGTGGAGGATAAATACGGCCAGGAAATGCTGTTGACCGGAGGCCTGACCATCACCACGGCCGCCAATATTGAAATGCAGAAAATCGCCCGGGAAGCCATTGAAAAGGGTTTGGCAGACCTGGATAAAAGGGAAGGCTACCGCGGCCCATTGGAGCACATCCAGCCTGAACAGATAGAAGGTTATTCCGCGGAGCTGCCCCAGGAGCCTCCCGCCTTGGACTCCATTGTCAAGGGCGTGGTGGTCTCCATTGCGGACGACGACAAACTGGCCATGGTCCGCATGGGGGCGTCCATGGGAACGCTGGTTATTGCTGACATGAAGTGGGCCAGAAAGCCCAACCTGGATATCGCTCCCTACGACTGGGGCGGGACCATCCAAAGAATATCCCAGGCTTTGGAGGTGGGGGATGTCATTGAAGTAAGAGTCAAGGAAAAGAAAGAAGGCTCCGACCTGTATTCCCTTGCCCTGGAGCAGGAGCCCAAGGCGGAATCCGCCCTGCTATGCATAGAAACCGAGACGGGCCATGTAAAGGCCATGGTGGGCGGCCGGGATTTCAGTTCCAGTAAGTTCAACCGGGCTTATCAGTCCCGGAGGCAGCCGGGCTCGGCCTTCAAGCCCATCATCTACAGCGCGGCCATTGACAAGGGCTACACCCCGGCGACCATCCTGCACGACACCGCCGTGGTCTTTAACGATTCGTCCAATGACTTCACCTGGAAACCCCAGAATTACAAGGAAAAATTTCACGGCAAGACCCTCCTGCGGGATGCGCTGGCGCAGTCCAGAAACGTGCCTACGGTCAAAATCATGCAGGATATTACGGTTCCTTACGTCATTGACTACGCCCGGAAATTCGGCATCACCTCCGACCTCTCCCCGGACCTGTCTCTGGCCCTCGGGTCTTCGGGGCTTTCCGTGCTGGAGCTGGTGCAGGCTTATTCCGTGTTCGCCAACCAGGGCTTTTACATCGAACCCTGCTTCGTCACCCGGATTACCGACCGGGAAGGCAATGTGCTTGAGGAATACACCCACAACAGCCGCAAAGCCATCGACCAGAGCACGGCTTATGTCATGACCCATCTTTTGCAGGGGGTTGTGGAGCACGGCACCGGCTGGCGGATTAAAGCCCTTAACCGGCCCGCCGCCGGCAAGACAGGCACCACAAACGACCTGTACGACGCCTGGTTTGTGGGCTATACGCCCCGATTGGTGACCGGGGTCTGGGTGGGCTACGATAACGAACGCCCCATGAGCAAAGGGGAGACAGGCTCAAGGGCCGCCAGCCCCATTTGGCTGGACTTCATGCAGCAGGCTTTAGAGGACAAGCCCGTGCGGGTGTTCCCCGTGCCAGAAGGCGTGGATTGGGCCAAAATCGACGCGGAAACCGGCCTTTTGGCCATTCCCGAGTCCAAAAAGACCGTGTTTGAGTGTTTCAAACAGGGAACCGCGCCCACAAAATACACGCCCAGACCGGGCGAGGTGGAAGAGGCGAGCGACTTGTTCAGGAACGATCTGATCCAGTAAAGCCCGGGAGCATGGGAATTATCCAAGGGCAAGCTGATCCCGCCGCAGCCCCCGGTCTTCTATAACGCCGGGGCGCTCTCCCAGGCGCCCTTCCAGGGCGTCCATGTTGGAATTTTTCAGGCCGCGCAGCACCGAAACGCTTTGGGGATGCACCCTGAAGACAACCGGCCCACCGGAAAGGCCCGCATCTTTTAACAGGGCAAGAGCCTTTTCCAAAAACCAGGCCGATAGCGCCAAATGCCCGAAGGCCGGGTGATAAGGCCCGGCCAGAACCGCGCCCTCCTCGTCCAGGGAGTCCGAAGCGGCCAGCCCCATGCGCACAACCGGAATATTCGCCTCATGAAAGATGCCGTACGCCTTCGAACACAAATCCACGGCCCGATCCAGACTTAAGGCCCCGTAGCGCCCGCTTCGCCACATTTCCGCCAGGGGGCTGTTTTCCAAAACCACCGTAGGATAAATCCGAACGAAGTCCGGAAAAAGGGCGGCGATTTCGCGGGCGCTGGCCAGGGATTGGGCGCCGTCGTCCCCGGGCAGGCCGATCATCATCTGAAGGCCGGTTTCGTACCCTTTTTCCCGCAACAGGGCATGAGCAGTCCTGGTGTCCTGGACAGTATGCCCGCGCCGGGAGGCCGCCAAAACATCCTCATCCATGGATTGCACGCCAAGTTCCACGGTTTTAATCGGATATCCTTCCAATAGGGACAGGCTCTGAGGACTCACCGTGTCAGGCCGGGTGGAAAAACGGATGCCGTCCACCCTGCCCTGGCTGACATATTGGTCCGCCAGGGTCAATAGATCCTGGATGCGCTTCCGGGGAATCCCCAGAAAGTTGCCGCCGTAAAACGAAATGATGGTTGGCCCTTTGGACTTGCGGGAAAAGGAAAGGCAACGCTCCACCTCCGCCCGGGCGTCCTCGACGCTGAACGGCCGGAGGGCGCCGGTGATGGCCCTTTGGTTGCAAAAAACGCACTGGTGCGGACACCCCGCATGGGGCAAAAAGATGGGAATGACAAAGGGCCTTTTTTCTTTTTCCATTGCAACGCACCGCCAAATATCACACTTACACGGAAACGTTTCACCCATAAAGGAAAAAACGCGCCGTCCTTTGACCCGGCCCGCTAAACTGCCTCTGGCGGGCGCCTGTCATGTATGCTATGACGATTTCGTTGGAAATAACGGCTCAGACGACCATTACCTGTCCTGAAAAGGAAGACTGAACATGCCCGGCTTGGTTGCAGAAAAAGACGGAGGCTTGGTTTTTCCCATTAAAGTGCTGCCCCGATCCAGCGTCAACGCGGTCGTGGGGCTTCAGGACGGCGCCCTGAAAATCAAGCTGAAAGCCCCGCCCGTGGGCGGCGCGGCCAACAAGATGTGCATTCAGTTCCTGGCCAAAACCCTTAAGCTGCCCAAATCCTCCATTAAAATCCTGAGCGGCGAGACAGGCCGGTCAAAACAGATTATGGTCCGCCCCAGAGAGGAAGGCTCCAAAAAAGAGTTGGCCCAGTTGAAAAAAATCATCGAGGAACTCGCCGTTTAATTCTTTTTCGGCCCGGAGCAGCCAGCCAATTCTATTTTTTCCCGTCTCAGCATAAAATTTTTCACTGCGCTGAAATCCTTTCCCAATCTTCAGTTTTACATCATAAATTAAGGTCATAGCCCCGCATCCCCAGATTAATCGCCACACCATTTATATACGGACTTTTGCCGGACCATGATAACGGAGATAGGTCATAAACTGCTTTATTTTCCGGTCTCGGTGCGTTTTAGCTCTTTTTACAAACAAGCAATTGAGCCGTATAAGAAACCGTAATCACAGCATAGATATGATATGGACAAATAATAAAATACCAGATTTAATCCAATGATCAGGTTTTGTTCTTGATATTGCCCCGCGTCCGCTTATAAAATGTAGATATTCCTCCATGAGCATCGACAATGAAACCCCAGCGCCTTAGGAATTTTGACATGAAAGGAGCCGCCACGCTTATCCCCCCCTGGAAATCCCTGCTCTGCCTTTTTGTTTTCCTCGCCCTGACCGGAATGGCCAACGCAGACAACCTGTACGTATCCCAAGACGGCGATGACAATGCGGGCGCCAACACTTGTTTGGACTGCAATCAGCCTTGCGCCACAGTCCAGCAGGCTGTTGACCAAGCCTCTGCGGGAGACCAAATCCTGGTCGCCGGATCGGAAACTCCTTATACCGGGCTCAATACCCGGGGAGGCTCTCCCCAAATAGTCTATGTGGACAAGTCCCTATCCTTTTTAGGCGGATTGGACGCATCTGATTGGGAACCCGGGGAACATGCTTCCGTGTTGGACGCCGAAGAGGACGGACGAATTTTTTACATCACCGGGTCGGATGTGGCGGTTTCCATCAGGAACTTCACCCTGACCGGAGGAAACACCTATGGCCTGGACGGCCACCTGACATACCGCGACGCCGGGGCGGGGATATACGTGGATCAGGCCTCTTTGACGTTGGAGGACAGCCGTATTGAAGGCTCCGTCTGTGTTGACTCGGAGGGCGCTGCCGCTAACGAGTCTTTTGGAGGCGGGCTTTATGTGCTTCAATCCGCGAACTGTTTGATCCAAAACAACATCTTTTCCGAAAATGACGGGGTCGACGGCGCGGCCATGTATTTTTATAAATCAAACGTAAATTGCATTTCCAATACCGTGACCGCCAACTTCTGCAGCGCCGCAATAACCTCCAGAGGCGCCGTCCTCTCCTTAGGGCATAACGGCCGGCAAAATGTTTTCCAAGGCAACTTGATTACCGAAAACGAATTAAAAGGTCTGCACCTGTTCAATGATAACTGTTTGGTCACGGATAATATTATCGCCAATAACGCACACACGGGTCTGATCACGGAATCGGCCTCGGATTACGGCTCCTATTCCGGCCCGCAGATTATCGACAACCACATTTACGGCAACGGCTCCGGCATGCATATCTCAGGCGCCCAGCAAGCCCTGATCAAAAACAACCTCATCGAAAACAATGTGACGGCCGGGGACGGCGCCGGCATTTACATGTACGGCGCTAATAACATCATCGAAGGCAACCGGATTATCGGCAATGCGTGCGGCAATCCAGACAATGACGGCTGCGGAGGCGGAATCTACATTAATGGAGGCGCGCCTCTCATCATCAGCAACGTCATCGCCGGCAACCAAGCGGACATTCAAGGGTGCGGCATCTATTTGACCAAATACGCCCTCCCTTCCATAATAAACAATACAATCGCCGATAATTTCGGGGGAGAAGGCTCCGCCATATATGCTTGCCCGTACGGCCCCGATCTTCACATCTTCATGATCAACAATATCATTTCCGGCCATGAAATCGGCGTCCATCGCGGAACGAATCTCAATTACACGGTGGGTCCGGTAACCATGATCAGAACCCTCTGGTACGATAATAATGAAAACATGAACGACCTGCCCATAGAAGACCGCCTTCCTTTATCGGGCGACCCCATGTTTACGGAAGACGGGACCTGGCATGTCGATCCCAACTCGCCGGCCGTCAATAGCGCCGCGCCTTTTGACGAAAACGGGGACCCCATCGATTATGCTGACCGGGTTGACGTGGACGGCCAGCCTAGGGTGATGGAAGCGACCCCGGACATCGGCGCCGACGAAGTCGCCTGGTCTTCGGACTTCACCGTGTCGCTGGATTACGCCGGAGCCTCCACCCAAGTGGAGGCGGGGCAAAAAGCCGTGTACTCCGCATCAATCAGCAACCTGGGGCCGGATACGCCTTCGGACGCCGTGCTGGAAGCGGTCTTCACGCCCGCCCAGGCCGTGGGAAGCATTTCCGCATCTTCCCTGGCCATGGCTGACGACTGGACGGCTTCCGGCAACGCCATTTCGGGAAACCTGTATGCCATCCCTGATTATCTGCCCCGGGACGTGGTCATCACCTGCACGGTCGCCCAGGATTACAGCGGCGTGCTGTCATGCAGCGGAGAGGTCTTCGCAGGAGACGGGGTTGTCGATGAGTATGAAGACAATAACCGGGACGACGCCCGGGATATTACCATCATTGCCGCCACGCCCGACCTTTATCTTAATAAAACAGGCCCCAGTTATGTTGAATCCGGAGAAGCCGTTGCATACACTTTGGCTTACGGCAATCAAGGCGGACTCCCAGCGGAAGACGCCGTGCTGACAGACACCCTGCCGGTCCAGGTTTCCTTCGTCTCCGCGGAAGGAAGCTATGGATGGGACGCGGCCAGCCGCACCCTCTCATGGATTTTGGGGGATCTGGCTTCCGGCGACAGCGGGGAAATCGCCGTCCAGTGCCTGGCCAACGCCGGCCTGACCAACGGCCTGGAGTTGACGAATAAAGCCCGCATCAGCACATCCTCAGCCAGTGACCCGGACGGAAACAACACAGCCTCAAGCACGGCAACGGCTGTGACGAAACAGGCCGCCGTGGAGATCATTAACTTTGTCAGCGCCGAAACCGTCGAAGTCGGCGACGTGGTGGACTTTTCCATCACCATCAAAAATACCGGCCCCATCGGTTTAAATCCCACCTTTACGCAAAAAGTCCCTGACGGGCTGGAGTATGTTCCGGGATCGGCCAGCGCCGACCAGGGCCGGTGCGTGTACGACGACATGATCAATTCGCTGTATGAAGAACTGGACGGCCCCTTGGCGCCGGGCGCCCAACTCTCCTTTTCGTTTTCCCTAAAAGTGACTGCGTGCGGCGGGGACGAGTGCGGGACCATTGACAATACCTTTTACATGGATTTTCCCGACCAGGCTTACCTGTCAAAAAAAGTCGGCGCCGTCCTGACCGTGCAATGCCCGGATCTTAAGGTGGAGCTTAAAGGCCCCAGAAACATAAATGCCATTGAGGCCCCCAATGATTGGGAAATGGAAGCCGTCGTGACCAATGTGGATAACGGGGCAAGATCCGGACTGGCGAAAGACGTGATTCTAACGATCACGGAAGTCGATGAGGACAGTGAGCTAATCCCCCAAGGCTGCGATCCTCAGCCCAATTTTGTGAATGATCCGGTCTTTGAATGGAATCTGGGAGACATCGAGGCGGGCGAGAATAACAAAAAAGTCGTCCGCCTGCGTGCAATGGGGGATGTTGCGGCGCGCATGGCTTTTCAGGCCGCGGCGGACTCCGAAAACCAGGAATGCGAGGGAGGCGCTTTTAATTTCGACATGCATGCGGCCTATGGCTATGAGTATGGAGTCACCCTGTCCGCCGAACTGACTTTCAATCATGAAGCCGTGGATGTAAATGCATCCGCGCAGGACAAGGAATATAAGCCTTTTTATACAAAAGCTCACGCAATAGAATGCTACTACCGTAATCCGGATCCCCAAAGGCCTCCAATCCTTCCGCCTTTTTACATTCAGTTGCAGGATCTTTCCGGCTTCAGCGGCCGCCCGGAAAACGCTTCCAGCCTTGAGAGCCACTCTCCCCGGAACATAACTTATGACAAAGTGGCGTCTGAATGGGTCTCGGATGAGCCTCTTATGCCTGATGAAAAAATTGTCATATATTATGATGAAAGATTCACCAACAAGAGCTGGGAGCCGGAGAACCCCGAGCATGCCCAGAAAGTAAAGGCCGTTTGGGTATTGGATGAGGCTGAAGAGGGCGGCATTGTGGAACCGGGAAGCGGCAATCCGGAATCCCTGGTGGTTTCCATGACCGTGCCCCTGGCCGGCCCCATCGTATACTCCCCCATGAACGGCGAGGTCTGCCCCGGAAACCTTTATGTGGAAGGCGTCATCCAGTGCAACACCGAGGCGCATGTATATGTGGATTCAGTCGAGGAGGCCGTGGTGCAGGCTGATGATTCAGGATATTTCCAGGCCTTGGTCAACTTGGCCAAACCCGCCCCGGCGTCCTATCAAATCTCCGTGGACGCCTGCTCAAAAATCGCCCCATATAACTGCGTGTCAGGAACCCGGCCCATCACTGTCAATTACAAGGCGGCGCAGCTTTGGAACCCCCAGCTTTCCTCCTGGACCGGCAAAGACATAGCCGGCCAGGACCACACATTTCTCTTTAAAGACCAAGATACCGGATACTTAAGCACATCCAACTGGACAATCCCGGGCGCTTGGGGATTTGATGAATCGCATGTTGAAATTTTCAGCTGCGACTGCAACGAAGATCCCCATAAGCTGACCTTGGTCGCAGACGGCGTGGAGTATGTGGACGACGAGGCCTCGGCATTTGGGAACACATTCAATGTTGATGTCGGATTCGCGCATAATATAAGCCTGCTGGTCACCTGCGGAGAGGAAACGGACGGCGAAGAACAGGGACAGGTGCTCATCGATCCGGACGGATACGTGGTCAACTCGACCCTGGGCTGGGGCAATGTGGTTCCAGGCTCCATCGCCACATGCATGTGGTGGAACGAGAATCAGCAAGCCTGGGTGGCATGGCCCGCCCATCTGTACGAGGACCAGATCAATCCCCAGGTCACGGGCGAGGACGGATATTTCGCCTTTTTCACGCCGCCGGGATTCTATTACATCCAGGTGGAGGATCCAGAGGGCTGGCAGTCATGGCGCAGCCAGGTGGTGCGGGTGATCGCCGAAATCGTGCACGTCAACGCGCCATACACCCCTATGGAGGAAAACGAGTCGGACATTGTCCTATACGTATCCCCGGAGGGCATGCACCTTTTGGATAACAAAGGCAGACAGGACGTTTCCGCCATCGTCATCCAGGAAGGCCAGGCCGTGGAATGGGTCTCCCTGCCGCCCACGGATGCGGACGCGGACGAGACTGCCGAACTTAGGAAAAATCCCGTGGTGCGCGTCCTTTCCGCCCTGGATCCCCTGACCAACCCGAACGGCTTCGACTCGGGCATGATGGCGCCGGGAACCCACTACATCCGGCGCTTTGAAACGGCCGGAGTCTATCCCTATTCCACGGGCGCAGGATTAGCAGGAACCATTACCGTCACCGCCCTGCCCGTCTCCGAGGCGGAGGAGGCCGCCCTGAACATGGACTCGGACGGCGACGGGGTCCTGGATAATGAGGAAAGCGGCGCCGACGGGCTGGATGCCGGCTACGACGGCGACGCGGACGGCGTGGCCGACAAGTATCAGGCGACGACGGCTTCCCTGCACACGATCAACGGGGATTACGTCACCCTGACTACCTCCCAGGGCGAGTTCGCCTCGGCGGCGGCAGCCCCCAACCCTTCATCCCAGGACATGCCGCAAGGCGTGGACTTCTCCCAGGGATTCTTCCAATACACCATCGTAAACGCCCCCATCACGGCTACGGTTGAGGTGAGCATCCTGTTCCCCGCCGATCCGGGCGCGGATGTGTACTACGCCTACGGGCCGTCACTGGATCAAACGCTCCCCCACTGGCAAGCCTTTGATTACGACGATCAAACCGGCCTCGGCGGGGAGTTTTCCGGCGACGAACTGGTCATCCATTATAAAGACGCTTTCACTGGCGACCACGACCTGTCCGTGAACGGAGAAATCCGCGGGTCTGGCGGCCCGGGCAAAGCCGGGCTCGTGCAATTGGCCGTGGTCAAAACAGGCAACGGCGAAGGCGCCGTGACAGACGGCGCCGGCTACTTCGACTGCGGCCTGGACTGCCGCCGGATACTCACGGCAGGAGAGGAAATCACGCTCACGGCGGCGGCGGGCGAGGGCTCCACCTTCACGGGATGGGGCGGCGGCGTATGCTCTGGCACAGCGGCCTGCACCTTCACCCTCACCGAAAAAACGGCCGTGACCCCCAATTTCACGCAGCCCATGTACGACGTGTCCGTCCAACAAACCGGGAACGGCGGGGGAACCGTCAAAAGCTACCCCCTCGCCCGGATAGTCTGCCCGGACGCATGCTCCGCAGACTTTACCCAAAACACGGAGGTCGCCCTAAAAGCCACGCCGGACGCCGCCTCGGTGTTCGTGGGATGGAGCGGAGATTGCACCGGGGAGGACTGCACCGTGTTTATTGACGGCGCCCAATCCCTGACCGCGGAGTTTGCGCTCTTAAAGGCGGGCGACGCCAACGGAGACAATACCCTTAGCCTGGCGGACGTTATCATCATGCTGCGCCAGACCGCCGCCGATCCCTATGTGTATGAAGAAATCAGGCTGGCCGACGTCACCGGCGACGGCAAGGTGGATTTTTCCGACGCCTTGTACGTGCTTCAGCATCTGGCCGGGCTGAGATAAGATCCGGAACGCTTGAAGCGTATGGAGAGGAATATATGGCAGCAGCAATTTTTTTGCTGACAATGGGGCTGGATGTGTGTTAGAGGTCCGTTTCGCTGATTCTCGCAAGAAACGGCGTGTTCAAGCGCGGCCCGTCAAGAGGCCGTTTGGAGGGCGCAAGGAACAATGAGCGTCGGAGCCCCTGAAATCACTGGATAATGCAAGTAAAATCCCCTGATGGATGCGGACTTTCCAAATAATATCTTGACATATGAACCGCCTTAATCTATAAGGTGGAATTCCTGTTGCGGGGTGGAGCAGTCTGGTAGCTCGTCGGGCTCATAACCCGAAGGTCGTTGGTTCGAATCCAGCCCCCGCTACCATAGCAAAATCAAAGGGTTAGCCAATTTCGGCTAACCCTTTTTTTATGCCATCCTTTTTCAGTTCCAACCCTATTTCCAACCTGCAGAATAGAAATTAAGGTAAACAGGGGGAAAAATAATTTTTCCAACCGGGACGATTTTCAAGGCCCGACCGCCCTGTCGTTCAATCCAAAAAAAATTATTGGGGTGTGTGGGGTCAATGTGGGGCGACATTCAGGTTGCCCCACACCTCGACAAGCTCTCTCCAATTACCGGGCACCTAAAATCATCTGCGCCTTTGGGAAAATCTTTGAAATCCGACCCGCGGTGATTCGCCAGGCTCTTCTTTTTGAAAAGCCGATAAGTGGAGGACCTGTCCCTGTTCCAAAAGAGCTGCGCCGCTGATCGTCCAGGAATCGATTCGATAAAACATGCCGCTGCCAACCGAGCCGTGAGCATGCGGTGTGCTTTCCATCACCGAGTTGAAGAAGTCGTGAGCTTTTTCCGGTCTCATCGGTTTGGATGCGGCTCCCTCTTTCATGTCGATGGCGTCCAGGGCATAGCTCCTTAACAATTTTTCAAAAAACCGTTTAAACGTGTCGCTATAGCCGAAGCACTCCAGCCCCAGCACTTTTCCATTGATCGCGAAAATCGCTCCGACCTGGCATTCCATAAGGCTGAATCGCTGCATGTAGCCTTCAAGGAGATCCTTGGAGCTTTCATAAACGTCGGACATGGCCCTTGTAGGGGCATTGGCCTTAAGTCTATGCGCCTTCCCGCTGATGTCGTCCCATATTTTCATCTGGTCGGACTGAAACCCGCGTCCCGCAGCCATGTTCAAGCAGACGTCCTGCTGGCTTTTCCTGCGGAGGCTGGCGTGCATGACTTTGTCGCTGGTTTTGAATTCCCGGCTGGTGTAGTCCCATCTTCCGTGCTCGACGCAGCTAACCGGAAGTTTTAGCTCCGTTTTCCTGGGGATGAGAAAGGTTGCGTTCACAACCCGGTTTTGTTTGGCGCCGACAAGTTCTTCGCCCTCAAGGATCAAGATGCTGACTTCGCCCCGGTTCCGCAGGAAGAGCTCCGGGACGCTGCCCGACTCGTCCACTTCTGTTACTTGGACAAAACCTTTTGCCAGGGCTTCTTCCAGGGTGAGATAGCCGGGGTCGCCATTTTGGGGAGCCAATAGAGGGAAAACCGTCATGTTCTGAAAAGTTTGCTTGCCGGCGATCTTAACCGCATCTAAAAAATCTTGTACCTGATTCATTGTCATCCTCCTTGTTGATGATTTCTGGGGAGGATAACCCATGTAGATGTCAGATACGGTCACACCGCAAAAAAATATATTGAATTGGTGTCCATAGTTTTTGGATACATACTTTGGAGGGATCTGATCAGGCGCACTCTCCCACCAATGCCACTAGTTCGGAATGAATATCTTTCCAGTCCTGGCACAGATTAAGAGTTTTTACACGGAGATCATGACCGGGCAGGGAATAATGGAAATCCAAGTCCTCATCCACGGCCGCATATAGAAGAATGCCTTTGCAGTTGGAGTTAGGCCCTTTGTCCGCCTCCAGGTTCTTGAGGTAAGCGTACAACTGATAAAGGTGCGCGGAATTGATTTTTCCTCTCGCCCCCATCCTGGATCGCAGGACCTTTTTATAATATTTTGTCTCCACGACGATTTTCCTGGATCCGTCCACGGCGGTCAGGGACGTGTCCGTCTCCATGTAGGGAAGATAGGCGTCATCCAAACTGGGCTGGGCGAGCGTCCATTGGATGTATTCCGTCCCCACCCGAAAGCCGCTCAGCTCCTTGCGGTAGAAATTCCGTACAAACTCCTCAAAGACCGCGGCCATACGCATTTCGTCGCGGATGAAATCCATAAATCGCGCCTCGCCAGCGGCTTCATCCACAAACACGGACTCGTGAATTATACGGCAGATCTGAAGGAGGAAATCATAAAAGTGGTTGTTCCTGTTAAGGCGGACCTGGGAAAAATGCCGGCTCTCAAGAGTAATGTCCGAAATTGGGGGGAATTTTTTATAAAGGACGGCCAGTTCCTCTTTCAAGCCTTTGTCCAAATCCCCCACCCGTAACAGGGTTCTGAAACTTGCCTTAAGAATCCGGTTATGCAGCACATCGTAGGAAAGTTCGTCGTAGCAACAGGACGCCATGGAGCGCCGGAAGAGATTCCTTTTAATGGAAGGGGATATGCGGATTTTTCCGCGAAGGCTTCTTGTGTCCTCGTTGACATCCAGGTACCCGCGATCCAGCCCCCGTTTGAAAAGATAGGTCGTCCCGTTGATTAAAACCTTGGCAAACAGGTCCGCCAGATTGGTTTCATCGCTCAGGGAAACATCCACAACTTCCCGTTCTTCCAACTTATCCCATGCATAGCAGAGCAGATAATAAATGTTTTGAATGGGCACTTTCATATATATAGCAAGTCCGCCCTTTCTTCCGCCTTTTCAGGGGCGTCAAACCAATATTCCATGAGTTGGGGCTTAATTTCCAACCGCACGATCCTGTTATACCAAGTCCTGGCGTCCGCCACCGTTTCCAAGGGACAGAAGAAGCTATGCCCTATCTCAAAGCCGGGCCCCAGGTTTTTCTTATCCGCGACAATGAAGCTGTTCAGTTCCGATACCCGGGAGACAAGCTGTTCAATCAGTTCGGAGCTGACGCCGAATTCCGCCAGATGCTTTTTGAACTTGCCGCCGAACTCCGGCTGCAGGCTGAAAAAGGAAAACCTTCTGCGCAGGGCGTAATCCACAATGGTGATGGACCTGTCCGCAGTGTTCATGGTTCCGATCAGATACAGATTCTTGGGAATATAAAACCGCTCCTCACTGTTTTTGGCGTAGGCCATGGGAATGGAATATTCGGCGCCGCGCTTGTCCGCTTCGATGAGCATCATCAATTCGCCGAAGACCTTGCCGAGATTGGCCCGGTTGATTTCGTCAATCACAAAAAAGTATTGATGGTCCGGATCCTGTTGAGCCCGTTTGACAAATTCATGGAAGACGCCGTTTTTCAGGTCGAATCCCCCATTGTCGGTGGGGCGGTAGCCCTGGATGAAATCCTCATAGGCGTAGGATTGATGGAACTGGATCATTTCGACCCGTTCGTTGTCCTTCTTTCCCATCATGGCGTAGGCCAAACGCTTTGCCAGAAAGGTCTTGCCCACCCCGGGAGGCCCCTGCAGGATGATATTCTTCCGATACGCCAGGGCGCTCATGATTTCCACAAAGGTCTTCTCATCCATGAAAAGCTCCGAAAGAGCGGTTTCCACGGAATATTCCTCCGGGTCGGGAGGGGGCGTAACAATGATAGGGGGACTAGCGTCTTCCAAAGCCTGGGCGATATTCATAAAATCCTCGATGATTTCCTCTTTGATGTCATGGTCAATGGACGCGACGTCCTCGCTGGAATAGCGTTTCTGGACAAGCCAGACGTTCGTGCCGCCAAAGAGGGCGGAGCCTTCCTTGTTGATGAATTTGCTTTCGGCTTCCAGGCTTTCAAAAAACCGGGTCACTGCGTCGGCGTATTCGGCCTTGCCCCACCAGCATACCCCCCACCAAATGGAATGATCCCCGCCCTGGATCCTTTCTCCCAAGCCAATCTGGAACTGAATGGGATTAGGCCCTAAATCCGGCGTGGGGTTTTCAAAATTCCACTTGATGCTATACAGGCACTGCCTTTCCTTGGCCGTGTCTTTTTTGGGCCTGTTGTACTTTACGGCCTTTCCCACCGGGATTTCCGCATCCTTGATGGCTTTGGCGAGATCATTGTATACAGGCGCCAGAATATCGCCGACTTTTTCCTTCCAGACATTATAAGAGCAATTCCTGTCTTCTTGAAGCGCGCCGGCGATCAGTTTATTGTGCAGGGTGTGTTGCGATCCGAGATGCTGGAAAGCCTCCCAACTGATTTCGTTGAACGGGCCGGAAAACTTTTCCTTAACGGCTTCCAGCATGGCCATGTAGCTTGCGTAGTCATCCACATTTTGATTTAAACCATGATCCGCCAGGAATTTTTGAGTCAGTGAATCATATGGCAAAATTTCTATCGGGCTGAACCAATACAGCCCGATGGACAGCTTGGAGATGCTCAGCTTTTGGATTTCCAGACATCTGTTAAAATGGGCCTCGTCAACCCTGCGTTCTTTAACCAAGATTTCAAAAAGCCGCCAAAGGCTTTGTATATCATCCGCCTTCCGGTCATACTTATAGGCGAAAAACCAGGCATTCAAATTGTTGACCCGGGGCACGCCGCTAAAATCCCCCGGAACCTCCGCGGTCAGCTGAAAAACCTCTTTAAACCGGCGAAGTATAGCCTTACGGTTATCCTCCGTAATCCCCCGGTTGGCGGTTGCTAAAAAGGTGAAAGGATCGATTTCCTCCAAGTTCATGGAAGCTCCGTCTGCCCCCTTGTCCCTGAGAGGGAATATCTTCGCCCCCTCGGACTTCATCTGCTTGAGGAATTCGATCAACTTCGGCTGGCGATCCTTATAATCGACAAGTTTTTCCGCCAACTCTTCATAAAAGGGAATCCAAGAATACATTGCATCCTCCACACGTAGAAAATCCGCTTTAGCCGGATTTATTATTTTTTACCTTTGCAAGTCTGTCCGCCAAGTCTTCCAAATATTCTGACTTTTCGATCCGGGATATCCAGTCCCGGGGTATGGCTTCCAGCCCCAGATAGGCCCCGCTGATTCCTCCCGCAACGCAGGCAATGGAGTCGGAATCCCCATTGGTGTTGGCGGCGCGAAGAACCGTTTTTTTATAATCGTTTGGATATCTCAGGAAGCAATACAGAGCCAAGGCCACCGCTTCTTCGCCGATCCAGCCTTCTCCCAGACAGGACAAGGCCTCGTCTTCGTCGTCCCAGTCCAGGCAATGGGTTATTTTCAGTATGGCTTCGTCAAACTCTTGTGAAATGCCTTTGGTAAACTCTAGGAGCCTGGGAACCATATCGCCGGGATCAATGCCGTCCAAAGCCAACTTGACCAAATAAGCGGCGCCTATGCAGGCGGCGTCCCCGGTGGGGTGGCCATGGGTGCAAATGCCCGTCGCGCTGGCAACCTCTTTGAGCTTCTCAGGCTGATTCTGGTACAAATAACCTACAGGAGCGACGCGCATGGCGGATCCGCACCCCTTGGAGTCGGCAACCCCGGATTGCGACCAGTGAATTCCGGTCTCCATGTTTTCCACCCCGATAAGGCAGGCGTTGCCCGGGGCGCGATTGTTTTCGGGAGAATGGAGCCACTTGATGAATTCTCTGCGGACCTCCGCCATGATGGACTCCAAATCCTTGTCGCCGGCCTTTACCAGGGCTTCGGCGATGGCAATGGTCATCTGGGTGTCGTCGGAAAACAAGGCGTCTTCCGGTAGATCCGTCACGCCTTCCCTACCGAACCTCTCATAAATATGGGGCAGTTTTGAAAACTCCACCTGAAATCCCAAAGCATCCCCGATAGCCAGGCCGTATAGTATGGCCTTAAATTTTGCATCTATATTGCTCATTTGGCTCTCAACGCAGTTAACCGTCTTTAAAGACCAAATCAATAATGGGCCTGGTCTTATTGCCAATGCCGAAACACTACCCTATTCCAATCGACCTCACAGCCTCTATGGCTGCTTTCCTTTTCTCCGCCTGCTTACCATTATCAGCCTCAAGCCAGGCCTTGATATGGGACATACCCGCGCCGGAAGGGTGCACCAGGTGGACCCAGATCACCGCCCCGTTTGAATATGCCACTTCATTGATTCTTTTTATCTCCGGATGAATCTCGGCCATCATGTTAAAACAATCGCCAATATAGTCGTCTCCGTTTCCCATCATCAAAATCAATTTCAGCCTCGTAGGCAGGTTGAACAAATACTCATTGCTGCAATTCCTAATGTACTGACGAGCTGGTTCTTCCCGGAACGACGCCTTGATGAGTCCACCGCTTTTTCTTACAGCCCCTTTCCCGGAGTCCCACAGGCCCAGGCTGCATCGAATCAGGGAGCCAAAAGCCAGTTCATTCTCCTCGCCGTGAATTCTCTGATCAATTGATTCACCCAGCGACAAAATTCCCAGCTTTTGCAGGATTCGGGTCAAATTATTCCGCATGCCTTTGAAGGGGATTTCGTCAAAAGGAATGCTGAGGATTTTCTTTGCTTGGCGATCTCCTTTGGAATACCCCAAAATCAGGATTTCCGGGTTCCGGCTGCCCCATGCCCCCGGGTTATTCTCGAGAGTCCAGCCATTGCTTTCGATAAAAGTCTTCCCCCATTGCACGGGGGCGCCTTCAAAGCACCTGCTGCATTTGATTTTTCCGTGGATCGGAAACAGTTTTGACATAGAAACCTCAATTTAATTTTCCTCAGAAAATTGCAATTTTATAAATTTTCTTTGGGCGCTTGTTAAGCCTTCTCCGTAAATCGATCAGCATATAAGCGACTCAATATATCTGATTGCCTGATTGGATTTTTGGCAAGCAGTTTCTTTATGGCGCCGCCGTTCCAGAACTCAACGCCATAAATCTTCTTAATTTCGTTTTCTTTCGCCGAAATTTTTTTGACGTTGGTGCACACAATCAGGCGTTGAAATTTGCAGCCGGCCATTTCCTCGTAGAAAGGCTTTGAGCTATGTACCTCTCTGCTTGCCATCTCGCCGCTAACCGCCCCCTTGCCGGAGTGCTTGCACTGTATGAGCATGTTACCATGATTGGCGCTCATTACGACGACATCGCAGCCCCGGTCGCCTGAAGCCGGGGTCAGCCAAGCCTCTGCATCAAAGGCTCTAACGGCCAGTTCAGCCGCCAACGCTTCAAAATGAGCCCAAGGCATTTCGTGAACATCTTCCATCCCAAGCGGCTCCTGCTTTGGTATGGAAGCGCTATGGCCAAAAATCCCTTGTGCGTAAATCTGATCGGGCGACACATCCGGGCATGTAACAACGGCATCCTTGAGGTCTGTTTTTCTTGATAATAATGTGTTCAAATTTACTTCAAACGAGGGCATCTCAGGATGATGGGCCACAGGTATGTAGACATTGACCACTCTCTCTTGACCAATCCTATAAACCCTGTCCGTAGCCTGATCTTCTTTCGCCGGATTCCAGTGCCTCTGAAAGTGAATCACATTATTGGCCGCCGTCACTGTCAGCCCCACGCCCGCGGCAAGGGGGGACATGATCAATACGCCAAAACCTTTTTGCGCTTGAAACTTAGCAATCATAGTGTGCCTCGTCTTGGGGTCACGCCCAGTACCTTGCCCTTTTGTTTCGCCATTAATAATGTCGACGGGTAGGTGATATTTCATTTGCAGGACAGTGGAAAGATATCGTTGTAAACGTCGATTGATCAGAAAAATTATTACCTTTTCATTTCGATCCCTGATTTCATCAATGAGAAGAAGCAATCTCGCCAGTTTTGCCGACTCTCCCTTCCCTGCTTGGATGTCCAAAACTTTTTCCGGTTCCGGAAGGACTCCTCCATCCATTATCCCAGAGTGCAAAGAAACATCCCGCAACTGATGGAGGCCTTTTAAGGCTGCGCCCTTTTGTCCTCCATTCTGGGCGTCAAGAGTAGCTGTTATTATGCTATCATAAAGCAAGCGTTGACGGCCTTCCATCATACACTCCAAGTTTGGTGCGTGCTTTACCTTGATTTGGCTGCTACTGACAGACGGAACGGGAGCGCCCAATCGGATTCGTTTTTCCGGCAGCCCTTTTAAGTTCTCCTCCTTTGTTCTCCGGAGCATGAATTCACCCACATGCTCTCGAAGCTCTTTGCCGACTTGTTCACGAGTTTGCCCCACGTTGTCCGGCGGTGCGTTACAAATGGGCGCCATGTATTGCTTGCGGAAATCTTGATAGGCTCTTAAGTAGCCTGGGAATGCCGTGTCAAAAAGGCACCAAAAATCCCTAAGATCGTTTTCGACAGGCGTGCCGGTCACCAGAAGGTTGAAGCCTGAACGAAGGCCTTTTGCCGCTCTTGTTTGAAGGGAGTTGGGGTTTTTAATGGCCTGAGCTTCGTCAAAGACCACCATGGACCAGTCCACGGAGCACATGGAAAATTGATAGTTCCGGAGTGTGTCGTAGGTTGTGAGGACAAGCCGGTTGGGCATGTCCAACCGATCAATGGGATAATCCCGGCCCCCGACTTTCAGGCAATATCGAACATCTCCGCCATCGCCATGGATTTCATTGCCTTTGGCGCTTTTAAATTTTGAGAGTTCCTTGCCCTGGAGGGTGACGATGTCTCTAAAGGGAGATTGGTGAAAGGTTGCTTCCACCTCCTGGTTCCAGACATCCAACAGGATGGAAGGCGCGACCACCAGGACCGGACCGGTGGAAAGCCACAAATCCTTACGCATTTTGAGGAAAAGCGCCATGGCGACCAAAGTCATGTATGTCTTACCAAGCCCCATGTCATCCGCAAGAAGACACCCGCGAACTCCACTTTCCGGCCGCGGGTGCCTCAAAGCGCCGTCCATGTGCCCTAATAGCCATCGCACCCCTTGTTCCTGATGCGGATACGGCGACCGTTTTACAATCGACCAATCAATTGGTTGCGCCCACGGACTAAAATCTATATTTGTTCCATCAGAAAGACACTCCGGCAGGGCCTCGTCGTGGGTGTCAATATCCGTTGTCAATAGAGCGGGCTTGTCCTTGGATAGAACCTCTTTATCTTCTTCGTGTTGCTCATGGGTTTCTTCTCTATTTGTTTCAAACTGGGTCTCTATCTCTTTAAGTTCCGCCTCCAATTTAGCCGATTCCGAGAGAGAAAATTCGTATTCATTAAAGGGAAAGGTTTCTGCCCCTGCATGCCTGGCGTCCTCCATGCGCTCGCGAAACGCGTATACGTCATCCAATTCCTTTATGACCCGTTCCAGTTTGGAAGGCGTTTCCGCAGGCCTTTCCTTAGGCTGCTCAATAAGCTGAAACCACTCGATACTGGCGGCGTCCGTCCTCCCAAAGTACGCGTGTTTGAATTCGGTGGCCCCATGCATGCGGAAGGAAAAGCCCAGCTCAAGGTTTACCAGAGAAGCATCCAGATACGCAGAGGGCGTTTCAAGAAACTGTTGGACCTGCTCCTTGGGGATTCGGCGGTGTTCAATGATTTCCCTTGCGGCGTTAAATCTTGATTCATCCAGCAGAACTATTTTGTTTTTCACCCGAAAACTTGCAACCGGATTATCTGAGAGCTGCCCTAACCGTTTTTCAATATCCATTTCTTCGGCGCCCAGATTTTCAAAACTTGGAAGGAGAAAAAGGTCTCCATTGTCCGCCAGGCGGCCGGCTACCCCTACGGAGCCGGGGACTGCGGTTTCCAAATCCTCAAAATGCGCGAGTTGAATCCGGGCTCCCTCTTTTTTTGCTTCTTGCAACAAATGGACTGCCAAAAGATTGTTATATTCGGTGCGCTTTTCTCCAGGCAGGTCATGATGCCATTTAACGGCGTCAAGAATTGTCCACTGCGCATGATCCGGCAAATAGGTTTCCTGTTCGCTCAATCTAAGCATAGGTCCGTTGAGGCTGTACTGACGCGTTTTGGCGCCGTCCAGGAAACAAAGGGAACATTGAATCTCAAAGCCGCTCCTGGTCGTCTGAGCGATAAAATTAACGTCAAAAGAACCAGGCCATGGTTCCGGGAGGCCCAGCAATTCACGGTTTTCCTGATCCAGACAAACGGCGTCCGCGGCAAACACCCGAAACCCGTTTGCCAATTGCTCCGCCGCGCCTTGCTCCTCCAACATTTTCAGGGCGACGAACTGGTGCGTCACGAAGGGCTCTGCTTTGCCGTCAAGGCATTCATCAAACTGATCTTTGGATAATGAAAACAACAGACTTTTACTATCCGGGCGCACCTCGAAGGAGGACTTGGATTGATGCCGCAATGACCGGATTGCATCCAAAATACCCATGAACTAAGCTCCAAACTTTTCCAGGTACTCATCATAATCTTGGGCCGAGAGAACCTTCTCTGGATCAACACGTAACCCAAACTTCTTCATGCCTTTTATCGCATTTTTTTGCCAAGTTAGATTGCGGCTGTGGATAACCCCAATAGGAGGAGGCCCTTGTTTGCCTGTCCTTATCGCCTTTTCGTACTGTTCTTTCAAGCCCATGCCCAAATCCCTGGATGACAAGCCGGAAAAAAAAGGAAAGTCGATTGGGTTCTTAGGCGGCAGCTTGCCGTGCAACCACAAACGGTAGTTGTGAGTCCCTTCAATCAGGTGGCACTTTCCAAGATTAAGATAAATGACAGAGGTGTCATAATCTGAAAGAGAGTTATAGTGCGGCAGCTTACTTTTGGGAATGGATCGTTTTACATAAGACTCAGCTGACCAACTCAGAAACAGTACTGATTCACAAACAAGGCCGGATTTTTCCAGCCCCTCCAAAAAGAGCCTGCGAGCCGGAAACATCCTTTTCATGGCATCCGTTGTAGAGGATTCTTGCAAAACACGCAGGAAGAGATTCAGATCATACCTTGAGAGCCACCTCAACATGCGGCTGCGGTATTCTCCTTCCAAGGGAGACCACCACCTTTGGTAATTACCCCCTCCTTTTGACCTCCGCGGATCTCCCGCGATACTCAAAACGACCTGTATCCAGTTGTCGGGCATTACGGTTTTTGAGGCTGACACCCTGTCAATCATGGCCCGAACTATGTCATGCCCAAAAAACTCTCCGTTCCTTTGGGAGGGGCTTTCCTTAACGGAAGTCTTGTTAACCTCTGAAAATATGGCGGACTTTGCACCAATCTTAAGATTGGCTATTGTTTCGAGGTAATATTGCTGTTTTGCAAGCTCAAGAAACCGCCCTCCCATCCCTATAGGCAACCCCTTGTCAAAGCACGCCTGCTCAAAATCTTTTTTGCTCCTGATACTCTCTCTTGCCAGAGCCCTTGGCCCATCAGGGCCAAAAAGAATTTCTTTATTGTCAAAAATTCTTCCCTGATCCCCCACAAAAGGACTTTGGGAATAATTCTCCATCATTTTTCTTACCGTTTGGCTCAAAGACTGTGAATCCGGGAGATGATCATACTCTCTAAAAAACAGATCAAGCAAATTAATGACTATCTGCAGACTCGGCCTTGGAAAAAGATTGTGGATGATTTCCAGCGTCTTGGACGATGGCGGATATGCTTGTAAAATCGCTCGATCTTCGTTCCAGAGAATGGCAAATATTTTTGCATCCCTTTTTGTTTTGAGCATTCGGGATAATGGAGTTCCCTTTCTGCACAATCGACTGATTTCATCTTTCCGAAGCAAAAACTTGTTTGAATTCGTCCCAATGTTACGGGACAGGCTCTCAAGCGCGTCCGTCATGGAAGATGCCCAGTCGGCCCCGCCCATTTCCCCCCATTCCGGCAGATTGATTTTAGGAGGCCTGATCCTGGACATTCGCCTTTTCTCCCCCCAATAAGTCAATGACGCCTTGATAGTCGGAAACCACTGGCTTCCTCATGGAAAAACGCAGGTCGATTCTTCTGTTTCGCCGAAAAGAGTCTTCACAGACCTCTTCCAACTCCACTCGGCGAGTCGCCGCGTACCCGCTAACGGAAAACATGTTCTGGCCTTGCATATTCTTCATTTCAAGCAAACCCGGCCCGTAATCAGTTTCTTCGGACCAATATTTCCAGACGGCAATGGCTCTGTAGGTTGACAGCCCCCAGTTTCCCATGGCCAAGCCGCCAGCCCTGCGGCTGTCCGTATGGCCTTCAATAAACACCGTATCCACATGCGTGAATCGGTCATCCTTTATCAAGGCGTCATGAAGCACCCTGCCAATTTCTTCAACAAGCGTAAGTTTCTCCTTGGGGATTTCATAACTCATTGTCCTGAAATACAACTGGTCGTCCGGAACGCGCAGCACGGAAGAATTTTCCGTTATCTCAACGGCAATGCCCTTGGCGGCAAGCTCGGCCTTGATTTCCTGAAGCATCTCCTCACGTAAGGCATTGATTCCTTGAATTTCCTGGATAACCCGTTCCACTTCAACCCGCCTTTGCGCCATTTCCTCATTCATTTTTGTGAGTTTCATAATCAGGACGACACAGGCCAATATAAAAATCACGAGAAGCCCCGCCATGATATCTGAAAAGGAAATCCAATAAGGATTGTCATCGTCTGCGTAAGGTGAATTGTTTTGATTTAAAATCCTCATTTGGCGGCCCTGTCCTCCATTTCAGCAAGGACGCTGTTCATCTGGCCAACGACATTAACCATTGCGCTGCAAAAACTGCGGGTCTGCCTATTCCATTCCTCCAACCGCTCCACTGTTTGCGAATTCACTTGATCGGAGTATTCTGAAAGCAATGTTTTTACTTGCTTTTGCAGGCCTTCGACATGTTGCTTCAATTCGTCTTGGAGTTGCCTGTTTTGGACGATTGACGACTTCATGCCGTCCACCACGGATTCGCTTGCTTCCTTGATTCCCTGCCGGGTGGTTTCTATTTGCTCCTGGGTTTCCCTCACCATGACGAGAGATCTGTGCAGATTTTCGGAAACGCGAGCGCTTTCCTTGGAAGCTGTCGCCGTGTTCTGGCCGGCCTCCGTCAAAGCAGCCGCCATTTGGTCAGAGGCGCTCTTTAAAGTGGAAACAAGTTCATTAATATTTTTTGTAGCGTCGCCAAACCCTCCTATGACCCGTTCGAGTTCCGAAGCGGCTTGTTGCATGGATTGCTGGCTTTGATTAACCACGCCCGCCAATTCTTCCTGCTGGGCCTGCACTTTTGATGTCGAGGTATTGTTTGCCTCCACCCCCGCCCTCACATTTTCGGATAACAGCTTTTGCTGTTCCCTCATCTCTTCAACAAACAACTCAAAAATGGTGGATCGGCTTTCATCCTGGGAAACTGCTTCGCTGTATTTTTTGTCCATGACTTCGCTCAACTGCTCAAAGCGTTCGCTGAAGGACTGCAGTTTTTCAAGCATTTCCTGATTGGATGAACTGAGCCCCCCAACCATGGCTTCGCTTGCCTGCTGGATGCCTTGACGGGTGATCTCAATCTGTTGCTGGGTATCCGTAACTATTGCAAGCAACTTGTCCAGGTTTGCGGTTACCTGGGCGCTTTCGGAGGACGCCGCGGAAGTAGCCAATCCGGCGTCTTTCATTGATGAGGCCATTTGTTCGGAAGCATCTCGCAATGTCGACACAAGTTCTTTTACATTATCTGTGGCCGAGCCAAAACCCTGCACCGTCTCGCCCAAATCGTCCGTTGTTTTCCTCAAGGCGCTTTGGCTTTTCTCAACAGCGGTTAGAAGCTCCGCAGCCTGCTTTTGGATTTCAACCACGGACTCTCTGTTCGCCTCAACGCCGCTGCGGACATTGTCAGACAGTTGGCTATGTTGACTTTGCAACTCCTTGACAATGGTTTGAAACATTTGCGTCCTGGATTCATCCTGGGCAAGGGCCTGTTGATGCTTTTGGTCCAGGGAGTCGCTGAGTTTTTCAAAATAGGCCCCAAACGAACTGAACTGGCCCTGCATCTCTCTGTTGGCGTTCTCCATGGCCTTGCCTTGCTCCTTGGCGCGCTTTCCAAGAGTGTTGGAAAACTTTTCCACAAGCTCGGCCAAGGCTTCATGGGCCCCATTTTCCTGGCGCCCGGCAAACTCGTCCGCCTTTCCAATCAGTTTTTCAAGGGCAGGCGTCAACATATCCGTTACGCCGTCCACCATGGATTTGCTCAGGCTTTCCATGGTCTGCTGCATCTGTACTCCCATCAGGTTCACGCTTTCCTGCATGCGATCGCCGATTTGCTCCGCAAGGCCTTGCAAAGTTTCCCGTGATTGGCGTCCATGCTGTTCGATCAGCAATAACGTGTCCTCTGGGTTCAGGCTTGGAAACAGATCATTTATTTGCCGTTGCAATGAACGCACCCGATCCCGGACCCTACGCTCAGTTAACTTTTCAATTAAATTGAATGCGATGCTGCATATTACTCCCCAAACCGAGGTGGAAAAGGCTAAAGATGCACCAGTAATCAGATGGTTTACGCCAGAGGATATGTGCTCCATGCCCTTGTCAGATAAGTCCAATCCACCCAGGCCAATGGACAACCCTAAAAATGTCCCTAGTACTCCCACCGCAGTCAAAAGACCCGGGACAGCGGCAAGAAATCTGTTGTCTACAATTTCCGGGGCGATTGCTCGGGAGTAAAAAAATTGGGAGGCGTTCACTGTGGCATACAAATTCTTTCCGTCATTCCCTTCCACCAATGTTCCGTCCCATAATCGCCAAATTCTTTTTAAACGGGGAATTTCCTCCGCGCCCAGCAATATATCTCTGCGCTTTTCAACAAGTAACTCCGGAGTAAGCTCCGACAGCAGTTTTTTCATGCTTTTAATTGATTTCAGAGGAAAGAGCGCTGTTACTACGAGATAAGCCGCTACAATCACCAAGAATGCCCAAAGAATGAATATTAATCCAGCGCTCATTCTAGTTGTAAATAATACATCAGGATTTAAAATGTCGTGAAAATTGGGGATTAAAAAACTAAAAAAATTCATGGCCATTCCTAACAATTAAGTCCAAAAGCAAACAAAACCTGCATGTGCTTTAAGCAAATCCTGGTTCTGCAACATCCCAAAAAATATGTTCAACTGCGTCCGTGCAGATAGGAACCCTCTGTTCTCTTTGTTACACTCCAAATGCTCTAACGCCACAGATTAAGATTCCATCTTGATTGAAAACAGGAGGAATGGACAACTGTGCTTCATTGGCATGGTTTGATCGTTCTATTTCTAACTTTCAGCGGCTTCCCGCACTTCCCACGATTCATCCGCATCCGCAGCATTTGTCTCATAACGGCTTAAGGCGGACTTCATTTCCTGCAATACCAAATCCCTCAA
Source organism: Desulfatibacillum alkenivorans DSM 16219 (assembly GCF_900142135.1). GTDB lineage: Bacteria > Desulfobacterota > Desulfobacteria > Desulfobacterales > Desulfatibacillaceae > Desulfatibacillum > Desulfatibacillum alkenivorans. The sequence goes on along the minus strand of NZ_FQZU01000016.1, from coordinate 2,647 downwards.
TTCAACGGGCGAGACAACCCAGGCTTCCTTTCCCAGGCTGAGCACCCATTGCTTGATTTCGTCCAGGCCGGCGACTTCAAAGGTCAGTTCCAGGCCGCCGTCAGGGAGTTTTTCCAGGCGCTGGCTTTCGTGCCAGATTTTCTCCCCCACCCACCGGGACCATTCCTGACTGATGCGGATTTTAACCGTATGCAATTCATCCTGCATGACCTTGAAACTGTTACGGGTGTATTCTTCCAGGGAAAAATCCTCGGGGATGTCAAAGGTGTCGCCCGTGGCGCGCACCAGTTTGATGCGGTCCACCACAAAGGTGCGCACCTCTCCGCGGAGATGGCAAAATCCGATCAGATAGATGGTTCCGTCCAAAAACCGCAAAGCGTAGGGATCCACCTTACGGTGGCTGTCTTTGGAGCTTCGTAGGGACTGGTAAATCATCTCCACCCGCTCCCTTTTGGGCAGCACCTTGCTAAGCTGGTTGAGCATCTCCCGAAAGCGGCCGTAATCCTTGCAGGGACTGATGGCTACGGAAAAGGCGTTCTGAACGTTTTCCATGTAGGCAAGAGTTTCCCGCGGCAGGGTGGCCCGCACCTTTTCAAGCAGGGACTGCAGGCCGTCATAATACCAAGTGTCCTCGAACACCTTAATAAAGTCCCCGTAAAGATGAAGGGACATCAGTTCTGTGATGCTAAACGGCTGGGGCACCTGAAACTTGTAGTCGTCAATAAACATCCATTTGCTTTGACCTTCCACCTTCTCCACATACAGGGGGAACCCCGCCGCCTGCAGAGCCTCCAAATCCCTGTACACAGTTCGGCGTTGAACTCCCACTAAAGAAATGATGTCATTGACGCTCAGGCCGTTGCGGCTTGCCTCGATGCGCCTCAGGATTCTCCATTGTCTTGCCAGTTGATCGCCCCTCATCTATACTCCTACTTACTTTGACGAGTGTTTAATTTTCCATAGCACGGCTTGTAGAATACTTCAATTCCACAAGGTTTATTTAGTAATAATTGTTATCTACATTCAACATCTTGAAGACAATACACTATCCTGCGCCACAGATTGATCGCTGCCGAACAAAATATATAATCATTGGAAACCTAATGGATTTTTTTCTGGAAAATAAAGGCCGCCCCCCCGGGGCGTTGAGGCAGCCCCGGGGAGACGATTTCTATTTTCAATTTAATGGCGTCAACTCCGCTCTCAGATGCGCCGGAACATCCTGAAACAAGGCGACCTTGACGGACTGTCCATCCATATTGAGGGCGGTGACCTTTGGCTCCAGGGATGTGGTGAGGTTGGGAGGGAGTTTCCACATGGCGCCGGTCGCTGGATCCACGATCAATATCCCGATGAGCCCGCCGAAAAGAATGTTGCCGATGTACCACCCATCCAACTCCTTTTGCAAAGTGACCTGGCGGGTTTCGTAGCCCTCCAGTTCATAGGTGATGTAATATTCGGCGCCGGAGAAATAGCCGGCGCTGCTGGCAAGGGTCAAAGTGGTGGGCGTCTTTCCTTTATAAATCTGTGCGCCCTTTTTATCCATGACGGTGATGGTGGCGCCATCGGGCGAACTGTTGACCACGACGGGGTAATTGGACTTGCTCACGATGCTGGCGCAACTGACCAGGCTGGCAACCACGAATACAGCTATAAAGATAGAGATTAGTTTTTTCATCATTTTTTTCTCCTTGTCATGAAAACTTGTTTTGGATTTGATTCTGGAATTGCCTCGCCACTCCGGCGCGCGAAAGGGAATGTACAAGGCTGGTGTGTCAGATCCGGTCACACAAGAAGAAAGTTTTGATGGAAGCCCGAAATTTTTTCCGAATTTTCTTTTCCTTATTAACTATGCGCTCATACCAAGTTGCAATCTAATGAGTAGTTTTTCTTAGGTAGGGAAAATTAGTCATTGAACGAACTTTGCCAGGATCATCCATGAGTTCTAGCAAGCCTTTACATAGCTGCGCCTCCACCTGATCCAGAGAATTCAGTGCTTTGTTATGAAAATGCTTTTCTCGCAGCTCTTCCCATATGTGCTCAACAGGATTCAATTCAGGACTATGAGGCGGTTGTTTGATCAATCGTATGTTTTCCGGCACTTCAAGGCTTTTTGAGACATGCCAGCCAGCCCCATCCACGAGCATGAGGATAAAATGCTTCGGATATAATTCTGACACATGTCTCAAGAACATGGACATCATCTGGCTATTGGCCCATGGAAGGACCAGTGCGGCCATCTCCCCGGAGTTCGGACAGACTGCGGCATAGGCATAGATGTACTTGCGGACTATTTGCCTGGGGGCTTTGGGCCGTATTCCCGCAGGAGCCCATGTGCGCCGGACGTCGTTTATTCGCCCAAACCTCCCCTCGTCCTGTGCAAAAAGCATGACCGGCCTATCATCCTCGGGTGCCCTGAAGTCCAGAGCCTCTTTTACAATGTCCGGGAATTTTTTTTAAAGTCCTCTTGTTGCTTGGCGTCACTCTGAACATGAACAGTTCTTGGAACAATTTTTCTCCATCCGTGACGCTTAAGCATTCGATATACTGTTGTTTTATGCACTGAATGCCCTAAGCGCCCTTCCAGTTTGGCCTTGATTTCCATTGCGGTTGCAATCTTACCGGTAAGAGCCTGCTCCTGGAAGGG
>NZ_FQZU01000092.1 GCF_900142135.1 Desulfatibacillum alkenivorans DSM 16219 | reverse complement strand
GGCGGTTATGCAACTCCGGAGGGCAAGAAAACAGAGTTTCGTTGCCACAGGTAGAGTGTTTTTTCTTGACCTCCGCCTCTAATGGGTGACCCCATATGTCACTTTAAAGGAATCAGGTCCAAGGCTTTTTGGGTGTGCCGGACGAACATTCGGACGACGGCCGGGCTTTGGCCAAGGCCGATGTTTTCAGGCGTCGCCTGAATTCCGGCTTCCTCCATTTTTATTTTCCAGGAGTCCTTTTTCCCGGCCAGGTCCTTGGCGAAATGCATGCCCGAAACCAGCAAAAAGGGGATTAGCCGCGCCTTTTTATACCCCTGGGCCAGCAGCTTGCTGATGAGGACGTCCCGGTCCGGATACCCTTCCTCCAAAACTCCCATGAAAGCCCGGTCCCCGTACATATCCTTCAGGATGCTTCCCATGGCCGTGAACATGGCCCAGGCCGGATGATCCGTGCCATGGCCCACAAACACCTGGGCCTCGTCTTGGGGGGAATCAAAAAACCGGGCGAGATCCTCGGCGACTTCCATGCAATCCTCCGGGGAGGTGAGCAAAGGCAGGCCCATGGAGGCCCGCACTTTTTCGTGCTGCACGTCGTCTTTTAAACGGAAAAACTCATGCCCCCAGGCAAGATGCAGGGATTGCACCACGGCCCACTCACGCCCCTGGCCGGCCAGCATTTCCATGACATCTTCGGGATGCAGTTTTTGCTCGTCGCTGCGTTTATTCACCTTGGATGCCACGGTGCGGGAGGTGTAAGCCCAAAGGATTTCATGGCCGGGGAATGCTTCCCTGTATGCTGCGTCGATAACATCATACGCGGCTTTGGCGCGGGTGGAAGTGCCGAATGCAGCAAGGACGATTGGGGGCTTCATGGGCGGTCTCCTGTCTATATTCGTGCGCACGGAAAATGCGTTGCAATCAGTCTTTATACTTTTAATGCCTTATCACGGCGTTGTCAAAAAAAGCAAAAGGCTTCCCGGCGCTCGTGAGCGGTGGTTGAGCGCCGGAAAACCCTTCGGAAGAACGGGGCGGAAAAGGAGGAGACGTGCCTCTTCCGGCCGTTCGCTATCAATAATTTTGTTGGGGGGCGGTTGTCGCGCCCTGGCGCCTTTTGGGGCTCAATCTTTTTTGCCCCAGCGCCATTGGGGCTTTTCCCCTTTTTTCCAGCAAATGAAAACCAGCAGGACTGAAATCAGAAAAATGTACGGAAGAAACCAAACATGATAGCGCGACGGTGCAATGAAAGCGGCGCCCGCAAAGGCCAAAGCCATATAGGCCGCCAGAACTGCCCAGCCTTGCCAGGTTAGGGGGATTCCCCATCCCCATCCGTATTTTTTCGCCGGAAACCAAATGTCCTTTGCGTCCTTATGATCATTCGCCATTGTTCGTCTCTATGGTCTCAGGAACCAATCCAGGGCCTTGCCCGGCCGGAAAGAGCCCACAAAAAAAAGCCCTGCCCGTCGGGTTGACAGGCAGGGCTTTAAAAAGCGCCCAAACAAGGAATTAAACGGATATAAACATCCATATCCGCATCCCGCCTTAAACCCGAAGACGTATTAACACGGTTTTGTTGCGGCAGGTATCCTGGCTCGTGGATCATTCTACAGGCCGCGCCTTCCCATTCCTTTTGAAACAGTGGCGTGTGCGGCTTTCGTTCCCACTTACAGTGGCGGGTCCGCAGCGGATTTGCACCGCTTTCCCTATAGCCCTTATGGGCCCGCAACAAAAATCTGGGCAAACGCTAAAATTTTTAACGCGGATTGTCAAGGAAAACTGTAAACCCAAAATCCGCGATTGGATTTGCCGGAGGGGTGGTTTGAACATTTCAGGGCGTTTCAGCCCTTGTTTTAGGAGTCCGGCGGACTCATC
>NZ_FQZU01000021.1 GCF_900142135.1 Desulfatibacillum alkenivorans DSM 16219 | reverse complement strand
TGAGGATTCTTCCCTGGCCATCCTGGAGGGGGCGATGAGTCCGCCGGACTCCTAAAAAAAGGGCTGAAACGCCCTGAAATGTTCAAACCACCCCTCCGGCAAATCCAATCGCGGATTTTGGGTTTCATGCCTTCCTTGCTATTTGTTCGGGATTCGTGCATATTCTTCGGTGACACAGGAGATTGTCATGACCGAACGCATTGGAGCCTTTTTTGATTTTGACGGCACGCTGCTGGAGACCGATTCCGCAAAGCAGGGCATCAAGTTTTTGTGGGAGACGGGGCTGGCGCCCTTGCCGTATATCCTGAAAGTCTGGGGCTCCAGCCTGCTTTATAAAAGGCATTTGTTGTCCGAGACGGCCATGGCGCGCATTCTTTTGAGCTTCTACAGGGGCAAGCCTCTGGATCCTTTTGTGGATGGGATTTGCGAGTTTTACGAAGACATGATCCGCCCCCAGCTTGCCAAAAATATCCTGGAAAGATTCCTTGAGCACAAGAAGCAAGGCCATGTCACGGTCCTGATTTCAGGCTCCCTCCGGTACACCCTGGAGCCTGTGCGGGCCGACCTGGGGTTTGACCATCTGCTTTGCAGCGACCTGGAAACCGGCCCGGACGGCATGCTGACCGGGCGAACCCGGGGGCCATTGTGCATTGAGGAGGAAAAGGTCAAAAAAGCGAGAGCCCTTGCGGAGTCCGAAAACATTGACCTCGCCAGGTCCTTTGCCTATGGAAACCATCAGGCGGACATCCCGCTCCTTTCCATGGTGGGCAACCCGTTTGCCGTAGAGCCCACCGACCCGCTCAGGAAAAAGGCCGATCAAATGGACTGGCCGATTCTATCCTATCGCTGATCAGTGTTCATGGTTTACCCATTTGTCGGAGCCGGGAGAATAAAGAAAGGCATTTCCTGGTATGTTACAAACCCGGCTCTTTGTTGGAGAAGGCAGATTCTCCCGGCTCACGGCTGTTGAACCCATAGTATCGCAAAATCAGTACTGACCGCTTTGTTTTGTCAGGGTTAACCCAATATGCGACAAAACGTTCTACCTCTTTGGGAGAGCCTTTACGAAGGTCTGTATGTCTTTCCCATTTTCTATCCCCGTATTTGTAATATTCCTCGCAAAAAGGCGTCCAGCCGGAGCGGGCTAATTCTTCGTCGTAGTATTCCATAATTGCATAAGTGGGATGCCTCTGGTGCGATTCAAGGCTGACGCCAAAAACCGTTTCGCCGGCCATTGAATAATACTCGACGTTTTCAGCCTCAGGATAGATTGGCAGATTGACATCAGGCGGTAGGGCTGAAAGTTTTTTTACATCAAGCCGGGGGCGCCCAAGATTGGACGGCTTGCTCATGGCCCAAAAGCCAAGTGCAACAGTAGCAATTGCAATTAATACCACGCCCAGCAACTTCCATCGTCCAATATTACTCATGGATTGCATTTCCCCAAAAAAAAGATAGGATCTCAACACAACTGGATTAAAATCTGTTGAGATCCCATCATAAGTATTATTTCAAGATTTCAGTTGGCCCTTAACGAAGCACCTCGTACGTGCATTTGGTGCGGTCCTGCAAAAAGATATGGTGAAATTTTTTGTTGTCCAGGGCTTCGTTCACCCATTTTTCGGCCGTCTTTTGGCACATGGGGCAGGCGTCCTTGGGTATGTGGATGCCCATCATTTTGTTCCCCTTGCTGGAGTGGGAGTCGATGGCCAGGGCCCCTGCGCAATCCCGGCAACGGACCAGGCGTTCGTCCTGGTTTTCGTTGATCATGTCCGTATCGTAAAAGATCCTCTTGGATGTCGTGATAATCTCGCCGTTTTTCGCCGGATGCGGCGCCGGGGGATTGATCAGAAACTGATCTTTTAAAGTTCCCATGAGGTTGGTGATATAATCCGTAATGTCCGGGGCCTGGGGCGCATAGTGCTTGTCATACCCGGGCTCCTTGACCGTGGATGTGTCCATGCCGGCCATGGCCATGATAATGCCCACGTTTACGTAGGGCAGGGCTTTTTCCACCGAGTAGCCGCCTTCCAGAACCGCAAGGTCCGGCTTAAGGCGGGCGTTCAATTCTGCATATCCCTTGGCGGAGAAGTTCATGTGGGTGATGGGGTCGTCGAAATGGTTGTCCTGGCCGGCCGAGTTGATGACTAGCTCCGGCTCGAATTTTTCAAGCAGGGGCATGACCAGTTCGTCCAGGGCGTACAAAAAGCCCTTTTCGCCGGTTCTGGGAGGCAAGGGAATGTTGATGGTCGTCCCCCTGGCGTTGGCGCCGCCGTTTTCCTCGGCGAAGCCGGAGCCGGGATACAAGGTCCTGCCGTCCTGGTGCATGGAGATGAACAGCACGTTTGGATCGTGCCAGTAAACGTCCTGGGTGCCGTCCCCATGGTGGCAGTCCGTATCCACAATGGCGATTTTTTTCACGCCGTAGACGTCCCGGATATATTCCACCATAACAGCTTCGATGTTGACGTTGCAAAATCCCCGGTTGCCGTGAACCACTTTCATGGCATGGTGTCCGGGAGGCCGAACCAGGGCGAAGGCGCTCTCCACTTCCTTTTTCATGACCGCGTCGGCAGCCACCAGACAGCCGCCGGCGGAAATCAAATGGCTTTCCGTCGCCATGGACGGTTCATCGGGCACGCAAAAATGCACCCGTTGCAGGTCGCTGTATTTAGCCGGCCGCACCCGGTATTCGCGAATTCCCGGCACGTCCAGCAGGCCTTCTTCCATGACCTGATCCTGGGTGTATAAAAGCCTTTCCTCCCTTTCTGGATGGGTGGGGCTGATGGCCCAGTCAAAAGCGGGAAAAAAAACAAGCCCGGTTTTTCGTTTCGCCCTAATCATAATTGCTGCCCCCCGCAGTTACAGTCAGGAATTAAACCCGGAACCAGCGCTAATTTCAGGCGGATGTTTTTTCCAACCCTGTACCCGCCCCGGATCATGTTGAACTCTTCTTTTTCTATGACGGCGAACTCCTGGTCGCCGGGGTCCGCGCCCACGGCCAGCCCTCTGGAGAACAACGCCTCCTTGGCCTGTTCCATGGCCGCCGCCATGGTAAAATCCCTGGCAATGGCGCTTTCCAAACCCACCTCGGGAATCACCATGGACCCGCGCTGGGTGTCCGCCTGGAGCGAAATTTCCGCCGTAACCTTGGCTGCAGCGGCGCCCACGGCGTTGGCCACCTGGTAATGGGGCGGCACGACGCAAGGGATGTTAAAGGCTTTTTCCAGCATGGGCGCGACAATAGGCGCGGGAGCGCCAAGCACCACAATGCGGTCGGGATCTATTTTAATGCCTTCTATGACTTCATGGATGGTGTAGACGGGCCTGGAGTTGATCCTTTTGACAAATTCGATGACCGCCTTGGTCATGCCCTTGGTGGTTTCCTCCAGGATCATTTTAGCTGCTTTTTCTGCGTCCAAGGATAGCTGGGCGCCGATGTCCTCCATGGCTTTTCGGGCCAGGTCTTTGTCCCCTTCCTCCATAAGCCCCAAGGTAATCATGGCGTCCGTGGGAGTGGGCATGGGGCCGCCGAAAGCCATGGCCTCGCCCCGGCGCATGGGGCCGATGGACAGCTTTTTGCCGTCTTCCACCCTGACTTCCGAGTCTCCGCCAAAGCCCACGGAGCGGGTCAGCAGGGAGCGGATGGACGTCCTGTGCTCGCCGATGCGAATGCCGTTTGGCACCCACAAAGGCAGGCCGTCCAGAACCAGGGCCATGTCCGTCGTGGTTCCGCCGATGTCCAGGACCAGAGTCACGCCTTTGCATCCGTCCAAAGCCAGAGCGCCCATGACGCTGGCTGCGGGACCGGACTGGGCGGTCTGGGCGGGAAATTCGCAGCTCTTATCCAAACGGATGGTTCCGCCGTCCGGTTTCATCAAGTACCGGGGCGCGTTCAGTCCTCTTTCCGTGAGCGTGGTTTCCAGGGAGGAAATGAATTTTGTATGCAGTTTGTGCAATGCCGCGTTTAAATAAGCGGTTGCTATGCGCCTGGGAAAGTTTAGGCTGCCGGAGAAGCGATGGCCGAGCGCTTTGTACCCGAATTGATCGCCCAGCCATTCCTCCAACTGCAATTCCTGATGGGGGTTGCGGACCGAGAACTTGCACACGATGCCGCAAGCGTTTACGCCCGCCTTTTCCATTTCCCGGATGGCTTCTTTCACCTGGCTTTTATCCAGGGCCATCACCTCGGTTCCCCGATGATCCATGCACCCTTCCACCACATGATAGGAGGGGCCGACGCTGAACCATTCCGGGTTCATGCCCGGTCCCGCCGAAACGATCATGCCCGCCGGGTCCATGTTGTCCATCACCACGGCGTTGGTGGCCATGGTGGTGGAAAACACCATGCGTTGAATTTTGTCCGGCTCTATTCCAGCCAGGGTTTTATCAAGGGATTGTCCTAAGGTTTCGAGAAGTTCCGGGCGATTAACCGTTTTTGTGTGCGCCCGGACATGGCCGTCTTCCAACACAACGGCGTCGGTCTGGGTTCCGCCAACGTCAAGTCCTAGAATCATATGAACACCTGAAGGCCGCGTTTGGGGTTGTAGAAACCTTTCCAGCATAAACGGTTAAGCCGGAAATGTAAAGATTTTCAACGGGAGAGCTCCCGGTCAAGCCAAAAAAGCGCGCACAGGGTTTTGGCGTCCCAGATGGTACCGTCCCCGGCCATGGTCATGACCTTTTCCCATGGAACGGCTTCCACCTCCAAAACCTCGTCCTGATCCAGGTTTTGGGTGGAGGGCGTCAACCCTGTACCGTAAAAGATGTGAATCACTTCATCCGAATATCCGGGCACAGGAATCATTTTTCCCAGCTTTTTCCACGTGGAAACGCAAAATCCCGTCTCCTCCTCGATTTCCCGCGCCGCGCAGTCAAGAGGAGATTCCCCGGGCTCCAAAGTCCCGGCTGGAATTTCATAGAGATATCCCCCGGCTGCGTATCTGAACTGCCGCAGAAGCAGAACCTCCTGCTTGTCATTCAAGCAAATCATGGCCGCCGCCCCCGGATGGCGAATGACGTCCAAACCCGTTTCCTTGCCGTTGGGCAGGGTTACCTGGTCGTGTTTCAGGGTGAAAACTCTTCCTTGGTGAATGGTCTTGCTGTCCTTCATGGATGCTCCGATCCGGGAGTTGTTTCAAGGCGCGATCAAACTGTTCACCAACAATAAATCAAATAGGACCGGGACGCAAATCATTTCATAGACTTTCCTTGAACCCCGCGATTGGACCGTAGTATATTCTCTGTAAATGAAAAATTCGGCGCCGGCGATCCATGCCGGCGAATCATCCCATTCGCGTTTTTGCATCATCAGATAGTTTTCGGAGGATCCAATGGAAATCGGGTTTGTGGGATTAGGCAAAATGGGCGGAGCCATGGTGGAGAGGCTGCTGGCAAGAGGCCATAAGGTTTCAGCATACGCCCGAACCAGGGAATCGGTGGAAGCCATCGCGGCCAAGGGCGCATACGGCGCAGAAAGCCTGGAAGATCTGGTCGCCAGCCTGCCGCTCCCCAGGGTTGTGTGGGTGATGGTTCCTGCGGGCCAGACAACGGATTCCATCATCCACCAATTGATTCATTTTATGGAGCCGGGGGACTGCATTACAGACGGCGGCAACTCCTTTTATAAGAACTCCATGGCCAACGCCCGCGCCTTGGAGGAAAAGGAGATTTTCTTCCTGGACGCCGGCGTCAGCGGAGGCGTGTGGGGGCTGGAAAACGGCTATTGCCTGATGGTGGGCGGGGAAGAGGAGGCGTTTAACCTGCTAAAGCCCATTTTTGTAGATTTGGCGCCGCCCGGCGGATTTTTGCATGTAGGCCCCAATGGAGCGGGCCATTTTGTAAAAATGATTCACAACGGCATTGAGTACGGCATGCTTCAGGCCTACGCCGAAGGATTCGAGCTTATGCACGGCAAAGAGGATTTCGGCCTGGACCTGGGCAAGATCGCCCATCTTTGGAATCAGGGCGGCGTCATCCGGTCCTGGCTGCTGGAGTTGTGCGAAAATATTTTCCGCGAAGAACCGGACCTTAAGTCCGTCTGGGCGTATGTGGAGGACTCGGGCGAAGGCCGGTGGACCGTGGCCGAGGCCATGGAACAGGACGCGCCTGCGCCCGTCATCACCACGGCCTTGTTGGAAAGGCTGCGGTCCCGGCAAAGCAGCTTTTTTGCGGCCAAGGTAATCGCCGCCCTCAGAAAGGAATTCGGCGGCCACAAAATAAGGAGCGGCCACGATGAGTGATTCCGGCCCGGCCGCCCAAGGCGGTCAACCGCCTGTGGATCCGTGCGTCCTGCCCCTGGGAACTCAGGGCGCCAGGGACTATCCTTTTATCATGATCATGTTCGGCGGCGCCGGAGACCTTGCCCGGAAAAAACTGGCGCCAACGTTGTTTCGGCCATACAGGGACAACCTCCTGGCCCAAGATTTTCGCGTAATCGGGTTTGCAAGGACAAAGATTAATTCCGCGGAGTACCAGGCGATGATCAAGGAATCCGTGATCAAGCATTGTGAAGCTCCCGCCCCGGAAGACATGCTGAACCAGTTCGTCAGCCGTTTTGAATTCATCTCCGCCAATTTTGAAGACGACTCCAAATATGAGGAAGTCAAAGCAGCCGTCGTGAATGGATTGCCCGGGGGTTCACAAGAAAAACTCAACCTGCTCCATTACCTGGCGGCGCCGCCCGACTCAGCGCCTGTGATTATCGCCAAGTTGAAGCATCACGGTTTGGCCCAAGGACCGGGCCGCGTTCGGGTGATTATGGAAAAGCCCTTTGGCGTGGACAGGGCGTCGGCCCGGGCTCTCAACCAAAGGGTGCTGGATGCCTTTGACGAAAACCAGGTGTTTCGCATGGATCATTACCTGGGCAAGGAGACCGTCCAGAACCTCATGTTCTTCCGGTTTGGGAACAACGTGTTCGAGCCCTTATGGAACCGGAATTACGTGGACCATATCCAGATCACAGCAGCTGAGGACATCGGCATAGAAACCCGAGGAAACTTCTACGAGCAGGCTGGAGTGGTTCGGGACATCATCCAGAACCACATGCTGCAACTGGTCGCCCATACCGCCATGGAGCCGCCCGCCAGTTTTGACGCGGACGCAGTGCGGGACGAAAAATTCAAGATATACAAGAGCTTCCGAAAGGTGGATGAGGAATATCTGCGTCACAACATGGTTCGGGGCCAGTACGGCCCGGGGCGATACGGCGAAATGGCCGTTCCGGGATATCGGGAAGAAGCCAATGTGGCGAAGGATTCCGTATCTCCCACTTTTTTCGCCGGCAAGTTCTATATCGACAACTGGCGCTGGTCCGGGGTTCCGTTTTACTTGCGGGCGGGTAAAAGGTTGAAAAAGCGGATCACGGAAATCTATGTGGAGTTCAAGCAGCCGCCTTTAAAGCTCATGGGCTCGGCCTGCCAGGACGCTCCAAACGCTTTGCACCTTCAAATTCAGCCGGAAGAATCCATCATCCTCCGGTTTAACGCCAAGCAGCCGGGCGTGGGAAACATCCCCCATCCTTCTTTGCTGGAGTTCAACTATTCCAAAGCCTTCCAGGCAGCCAGCTATCCCCCTTACGCCCGTCTGCTGCTGGACTGCCTGCGGGGCGACCTTACCCTGTTCGCCAGGCAGGACGGCGTGGAAGCCATGTGGAGCGTGGTAGACCCCATCATTCAATACTGGGAGGATAATCCGCCTGCAAATTTTCCCAATTACCAAGCCGGGACCTGGGGGCCTGCGGACGCGGACGAATTGATGGCGCGGGACGGCAGGCACTGGAGAGATTTTGCATGATCGTCAAAGATGCCGGACCCGGCAAGACCGTCGTCATTCAAGAAACACCCGAGGAATTGGCCGCTTACGCCGCTGAATATTATCTGGAGTGCGCCTCATCCGGCATCCGGGAGCGCGGCCGGTTTTCCGCTGCATTTTCAGGAGGCAAAACCCCTGTTGGCTTCTTCAATGCTCTGGCTCAAAATGACAATAAAACATGGCTTGCAAAGTCCCGCCTGTTTCAGGTGGACGAACGCATGGTTTCCGCGGACTGCGCAGACAGCAATCAACGCTTGATCATGGAGTCTCTTGTTCAGCCGGCGGGCTTTCCCCAAAACCGGTTTTATCCCGTCCCGGTTCATTTGGAGGACGCGGCAAAAGCGGCCAAGGCTTACCAAACAAGGCTTCATGACGTGCTTTGCCCGGCGCCGCCCAAGGCAAATAACCTGGATTTCGTCCTGCTAGGCGTGGGCTCGGACGGCCACACCGCATCCCTTTTTCCCGAAGAAGTTGACGATTATCCTAAAGACGCCTGGGTGCATGCGGCCCGGTCGGACCGGCATCCTCATGACCGGATTACTCTCGCCATGCCTTTTATTCTTGCTGCGGAAAAAATTCTGTTCCTGATTTCCGGCGCAAGCAAGGCGGAAATCGTCCGCAATATTCTGTGCGATCAAGCGCCGGAAGCTCCGGCTTCCATGGTCTGGAAAAAGGCCCGACGGGCTGTTATGGCTCTTGACCAATCCGCCTCCGGCGCCTATCTTGATTCAATAGCGTGAACTGAACCGCGATGTAATTCCATGATATTTCTTTGACGCAACGTTGAAAACTATGACATAAACAATGGTGTAATAGAAATTATCGTTGCTAAGAAAAACCAACAGGGCCCTGGGTTGGAGCCCAATTTGTTCAAAATGACGAGGAGGAGAATACACGATGACCAACTTTAATTCAGTGGATGCCATCCTGGATTTCGCCATTAAAAATGAGCAGGAGGCCCAGAAGTTTTACGCAGAAATCGCAGAGAACACAACCAGGTCGGGTTCCAAGGCATTGTTTGAGAGCTTTGTTGCGGAAGAGAAGAGGCATGAAGAAAAGCTCAAGGCTGTCAAGGAAGGCCAGGCCATGGCGCCCGCGGCGGGCAATGTAACGGACCTCAAAATTGCCGATTACGTGGTTGACGCTCCGGTGGAGCCCAACATGGATTTCCAAAAGGCCCTTATTTTGGCCATGAAAAAGGAAAAAGCCGCGTTCATGCTGTACACCCATTTGGCCAACCGGGTGGAAGGGGACCTCAAGGAAGTTTTTCTTTCCTTAGCCCAGGAAGAAGCCAAGCATAAGCTGTATTTCGAAACCGAATACGACGACCATGTCCTGACGGACAATTAATGGATAACTATTTGCAAGGGGAAGGAATTTGACCGCCTTCCCCTTGCACGCCTCGCCAGTAAATGATCTCCGCTGTTTTTCCCGCCATGGCATTCGCTTGACAGAGTTAATCGGGGGCTCCATATTAATTAAGACCTATTTGGTCTCACTTGACATTTTTACTAGTAGAATGGAGGCGCCATCATGGAAGAAAAAACATTTACCGTACCCAATATTTCCTGCGGCCATTGCGTAAACGCCATCAAAGAGGAACTGAATGAAGCCGACGGCGTGGCCGGCGTGGAAGGCGATCCCGGATCCAAGACCATCAAGGTGAAATGGGATTCCCCGGCCACCGAAGACTCCATCAGGGCTATCCTTAAAGAGATCAATTACCCCGCAGAGTAGACCTGGAGGCTGCCATGAAACCTGCCAGGATAACCTTGCCGGTTACAGGGATGACGTGCGCCAATTGCGCCATGAACATCGAGCGCGGCATTAAAAAGCTGCCGGGAGTCAGCGAGGTGTCGGTGAATTTCGCCAACGAGGAGGCCTCGTTTGACCTGGACGCTTCGCAGACCAAGCCCCAGGATGTCATCAATAAAATTGAGAGCCTGGGCTTCGGCGTGCCTACGGCGAAAATTGAACTCCCCATAACCGGCATGACGTGCGCCAACTGCGCCGCCAACCTGGAACGAAGCCTGAACAAAAAGGTCCCCGGGGTGGTGTCGGCTTCCGTCAACTTTGCCTCGGAAAGGGCCTCGGTGGAGTACGTCCAGGCCCTCACCAATCTGGATAAAATCATCGAAGCGGTTTCCAAGGCCGGGTTTGAGGCCATTCGCCCTCAGGAAGGCGAGGAGCCCGAGGACGTGGAAGCCGCGGCCCGTGAAGCGGAAATCAAGGATCAGACCCGCAAGTTTTGGGTGGGCGTGGTATTCGCCCTGCCTTTGTTCATCATCAGCATGTCCCGCGATTTCGGCCTGATCGGCGCTTGGAGCCATCAGCCCTGGGTGAATTGGTTTTTTTTAGCCCTTGCTACGCCGGTCCAGTTTTATACGGGCTGGGATTATTACGTGGGCGGGATCAAAAGCCTGAAAAACAAAAGCGCCAATATGGACGTTCTGGTGGCCATGGGATCGTCCACGGCCTACATTTACTCCCTGGCCTTATTGTTTTTTCCGGTCCTGGGACAGCACGTTTATTTTGAAACCTCAGCCGTCATCATCACCCTGATTAAGCTGGGCAAACTCCTGGAAGCCCGCTCCAAAGGCAAAACCGGCGCAGCCATCAAGGAGCTTATGAGCCTGACGCCCGACACCGCGGTCATCGTGGACGGGGAGGATGAAAAGGAAGTCCCCGTATCCCAGGTCAAGGTCGGAGACATCGTCCTGGTCCGTCCGGGCGCGCGTTTGCCTGTGGACGGAAAAGTGGTTTGGGGCAATTCCGCTGTGGACGAATCCATGCTGACGGGCGAGCCTTTGCCTGTGGACAAAACCGGCGGCGACTCCGTGGCCGGCGGCACGGTCAACGGCCAGGGCTTGCTGAAAATCGAGGCCACCCGGGTGGGCAGCGAGACCGCACTGGCCCACATCATTCGTATGGTCCGGGAAGCCCAGGGCAGCAAGGCGCCTATCCAGGCTTTGGCCGACAAGGTGGCGGCTGTGTTTGTGCCCGCGGTCATCGTCCTGGCCGTGCTGACCTTCGTCCTGTGGTGGACCATAGGCGGAGAATTCGTTCCCGCCATGATCCGTTTTGTAGCGGTGCTTGTCATCGCCTGCCCCTGCGCCCTGGGATTGGCCACCCCCACGGCCATCATGGCCGGCACGGGCCGGGGCGCCAAACACGGCATATTGTTCAAGGACAGCACCGCCCTGCAAATGGCCACCGACCTGGACGTGGTGATACTGGATAAAACCGGCACCATCACCATGGGCAAGCCTGTGGTTTCCGACGTGGCTGCTTTCGGCGGTCTGGATCAGGAAAAGGTCCTGCAACTGGCAGCCAGCGTGGAATCCGGCTCAGAGCATCCCTTGGGCCGGGCCATTGTGGAGCACGCCAAGGAGCAGGGAAGCAAGCTGCTGGCCCTTGCCGGATTTGAGGCCCATGGAGGAAACGGCGTGTCCGCCGACGTCGAGGGCGCCAATATAATCGTGGGCAAGCCTGCCTGGACCGCCGCCCAGGGCGTGGACGTCCAAAGCGCCCAGGCTGAGATCGACCGTCTTGCCAATGAGGGGAAAACCGTCATGGTCGTCGCCAGGGATAAAGCCCTGGCCGGCCTGGTTGCGGTGTCCGACGCACTCAAGCCGGAATCCGCAGAGGCGATCAACCAGCTTCACAGCCAGGGCCTGGAAGTAATTATGCTGACCGGCGACAACCCCCAGACCGCCAAGGCCATCGCCTTGCAAATCGGCGTGGACAACATTTTCGCCGAAGTTCTGCCGGACCAGAAGGGCGACAAAGTCAAGGAACTCCAGGGGCAGGGAAAAACCGTTGCCATGGTGGGCGACGGCATTAACGACGCCCCGGCTTTGGCCATCGCCGACCTGGGCATCGCCCTGGGCACAGGCACGGACGTCGCCATGGAAACGGCTGACGTGGTGCTTGCCAGCGGCAAGCTGACCGGCGTGGTTTCGGCTATAGGGCTGGGACGGGCCACCATGCGCACCATCAAGCAAAACCTTGTATGGGCCTTTGGATACAACGTGGTGCTGATTCCCCTGGCGGCCGGGGCTTTGGCAGGGTTCGCCTTTTTACCGGAATTCCTGCGCCACTTACACCCCATTTTGGCGGCCCTTGCCATGGCAATGTCAAGCATTTCGGTGGTGACCAACAGCCTGACATTGTACCGAGCTAAAGCCTGAGTCATATAATGGGGAAGAAGGGTGGAGGGAATGAAGCCAGGGACGGTGAAAAAAATAATCGTGGCTGGGGTTCTGGTTGCGCTGGCAGCCTCGTTTTTTATCTTTGACCTTGGCCGCTTTATGAGCCTGGAGTACGTCAAGTCCTCCCAGGCCGGCCTGACCCAGTTGTACAGCGAGCATCCCGTTTCGGTCATCGGAACGTACATGCTCATTTATATTGCTGTTACAGGCCTCTCCCTGCCGGGCGCCGTTGTGCTTTCCCTGGCGGGAGGGGCTTTGTTCGGCCTGTTGACCGGCCTGGTCGTCATTTCGTTCGCCAGCACCATAGGCGCCACTCTGGCCTGTGCGGTCTCCCGGTTTTTACTGAGATCCTGGGTGCAGGAAAAAGTGGGGCATCGCCTGGTGAAGATCAATCAGGGCGTGGAGCGCGAAGGCGCGTTTTATCTGTTCACCCTGCGCCTGGTCCCGGCTTTTCCCTTTTGGATGATCAACCTTGCCATGGGCCTGACCAGGATGCGGTTGCGCACCTTTTATTGGGTCTCTCAGGTGGGCATGCTTCCGGGCACCATTGTGTTTGTCAACGCAGGCAAGGAACTGGGCAAGATAGACTCCCTGTCCGGCATTTTGTCTCCCAGCCTGATTGTTTCGTTCATCATTTTAGGCGTTTTCCCCATCACCGTAAAAAAACTGCTGGAATTCTACCGCAGGCGCGCCGGCCTGGCGCTTCCGGGGGCGGATTCCGGCGAAGGGAAATAACGGCATGGCTGATTACGACATCGGCATCATCGGCGGCGGCGCGGGAGGACTGACTGCAGCCTCGGGCGCGGCCCAACTTGGAGCCAAAACCCTGCTGGTTGAAAAGGAGCCCCTGCTGGGCGGCGATTGCCTCCATTTTGGATGCGTGCCTTCCAAGACCCTGATAAAATCGGCCAAAGTCTATCATTACATGAAGGTCGCCCGGGACTTCGGCCTGCCCGCCGTGGACCCGCCCCCCGTGGATTTCTCCCAAATTGCGGCGCGCATCGCCGGGGTGATTCAAACCATCCAAAAGCACGATTCCGAGGAGCGCTTTTGCTCCCTGGGCGCCAAGGTGCTTTTTGGGGAGCCCGTCTTTTCGGATGAGCACACTATCGACCTGGACGGAAAGAAAATCACGGCCGATCACTGGGTGATCGCCACAGGCTCGTCAGCCATGATTCCGCCCATACCGGGCCTGGATCAATGCCCGTACTTGACCAATCGAGACATTTTTTCCCTCCAGGAGCTCCCCGAGTCCATGATCGTCCTGGGCGGCGGCCCCATAGGCATTGAAATGAGCCAGGCCTTCGCCCGCCTGGGCTGTCAGGTTACGGTGGTGGAGCGAAACACCCAGATTTTAGGGCCGGAAGATGCGGACATGGCCGCCATCGTCCAGGAGGCTCTGGAAAAGGAGGGCGTGACGTTCCAGCTTGGGTGTACGGCCCAGAAAGTCAAGGACCTGGGAAACAGCAGGCAGATAGTCATTCAAATCGAAGACGGCCGATCCAAAACCATTGAAGCCAGGGAAATCCTGGTCGCCCTGGGCCGCAAGGCCAATGTGGAGGGCCTGAACCTGGACGCCCTGGCAATCAGGCACTCCGCCCGGGGGATCCCCGTGGACAAGCGCTGCCGGACCAAGCACAAGCACATTTACGCAGTGGGGGACTGCAACGGCGGCCTGCAATTCACCCATGTGGCCGGATACGAAGGCGGCATAGCCCTGTCTAACGCCATACTGCATTTGCCCCGAAAGGCGGACTACACCTGGGTCCCCTGGTGCACGTACACGGACCCGGAAATCGGCTCCATCGGCATGAACGAAAAGCGGGCCAGGGCAGCGGGGATCGAACCCAACGTCATCATCGAGAAGTTTTCGGGCAATGACCGGGCCTTGGCCGAAGGCCGGTCCGCGGGCTGTTTTAAACTGGTTTTGGACGAAAAGGAAAAGCCCATTGGGGTCCAGGTCGTGGGGCCTGATGCGGGAAACATCATCAACCAGTGGGTAGGGATTATGAACGGCAAGGTCAAGCTCTCCACCGTGGCGGGCGCCATCCACCCGTACCCGACCCTGGCGGAAATCAGCAAGAGAGCCGCCGGGAACGTGTTTGCGCCCAAACTCTATTCCGAAAAAGTCAAAAAGACCCTGAAATTCTTCTTCAACCTCAAGGGGCGGGCATGCTCCCTGGATTCCCAGGAAGGTTGAGGCATGGCGGCTTCCCGCGCCCTGATTTTTTTTATGCGGAATCCCGTCCCCGGCAAGGTGAAAACCCGCCTGGCCGCCGGGATAGGCGATGAAGCCGCTTGCGAATTTTACGCCTCTTTTGTCCGGGACATGCTTTTCATGCTGGAGCGTACAGGCGGGGAGATACACATTTTTTTCTGGCCTCCGGAAGAACCGCCGCAAATGAAAACTCCTCATCCTATGCATCCCCAGAAAGGGGCTTCCCTGGGAGAGAGAATGCAAAACGCATTTAAGGAGATTTTCAATCAGGGCTATGAAAAAGCCTTGCTCATGGGCAGCGACATCCCTGATCTGCCCATGGATATCATCCAGGAAGCGGAGAATCTTCTGGCGGGCAGGGCCTGCGTGTTGGGTCCTTCGGAAGACGGCGGCTATTTTCTTGTGGGATTCACCAAGAAAGGCTTTTTTCCCTGCATTTTTTCCGGGCCTGAGTGGGGGACCAGCAAGGTCCTGGCGCAAACCCTGGATATTCTAAAGCAAAACCGTGCGTCCTACGGCCTGACCACACCCTGGAAAGACGTGGACGACCTTGAGGACCTAAAACTTTTATTTCAAAGGCTTTCCAGGGGAACGGCGACAGCCCGGGAGACCTTGCATCAATTGGAAGAATTGCGGCGCGTCCGCCCACAGATTTTGGATGAGCCCTTGTGAAAATTTCCGTCATCATTCCGTGTTTGAACGAAGAAAAAAACATCCGCACAGTCTTGGAGGCCTGCAGGCCCGGCGCCCATGAAATCATTGTGGTGGACGGCGGCAGCCAAGATCAGAGCGTTGCCAAAGCAAGCGGATTGGCCGACTTGATTTTAAGCTCTCCGCCTGGGCGGGGCCGCCAGCAGGCCCTTGGGGCGCGTCATGCAACTGGGGACGTGTTGCTTTTTCTCCACGCCGACACGCTGCCCCCCGCCGGTTTCGAGCGGGAGATTTCCCGCATGTTGCAAGATCCCGCCGTCGTCTTTGGCGCCTTTTCCTTGGGAGCGGATTATTCCAGCCTGGCCATGGAGCTTATTTGCTTTGGCGCCAATTTACGAACCAGGCTGTTTGACATGCCCTACGGGGACCAAGCGATTTTCGTCAGAAAAGAGGCCTACTGGCGGGCCGGAGGATTTGCCAACATCCCTTTGATGGAAGAGGTGGACCTGGTTAAAAAGCTATTGCGGATAGGCGGGTTCAAACTGAGCCGCGCGCGGGTTCGGTCGTCGGCCCGAAGATGGCTTCAGGACGGATATCTTCGCAGGACCTTGGGGAACTACTCCCTCATGCTTCGCTATCAATTCGGCGCCAAGCCGGAAGACCTGCACGGGCGCTATAAGAACAACAGATGAAGCCAAGTTGCGTTCAAACAATAACTATACCCCCCTGCCAATCTTAAAAATGACGCTGGGTCCCGGCTTGCGGGCGATCCTGAAAGCGGATCGCCCTTGCCGGGATGACGAATTTTTGTGGCTAACGATAATTCAAAGGTCGCTTGCAACTCTTCCCCAAGGATGCAAGGCCGCCTTTTCCCCACGCTGGGCGCCAACGCCGCCGCTTTCCGTCATCCCCGTGTAGGGAGGCGGCGGGATGATTGCGGCGGTTATGCAATCATCATGACGCAGCCCCGGAAACGGGGACCCAGTGTCGTTGTGGAATAGCAGCGGAATAGGGTCAAAAAGCTCGGAAAGTGGATGAGCATATTACTCAAATGACGGCGCCTTGGAATAAGCCTTCCCTTAAAAAAAATGCGGGAGGGAACCTATTTTCCCTCCCGCTGCGCGCCTGGATGTAGGGGGGACTACACGCGCAAAATCTTCTTGTTAACCTTACCCACGCTGGTCAGCGGGATGGCCTCAACAAATTCATATACCTTGGGCGCCTTGTAGGGCGCCAGTTTTTCCTTGGCGAATGCGGCGATTTCCTCCTGCACTTTTTCGTCGGGCACGTCCGCGTACTCCGCGCTTTTCTGGACGAAGAGCTTGACGATTTCGCTGTCCGGCCTTTCGGGGTTGGGCAGGCCCACCAGGGCGCACATTTCAATGGCGGGATGCTGGTACAGTTTGTCTTCCACTTCCGAGGAGAACACCTTGAATCCGCCTACGATGATCATGTCTTTGGCCCGGTCAACCACATAGACGAATCCGTCGTCGTCCATACGGCCCACGTCGCCGGTGTGCATCCAGATTTCGCCCTCGTGCTCCCTTAAAGCGTTGAGGGTTTCCTCCGGACGGTTCAAATAGCCCTGCATCACCTGGGGGCCGCAGCAGATAAGCTCTCCTTCCTGATTGACAGGCATTTCCGTCCAGCCGTCAGCCAGGTCCACGACCCGGAGTTTGGTGTTGGGGATGGGCAGGCCTACGGATCCCGCTTTTTTGGGGCCCTTGACGGGGTTGATCGTGATAAAGGGACAGGTTTCCGTCATGCCCCAGACTTCCACAATCTTGTTTTTTCCAACAAAACCTTCCAGCTTGTTCAGCGCTTGGGCCGGAATGGGCGCGGCGCCGGAAATGCACTGTTTGACGGAGCTGAAATCCAGGTCCGCAAACTTGGGGTTTTCCATGAGCATCATATATAAAGAAGGCACGTTACCCACCAGCGTGGGCTTGTTTTGCGCGATTTCGCCGACTATGTGATCCGTGTTCCTGGGGTCGGGAATAACGCATTGGGATGCGCCCGTCGACAAACTGGCGACGCCCACAAACAAACCCGCCGAATGAAACATGGGAAACCCGGAAAGAAAGGTTTCGACCCCGCGGCCGATATCGCCCCAGGCGGCCCATTGCGCAATATTGGACGCCATGGCGCCGTGGGACAGCATAGCCCCCTTGGAAGGCCCGGTGGCGCCTCCTGTATATTGCAGGAAGCAAATATCCCTGGGCGTGGTTGTTATTTCAGGCGGTTTGTTGGGCGAATCGTTCAAAAACGGATAATACCTGTGGACGGTTATCCCTGGAATCGCCTGGCCCTGGGGATATTCCTCCACCGCGGGCAGAGCGTCGAGAGCGCCCGTCACCAAAACGTCTTTTAGCTTTTCCAGTCTTGCAGCCGCGGGCAGCAGCTTGGCCTCCAGCAACAGGTCCAGGATGATCAGGGCTTTTGCGCCTGAATCGTTCAACTGATAGGCCATTTCGTCGGGCATGAGGAGGGGCGCCAGACCGGAGACCGAACACCCGGCTCTTAATGCGCCGAAAATGGATATCAGGTATTGGGGCGTGTTGGGCAGGCAGATCGCAACAACGTCGCCCTGTCCGCAGCCGATTTTCTTCAAGCCGGCGGCCAATTTGCCGGATTGCTCATGCAATTCCTTAAAAGTGATTTGAGCTCCCAGATAATGAATGGCCGTATTGCCGGGGAAGTCCTGACAGGCCTTTTCAATGAGGTCGGTTAACGTTGTTTCCGGGATATCTATGCAACCTTCGACATGTTTGTCGTAAGACTCAAGCCAGGGTTTGTCTTCACAAAACATACTGCGTACTCCTTGAATGCCGAACATATTAAACCTGCCACGTCAATCTAATACTGGCGTTTGGATATATCTTTGAAAATAGGGCTTTTTTGGAATTTTCCGGTTGATCCGGAGTTTGGGCGAAAATATAGCGCCGCGGCTGAAGGTTCAGCAGCCCGCGCCTTGTTTCCGGTCCCGGTTCATCCCGATTTACGCGGGATGACTTGGGTCAATCCTTGTGAAAAAGCCTGGGACAAATCCCATTTTGCACAGGCAGTAAAGAAAAACTACTTGCGCAGGCGAAGCTGATACAGGCCTTTGCTCAATGCGGTGACCTGACCGGACTCGTCCTTGATTTCGCCTTCCAAAATAAAATCACTCTTTCCCTTGGTGGATGCCTCCTCCTCGATACGGGCGATTTCATCTTCTGAGATGCTGATTTCCACATACGCATCCGTGGTGACCGGCCTGCGGTAGGAAATGCTCATCTCTTTGATAATGGGAAAAAACTTGTTGAGGTCAAAGCTGGACCAGCTGAGGGCGCCGCCGGGGATTTCCGCCAGCGTGAACAGAGCGCCGGCGTACATGGTTCCTATGTGGTTTTCATTTCCTTTAATGGGTGCAGACAGCTTGCAATACCCCCTCTTTAAATCCACCACCTTCAACCCCATCCTTTTGACGAAGTCGATTCCCTCTTCAATGATGCTGATCATAGGATCGGAATGGTTGCTCATTTTTTCTCCTTAAGTGACTGCTGGTTGGAGCAAGGCCTTGCATCTCCAAAACCTGATAAGGCAAAGCTCATGCCAAGATGAGACGGGGATCACATATCTTGTATTTTTGGCGGCTTATGTTTTAAGCCTGCTTTATTTAGAACGGATTTGGAAGAAATTCTACCACATTCGTTGAAAAACGCCCACATATGTGGTAGAAAATAAGCCTTCCTATCAAATAAGGTATATTTGGAGGGCCTATGAATCCGGATCCCAATGAATTTTTTAAAAATACCGTCCTGAGAATTTGCTCCAGCCTGGAAGTGGAAAAAGCCTTGTGGCACTCCCTGCTCTATGTCAGGGAGCATATTCCCGCTTCCCAGATGAGCCTGCATTTATATAACCCGGTTACTGGTATCGCTGAAACCGTGGCCCACGCCACCCCGGGAAAATACGGCCGGCTTTCGGTCAAGACCCATCTGTCCGAAAAGGCCCGCCGCCAGGTGGAGGCCCAGCGCTCTCAGCGCCTGCGCAGGGTCAACCGGGTCAGCGACGATCCTGTGGCCGAAGAGGTGAGCCGGTATTTTGGAGGCGCGGTCCAGTCCGCCCTGATTCTCGACCTGGTGATCGAAGGCCGGCTGATTGGGGTCCTGACTCTCCACGGAGAAGTGGGCAAAACCTATACGGCCAGGCACGAACAATTATTCCGCCTGTTGAACGAACCGTTCGCCGTTGCTTTAAGCAACAGCATGCGGCAGCGCGAGTTAAACAAGCTCAAAGAACTGCTGACCGACGACAACCCCTATTTTCAGGAGAATGAGGAGGCCTTTTCCGAAAACGAGGTGGTGGGCGCCGATTACGGCCTAAGGGGCGTTATGGAAATGGCGCGCCAGGTCGCCCCTTTAGAGAGCCCCGTGCTTTTGTTGGGCGAAACGGGCGTGGGCAAGGAGTTGATCGCGTCAGCGGTGCACAGGGCCTCCCCCCGGCGAAACGGCCCGCTCATCAAAGTCAATTGCGGCGCCATTCCGGACACCCTCATTGACTCCGAACTTTTCGGCCATGAAAAGGGCGCCTTTACCGGCGCTTCGTCCATGAAGCGCGGCCGCTTTGAGCGCGCCGACGAGGGAACGATTTTTCTGGACGAAGTGGCCGAGCTTTCCCCCGAGGCCCAGGTGCGCCTTTTGCGGGTGCTTCAGGAAAAGGAGATCGAACGCGTGGGCGCCACGGAAACCACCCACGTGGACATCCGGGTCATCGCAGCCACCCACCGGAACCTGGACGGCTTGGTTTCCATGGGGCGTTTTCGCCAGGATCTGTTGTTTCGGCTCAAGGTGTTCCCCATCGTCATTCCGCCTTTGAGGGATCGCAAGGGCGACATCCCCTCCCTGGTCCAGCATTTTGTCCGTATAAAGAGCCTGGACATGAAGCTGGGAACCATTCCGCCCCTGGCGCCCGGCGCCATGGACAAGCTCATGGATTACTCCTGGCCCGGCAACGTGCGCGAGTTGGAAAACGCCGTGGAGCGGGCCTTGATCCTGAGCGGCGGCAAAAAACCCGTCTTTCAGGAATTCGACCTGGGCCTCAAGCCCGGCCCCAAAACCAAAAACGTGGAATCCCTCAGCCTGCCCACCATGGATCAGGCCATGGCCGACCTCATGCGCAAAGCTCTGGTCCTTGCCAAAGGCCGGGTGGAAGGAAAGGGCGGGGCCGCTGAAATCCTGGGGATACACCCCATGACCTTGAGGAATCGCATGAAAAAGCTGGGCGTCCCGTTCGGCAAAAAAGCCCGGGCGGTGTACAAGAGCTCCGCGCCCTCCACGGTGCTCAACTGGCCCCAGGTCAAAAAATAGGCGTCAACCCGTGAGATTTTCGGGACATGAACTTATCTCCCAAAACAACGATCAATTTTAGCAGGCATGACGCCGGAGAAAAGTATCGCGTCCCTGCAAAATCGAACATGGAGCAAACAGGATGACCGCCGCTTGATTGTGAGGCGAAAACTCTTTCACGCAATTTGTCACACGTCGGGCCGGAACCCCCAGAAATAGTCCTTGATGTCGTCTTTCAACGGGGTTTTTTGGTAGAGTTCCAAGGCGTCCGTGGGGCAATTGCTCGCGCACAATCCGCACCCGATGCACCGGCCCTGTATTTCCGCTTTTTCTTCGCCCAGGACGATGGCGTTCATGGGGCAGACCTCCACGCATTTTCCGCAGGCGATGCATTCGCCGCTGACCTGCGCTTCCCAGCCGATGCTTTGAATCCTGTCGCCGAAGGTTTCGGTGATCTTCTTGCACGAATTCAAAGACAGGCAGCAGCAAGGGCAGCAAAAACAGACTTCCAGGAAATTTTGCATCTTGTCCTTGGGAAAGCCCCAAAAATACTGCTCCGCCTCGATCCACAGGCACTGGCAGATTAATCCCAGCTCCACGCCTTTGTGCAGATGCTCGATGGCTTCCTCCACCGAGGCCTTGCGGGAAATGCCGTTTTCATAGGTGACATGGGACCCCTGGCCCAAGAAAATGCAGGCGTGATCATGGGGAA
Source organism: Desulfatibacillum alkenivorans DSM 16219 (assembly GCF_900142135.1). Taxonomy (GTDB): domain Bacteria; phylum Desulfobacterota; class Desulfobacteria; order Desulfobacterales; family Desulfatibacillaceae; genus Desulfatibacillum; species Desulfatibacillum alkenivorans. The sequence goes on along the minus strand of NZ_FQZU01000021.1, from coordinate 80,620 downwards.
AGTCCTGACAGTCATTGCCGTCGCGGCAAAGGCATCTGTGCACGATGTACCGGTCGGGCGCCTCCCGGATCAGCTTCTCCACCAACTGGATGGGCATGACCGTGCTGCCCTGGCTTCCCTTTTTGTTCATCTCCGCTTCCAAGGGGATGACCGTTCCCTGGGTGAAATGCTTGTTCTTGTCGTTGATCAGGGCAGCCCGCCTGACCATCCAGCCGATGTACGGATTCTCCGCCTGGTGCAGCAGCTTCACCAAATTATGAAAAATCGGAACATAAAAATTCCACCAGTTAATGCGCACCGCAAATTTTTTCTTAAAAAGCTCTCCCAACATAACAAACATGGAAAAATCCCCCCGTGATGCAAGCGTGACGGTGAACTTGACATATGACGGCGCCGGCGAAGAACCTGCAAGGCCAGGGGCTCTTAAACCGGTTTGCGACAAAATACTGAATAGCAAGCAAGAATATTCATACTTTACATTTGACCTCTTAGTCAATACAGGATGTAAAATTTTTTTGGGAGAGCGCCCAGCGGTTTTAAAAGTTAAGCTACTTCAAAATGACTCTGAAAAATCAGTATGCAGTGCATTTTTGCTATTCAGCTTCACTTAATTATGTTATAAAATAGAAAAAAAATTTTAAAGTATGTTTTTGCTTGACAAACAGAGCTGATTTTAACAAAGTTCATTTAAAACAATTCAGCTCATAAGGAGGGGCGGGCGTCATGGCAAAAGCAGTGGTTCTCGGTGGATGTGGTGCGGTGGGCACGGTGGCTTCCAAGACCTTGGCGGGTCAGGATCTTTTTTCCCAAGTGATTCTGGCCGACCAGAACAGGGAGCGGGCCGAAAGCCTCATTGGGGAATGGGAGTCGGACAAAGTCGGTTTCGTGCAGACGGACGCCTTGGATCCGGAAAGCATCAAAGCGGCCATTCAGGGGGCTGACGTGGTGGTCAACTGCGTGGGGCCTTTTTACAAGTCGGTCAAGATCATTCTGGATGCGGTTCTGGAGTCGGGGATCAATTATGTGGACGTGTGCGATGACGTCGACGTAACGCTGGATATTCTGGATTGGGATCAAAAGGCCAAGGACGCCGGGGTGTCTGCATGCATCGGCATGGGCAGTTCGCCGGGGGCGACCAATCTTTTGGCCAGGTTTGCGGCCGACGCATTGCTGGATGAAGTGGAGTCCATCGATATTTTTCACGCCCACGGAGGAGAGCCTTTTGAGGGGCCGGGCGTGATCGGCCACCGTTTTCATTGCATGAGCATAGACATTCCCATGTTTTTGGACGGGGAATTGAAATACGTCAAATATTTCGAAGAGGACGGCGTGGCCCTGCGCCAGACATTTGACTTTCCGGTTTTGGGAGGGGACGTGCTTTTATACCCTTATCCCCACCCGGAACAGGTGACATTGCCCCGGTACATCAAGACTCGGCAGGTGACCAACAAGGGGACTGTGCTGCCTTCGGAATATTACAATCTGACCCGGGACATGTGCCGTTTGGGCCTTTCCGGCAAAGAATCCCTGGACGTGAACGGCCAGAGCGTCGTTCCGTACGATTTCGCCCTGGCGTACATCATCCGGGAGCGGGAAAGGATTCTAAAGGAGACCCGATTCGGCTCCCAGCGGGGATGCTGCAGCGTGGTCGTCAAGGGCAGGACGGAAGATGCATACAGCGAGTACCGGTTTCACATGGCTTCCGGCAGCCAGGCCCTGGGGGAGGGCACCGGCGTTCCGGCGGCCGTGGGCGCCATGCTTATGGTCCTGGGCAAGATTACGGAAAAAGGGGTGCTGCCGCCCGAAGGGTGCATCAACCCCCAGGATTTTCTGGACCTTGTGGGCCCGGTCATGAAGCTGGATGAGAAAAAAGGGGATTCCGATTCTTTTAGCGGGGTTATCGTTCAGCATGTGGATGCTTTGGGGAAGGTTTCCACCCTGGACATTTAACCTCTTGTGTACAGGGAGGATTGACGCCGGAGATTAGGAAAGGGAATGAGCATATCGGACAAGCATATACTGGCCATCGACCATGGCACCTCCGGAGTGAAGGCCAGTCTGGTTTCCATGAAGGGAAAGGTTCGGGACTACGCCTATCAGAAGACGGAGATGTTCTTTCTGCCTGAAGGAGGCGCTGAACAAGACCCCCAGGAGTGGTGGGACGCACTGATCTCCGCCTGCAGGCGTTTGATCGAACGGGGCTCCGTGCCCCGGGAAAGCATCGTGGGGATGTGCGTGTCCTCCACCTTTTCCAGCACCGTAGCGGTGGACAGGGACGGGCGGCACCTCATGAACGCCCTGAGTTGGATGGACTCCCGGGGCGGCAAGTACGTCCGGGAGTTTATGAAGGGATTTCCCTCCATCCTGGGCTACCACGTGCCCAAAGCCTTGCAGTGGGTCCGCAAAACCGCGGGAGGGCCCACCTTGTCCGGCAAGGACGACATCGCCCACATGCTTCTTTTTCAAAAGGAGTTTCCCCAGGTTTATAAAAAGGCCTACAAGATTCTGCCTTCCAAGGATTTTTTCAATCTCAAGCTGACGGGCAAGTTCGCCGCCAGTTTCGACTCCATGACCCTGTTCTGGGTGTCGGACGTCCGGGATCCCCACAACATCCGTTATGACGACAAGTTGATCGCCTCCCTGGGCATCGACAAGGAAAAACTGCCGGACATGTATGCTTCCACCCACGTTTTAGGGCCTGTATTGCCCGAGGTGGCCGAAGCCATCGGCCTGCCCGAGGGAGTCATGGTGGTGGAGGGCTCTCCGGACCATCAATGCGCGGCCATGGGGTCCGGCGCAGTAGGGGATTATCAGGCTCATCTGTACGTGGGCACGTCCTCGTGGATCCAGTGCATCGTGCCTTTTAAGAAGACGGACATTTTCCACTCCATAGCCTCCCTGCCCACGTCCATCCCCGGAAAATTCTCCTCCGTCAACGAACAGGACATGGCCGGAGGATGCCTGAGCCTGCTGGTTCAAAACGTCCTGGGCATCGGTGAAATCAAGGAGGACGAAAACCCCTTTGAAATGCTCACCAGCATCGCCCAAACCTCCCCGCCCGGCGCCAACAATCTTATTTTCACCCCCTGGCTGAACGGCGAACGCACCCCCGTGGACGACACCACCATCCGCGGCTGCCTGTTTAACCTCTCCCGCACCAGCACCTCCGCCGACATGGTGAGAGCCGTCATGGAAGGCGTGGCCCTGAACGTCCGATGGAGCCTGAAATACGTGGAGAAATTCGCGGGAAGGCGGCTGGATACGCTGAACTTCGTGGGCGGAGGCGCCCGCTCCGACCTGTGGTGCCAGATTTTCGCCGACGTTCTGGACAGAACCGTCCGGCAGGTGAGCGATCCTGTGGCGGCCAACGCCCGGGGCGCGGCCTTTATCGCGGCCGTAGGCCTGGGGGAGATCGAATGGTCCCGGATTCCCAGCCTGATTCAATATCGCGCAACCTACACGCCCAACCCGACCAACAGAAAGACCTACGACACCCTGTTCAAGGCTTTCACCGATCTTTACAAGGCCCACAAGAACATCTGCAAACGCCTGAACAGCGTGGAAAAAAATGTTTGATGGCTGTCGGCGGATAATGGAATGAATGCGATTGAAAAATCCATAGTCTGATGCGCATTCCAAAATATATCAATCGCGCACCAAAACAAAAAAGCCCAGGCCGCTGACGGTCCTGGGATTTTTTGTCAGGCCTTTGTTCATGCCCGATTATTTGGTGGAGGCGGCGGGAGTCGAACCCGCGTCCGGAAATATTCCGCGGTGGCGTCTACATACTTGTCCCGAATATTGTATTTCGCCTGGCAGAGCCCATTCAGGCCGGGGCGGCTGGCAGGCTAGCCTGTTAAAGTTTCACATGACATTGCAACAGGCGGGCAAGCCATGCTATCCCACTAGTCGACGCCCTATCCCGGTATGTGGGAGATGCCAGGTAGGACGATGGCCTTAAGCGGCCATAGCGTAGTTATAATCGTCTGCGATTATGTTTAGTTTCCACCCTTTTTACGAGTTGGCGGAGGGCTCGGTATGCAGCCACGGCTTCCTAATCCCCGTCGAAACCATTTCGCCCCCACGGCGCCGTGCATGGAGGGGTTGAATGAATCAAAAAACTCGTCCAATACATTGCAACTACGCTTACAAACTGCGCAGACGTACCTAAATATAATTCTTAACCGAACTTTGTCAATCAACAAATGCAGTTGACATGAAAATGCTGTATGTTGTAACACTTAGTTAAATCCAGCCCTTTTTGCACATCTTTCAACAATCCCTACAAAGGAGAAACACGATGGCGAAAACGCTGACAGAGATTGCGGCAGAGATTGTGGCGGCGCAGGTCGGCAGCACCAGTATGACCTCCGAAGAAGTGGGTGAAGCTCTGAAATCCGTGTTTAAGACCTTGGTTCAACTGCGGATGGCGGAAGGGGGAGAGGACGCCGAGGCCCTGACTCAGGTTCCGGCGGCTTTGGGCGAGGAGGGGGTTTCGGATCAATTGGCGGAATTGCGGCAGCGGCCCATCCGCTCCATCAGGAAGAACAAGGTGATCTGCCTGGAGTGCGGCGCCGAGTTCAAACAGCTTACCAAAGGGCATTTGAAAGAGCACGAAATGGACGCCAAAGAGTACCGGAAAAAATACGGGTTCAAGGCGCGCCAGCCATTGTCCGCCCAATCCCTTTCCGCCAAGCGCCGTCAAAGCGCCAAAGAGCGGAACCTGGGCGAAGTGCTCAAGGAAGCCCGCAGGCAAGGCAAGGGCGCGGGCAAAAAAGCCGCTCCCAAAAAAGCCGTCGCCGCCAAGGGAAAGGCCAAGAAGTAGCGGCCGGGTAGTCAGGTATGGAAAAACTCTATTCCTTTGCCGGGGAGCCCATCCCCTGGTATGATTCCAGCCCCGTTTGCGGGTTTTGTCTGGCGCTCATGGCTCTGGTGTTCCTTTTCGGGGCAGCGGGCGTCAAGGTCGGGTGGGAAACGCAGGAATTCCACCGGGACGTCTGGGTTCCGGGAGTCCTCATGGTCCTGGCCGCCTCCGTGATGCTGTCTTTAGTCGTTCGTCTGGTTCAACGCCGGGCTAGCCGGAAGGGGTCCGTCCTTTAAATCATGTTCGTAATCGCAGACAATATCCAAATTACCAGATACCGGGTGGAAATGGCCGTCAAGGAAAGAAACCCGGAGCCTGTCAAACAACTGGCCGCCCAATGCCGGGAAGCCGGCGCCCAGGCCATTGACATCAACACCGGCCCCCTTTCCCGCCAGGGAGAGGAGATCATGCAGTTCATGGTGGAGGCGGTCCAGGAAGCCTGCGACCTGCCCGTGTGCCTGGACACCGTGAACGCCCAAGCCATGGAGGCCGGCCTCCGGGCCGCAAAAGGGCCCCGGCCCATTATCAACGGCATCTCCATGCAGCCCGAAAAGCTGGAGGGAATCCTCCCTCTGGCGCAAAACTACGACGCGGACCTGATCTGCTTTTTGCTCAAGCCCGACGGCCACGTGCCCAAGGACGCGGACTCCAGGCTGGCCCTGGCCGTGGAGCTTACGGGGATTCTGGATGAAGCGGGAATCTCCCGGGACCGCGTGGTCTTCGACCCCCTGGCCGTTCCCCTGATGTGGGACGACGGCGGCAGACAGGCCGTGGAGGTGGTGGAAACCGTGCGTCTCCTGCCTGAGGTCCTGGGCTTTGACGCCCGGGTGATGGTGGGCCTCTCCAACCTCACCACCGGCAGGCCCCCTGGGCCCCAGCGCCAGCTCGTGGAGCAGACCTACCTGGCCATGCTGGGCGGCGCCGGGCTCACGTGGGTGCTTTTGAACATCTTTAATCCCGACACCATCGCCACGGCGCGGGCCGTGGACGTTTTGAGCTCCGGCGGGATTTTCTCCTGGCATTTCTAATTCTCCCTTAATTGATTGATGCGGCATGGCGCCTTTTTATGGCGTCTCATGACGCGCATGAAATTTTCCATCCGTTGAAATATAGATAGCCGTTTAACAAAAGCCAACCATCCACCCAGGTTTTCCTAGTAATTTCTCCTTTTAAATAACTAGTAGTTAGTAATTTTTTACTTGACACAATGCGTCATATTGCTTAACTTGCTAGTTATTAAGGCGAGGGGTCGTGGGTCGCTCCCACATTTCCAAATAAAGGAGAAACGCTATGAAAAAACTGGGAATTCTCGTCAATCAGGTCGAGCGCGACGAACTCCGCATCAAGTCGGACGTCCGCCCGCTGGTGGCGTTTTCCTACGCCAGATCCGGGCTCATCCGCTTGGCGGGTTTGAAAAAACTGAAAAAGTAACTAGCCCCATCCCCCCGGAAAAGGGCGGGCCGCCGGCCCGCCCTGACCCATAAAGCCCAGTCTTTTTCCGGCTCATCCTCCCAAAGGCCGCCGCGCCTTCCACAGCCTCCCGGCGCTTTCTTGGTCCTGCTATCGTCCCAAACGCCCATTTCCTCGTGATCGCCTCTTCAGAAAAAAGGCGCTGTCCCAAGCTGAACTGCAAATGCGGACTATTTTTTTCTGCTCCAGGCGTCTTTTCCCAGGCCGCCTTTAGGCGGCATCGCCTCCTAAATATTGACTATGCTAAAATAATAATCATTAGGAAAAATTATTATTGACACGGAATTAAGTTAGATTTATCTTACAAATGTCGATGGGGCGATTAAGGTTCGTTCTGCCTAGATGGGCGGCGAACCTCCAAGACCAACCAAACAACTTAAAAAAGCAGGATGACATATGAGAACTATTTGTCTGCGAAGTATGGAGCAAAAACAAGGCGGAACCATAAAGACTGTAAAAGCAAACGGCGAACTGGGGCGGCGCATCCGCGACATGGGGCTGGTCCCCGGAACCCGGATCAAAGTCCAGGGCAGGGCGCCCTTGTACGACCCAGTGGCCCTGAGGGTGGGGGACTTCACGTTAACGCTCAGGAACAACGAAGCGGATTATATTGACGTGGATGTGGAATAGCCCGGCGCTTTTTCCCAGGGGGCCGTTCCGTACAGGAATTTCATCAGCAACGCTTATAAAAACATAGGATACAAACAATGCAAGCTACCATAGCCTTGGCAGGCAATCCCAACTCCGGCAAGACCACTTTGTTTAACGCGCTTACCGGCGCAAGGCAGCATGTGGGCAACTATCCCGGCGTGACCGTGGAGCGTAAGGAGGGCCTTTGCTCCGTAGGGGCTCATACGGCCCATATCGTGGACCTTCCCGGGACCTATTCCCTGACCGCCTATTCCGAGGAGGAAAAGGTCGCCCGGGAATACCTGGCCCAGGAACGCCCGGACGTGGTCATCGACACCCTGGACGCTTCCAACCTGGAGCGCCACCTCTATTTGGTGGTGCAGCTTCTTGAAATGGGGCTTCCTCTGGTTTTGGCCTTGAACATGGTGGATGTGGCCAAGTCCCGGGGCATGGAAGTGGACGCGGAAAAACTGTCTGAGCTTTTGAGGACGCCCGTCGTCCCCACCATCGCCCGCACGGGCAAGGGCAAGCAGGATCTTATTCAAAGGGCCGCGGACCTGGCGCAGCAGCCCGTAAACCAAACTCCCCTGGTTATTTCCTACGGCGCTGACATAGACAAGGCCCTGCTTGAAATGCAATCCTTGATTTCGGAAGGCGCTTTTTTGAAGAACTACTACAATCCCCGGTGGGTGGCCATTAAATATTTAGAGATGGACGAAGACATCATCGCCAAGGGGCGCGCTGTCAATCCGGATTTGTCCGACAGGCTGACGGCCATATCCGCCAGGGTCGCCGCGCATTTGGAAGCCACTTTGAACATGGACCCCGAATCCATGATCGCCGACCACCGCTGGGGCTTTATCCGCTCCATCATTCAGCAGGGCGTGATTACTAGAAGCAACGACTCCGACCGCCTTTATCTGTCCGACAAGATCGACATGGTCCTGACCAACCGGTTCGCCGGCCCCATCATCATGCTGGCCATACTATATGGGCTGTACCAGGTCGTTTTTGCGTACAGCGCGGCCCCCGTCGAGTGGGTGGAAGGCATGTTCGGCTGGCTTTCCGACACGGCGGCTGCTCTCTTGCCTCCGGGCATGCTGCAATCCCTGGTGGTTTCGGGCGTTATCGACGGCGTGGGCGGGGTCATGGGCTTCGTCCCTCTGATCATGTTCATGTTTCTTGGCATCGCCATTATGGAGGACACGGGCTATCTGGCCAGGGTGGCGTATATGCTGGACCGGGTGTTCAAGGCCTTCGGGCTGCACGGAAGCAGCGTCATGGCTTACGTGGTGTCCGGCGGCATCGCCGGCGGATGCGCGGTCCCGGGCGTCATGGCGGCCAGGACCCTTCGGTCCCCCAAGGAAAGGCTGGCTACGCTGTTGACGGCGCCCTTTATGAACTGCGGCGCCAAGCTGCCTGTGTTCGCCTTATTGATCGCGGCCTTTTTTCCGGCCAACGAAGCCTTGATGATGTTCGGCATCACCCTTCTGGCCTGGATGGGCGCGCTTGTCGCCGCCAAGATTTTGCGCATGACCATTATCCGGGGCGAATCCACGCCGTTTGTCATGGAACTGCCCCCCTATCGCGTGCCTACTTTCAGGGGATTGGCGACCCATACCTGGGAACGCACCTGGCAGTACATTAAAAAGGCGGGAACCGTGATTCTGGGAATTTCCATCCTGTTATGGGTGATTATGACCTTTCCCGGACTCCCGGAAAACAAAACCGCGGAATTCGAAGTCATGCGCCAGCATGTTGCGGCTTCCTATCCCGAGGCGGCGGCCCAGGAACTGGCAAACGCCGACGAGGGCGCTGAACTGAGCGATCAGGCCCAGGCCCTGCGCGGCGCTTTGGCGGCCGTGGATTCCCAGGAAGCCCAGGCGGCCCTGCGCAACTCCGCGGCCGGGCGCATCGGCGGCGCCCTGGAGTCCGTAACCCAGTGGGCCGGTTTTGACTGGCGCACCAACATTGCCCTGGTGGGCGGCTTTGCAGCCAAGGAAGTGGTGGTGTCCGCCTTGTCCACGGCCTACTCCCTGGGCGAGACAGACCCCGAGGAATACCAGACCCTGTCCCAGACCCTGGCCAAGGATTCCTCCTGGTCCCCGGCCGTGGCCCTGGCGCTCATCGTATTCACCATGTTTTACGCCCCCTGCTTCGTGACCGTGGTTTGTATAGCAAAAGAAGCGGGATCTTGGAAATGGGCGGCCTTTTCTGTGATATTCAATACGGCGGCGGCGTTCATCCTGGCTGTGGGCGTGTACCAGATGGCGACCCTGCTGGGTTATTAAGGAGGCGGTCATGCAGGAAGTTATCGTGGCAATCATCGTAGCCCTGGCGGCTGGCGCCTTTGTCCGGCGCATATATAAAAACCTGACTCAAAAAGAAGTTTCATGCGGTTGCGGAGGCGGGTGCGCCGGGTGCGGACAAAGCCCCGACTCCTGCGGGAGCCGGGACCTTTTAGCCAATATGCCTGAGGAGTCGAAGTCCCAAAAAGACTAATCAGGCTTGAAGGAATCAGTACCTTTCGTAGACCCATGACTTGGTTTTGGGAAACAAGACGTCCGTCATCGGGGCGCTTTGATCCCGGGCCAGATAATCAAAAGGCCGGACATGCTGGGCGGCGGGAAAGATATCAGGCCGCGTGTGCTGCAATTCCCGCCAGGTCCGATGGCCAAGGGCCAAAAGGGGAAATAAATCCTGGTTGAGGCAGAAGGTCAGGGGGCATGGATCCTCATCTCCCGGCCTGACCTCTTCCAGGGCCCCCTGATTCCAGACCAGATCCGCATTTTCAGCGAACATTTCCAAGCGATACACGCCGGAAAAACCCTTAAAGCAGCTTTCCGCCAGGCGTTTTTCCAAAACCGGGGCGATCCGCCTTAGAAAAGCGGCCTTATCCGGGATGCTGATCTGCCATGCATAGGGGCTTCCCTTTTTGGCGCCCATGGCGATGGCCATGTTTCCCGCCGGGGAGTCGTTGTGCAGATCAAACCGGATGTAGGGCTTTTTTCTTTCCTGAGCCAGCTTTTTGGCGAAAACCAGCAGGGCCATGAATGCGTCCGGCGAGATGTCTATGCTGACTTCGCTGATAATCAGCCCGGAGCCGAATCCCTGGCCGGGGACGCGGCAGTAAAACCTTTTCCCGGTTTTTGAATGCGTTATGATGAAGTAATCGGAACCGTACTCCGTGTTTTTGCTGTGGCTCAGCAAATAGTCCCAGACGGCGCGGTCTCTTTTCACCGAAATGGAGTAATGGCTCCGGTAGCGTTCATCCTCCTCCAATAAAAAAGGAATATCGTCCTTTGCCGCCGGGGCGAATGTCCAGGAAGAGTCCTCCAGTTCATCGGGCATGATATGAAACGGCGCGTCTATGTGGTTATTCAAAGGGACGGAGTAATAATAGCCGAAGTTATGATAAAATCCGGGGATGCCCTGGATTACTCCTAGAAGATACCCTTCATCCAGCATGATTCGCCGAAGGGCGTCGTTCAGCCCCCGCATCAGCCCTTTTTTGCGATGTTCGTCAAGAGTCCCAACAAGACCCTGTTCCCCAACCTTTATTGCAACCCCCTCCATCTCCCAGGTCCAGGGAATCAGGACGCAGGCGGCGGCCAGGGCGTTGGTATTTTTCTCCCTGGCTAAAAGCCAGTTTTCGGAGGGGAGCCCAGGCGCGTGATGATAAAGAATGCCGGCCAGTTCGGCTACGTCTTCTTGCTGGAATACTTTTCTATAAAGCGTTTTAAGTTCGGAGACGTCCAGAGCGGCGTCGCCCCTGCAAATTTCGTAATTCGAGTCCATCTAAAACACTCTTTCCCGGGAAAACAGGTTCAGGCAGGCAGGCTATTTTTCAATGCCGATCCGGGCTTGCACGCCCTGCTTATAATAATGCTTGATTTCCCGCATTTCCGTCACCAGGTCCGCCGCTTCGATCAATCTCTCATGGGCGCCCCGGCCGGTAATAAGCAATTCGGTTGTGGGAGGCCGCAATTCCACGACCTTCATTAAATCATCAATAGAGAACAACCCGCAGGTCACGGCCACGTTGCCTTCTTCAAGCACGACCAGATCGTACTCTCCGGAAACCAAGGCCGCCTTCGCCTCTTTGAGTCCGGCCTGCGCCGTATCAATATCTTCCTGGGCGGGTTTTCCCTTAATAAAACGGCCTAGTCCGTACTGCTTTACGGTAATCAGATCGTCAAAGCGTTTTAGGGCTTTGATTTCACTGTAATCGCCCATTTTGATGAACTGGGCGACGTAAACTTTAAATCCGGCGCCCGCGGCCCGAACACAGAGGCCCAAGGCCGCCGTGGTTTTGCCTTTGCCCTCGCCCGTATAAACCTGCACATATCCTTTTTTCATAAAAATATCCTGTATAATTAAAGTGTAACCGCTCCTTTCCTGTTTATACATTGCCAATACCATGTTTTTATGGCACGTGTACATAGACCTTTCACCATTCGTCCAAAAACAGACGAGCGAATCCACAAATCATAAGGAGGTAAAATGGCAGGCTGTCCGGTTTCCGTCTTGAAGTGCCAGGATTACTCCCCGGAAAATCTTCGCAATACCATAATGCAGAGCCTTGAAAACATCGGCTTTGATCCGCAAACCTTCCAAGGCGCCAGGGTCGCCTTAAAGCCCAACCTTTTGGTTCCTGCGCCCCCGGAAAAGGCGGTGATCACGCATCATGAGTTTTTTCGAGCCGCGGCGCGGATTGTCAAGGAATACGGCGGAGCCCCCGTGCTCATCGAGTCCCCTTCCATCCATTCCACGGATCGGGTGATTAAAAAAACAGCCTACGCCCAGGTCGTCGCCGAAGAGGGCGTGGAAGTCGCCAACGTGGATCATACCCGCGCCCTGAATTATGAAGGCAGCCGCCGCTACAAACACGTGGACGTCGCCGAGGCCTTTTTCAACGCCGACGTTATTATCAACCTTCCCAAATTCAAGACCCACGGCCTGACCTACGTAACCGGAGCGGTAAAGAACATGTTCGGCGCCATACCCGGCCTGCAAAAGTCGAAAATGCACGTCAAAGCGCCCGCTGCGGACGAATTTTCGGAATTCCTCCTGGACCTCTATGGTTGCCTTTTGTACGGCTTTGACAAGCCTAAAACCTTCTTGCACCTCATGGACGGAATCATAGTCATGGAAGGGGAGGGGCCGGGCGCTTCGGGCTCGCCTGCGCGCATGGACGCGGTGTTGGCCTCCACGGACGCGGTGGCTTTGGATTATGTCGCCACAACTTTGTCCGGCCTGGACGTGGAAAAGGCGCTAATCACCATGCGCGGCTTTGAACGGGGGTTTAACGTTTCCTCCCCCGAGGAAGTGCAATGGATCGGCGACCCCAGAGAGTCCTTCACCCATAACCCTCTCAGGCCGTCCAGGGGAACCATCCTTTCCAACATGGTCCGGTGGCCCATCACCTCCAAACGGTTCAGAAACCTCTTTATAGACAGGCCGGTCCCAGGCCGGGAAAAATGCACCCTATGCTATCAGTGCATGAAGATCTGCCCAGCGGGCGCCATCAGCAAGGCCAAACCCGGGGCGGAGAAGCCCACATATGACTACAACAAGTGCATTCGCTGCTATTGCTGCATGGAGGTTTGCCCCGAGGCCGCCATCGAGAAAGGACGCGGCAGGCTGCAATGGCTTCTCAGAATGTGATTTTATAAAATTTTCCCGTCAAAACAAAAAAAGGCCGGCCGCCCGAAGGCGAACCGGCCTTTGCCGTCGATTGTTACCTTAAACTGCAAACGGAGCTGGGCTCGGCAAGGTCTTCCCTGTAGGGGACTCGGATATCCCGTTCTTCCAGGGTTCAACCGACTTTTCTTTCGCCTTGCAAACGTTGGCAGCAGGCCTTTTGGGCGGAGGCGCTGCTCCTGCGGATAGGTTTGTAAGGGGCTGTTTCTTGAAAACCGCCGTAAACCATAGATTCAAGCCGCCGTCAGGAGTTTTTTCCACGCCGGTTTTGCCGCCCATGGCCTCCACCATTTGCCTGGCGACTGTCAGCCCCAGGGTTGGACCAATGGGGCACTGAAAGCCCTCTTTGTCATCCACAGGCTTAAACGGCTCCAAAGTTTTCAGGGCTTTGCTCAGCCAATCGCCGCCTTTTCCCTTTTTGCCCATTTGCTTCATGCTAAAACGCAGGGCTATAAGGTCTTCCAAATCCTCCTGAAGATCCACATGCACGCTCACATCGCCTTGATTGGAAAATTTTACGGATGTAGTGATCAACGTCAGCATGATTTGGCGCAGCCTTGTGGAGTCGCCTACCAGCAATGGGGGGACATGGGGATCCCTGGTGCACCGGTAAGAGATCTGCCTTTCCCGGGCTCTCAGCCCCAGGACGTAGTCCACGTCCGTCATTACGTGCTCCAGGTTAAAATTTTTCGGGCGGATCCGGTTTTCCTTAATTTCACTGCTCGTGTACTGGAACAACGCGTCCGTTGCCGAAATCAGCCTGTCTGTTTGCTCCAGAAGTTCGGCCGCCGTCTCTTTGCACTGCTCGTCCAAGCCGGCTTCAAGCAGCTTTTTTGCCAGACCCATAATCCGGAACACCGGCTTGCGGAGATGGTCGCCTGCTTCCTCAAGGAATTCGCTTTTGCTTTGGTCTGTCTGCGCAAGGTCCTTATTCCTTTTTTCCAGTTCCGCCCTTTGTTTGTGCAAAGCCAGAAAAATATTGATTTTACTTTTCAGAATGTGTGGATTCAAAGGCTTGGAAAGAAAATCCACCGCCCCTGACTCATAACCCTGAGAAATATTTTTTGCGTCGGTATGATGAGCCGTAACAAAGATAATGGGAATGTGCTTGGTCGCTTCGTCCAGGCTCAACAGGTTGGCGGTCTCAAAGCCATTCATCCCCGGCATTTGAACGTCCATGAGGATCACGGAAAAATCGTGCTCCAAAGCCATGGCGAGAGCGTCGTTGCCCGACACAGCCGTGAGGACGTCATAGACCGGGTTTTCCAAAAGTTTTTTCAGAGCAAACAGGTTTTGCGGCTTGTCATCCACAACCAGAATGCTCGGCTTGTGTTCACATTGTGATTCCAAACTCATTATGGCCTCGATAGAAAATTTTTTGCTGGATAAACGTACTACTGCTTAAGTGTATCCATCGGCGCCCGGCAGGCCAATCTTGAGTTGTAAATAGGAGGGCAATATTTGGAATTTATTTGGATCGTATATAAAAACGGTGTTTTAACAAAGTTAAGCAAGGCTGAAAAAAAATGAAAAAATTTTTCAGATCTTAACTGACCGGCAAATGGATGCTTCCTGCTATTTTTATTGGGGCGTGCGAAAATCCGGGATCGAAAACTCCTTCTCCACGGCGTAGGCCTCATATAGATCCTTGCAATAATTGCAGGATCCGCAATCCTTATTGCAGTAGGCCAGGGTTTGCCAAAAGTGCCCGGGCAGGTCCTGATTGGGAATATGAACTTTTTCCCCAAGCCACTCCATGGAGTCCGTCAATTCCAGCAGGTTGCCCCCATAGGTCCTGTTGAGATAAGCGCCCAGGACCATGGCCGGAAAAGCTGCATCCCCTTTGTTGCGGCCGCACAACTTGATGACGTCGGCCGTCTGCTCATAGCGGCCGGCGTCCTCGGGCCGGATCAGCGGCGAAGAAAACAAATGGTGGGGATGCTCGTTCAAATGCCTCATGCAGCCCAGTTTTTTGTTGATGGAGTGGGTATTGTCCGGATGCAGGCCCATGTTGCAGAAAGCAATGAGGGCGTCGTGGGCCGGTTTGAAGGGACATTGATACAAGCATCCTTCATTGGCCAGCAGCTCAATCAGCATTTCCGGGTATTTTTCCCTGATTTGAGCGGAAACTTTTTTCAGCTTGGTCATGTTCCGGTTAAGGGCGCGGTCCAGAACGATTTTTTGCGGGGCTTTGAATTTGGTCATGCTGATTTCAGAAATCAGCACGCGGATTTTTTCCAGGGAGTCCGGCGAGAAATTGACGCTGGGAACGGCCTCCAATTGGGAACAAAGCTCTGGGGCGGCGTCGGACAACGCCTGAAGCTGATAAAAATCCCCGAAAACAACCCCATCCAGGCAATTGTTATCCAATAACGCCTGAAGCGCCTCCACCACTCCGGCGCATGACCGGGCGTCAAAATACCAGGCCGGATGATTGAACCGGGAGTTCAGCAGAGCGAATTTTCTCAAGCCTGGCACACGCGACAGCAAGGCTGCGAGGTCTTCAGGCTTCCGGGTTTCAAACCTGGCCCTGGCGTCCAGGGCCTTGGGAGAATACAGGCTGAAATACAGCGAATAAATGCGCGACGCGTTTTCACGAAGAAAATCCGCGTATGATTCCTCGGGCGCAAAAGGCACGTCAAATTGCAGCATAGGACGCCTCCCTTCCTTGGGGTTGAACCAAAGTTTTGGATCAGGATATCACCATTTTATGCTGGACATCAACCAGGTAAAAAACTTGACCGGACGTATAATTATTGCTAAGGCTGTTTGTAGACCGTAGTATGCCGTCCACGGACGGCGCTTTGTCCGCCCTCACAACGAGCTTGTCACTTTTTTTAAGATCCGGAAAAAAATCCGAGGCGTATGCCCGGCCGCGCCAGTCTGTTCGCTTGGATTCATCTGTTTTTCCACCTCATAAGTAAAGGGGGGAGTTATGAAATCAATCAAGGAAGAAATTCCGCGTATTGGGAGCATGTTTATCCTGGCGCTGTTTGCGCTGAGTCTGTTCGCCTGCTCCAGTAGCGATTCAGGCTACACGGAAGCCGTGAAGGATGCGGTGGAAAAGGGCGTGGCCGCAATTACCGGATCGGTGGGCGGGACCATTATTGTGGCTGTCGCGGATAACGAAATCGTCGCACAATACGACACGGCCGGGCAGGAGCCCGACCTGGACCTGGACGGCGATGGGGTCAAGGAAGCCTATTCTTTCAATTTGCAGGGCATTCCCGTGGGGGTGGACGTCCAGGTTTTCATCATCGAGGACGGGTGGATTTTTCCCGTGTATTTTGCCGACGGCTCGGGCGGGACAACCAACCTGTTTTCCCTGGGAAGCCAGGCGGACGTGGATTTCGGCTACATTGATCCCAACAATGAGGACGCCAAAGGAATCGCGCTTGCCGCCAATAACATCGTCAGCGACACTCCGGACCTGTCCCCCGGAATGCAGGATACTTCCATCCCTGAAGTGCTGTACAAAGCGGAGATTCTGGGCCTGAGCCTGAAAGAGCTTGTGGCCCAGGGGCTTGACGCCCTTAAGGAAGGCTGGATGTGCCGCGCCAAGTGCTATTTTGAGGCTGCTGCAGCTTTGGAGCCGGAAGACGACAAAGAGGCCTGGGACGCTGCAAATTTTTTTCTGGCCGGGACCCGCGTGGTTTATTTATGGCACGATATGTCAGACAGTTACACGCCCGGCGGCGAACTGGACAATTTTGGGGAAATCCTGGACCGGTTCGGGTTTGAGTTTGAAAACGAAGCCCGCACGAATTTTTTGGCCATAGCGCCATACGACATTTACGACATGCCCCAGGACTGCCCCACCGGCGCCGAATTGCAGGATTTCTTTTATAATAAAGTCAGGCCCGAAGTGGAGGCCGCCATTTCCAACTGCGCGGTGATAAGCGACGCCTTCGCCGTGGACTGGACCGTTCCCTATTTTGAGGAGCAGGTGCACTCCGATTATGCGGACGTCAAATACCTCAAGGCTATGCTGGAGTTGGGGCTGGCAGCCATTCAGGCGCAATACCATTACGACATGAACGCCGATTTCGACGCTATGATGCGCGGCGAGCAAACCATGCAGGACCTGTTTGAAAACGGGTTCCTGACCCCGGCGCAGCATTGGGACCTGCGCAAGTGGACCAACGTCTCCATGACGCTCATGACGGACAGCAGGGACAGCCTGTTCGCCGCCCTTAACGACTTCTGGGAGGGCGTTGGCTGCATGTCCCAGCGCGAGGGGGATTACACCTATTTTGAAGACTTGCTGGACTTGCCCAGTGAGTTCACCAACACCTCATTAAGCCAGTCCATTCCCTGGCCGTTTGATCTGCCGGACTCCCTGGGTTATGAGTTCACCTTAACGGAGCTTTTAAACGCATTGACCAACGAAATATTGGATGAAGGCGTTGACCTGGCGCAGATTTACACGATTCTGGAGCTCATGGGCGTGGAGACCGGCAGCCTGCCCGCGCTGGAAAGCGCCAGGGTGAATCCGTTTGTCTTATGGGATTACGGCGGAGTGGATTTTAACGCAGTGCTACCCGGGTTTGAAGGCGACAGGGTGGTGGGCCTGTTCAGCGACGGCTCCATTGAAGGGCTTTTCGGAGGCTCTGTGGGAAACATTCCGTTGGCTGACTGGGTGAATATGGACATCAATCAGGACGGCGCCGTGGACCTTGCCCAATGGTTGGACCCGGTGGACTTTCTGCCCATTCTTTACGAAGACCTGGTTGTGGAAGACCTTTACGGCCTGGGGGATTTGCTTGGCTTTGATCCTGAGGAGCTTCTGGATATTCTGCCCTTTTTCCTGGACGACTCCCTTGTCAGCTTCGCGCCCGCCTTGATAGAGTCGATCCTTTATGATTATGTGCCGGAGCAGATCGGAATCTTTTTTGAGGATCACTTAAACGACGACCTGCAATACTCCTTGGAGCGCTTTCTGCCCCTTGAGGCGGGGATTCCGGTTGTGGAGTTTTTTGTGGATCGGGCGGCCCAGTTCTGCAATCCGCCGGAAGGCTGACAGACAGCGAGGATGATTCTCAAGCGCCTTTGGAACTTTCGTTGACCCCAAAGAATCGTCATCCCCGCAAGGGCGATCCGCTTTTCAGGATCGCTCGCAAGCGGGGGCCCAGCGTCTTTTTGACGGCATGCCTGGGTGAGATTGCCGTCATATCAGATGCAAGAATCCAACCTGTTTGAATGTCAGCCTGTTAGTTCTACCACACGGCCCGGTGGAACTCGGTCAGGCCGCGAATCCCTTCAAACTCCACAGGCTCTCCGCCCTTGGGATGCAGCTTGCCGGAAAAGGTTCCGAACAACTGGTTGAAGTTGGACTTTATCAAAAAAGCGTTGATGCGCTCCCCCCTGTCCGCCTGCGGGGTGAAATGAAGATCCACGGTTCCGTCTTCGTCCCAGATGCGCCAGGGTTGGTAAAGATCCGTCTGGTTGAAGTCGTAAATGCAGCGCGCCACCCGGGTGCGTTCTTTGCCGACCCAAAAGGCGTTTTCGCTGAAAAACGACTCATTGGTGAGCGCGGCGAAATTGGCGCCGACGATTTCCTCATCCTGGCCGGGCAGGGGGCTGGAGAAGGCCGCCCAATACCAATTGGTCTCCCGCCTTAAGTACCCGCCGGACCAGTCGTAAAGCAGGGTGGGCGCCGGGCCTGGGTCCAGCTTGTTTCCGTCCAGGGAAATCTCCAGGGTGTCGGGGACGATGGGCGAGCATTTTTCCGTAAAGGTCCACCGATAAGGATCGGAAGGATTTAAAACGCGTAAAGGCTGGTACTGCTCCAGACCGTATGGAGCGGTCAGGGAGATTTCCAGGCGGCCGTCCAGGCAGGCCTGGAGCGCCAATGTGTTGCGCGAGTGGGATTTGACGAAAACCAGCCTGTCTTTGGCCGTGCTGTAATTGATGGAATATTCGTCCGGGTTTACGGGGAAGGTCAGCTTGCCCTTGCCCGGCCCTTTTTTGTCCACTTCAAACAGCATGCCCTGATTGTAATCGTAAACATAAGCAAAAACCAGGTGCATGTATCCCAGCCTGACCGCAGCCAGACCAATAAAGTAATCCCCGGCGTTTATGCCGATGTAATTGAACATGTGCAGGGCCAGGTATTTGCGAATTCCCTTGATCTCTTTGCCAAAGAAATTCATCAACCTGAAATCCTTATAATTAAAGTCCACAAGTTCGTCGTAAACGCCGTAATTCACCTTATTATTCGGCCCGATTATGCGTTTCATCGTTCCCTCCTGCATATTTCGGCGGACGCCCCTTTACTCGGGCGCCTCCTCATCATATAAACGCTTGCTCAGCACCACCAGGATCTGATTGGCAGCCCATTTTGCTACAAAAAACCGACGCCCGCGCATTGATTTTTCCAACCATCAGGCCGATCTTGGGGCAGCCTGAGCCCAAGAGCGCTTTTTCCGCATGGCGCATGATCCTGGCGTTTAGGCCTTTTCCTTGCAAGGATGGGGCCGCGGCAAGATAATAAATCCACCCCCTGTGCCAATCATAGCCCGCCATGCAGGATGCGACGATTTGCCCCTGCTCCTCGCCTACGAAAAAAAGCTCCGGGCTGTTCGCCGTCTTTCTTTGGATGTCCCTGTAAGGATTGTTTGCAGCCGTGGCAAGGCCGCATTCCTTCCAAAGCGCCGCAACCTGATCCTGGTCCGATGTTTCATATCGTCTGAGTTCCATAGGCCGGGAGTTTAGCATAAAGGCCGCCTTACAGAAAGGATTTCGATCTTAGGAAAACGGAAAAATTGAAGCAGGTTAACAGCCAATGCGGGGGGACGGCAACGGGAAGCGGGCGGCCCCGCAATAACTGCGGGGCTACTTTATAATGCGTACAAGATCGGAGGCGGGAACCAGCCTCACCTCCGCGTCCACGGCGGGCAAACGGGCCGCAAGCACGTTATAGGTTACCTTATAGGGGTGTCCTATGCCAATGGCCTGGCCGCGTTTCTTGGCCACGCTGACCAGGAGCTTAAGCTGCTTTTCCACAAAGGCTTCCGTCCTCACGTGGTCCAGAAAAACGTCCCGTTGGGCGAAAGGAAGCTGGAAAAGCCGCGCCGAAGGCCTGCACACGCTGTGGCGGGTGGTCCTGGAGTCCACAAAAAACAAGCCCCTCTTTTTCAGGACTGTGAATATGGGATACAAAGCGCCGGATTCCATGGTCAACCGGGATCCCATATGATTGTTCACGCCTGCGATGTATGGAACCGCGGCCAGATCCTCCTTGAGGATGTCCATCATGGCGTCCGTAGTCATGGAGGCCAGCAAGGTGCCGGGGCCCGGATCCACCTCCGGGTATTGCATGGGCTCCATTGGCAGATGAAGCAATACCTGCCGGCCTTTGTCATGGGCCAGATGGGCGATTTCAATCTGATCCGGACTGTGAGGCAGGATGGAGTAGGTCAGGACGTAAGGCAGATCCAGAAACTTGTGCTGGATGCCGTTGCCGTAGCCCATGTCGTCTATGATGATGGCGACCCGAGGCCTGTCATCCGTGAGTTCCACGGGCGGTTCTTCGATAGGTTCCGGCTCGTGGTCGGGAATCTCCTCAATATGCTTGTCGTCAAAAATTTCGTAAACAGGCTTTTTGATTGGCGCCTTTTCCACCGGCGCCGTTGGAGCCGGTTGGGGCTTGGCGGCCGCGGGTTTAGGCGGCTCTGCAGGCTGGGGCGCCTTGGCGCCGGTCTTGGCCGCCTGAGACTGGGCCGCTTCCTCCAAAGCCGGGGCGTAGCGGTTGGCCATGTAAGCCACGGCGCCGGCGGCGGCGATAACCAGGATAATGGCGACAGCCAGTTTAACTAAGACGTTTTTACCGTTCTGAGGCTTTTTCTTGGTTTTCTTTGTTGCTCCGCCCTTTTTGGGCGGAGCCTTTTTGGTTGGACTCTTTTTTTGCGCCATCTATTTTTCCAAACCCGATAACAAACTGTACCCTTTAAGTATGTCGAGCGCCCTTTTAATCTGATGATCCTTCAATAGTTGGTCAACATCCAGATAACCGAATATCTTGGTGGGATCTTGCTCCGGTCCCGCAGGCTCCCCTGTCTTTACCTCTTCCTTCGGAGTTTCGGAAGGAATATCCAGTTCCTGCTCCTGCTCATCCGCAGTTTCCTCCTGGTCTTGCTCGTCTTCGCCTGCGTCCGATTCAGCGTCCAGGTGGTTTTTAAGATCCTTTTCCTTCAGATAGACGAATTCAGAATTTTCTTCATCGTCCTTGTCATCCTTCTTTTTCTTGTCAAACCCGGCCTTGACGATGATGTCCGGAACAATGCCCTCGGCCTGGATGGAACGGCCGCTGGGAGTATAGTAACGGGCGATGGTCAGCTTTAGGGCGTATCCATCGCGCAAAGGCTCTACCGTTTGGACGGAGCCCTTTCCAAAAGAGGTGGTTCCAAGCAGCACCGCTCTTCTGTGATCCTGCAGCGCTCCGGCCACAATTTCCGATGCGCTGGCCGAGCCTCCGTTGATCAAAACCACCATGGGGCATTTGACGTCCCTGCGGCTGGGACTTGCATGGTACTCCTGGCTCGAGGTGATGCGTCTGCCTTTATGGGAAACAATGACCCCTTTGCTTAAAAACACGTCGGAGACGGCTATCGCCTGATGCAAGAGGCCGCCCGGATTGTTTCTGAGGTCCAGAATCAAACCGCTAAGCTCCTGCCCGTCCCGCCTGAGCCCTTCTATGGCTTCCAAAAGATCGGTCTCGGTGGATTCCGTAAAATTGGTTATACGGACGTAGCCGAAATGGGGCGCCAAAGAGGTTTCCTGGACGCTTACAACCTCAATAGTATCTCTTAATATTTTGTAATCCTTGGCTTTTTTCATGCCTTTGCGATAGATGGACAAGGTCACGTAAGTGCCCTTTTCCCCCCGCATTTTCTTGACGGCCTCGGTCAGCTTCATATCCAGCGTGGACTCTCCGTCCACCGCCACGATCACGTCGCCGGCCTGGATGCCGGCTCTGTAACCCGGAGTTCCCATGATGGGAGCAATCACGGTGACGTATCCGTCCTTCATGGATATTTGAATGCCAATGCCGCCGAACTCCCCTTTCGTGCTTTCCTTGAGGTCCTTGTACGATTCAGGGGGCATGAATTCGCTATGAGGATCCAATGTTTGCACCATTCCCTGGATGGCGCCGGAAATCAATTCCTCGGTCTGTACTTCGTCCACATAATTGTTCTCGATGATTTCAATCACCTGAGAAAAAAGTTTGAGGTTTTTATACGCCTCCTCATCCGCCTGCGCCGTTTGGACCGAGAAGACGGCGGTCAGCAGGAGTGTACACAATAGGGTGAAAAAGGCTGCATAACCTGTTTTGCGGGATCTTTGGGTAAAAGTCATCAATTTTCCTTTCTCAACCACTCAGCGGGGTCAAGCGGCGTTGAATGATGTCTGATTTCAAAATATAAGCCCGGGCCTGCAAATGAGCCCGAGTCTCCGACGGTGCCTATTACCTCCCCGGCTTCCACTGTTTGCCCTTTTTCCTTAAAAAGGTCTTCAGCATGGGCGCAAACCGAAAAATAGGCTTCTCCGTGGTCAATAATTATCATGTTGCCATACCCTTTGAACCACCCTGAGTAGACGACCTTGCCGTCATGGATGGCGTGAAAGGGCTCCCCGATTTCCGAGGCGATATCCACGCCGCTTCGGAATTGGGTGGCCTTGAACTGTGGATCTTTATGGGCGCCGAAGGCGGCCATGATTTTGCCTCCGGGAATCGGCAGGCCCATTTTCCCCTTGAGCGAAGCAAAGGAACTGGACGGCGCCTTGGAGGATTTGGGAGGCGGCTTGGCCGACGGTTTGATGCGGGTGATAGTCCTGCTCAATTCCTTGGCCGCCTGCTTCAGAGATCTTAGCGCAGCCTGGGCAAGGCCTTTTTCCTTGCTCACCCGGGCTAGCAGCTTCTTTTTTTCCGCCCTTTGATTTTTTAGCTCAGCAAGCTCCCGATTCAACTCCTTTTCCAGCCTGGCTTGCTCGTCCCTGTTGCTCTCCAGGCCGTCCGTCAAAGCCTTAAGCCGGTTTTTGTCCCGGTTCAGATCCTCCCAAACCTGGTTGTCAAAGGCGATGATTCGTTTTAGGGCGTCCTGCCTGATGGACGCGTCAAAGACCGAGTTGGCCCCCAAAATGACCGAAGCGGTTCCGGTCTGAGTCAGTTTATAATACTCCGCCAGCCGCCTTGCGGCGTAATCCTCTGTCTCTTTCACCCTTTTTGTTACCTGTTCCAGGTCGCTTTTGGCAAGGGCTATTTCTTCCCGGGTCTTCTGCAAATCTTTTTTTAATTGCGAAGCGCGCTTTTGGGCGCTCGCCATGGCTTTATCCGCTTTTTCCAGTTCAGCAAGCATCTTGCGATGCGTTGCTTCCAGATTTTTGATCTTCTCCTGGGTTTCTCCAATCTGCTCCTGGATTTTTTCCTTTTTGCCGCCGCTGGCCCAAGCCGCCTGTTGCAGACTCGTCGCCGCCGCCACCGCCAGGCAGACCAAAGCAAGAATTTTGTTTCCCATTGAAAAAGGCAAAATCAATCCTTAGTAAACTGGGCGAAGGAAAGATGGCATCCGGCGGCGCCGACGCCTACGGACAAAAGCAGCCCCAATATGCAGTATTTTATGGGGATGAATTGAAACTCAAACCTGCCTAACAATTCCTGAGCGGGGGCGCCCGCAACAATGATGAAAAAGACCAAAGCCAATAGGCCCAAGGCGGCCAGCCCGCCAAGCAGGCCTTGAATCATGCCTTGTATGTAAAAAGACGCACGAATAAACCCGTTGGTTGCGCCCACCAATTCCATGATTTTTATTTCATCCCGCCTGTTGTACAAGACCAGCCTGATAGTGTTGGCGGTGATGGACAAGGCTGCGACCATCAGCAAAAAGCCGATGGCTATGGCCGCCGCGCGGGACAGTTCAGCGACCATGGAGAATTTTTCCAGCCAGGCCTGGCCGAAATTCACTTCATCCACGCCCGATATTTTTTGGATTGTTGCGGCGGTCATCTTCACGCCTTGCCACCCCCCTTCGCCGGGGGAGGCGACAACCTCAAAAGCGTCGGGCAGGGGGTTGTCCGAAAGATCGTCCAGCAGGCCCGCCTGATTGTTCATGGATTGGCGCAGGCGTTCAAGGGCCTGGTCTTTGCTGACGAACTCCGCGGATTTCACCCGGTTGGTCTTTTCAATAGCCTGCTGAATGGGGCCCAGTTCAGGCGCCGTCAATCCCGATTTAAGATAAACCATCATGCGCACATTGTCCTGCTGCGCGGTCATCAACTGGGAGACGTTGATAAACACAAGGGCGAAAACCCCCGTGAGTAAAAAGATAAGCGTGATCGTGGAAATAGCCAGCCCGTGGAGCACTTTGGCGCCCCTGATATCGTCCAATGCCTGTTTGAAATAATACATAGGCTGCATGGCTATAACCCCAGATCCACTACGCTGCCCTGCTTCAGGGTGACAATGCGGCGCCGCGTGCTATGCAGCAAAGCCTCGTCATGGGTCGCCACCATCACGGTCGCCCCCCGGGCGTGAATGCCGAACAACAGCTCCATAATGACTCTGGCGCTCTCCGCATCCAGGCTGCCGGTGGGTTCATCCGCCAGGACGATGTCCGGATCCCCGCAAATGGCCCGGGCCACCGCCACCCGTTGCTGCTCGCCGCCGGACAGGCTTTGGGGAAAGGCGCCCGCCTTGTGCTCCATCTCTACGGTGCGGAGCAGGTAGCCGACTTTTCGCTTGATCTGCTTGGCGTTGGCGCCGGCCACTTCCATGACCAGGGCGATGTTGTCAAACACAGTGCGGGTGGGGATGAGCTTGTAATCCTGAAAGACCACGCCTATATTGCGCCTCAGGAAGGGCAGGCGTTTTTTGGGAAGCCGGGAGAGGTTCATGCCTTTGAGCAGAATCTGTCCCTCGGAAATCGTATCGGCCAAATATAAAAGCTTTAGCAAGGTGCTTTTTCCGGCGCCGCTGGGACCGGTAAGAAACAGAAACTCATTGGCATCCACGTCCAGGCTCACGTCATTCAGGGCGAGTTGGGCGCCGTACCGTTTGGTGACATGAAACATCCGAATGATGGCGTTTTTATTTTCCAGCTCCGGGTATTGGTTGTCCATACCTTATCAATGGTGGCCTCGAAAG
Source organism: Desulfatibacillum alkenivorans DSM 16219 (assembly GCF_900142135.1). GTDB lineage: Bacteria > Desulfobacterota > Desulfobacteria > Desulfobacterales > Desulfatibacillaceae > Desulfatibacillum > Desulfatibacillum alkenivorans. The sequence continues at coordinate 55,811 of NZ_FQZU01000021.1, read as the reverse complement.
AATCAATACTGAGATTGTTCGGCCGGTTAGAATCATTCTGTGATTGACCCGGAAAAAGGGTCTTGATATGTTCAATCCAAGGTCCGGGGAGTGCCCTAGTCGGTTTTTCCCGGGTCAGGACCCCCACTGAATTCCCAATTAGAAAGGGCTTCTTCCAGTTCGGTGGGGGTTCAATTTATAGTATCTAATGCATTTAAAAGCAACCTTTTCTTTAAGAGGAAAACCCTCAAATGAAACAAGAACTTATTGATTTTCTTTGTAAAAAGTCCGTAAATTTTTCTGATGAGCCTTCTTTCAAATTGGTGTCCGGCCGGCTGAGCCGGTTTTACGTCAATTGCAAGCCCACCATTCTCCATCCCCGTGGAATGTACCTTGTGGGGCATTTGGTCATGGAGGCCGTGAAAAAAGCCAATCTGGACGGCATCGGAGGCCTGACTTTCGGAGCCGATCCCGTGGCCATGGCCGCCGCCTTCGCCTCGGAGCTTATGGGCTGCCCCATCAAGGCGTTTTCCATCCGCAAGGAGCCCAAAGACCACGGCATTATCAAGTGGGTGGAAGGCGATATGCAGGAAGGGGAGCGCGTGGCCGTGGTGGACGACGTGGTGACCACCGGCGGCTCCACCATCAAGGCCATTGAGCGGGCCCGCTCCCAGGGCCTGGAAGTGGTCAAGGCCGTTATCCTGGTGGATCGCCAGGAAGGCGGCCTGGAGAACGTGGCCAAACTGGTCCCGGACGCCAGCGCCATTGTGACCCGTGCGGAATTGCTCGAAGCCTGGAACAAACTCAATAAATAAGACGAGCCTGAAAGCCAGCCGTGCCTTCCAAAGAAAAAATCGTGGTCATAGCAGGCCCGACCGGAGTGGGAAAAAGCGCCTCCACCCTTCCTCTCGCCAGGGAGTTTGGAGGCGAAATTATCAGCGCCGACGCCGTATCGGTATACAGATGCCTGGACATAGGCGCCGCCAAACCGGGAATGGAAGAGCGCCGGCTGGTTCCCCACCACATGATCGATGTGGTGGACCCGGACGAGGATTTTGACGCAAACATCTACGCCGCCCAGGCCCGGGCAATCGCCCAATCCCTCCATGCATCAGGCAAACGGGTCTTTGTGGACGGAGGGACCGGCTTTTACATCAAAGCCCTCCTTCACGGCCTGTTCACCGAAGGCCGGTCCGATCCGGAACTCAGGGAATCCCTAAGGCGGGATGCCGTTCAACTGGGCTCCCACGCCCTGCACGACCGCCTGAAGGAACTGGACCCCCCATCTGCCAAGCGCATTCATCCCAACGACGCCTATCGAATTACACGCGCTTTGGAAATCTGCATCCTGACGGGAAAGCCCGCCTCAGCCCAGCAGGCCGCCCACGGCTTTGAAGAATCGCCCTACGACGTGCTTTTTTTCTGCCTGCACAGGGACCGGAAAATCCTTTACCAGCGCACGGATCAAAGAGTGGACCAGATGCTTGCCCTGGGCCTGGAGCAGGAGGTGCGGGGCCTTTTAAAAAAAGGCTACGGCCCGGAATTGAAATCCATGCAATCCATCGGATACAGGCACATGTGCCAGTATATGGCCGGGGAGCTCAATTACGAGGACGCCGTCACTCTCATGAAAAGGGACACCCGTCGCCTGGCCAAAAGGCAGATGACCTGGTTTAAAGCCTACCCGGAAATACGGTGGATGGCGCCTGACGAGACGGAGGCGATGCGCCGGGAGATCTCTCTGTTTCTGGAATGAGGGTGCATTCAGATTTTATTAAATAACCAGCGGTCATTTTTCAATATTTTCCCTTCGGGCGGCTTGTTCGGATTTAATCAAATTAAATTAAGCATTTATCCTTGTTAGGTATGGATTGGAAATCTGTTAGCCTTTTTTTCTTGACAAGGAAAAACTCATCAGCTAAAAATGAATCCACCCTCAGTTGAGGGAATTTCTCTCGTGAGGTTGATACGGTGGAGCCCAAGCAAAAAAATGGCAAGCACGAACAGATTATGTCGGCAGCCATAAGAGTATTTGCAGAAAAAGGGTATTTTCAATCAACCATCGCGCAGATCGCCCGGGCTGCCGGGGTTGCTGACGGAACCATATATCTTTATTTCAAGAACAAGGAAGATATCATGGCTCAATTCGTCAACCAGCAGTCCAAGAAGTTCTTTGACACCTTTACGTCCATGTTCGAAGGCAAGCAAAGCGCCATTGAAAGGCTGAAGGCCTTGATCAGGCTTCACTTTCAGGTATCCCAGGAAGACCGGTATGTGGCCCTGGTCTACCAGGTGGAAATGCGGCGCAGCGACCGCCTTATGAAAGAGGATATAAAGGACGCCTTGAGGATGTACCACGATTTGGTGGGCCAGATCGTGGAGGAAGGCCAGCAAGAGGGCGCGATTCGGCACGACGTGCAGATCGGCTTGGTCAAGCGCATGATTTTCGCCACCGTGGATGAGGTGATTACATCATGGGTTATGGCCGGAGGAAAATACGATCTGGAGCCCTTGGCCGAGCCTTTGGCGAATTTATTATTGCAAGGCATCCAGGCAACGCCTACCGCGTGATGTTTAAATGCGATGGACGGCGGGCCTGACGGGTTTGGCAGCTTTCTTCCCCCCCAGAAAGATTTCGCTGCCAAGCCCCTGGTTTCACGGTCCAGCCCATAGAAGTGCAAACCGGCTGACGACCGTTCTATATAATAGCCCGCTCCGGACATTGTTCGGAGCGGGCTTTTTGATTTTGGGGAGTTCTAACCTCTTTTCGCCATTTCTTCGGCGCGAAGGTCTTTGCGGAGGATTTTGCCCACGTTGGTTTTGGGGAGCTCCGTGCGGAATTCGATTTCCACAGGCCACTTGTACTTGGCCAGCCTGTCCTTGACGAAATCCAGCATTTCCTTTTCCGTGGCTTCCACGCCTTCTTTCAGCACGATGAAAACCTTGGCCGCTTCGCCCCTGGATGGGTGGGGGATGCCCACGGTGCAAACTTCCTGCACCTTGTCGTTCAGGTAATAAACCTCGTCAATGTCACGAGGATACACATTGTATCCGCCGGAAAGAATCATGTCCTTTTTGCGGTCTACAATGTAAAAATAGCCGTCCTCGTCCATTTTGGCGATGTCGCCGGTGTACAGCCATCCGTCCCGGATGGTTTCGGCCGTATCGTCCATGCGGTTCCAGTAGCCCTTCATCACTTGGGGGCCGCGGATGATCAGCTCGCCGCTTTCGCCTTGAGGCAGTTCATTGTCTCCCGTTTCCAGGTCCACGATTCTGGCGTCCGTGTTGGGGATGGGAATGCCGATGCTGCCGGGCTTGCGGGTTCCCCGAAGCGGGTTGATATGGGTCACCGGGCTGGATTCGGTCATGCCGAAGCCTTCCACGATCGTGGCGCCGGTGATTTTTTCGAATTCCTTGATCACTTCCACGGGCAAGGGGGCGCTGCCCGAAAAGCACGCCGAGATGCTGGTCAGGTCCGTGGTCTTGATTCTGGGGTCGGACAGCATGCCGATGTACATGGTGGGCACCAAAGGCGCAAAGGTCGGCTTGAACTTGCTGATGGCGTCCAGCAGAGGCTCCGCCTGGGGCTTGGGCACCAAAACATTGGTCCAGCCCTGGCAGGCGGCCATGTTCATGGAGGTGGTCAGGCCGAAAACATGGAAAAAGGGCAGGGCGCCCAGCATGACTTCCTTGCCGCGGTCAAAGCCGTTAAACCAGGCTCTTACCTGCTGGAACTGACGGCTCAGGTTGCCGTGGGTCAGCATAACGCCTTTGGAAACGCCCGTGGTCCCGCCGGTGTATTGGAACATGGCCAGGTCTTCCAGGTCCAAATCAGCCTGGACGGATGCGGGGGACGATCCGGCAATCAATTCCTTCCATTTGTAAACGTCCGAAGCCTTTTTGACGTCTGCAGCCAGTCCCTTTTTCTTTCCGATCAAAGGAAACAAAAGATTTTTCGGGAAGGGCAGGTAATCGCCCATGGACGTGTATACAATCTGGCGGACGCGCGTCATGGGCCGAAGGTCGATCATGCGGTTGGCCAGCAGGTCCAGGGTGATGAGGGCCTTGGCCCCGGAGTCGTTGAACTGGTGCGACAACTCCCTGTCGGAATACAGGGGGTTGTTCATGACCACCACGCCGCCGATTTTCAGAATGGCGTAATAAGCCGCCACGCAGGGGATGGAGTTTGGCAGCAAAATGGCGACGGCGTCCCCTTTTTCAATGCCAAACCCGGTCAAGGCCGAGGCGAAGCGATCCACCATGTCCTTGAGTCCGGCGAAACTGAGTTTATACCCCTGAAAAACCAGAGCCGTGTTGTTGGGAAAGTCGCTAAAAGACTGGCCCAGATAATCCATAATAGTCCGGTTCTCAAATTCGAGCTCCTGGACCACTTCGGGCTCGTAATGATTGATCCATATCTTGGGGCCGTTATTATTTATAGGCATTGCGTTCTCCTTGGTTCGTAGTTACTTTGCATCTTTTAGAGCCAGTATCATGGCATACACCTTTTTTTTCTCAATTCCAAATTGTTTCGCTAGTTTTGCCGAAAGTTTAGAAGCCGAAAGCTGGCCTTTGGCGACCTCCATTCTGATTAGGCCGTCCAGGGAGCCCAGGTCCGGATTTTGGGCTTCAGGCCCGCTCACGATCAACGTGCACTCGCCTTTAACTCCTTCTCGGGAGTTCAATTCCTCCGCTATCCCGGAAAGGGTTCCGCGTATAAATTCTTCATGGATTTTGGTGATTTCCCTGGCGAGAACCGCCGTCCTGTCCCCTAGAACTTGCGTCATTCCCTCTATGACTTTCAAAACCCGTTTGGGGGACTCATAAAAAATCAGGGTGGCCTGGACGTCTTTGACGTTTTCCAGCGCTTCCCTTAGCTTTCCCTGCTTTTTGGGCAAAAATCCGCAGAACATAAAGCGGTCCGTAGGCAGGCCGGCCCCGCATAAACCGGCGATGGCGGCGCAAGCTCCGGGTATGGGAACCGCTTCCAGGCCGCTTTCCACGGCCATGGAGACCAGCCGAAATCCCGGGTCGGAAATCAGCGGGGCGCCGCCGTCCGAGACCAGAGCAACATTCTGGCCCTGCAGCATTTGGTCTATCAAGCCTTTGGCGGCTTCCTGCTCGTTGTGCTCATGGCAGGCGACCAGTTTTTTTTTGATATTGTAATGATTCAGCAGTTTGAGCGTCCGTCGCGTATCCTCTGCAGCAATAATGTCCACTTCTCCAAGGGTTCTGACGGCCCTGTAGGTGATATCCTCCAGGTTGCCTATAGGAGTGGACACAATGTACAGCTTTCCGGAATTCAAGTTATGGGTATGCGAGTTCAAAGGCATTTTGGATTATCTCAATTTTGGGATCTTCTCCGTCGGATAAAACGGACACCACGTCAAACCGGGCCGCTTGGCCCAGTTTTCGATTTCTTTTCAAATACTCCAGGGCGACCATGGAAATTTTGCGCTGTTTTTTGGGCGTGACGGCGCTTTTGGGATGGCCGAAAGCCGTACTGGTCCGGGTTTTGACCTCCACAAACGCCAATACCTTTTTATGCCTGGCAATGATGTCGATCTCCCCTAAGGCGCAACGGTAATTGGTTTCCAGAATTTTGTAGCCTTGCTTTTTCAGGAATAGGGCCGCCAGTTCTTCGCCCCGGCTGCCGCGGGCTTTATGGTCGGACTTCATGAGGCTTCCAAAGGCGAGTCGCCCACGCCTCGAAAGGAAAATCGGTGGATGGAGCAGGGGCCGTTAAGAGAGATGGCCTCCCTGTGGGCTTTAGTGCCGTAGCCTTTATGCTTTGCAAAGCCGAAAGCTGGGAACTCCTGGTCATAGCGCTCCATGAGCCTGTCCCGGGTAACTTTGGCGACAATAGAAGCTGCAGCAATGGAAATAGAGAGGGAATCCCCATGTTTTATAGGGGTTTGGGGCAAAAAACTCTTGATGCCGAAAGGCCCGTCAATGAGCAGATAGTCCGGCGCCGGCTCCAGATTTTCCACGCTGACCAGCATGCTGAGCAGCGCGGCCTGGAGAATATTAATCCGGTCTATCTCAACCGGATCAATGATGCCAATTCCTATGCCGATGGCCTGTTCGTAAATGCTTTCGAACAAGGCGTCGCGCTTTTTGGGAGTCAGTTTTTTGGAGTCGTCCACCCCGGGGAGGTCGGCGTTGCCCGGCAACACCACTGCGGCGGAAACCACCGGGCCGGCCAAGGGCCCACGTCCGGCTTCGTCCACTCCGGCAACGCGAGTGTAGCCTTTCTTGTGAGCCTCGTTTTCAAAAGACCAAGGGTCTTTCATGGCGTCCCGATCCAGGAGATTAAAAGTAGCTAACCAAAAAAACGCCCGATAGGGCATGCCTGCGCGCGATTTCTCCCAAACAAAGACCCGCCCGGGCCGGCGGTGGAATTCCGACCGGCCCTTCGGCGACCTGCATAAAACTAGAAGCGCTTTTCTTTGATTCTGGCAGCTTTGCCGCGAAGTTTGCGCAGGTAGTACAGCTTGGCCCTGCGGACCTTGCCGCGGCTGACCACTTCCACATGGTCGATGCTGGGAGAATGGGCATGGAAAACCCTTTCTACGCCCACGCCGTAAGACACTTTGCGCACGGTGAAGGTGGCGTTGGTGGTGCCGCTTTTCTTGGCGATAACCACGCCTTTGAACGCCTGGAGGCGCTCTTTGGTGCCTTCGATGATTCTAACGTGCACGTTGACAGTGTCGCCCGCCTCAAAGTGGGGCAGGTCGTAACGCATTTGCTCTTGTTCGATCTGTTTGATTACATCCATTGGTTGTCGTGCTCCTGATAGCCGTATAATATCCTCAGGCTTGCGGCCTGAGGTAAAGGGTTATCACTCTGGTTTAGGGCTTAGCGGCCCAATAGTCTGTCCAATATGATGGAAGCGGCCGATCTTACGGATAAGTGATTATAGTCCGTGGGGCCCGAAATGGGATCCAGGACGATGTCCGCCGCTTCTATAAACTCTTTTGTCATGCCCCAAGCGGTTCCGAAAACCAGAATAAAGGGCTTGCCCAACTCCATCCGGCTGCGAAAATCCGCATAACCCATGCTCCGGGCTTGAGGCCTGGCGTCTGTTACCACGATTTCCGGCCTTTCGCCAGTCTCTTGTTCAATCTCCCGGGCCGCATCCTCCAGCGAGTCCGCAATGCGGATCAGGGACAGAGCCTGCTTGCGTTTGGGGTTGTACTCGCTGCCAGCCCCGGTCACCCAGTGCCCAATTATTTTTTGGGCAAGGGATTTTTGGTCTTCCAGGGGCGTCACCACATAAAAACGGTCCACTCCAAAAGTTCTGGAGGCCCTGGCCATGTCATGCAGGTCCAGGTTGGTCACCGCCGAGTGGATAACCTGCCCGTTTTTATCGGTTACGGGATAATGCATCAGGGCCATGTAAACCCTGGGTCCTGATGATGTCGGCAATTTGCCTGCCCCAATTCTCCAAAATGGTTATTTCTTCCTTGGAGAACTCCCGGCCTTCCAACAGGTCGGGCCGATTGGCCAGGGTGTACAATAAGCTGGCTCTGGTTCTCCATTGGTCTATCTTGCCATGGTCTCCGGAAAGGAGAATTTCCGGCGTTTCCATGCCTTCGAACACCGGAGGCCGCGTAAAATGCGAATGCTCCAAAAGCTGATTGGAAAAAGACTCCTGCTCCGCAGAGCTTTCGTTTCCCAAGGCTCCTGGAATCAGCCGGATTATGGCGTCCATGACCACCATGGCTGCCGTTTCGCCGCCTGACAGGATATAATCCCCTATGGAGATCTCCTCGTCTATCAGGGTGGCTGCTATGCGCTCGTCAATGCCTTCATAGCGCCCGCAAACCATGATTATGTCTTTTTCCCCGGCCAGCCTGGCCGCCTTTTCCTGATCAAACAGCCTGCCCCGCGGTCCGAGGAAAACCACCTTGGCGTCCGTGTGGACTTCCTTGGCGGCCCTTATGGCTTTGGCGAGAGGTTCAGGCTTTAGCACCATGCCGTTGCCCCCGCCGTAAGGCCTGTCGTCCGTCGTGGAGTGCCTGCCTTCGGCAAAGTCCCTGATGTTAAGGGCCTCTATATCCACAAGACCCTGCTCCACCGCTCGCCGAACGATGCCATGTCCGGCAAAGGCCGGAAACATGAGGGGAAACAGGGTGAGAACAACAAAATTCACAATCACAACCCTTCGGGCAGGTCTATGGTCATGACGCCCGCCTCCAGGTCTATGGACAAAACCACCCACGGAAGCGCCGGGGCCAGGATTTCCTTTTCGCCGTCCTTGATCACGTAAACGTCGTTGGCGCCCGTTTCAATGATAGAATCCAGAACGCCAAGCCTGGCGCCGTCCGGGGCCGCCACTTCCATGCCGATCAGGTCGATCCAGTAATACTCTCCCGGTTCCGGTTCCGGCAGGGCGTCCCTGTGCACCAGGATCATTCTGCCCTTTAAGGCCTCGGCGCCGTTTCGGTCCGATACTCCCTGGAGTTCGGCCAGCAGCTTCCCCTTGTGGGGACGGGAGGATTCCAGAATAAACTCCTGAAGGTTTTCTCCCGGGCCTTTTACAAGTATTTTTCCGCCTTTGGCGAAGATGTCCGGATTCTCGGCGAATGAGCGCAATAATACTGCGCCTCGGATGCCATGCACACCGGCCACCTGTCCTACTTCAACGAAATCCTTGGAAGTCATCGGCCCTATTCAATAATTTCCAGCACGGAGCGTTTTTTGACCTTGGCGGACGCTGCGCTTAAGATCGTGCGCATTGCCCGGGCCGTGCGCCCCTGCTTTCCAATGACTTTCCCAAGGTCCTCTTTGGCCACCTTGAGCTCTATGACAGATGTCTGTTCCCCCTCCACCTCCGAAACTTCTACCTTCTCAGGATAGTCAACGAGAGCTTCAGCTACGTACTTGATCAGTTCTTTCATCGCTCAATCTCCTTATGGGGCCCATGGCCGCGGAGACCAACCCATTTTCCGCGGAAGAATCAGAGTCAGATACAAGTGCGAACATTAGACATCGTGCTGCAAAACCCAGAGCCTGATTAAGCTTCCTGGGGGGCTTCGGAATAAAAACCCTGGTTCTTCAAGATGTTGCGCACCGTGTGGGTGGGCAGGGCACCGCTTTCCATCCAATGCTTAATGCGTTCGTCCTTCAGTTCGATCTGTGCGGGCTCAGCCACGGGATTGTAAGTTCCCACGATTTCAATAAACCTGCCGTCGCGGGGGCTTTCGCTGTCCGTCACAACGATGCGGTAAAAAGGACGTTTTTTGGCGCCGTGCCTTGCCAAACGAATTTTAACTGCCATTTCTGTTATCTCTCCTTAAGTTATAAGCCGAGCATGCGGCCCATTTTTTTCATGCCGCCTTTGTTTATTTTTTTCATCATCTTCATGACCTGAGTGTAGTTTTTCAATAGCTGATTGACATCGGTCACCGTAGTGCCGCTGCCTTTGGCTATGCGCTTCCTCCGGCTGCCGTTGATGATGCTGTGGTTTCTTCGTTCTTCAAGGGTCATGGAGTTGATGATAGCCTCTATCTTGATCATCTCCTTGTCGCTGCCCTTGAGCTGCTTCAAATGCTTGCTTTTGCCCATCCCGGGAATCATGGAAAGGATGTCTTCCAGGGATCCCATCTTGCGGACCTGCACCATCTGGTCCTTGAAATCCTCCAGGGTGAACTGGCTTTTCCGGAGCTTTTTCTCCAGTTCGGCCGCCTTTTTCACGTCCACGGCGTCCTGGGCTTTTTCGATGAGGGTCATAACGTCCCCCATGCCCAGGATGCGGCTGGCCATCCTGTTGGGATGAAAAGCCTCAAAGGCGTTGGACTTTTCTCCGGTCCCTATGAACTTGATGGGCTTGCCCGTAATGGACCGGATGGACAATGCCGCGCCGCCCCTGGCGTCGCCGTCCATTTTGGTCAGGATGACGCCGCCCACGTCCATGGCGTCGTTAAACGCCTTGGCCATGTTCACCGCGTCCTGCCCGGTCATGGCGTCCGCCACCAGCAGGATGTCCGAAGGGGGCGTCGTTGCCTTGATGCGCCCAAGCTCCGCCATCAACTCGTCGTCTATGTGCAGGCGGCCGGCGGTATCCAGAATCATCGTGTCGCAGCCTTCCTGGGCGCACTTGATTCTGGCGAGCTCCGCTATTTTTTCCGGCTTGGTTTCCGTATCCGAAGGATAAACCGGAATGGACAACTCCTTGCCGATTTTCGTCAACTGCTCAATGGCCGCCGGGCGATAGACGTCCACCGGGACCAAATAGGGCTTGCGCCCCTGTCCTCTGAGATACACAGCCAGCTTGCCGGCCGTGGTGGTCTTACCGGAACCCTGCAAACCCACAAGCATGATGCTTGCCGGATGCCCGCCGCTGAGGTTGATCTCCTCATTGGCGCCGCCCATGAGATTCGTCAGCTCTTCGTTGACGATCTTCACCACCTGCTGGCCGGGCGTGAGGCTTTCCAACACCTCCTGGCCCACGGCCCGCTCTTTGATGGCGGCGATAAGGGTTTTGACGACCTTGTAGTGAACGTCCGCCTCCAGGAGGGCCAGTCTGACTTCCTTCAGGCCGTCCTGAATATTTTTTTCGCTCAGTTTTCCTTGGCCTTTCAGCTTTTTGAATACTGAGCCTAATCTATCGCTAAGACTTTCAAACATCCCTTTTTCCTTCTCCCAAAATAAGGAGTGGGCGCTCCTGTCCGGAGGTCACCCAAAGAAAACGTTGAAAATAATCTCATAAAGGTGATATGTCAAGCCAAAACAACGATTCGGGAAAAAGGATGTCTTTTCCTCCTAACCAGTCGTTTTTATATTAAAACCTTTATCTGCAAGGAAAAGAGCCGCCCCAACGGGGGGTAAACTCCCAGCTTGCAGAGTTAGAAGAAAACTATAACATGGAAAATTCCTCAGATCAAACTGATATTATATCCTGCACCCATGAAGAGCTGGTCCGGTGGCTGGCCGTTCATAAGCTCAAGCCGTACCGGGCCTTCCAGATTCTTCAATGGGTTTATCAACGGCAGGCCGATTCCTTTGAGGTCATGACCAATCTGGCCAAAAGGCATCGCCAGCTTTTATCCGGTCATTTTACCATCGGCCGTTTGAAAATCCTGCAAACCCAGGACTCCTCCGACGGATCGCGCAAGTTTCTTTTCCAGTGCGCGGACGGGGCCAGCATCGAAACCGTGCTTATCCCGGAAAAAGGGCACCACACCCTGTGCGTGTCCACCCAGGTGGGTTGCGCCATGGGGTGCAAGTTCTGCTGCACGGCGTCCATGGGCCTGACCCGCAGCCTTAAGGCCAACGAAATCATTTCCCAGATTCGGGACGTGCAGGCGACCATGGAGGACCCGGAGCATTTGCGCAACCTGGTTTTTATGGGTATGGGCGAACCCCTGGCCAATTGGGACAACGTCAAGCAGGCCATGGATATCATCACGGACAATGACTGGGGCCTGCGCTTCTCCGGCAGGAGGGTGACCATTTCCACCGTGGGCCTGGTCCCTAAAATGGCCGCCGTGGGCAGGGATACCCGGGTGAAGCTGGCGGTGTCTTTGAACGCGCCGGACAACGAAATCCGGGACCAAATCATGCCCGTGAACAAAAAATACCCCATTGAGGAGCTGCTCCGGGCCTGCAAGGATTTTCCCCTGCGGCCGGGCAGGAGGGTGACTTTCGAGTACGTGCTGCTAAAAGGCGTCAACGACTCTCCGGCCCATGCCAGAAAACTGGGAAAACTCCTGGCGCACCAGCCATGCAAGATCAACCTGATCCCTTACAACCCCCACGAGAGCAGCCCTTTTGAAAGGCCGGACCCCGAAGCGGTGGACGCCTTTTATAAGGTGCTTATGGACAAGAATTACACGGTGATTGTGCGGCACAGCAAAGGCTTGGATATCAAGGCCGCCTGCGGACAATTGAAGGCGGCCAACGAAGCCCGGAATGACGCATGCGCGCCTAAAACTAAAGAATAGAATTGTAGAAGATTTCCTTTTCCGGAACCTCCACCTGGATAACTTGTTTGGAGCCCCCGGCCAGGATGGATACCCCGGCCGTCCCACCCTCTTTGGCCTTGCTGTATGCGCCGCAAAGCTGGGCGGCGAGACGGACGGCCTGCTCGCCGGCCCCGTGGGGAAGGATTACGCTGGGGCCGGGAATGCCCGCCATTTTGATGATGATGTCCTCATCCTCTTTGATGTGGGCGCTTATCTGCTCGTTATCCGAACGGTTTCTGCCCACAATCGCCTTGACGGTCTCGGAAAGGCGAAAATGCCTTCCGTACTTCAATAACTCAAAATCCCTGGCGGCGTAGGATTTCTGATAGGCGAACAAGTCACGCAGCCGGTCCGAAAAGCCCTTGTCCGTGAGCAGGCAGCCTCCGGCCGGAGCAGGATACTCCTTAATGCCGTATTTCTCCGCCAGGGCCATCTGGGGCTTGCGGCTTCTGCCGTTCAAATCCAGAAGCCGCTCCCTGTCTATCAAACCCTGGTTCTCCAGGATGGTGGGAGTCAGTTTTTTGGCCGACAAAGGCCTCAGGATGTAGCCGGGCGCGCCGGAGTGCTTGTTCACATAGTTGAGCGCGTTTTGGGTCTGGCTTTTGGGCCGCTGCCCCAGCACTTCGCCCGAGAATAAAAAGTCGGCCCCGATTTCCTGCATCACCTGATGGGCCAGGCGGAACATGAGTGCGTGGCAGTCCATGCAGGGGTTCATGTTTTTTCCGTAACCCGCGGGAGGATTCAGCAGCATTTCCAGGTAATCGTCGAGAATGTATCTGGTTATCAGGGGAATGCCCGTGAAAGCGGACGCCTTTCGGGCGTTTTCCGCTGAAAAGAAAGGGGTTTCAAAGCTGATCCACGACACCTCAATCCCCTGGTCCTTTAGAACAAGGGCGGAAAGAATGCTGTCCAGGCCTCCGGAACTGAGGCCTAATGCTGAAAGTTTTTTTGCGGGTTCTTCCATTCACATCTCCGGCTGCGCAGGCAAGGCTTGACCCCTGCTGAAAAAATGATAAAGAGTATTAAAACTAAAAAGACAAAGGACATTCCATGCCAGGCAATAAAAAGAACGTCAAAAAAATTCTCGAAGGTCTACAAAAGGCTTACCCTGCTGTCAAGACCCAGTTGGAGCACAACAGCCCTTTTCAATTGCTGATCGCAACCATGTTGTCAGCCCAATGTACGGATAAACAGGTGAATTCCGTTACGCCCGCCCTGTTCGCCCGCGCGTCTACGCCCGAGGAAATCATGGAGCTGCCCCTCAAAGAGCTTGAGGAGCTGATTCATGCTACCGGATTTTTTCATACCAAGGCCAAGCGGGTCAAGGAATGCGCCGCCGCACTCATGGAAAAGCACGGCGGCGTGGTTCCCCGGGACATGGAATCCCTGCTGGCCCTGCCGGGGGTGGGGCGAAAAACCGCTAACGTGGTTTTAAACGCCGCCTTTGAAATTCCGGGCATTGTGGTGGACACCCATGTTCAGCGGATTTCCCAAAGGCTGGGCTTCACCAAGTTCAAGGACCCGGTCAAGATAGAGTTCGACCTTATGAAGCTCCTGCCCAAAGAGTCGTGGATCGATTTCTCCCTGCACCTGATTTATCATGGAAGAGCGGTTTGCACGGCCAGAAAACCCAAATGCGGAGAATGCACTTTGGCGGAATGGTGCAAAGGGGCGGGTAAGTATTAACGCCAAGGCGCGTTTCTTCAAATAATTTGCCCATTCATTTATCAGGTTTTCAAAATTTTGCCCAATGGCATTCCAAAAGGACTCTGGGTCCCCGTTTCCGGGATTGCGTCACGATGATTGCAAACCGCCGCAATCATCCCGCCGCATCCCTTCACGGGGATGACGGAGACGGATGGCTGCCGGTTTCCTAAAATCTCCAGCGCCCTGCAAAATTGCGTTAAACCTGGGAGACCGTCATCCCCGCAAGGGCGATCCGTTTTTTAAGATCGCCTGCAAGCGGGGATCCAGTGTTGTTCTCTCACGGATTAATGGGGCTTCGTCTTTAAAAAAAAAGCCCCGGACGCACAATGCGTCCGGGGCTGATTTGTAACCGGGCCTTATCTTTTTACACGCGCCTTAGAAGGACAGCTTGAGCTGTTGCCAGAAGCACCAGGTGTTTTCCAGTTCCCTGTAGGGGTTGCCGTACTGCCAATAATCGCCGGCGTCCAGGTAAGCCAGGATGGCGGTGTAGCTCAGGTTGTCATAGATGTCCCAATCCACGGTCAGGTCGTACTCGGTGCCGTGATCGGAAGCAAAATTGCGGCTGTCGGCAGGCAGTCCGCCCAGGTCCACATAACCCGGAGACTCCGACTTGGAGTTGGCGATCAAACCTTTGATTTTCACGTTGTCCAGGGGTGCGTAAGAACCGCCGATGTAGAACATTTTGCAGCCGTTCGTGGCAGCGGAGCTGCCTTCTTCGCCCAGGTTGCCTTCGGTGGCGCCGGCGGCTGCCGCTCCGGAGTGTCCGCCCAGGGTTCCTTCAAAACCGGAGTCGGTGTTGGTCAGGATGAACACTTTGCCCCAGTCAGCGCCCACGCCGCCCACGGACTCGTATTTGTCGTCATAAGGATCGTCTTCGCCCTTGACCCAGACGTAGCCGAGTTCGGCGGAGAAAGGCCCGGAAGCCCAGGTTCCCTCGATGTTCCATGCGTAGGCGTCGTAGTCGACGTCCGGCAGGGGGCCGAGGCCCATGCCTTTGCGGGCGGCGTCAGCCAGCTTGATGCTGTCATTGTAAACGTCGCGATCGTATTCCTGATATTTTCCAAAACGAAGCAGGGCTTCAGCATTAACCCCAAAGTCGCCGAAAGAAGCGTCGATGAAGGGGTTGATGTCAAAGCGGGTGGAGTCCCATCCCAGGTTGCCTGCGGCGGGGACGTAGGCAAGAATATCGGAATCGGTTTTGTCAAAGGCATAGCCGAACAGCACGCCGCCGGTCAGGTCTTCGCTCTTGTAGGCGGCCCCGGCATAGTAGACGTCAAAGTCCGCATCGGTCAGGACTGTACCGGCGTCCCCTTCATCCTGCTTTTCGTAGATCAGGCTAAGGGTCCATTTGTCCATTTTGGCGTCAAACGCAATGCGGTCGCGTTCCGTGCCGGAATCCAGGAAGTCGTTTCCGTAGGCTTCGCCTTCCATGCGGCCGATTTGAAAGGTTCCGAAGTCGGCTTTGATGACCATGTAAGCGCGGTCCCAGTCGATGTTACGCTTGGTGCCCACAGTGTCGCCTTCGCCGTATTTTTTGCCGTCCAGGGCGTCAAAACGGGTCACGACGGCCAGACGATCGGAAACGGTGAATTTGCTCTGCATGCGAAAACGCATGTCCAGGTAAGATTGGGAAGGGCCTTCGCCTTCCGCGGCGATGGCCAGGGTTTCGCTGGCTTTGCCAGCCGCGCCGGTTGCCTTGACCTTAGCTTGGTCGGCCTGGAGGCTGGGGTTGGAAAGCATGAAGCCGCGCACCCTGTACGCGCCTTTAAAGCTGAACTTGGTTTCGGCCATGGCTGGAAGCGTCAAAGCCGCAACCAGCGTGATCACCATGGCAATGGTGAAAATCTTTTTCATCTGTTTTCCTCCTCAAGAAAACTGCAAAATGTCGGTCCAAAATTTACTGACTGTACAAACAGTTGGGCAAAGCCCGGTCTGGCGCCTGTTTATGGGGAGCGGCGGGGCCTGTCAACGGAGGCGGGCTGCAACCGGCGTGAATTAACCGTATAATAACCTTGCGCTAACAAACGGTTGGTTTGGTTAGGAAATGGTTAGTTCCATAGGGAAGGGAAGAATTACTTATGGTTTCAGAAGGAAGTAAAAAATTTTAAAAAAGCAAATTAAAAGAACGTAAGACATTTGCTAGGCGCCTCTATTGAGGCGAAGAGCTTTTTGAGGGGGCGGAAAGCAGAGGTCCGTTTTTTGAATAAAGCGCCATTTATACCTAGTTGCGTTAAAAAAGGTGAAATATTCCGGAAACAAATCTAAAAGACGCTGGATCCCGGCTTGCGGGCGATCAGGACAAGCAGGATCGCCCTTGCCGGGATGACGATTGTTTGCGGGAAGCGAAAGTGCAAAGGGCGCTTGAAGCCCTTTTATGAGGATGCCGAGGGCGGTTTCGCCTCCGCGTTGCCAGGCATGGCCGTCGCGCTCCGTCATCCCCGTGGAGGGGGGGCGGCGGGGATGATTGCGGTTGTTTTTGCAATCATCGTGACGCAACCCCGGAAACGGGGATCCAGCGTCTTTCCTGAATAGCGCCTGGGCGTGGATCCAAAGCCCGGAGAACGAATGAGCAAATTCCCCAAATGACAAACTCGGTATTAGTTGCAGAAAGTATTGGCTTAGAGGATGGAAAAAGCCGTTAGGCCGGAGGGTTAGCAGGAAAAACTAAAAAAAAGGCCCCAACCGCAAGGGCGGCTGGGGCCGGTATTTTACTGGAACCTAGGTTTCCCTTGCTAAGAAGGTCTTAGAAGGAGAGTTGAATCTGTTGCCAGAAGGCCCAGGTGTTTTCCAGTTCCCTGTAAGGGTTGCCGAACTGCCAGTAATCGCCCACGTCCAGGAAAGCAGCGATGAAGGTGTAGTTCAGGTTGTCGTAGATGTCCCAATTGATGGTCAGGTCGTACTCGGAACCATGATCGGAAGCAAAGCTGCGGCCTTTGCCCGGCAGCGTGCCGGCGGTGTAACCCACGTAACCCGGGGATTCCGCCTTGGAGTTTGCGAACAGGGCGGAAATCTTCAGGTTAGCCAAAGGAGAGTAAGAACCGCCCAGATAGAACATTTTCATACCGTTTTCGGCGGCAGTGGATCCGGAGGCCAGGTTGCCGGCAGTGGCGCCGGCTGCGGCGGCTCCGCCGTGTCCGCCCAGGCTTCCTTCAAAGCCGGAGTCGGTGTTGGTCAGAATGAAGGCTTTGCACCAGTCATCGCCGACGCCGCCAACGGATTCCCACTTGTCGTCAAAGTAGTTGTCTTCACCCTTGACCCAGGCGTAACCGATCTCGGCGCCGAAAGGTCCGGAAGCCCAGGCGCCTTCCACGTTCCATGCGTAAGCATCGTAGTCAACGTCCGGCAGGGGGCCGAGGCCCGCGGCCTTGCGAGCGGCGTCTGCCAGCTTTACGCTTGCATTGTATACATCCCGGTCGTATTCCCGGTACTTGCCGAACAGCAGTTCGGCTTCCGCGCTAACGCCGAAGTCGCCGAAAGCGGCATTCACAAAGGGGTTGAACATGATCTGATTGGAGTCCCATGCCAGGTTTCCAGCGGCGGGGACGTAAACCAGAATGTCGGAGCCGGATTTGTCGGCGCCGTAACCGGCCAAAAGACCGGCGCTCAGGTCTTCCGCAGTGTAGGTGGCGGCTGCATAGTAGTAATCGAAGTCCGAGTCAGTCATGACGTCCGTGGGAGCGTTGGCATCGCCTTCAGACACCTTTTCATAGATAGCGGAGAACATCCACTTATCCATGGTAGTGTCGAAACGGACGCGGTCGCCTTCGGTTTCACTGTCCAGGAACAGGTTGCCGTAAGAACCGACAGACTGACGGCCCAGGGTGAAAACGCCGAAGTCGGCGTTGATGACCATGTAGGCGCGGTCAAAGTCGATGTTGTCGGTGGTGCCCACCGTGTCGGGATCGCCGTATCTTTTGTTGTCCAGAGCGTCAAAACGCGTCACCACGGACAAACGGTCGGAAACGGTGAAGGTGCTTTCCATACGAAAGCGCATATCCATCCAGGACTGGGAAGCGCCTTCTCCTGTCGCCGGGATGGCTGAAGAGACGCTGGTGGCCTTGACGGCAGCCTGATCAGCCTGAAGGGAAGGGTTGGACAGCATGAAGCCGCGAACGCGATAAGCGCCGTTGAAGCTGAACTTGGTTTCGGCCATGGCGGGCAGGGTGAAAGCCGCTACCAGGGCGATAACCACAGCAATGGTAAAAATCTTTTTCATTCGTTTTCCTCCTTAGGAATCTCTTCCTAAAAATTTAGTTCTTTTTCCTTTAAAAAATGCGCGAACCTTCCTCAAAGTCCGCTGGTTCGCAACGTCCAAGACTCTCCTCAAAGTCCTTGATAGGGCGTTGCAGCACAGGCCCTCCTAAAAACCTGCGCCAAGGTGCTTCGTTACGGACTAAAATCCGCATCGGGTTTGGGGCGCCAACCCTCGTTCCATTGGCGGCTCATTCTCCTCCTTTTTTCAGGCCGTGCAGCCTGGCTAAAGGGTTTTCGGCGCCTGAGGACGCCGAATTAGGGTGCTTGTTTAGAGCTAAGCCGCCGGTTCTGTCAAGGGAATTCCAAGGGATGGAAAATTTGTTTTTTGTTTTTTCATTAGGTTCGGATGAGTTTTTTGTTAATAACAGGTCCGGGAAAGCAGTCTGTAATCCCTTGCTTTGATGAGAAATTTTTAATCCATAAAAAGTGGGGCTGTTTATTTGTACAAAAGAAGAAAAATTCCATTGAATTTTTTTTAACGGGATGGCCTGCAAACTGAAAAAGCAGGAGTATAACAGCGTTTCGGCGGCTTTGGCTTGCGGGGACGGCCGTTATGAAAAAAAAGGAGGGTAAAAACCGCTGATAACAAAAAGAAAGCCCCGGGCTTGCGCCCGGGGCTTTGTATTACTGCCTGGAGCTTACGCTCGCCTTGCTAAGAAAATCTTAGAAGGAGAGTTGCAGCTGTTGCCAGAAGCACCAGGTGTTTTCCAGTTCCCTGTAGGGGTTGCCGAACTGCCAGTAATCGCCCACGTCCAAGAAAGCAGCGATGAAGGTGTAGTTCAGGTTGTCGTAGATGTCCCAATTGATGGTCAAGTCATACTCGGAACCATGATCGGAAGCAAAGTTGCGAGCATCTTTCGGCAGGGGAGCTCCGCCGTTGCCAGTGGCGCCAAGCGTGGTGCTGTATCCAACGTAGCCGGGAGATTCGGACTTGGAGTTGGCGAACAGAGCGGAAATGGTCAGGTTGTCCATAGGGGAGTAAGAACCGCCCAGGTAGAACATCTTGCAGCCGTTCAGAGCGGCGGTGGAGCCGGAGGACAGGTTGCCAGCGGTGGCGCCAGCGGCGGCAGCTCCGCCGTGGCCGCCCAGGGTAGCCTCAAAGCCGGAGTCGGTGTTGGTCAGGATGAAGGCTTTGCCCCAGTCATCGCCCAGACCGCCCACGGATTCGTATTTGTCGTCGTAAGGATCGTCTTCACCCTTGACCCAGGCGTAGCCGATTTCGGCGCCAAAAGGTCCGGAAGCCCAGGAGCCTTCCAGGTTCCATGCATAGGCGTCATAGTCAATATCGCCTTGCGGACCGAGACCAGCACTTTTTCTCCAAGCGTCAATCATGGTGATGCCGCTTTGGTAAACGTCGCGATCAAATTCCGCGTATTTACCCCAACGGATTTGAGCTTCAGCGGAGACGTTGAAGTCGCCGAAGTTGGCGTTCACAAAAGGATCGGCCAAAAGGAGGCTGGAGTCGTAGGGCAGCGGGAGGGTCACGCCAGGAGCCACAGCATACTGATAGGCCTGCAAACCGTTCAGGTCGGAGAAAGCCTTTACGTTGCCGTAACCAACCAGCAGACCGCCGCGGAGGTCTTCGGACAGGTAGGTGGCTGCTGCGTAGTAGACGTCAGCATCGGAGTCGGTCCAGAGCGTTCCACCATCGATTTCCACCTGTTTTTCGTAGATCAGGGAGATGACCCATTTGTCCAGCATGGTGTCAAAGCGGACGCGGTCGCGTTCGGTTTCGGTGTCCAGGAACACGTTGCCGTAGGTTCCGCCGGCCATGCGGCCAGCCTGGAACTTACCGAAGTCAGTCTTGACGACCATGTAAGCGCGGTCCCAGTCGATGTTAGCGCTGGTGCCCACAGTGTCGGGATCGCCGTATCTTTTGTTGTCCAGGGCGTCAAAACGGGTCACGACGGCCAGACGGTCGGAAACGGTGAAGGTGCTTTCCATACGGAAGCGCATGTCCATCCATGATTGGGACGGGCCTTCGCCGGTTGCCAGGATAGGTGCGGTGTAAGTTTCTTTGCCCAAGGTGCCGGTGGCCTTAACCGCGGCCTGGTCAGCCTGCAGGCTGGGATTGGAGAGCATGAAGCCGCGGACGCGGTAGGCGCCCTTGAAGCTGAACTTGGTTTCGGCCATGGCGGGCAGGGTGAATGCTGCCACCAGAGCGATAACCATAGCAATGGTAAAAATCTTTTTCATCTGTTTTCCCCCTAAAAGTTGGGTGTTTTTTTAACTTCTCTTTTTCTTTTTCCTCTCTGGCGCTACTTCGCTGATTCCCCTTCAGAATCAGCGCCCACCGGGATGTCACCCCCAATTTTGACCTGTTATCTCCTTTGCCCCTCCCGGGACCCCAAAAAGATCCCTCAAAATACGTTTAAGGCCTGATTAACGGCAACCCTTGGATTGCCGGAAAATCCTAACGAACCCTCGCTTTTTGAATCTCTGCACGGTTCGCGGAAAAGGGTTTTCGTCCTGAGATGACGGATTCATTCCCGCTTAATGAGAGATGCTGCGAACAGTTTTTTGGCTTACTTGAAAAAATTGGATCGTCCGCCGATTTGCATTAGGCCTTTGCCAAAGCGCCTTGGCTGCGCCCCATGATCAGGATTTTGAAATGCTGAATCCCCCGAATCCCTCAAAATCGGCTTGAAATATGCACCATTTTCCGGTTGTTTAACTGTCTGATTTTATTGAAATGATTCGCCCGGAAAAACCTTTCGTCCTTTGCAGAAGCGGCGAAAAGGCTGCGTATTTCATTAATTAGTTTGATTTTTTACGCGGAAGAGACCTACAATGTCAAGAATTTTTTACAAAAAAATAATCAAAATCGCGCTTGACGCTCTATTTATCGGGCTAAATGTTTCCGGGGGAGCGCCCAAATTGAGACAATAAGCATGGGAGCGCCTTTCAAAGCCCCTTGACGGACTGCATGTTCATTGCACAAAATGAATGTTGAATTGCCCTTTCATAGCCGGGGGCAGGGCCAGGATCACCTTATGGTCGAGCCGTGCGAAACGGCCGGAACGCACTATGGTGCACCGGACATGCAGCGCGCCGTCCTTCACTTCCCGGTATTCCTTCAAGGCCACGCCGGCGTTTCTTTCTCCCAATCCCCAACTGGTGACATGCACTCGCCCTTGCTCTCCCTGCCTGCCATCCTGGGTAAAAATCACTTGAGCGTCCACGTATGGTTCATCCAGGTGGATATACACGGGGCCGCGCTGTTTGCCCAGGCCCAGGCCTTGAGAGTGGCTTTCGTAATACGGGGCCCGGTGCACAAGAACATAATAAAGCGACGATGCCGCGGCCGACAGGATAAGGGCGGCGCAAAAAACGCATACCTTGGAGCGTGTTATGTTTTTCCATCGGCGAAACAGGGAGGGGGCGGAAACCAGGTAATCCATGCTCACTGCGGTCAGAAACATGATGTTTCCGCTCCAAACCACGTCGGAGAAAAAATGGTCGCCTTGAACCATGCGCGCCAGGCCGACCAGTCCGCCCAGGGCCATGCCCCCCGCCACGCCTAACCCCGCCGCTCGAGGGCGGGTTTTGCGCAGGGCGATCAATCCCATCAGGGCGAATGCTATGCTGGCATGTCCGCTTGGAAAGGAGTGTCCCGCGCCGGGAATTCCGGGGGACAGGGGGGGGCGGTAATCCATCAGGCCGCCGAACTCCGCCGCCTGATTGGGACGCGGGCGCCCCCAATAAGGTTTTAAAACGCCGTTGACTATCAGGCCGCTCCCCACGACGATTGTAAGAAATACGGCCAGCAAGGGTTTGCGCATCCTGGCCCAGGACGGGCTGAAAAAGCCTGCAATCACCCCGACGAAACAAAACAGGGCCAGGCCAATGCCCGGAATCGGGCCCCAATGATACAGCCAAGTCCAGGGCGCCGCGCCGGCGGCGCTCCACCCCTGGCCTTCCGTGTAAAACAGGGAGGCCAGGAAAATATCCAGAGCCCCGTTCAGGTTCGCAAGCACGGAGAGAAGGGCTGCGGTCAGCCAAAAAAAAGCCAGGATTTTCAGGTTGATAAACGCCCTGATTGGGCCGGCGGGCATGGTCCTTGCTCCTCTGCATTCACATTCTGACGCGGCTAAACCGCCGAAGCGGTTGTTGGGAGATCATGATTTTACAATATGCCGAAAAGCCAGCGTCCCCGGGGCGTTGGTCCTGTCGAACTCCGTCCGGGGCGGAAAACGGTCCTTCCAATTTTCCGGCCGGCGGGAAGCGACATAGAACAGGTAAACGGCGTGCAACGGATTGTCATTATGGCTTGCATACAGTGTATGAAATCCATTTTCTTGCAGCATTTGGTCCATGGCAAAGGGGGTGAATCTCCAATAATCGCCGTAGGATCCGGGCTCCCAATGAACCATTTGCAGGAACGGGACCACCACAATGACGATGTCCCTGGACAGCTTGCATATGTTGCCGATGGATGTTTGCACATCGTAGACGTGCTCCAGGGTGGTGTGATTGAAGGCCACGTCGTATTTTTGGTGCAGTTCCGGGGGCAGGGGGGATTCAAGATCCAGGGTGAGATCCAGGGAATCGCCCCGCGAGCCTCTGGCGCCGCGGCCCACGTTGCTCACGGTGTATGAGCTTTTTTGCGTAAAATAGTCGCTGTAAAAACCGCCTTCCTTGTCTTCGTCCTTCCATCCCGACACATTGATGATGTCGCCGGAAAAAAGGTCGGCAAATTTTTTCAGCTCCCGGTTGGACCACAACCTTGCGTCCTGTTCCGGATAGCACTCCCGAAGCAGGCGGGCGCAAAAAAAGAACATCCAGCGTGCAAAAGGGCGGATGACAGGCTTCATGAAATCCGGCGTTTTCCCTTGAAGTCCCGTCAGGTTGACCTTTTCCAGTCCCATAACAAATCCCCATCCCCAAAAAACGCCCTCTCAACGAAAAAGACGTTTTGATAACTTAAGCTCCCCGCCGTGCATGCCGGACCGCCTCAGAATACAAAGTGTTTTCCGGCCGTCAGGGTCCATTTGAACAATCCAGGCGCCAAGGCGTTATTATAATCGATACCCATACCTTTGCAAGGGCAGATTGAAATCAGCCGTCAGCCTTCGGTTGTTTTCCCGGTAAAGATCATCAATTTTATCTTTCCAGCCTTCGGGCCAGGTGACCTCCATTTTTTGATTAAACCCTTTCAGGGATCGGCGCAAAACCTTTTTCGCCGGTCCGGGCGTCATGCGGGCGAGCGGCGCCAATGGGCCCTTGGTGAGATAGGCGCCCCGATCCATGGCTTCCTGTTTTTTCGGCCTGCTCATTAAAGCCTGGGCCTTGGATTGGTCCATGGGGATTATCTTGCACAATTGACTGACAAAGCCGGGCATATCCTCTTTGATTTGCTCAAAAAGCAAAATGTTCACGTGCTCTTTTCCAAACAATTCAGAATACATATTGGCCAGGTTCCAGCTCAGCATCATGGACAGGCGATTGGTTGTGGTCACGTGGGCGAACTCCGAAAATCTGGCGCGCATCAAAGGATCGTTCCAGTGAAACAGGCAATAGCATGCTTCTATGTACTCCTGAAAGGTGCACCATTTGCGGTGATGGGGGACGCCCCGTAAATACTGCTTGTATAGGGATTCCATTTGATCGGATTGCTTGCGGATGACCAGGAGGATTTCAGATTCCCCAAAGACCTGATAAAGCCTTTTGGCGACTTCCAGCCGATCCGCGTTAAAGTCGCTGGAAAAACGCTCATAGGAAATCACATTGGGTTTCTCCTGTTGCAAGGGCATGGCTGCGTCCACATTGGCGAAATCCAACGCGTCATAATAGCTCATGCAGGCCATCAGGTTTTCCAGGCGCTCCTCATGCCAGGGGATGCCCCAATAGCAGATGTCCGGATGGCGGGAAAAAAGATTCTGCTGCAATGAAGTGCTGGCGCATTTGGGCAATCCAATATGAATAATATTCATAGTTTTCTTTCTGCTTCCGTTATGAGCGGATTAAAACCGCCGGCGGAAGAACTCCCCCCCTTCAAGCCCTGTTGCAGGGCTTGAAGGAGCGTTGGCCGTATTGCCGGGGGGCGGATTTATTGCACCAGGTTCAATTCATATGCGATGAGCGAGCTTTTTTCCTGGCCGCCTAAAATAGCGTTGCCGGAAACCACGGCGCCTACCAGCTCAAGCTGGCCGTCGTTGTCAAAGTCGCCCATGAAGAAGTCGGCAAGGTAGCCTGAAATTTTCCGGGTGTGCCAAAGGGGCGCCAAACCCAGACCGTCCCATCCCAGGCAGACAAAGGAGCCGCTGGTGTATTTGCGGTATCTTTCAAAGAGTTTGCCCGTGGAGCCGGTGTTCTGGTTCACGATGATTTCGCCCACGCCGTCTCCGTTCAGATCGGCCGTCACAATGCGCTGCCTGAGATAGACCCTGCTCTGGGAATCGGGCAGCCTCAGGTGTTTGTGGCTTCCGCCGTAGGATTCATCCCCTTTCCATTCAGCCTTGCCTTTGGCGTTGATCAGGCGCAAATGGTCGTCATTATTATAGAGTATGGGCCTCAGCGTCTGGACGTCCCCCACCTTGACAAAGTTGACGCCGAAAACCTGGGCGTAATCCGGGGCGTTGACCTTGTGTCCCGTTACATACTCCCCGCCTTCCCAATATAAAGGATAGACGCCGGGAAGCAGGGGCTCCACATTGCTGGGGCGTTGCCCGTAAAGCGCAGGCTCCTGGCCGGCGGTGCGCAGGACGGCGAAGTACATGCGCTGTTTTTCCGCGATCATTTCCAGGGCGGTTCCGTTCCATTCCATGACAAAGGATTCCGCGCGCCGGGTGTGTCCGCTGGCGGCGGATACAAAAATTTCGTCCCGTCCGTTGCCGTTGATGTCGGCGACGTCCACCCAAAAGCATTCTTGGTAACGCTCTCCCTGGAATTCAGCAACATTGACAAAGCGGCCCTGTTCCATGCGTTTGACGATGATGCTGTGGGGACCCAGTATGACGGTTTCATTGAGTCCGTCTCCGGTAATATCCCCTAACGCAATGCCCTGGACATCCATTTTCATGTTGGGGCTTTTCCAGAACTTGCCCGCGGAGGATCCGGTCATCACAAACGGCGAGGAGTTGCTTTGCATCCCGGTGGAGTCAACCATGCCGCCGTCGGACAGGCTGGGTATCAGCGTGTCAGGATGGGCGTGGGTGCTGGGAACGGCGGGGGCCGGCCGGGTTTGCTGCGCCGCGGGGGCGGGGCTTCTTCCGAAGATCTTGTCATTGATTTCCATGGCGAAATCATTAACGCGGGGAATGAGCCCGTCCATACCCTGAGTCTGCTCGAAAACCGTCACCGGCGGCCTTTGCCCTTCCATGTCCAGCATGGTTGCATCCAGGCTAACGCTGTTGCCGAAAACCGTCAGGCTGCCGAACAGGACGAAGTCCGCTCCAAGCTCCGCCCCGATTTTCCGGGCCTTATCCTTGTCCACACTGTCGCCAAGGGCGGCGACCTTCTCCTGGACCGCCTTTTTTTCAACCACCGAAACCTCGCCCTCGTAGGCAAGCCGGGTGGTGAGCATGTCCTGAATGCCGCTTTGCAAAAAGGAAAGGTCTTTGTCTGCGTTCATGGTAAAGGGCATTATGGCAACCTTGACCGGTTCCTGGGCGTACAACACGCCTGCAAAAGCCATCAGCACCAAAAGGGCGGCCAGCCCTGCTTTGTAAATAGGCCTTGTCTTGATTTTTCCTGCCATATTAATCCTTCTCCTTACTGTCGGCTTCCGGACGAAGCGCCCGCACGCCAATAATTAATGATCCCGCAACCGGGGATTCCGACCTTATACTGAATCCTAAAATGCTTTGCAAGAGAGGGGATCAGGATAGGCGGTTTTTGTAATCCTGATAAGTGAATGTACGCAAGACCTCAATTTCTCCGGTTTTTTTTCGGACGGCGATGGATGGAAGATTGATGCCGTTGAAGGTGTTGTTTTTCACCATGGTGTAATGGGCCATGTCATGGAATACGAGCTGGTCTCCGGGCTTAAGCTCGGCGCCGAAAGAGTAGTCTCCTATCACGTCCCCGGACAGGCAGCTGGGGCCGGCCAGCCTGTACGTGACGGCCAGTTCGCCGGGGGCGCCTGCGCCCTCCACTTCCGGCCGGTAGGGCATTTCCAGGACGTCCGGCATGTGCGTGGCCGCCGAGGCATCCAAAATGGCGATGGGCATCCGGTTGTGCATAACGTCCAGGACGCTGGCGACCAGGACCCCCGCATTAAGCGCAATGGCCTCTCCCGGCTCCAGGTAAACCTCCACCCCGTATTTTTTCTTAAAGGCCTTGAGAGTCGAGCACAGAAGCTCCAGGTCGTAATCCTCGCGCGTGATATGATGCCCCCCGCCCATGTTGATCCATTCCATGGAGCTGATGCATCTCCCGAACTTTTCCTCCACGGCTTTTAAGGTTCGAACCAGGGCGTCCGCCCCTTTTTCACACAGATTGTGAAAATGAAGCCCGGTGATCCCTTCCAGGTCTCCATCCTGAAAATTGTCCAGGGCGACCCCAAGCCGGGAGCAGGGGCCGCACGGATCGTAGATGGCCGTCTCCACCTCCCGGTGCTCCGGGTTGATCCGCAGGCCGCACCGGACGCCTTTTTTAAGCGCCGCGGCCAGGTATTTGTTCTTTTGGGAAAAGGAATTAAAAACCACATGGCCGCAACAGTCCAGCATTTGGCCGAATTCCTCCTCCCGGTATGCGGGGGCGCAAAGATGCACCTCGCCGCCGAACTCCTCGCGCCCCAGGCGGGCTTCGTTGAGGGAACTGGCCGTCACGCCGGGAAGATATTGCCTGATCAAGGGAAAGACCCCGAACATGGCGAAGCCTTTCAAAGCCAGGAGAATTTTCACGCCGGCCTGCTTCTGAACCCGGTCCAGGATTCGGAGGTTATTTTCCAGCAAGGCTTCATCAACCACATAACACGGGGTTTGCTGGGCTTCGAGGCTGTATTTCATCTTGCTCCATGGGTCGCGCAAGCCTGGGCTTGAGCGACATCTTAAAGAAATTTTTCCGTCCAGGGCAGGCCGTGGATGTTCAGCTTGTCCATAAAGGGGCTGGGGTCGAACTGCTCCATATTGAAGACGCCTTTCCCGCGCCAGACGCCGGTGACCATAAGCATGGCGCCGATCATGGCGGGAACCCCGGTGGTGTATGAAATGGCCTGGGCCTTTACTTCCTTATACGCCTGGGCGTGGTCGCAGATGTTGTACACGTAATATTTGCGAGGCTGCCCGTCTTTGACGCCCTCGATCATGCAGCCGATGCACGTTTTTCCCGAGTAGTTCTCCCCCAGGGAGCTGGGCTCGGGGAGCAGCGCCTTCAAAAATTTCAAAGGCACGATTTCATGGCCTTCGAACATAACCGGGTCGATGCGGGTCATGCCTACGTTCTCCAGCACCCTTAAATGGGTCAGATACTCCTGGCCGAAGGTCATCCAGAACCGCATGCGTTTGATGTTGGGAATATGCTTGGTGAGGGATTCCATTTCCTCGTGATACATCAAGTACATTTCCCGGGGGCCAATGCCGGGGAAGTCAAAGGTCTTGTGCACGGACAAAGGGTCGGTTTCCACCCACCGGCCGTTTTCGAAATATTTTCCCCTTTGGGTGATTTCGCGAATATTGATTTCCGGGTTGAAATTGGTGGCGAAAGGATGGCCGTGGTCTCCGGCGTTGCAGTCCATGATGTCCACGTAATGGATTTCGTCAAAATGCTCCTTGGCGGCATGGGCGCAAAACACGTTTGTCACGCCGGGATCGAATCCGCTGCCCAAAAGGGCCATGACGCCGGCCTCCCGGAACCTTTCCTGGTAGTCCCATTGCCACTTGTAACAAAACTTGGCTTCGTCCGGCGGCTCGTAATTGGCGGTGTCCAGATAGTCGGTCCTGGTTTCCAGGCACGCATCCATAATATGCAAATCCTGGTAGGGGAGGGCGACGTTGATCACCAGGTCGGGTTTTATCTCCCGGATGAGGGCGGCCAGTTCCGGCACATTGTCCGCATCAACCTGTTCGGTGCGGATCGGCCTGTCTATTTGCGAGGCGATGGCGTCGCATTTTTCCAGGGTGCGGCTGGCCAGGGTAATGCGCTCAAAAACCTCAGGGACCTGGGCGCATTTATGGGCGACCACCCCGCCCACTCCGCCCGCTCCGATTATCAATACATTGGCCATGTTATAGACCTCCTTGCATGGTTGAAATGACTCCATGGGATGCTTGACTCCACCCGCAAATCTTTAAAATACGACATTGGGGCGGCAGGGTCAAATCCCAAAAGCCCCTGGTTGAGTTTTTTTTATTCCTATGATAAACAATCGCGCCAGGATGGGCTGGGTAATCTGGCCTTGCAGCCCTTTTCATCCTGATACGGGGGGGAAATGCACCACCATTCCGAGCACCGCCGAACTGCGCTGACTTTGCTTTTTCTGTGCTTTG
The DNA here is from genome assembly GCF_900142135.1 of Desulfatibacillum alkenivorans DSM 16219. GTDB lineage: Bacteria > Desulfobacterota > Desulfobacteria > Desulfobacterales > Desulfatibacillaceae > Desulfatibacillum > Desulfatibacillum alkenivorans. Next base: position 27,472 of record NZ_FQZU01000021.1, on the reverse strand, counting down.
TCGCTTGGGCGGCCCACTATAGCCTGTCGGGCCGGTTTTTACTTTACGAAGACGATTATGCGGTCATGGGCCGCAGCCTGGACATGGACCTGGCGGCCCTGTGGGGGATTTTGCGCTCCCTCTGGCTGGAGTGCCCCATGGCAAGGCCGCTGCATTTTTCCTTCGGCCGCGTGTTCGCCTATCTGGGCTTTCAATGGGCCGGGCTTCAGGGCATGTACGGGATCGCCTGGGCGATCATTTGCCTCAACACCGTCCTTGTTTTCAGCCTCCTGAAAAAGATGGCCCCAGGCGCCGTGGCTTTTTTCGGAGCGCTCAGCTTTTTATTGTTTCCGGCGGACACAACCAAGCCCCTGCTGACCCACGCCCTCATGATTCAACCGGGGGTGACATGCCTTCTGGCCGCCCTGTTGATCTACACGGGGAAACGCCCCTGGCTGTCCTATGTAGTCATCCTCGGCGCCTTGCTGACCTACGAGCCCACGGCCTTGCCTTTTCTTGCGGCGCCTCTGCTGAAAAAGCCCTGGGACAGGCAAAGGATGAAGAAACTGGCCCATCACATTCTGATTATTTTTTCCCTTATGGCTTTGGCGGGAGGAGTTCGTCTTATGGTCCATGAGGCCAGAATGAATGACTTGGCCTCCGGCCATTTGCCGGAGGCGGCGGCCAAAGCTCTGGCTTCCACGGCCATTGGGCCCCTTACCATTATCTGGAGTTATGCGGCCCGGATGTTCGACGGCGCATGGACCGTCAGGCCGTGGGGAGCGTTAATGGGGGGCTTGTTTCTGGTTATGGGGATCCCCCTTGCCATGGCCTTGCAACAGGCCGGCGTTCGCGCACAAAACATCGATCCCCGGATTGTAGGTTTTAAGATCAAGTCGAGAGTTCTTGATTTTTCCTTCCAAATCAACACAACCTTCCATCACCGGGGCATTTTCAGGCTGCTGGTCACGGGAATGGCCATGAGGTTCTGCAGCTATTTGCTGGCTTTTTCGTACTGGCCGCCCATGATTACGGCGGGCAGGGAAACCTGTGTGCATATCGCGGCGTCCGTAGGGTCTTCCATGGTTTTCGCCGCCGTGGCCTGGCTCTTCATGATAGTCTGCAAAGCCTACGAGGGGAGGTGGGGCGGCATATTGGCCCTTTGCGCGTATCTGTCGCTACTGGTTTGCTTTCACACCACGGTTCAGGAGTCCTTTGCCAAAAGCGCCTATCTGCAGCGCAGTTTTTGGCGCCAAACCATTGCCTTGTGCCCCGATGTGGAAGAGGGGACGGTCATTCTCGTCCGGGAGGAAGGATTGCCGAAAGCAAAATATATCCGGTCCAATTTTTGGACGGATCGATTGGTTTTGGAGTTGATGTACGACTTTCCTGCTGAGTGGAAGGATCCTCCCCGATTGTACGTCATGGACTACCGGATCTCCCATAGTTTTCGGCAGAGGCCCAACGGCGAAATTCTGTGGGACCGCCCCGTCCCCCCGCCTGAAAACGTAAGGCCTTCCGTTTTGAAGCCCGGAAACGTGATTTTATTGGAAATGGAGGAGGGCCGGCTTGTTCGCCGTTTCGGCGCCGGCGCATTGGGGCCGGACCTGCGGGCGCAGTTAAAGCCCAAAGGCGATGATTTATTAAACAGCCTTTCCACACGCCCTTTGTTTGCCTTGATCTCTAACAAGCAAACCGGCAAGCCTGACTAAACCCGCCTTGTTGCGGCGCTTTTCGCCCATGCACATTGTCCGTGCAAAAAACTCAAATTTGTGTTGAGATGCGTCTGAATTCTGTCTGAAACACAGGGAAGAGACGCCGCGGCGCCGCTTTTGATTTTAAAACGCCAGACAATGCGGAGATAAGCGATGAAAGAGCAAATATCCACGGACAAGGCCCCGGCCGCCATCGGGCCGTATTCCCAGGCAATCAAATGCAACGGGCTGGTTTTCGTCTCCGGCCAGTTGGCCATCGATCCCGAATCCGGCGAAGTGACGGGGGACGTGAAAGAGCAGACAAAAACCGTGCTGATCAACCTGAGCGCCATCCTGGAGGCTGCCGGAACCGGTTTGTCCAATGTTCTGAAAACCACCGTGTATTTGGATGACATCGGCGACTTTGCCGCCATGAATGAGGTTTACGCAACCTTTTTTTCGGATGCGCCTCCGGCCAGGGCGGCCTTTGAAGTCGCCAGGCTGCCCAAAAACGCGCTGGTGGAAATCGAGGCTGTGGCCGCTGCTGGATAGCCTGAAAATTGTTTTCCATCAGATAGGGTTAAGCCTAAGAACCTGGGCCAGGGATCTGGCGTCCGTGTAATGCATGGGCGCCTGCCTGCCTTCCGCCCACAACTGGGCCTGATTGGCGTAATAGGGGCTCAGGTAATGGCCGGACTGCCCGGGCGGGCTGACGATGGTGGCTTTGTCGTCCCGGCTGAAATCCACTGCCATGCGGATTACGCCTCCCGATCTCATGCGAAAGGGATTCTCGGAATCCCAATCCCAAAAGCCGGAATTGATGGTGTGATGGGAGCCCTGGGTGGGAATGGGCTTGAGGTTGAACATGGGGAGTTTGGAGCCCAAGGGATGATTGAAGTGCATTTGGTGCACCCGGCCCCACTGCCACTGAGCGGGATCGTCGCCGAGCAGATCTTCCAAAACCTTTTTGGTTTGCTTCAGGCTCCTTATAATAATGTCGTTCCTGTTTTCCTTCACGGCCGGCGTGCTTGCATCGTCGTAAAAGGCATGGTCCGGGTCGTGCAGGATTTTGGTCAAAGCCAGATCCGGAACGTAATAAAGGTAGGGTTGGGACAGTTCCTCGGACCAAATCTGCTCCCCCACTTCGTCGCGTAACGTATTTTCCATCATTTTATAATAGAACACATTGAACACCGTCGCGGCGCAGCTATCTACATTGACGCCGCAATTCCAGGCCTTAATCAGATCCCGGCACTCATTGACGCCGTCCGCATTTTTGCACGCTTCCAGCACAAAAGGCTTCCACCTTTTGGCCACCACGGAAATCGTGTCGGTCTGCATTTCCATGATTTTCGACTGATCCACCTTTTGATCGCCCAGTTCCCTGATGATTTCGTCGAATCGGATGGCCCGTTCGAATAAATAATAATTGGTCAGGTGATAAGGCGCATTGCCGGGTTCGTTGTTGAATGAGGCGGTGTAGCCTTTTTCCGGGTTGTAGTCAAAGGGGAGCTTTTCAAAGGGGATGAACCCCGTCCACTCATGCTGCCCGGTCCAGCCGGGGACGGGCAGGGCGCCGCCGCCTGATTTACGGATGGGGGGGCTGGCCGTGAACTGCCAGCCGATGTTCCCGTTTTTATCCGCATACCCAAGGTTGAGGTTCATGGCCTTGACGTTAGACAGGGCCTGCCTGAATTCGTCAAAGTTGGAAGCCCGGTTCATGGCCAGCAAGCCGTGGATGTCCCAGGGCTTTTCAATGTCCAGGGCGGCCCATTGCATGGCGCAGTTTTCGGGCGCCAAGGGCATAACCTCGGAGATGACAGGCCCGTGCCGGGATATTTTTATCTCAAGGGGGAGTTCTTTGAATTCATCCCCGTCTTTCACCCTGATGGTTTCCGAGATCAGGGCGAAGTCCTTGTATCCCGCTTCCGTCAGGTACTGTCCCGGGTTATCCGGATTGATATTCTCCACAAAATAATCCAGCTCATCGCCCCGGCCGTTGACCGCGCTCCAGGCGATATCGCCGTTAAATCCCAAGGGGCCGATGCCGGGGCAGCCCGGCAGAGCGCCGCCCATGACGTTATAGTCCCCTCCGTTAAGATGCATGATGTAAAACAAGGCGGGGAGGGTGGGCTCCAGGTCGGGGCTTCCTGCAAACAGGGGCTTGCCGGACTTTGTCCAGCTTCCGGAAAAAATCATCCAGTTGCTTGCGGGAATCTCCATGTCGAAAAATTCGTTGATCCCTGGGCCTTTCCTTGAGGAAACGCCGGTAAGCACGGCCTCCCGGGCGCCTGGATCAAAGCTCGCCGGCCTGGCGCCGGTAAGGGTGGGCGCAAAATCAGGATAGGAGGGAATAAGGGCCCCTAAAACCTCCTCGCCGGCCTTTTGGCCGATCTGATGCAGCACCAGGTCGATTTTTTTTGAGCGGGTGAGGCTGTAGGACATTAAAAGGGTTATGACGACGCTGTCTTCGGGCGTCCATTCTTGAGGCCGGGCGCCCAAAAAGAGATACTCCCGGGGCAGGTGCTTGGCGGTTTCAATATAGGCGTTGACGCCTCGGGTATAGTCCCGAATGGCCTGGGCGGTGCGGGGAGGCAGGCTGGCCATGACCTCCTGGGCTCTCCGGTAAAAGCCCACGGTGCGAAGGAATTTGTCCTTTGCCAGGGTGACTTCTCCCAAGACTGAGGACAACTCCCCCCGGCCGGCCAGACGGGCCAGATCCATTTGGAACAACCGCTCCCGGGCGGTTAAATATCCTTGGGCGAAAAAAAGGTCTTGTTCGTTTTTTGCAAAAACATGAGGTATGCCGAACTCATCCGTGTGGACTTCCACAGGCTCTGATAAGCCTTCGAGGCTGAGGCTGCCGGCGTACTCGGGCAGCGCTATGCGAAAAAACAAGTGATAAAGCGGCGGCGCGGCCAAAACAAGTATTACCAGTCCGAACAAGAGATATTTTAGGGTCTTCATGCCTCACTCCAAACGCTGCCGAGTCTTTCCTCATGCGCCTTCGCCTGCGCAAACCGCCGGTCCGCCTTTATTCCTTCAGTTCCCGCAGGAGATCCAAGGCTTTTTTCTGCCTTTCGGGATCGCGCACAAAGGTGTGGATGATCGTCAGGATGTTGTAGCGCCCCTGCACCACCAGGTCCCGATCGCTTAATTCCCCCTCAGCCCACAGTGCGGCCACGGAAAAATAATTGCGGTACATCAGGATGGCTGCGGTTTCCAAATCCACGTCGCCCCAAAGAAGCTCCTTGTCCACTGCGGTGTTGAGCGTGTTCAGGAATTTTTGCGTCCGGCGCTGATGCATTTCATGGGCCGCGCCTGACCCCATGCGATGAAGCGAGGCGCTGGCCTGGATGGCGGGCTTGAGCAACTTTTGATTGTCAAAAAACACCTTTTCCATCGCTCTCAGCAAAATGATGTAGTACGAAGGCTGCCATTCCCCCTCGCACATGGCCCGCTCCACGTCTTCCAGGGCTTTTTCAATGCCCTCCGTGCCCTGCTCGAAAATGGCCAGGACCACGTTTTCCTTGGCGCCGAACAGGTTGTAGATGGTCCGCAAAGCCAGGCCCGACTCCTGGGCCAGCTTGCGCATGGAAAGCGCTTCCATGCCTTCGTTCAATATAAGGGACCGGGCCGCCTCCAGAATGCGCTTTCGATTGATTTCCGGGCTGGATAATCCTTGATTTGACATTGTATTTCCTAAAATCAGCTTAAGATTTTGATAGTTTAAAACGGTATGACAACGTGCTTCCGCTGGTCAACCAATATTTCACCGGAAGACGCCCACCGGCCCTGCAATACCAAGGATAGGGGCAAAAATCAAAAAAAGCCGGATTTGGGGCTGCCTACGCTTAATCCGCCGCTTGCTGCAAAATGTATAAAGCATCCTCCAGGCCGATTTGAACGCCTGAAAGAGGCCTGGCGTCCGTGCAATTTCCGATTTCCGGAGATAGACCAGCCAAGACTTGCAAGGCGATGACCGCATCCGGCAAATCCGGCCCGTTGCTGCAGTTGAAATTACAGGGCTTTAAATCCATTTCAACGTCTAAACGGACGGCATCCCCCTCTTGAACCATAATCCCTGAAACTGTCTTGGTCTCGTACCCGGCCGCGGAAAAGGTCAAGGTGTAGGGATCGTCGCTGGGCAGGAGGATGCGATGGTAGTCCCCTACGTCCGGATCGGTGTACACTTTAAAATCCGACTCCCAGGAACCGCTTTTCGCTGTGATTGCCGCCGTGATGGGCAAGCCCGTCTCTTTGTCCGTCACCACGCCCCGCACGCCCCTAAGCGCCCATTCCATGTAGGCGAGCAGGGAAGCGCGGTTGTCGTCCCAAAGGCCGTCCATGTAGGAATAAGGGGGCTTTTTGTAATTGCTTACTTCCAGAGTGATTTCCATACACCCCATCCACACATAGTTCCAGTCCTGCATGCCTCCATAAGCGGTATACCAGTCCGCACCATTGGTGATGCCCTGAGAGAACTCTCCATTATACATGGGCGAGTTTAACGTGGAATAAGCCAACGAAAGTTCGATAAACAAGTCGTCGTCATCGCAAGCCGTGTAAACATAAGCGCCGGATGAGTTGCTGTCGTAGGGATAATTGGCCACCAGAGCGCCGCCATGTATATTGGCGGATAGTGTGGATGACTGCCCAAAGGCCCAGGTCATGATTCGCTGAACTTCAATCGGCCGGGGATCTCCGGTATAATTGACCAGTGTGTTTGCCGGATCGTCTATCCGGTCCGGGAAATTACGGTTGAGGTCGTATCCAATGCCTTGCATATTATATCTTTGGTTGGCTGTGTATCCGTCCGGATTCATAAGGGGCATGATCCAGATCTCCATGCCGTCAATCAACCTGGTTATATCGGCGTTTGTTCCGTAATTGCTCAGCATGTGGTCGATCAGCCGGAGCATGAGGTCCGTGCCGATTTTTTCATCCCCGTGCATGGTGGAAATATATTTAAACTCAGGTTCGTCCTCTTCCACGTCCACATTGTCGGAGATTTTCAGAAACAGCAGCTTGCGGCCTTCGTAAGAGTCGCCTATGTCCACGACTCTGGAAATAGAGGGGTAACTGCTTTCAAAGGCGCTCAGCGCGGAAGCAACTTCGGCGTAAGTGGGGTAGTCGGTGTAATTGGCGGAGTCCAGTTCAGCGTCTTTTCGTGTTTCGCCCGCAACCGTCTCAGCCGCAAAGCCTTGATTCAAAATGCTTTGAAATTGAACTTCCGTCACATAGGCCCAGATCGTGGTTCCGTTGCGATTGGTGACGTTAACGCCGCTTTTCGTCAACCGGGAGGCCTGGGCTTTGGATATATCCGTAATCTTGATTTCAAAGACGGGGTCAATATGGTCTGCGTTGGCGCGGCTTGGAAAAGCAAAGAATACTGGGGACGCCAGAAGGGCTGTTAAAACAAAAAACAAAAAGCAACGGCAAAGCCGTTTATGGAGAAACCGGGGCTTATTCATGGGTTCCGACTCTGGATGCAAACAGTTGACATGGCTCCCGTCCGGTAAAAACGCACCATAGCCTATCCTTCCTGACAACCTCATTGGCAATAACCGGGGCGCTAAGCCCGTATTGCCGGGCAAAGGGCGTAATGTGCAATTACAATGCCATGTGCAATAAAACATGGCGGCCCTTCGCCCTGATTTCAGGCGCATGGAAAACGGGAGCCTGATTCTGCGGAACCCCCTTAATCCCGCAGCTTGTTTGTGGCGTCTCCCCCCTCTATCATGGATTGCAGAACCTCTTTTTCTTCCTGGTTGGGAAGAACTCCCCTTAGGTCTGCTTTTAAGAAGCAATCATTGTTCCGGGAAGGTAAACCCCTTACGCTTGATCACCTTGACGCAGGCGTCCACGACGGCGGGGTCGAAAATCGTGCCCTTTTTGGTGATGATTTCCTCCAGGGCTTTGTCCATGCCCAGGGCCGGCCTGTACGGCCTGTGAGACGACATGGCCTCCACCACGTCCGCCACGGCCAGGATTTTGGCTTCCAACAGGATTTCATCCCCGGAAAGGCCCTTGGGATAGCCGGACCCGTCCAGCCTTTCGTGATGCTGGATCACGATGTCGGCGATGGGCCAGGGGAATTCCACCTTTTTCAGAATGTCGTATCCGACTTCCGAGTGGGTCTTGATGAGGGTGAACTCCGTGTCCGTAATTTTACCCGGCTTGTTCAAGATGGCCAGGGGAATGGCGATTTTGCCGATGTCGTGGATAACGCCGGCCATTCTGAGACCGTCCATTTTACCCTTGGAGATGTCCATTTCCTCGCCGATGGCCACAGCCAGCTTCACAACCCGCCTTTGATGGTCGGCGGTGTAAGGATCGCGAATGTCCAGGGTGTTGGCCATGGCGGTGATGGTGCCTTCCATGGCTTTGCGGAGCATTTTCAGGTTGGACCGGAGCTTGCCGGTGGTGGCTTTGTGCTCCAGGATCTCCATTTCCAGGGCCACGGTCCTTTCCACCACCTTGGCTTCCAGGCTGTCGTTCAACTCTTTAAGCTGCTTTTCCGCTTCTTCCTGAGCCGAGACCTTTTTCTCCAGTTTCTGGGTGATTTCCTCCAGGGCTTCTTCCGTCTGGGTCAACTCGTAGTTTCTCAGGACCGAGTCTTCGTAGATGGAAAGAAGCAGCCCCAGCATCTGGCCCGGCGTGGACTTGACCGAGTACTCCTTGCCTTTGAAGGTAAAGTCCAGGGACGGGATGGCGTCCGGGTCCAGCCCCACAATGGGGGTCATGAGATGGTGCTCGATTTTTGACGAAAGAAAGTAGCCGTTGTAGGGCTTGGTGACGTAACAGTCGCCCCTGGCGCTCACCCCGCGAATAACGTCGACCGGATCTGACAGGGAGGTCAGCAGGATGACCGGTATGTGCATGAGCTCCGGGTCGTTTTTTACGGCCTCGCAAAATTCGTAACCCGACATTTCAGGCATTTCAATGTCCGTGATGATCAGATTGGGCGGATCGGCCTGGCACATTTCCAGGGCCTCCTTGCCGTTGGACGCCGCCATCACCTGGTATTTTTGTTCTTCCAGCAATATTTGCAGTTTGAGGGACTGGGTAGGGCTGTCTTCAGCAATGAGAATTTTAGTTTCCGCCTTGTTGATTACGCTCATATTACTTGTCCTTCCGAGAATAGATCCTCTTGCTTTACTTCTTGTCCACCAGGGAATTTAAAAAAGCGGCTATTTCCATGGGATTCATGATTTCCTTGGCGCCATTCAGGCGTATAGCCTCTCCGGGCATGCCGTGCACCACCGAAGACTCTTCATCCTGGGCGATTGTGATGGCGCCTTTGTCAAGCATTTCCTTCAGCTCGGCCGAGCCGTCCGACCCCATGCCGGAAAGCAGGATTCCCACGGCTGAATCTCCGTAGCTTCTTGCCACGGAGGTGAATAAGAATGATACTGAGGGGCGAACCCCATTTTCCAAGGATGCTTTGGATAATACCACCTTCCCGCTTTTCATGACCCCCATATGATAGTCGTCGGGGGCGAAATAGACATGCCCGGGTTTAATGATGCTTCCGTGATCAGGAATTTCAACCGGGAGGGAGCTTTCTTTATTCAACCAACCCACCATACCGGATAAAAAACCCTGGGAAATATGCTGGACAAACAAAATAGGCAAATGAAAATCGCGCCTGATGTTCGTCAAAATGGTGCGAATGACCGGAGGCCCTCCCGTGGAGGCGCCTACGGCGACAAGTTTGATTTCCGCCTTTTCCTTCGCCGGCATGGGCGCGGGGGAAGGGGGCAGTTCCGGCGTTACTTTTCTAAGCCTGGAGGAGCGCCGCACCACTTTGACTTCGCTCATGAGCTTGACCGTGGAAATGAGCTTGCGGCACATCTGGGCGTATTCAGGATGCCCCGGGCCCTTGGGTTTTTCCATGGCGGCCACGGCGCCGGCCTGCATGGCGCGGAAGGTGTTCTCCACATGGTCTGCCGAAAGCAGGGTGCTGTTGATGACAATGGGAACCGGGCTTTGCTCCATGATTATTTGCGTAGCTTCAAACCCGTCCATTTTATCCATATGGATGTCCATGATAACGACATCAGGCTTTTTTTTCGCCGCCATATCAACGGCCTGAACGCCATTGTGGGCCATGCCCACCAAGTTCAACTCACCGTCCGATTCGATAATGGCGGCGAGTTGCTCTCGCACTGTGGGAGAATCGTCCACAACCAGAACTTTTATCATCCCAACCTCTCAATTAGATCAAACGATCAATGACTTCCAATAGATTACTTTGATCAAAACTGGCTTTAACAATGTACGCGTTGGCGCCGACCTCGATGCCGCGCTCCTTGTCTTCCTTGGAGTCCAGGCTGGTTACCAACACCACGGGGGTTTCCGCGCGGGATTGGTGCCCCCTGATTTTTGCAGTCAACTCAAATCCGTTCATGCGAGGCATTTCCACGTCCGAAACCACGGCGTCGAAGCCGCCGGTCTCAAATATATTATAGGCTTCCAGGCCGTCAACAGCCGTGGTGACTACATAGCCCGCCGCTTCCAGAATATTTTTTATAAGCATCCGGGACGTAATGGAGTCCTCGGCGATGAGTATGGTCCGTTTTCTGGCGGAGTCCTTGTCTCCTTCCATGGCTTCGCCCATGGCGGCCCGGAAGCTGAGCGCGGCGCTCTTCATAAGATCCGATACATTGAGCACAGGCACCACCTTGCCGGAGCCCAAAATCGTGGCGCCCGCCACATTGGGAACCCGGGCCAACTGGCGGCCAAGGCTCTTGACCACAACCTCCTGCTCGCAAACCACCTGGTCCACCGAAAAAGCCATGCGTTTGTCGCCCGCCGCCATAATAACCAGGGTCAGGAGGGGCTCGCGGTCCTTTTCCAGGGAGGCTTCCAGACTCAGGACGCCGCCCAGGTTGGCGACGGATAAAATCTGGTCGTTGATCGTTACGGAAGCGCGGTTTTCCACGGTTTGAATTTCTTCCCTGGGCAGGCGAAGCACCCTCTCCACCTGTGCGCCGGGCACGATAAAAGGCTGTTTTTCCGCTTCAATAAGAACGCCCCGGAAAGTAGCCAGGGTGACCGGCAGGCCGATCTTGAAGCTCGTTCCCACGCCTTCTTCCGTCTCCACGGAAAGAACGCCGCCCAGCTTCTCCACGGTTTCCGCCACAATGGCCATGCCAAGGCCCCGTCCGGAAATCTCTGTGATAATGGGGCTGGTGGAAATTTCGGAGCGGAAAATCAGGCTGACGGCCTCCTGATCCTGCATTTGCTCCGCTTCCTGTTGGGTGATAACCCCCTTTTTGACGGCTTTTTCCTTGAGGCGGGGAAAGTTGATGCCGCCGCCGTCGTCCTTCAGCAGAATTTCCACCTTGCCGCCTTCGTCCTGCGAAACCGTCAGGTTGATGGTGCCCGCACGGTGCTTGCCTCTTTCCACCCGTTCTTCGGGCGTTTCCAGGCCGTGGTCCACCGAGTTGCGCAGCAGGTGAATGAAGGGGCTTTTCATTTGCTCCAGAATCCGCCGGTCGATTTCAATTTCGCCGCCCTGAAGAATAAGATCCACTTCCTTGTTCTGATTGCGGGAAATATCCCGGATCATGCGCGGAAAGCCATCAAACAAAGTGGAAAAGGGGAGCATGGTGACCCTTTTTACTTCATCCAGAAGGTCGTCCGCAAAACGGGAAAGGTTGCGATGGTCCTGTTCCGAGGCCTTGGTCAGGTTCCGGATTTCGTGGCCCAGGTTTTGAACGTGGTTCTGGTTCCAGTCCAAAAATTCCATGATCTGAGCCAGATGACCGGCGCCGCGATCGCTGTCGCCCTGGACGCCTTGCTGCTGAACTTCCCTGCGCAGCCACCGGATTTCCGTTTTAAAGCGGGCCCACTTCTTTTCCCAGAGCTCAATGCCCGAAGCCGTATCTTTCAGGTTTTGGGAATGCTGCAGAGAAACCAGTTTTAAAGAAACCAGCTCCTCGGCCTTCAGCAGAATGGAGTCCAGCTTGGAGGTGGCGATGCGGACGGTTTCCGCCATTTGCGAGCGGACGGCCGCTGCTTCTCCAGGCCGGGGCGTTTTGGAGGAGGCCGGCTTGGCGCTTTCCTCTTTGGGCGCGGCTTCCTTGGCCGCTGGCTTGGCCTTTTTGGCCGCCTTGGGTTTGGCCTTGGGCTCCGGTTCAGGCTCCGGCTCCGGTTCCGGCTCCGGTTCAGGCGAAGACGCCTTTAGGGGCTGGTCTTCCTCCTCGTCAAAATACTCGTACTCTTCGTCCTCGTCATCCTCGTCGTCGTAAAGGCCGCCGTAATCCTCGTCATCGTCCTCCGCGTCCTCCGCGTCCTCGACGTCTTCGGGCTCCTCCGCTTCCGCAGCGGCCTCCTGAACTTCTTCAACCTGATCCGTTGCGTCGTCATCCCCTTCAGATTTGCCGTCGCGCCAATCCATAAGCCTTTTGGTTACGTCGGCCATTTCGTCTTTATTGGCGTTGGGATCTTCGTCAATATTGGCAAGGCAGTTTTCAAAGGCGTTTACGGAATCATGCAAGGTGTCAAAAAGTTCCGTGCAGAGTTCTATTTCCCGCCTTTTAATGCCGGCCAGGACGCTTTCCGCCACCTGGGCCAGGGATTCGATTTCCTTGAGGTTGACGGCCCGGGCCGCCCCCTTCAAACTATGGGCCTCACGGAAAACCTCTTCCACCAGGGCTGCCTGGCTTTCGGGATCCTTGGCCTTTTCCAGCCCAAGAAGCCCGGATGACATGTTTGCCAGGCGCTCGTCAGCTTCCAGCCTGAACGCGCTCCGAAGTCTTTTTAACAGTTCCTCTTCATTCATAACTCATCACCTTCACACTTTGAACTTGCCTGCCAGCTCCTTCATGCGTTGACCAAGTTCGTGCATATCTGAAATCGCGCCTTCCAATTGCTTGGCGCCATCCACATTCTGGAGGCTGGCGTCTTTGATGCTTGTCATGGCTTGGCTAAGTTGATCCATACCCGCCATCTGCTGGCGATTGGACGCTGCAATCTGGGCCGCAGCCCGGGCCGCCTGATTGACGCTTTCCACCAGGTCCTGGATGGTTTGTCCGGATTGACTGGACAAGCCGACTCCGCTGTCCACGGCCTTGCTTCCTCTTTCCGTGGCCATGACGGCGGTGCTGGTGGCGCTCTGAATATCGTTCAGAATCGTGCGCACCTGGCCGGTGGCCTGTTTGGATTGGTCCGCAAGATTTTTCACTTCCTGGGCGACGACCGAAAATCCTTTGCCGTATTCCCCCGCCTTAGCCGCTTCAATGGAAGCGTTGACCGACAACAGGTTGGACTCGTTGGCTAAGTCGCCCACTGCGTCAATAATGTCTCCAATGCTTTGGGTCTGCTCCGAAAGTTTGACAATGCTTTCAGCAATAAACTCCATTTCCTCTTTGACGCGGTTCATGCCCATGAGGGCGTCATGAGTGGCTTTTTCCCCGGATTCGGAGTGTTGGGCTGCGGAGTCCGCCGTGTCCGCCACTACTTCCGCTTTTTCGCTGGTAAGGGCGGCGGTTTGCTTGACTTCCTCCATGGTTGTTGAAATCTCGGAAATGGAGCTGGATGTCTGGGCCGAACTGCTCGCCAGTTCGGATGCGGTGGACGATATCTGGCTGGATGAAACCGCCAGAAGCTCCGAGCCTTCCTTGATCTCTATCACCATGGCTTGCAGTTTGCCCATGAACACGTTGAACCATTTCGCCAGGTCCGTCAGTTCGTCGCGCCCCTCTTCCTTGAGGCGAACCGTAAGATCTCCGTCCCCTTCAGCCATGTCCCGCACCATCAGGGCGATGCGCCTGATGGGCCGCGTAATGCCTTCGGATATGAACAGGGAAAGCAGGATAAAAGCCGCCATGGCAAGGACTCCCACCCCGGAAATCCATTTGGCGACCTTTTTCAGCATGTTTTTTCCGTGCTGGTCCAGGTTGTTTTCCATGGCGTGGACCTGGTTCATGGGGAGGCCGGCAAGGGCGAAGCCCAGGACGGTTCCTTGGTCGGTTTTTATGGGGATGGTTTTGACCAGATAATCGTTACCGGCCAAAGAGGCGATGACAGGGGCTTTAACCCCTTCCGTCAGGAGCTTTTGCGAGACATTGTCCCCGATTTTAAGAGCCTCATGGATATCCCGGCCGTCCTGCACTTTAAAGCCGGCTTGCGACGCCGCCTGGTTTCCGAGAAAAATCGCGGCGGGCGCTCCGGTGGCTTCATTAAAAGACGCCAAAGCGTATTCCAAGTGGTCGTAAAGCTTGCCGGTCAGCAGAAAAGCTCTGGTGTTGTCAAATTCGTCCTTGATCAAATTGGCGGAGATCAAAGCAGCCGCTTCCCGTTCATAGCTCTTGCCCTGATTCGTCAGGCCTACGGCGGAAAGGAATTCTTTGGAAAGATTCCGGGCGTGAAGCTGGCCGGCATTTTCCCTTGCCGAGGCGGCCAGATCCATCGCCTTGCAGAAGTCGGCCAGAACCTGGGAGTTTTCGTTATTGGGGTAGGCGGTCAGAACTTCGTTTTTCAAAGAAACGATGACGGCAAAGTCAAACTTGCCGGATTCAACCAATGCGTATGAGCTCATTCCCGAAGATTGCTCTTCGTCGTTTTCCAGCCTGGAGGAAAAGGCGATCTCCTCAAGCAGGATATTGGTTTTTAACTGCAGTTCATAATGGCTGAGAACATTAAGCTGCACAAAATCGATATTTTCGCTCAGGTCCTTATTCCCTGCAATTTCAAGGGCTGCGGAAAGCATGTCCTTGCCCACCAGGCTCAGATGTTTGTTCAAAAAGTTTTCGTAAGTGCTTAGCCTTTCCTTTTCACGACTGGTGGCTTCCTGTACAAGATCCTGGAATTGATTCTCAATTCCTCCCCGCAACGTGATGTTTACCGCAAGGAGTATGACCAATATGATAACGGCAACGCTGGTGCAAAAGTAAATCAGGATACGGTTTTTTATACTTCCCATGCCACCTCCGCCAATAGATCCCAGGAGAAACCTTATTCCACTTCCAGGTTCACCACGATTCTTTTATCCTGTAGAATGCGTAAACCATCCAAGATCACAAGGCCTCCGGCCGTGACGCCCTTTAAATACTGCGCCCTTAATCCTGTCAATGTAGGCAGGGAGGGCTGAATTTTTTCCGCGGGAATGGAGTTGACTCCCTTTAACTCGTCCGCCAGGACGCCGAATTCCATGTCGTCCGAAGCAAGGATGATGACCCGGGAGTTCTCCGTGATTTTTTGCTTGGGCAGTTCGAAAAATTCTTTCAGATCCACGACGGAAAGAATCCTGCTACGCACATTGATCACGCCCAAAACGAATGACGGGGTGCACGGAATAGGGGTGCAGTCCTTGTAGGGGTAGACTTCCCTGATGCATGAAAGCTCAATGGCGTATTTTTCGTGCGCCAGCAGGAACTCCACCACATCCAGCTTTTCCCCCGCGCCCTTTCCCTCGTCCTTGGACCGGGCGGCCAGAAGCTTGGCCCTTTTTTTCAAGGCGCTTTTGATTTCATCTCCGGACATTTCTCCGGCCTGATTGTAAGACGCCCTGGCCTCGTCCAATTGTTTTCTGACTTCCGCCCACCGTTCATCGACGGAAAGATTGGCTTTATCTATTGTCTTTTGCGCCTGGCTGTTCATAGGATCAATCCCCTAAAATCATGGAACGAACAATCTCCGTAAGCCGCCCCGCTGTCATTCCCCCGGAGTGGGGGATTACTGCATCCGAGTCAAGGTCCAGCAGCAAGGATAAGGCGTTTTTAAAATGCCTCCTCGCTTCATTGGCCTTGCCCTGTTTTTTAACGGTATTGCCCAACGTGAAATGGGCCAGTATAAACCGGGAGTCCAGAAAAAGGGAGGCTTGAAGCAAATCCGCCGCTTTTTCCGAGTCGCCCAACTCTGCGTAAACCGTGGCCAGCAAATAGCGGTGGCCGGGGTTTAACTTGTCTGCATCTACGGCCTTGCCGCCCCATCTGCGGGCCTCTTCCAGCTTGCCCATATTGGCGTAAGTCCTGGCCAAAAGGGCCATGGCCCTGCTGTCCGGCCTCATTCCCGCCTTGGCGTCGGCCGTTGAAATAATTTCAAGCAGGCAATTCACCGCGTCGTCGTAATTGCCTCTTTCCACAAGCTCAAGCGCCTTATCGAGCATGCGGTCCGCGTCCAAAGGCTCCATTTTTTTCGCCCGGCCGGCTTCCGGTCTGGGCGGAGCCGTACGCTCGGCTCTGGGCGGGCGCCTGGTCAACGGCGTTCTTGCGGGAAAAGTCGGCAAAGGCGTCTCTTTTTTTTCGGGGGCGGACTCAGCCTTTGCATCCACAAGGTCCGCGCCTTGCACCCTGTTTTTTGCGGCTTGCTTTTGAAAAATAATGGCGCCCGGGTACCGTATATGCGCCAAATTGGGATGCTCCACAAAAGCCGCTTCGCTGGGCCCTACAAAAAACCAGCCATTGTCCGCCAAGGCCCAGGCGATTCTCTCTATAACCGTGTCCCGCAACTTCTGATTGAAGTACATCAACACGTTGCGGCAAAATACCACGTTGACTTCTTCCGTGTGCGTCACCGCCGAGGGATAAACCGGGTCCACCAAATTGAGATTGGTGAAGCGTATGGCCTTTTTCAGGCTCTTTTCCACCTCAAACCGGTTGTTCCCGTGTACGGTGAAATATTTTTCCACCATCCAATTGGGAGCGTTCCGCAAAGACCAGTTGGTGTATATGCCTTTCCTGGCTTTTTCCAAAAACCGGGAGTTGATGTCCGTCGCCAGGATGGAAAAGTCTTTGGCCGTCCAATAAGGCTTCATGCGGTCAACGACCATGGCCATGGTGTATGGCTCTTCCCCCGTGCAGCATGCGGCGCTCCAAAAACGCGGCTGCTTGCCTTTTTTGGCGCATTTTTCGAAAATGTCCGGCAGGATCTGATGTTGGAGGGCGTTAAAGTGGCTTTCGTCTCGGAGAAAAAAAGTTTCCCCCACCGTCAGGTGCGCAACCAATGTGTCCAACTGAACCTTGGTGACCGGAGACCCCAACAATCCCTGAATGCAGGATGTGGTGTCTTCGAAACCCAGCTCCAAAGCGGCTGCGCGAACCCCCCTCTCTAAATCGTGCCACCTCTCCGGCGGAAAAAAAAGGCCGATTTTATTCTGTATTAACTCGCTAAGGCGAGCAAATAAATTTTTTTCTATGTTTTGGGCCATGGAGCACTTAAGGCTGTGAGTGGTTTTCCACCTGGCTGCTTACCTTGTGGATTTCCTGTCCGGAAAACAGGTTGTCGATATCGTAGATCAGGACGCTTTCATCGCCGGATTTTCCCACGCCTTCCATGAATTGCCCCATTTCGGGGAAAAGCTCTTCTGCGTCGGATAAATCTTCCGGACCAAACTCAGCCACTCCCTCCACTTTATCCACAACAATGGAGGTCGTCCAGGTGGATGTCTGGAAAATGATGATTCGGTCCTCCATCTCCATCCGGCGGGGACGCAGCCCGAACTTTTTTCTGATATCAACTACGGGGATCATCCTGCCGCGAAGGTTGATCAGGCCGGACATGATTTCCGGCGCCTCGGGCAGAGTGATCAACTCCACGGCGGGGATCACCCGCTCCACAGCTTGAAGGTCAATACCGTATCTTTGTTCATCTAAAATGAACACAAAGTATTGTTTTTTCTGACTCATAAAGTACCCGCCACATATTTTGCTTGGAATAATCAGGCAAGGAGGATGGCCCATTGCACTGTCAAACCAGAACTTTAGCACAATACTGGCCGAGAGTCAAAGATCCTTAAGCCAGATTTATTCCCAAGGTGTAATTCTTTCTCGGGCGGGACTTTTGTGAGGAAGGAATTATGTTGAAATAACATAAAAAAATGATTTTATGCTTATAAACCGTTAAGACTTGATCAACCTTCTCCCCGTTTTCCATAAGGGTGCGGCAGCCCCCCTTATGGATCAAATTTGATTTTTGGATGGGAAAAGATTTCCTGTTTACAACGATTTGAAATAGAGCCCCAAAAGGCCTCCGCTTTTGTCCTGGTATAAGGATTGGGCCTGGAATCCCGTGAGGTCGCACAGGTAGAATTTGGCTGCGTCATTGGCGGTGTTGGAAACCATCATGCCCATGACCACGGGGCTGTATTGGCTCAGGTCCACGTTTTTCATGGCCTCATAACAGGCCAGGACTTTCTCGCAGGTCTTGTCCGAAACCGCGTCTCCGCCCTGATTCCCGTATCCGGCGGCAGGGTTGACAACCTTGGGCGCAGCATCCTGGTCCGTGTCTGCGTGGAGTTCGCAGGTCAGGCTGATGGCGATTTTTTTGGGGCCGCCGCCCGCAACCAGCAAATCCGCTGCGACGTCCGGCTTGGAATGCACCGTCTGATTCCGGGTCACCGTCACGTTCCCAAAGGTGTTGATGAACTGAAGCGCCTGCTCCACCTGCGCCCACGGCGACCAGTCCCCCTCAGACAAATAAGCCTGCTGAACCGCCGGGCCCCTGGATTTTCCCCACTTGGCCATGGCCTGAACAAGGTCCGCTATCGGTTTGCTTATCATAATGGACTCCTGTAAAAATGCGCCGCCTGGATTGTTAAGGCGCGCGTTGGGACGCGGTTAGTTTTCCTTCTGCTCCGCCTTTTTTTCCAGATCCACCAGGATGGCGATCTCCACAAGAATCTCCTGGCATTTTTCAAAAAAGCGCCCAAAGCCCTCCTGGAGCATTTCAAATTCCTTTTTCAGCTGCACCAAAGATTCTTCCAAAGGAATCTTTTTGAGCGGCTTGCCCTTGCCGTTGATATCCTGAATGCGGTGCTGGGCCTGCTCCTGGCGTTTATTGACCAGATTGGCGGCCTGGGCGACGGCTTCGCATGCTTCGTTGGATAGGATCATGGCCTTCTCCACAGCGATCAACTGGGACTCGGCCGCTTCCTGCATGGCTTCCTCCTGGAGGGCGCCATGGCTTCCATAATCTTCGTAGTAGACTTCGTCTTCCATTGGTTTATCCTTTCAATTCGGCTCGCCTTTGCAGGCATGAAGCCGGTTTATGCAGCAGCATCCTTAAAAAGGACGCTATACGTCCTCGGGCGTAAAAGGGGGCGATTCCGGATCTCCCCCCGCTTCCGGAACTTCCGCGCCGGCCTGGTCCTCCGGCTGTTCCCTGTTCCCGTTCATTTCCTCATGCTCTTTTTGATGATGCTTTTTGAACAATTCAGCGAATTTCGCCAAAATGCCCTGGCCGCCGTTTTCTCCGTCCTGTTTTCCGTTTGCCGCCGGCTGGCTGTCTTCGGCCGCCCTTCTTTGCGACGCCGTCCCGGAGCAAATGTCGCAATCAAAAAATTTGGACCCTGTCTTGGCGGCCTTCGGGACGGCGTCAGCCGCCTTCCGGGTTTTATCCGGGGGCGCCAAGATCCCCAGCATTCGGGCGCAGGTTGAGGTGGTGGAGGCGCCGCCGATCATCTGGGCGTGATGTTGGGTGGATACGGCGTTATGCAAAGCCATGCCCATGGTGTCAGCCATCACGGCGTTTATCATGGCCATGGATTGGGGAGGGGATTCCCCAACCATCATGGCGTTGAGCTGGGTGACGGCGTCCGTTATCTGGCTGTTGACGGATTGGTCGGACATGGTTTTGCTCCTTTCATATTATATTTTCCACAACGCCGGAGGCCACGGTCACAAGCCCCAGGCGGTCGACTTCCACTGCCGCCGATCCTCCAGGGGCGATCAGGGCGGAGGCGTAGATAAGCCGCATGACCCCGTCCTGGCCCACGGACGTGGATTCAACGGTTCCCGCGGCGATCAGGTTGAATATTGCGCTCATGTAATCCCTGACTATTTTTCGGGCCCGAGGCTGGTCTTCGCATGTGAGAATCGTATTCCGGATGAGATTGAGCATGGCCGCCGCCTTGCAGGAGAATCCAATTTGCCGAAGATCCGCCAGGGCGCTTTTTATTTCCATGTCCAGGCCGTCGGGATTGTACTTTCTACCCAGGGTTACAGTCTCCACAAGGCCGTCGCACAATTCGTTGTAATCCTCCCAGATCAACTGGGCCCGTTTCCGGCGGGCGCTGCGGGTTTTTGCATTAAACTTGTTGCAGACCGCTTCGTAGAGATGGAACAGAGCCTGGAATTCCTTGGGGGTCTGACAGAGCTGCAGGGCGAATTCGCAGGATTCCTTTCTGATTGTAAGATCCTTTTTGGACGCCTCCCGCTCCTGTCCGTCTAAGGCGATTGCATAAAGGGCCAGGCGGTCCGCCAGGTTCATGACCTGAAACACGGGCTTGTCCTCGATTTCAAAGGACCGTAAAAAATCAATCCCTTTGCTGAGTTGAGCGAAATCCAGAATGCCGTATTTGTCCAGGACGTCCCGGACGCTTTCCTCCCTCCTGGCCGTTCCAATGAGGGCCAGGTCGTCTTCAGGCAGGTTCCATAGCTTGAGCGGATCCATGAGCAGGTTCAAGTCCGTAAACAGCATCAGCCTGGATCCGTGAAGCCCTTTCTGGACGAGGGACAGCAACTCCAGTTCGCTGCCGGCCATATAACTGTCCGTCGGGCTCTGCATGGCGAACCGGAGCCACTGGGGCCCTCCCTGGATCCGTTCGGCAATGAGCCGGAACCTGTGGGAAAAGGCCCCGATGTTCTCCATGAGTTTGTCGGCTACGTATATCAAATCCTCACCTCCCGCGCCGGGGGCTTATGTCGTCATAAGCGTGCGGCTTAAAGGCTTAAGAGGAGTCCGCCTTTAGGATGCTGGGTCGAAGTCGCCTAAGACCTCTTTGGCGCTGGCGCTTATCTTGCCAAAGGAATCGGCGGCGTTTGCCGCCATGTCAATGGCGTCTTTCAGGGCCTTGTCCAGGTAGTCCTGGTTTTTGGTTTCCAGAAATTTGGCCATGGCCACGCCCTGGGCGGTGGCGCTCATGGTGGAAACGTTGCGCATGTAATCCACCGCGTCCTGGATTGCTATGGCCATGGACTGGGAAATGGACTGAAAGGCCTTTCCCTTGCCTTCCATGACCACCACGCCAGGATCCATGGTTGCTGACTGCAGTTGGGTCAGCGCGTCGGTAACCTGGGGATTCACATTATCCGGCATTGGTCCGTCCTCTGTCTTAGGCTTGTTGAAGCAGGGCGGCTCAGCTGTTCCCAGGCTCAAATCCTGACAAAGCTGTCTTGCCGTTATTCCCTACGGTCGTTAATAGCGTCGCCGCGGCCTCCACCATGGATTTCGCCTTATCAAAGACGGGTTCATAATCCCCGGCCTCGGCCACGTTTTCCAGGATTTTGGCCATGGCCACGCCCTGGGCCGTGGCGGCGGCCGTGCTGATGTTGCGCAAATAATCCGTGGCGTCCTGGACCGCGATGGCCACGGATTGGGCCGCGGACTGATAGGCTTTGCCCTGTCCTTCCACCATCACCACTTTGGCGCACATGGTGAAATCCCGGGCCACGCCCAAGGCATTGTTAACCTGAGGATTCAATTGATTCGCGTTGCCCATGGTTTATCTCCCTTCCTTTCTCCGCCCATTATCCGCCTTATTGGCCGGCCGCGCCCAGGGCAAGAATCATGGCGCATGTCTGAGTGGTCGCCGCTGCGGCGATCTGCTGCATGCCGTGCTGGGTTTCAGCGCCGTTGTGCATGACCATGCCGATGGTCTGGGCCATGACCGTGTAGACCATGGACATGGAAGCCGAAGGCGCCATGCCCACGCTCATAACATCGGCCTGAACCACGGCGTCGGTTATCTGGGAATTGACAGTGCTAATGGCCCAGCCCTCCTAACCCGCCTTTATGCGGCGGCTGGCGGGATTGCGTTTCGGGTTACAGGCCTCCATGGTCGTTGCCGGACCCGCCTATGCCGTCCAACACCTTCATGGTGGCGGAGCCCGTGGCTGCGGTGTCCAGGCAGAACAGGGTGGATACGCTCTGGGTGGTGGCCGCCTGAGCCGTCACATTGGACTGCTGCTGGCCCGAAGCGGCGTTGTGCGCCGCATTGCTCAAAGCCTGGGACGTGGCCATAAAAAGGTTGCCCATGCCCATGGCCGGAGAACTGCCCACCACCTCGGTATTGGACTGGGTGACCGAATCCGTTATCTGGTTGTTGACGGATGTGGGAAATGCCATGACTTACCTCCTTTTTCTATTGCCCCAAAATCTTGATGGCGGCCAAACCCGCGCTTGCGGTGTCCAGACAGAACAGGGTGGACACGCTTTGGGTGGTGGCCGCCTGGGCTGTCACATTGGTCTGCTGCTGGCTGGTTGCGGCGTTGTGGGCCGCGTTTCCAAGGGCCTGGGAGGCGCTCATAAACAGGTTTCCCATGGCCATGGCCGGAGAAGCCGCCACCACCTCCACGTTGGACTGGGTGACCGAGTCCGTTATCTGGTTGTTGACGGATGTGGGAAATGCCATTGTTCAACTCCTTTCTAAACTGCTCCTAAATGCTGTCCAGGACCTTGGTGGTCGCCACTCCCGCAGTCGCCGTGTTCAGGGAGTAAAGCAACGCCACCCCCTGCGTGGTGGCCGCCTGGGCCGTCACGTTGGTCTGCTGCTGGCTGACCGTGGAGTTATGGGCCGCATTGCCCAAAGCCTGGCTGTTGGACTGATAAAAATTTCCCATGGCCACGGCCGGGGAGGAGCCTACCACCTCCACGTTGGCCTGGGTGATGGAGTCCGTGACTTGATCATTGACAGAAGTGGGAAACGCCATGATTCAGTTCCTTTCACGATGTGGTTTGACCGGCCCCCATAATCGACGTTGTGGCCAGGCCGGTGGCGGCCGTCTCCAGGCAGAACAAGGTGGCTATTCCCTGCGTGGTGGCGGCCTGGGCGGTCAGATTGGTTTGCTGCTGCGAATAGGTGGCGTTGTGCGCTGCATTGCCCAAGGCATGGGAGATGGTCATGAACAAATTGGCCATAGCCATGGCCGGGGACCCTCCCAGCACCTCCAGGTTAGCCTGGGTGATGGAATCTGTGATCATGGTGTTCACAGAAGTGGGAAACGCCATGATTTAGCTCCTTTCATCGGGCCTTAGGCGCCGAGAACCTTGGTGGTGGCCACGCCTGCTGTGGCCGTGTCCAGAGAATACAGGGTCGCAACGCCCATGGTCGTGGCGGCCTGAGCCGTCACATTGGTCTGCTGCTGGCTGGTTGTGGCGTTATGAGCCGCGTTGGCCAGGGCCTGGGCGGTGGCCTGGTACAAATTGCCCATGGCCACGGCCGGAGCGTCTCCCAAAACCTTGACGTTGGCTTGAGTGACTGAATCCGTAATCTGGTTGTTGACTGACGTGGGAAATGCCATGTCCTTGCTCCTTTCCTAATAGGTGAAAAACAGCGCGGACCCAGGACTATGCGCCAAGCACCTTTGTGGTGGCGATGCCCGCGGAAGCCGTATCCAGGGAATACAGAATGGCCACGCCCATGGTGGTGGCCGCCTGGGCCGTCACGTTGGTCTGCTGCTGGCTGGTGGCGGCGTTATGGGCCGAGTTGCCCAAAGCCTGGGCGCTGGCCTGGTACAGGTTGCCCATGGCCACGGCCGGGGCGTCGCCCAAAACCTTGGTGTTGGACTGGGTGACCGAATCCGTGATCTGATTGTTTACTGAAGTCGGAAATGCCATTGGCTCGCTCCTTTCACATGTGGGTTAGGGATCAGGCGCCAAGCACCTTGACCGTTGCAATGCCTGCTGTGGCCGTGTTGAGGGAGTACAGCAAAGCGACCCCCTGGGTGGTGGCGGCCTGCGCCGTCACGTTGGTTTGCTGTTGGCTGGTGGTGGCGTTGTGAGCCGCGTTGGCCAGGGCCTGGGCGGTCGCCTGGTACAGGTTGCCCATGGCCACGGCCGGGGCGTCGCCCAGAACCTTGACGTTGGCCTGGGTGACGGCGTCCGTGATTTGATTGTTGACTGACGTGGGAAATGCCATGTCGCCCTCCTTGTTGTGATGTTACGCTGCTTAAAAAGGCCCGGGCGCCTTGGGATGAGAAAGGCGTCCGGCCCCGGTGCACGCTGCAAAAACTCGATTGGTGGATCGCATTTGAGTAGTGTGTACTACTTAATAAACAATTGTGTCAATATTTTTTTTCACCCCCCCTAAAAATATTTTTCCGGACCCTTGCCCGGAAAAAAGCTCCTTGACAGGCGGGGCGCCCTGCGTCATGTTTCTCCCCTGCTTTGAATTTTTAGCGGAAATATTCAAAGTATAAGAGGCGTGAGCATTAAAGAGCATATTTTTAGTACGTTATAGGAATGGAAAGATTTATGGATTTGCGAAAGTTGTTTTATCCCGAAAAAATCGCCGTTGTAGGCGCTTCTCCTGGATTTGACGGCGGAAAGATGCCGTTTTTTCAGTTTTTGCAGTTTATGGAATATGCGGGAGCCTTGTATCCGGTCAATCCGGCCCACGCGGAAATCTCCGGAGTAAAGGCTTATCCCTCTTTGGACGACGTGCCCGAGACCGTGGATTTGGTGATCGCCCAGATTCCAGCCCGCTTCGCCATAGACACGGTCAAGGCGGCGGGGAGGAACGGGGCGCCCTTCGTGCATTTTTTCACCTCGGGATTTTCCGAAGTGGGCAATATGGAGTTGGAAAAGGAACTGGTGGAAACCGCCCGGGCGTCCAACGTGCGCTTGGTGGGGCCCAACTGCATAGGCGTTCTGTGCGCCGAATCCCGCATTACCTTTAACATGGAGTTCAAACCCAACGGAAAGGGCAACGTGGGCTTTTTGGGCCAGTCCGGCGGGGTGAGCGACAACTTCGTGCGTATGTCCGGCTCCCGCAAGATCCGGCTGAACAAGGCCGTATCCTACGGAAACCAGGCGGACCTGAAATTAGAGGATTTTCTGGCTTATTTCGCCGAGGACCCGGAAATCGAGGCGGCTGCGATTTATGTGGAAGACGTGAAAAACGGCCCCGCCTTTTTGGAAGCCCTGGGAAAAACCACGGCCTCCAAGCCGGTGATTATGCTCAAAGGCGGCAGCACCAAGCGCGGCGCCAAGGCCGCGGCCAGCCATACGGGCGCCATGGCCGGGGATTTTAAAATTTTTTCTTCGGCCGTAAACCAAAAAGGCGGCATTATTGTAGACACTTTCGAGCAGATGATGGACCTCATGATGCTGGCCACCTCCAGCCGTCTTCCCAAGGGAAACCGGGTGGGCTTTCTGGGCGCCGGCGGAGGAACCTCCGTGTGCTTCACCGACCTGGCCGCCAGGGTGGGGCTGGAAATGCCCGTCCTGTCCCAGGCCGTCCAGGACCGCATTGCGGAAAAAATCGCCAACGTGAACACCTCCACGGCCAACCCCGTGGACCTGGGCGCCTTCGGCTTCGACTTTTCCATCATGGCCCACACCATGCTGGCCATGGATCAGGACGAAAACATCGACGTGATCATGCCCTATTTCTCCCTGGACTTCATCACGTCCTTTGCGCCGCATTTGGCTTCCACCGGCCCCCAGATCATCCTGGAAACCGCGGCGAAAATGAAAAAGCCGGTGATCCCCATTTTGTCCAAATTCGCGGAAAACGTCCTGGAAATGGAAAAGGTGCGCATTGAAATGTTCTCCCTGTTCCGGGAAGGGGGCCTGGCCGTCTTCAACACCATTCAGGATTGCGTGTACGCCGCGTCCTCCATCCTCAAGTGGAGCAATGGCCGGTAAGCCGAAAGCGCCGGGGGCGGTCCCCGTCATTCCCTGGGCGGATCCCGCCCTCTGGGAGGAAGCCAACGCTGCCCTGCGCCGTATCATAAGCAAGCACGGCCCCGCGTTAAGCGGGGCCAAAGCCCATTCGGCTGAAATTCGCCGTCTTCTGGAGTCCACCGCCTCCCAAACCCAGGATCTCTGCCTGAAAACCTGCCCCCATTGCCCGGACCCGTGCTGCGCTCACGCCAAGGTGTGGCTGGATTTTCCGGACCTGCTGTTTTTGCATCTGGAAGGAATTTCCGGCCCCCCAAGGCAGTTGCGGTCCCATATGGAAGGGCCGTGCGCTTTCTTAGGGCGAAGGGGCTGCACCCTGGACCGTTTGTCCCGGCCCTTTGTGTGCTTCTGGTATTTCTGCCCGCCCCAGACCTTGCGCCTCTCCCGCACGCCCGCCCGCATAAAACAGACCCTGGCCGCCGCCGTCTCCTCCATCAAATTCCACCGCAAAGCCATGGAAGAGGAATTCATCCTTATTTGTTTGGGATGATTTTTTTTTGCGAAAACTGGAGGGCGATGTTTGGTTCAAAATTTTATCAAATCAATCTGTTTAATCGGGATAAGACGTAGGTTGGGTAGAGCTTGCGAAACCCAACATTTTCAGTCTTTTGGTTTCATTGGCGCTCCGATTTTTAAGTAATTGAAGGCCCTTGTCCAATAGCCTCTCTCCCCCTTCTTTGAGTTCTGGGTCCTCATTTTCAAAAAGACGCGTAACCCATGTTTTCTCGGTGTCTGTATTGCCGTTTTTTTCAACCTCTTCTATTAAGATGGCGATTCTTGCCGCTGCACTGGTTATGTCGATTTCCGATGCTTTAACCAAAACAGTGGCCAGCCATTTCCAGTCATCCACACTCGTTTGCCACAATAAGCCTGGCTGGTTGCACAGCCGGTTCATAATGTTGAATAGGTCCGGGGGCGCTCCAGACCTGAGGGCATTCAGCAGCGTGTCAGGATCGTTTGAATATGCCTCCTTCATGGCTTGCCAGACTTTTTGCGCCCATTTTCCACCCGATCCCCATCCAGGTATAGGCACGTCTTTCTCGGGCCACCATGTTTTCAACAGGTAGTTGGCAAGTTTAGGGTAGCGCCTTAAAGATTTACAAATTAGCTTCGCTACTATCTCCTGAAAATTATCGCCATCTGGAATTTCATCATATTGATCGCTCCCTTCCGCCTGCCTGAAAAGGCTATTAAAACCCCGAGGCCGCATTTCTGTATGTAGATTTGTCTGCTTATCCAGTAAATATGATATATATTCCTCGAAAAGATCACGATAAATCCGGTAATCCCCCAAGAGGGTGGAAAACCTGCTCACAGCCTCACCCTGAATGTTTCCGTCCACAATATTTTCGACCAGTCTGTTTTCTTTACCGTCCTTCCAGGCGGCCATTTCTTTCATGATCTTTTGGTCTTTGTCTTGATCGGAAACCTGTTCCCTGACCAGCCTGTTCCAGTAGTTTGGAGCATAGTTTTTATTGACTCCGACTCCTTGAGGAACATGGGCGTTTTTTTCCTCTTTCAATCCGGGAAATAAAAAAACCAAATTTTCGGCTTCTGCAGTTGCTCCGCAATTCGATCAGCGAAAATTTTATTGTCAATCAGGTCATCATCCCTTTTTTTGATGGGTTTTTCTTCTTTGATCCATTTAGTAAGCCCTTGGAGTTCAGAGGGAGGCGCTTTTGTTGATTCCGATATATCCTCCCCATGGTTGCTTTCCATAGGCTCGTGTGGGCGGGATCGGGATCGGGAGGTACAGAAAATGAGCAATGAAACGGGCATAGCTATAATAAGCCCCAAAAATGGAATTGTTATGACTTTAAAGAAACCCATTTTTTCAGTTGCTGAGTAAGCGTCCAAAGAAGTACCCGGCAGGGATAAGAATCAATCGTTGGAGAGGTTAAAATCCGGGGTTGGCAGGAGGGCTTGGTAGTCTTCCCGGCAAGTCGCCAGGGGGAGTCTTTCAAATAAAACCTTCAGGTAGGCGAAGGGCTCCAGGCCGTTGGCCTTGGCCGTCTCGATCAGGCTGAAGAACAACGCGCTGGCCTCCGCTCCCCGGGGCGATCCCGCAAAAAGCCAATTCTTCCGGCCCACCACAAAAGGCCGGATCGCATTTTCCGCCGCATTATTGTCCGGCTTCAGATATCCCTGTTCCAGATAGACGCCCA
>NZ_FQZU01000036.1 GCF_900142135.1 Desulfatibacillum alkenivorans DSM 16219 | reverse complement strand
GGGCGTCTATCTGGAACAGGGATATCTGAAGCCGGACAATAATGCGGCGGAAAATGCGATCCGGCCTTTTGTGGTGGGCCGGAAGAATTGGCTTTTTGCGGGATCGCCCCGGGGAGCGGAGGCCAGCGCGTTGTTCTTCAGCCTGATCGAGACGGCCAAGGCCAACGGCCTGGAGCCCTTCGCCTACCTGAAGGTTTTATTTGAAAGACTCCCCCTGGCGACTTGCCGGGAAGACTACCAAGCCCTCCTGCCAACCCCGGATTTTAACCTCTCCAACGATTGATTCTTATCCCTGCCGGGTACTTCTTTGGACGCTTACTTTTCAACTATTGCTTGTATCTGACTCAAAATTTTCGAGAACTCTTTATTGTGCTTATTGAAAATAATTAAGGCTGTCTTACAGTCTCTCCAGGTCAGATATCCTAATAATTGATCAATGGCTTCTAAAAATTCCTTTTCACCACGCCAAATTTTGCATTCGGCGATAAAAGCAGAACGTCCATCGACAGAGAGCAAAATGTCAGTTTTGCCTTTCTTGTTGAAAGCCTCGGCTTTTGCTCCACCTTCGTAAATGGTATTAAGTTGGGCTATAACTATATCACGTAGCTCTTCTTCATTATGAACCCCAAAAGTGTTTGGGGTTTTTTCAAAACTGGTTCCCGCATGCCGGATCAAATTTAACATAGCTTCGTAGTCTGCATCACAAATACCTGGTTCGGCGATAAATCCCTTTTTAGGAACAGGAGGAAGGGGCCTAATTATTCGTTTTTGAATTGGAACGCGCTCAAAATTTGGGGTCCCGTCTTTTCTCTTTATAGGTAAATCTAAAAACTTAACTATACTCGCTTCTTTTTCTATGCGTTTCTCTCTTGCCAAAACAACTTGTCGAGCTATTCCCGGCAAGGAGGCATTATAATCGCGCACTTGATTTCCCGAAATCTCAAGGTACTGCTTAATAGAATCAAGATTTTTATTTAGCTCGTTTTTCAGGTTGGAAGGATCGCTATCAATTGTAACATCGTATGCTATGAGCAGCTTCCCAAAATTATGCCCGGGCGTGATAAGAATTCTTCCATGAGGATTGATTGAAAGATATATATTAGGGTTTAGGGTCCAAAGTCTGGGGTCGCCTGAAAATGGCAGCTCTATCTCAATGGTCACTCCCTTAACCCACATTGGGCTTTTTCCCCTCATAGATGCTGCAACCCTATTTCGGTCGCCCGATACATCAATATTGCGTTCCACCGGTTCCTTTTGTTCCATTCTATCTTCATAGATTGTTAATGGCTCAATAGTGAATTTTTCAGAGTAATGAGAAATCAAAGTTGATTGCGGGGTATTTAAGAATTGGTCTTTAGGCATATTATCAATTTCTATGGGCATTGCTGCCGTCATACTTCGCAAATGACTGTCTAAGTCGTAGCATGAATCAAAAAGTCTATTATCCGCATGAGCTATCATGTTCAAATTCCCCCCATTGCCTCTCACTTCGCCTAATCGCCGGTGATCAGTTCGGCTTGTTCAATGGTGGTCAAGATGGCCTTTTCCTATTTGTCCGACGGATAACCGTGCTTGCGGAGAATCCGTTTAACCATCATCCGAAGATTGGCTTGCAAGCCATGCTTTCAAGTTAATTCAGCGAACTCTCTTAAGAACTCTAAGCAATCAACCTGCATAGGTGACAGCTGCAACACAGGGACGTCTCCCCGGCCATATTTGCTTCCCTCAGGGCGGTAACCAAGTAATTTGCCAACTTCTCTTCTTTCTTGATGAAGAAGGCCATAACCTGTTCCCGCTTTCCATACGCTCGAGTCGGGAATTTTAAGCCTCTTACAATTAGTCGGATCATATCCAAAACCTAGAAAGTAAATTTGGTTGGCCTCATTCATTAATCGTTGGGCTTTAATGAATTCCGGAATATCGTCGGCATTTTCAACTTCATGAATGATTTTGATTGCTCTGGCGGATGTTTGAAACTCTTCGCGTTTTCTCTCTATGTCGATTCCTGAAGCATACGCTCTGCCCGCTTTCTTGTCCTGCCAAGGAAGTAGGCCTAATTGCCCGTGAACATGAATTATAGGGATTTTGTCTAATTGCTCGGCACAATCATTTTCTCCTTTGCCATAGTCTGCCTGCAGAGCCGAAAATAAAAAATGCTCTAAAGACCGGTCATAGTTTAAGGTTACAAATGAAATCTGATTATCTCCGAATTCTTCAAATTTTGAGTTCATTTTATTGTACAAATATTGAAACCAATTTCCCATCTTGAGATTTCTCGCAGTTGCCGACAATGGTTCAGCTTTTTCATTCGGTATCAGCACACTAGCGATAAAGTGTTTTCCGATATCTATAAACTCGGGTCTATGTTCCAAAAACGCATCAATAGAGGATCGTCCCGTCTCACCTAATGCCTTGGCAAACCGCTTGATATCACCTTCAATATGCCCATAATGTGATAATTCATTGATGACTTTGTGGGCAAACGAATCTGGGGCATTGAGAATTTTTTGGATTTCGCGCAGCAAAGTTTCGCCGGAAGGATATCCGTAATGCATGCTGGCTCCAGCCCCGAGGACAAAGACTGTTTTTTTTGTTATCATCCCTTTACCCCTTTTGTAATCCTTTGCCCAGTCGCCGTGATTCATCCAGCATGTTTGACAGAATCCTTTAGTCTTTAAGACTTGAACAAATCTTTAGATATTGCGTTTCCTATCTCTATCATAAGTTCAAGAACTATATTGGATAATTATGCGCTATAATATAGAAATTAAATAAAAATAAATCCAGTTAAAAGTTTTAAATATGGATCAAAAAATGAACCTATTTCATGTATCTATGAAAACAAAAAAGCAGGGGCTCAGATTTCGAGCCCCTGCTTTCTCACATCAAATAGAATTTTCTTAAGAATTTAGATATTCCGCCCTGCATCGAAGCCGTTATGGACGGCGTCGAAGGCCAGGGCTATGCCGTTGGCGTCGCCGATCACCTGGAAGTCGATTCCCTTGGCTTTCAGGGCTTCGGCAAGGACGTTGACCGGCTTGGCGCCTGCGGCCAGAACCACGGTGTCCGCCGGGATGGTGTATACTTCCTCGCCGGTTTGCACTTTGATTTCCGTGGGGGTGATTTCCAGGGCCTTGGTTCCGGTGCTGATGGCAATGCGTTGCCTGCCCATGTCCTGATGCATGACCCACTTGGTGCTTTTGCCGATGCCCGCGCCGATTTTATCCAGCATTTCGATCAGGGTGACGTCCACGGTTCCCTGGGTGGCCAGCTTGTACAGGGTTTCAGGAGTTTCCGCCTGGTTCACCAGCAGGAACTTGATGGCGTCGCCGGACAGCGTGCCGATTTCGGAAAGATGCATGGCGGTTTCCACGCCCACGGCGCCGCCGCCGATGACAACCACTTTTTTGCCCACAGAGACTTTGTCCAAGAGCACGTCCCACGCCTGGACCACGTGGGGCTGATCCACGCCGGGGATGGGCGGGGTAATGGGCTCGGCGCCCGTGGCCAGAAGCACGACGTCCGGTTTTTCCTGATCGATAAGGGCTTCGTCAACGGCGGTGTTCAGCTTGACGTCCACCTTGGCGAGCTTCAACTGAGTGGTGAGGTCCTTGGCCAGCTCCACGAATTCCTCGCGGCCGTGGGGAGCGCCGGCCAGATAAAGCTGTCCGCCCAGCTTGCCGCTTTTTTCGTACAGGGTCACGTCGTGGCCTTTTTCCTTGGCGGCCAGGGCGGCGGTCATGCCGGCCGGTCCTCCGCCAATGATCATGACCTTTTTGGGGGAGGCTGTTTTTTCGATGGCCTTGGAGCTTTCGTAGCCGGCCTTGGGGTTGCACATGCACTTGACGTGCTGCAGTTGGAACAGGCTGTCAAAGCAGCCCTGGCAGCAGGCGATGCATTGGACGATTTCGTTTTCCCGGCCTGTGCGGGCTTTTTCCGGCATGTAGGGATCGGCGATGAGGGCGCGGCCGAAAGCGACCATATCACAAAAGCCGTCCCGGATGATTTGCCGGGCCACTTCGGGAGAATGGATGCGGTGGCTGGCGATGACCGGAACGTCCACCACGTCTTTGACGTTCTTGGCCAGGTAGGCGTAGGTTCCGCGAGGCACGTTGGTCGTCATCTGGGGCACCCTGGCTTCGTGCCAGTTGCCCTTGACGCACAGGGCGTCCACGCCGCATTCTTCAGCCAGGATTCGGGCGTATTCGGTCAGCTCGTCGGCGCGCTGGCCGCCTTCCATGAAGTCGTTGTTGTCCAGGCGGACCATGACCGGATAGTCCGGGCCGACCTTCTCGCGGATGGCCTTCATGATTTCCACGCCGAAGCGGATGCGGTTTTCAAAAGATCCGCCGTACTCGTCGTCGCGGGCGTTGGTGACCGGAGAAAGGAATTCGCTGATGAGGTATCCGGTGCCGCTCAATACTTCCACGGCGTCGTATCCGCATTTTTTCACCCGCTCGGCGGACTCGGCGAAATCCGCGATGGTCTGTTTGATGCCGTCAAGATCCAGGGCTTCCGGGGTTTCCCGGGTCATCCGGGAAGGGATGGCCGAAGGCGCCACGGGCATTTTGCCGTTCATCATAAAGGAATGGGAATAACGGCCCGCGTGGTTCAACTGGACCACGGATCTTGCGCCGCCTTCTTGAATCGCTTTGGAAAGCCGCGTGAGGCCGGGCATGAATTCGTCCTTATGGGCGCCGATGTACATGCTGTTTCCGGCGACTTCGTTCACCGTGGCGTTGCCCACGGCGATCATGCCGGCGCCGCCCTTGGCGCGTTCCGCGTAAAAATCCACAATCTGGTCCGTCACCAAAAAGTCCACGGCCATGTTCAAATGCATGGCGGGCAGATAAATTCTGTTTTTGACTTCCATCTGGTTGATTTTGATGGGCTGAAACAAGGGATCCATGATTTTCTCCTCCTGACGGCTTGTTTTTATTCTGATCGTTCAAGGGGACGCCCCCTGAAAACCTTTCTTTGACGGTATATTTTTACAGCTTGACGGAGCAAATCAAAAGAGGCTATTTTGACTTTAACCATGCCAAATCAGACATGGACGCAAGGAGAAGAAAATATGCCGCACATCACATTGCTTGCCTATGAACATTGCGCCGCTTCCGCCATTTACGGATGCATAGACGCTTTTGGGATTTCCAACCGGTGGTACGCCCAGCTTAATGGGGATGGAAAGAACGAACCGCCGTTGTTTCAATGGGACATCGTATCGCTCGACGGCGGGCAGGTGGAAGCGGACGGCAGGGTGATCGTCACGCCCCACGCCTCCATCCACGATATCGAGAAGACGGATTTCATCCTGGTTCCCGGCTTTCTTCCTCCCATACGGTTTATTGGCGCCGCGCCCCGGGAGTTGGCGGACTGGCTTCGCAAGCATCATGAAAAGCATGTGATGATCGGCTCCACCTGCACGGGAACCTTTTTATTGGCTGAGACCGGCATTTTGGACGGCAAGGTGGCCACGACCAACCTTAAGTTCTCGCGCTATTTCAAACGGCTGTATCCCAAGGTCAAGCTCAGGCCCGAACGGATATTGACCGAGGACGGGGGCGTGCTTTGCTCGGGCGCCACCACGTCGTTCTGGGATCTGTGCATCTATCTGATTGAAAAATTCGGTTATGAGGAATTGGCGGACGTATGCTCCAAGGCCTTGTTGATGGAGCCCCGCAACAGCCAGTCGCCGTATTCCATTTTTGAATTTCAGAAGGATCATACGGACGAGGTGATCAAGGAAGCCCAGAGCTATTTGGAGGAAAAATTCACCTCGCGGATTTCCGTGGAAGCCCTGGCCTGCGACATGGGCGTGAGCCCCCGGCATTTTGTGCGGCGCTTCAAGCAGGCCACGGGGGACTCGCCATTGATTTACCTGCAGAGGGTGCGCATTGAGGCGGCCAAGCATCAATTGGAAAAGACGGCCCAATCCATCGAGGAGATCACCCAGCAGGTGGGATACGAAGATCCCAACTCCTTCCGCAAGCTGTTCAAGAAAACCACCGGCCTCTCCCCCAGGGAATACCGCAACCGCTTCACCCGGCTGTTAAAGCCGGTGCCCATGAGATAGCTTTTTGAGATTGCTTCGCCTCCCCATGCTGAGAGAGCGGTCCGCCTATGGCGGAAAGAGAACCATGCCGGAAAAATTCTCATCCTGACTGTATCGTTAGTTTGAGGTTTTCGCTTCATCCAGCACGTTTCTGATCAATTTAGCCATTTCGGATTTGATGATCGGTTTCATGAGCAGCCCTTTGATTCCCGCTGCTTTTGCGTTTTCCCCGTTGATCTTTTCACTGAAGCCTGTACAAATGATAACAGGCATATCGGGCCTTATGGATCTCATTTTTATGGAAAGCAGGTCGCCGGTCATGCCGGGCATAGTCATGTCGGAAAGCACTAAAT
This sequence comes from Desulfatibacillum alkenivorans DSM 16219, assembly GCF_900142135.1. Classification (GTDB taxonomy): domain Bacteria; phylum Desulfobacterota; class Desulfobacteria; order Desulfobacterales; family Desulfatibacillaceae; genus Desulfatibacillum; species Desulfatibacillum alkenivorans. The sequence continues at coordinate 58,548 of NZ_FQZU01000036.1, read as the reverse complement.
CAAAATCTTGGGGATTTGCTTCAAAGACTCTTAACGCCTCTGTGCTGCTGGTGCACGCTGTGACATGATAGCCAAGGCGTTCAATCATTTGTTTTTCAAGTTTGGCGACAGCTTCTTCATCATCCACCAGCAGAATTCGTTCATTGCCTTTCGGGTCGCTTTGTGTCAGTGGAGCAGGACCTTCAGATACGCTTTTTTCCATGATTGGCAAATGGATAGTGAAGGCGGTTCCGGATCCCAGTTCACTTTCCACACTGATGTCGCCCTTGTGCTCCTTAATGATCCCATAGGCTACGGCAAGTCCAAGGCCAGTGCCTTTACCCAGTTCCTTGGTGGTGAAGTAAGGCTCAAAAATTTTATCCAGGATGGCTGGATTGATTCCTTCGCCGTTATCGGAAATGACTAATACGGCGTAACGTCCCGGGCCAAGCGGTTTGCTGCCTATTTCTTCCGCGCTTAGTTTGGTTTCCTTAAGTTGCACAAAAATTTCGCCGCCGGTTTTCTCTACGGCGTGATAGGCGTTGGTGATGAAGTTCATGACCAGTTGATGTATTTGCGTGGGGTCAGCAATCACAGGCCCGCAATCACTCATGATATCCTGAGAAATTTGGATGTCCGCCGGGATGGTCGATCTACTTAGTTTAAGGACTTCCCGGAGTATTTTTTGGACCAGAACCGGGATTTTTTTATGCTCGGATTGACGGCTGAAGGCAAGAATCTGATTTACAAGGTCGGTTGCCCGTTTTCCCGCCGTAAATATTTCCTGCGCGTTTTCATATTCAAGACTGCCTGGCGGCAAATCTTCCAATAGAATCTCGGACATGCCGACGATTGGGGAGAGCAGGTTGTTAAAATCATGGGCGATTCCCCCTGCCAGGTTGCCGATGGATTCCATTTTTTGGGCTCTTTGGAGTTGGGTAATCAAAGACTCCCTTTCTTTTTCCATGCGTCTGCGTTGGATCTGCTCCCATGCGCTGCCTATCAACAGCTCAAATTGACGAAGATCGCTTTCAGTATAGGGATTCACCTTATTGGCCACAGCCGCGAGCATCACAATACGACCGCTGTCGAACACAGGAACAGATAAAAAGCGGGAAATGGCTACATGTCCTTCCGGACAGCCTTTCTTGGCGGGATGGGGCTTATTATAATCATTAATGATAATCGCTTTTCGATTCCGGACAGGCTCCCCCCAAACGCCTGCCTCGGCAATGGAAAAAGTGATGGGTTTGTGCTGGATTGTGCATTGTTCCATGGCGGAAGAAGACCATGCGTGGATGTGCATGATTTTTTCGTCTTTACTCATAAAGCCTAAAAAACCAATTTCACTATCCAACAAATCAACCATTCTTTCCAGAATGATGTCACATACCTTTTTTTCCGAAATATCCGTCAGATTTTGAATGACATGGATAATTTCCAGACGCCCTTTGTTCAAGCGGTCTTCTTGTTGAGCCGCCTTTCGCTTTGTTATGTCCCGGGAAATTCCAATGACGGACTGAACGCTTCCCTCTTCGTTAAATTCAGGGTTGAGTTGCATTTCCAGGGAGACCCAGCCGTTCTCCAGTTCAACGTCAAAATCCACGCAGCGGACTTCCCCCGTCAAAAAAACCTCATCGATGCTGTTTTCCCATAATTCGCACAAGTGCTTGGGGAAACCCATTTCGCGGTGGGTTTTGCCCAGATATTGCTCCGGAGTCAGTCCTGTCGCCTCTATCGCTTCGCGGTTCGCAAAAATATGGCGATGGCTTCTGTCATAGCGCATAATATAATCGCCGGAATTTTCCACAATGGCATTGTACTGGGACTCTCTTTGACGGAGTTCATTTTCCGCCTGTTTGCGCATGGTAATATCACGAGCGGTTCCCTGAAATTTCGACACCTGGCCGTTCTCGTCATGAAGCACTTTGCCGTGTATTTCCACTTGAACGGGTTCGCCGTTTTTTTTAAGCCACTCAGCTTCAAAAATAACGCCGGGGCCTTCCGGCCCTTTGGCCGCCTCCTCCGCGAACACCTGTTTAATGAATTCCAAGTTTGCGGCGTCGCAATGATCGGACAACGGGGTGTTTATCCATTTTTCCGCGGTGTACCCTGTCAGTTCTATAATCGCGGGGTTGATATAGGTGAATTCAAGTTTTGGATTTAAGGTCCAGATTACATCCAGCGTGTTGTCCGCCAGCAGTCTGTATTGTTCTTCACTCTTTTGGAGTTCGGCGGTTCTGGCTGCAACCTGTTTGCGTAATGACCAGGACCACAGGAAAAAAGCCAGCAAGAGCAAAAGCAGGGGGATGGCGACTATGGCGACATAGCGAATGATGGCGGTGAGATTGGTGTGGGATTCCTCATACAATCCAAGCCACTTATTGCGTATGCGGCGATATTCGCCAGTTTCTTCTATAATTTTAAGGCCTTCGCTAAACTGTGCAAGGAGGGCTTTGTGACCATTGGGGACGGCATAGCAGTATTCTGTTGTCAGAATTGGTTGACGGCCCAGTTCCAGATTCGTCCAATTATTTTTATTGATCAGGTATAGGGTGGTTACTCTGGCGGAAAGTGCGCAATCGTAAATTCCATTGGAGACGCCCCTCAAAACATCTTCCTGGGTGTCTTTGAGCGAGATATTGTCCTTGAGTCCATGTTTTACGGCATAGCTGTAAATCATGTCGCCCTTTTGAACGACAATGCTTTTGCCCGTCAACTCCTCCATGCTCAGGGGAGGAGGGCCTTCTCCCTTGCGGGTTATCGAGACATAATGATTCAGAGTATGGGGAGGCGTAAAGTCGAATTTCAAATCACGCTCCGGACTATAAAACATGCCTTCCAAAGCGTCTATAGCGCCATTTTCAAGATCTTCCACGGCCTTTGACCAGGGCCCCAGGCGGATATCAATGTTCAACCCCATTTCCCGGGCGATGGCCCGTGTGAGATCAACATTCATGCCGGCTGGAAGGTTGTTTTCGTTTAAAAACTCATAGGGCGGGTAATTGTAATCCCCTCCAATGATTATGCGTCGATTAGTAGGCAGCTGCAAAGCGGCGAACCATTTGGCGTGCAGATGGCGATAGGTCCCATCCGCCATCACCAGGGAGAGGCCTTCGTTCAGGAGAGCCAGGGTGTCCCGATCCCCCTCTTTGACCGCAAAGCAAAAATCCTGGCGAAAACCTTCGATGGGCTTATTGATGATTTTCAAATTGGTAAGCCGGGCTTCCTGGATGAGCCGCAGGGCGACCAGTCTTTGAATGACGACCGCATCATACCTGCCTTGGGAAAGCTCAGCCAAAGCCTGTTCAAAAGTGTCGGTCGTATGGATGATCGCGCCGGGGTCTTCCCGCCTTAAAAACTCCTCGGCGTTGTCGCTTTTCATGACAGCGACCTCACGCCCTTTCAAATCTTCCAGATCGCGGATGCCGGCCTCGCCCTCTCGAACAACAATGGCTCCATGAATGGACATGTAAGGGAAGGTAAAATCAAAAGCCGCTTCCCTTTCCGGGGTTCGTCCAACCAGGGGAAGAGCCTGTACTTCGCCCTGTTCCAGCCAGCCCTTCACTTGCGGCCAGAGCCCGGTGCGAAATGTGACTTCCCGTCCCATGGACTTAAGCGCTGCACGCATAAGTTCCACGGAAAAACCTATTGCCTGCCCATTCTTATCGATTGCGCTAAAAGGAGGATAGTCAATTTCCGCCGCGGATCTTAAAACCTGCTGGTTGCTGAAGGCGTTTTCTTTTGCAAGGGCGAAATTGCCTCCCAGGAAGACGATAGTGAGACAGATTATGGTTAGTGCGTACGGAAAGTAGCAATACCTGTAAGAATGCATGCGGTAGGAAGTCATGATCGTCATTTCACTTAATATTCAAGCAGCCGGTTATCTGGGCCTCATCAACTCCATGGGTTGAACAAAACAGTATTCCCATTGTAAAATCAGGCCGTGATAATGAACGGAATCGAAAAGTGGTAAAGCAACTATTGTGCCAAATACCTTGCGCGATAGGATGCCGGCAGACTGTGCGAGCCTGGCAACTTCCATCCCGGTCAATTTGCATCAAAGCCGGGATGGATTCTCGTCTCAAACATGGCTATCTCGGTACAGTTGCGGCAAAGCCATCATTTCCATTTTTATTAGGATACCTTGCATCGCCGGCGCAAGGCAAGTTTTTCATGGAGAGTCTCAGACTAAGGGGGCGTTTGGACCCTGCCTCCCACAACCTCATCGCCGGTTTGCCTGGAACGCGATATTGGCATATCCGCACTGAACTGGTTTGGCCGCTTCATGTATCCGGAAATGGAAAGGAAGGCGTTGAATAGCGCTTCCCGGGGAACGGGGGACTCAAACGTTTGTCTTTCAGGACAAGGTGTAGTATCTGCCATAGAATCCCAATGCGGCATTTGGCATGTTTCAAAGATCATGGAGGCTGATGAATGGGCATTGCAGCGGACATTGTTGTGATTGTAGTGACGGCTCTGGCAGGCGGGTTGATTGCGCAAAGGCTTAAACAGCCGCTGATTTTGGGCTATATCCTGGCCGGGGTTCTGGTGGGGCCTTATACCTGGGGCCGGATCAGTCCGGAGGAAATCCACAACATTGAACTGCTTGCGGAAATAGGCGTTGCCCTGCTGCTTTTCGCCCTGGGCCTGGAATTTTCGTTCAAGAAGCTCAAGCCGGTCAGCCGGATTGCGCTTATCGGCACGCCCATACAGATTATATTGATCATTGCCTACGGCTACCTGATAGGCCGTTTTTTCGACTGGGAGCCGGTCCACGCATTGTGGCTTGGGGGCCTGGCCTCGCTGTCCAGCACCATGGTTTTGTTGAAAACCCTGGAAAGCCAGGGGTGGATGGGCACCTTGTCCAGCCGGGTCATGATCGGCATGCTCATCGTGCAGGATTTGGCTGTTGTGCCCTTGATGATCATCCTGCCCCAGATGAGCAACCCCAAAGCCGGCCTTCCCATTCTGGGCGTGGCGGCCGTCAAGGCGGTGCTGTTTTTGGGGGCCATGATTTTGGTGGGCGTCCGGCTTTTGCCTTGGGTCATGAAAAGGGTGGCCGGGTGGAACTCCCGGGAGTTGTTCCTGCTATCCATCACGGCCATCGGCCTGGGGGTGGGATACGGCACCTATCTTGTGGGCCTTTCCTTTGCTTTCGGCGCTTTTGTGGCCGGGATGGTGCTTAGCGAATCTGACTTTGGGTACCAGGCCTTGAGCGACATCGTCCCGCTGCGGGACCTTTTCGGACTGTTGTTTTTCGCGTCCGTGGGCATGCTGCTGGACCTGAATTTTCTGGCGGCCAACCTGAAAAACATCCTGATGCTGGCGGCTTTGATCAGTATAGGAAAGTTCCTGGTTTTTTACTCGCTGTCCCATGCCTTTGGCTACGGCAACGTGGTTCCGCTTGCCGTGGGCTTCGGCCTGTTTCAAATGGGCGAGTTCGGCTTTGTCCTGGCCAGAACCGGCGTGGCCGCCCAGGCCATAGATAAGAATCTATACTCCCTGTTTTTAAGCGTGGCCATTGTAACCATGATTTTGACGCCCGTCGTCTCCCGTTTGACCGTCCCTCTGTACAGCCTGCAGAAGCGCCTGCGAAAAGACGCCCCCATGGAAACCATTCAAATTTCCGAAGAAAATATGGAAAACCATGTAATCATAGTCGGCGGCGGCAGGACCGGCCAATACGTGGGGCGCGTTCTGCAGCGTATGGACGAGGCCTTCTTAATGGTCGAGCAGGATTTCAGGCAGGTGGAAAAGGTCAAAGAGTTGGGAATGCCGGTTTTGTACGGAGACGCCTCCCAGGAAGTCGTTTTGGAAGGGGCGATGGTGGACAAGGCCAGGCTGGTGTTGATAACCACTCCGGCTCTGGTGACTTCTCAAACCGTTTTACGTCTCGCCAGGCATGCCAACCCGGATATCCGCGTCATTGCCATGGCCGACTCCATGGAGCACATGAAATTGCTCAGAGAAGCCGGGACTTGCGACGTGATCATGCCCAAGTATGAAGCAGGGTTGGAATTCGCTCGCCAGGCCTTGATGGATTTGCACATTCCGGCCACGGAAATCCAGCGGTTCACCAACGCAGTGCGGCTGGATCTGTATGAGTCGCTTCTCAGCCAGCAGGTGGAATACTCCACCCTGGACCACCTGCAACGGGCCACGGATCAACTGGAGCTTGTCTGGGTTGAAATTCCCGAGAACAGCTTCATGAAAGGAAAAAGCCTGCTGGAGCTCCGGATTCGCACATCAACCGGCGCGTCCGTGGTAGGAGTCGTTCGCAAGGGAATACTTTATCCAAACCCGGAAGGGCGGCTGGCGTTTCAGCCGGGCGACATGGTCGCCATCATCGGCAATGGGGAGCAGGCCGCAGCCTTTAAGGAAATGGCTGCACCGGAAAAAGCCGTTGCATAATGGCCTGTTTAATAAATGCTTATTGCTTTTGTGAAAAGATCTCTTTGAAAGATTTCGGCGGCGCTCCGTAAATCATATTAAAATCCCGGTAAAACGAGGAAAGGGACTCATACCCGCATTCCAGGGCGATTTCCGTGATGGCTTTTTCAGGCCCGCATAAAGCCAGGGACGCCATGAGGACCCTGTACAGCCTTAGGTACTCGAACAGGGTGATCTGCATATCCTCCTTAAACCGCCTTGAAAGATGCCGGCCGGAGTAGGGCAGGGCCTTGGCAAAGTCGTCCATGGACAACGGCCGGAAATAATTCTTTTCCACAAATGCAGCCGCGTCCCGGGCCAAAGGCGTGCCCGCCTCGGGCAAACGCACCAGATTGGCCTGCTTTTCCATGTCTTCGGGCAGCGTTTTTAGAAATAAATCCAAACACTCCCGGTTCAGATTGCGGAAAAGATCCTGCGCGCCCCATATCTTCAGCCTGTCAAACAACGCCGAATTCAAGGGGCTTATAAAAAACAAGCGAATTTCCTGCTCCAAATCCGGAAGCAGATCCTTTTTCAAATAGATGGATTTAAAGCTAGCCGATTGTCCCAACACCACGGACCGGTGGGCCAGGCCCGCGGGAATCACCGCCGTCAAGGGCCCGAACATGGGCTGCCTGCGGTTTTCATCCACCAGCAAGGCTACGCCGCTCCGGATTCTCAAAACCTGGTGATGATTGTGGCTGTGCAGGTCCTCGCTGGAATATTCGGCCATGACCCCAGCCATGGTGCGCGCGTCCAGGCCGTGGGGGATTAAGTCTATTTGCTGGGCTTTTCTGGGAGTGTTGTTCATAATTATGTCCATAATTCGGAATAAAATGACTTTTTTTCTGATGAAGGTCAAGCAGTTTTTGCGTATCATCCGTGACGTAAACTGACATGGAAGCCCAACCAAAGGAGATGATATGAAAAAACGGCAATTGGGGGCAAACGGCCCCGAGGTTTCGGCAATGGGCCTGGGATGCATGGCCATGAGCGAGTTCTATGGGCCTTCGGACGACGAGGCGTCGAGAAAAGTGCTGCTGGCAGCCTTGGAAATGGGGGTGACCATGCTGGATACGGCGGATCAGTACGGGTTCGGGCATAATGAGGAATTGATCGGCAAGACGCTCAAAGAGTGGCGCGGGGAGGTTTTTGCGGCCTCCAAGTTCGGCATTGTGCGCAAGCCGGGGGAATACGCCAGGACCATCTGCGGCAGGCCGGAGTACGTCCGCCAGGCTTGCGAGGCCAGCTTGAAGAGGCTGGATCGGGATTGCATTGACCTGTATTACGCCCACCGTATAGACGAGACCACGCCCATCGAGGATACCGTGGGCGCCATGGCCGATTTGGTGAAGGAAGGCAAGGTGCGTTATGTCGGCTTGTCCGAGCCCGCGGCCGAGACCTTGAAAAAAGCCCATGCGATGCATCCCATCGCCGCGGTTCAATCCGAGTATTCCCTGTGGACCCGTGAGGTGGAGGAGGAGATGCTGCCTGTCATGCGGGAGTTGGGCGTGGCCCTGGTTCCTTACAGCCCCCTGGGACGGGGCGCGTTGACCGGCAAGCTGGACGCCGCCGGCATATCCAAAGAAGGGGATTTGCGGCCTTTTCTGCCCCGGTTTTCGGAGGAAAATTTTCAAGCCAACATGGAGCGAACCCAGGTGTTGCTGGACCTGGCCGCCTCCAAGGGCGTCACCCCGGCCCAGGCCGCCCTGGCCTGGATACTGGCTCAAGGGGAGGATATCGTCCCCATTCCAGGAACAAGGCGTTTGAAATACCTCCGGGAGAACCTGGGCGCCCTGGACGTCGTCCTGACCCGGGATGAAATGGAAGCACTGGATCAGGCTTTCGCGCCAGGAAGCATCCGGGGGGAGCGCTACACCGCCGAAGGCATGGCAGGCCTTAACAAGTGATCAATCTTTAATCCTCATCCATATAAAAATGGCGCAGTCCGTCCTTTTTGGGGCGGACTGTGATGCATTTCCTATCCTTATCCCCTAATAATGTGGAATAATATACACAACGAAGGGCCTGAAAATGCACAGGCTTCGAAAAAAACCGCCTTTCCCGGGCCTATATTAAAATTTCTTTAGGGGGCTGGAAAGGAAGTCTTGGCCTATGTTATGATTTCGTCAATGAATCCCTTGTCGACCAGCACGAACGGCGCGCCGTTCGAAAAAGATTTAGTGAGCGCCTTAGGGTGACCATGAAAAAGCTCTTATTCCTCTTGATTTTCGCCGGGCTTGGAGCCGCCGCATATTACGGCCTTCAGGCGTCCGGATACACGGTAACGATTTCCCGCCCTCCGATGACTCGGAGTCTTTCCGCGAGCCTCGCCCAGGCGGAGGCGCCGGAAAGCCAGACGCGGAAAAGCGAGGCGGCGCCCCCCCCATCCCAGGACATTGACATCCAAGACGAGGATCCTGACGAAGACAAATGGATTGTGGAGGAAGAAAGCCAGGACCTGGAGTTTCCCTCCGTGGCGGACGAGTACATCGTTTACGACGATGAACAAAGTCTTGACGGGAGTGAGGACGAAATCCCGGAAGAGGCCGGAGCTCCAAGCATGGCGTCGGCTGCGTCCATGGTGCAGGTGGACATAAACGAGCCGGTGGACGAATTTCCTTTATCCCCCCCGGGCGACGAGACAGTCCCTTCCCTGTTGGATTCGTTGAGAGTCACAGGCCCATTGTATTTTTGCGGGGAGCAGGTTCCTTTGGACAACCCCGAGGTAAGGGAGCGCCTGGAAAAGGAGTTGATGCTTTCCTTGTGGGACCGGCCCCAGGTGCTGCTTTGGATCAAACGCTCCACACGGTACATGCCTATTATCGACTCCAAGCTGAAAGCGGCCGGCATGCCGCGGGATCTGCGATACGTGGCCGTGGCGGAAAGCGCCCTGAGGCCCCATGCGGGCTCCCCCAAAGGCGCCATGGGGTTCTGGCAGTTCATAAAAGGGACGGGCAAGCGCTACGGCCTGGAAATCAACAGGGACGTGGACGACCGCCGGGAAATCAGGCGATCCACGGACGCCGCCATTTTGTATTTCAAGGAGTTGTATAAGCGGTTCGGTTCATGGACTTTGGCGGCGGCCGCCTATAACATGGGGGAAGACGGCCTGGAGTCCCAGATTCTGGTCCAGGAGCAGATCAATTATTACCAGTTGTACCTTCCCCTGGAAACCCAGCGGTATATCTTTAGGATTTTATCGGCCAAGCTGCTCATGGAGCACCCGGAAAAATTCGGCTTTCACCTCAAACCCGAGGACTATTACCCTCTGATTGAGGTGGAGAACGTGGAATTCAAGACCGTGGCCAAGGCCCCTCTGACCCTGGCGGCCAAGGCGGCGAACACCTCATTCAAACACATCAAGGACCTCAATCCCCACTTAAGGGGCTACGACCTTTCCGCCGGAGAACATAACATCATGGTTCCCAAAGGCGCTTCGGACGGTTTTAACGAACGCTTTCTGACCCTGTTCTCCAAATGGTTCGAGCAAAAAGCCGGACACATTTACGTGGTCAAGCCCGGAGACTCCCTCACGCGCATCGCCGAAGCCCATGGAATCCCCCTGCCCACCCTGGCCATGTGGAACCGCATCAACCTGAACAAGCCCATCGTCCCCGGCCAGCGCCTGGTGGTTTATAAGAGAACTGACAAGTAGGCTCCAACCTGCGCCGCCCAAGAATAGAGGCATGGACGCCGAAAGGCCTGCCCCCATGAAATCCGGATGCAGCTTCAAGGCTGTTCTTTTTGGGTTTTGCAATCTTAACCTAACCTAACCTACAGCTTAATGGATGCTGTGTTGCCGGTGGACATGTCCTTGCGCGCAGCGCCATTGAAAAGTTTTTGTCTTGCTTTTTTCAAAAAGTAAGCCGCCGGAGGCGCAGTTATTGCTTTCTTTTCAGATTTTTAGGCTTTCGCCGGAGGCGGGGTTATTCTTTGTTTTTTTATTTTGTGATGCTTTTCAGCAGTTGCTTTTTATTGGCTTTTACAAAGGCCTTGAGGTCGTCCTGCCAGGGGGGCATGACGTCTATGCCGAACTCCTTGAGGCGTTTGTTTTCCAGGATGGAATTGAAAGGCCTGCGGGCCGGAGTGGGGTAGTCCCTGGTTTCGCAAGGGGTCAGGTTATGCTTCACGCCCATCAGGGATAGAAAGGTCTCGGCCAGCTCATACCACGTGCAATAGCCCTGGTCCGTGGCGTGGAAGGTTCCCGTCGCTCCCGACTCGATCAACACTTTGATTTGTTTCGCCAGCGAATAGGTCCAGGTGGGGGAGCCGAACTGGTCGTTCACCACCTTGCGGAGGAAGGAGGGGTTTTCCTTGCTGAGCCTGAGCATGGTTTTCAGAAAATTCGGGCCTGCAGCGCCGTATAACCAGGCCGTCCTCACAATGGCATGCAGCGGGCACAAGGAGCGCACGGCCTCTTCTCCCGCCAGTTTGCTTTTGCCATACGCGGATAAGGGGTTGGGAGAGTCTTCTTCGGTGTATGGGTGTGGAATGCTGCGGACACCGTCAAAGACGTAATCCGTGGATACGTGAACCAGGAAGCCGCCGCATCTGCGCACGGCTTGCGCAAGGTTTTCAGGTCCGATTGCGTTTACATCCCAGGCGTCCTGGAAATGGGTTTCGCAGGCGTCCACCTTGGTGTAAGCGGCGCAATTGACTATAATATCGGGCCTGATTTCCTTAATCCGGCCCTCCACCTGAGATTTATCACGAATATCCAAAACTTTTGAAGAAAAACCATGTATTTCGTGGGTGGGATATAGAACCCGGACGCACTCAGTTCCCAAGAGCCCCTGATTGCCGGTTATCAGTATCTTAAGATTTTCCATAGTTTATTCTACCCCATCGAAAATCATAGCGCAAGCCGGCCGCGGCGGGCCCACAAACAAAGGGGAAGGGCGGCTTGACAGTCGAGTCTAATCATGGTACGGATTCCGCCGGTTTTGTTGTGAATTCAAACTCTTTTGTCGCCATCCAAAAACTGGACCGGCAAGGTTAATCGGCAAAGCGACCAACTTGTACAACTTCTCCAGGGACGTATTCATTGCACCCGGCGGATTGCGCATCTATTTGGCCCGTTGCTTCCATTGCCTGAATATGTCCATTGTTAGGAGAATTGTCCATGAGTAAAATATCTGCAGATCATGTTTTTACCTCAGAATCGGTAAGCGAGGGACATCCTGATAAAATTTGCGATCAGATTTCCGATGCAATCCTCGACGCCTGCTTGTTAAAAGACCCCAGAAGCCGGGTGGCCTGCGAAACCATGGCCGCACACGATTCCATCATTACCGCGGGGGAGATCACCTGCGGGGCATGGGATGAAATCGACACGGAAGCCATCGCCCGTGAGGTTGTGCGGGGAATCGGCTACAATCGCGAGGAGTTGCTTTTTTGGGATGGGGCTTTTCATTACAGCACCCATATTCATGGGCAGTCCCCGGATATTTCCCAGGGCGTGACCGAAGGCGAAGGGCTTTTTGCCGAACAGGGCGCCGGGGACCAGGGCATGATGTTCGGCTACGCCACCAACGAAACGCCGGAGCTTATGCCTACGCCCATTGCCTTTTCCCACAGGATTTTGCGCCATCTGGAAAAGGTCAGGAAATCCGGCAAGCTGGCTTATTTAAGGCCGGATTCCAAGTCTCAGGTGTCGGTCAAATACAAAGACGGCAAGCCGGAGTACATCACCAGCGTCGTGGTTTCGCATCAGACCGACGACGTGTCCCTGGATCAGATCCGGGAGGACATTGTGAAGGAAGTGCAGGAGCTGCTGGAACCCACAGGCCTGCTGCGTCCCGACACCTTGTATTACATCAACCCCACCGGCAAGTTTACCTTGGGAGGCCCCTGGGCCGACGCAGGGCTGACCGGCCGGAAGATTATCGTGGACACTTACGGCGGCGTAGGCAGCCATGGAGGCGGCGCCTTTTCCGGCAAGGATCCCTCCAAGGTGGACCGTTCCGCAGCCTATTACTCCCGTTACGCCGCAAAAAACATTGTGGCCGCGGGCCTGGCCGACAAATGCGAAATTCAAGTGGCTTACGCCATTGGCGTGGCCAAGCCCATGAGCATTAATGTGGACACCTACGGCACCGGCAAGGTTTCCCAGGACAAGCTTCAGGCCGTCCTGGAATCCGGGGAGATTTTCGATTTCCGGCCCGCCGGAATCATCAAGGATCTGGATTTGCTCCATCCCAACGGATGGTCTTATCAGAGGTCGGCGAGTTACGGGCATTTCGGCCGGGAAATTTTTCCCTGGGAAAAGACCAATAAGGTGCAATCCTTGCAAAATTCGATATAGGTCTTATCTTTTAGGATTAGCTGCGAAACGTGGCATTGCCGAACGGGCGCCGGGTTTCGCTTCCCATAGAACATCAGATAGAATTACAGGAGCCCTAAATGACTGACGCTGCATTGAAATACAAGGTCGCGGACATTGGCCTTGCGGATTTTGGACGCCGGGAATTGGAAATCGCCGAGCACGAAATGCCCGGCCTGATGGCCACACGTGAGAAATATGGCCCCCAAAAACCTTTGAAAGGCGCCAAAATCAGCGGAAGCCTGCATATGACCATTCAGACCGCCGTTCTTATTGAAACCCTGGTAGAACTGGGTGCGGACGTGCGCTGGGCCTCCTGCAATATATTTTCCACCCAGGATCATGCCGCAGCGGCTATCGCCAAGGCCGGCGTTCCGGTTTTTGCCTGGAAAGGCGAAACTCTGGAAGAATACTGGTGGTGCACCAAACAGGCCCTGACCTGGCCTGACGGAACAGGCCCCAACCTGATCGTGGACGACGGCGGAGACGCCACCCTGCTGATTCACCGGGGATATGCGGCGGAAAATGACGCCTCCATCCTGGACGAGCCCACGGATAATCACGAACTCCAGTGCATCAACGATGTCCTGAAAGCCACCCTTAAGGAGGACCCCCAGTTCTGGCACAAAGTGGCCGCCGAGTGGAAAGGCGTTTCCGAAGAAACAACCACCGGCGTCAACCGTCTTTACCAGATGCAGGCAAGGGGCGAACTCCTGACCCGGGCCATCAACGTGAACGACTCGGTGACCAAAAGCAAGTTCGACAACATCTACGGCTGCCGCGAGTCCCTGGTGGACGGCATCAAGAGAGCCACGGACGTGATGGTGTCCGGCAAAAACGCTCTGATTTGCGGATACGGCGACGTGGGTAAAGGCTCGGCCGAATCCCTGGCCGGCCAGAACGCCCGGGTGAGCGTGACCGAAATCGATCCCATCTGCGCGCTTCAGGCATGCATGGCCGGCTTTCAGGTGGTCACCATTGAAGACGCCCTTGCGTATACCGACATCTATGTCACCTGCACGGGCAACAAGGACATCATCACCGCCGAGCATATGTCCAAAATGAAAGATCAGGCCATTGTGTGCAACATCGGCCATTTTGACAACGAAATCCAGATGGACAAACTTAGCAACTGGCCCGGGGTGAAAAAAATCAATATCAAGCCCCAGGTGGACAAGTGGGTGTTCCCTGACGGACACTGCATTTACATCCTGGCTGAAGGCCGCCTTGTGAATTTGGGCTGCGCCACCGGGCATCCCAGCTTTGTCATGAGCTCTTCCTTCACCAACCAGACCTTGGCTCAAATCGACCTGTGGCAGAATCCCGGAGAAATTGGGGTCAGCTGCCTGAGCAAGCAACTGGACGAGGAAGTGGCCCGTCTGCACCTGGACAAACTGGGCGCCAAGCTGACCACCCTGACCCCGGATCAGGCCGATTACATCGGCGTGCCCGTGGAAGGTCCCTTCAAGTCGGACATTTACCGCTACTAAAAAGAAAAAATCTCCGGCCTGCAAAGTCCTGCAGGCCGGAGCATGTCTGCATATCGGCCGTTCAAGCCGCAGATTCACCCGGAAGGCCGCCCGCCTTCCGGGTTTTTCATTTTTACCGGAAATAGGAGGGGGTATGGAAAGGATTACGGAAAACCTGGTTCGTTGTCCTTCGTGCAAGGGGGGCTATTGTTCCGTCAATCGGGACGAAAAGGATTTTTTCACCTGCAAGGTTTGCGGCGAGCGCTACCCTATCAGGGACGGCTTTGCGGATTTGGTCCCGGAGCTCCATTTGAGGAAAACCGTGGCCCAGTTCTTTATGGAGTCGCCCGCCATCGTCAACATTTACGAAAGCCGGTTATGGCGCAAAAGCATTGCCGCCGCCATGATCCTGGGGATTTCCTTTAACAAGGAAGCCAAACTCATATCCGGGGCGGCCAACATAGCCGACGCCGACTCGGTGCTGGACCTGGCCTGCGGCCCGGGCATCTATACGCGGGCTTTCGCAAGGACCATGGGCAAGGGCAGGGTTGTGGGCCTGGATCTCTCCGCTCCCATGCTGCGCTGGGGCGCCTCCCGGGCGAAAAAGCAGGGCCTGGACAACGTGGTTTATGTGCGGGCCAGCGCTTTGGATCTGCCCTTTGAAGAGGAAAGTTTCGAAGCGGTCAATTGCTGCGGGGCTCTGCACTTGTTTCCGGACCCGGACAAGGCTTTGGAGGAGATCAGCCGGGTTCTGGCGCCCGGAGGCTGCTTTACCGTGGCGGCTGTCCGCAGGGGTCATGGATTGCTGGGCGCGGTCAGGGAAAAGTATACACGCAGCATGGGCTTTCGGGGGTTTACTTCCGATGAGCTGTCCCAAACCTTGGAGCGGAAGGGCTTTTCGGGAATTCATTGCCATCATGACGCTCGGCGATGGATCATCATGAGCGCCGTTAAACAATAAAAAAAACCGGTCAATCCCCTTTGGTTTAACCAATGGGGATTGACCGGATAATATTTTGCCGTAATCAGGACAAAGGAATCCCGGCTTGTTATCGCCCGGATTCCAAAAACAAAGACCTCGAACACTCTCTTGTAAAGCGTGAATAAAGTATAAAGTATCCCGAGTATAATTGGCAATTAAAAAATTAAGACCCGGGTATGAAAAAACTCACACCGCATATCTTCATGAAAAAATGAAATAAACACGGCTGAAAAGGGGCGTTTCCAGGCAAGGGAGGCGCCCCTTTTGGGGCTTTGTGGAATCTTATGCCTGAAAAACCACTCTGCCCGCCTGCAAAACCATGGAAGGTTTGAGGGCGTTTGAGGCTGTTTCCAGAGGATTATCTGGGAAAACCGCCAAGTCCGCAATTTTGGGGCTTTCCACGGTTCCAAGATCGTTTTCCATGCCAATAATATGGGCGTTGTTTATGGTCGCCATTTTCAGGATGTCTGTGGTTTGCAATCCCGCCTCCTCCAAAAGGACCATTTCAAACCCGATGTTCCCGGGAAAGACGAACGGCACGCCGCCGTCGTTTCCGCAGCCCATTTTGACCCCCGCTTCATACAGAGCCTTGATATTGGCCACGCCCTGGTTGGCGTATGCGTTGAATATGGAAGGGCACAGCCAGGGGATGAGGTGATGCTTCTCGTAGGAGTCGGGATCGGAAAACTTGCGGCAAAAATCCATGCCGCCCTCTACGAACACGGGTTCGCAGAATTCTCCCAAAAAGCCCTGCAAGGTGTCGCTTCTCAGGTTATTGTAAAAGTCCGTGCTTTCCGTACCCCAGTTTTCGTCTCCTCTTACGGGGAAAACATATCCGTAAGGAATGCTGATTGTCGGGACGACATAAGTCCCTTGGGAAATTAGTTTCTCCAAGGCTTCCTCCGGTACGGGGGCGTCGCACACCATATGCTCCAGGGTGTTCACTCCGCCGTACAGGCCTTTGCCCAGGCCGCCGATCTCCATATGATGCATGGCTACCGGCAGGCCGCATTTGGCTGCTTCGTCGCAGACGGCCGCCACCATTTCCTTGTCCATGAGGGGCATGTCATTGCATGGCAGCAGGAGCTTGGTCTCCTGCTGGAACAGTTTGATGGCGTCGGCGCCTCCGGCGGCCGAGGATCGGACGGCCTTCCTGGCTTCCTTGATGCTGCCTACGTTGTGCCAGGATTCCCAGGTGGAGAAATTGGTGAGCATGTCCCCGTAGCCGTTGTTAATGTCTATGGCCACGGATCTCATAATCCGGGGGCCGGCGATTTTGCCCCTGTCCATGCGCTCCTGGAGCCATTGGACGCCGGAAACCCAATCCGCCACGGATAGCATGTCCCTGACCGTGGTGACTCCGTGCTTGATGCATTCCTCGGCGTTTCTTTCCACCTGGCGTTTGTACGAAAACAAAGCCGCCGGACTGACGGCGATGCTGCAAGGCGCGGTCATGTGGCAGTGTGCGTTGATAAGCCCGGGCATGACATAGCCGCCTTGCAGGTCGATTTCCCTGTCCGCCTGGACGGAAGGCCAGTCTTCCTTGGTGAACAGTTGGGCGATGCGTCCCTGCTGAATCAGGATGCAGTTTTCCCGGCGGATCGTCCCGGTTTGAACGTCCACTATGGACAGATTGGTCAAGGCCAGTTTGTCGTCCGGCTTGACCAGGGCTTCGGGCAATTGGTAGCGATTGGTGGTGGATGCGCAGGATCCCAGCAGTAAGGCGCTGCTGACGGCCGAAGACACGGCCAGAAATTGACGGCGATTCATTTTTCCCCTCCGTAAAAGTTTAACCCCTCCCTATCTGGATTCGCCCTCAATTTGCAAAATATACAGGGCTTCGTCAAGCCCGATTTGCTGCAATGCGTCAATGGCGGCGCTTTTGTCCAAGCCAACAGGCTCTAAGCCCGCTGCCATCTGCAGGCATACTATGGCGTCAGACAGGCTAAGGGCGCCGTCTGCATTGGCGTCCCCGTGACACACCCCGGTTTCGCAATCGCCCAGGCTCACCCAATCCGTCTCGACATATGCAGAGTTTCTGGCTTTGACGCGGAACGCATAGGCGCTTTTGGTCGCAAGGCCGCTGCTGGTCCATAGAGAATCTGTGGTCCAGCCCGAGGCTTCTCCGGTGGTTATGTTTTCGCAAAAATACTCCGTCTCTTCCGGATTGCCCCCTGTGTTCCAGGCGGCCTCAATTTTGTCGCAGCCTTTTGCTTTTAAGGCCCCTGCTTCCGGCGCCAGAGCCAGGGTGACTGCGCAAGCCTCGCCGATGGCTTCGGTCGGGTTTCCGGCGCCGTCATAAGCGTAGACCGTGTAGCAGTATTGATGGTTGGGCTCCAGGCCGTCGTCCGTATAGGCCGTGGACTCGTAATGGCTGTTCGAATCATTCCCGCCCGAGCCGCCGGTGGGGCTTTCAGTGAATGTAAATTGATAGTACACGGGGTTTTCCCATTGATCCACGGCGGAAAAGGACTCCATGGCAATGGATGACTCGTTGACGGCGTAGGGGGCCGTCGCCCAATCAAAAGAATTTTCCGCAGCGGGGGGCGTTGAATCCAATAACAGACGAACGGTTTGGTTCCAGGAAAGGTCCGTAAAGCTCAATATCTGGGGATAGGTGTAGCTGTGATCCCAGTAATCAGGAGGAGGCAAATAGATGGTCAGCCCCCGCATGCTGGTTTCGTCCGTGTATTTGTAACTGCCGTAATAGCCGCTGTGGATAAAATAATTAACGCAGGCGGCTCCAAGCGCCTGGCTTTCCAATTCCGCCGCCGCAGAAATCACCTGAGCGTCCGAGATTTCCTGCTGGGCGTGGTAAGCCAGGGAGCCCAGGTCCAAATAGAGAGGGCCTTGGATCATATTTTCGGTCGCAAGGTATAAATCGGCCCTTTCAGCAAAAGGGATTTGGTCCATTTTTTCCAGCAGGACGGAGGAGAAGTTTTCCAGGGCGCTGAAAAAAGGCGCCATAAGGGTCAGGTCCCAGGCGGAAAGGGTTGCCATGTAGTCGTATGAGCCGTAAAAATTTTCGTAAGAGTCGACAAGCGCCGAAGCAAGGGACCGGGCGCCGGGAGCATTGTCCGCCGTTAGCCTCTGGCCTATATCCGCGTAATCAAAGCCTTTGGCGCTGACGTTGTCGCCTGACGCCACGAAATAGCGGGCGACATTCCTCAATTCGTAAGCCACTTCCACCATGCCCATGAGGCAGGCGTCCATGGCTACAACATCGACAACAAGGCCTGCATTTTCGATGGCGCCGGAAACCTCGGTCAGGCTCAGGCTGTCGCTGCCCGAGGTGTTGTCGTAGCTTATGGCCTTAACGGGGAAAGCGTCCTCATCCTCCCCTGCGGGCGGCGCCGTTGACTTTTTGGAAGCCAATCGGGCGGCCACATGGGGCGGCAAGGACAGTTCCACTTCCTTGCCGGTGAAAGGGGCGTCCCGTTCCTCCGCTGGCAAAGATTTGTACTCTCCCTGCCAACCGCTGCCGTGATCCCAAATCACCAGCACCGAGTGCTCCGCGGGAAAATCCGTAAAGGCCGTTTCTACAAAATTCCGTAAGGTGGATTGGTCGCCCATGTTTTGCTCGCCCCAATCCTGATACAAATACACGTCCGAGCGCACCGTGTCGGGGGTGACGACATACATCCTGGTTCCGAACCAATTGTCATGGGTCCAGTCATAGCCGTTGATTCTATCGAATAGAACGATGAAGTTTATGTACTCGTTGGTTCCCTGCGGATGCAGTTCATCGTAAAAATCTTCAATGGCATAGGGCTCCAGATTATTGTCCCCGTTTAAAAACAAAGCGAAGGTGACTCCGGCCAGATTGGCCGTCAGCGTTTTTTGAATGGAGGCCGGAGCATAAGAAGCGTCGCCCTCAAAGCGGGCGCGAATGGGATAATCGCCTTTCGGGAATGCGGGATCCACATAATAGAAGGCTTTGGCTACGCCCAAGTAGTCCGTTGGGTAGCCTCCGTCATCTTCATTAAAGACGTGCCAGGCGTCATTGTAATAAATATCAAAATAGATGGCCGCATTATAGATGGCATCGCCGGATTCGTCGACCAATTTGGCTTCCAGAAGAACGGGCATGCCCAGGTTGGAGTGCTTGT
This sequence comes from Desulfatibacillum alkenivorans DSM 16219, assembly GCF_900142135.1. GTDB lineage: Bacteria > Desulfobacterota > Desulfobacteria > Desulfobacterales > Desulfatibacillaceae > Desulfatibacillum > Desulfatibacillum alkenivorans. The sequence goes on along the minus strand of NZ_FQZU01000036.1, from coordinate 39,252 downwards.
TTATAAAATGGGCGCCGGGGAACTGACAGGGCGCCGCCGCCCACGAGGAAAGGGGGGCGGCAAGAAAAAAAAACGGAATTGCAAACAGCGGAAGTCGAGCCAGAAAAATTTTAAACAAAGCTGCGTTCCTTTATGATTAATTAACTGATAAAAATCTCCTTATCTGTGTTCGCTGTTAATTTGCAAAATATACAGGGCTTCGTCAAGTCCAACTTGTAATTCGGCGTCGATTGACTTGCTTTTATCCACGCCTGCCGGCTCCAGGCCCACAGCAATCTGCAGGCACAGAATGGCGTCTGCGATGTTTATGCCGCCGTCTGCGTTAATGTCTCCCGCGCACGGACCTAATTCAAAATCACCCAGACTCACCCATTCGGTCTCCACCTCTTCCAAGTTTCTGGCTTTGACGCGAAATGAGTAGGTCGCGGTGATGGGCAGGTCGCCGCTTACCCACTCCGCATCCGTAATCCAGCCTGAGGCGTTTCCCGTGGTTATATTCTCGCAATAGTATTCCGTGCCGTCCGGGTTGTCTCCCGGATCCCAGGCTGCGAGGACCTGATCACAGTTTTTGCGGGTCAGGCTTATTGCTGCGGGCGTCTGGGCCAATGTTACGGCGCAAGCCTCGTCAGTTGCGCCGGTTTCATTGCCTGCGCCGTCATGGGCGTAGACCGTGTAACAGTATTGATGGTTGGGCTCCAATCCGTCGTCCGTGTAGATGGTGGACTCGTATCTGTTGCTGGAATCGCTTCCGCCGGACCCGCCGGTGGGGCTTTGGGTGAATGTGAATTGATAATAGACCGTGTTGTCCCGTTGATCCACAGCTGAGAAGGACTCCATGGAGATGGAGACGTCATCCACGGCTTGAGGCGCAGCGACCCAAAGGACTGTATTGTTATCGGCGGACGGCGGGATGTAGTCCAATAGCAGGCGAACGGTTTGGTTCCAGGAAAGGTCCGTGAAAGCAAGAACATCAGGATCTGTGTAGGTAGAGTCCCATGCGGTTAGTGACGGCCAATAGATTGTCAGGCCCCGCATGCCCCTCGTGTCCGAGTATCTGTAACTGCTATATATACCGCTGTGGATAAAGTAGTTAACGCACGCGCTTCCTTGCAATTGGGTTTGCAGGACGGCGGCTGCATTGACTACCTGGGAGTTCGAAATTTCCCGTTGGGCGTGATACGCTAAAGAGCCCAGGTCCAGATATTCTTCTTCATCGATCATATCCTGGGTTGCAGACTTTAGAGCGGATCTTTCCGCAAAGGGAATTTGGTCCAACTTGGCTGATAATACGGCGGAAAAATTTTCCAAGGCGCTGAATAACGGCTCCGATAGGGTTAGGTCCCAGGCGGACAGGGTGGCATGATAATTGTCATTCCCGTAATAATTCGCATAGGAAGTCACCAACGCCGAAGCAATGGAGCGGCCGTCCGGCGTGTTGGCCGCCGTCAGCCTTCCTCCGATATCATCATAATCAAAGCCATAGACTGCAACGGTGTCGGCCGACGCCACGAAGAAATTTGCTGCATTTTTTAACTCGTACGCCACTTCCACCATGCCCATCAGGCAGGCGTCCATGGCGACAACATCTACGGTATGGCCCGACCCTTCAATGGCGCCGGACACTTCCGGCAGGCTTAGGCGGTCTCCGTAGGAGGTGTCGTCATAGCTGATGCCTTTGACGACAGTTTCCTCTTCCGCGTCTGTCTCCATGGTCGCTGACTTTTTTGACGCCAACCGGGCTGCAACCTGGGGTGGCAAGGGCAGTTCCACTTCCGTGCCGGTTATGGTTTCGTCCGTTTCCTCCAATACGGCGGATTTGGTTTCACCCTGCCATCCGCTGCCATGATCCCAAATCACCAGGACCGAGTTATCCGCGGGAAAGTCCGTAAAGGCCGTTTCCACAAAATTCTGCAAGGTGGATTGGTCGCCCATGTTTTGCTCGCCCCAATCCTGATAAGGATAAGTCCCCGCCGCCACAGCTTCCGGGGTGATGATGAACATCCTGGTTTCGGTCCAATTGCCCTGCGCCGCGGAATATCCGGGCCTTCTGTCGAACAAAACGATGAAATTGACATACTCGTTCAGGCCGTGGGGGTAAAGCTCGTTATAGAAATCCGTTATGGCGTAGGACTCCAGATTGTTATCTCCATTTAAATACAGGGCGAAGGTGATTCCGGCTTCATTGGCCTCAAGGGTTTGTTCCAGAACCGTGCTTTCCGACTTCGTATTGCCGTCAAAACGGGCGCGGATTTGATAATCGCCGGCGGAGAGCGTCGGGTCCACATAAAAATAGGCGCTGGCCGCGCCGGTGGAGTCGGTAATGTATCCTCCGTCGTCCTCGTTGATTATATGCCAGGCGCCGTCATGATAAATGTCAAAATAGATTGCCGCTTCCGGAATGGGATCGCCGGAGGAATCCACCAATTGGGCTTTCAGGAGAACGGGCATGCCCAGATTGGATTGCTTGGCGGTGAAATACAAGCCTGAGAATTGGGCCTGATCCGCCCATGCGGAAAGGGGAAAGCCAAGGAAAAAAGTCAAAATTGCGATCAGCGGGAATCGAGCAAAACAGTATTTTAACAAAGCTACCGTCCTGTAGTGATTAAATTAATTGTCAGGCCCTAAGTATACTGCCGGCATCAGCGCCTTGATGGTAACAAGAAGCGCATGCCTCGCCAATTCCCCCAATCGTATAATAATGCATAAAAAAGATTTAGTCCATACTTGATAAAAATTACTAAAACGCTGAGGCTTTCCCTCGGCTGCTGATCCTGCACCAAGAGATTAAACCAGCACCGCCCCTGCTTGCCCCTTATGCCTCAGTACGTTTGCCATGCTGATTTTTTCCCCCGCCCGATGGACGTGGCAGCCAAAGCCTTGCAAAACCTTTTCCAGGTCTGCGGCGTTGTTCGGCCCCTGCGCCGCATCCACGCAAAGTATGGTTATGCCGGCGCCCAACTCCTCCGCGGGTTGAAGCTCCCGGAGATGATGAAACAAGGATTCCTTGTCGCACAAAAGAATTACGGAGCGATCCGGGTTTCCCAACGCGGCGCCGATGGCATAGGGAAGGCCTGCGCCCGCCGTGGCCCCCTGGTCCATAATGTGTCCGCCTGCGTGCTTGCGGCTTTTCAGAAAAGCAGGGGCAAAAGCGGCCGGCGCACCGTCCGCCACCAAAATGCAGTCCTTAAGAGAGTCTCCGTCCAGCAATTCAAAGGCGGTTCGGATGGGGCCATCCGCCGCCTTCAAAACTTGCTGCGCTGCGGCTTCGCCGGTTTTAAGGGCTTTGTTTTTCCACGCGACAGGCTTGCGGCCTTTACGCCGGGCCAAAGCCTCGGCCAGGCGATTAAGCGCGGATTCGGGATCGGCGAACACCGGGGCCGCCGTTTCCTGGCCCAGCAGGGCGTCCGGGTCGGTCTCCACTTGAATTATCGTCGCATTTTGGGCGATTTTCAGGATTTGTTGCGATTCGGGATCAAGGCCGGCGATCAGCAGGCAGTCGGCCTGCTCCAGAATTTTTCTTCCTGCCTCAAAGTTTGCAAAGCTCCCGGCATCCCCCATAAAAAAGGAGTCCTCCGCGTCAAAAGCTCCGGCGGAAAGCCGGGTTCCTAAAAAGGGAACCTCCAGCCTTTCCAGGCATGCTTTAATCTGAGGGAACCTGCCGGCCCGGCCCATTCCCTGGCCGATGACGGCGACAGGCTTTTTCGCCTGCTTAAGAAGGCCGCATGCTTTTTCCAGGGACGGGGCGTCGCCGGGGATCGGTCCGATATACCGGGACTGATGGGGCGGCGGCAGCAGGCGCTTTTTCCGCTGGGAGGTCAGAAAACGGTGCTTGAACAGCACGTCCACGGGGATGTCCAGGTGGACGGGGCCTGGTATTCCTGAAGCGGCTTCGCGAAAGGCCCGGTTGATCAACTGGGGAATGCGCTCCCAGTGATAGACGATGGCGTTGAATTTAGTAATGGGGGAAAACAGAAGGTCCTGCTCGCAGGCCTGGAGGTTTTCCTGGTTGGGCTTCATTTTGTAGCTTTGAACCTGGGGCGCAATGGAGATCACGGGCAGGTAGTCAAGCCAGGCTTTTATGAGTCCGCCCACTTCGTAAACCACGCCGGCGCCAACCGTGCACATGGCGACGGCCGGCAGGCCGGTAGTGACCGTGTATCCGCATGCCATAAGGGCCGTGGAAGTCTCGGACCTGGGCGTAATGACGTCAATGGAGGGGTTTTTGCCTATGGCGTCGTAGATGGTTCCCATTTGTCCGCCGATAATGGAAAATACGTATCGCACGCCCTGATCCAGAAGGGATTTAACAACAATTTCTCCGCCGGTGGTTATCTTCATAATTACACCCGCCTTTTCGCCATGGGGTTAAAGCCGACAAGCGCCTTTCGGACGTAGGATGCCTGGTGCAAGGCGCGGCTCAGGCCCATGTCCCTTCCTTTCCAAAGGCTTTTGACCAGTTTGACGGGATTGATCTGCGCCCCCTCGAATTCCACCATGGCGAAGCTCAGAAGGCTGTCCGGCAGGTTCTTGCAATCCGTCACGCAATCGATCAGGGCCGGGCCGCCGGATTGAACCGCCCGTTCATAAGCCGGGGCCAGCTGGTCCGCGGACTTGACCCTTTCCCCATGCAGGCCGAAGCCCGCCGCAATCCTGGCGTAATCGATGTCCGGCAGGCAGGTCCCCACATAATTGCATTCAAACAGGGAATCCTGGAGAGCCTTGATCATGTTCCACGAAGAGTCGTTGTTGACCACAATGGTGATGGGCAGATTCAGGCGCTGGATGGTTTCCAGTTCGCTGACGGCGTACAGGCAGGAGCCGTCCCCGGTGATGAGCATCACCCGTTTTTCCGGCGCAGCCAGGGCGACGCCAATGGCGTAGGGAACTCCTCCGCCCAGGGCCGCCATGCCAAAGGGAAAGAACGTCTGCCGGGGGCTCATGCCCGGTCCGTACATGGCCGCGTATAATGGCGTGTTGCCGCCGTCGATGACCATGACCAGGTTTTCCTTCTCCACTATTTTGCCCATTTCCAGGGCCAGGAGCCCCTGGTGCAGGGCGCCCCAGGGACGGCTTGCGAAATTGTGCAGCCTGGTTTTGCGCTCCCGTTTCAGGTTGGAGAGAAAAAGCCTCCAGTTGGCCCAAGCGTCCGGAGCGACGAAGGAGGAAGCCTCCAACATGCCCGCCATTTGAGCCAGGACCGTCTTGACGTCGCCTAAAACCGGAATTTCAGGGCTTATGTTAAGACCGATCTGATTGGGATTGTTATCCACATGGATGCATTTGATTTTTTTGGACCACAGCGGAGGCAGGCCGAATCCTTCCAGGCCGGAAAAGCTGCAGCCCAGGGCAAGAACCACGTCCGCCTGTTTGATGGCTGCGTGGAAAGCCTCCCCGGCGGTATAGCTCGGCCCGCCCAGGCAATAGGCATGATCGGCCGGAATGGCGCCAATCCCCGCCATGCTGGTGCAGCCGGGGACGCCGTAACGCTCCATGAATTGCACCACATCCAAGCTGGCGCCGGAGGCTTTGACTCCCCCGCCCGCCATGATCAGGGGCTTGCGAGCCGTTTGCAACAGCTTTACGGCCTGCCCCAGGGCGCTTTCAGCTCCCTCCGTGCGTAAGTGCGTAAGTTTTCGGTGCGCTACAGGGCCTTCCTGAGGCAGGCCGGGAATTTCATCTTCAATTTGCCGCTCTAAAAGTCCTGCTTCGATGTCCAGGTGAACAGGCCCCCGGCGGCTTCCCTGACTATGGGTTACGGCGTCCTGAAAGGCTTTGGGCGCATCGGCCAGGGAGGAAACGCGATTTCTCCACACGGTAACCGGCTCAAAAACCCGGTTGGCGTCATAAGCCGAACGGTTCACCCCTTTATTAGCGTCGGGAGCCTGGTCGTCGCATAAACTGATGGAAATAAGGGGAATCTTATCAGCCCAGGCGTTGGTGACGCCGGCGATTTGGCACAGGCTGCGGCCGTGGCATTCCGTCAGAACCGCGGCGAACCGTCCTGACCTGCGAATATACCCGTCCGCCATCATAGCGGCGGCGGTTTCATCCCTGGCATGAATCACGGTCATGCCGTCAATGCTGGTCAGGCTTTTTACTACCGGTTGCAGCCTGGGCGCGGCAACCGTGAATACAAAACCGATTCCGGCGCCGGCGATGCTGCGCGCCAGGACCTGGCTTCCTGATAGAGTCTTCATTGAAGGCGCCTCATAAGTCTTTTTATTTCAAATTGTTGTGAAAACAGATTTACGATTGTGATTGTCAAGGCCGTTTGACAAGCGTTGGTGCAAATGGTTTCTCCAGTCAAACTCATAATCTGATTTGTCCAATCTATCAAGTTATTGTGAACCAATTACGGCAAGAATGCGGAAAGATTTCATTTTGGCTCCGCTATTATCAAACGGTTTTTTTAAAGGGCTGCAAATCCTGCCGTCAAAGGCGGCAAACGGGCATGGATATTGCTTCTCAATGCCCTGGAAAACTGCGGGTTTAATTTGCGTGAGGAAATTTAATTGAACAAAAATTTAGGTTCGGGGCAAAAACTGGTGCGGGTGCTGCAATTAGGATTTCTTGCGCCCACCATCATCGCAATTCTAATCGTTGGATATGCTTGGGTATCCCATCAATATGACATGTTTAATGAAAAGGCTTTGGACCTGAAAACGCACCTGCATAGCCTGTACATGGAGCGTGTCAAAGAGGAGGTGGAGAACAGCCTTGAATATGTCGACTATGCAAAATCTCAAACAAAGGACCGATTAAAAGCATACATCAAAGACAGGACATATGAGGCGATCGCCAGCGCCGACTATATTTTTCGCCAAAACGCTGACAAACCCCGGGAAGAAAAGGCGAAAAAAATCATCGATTCGCTTAAGCCGTTTCGGTTTAAAGGCGGCCGAGGATATTACTTCGCCGTGGATTCCCAAGGAATAGCGCGCCTGTTGCCGGCAATGGAGGACCTGGAAGGCGAATATATTGGAGATCTTACGACCCAAGAGGGTACGAAAATCGTATGGCGTATAATCGAAGAAGTCAGCCGGGAAGGGGAGGGCTACTTCGAATACTCCGCCTCCAAGCCGGGTTTTGCAGGCAGCAATCATAAAAAAATTTCATTTATAAAATATTATCCCCCCTTGGATTGGTATATAGGCGCCGGGGAATACCTGGATGATGTGGAGAATGAAATCAAGGAGGAAGTATTAAGCCGCTTGGATACGGTCCATTTCGGCCAGGACGGATATGTTTTCGCCGCAACACATGACGGGCTTATGCTGCTTGGGCCGGACAAAGGAAGGAGCTTCCTTGAAGACAAAAGCCATTGGGGGTATGCAGCCGCAAATAAGATGACGTCCACGGCAAAGGAGGGCGGCGGTTTTGTGGAATACTCCATTCCTGACCCTGCAACAGGAGCGGATATAAAAAAAATCAGCTATGTCAAAGAGGTTTCCGACTGGGGCTGGTATATAGGCGCCGGGATAAACCGCCCGGACATAGAGAGGGAGTTGGCGGCAAAAACAATGGCTTTGCAAAAAGCCGTCAACAGAAACGTTTTAATCATTATCCTGGTTTTGTTTCTGGCTTGCATGGTTATCCTGACGATTAGTTATGTGCTGGGAAAGGGCCTGGAAAAAAGTTTTTTGGAGTTTGAGGGCTTTTTTAGAGAGGCCGCTCATCAGGACGTTCTGATTGACTTGCAAAGGATTCATTTTCAGGATTTCGCCAACCTGGCTGCATCGGCCAATGAAATGATAACAAAAAAGCGCCTGGCTGAAAACGAGGCCAGAATCGCCAAGCTCTACCTCCAAGATCTAATCAATTCCATGCCTTCCATTATCATTGGCGTGGAAAAAGAAGGCCGGGTGCATTCATGGAACAGCAAGGCGGAACAGGTTGCCTGTGTGCCCTCCTCAGAGGCTTTAGGCCAAATGCTTGACGAGGTCTTTCCGAATTTCGCCCAGTATATGGGACATTTGAAAAGCGCCATTCAGGATCGGCGCATCCGCAACGAAGAGAAAGTCGCCATGATTATTGACGGCCGGGTTCATTTTTGGGACCTGACTATCTATCCCTTGATGAGCGGGGACATGGAAGGCGCCGTGGTGAAAATGGACGATGTGACGGAGCGGGTGCGCTGGGAGGAAATGATGATTCAGACCGAAAAAATGGTCTCATTGGGAGGGCTTGCCGCAGGCATGGCCCATGAGATCAATAATCCTTTGGCCGTCCTCATGCAAAATTCGGAAGTGATAATCCACCGGATGACCGGCGATAATCCGGCCAGTGAAAAAGCCGCCCGGGAATGTGGAACCACGATGGACGGCATCCGGGCCTTCATGGAGAACCGGGGCGTTGTGCGCATGCTCAAAGCCCTGCGCGAGGCGGGGGGGCGGATTTCAGGCATAGTCAGCAATATGCTTGATTTTGCGGGAAATCAGGATAGCGGCTTTTTCCCGCAGAATATCGCAAGACTGCTGGATAAGACCATTGAACTGGCCTCCAGCGACTATAACCTCCACCGGCGGTTTGACTTTAAAAGCATATCCATAATCAAGGAATACGATCCGGCGCTCCCGGGGGTTCCCTGCGACCCCTCAAGGATTCAGCAGGTGGTTTTCAGCCTGTTGCAAAATGCCGCCCAGGCCTTGAATGACCTTGAAGACCCTTCGATCATCCCTTCCATTACCATAAAGACGTCCCTGCAGGGCTCATTGGCGCGCATCGAACTTTGCGACAACGGCCCGGGCATGGACGAGGAAACCCGCAAACGGGTTTTTGAACCCTTTTTCACGACGAAAACCGTGGGAAAAGGCACGGGCCTGGGGCTTTCGGTGGCCTATTTCTTAATCACCGAATTTCATGCCGGAAGAATGCAGGTGCAGTCCGAGCCTGGCCAAGGGACCTGTTTTATTATCGATCTGCCCTTGGAGCTTCACAATTGAAAAGGCCTAACGCCTCCTCATCATGAACTCGCTGCGGATGAATCCAAACTGCTCATAGAGCCCGTGGGCGTCCTTGGTTTTCAGGATATGCGTCAATTCTGCAATTTCGGGATGCTCCATGGCCGCCGCCACAACTTTTTTTCCCAATCCGCGGCCCCGGTGGCTTTGTTCAATGATAACGTCGGCGAGAAAAGCCGTCGTGGCTCCGTCCGTCACCGCCCTGGCAAAGCCCACCTGCTCGCCGTCCAAATAAGCGCCGAAGCACAGGGAATTTTCAATGCTTTTTTGAACGGTCTCCAGGCTTCTGTCCGCAGCCCAATAGGAAGCGCGCAAAAAACCGTGCACTGCGGCGGGATTAATTAAAGACTTGTCGTCCGATATAATGTAATCAAGATGCTTCCATTCCATAACATCGCCCGTTGTGCGGCTTAGGCCGCCTTCAAGGAATTGCATCCAAGCGGCGTTCTCCGGTTTTCAAGTGCGGAGCGTCCATGATATACAGGCTTGACGGCCGGAATTTAAAAAAGTATAGCCGGGAATCCCCCAGTATTCAAGGAGTCTTGCCCATATGAAAAAAGTCCTGTTGTTTTTGGCCCAAGGCTTTGAGGAATACGAGGCCGCCGTGTTCACGGATGTTTTGGGGTGGAGCCGGGTTGTGGGCGACGTCCCGGTGGAGGTGGTCACGGCCGGACTCCGGCCGGAAATTCAATGCACCTGGAGCTTGATCGTCAAACCCCAGGCGCAGTTAAAGGATCTGGATCTTGCGGAGTTCGACGCCCTGGCGATCCCGGGCGGCTTCCAGCGCGCCGGGTTTTATGAAGACGCCTATCATGAGGACTTTTTGGAGGCCGTTCGCCATTTTGACAAAACCGGAAAGCCCATCGCTGCCATTTGCGTGGGCGCCATGCCCGTGGGGAAAAGCGGCGTGCTCACCGGAAGAAACGCCACGACCTATCATTTGGTGAACGCCCGAAGGCGCAAGCAGCTCGCTGAATTCGGCGCTGTGGTTTTGGATCAGCACGTGGTCGTGGACCGCAATATCATTACGTCCACCGGCCCGGCAACCGGCCTGGAGGTCGCATTCATCCTGCTGGAGATGCTGACCACCCGGGAAAACGTGGAAAAGGTCCAGGAAGCCATGGCCATCATCGACCCCAGGCCCCTATAAAGCCAATTGATACTCCCGGAAGCACGGCTTGCCCTGGTGTCTCATGCACCCGTGCACCTCGGGAGTGACGGTGTATTTGATCCCCAGCCCCTTGAGCCAGGCTTCCACACGGTAGAATATGCCGCAGTCGTAATCGTCCAGGGCGCCCAATCGCTTAACGCCCTTGTATGCGAAGCACACGTTGTCGGGCTCCTCCCAGCGAATGATATTGTCTCCGGGATAACTGCGCTTGAACTGCATGAAATCCGCCCCAATCAGGTCGAATCCGCCCTCGATGAATTCCTGCAACTGCTCGTAGGTAGTCACCTCGTCCATGCCCAAGGCCTTTTTCAGGCGGGGAACCTCGAAAGCGCTCATAGCCAGAATCGCCTGCCTGTTCAGATCGCTGGCCGCCTTGGCGCCGTATTTTTGCAAAACGCTGCTGAACCAGCATCCGTCATGGGTCATCCAGCCCATGCACAACAATTCCCTCAAGTCCTTTTTGTCTATGGCATCCAGCCTGCTCATGTCTCCCTCCTTGCTTGTTGCTGCGCCTTCATAGCCTGCCAGGCCGCATAGCCGATCAGCTCCTTGGCCTGCTCCATGTCCGTGTAGGCTATTCCCTGCACCCAAAGCCGGGTGAACTCCTGGCAAGGCCCCAAAATGATGGAAATACCCACGTCCCGAGGAATCGGCCGCAGCTTTCCCGAGGCCATGTGCTTGTCCAAAAATAACCCGATGGCCGGGATGAAATCCTGGTTCGCCGTCTTTATGCGGTCTTCGGAATCCTGCATGAAGTCCGCATGGCGCATATTCAGCAGGAATTTGGCCCAGGCCGGGTTGGAGGCGACCCAGTCAAGGTGCCGGCCGACCATACCCCTTACGCCCTCCTCTGCATCGGGCCTCTCTTCCAAAAAGACGGCCATCCCTTCCTGGTAATCCTTCAGGCCTTCCATGTAGACCGCCGCCGCCAGCAATTCCTTGCTTTTGAAATGGTGGTACACGCTGCCGTAGGACGCCCCCGACTTTTGCCGGATTTCCTGCATGGTCGCGTCCGTAAAGCCCTTTTCATTAAAGATTTCCAGGGCGGCCAGAATAATCTGCCGCTTTCTTTTCGGCGTTGTTTTATTGGGTTTTCTTGGGGTCGCCATGTTTCTCCGTTCAAGAGTTTTATTAGACTTGTAGTCTAGACTGAAAATCTAATCAAGGGAAAATGCAGGCAAGGCGCTCAGGAATGGCGCATGATTTTTTGTTTCTGAATTTAACTTATTGATTTTCAATAAAATATTTAGGAAGGAAGAGGCGGCGGGAAACTCCTTTTATGAAAAAAGAGTTTTCCCCCCGGATTTTTTTGCGGCATTTTTATTGCTGCTGCTGCTGTTGCTGCTGCTGTTTGAGCATGGCCATGTATTCGGATTGCAGCTCCCGGATGAGGGCGCGCAGGGTCCATGTTTCGGACGTGGGGGTGAGCGCAGCCCACAGCTGGCGGGGCAGGCCCAGGGTTTTCCAGCCGTTCATAATGAGTTTAAGCTCTTTTTCCGTGATTCCGCTCATGATGACGGCGGGGGGCATTTTCCCTTCCCTGCCTTTTTGGCGGCCGTCAGGAAGGGAGACCAGTTCGGAGAGGAGCGTGTCTCCGTCTTCCGGGGTGCAGAAGACCACGGGCGTAGGGGCTTTCACCTCGGTTTTCAGCATGTTCAGGAAGGCGTCCTGAGCGTCTGCGGAATAGCCGCAAACCAAAAGGGTTCTTGGGCCGTACATGGGTTGATCCGAGTCCGTGACCCGGGTCATGGTATTGTCTGACATCCGGTTTCTCCCAAAAAAATCCGGGGGAGCCGTTGGGCGCCGGCTCCCCCGGAACGTTTACAAAGGTTTTTATTTTATTTCGCGAACTTCCACCCGGCGGTTCCGGCGCATGTTGGCTTCGGAATCATTGGGAACGATGGGCTTGGTAAAGCCCCATCCTTTGGTGGAAAGGCGGCCGGCGTCCACGCCTTTGTCCACCAGGATCTTTTTGACGGATTCCGCCCGGCGTTCGGAAAGATCCTGATTGTAATCCTTGGCGCCCCGGTTGTCTGCGTGTCCCTGGAGTTCGATTTTCATCCCGGGGTTATTGTTCAGAATCGGGATCACCTTGTATACCAAAGGCAGGAACTCGGGCTTGACATCCGCTTTGTCCGTGTCAAAGGTCAGGCCCATGATTTCCCAGCAGCCGTTTTCATTGACCGCGGCGCCTTTGGGGGTGAAGGGGCAGCGATCCTTGAAATTAGGAACGCCGTCGCCGTCAATGTCATTATTGGGCTTGGGCGGAGCCGCTTTGGGCTGGTTGTAGAAAACCTGGTTGACGAATTGGGTCATGCCCGCGCCGGAGCAGAGGTCTTTGGCGTCAAAGGATGCGTCGCAGCCGCCGATTTTGGCGATGCCGCTCAAAATTTCCTTGCCCGAGGCGTCAGCGCCCACCGCGATGGTTGCAATGCAGAGCTTGCCGCCCATGCGGTCTTTCAGCTTCCTGGCCGCTTTGACAGCGTCGTCGCTGGGGTGTCCGTCAGAAAGAATGATGACGGCGGTCCGGCCGGACGTGGAGCACAGGTCCTTGTCGGCTTCCGTGATGGCCAGTCCCAGGGGGCTGGGTCCGTTGGGGCCCCACAGGGGCATTACGGCGTTGGCGTATTCCTCAGGCGAATACTTGGAGAATCCGTACCGCAGATCGGTCTGGGGGCCGGAAGGCACGGCGTTCAGTCCGTAGGTTCTGAGCCCTGCTTTAAGGTCCAGGTTGGCGACGGCCTGGTTCATGAACAGGACGATCTTTTTGGCGCAGGTGAATTTTTTCAAGCCTCCGTATGATCCGGCCATGGACTCGGAGCCGTCCAAAATCACGTAAAAAGAGTCAACTTTCGGGGTTTGGCCGGGAAAGCTGAACTCAAAGTTTTGGTCCGCCGCAATAGGGCAGGCGGGTTTGGGGCCTGTTGCACAACCGAAGGCCATGGCTGCAATAGCAACAAGTAGAACGAGTTTGATACACAGTCCGCGTTTCATCATGATTTCCTCCTTGGGGGGTGAAAGCAAAAAAAATGGGAACCTCATTGTTGAAACATCACATGGAAAAGCAAGTTTATTTAAAAAAAATTAGCACATCTCTTCGGATTATGGCAAGGTGAACCTGAATATCGGCCCTGTCCCCATCCTCGGTAGGCCGATTACCCGGGAAAAATCGAAATCAAAAATCGGCAAATATGTGAAATAGCGCACACATTGCTCCCTTTGACGCGTATATGGATTGCACTCTGACAGGGTGTGTGCTAATATTTTAGAGTTACTCGTTAAGGAAATGGTACAGGAGCGGGGTGCAAATGAAAAACATCCTTTTGGTGGACGACGAAAACTCCCTGATTATGAGCATGGCTGACGGACTGGAGTCCCAGGGAGACCAGTTCAGAGTTTACACGGCCAATAACGGCAAGGAAGCCGTGGATACCCTGGAAACCAAGCCCGTGGATTTGGTTGTGACAGATCTTCGCATGCCGGAAATGGATGGTTTTGAACTTCTGGCCTATATTAACGACAACAGGCCGTCCACGCCCACCATTGTCATGAGCGCATTCGCCACGCCCCGCATAGAAGACAAGCTCAAGGAACTGGGCGCGCTCCAGGTGCTGTCCAAGCCTTTGGATTTCGAACGGCTGTCCGAAGCCATCAAGCAAGGCCTGGATCATGTGTTTCAGGGGGGCTCCCTGGCTGGAATTTCCGTGGGCAGCTTTCTGCAGTTGATGGAGGCGGAGCAAAAAACCTCGCTTTTGGAAGTGCTTTCGGAAGACAAGCAAAAAGGCTTTTTCTACCTGGACGAAGGCCAGCTTCACGATGCGGTCTGCGGAGACCTGCAAGGGGAAGAGGCCGCCATAGAAATGCTTACATGGAAAGGGGCGCAGATTCGTTTCAGGTCCCTTCCTGAGAAAAAACTGAAAAAAAATATCCATCAAGGCCTCATGAGCCTGCTTATGGAAGCCTCCCACCTGGAAGACGAACGGGCCGGCGCTGAAGCAGGGCCTCCCTCCGAATCTTTGGGCGAACCCGACGACCTCTCTTTGGAAAACGTGGGAGAGGACGGAGATGAAAGCGTTCTTGCGGACGATCTCTCGTTGGAAGAGGGATTGGGCGAGGGCGATGTGGTTTCCGGCGATTTGGGCGCGGACGACGTGGATTGGCTGGTGGAGGATCTTGCGCCTGACGAAGGCTCCACCGTGGTGGAAAAGGTTCCCGGCGCCGACGAAAAAGGCTTGTTCGGCGCGGACGATGAAGACGATGTCGTCGTGCAGGACGATGAAGACCCGGAAGGCGAATCAACCCAACAAATGGTTGTGGATGGGTTTGGCCTCGGCGGCGGTTCGGATGAGCCGGACGGCGCCCTGGAAGATGACAGCGATCTTTTCGATATAAACGACGCCGCCATTGACGACGATGACGGCGACCTGTTCGCCGCAGAAGGGGAAGACGATCTTTTTGTCGTGGATGACGGCGGTTCGGATGACGACCTGTTCGGCGAAAGCGAAGAAGGGGGATCGGGAGATCTTTTTTCCGTGGATGAAGAGCCCATCAAGGAAGATTTCGTCTTTGACGGGGCGGAGGACCCGGGGCCGGAGGCCAGTGCGCTGGCAGAAGAAGGCCCGGGAGATCTGTTTACCGTTGAAGAAGAGGCTGTGACAGTAGAAGGCATGTTTGATGAGGACGAAGAGCCCTCCGCCGACGGCGGCCTTTTTACCGTTGAAGACGCCTCTGAAGACGAACCGCTGCCTCTGGGGCTGGATGATGAAGACGCCGGAGATGACGGCCTTTTTACCGTTGAAGACGCCTCTGAAGACGAACCGCTGCCTCTGGACCTGGATGATGAAGACGCCGGAGACGGCGGCCTTTTTACCGTTGAAGACGCCTCTGAAGACGAACCGCTGCCTCTGGGGCTGGATGATGAAGACGCCGGAGATGACGGCCTTTTTACCGTTGAAGACGCCTCTGAAGACGAACCGCTGCCTCTGGACCTGGATGAGGAAGACGCCGGAGACGACGGCCTTTTTACGGTCGAGGACGCCTCAGAGGAAGAACTTCCATCCATGGATGCGATCGAGGAAGGCGACGACGATCTCATGGAATTGGAAGAGGCTTCGGAGGAAGGTGGGGCCATGGCGTTGGAGGCCGACGAAGACTCCGGTGAAGACTTTGTTTTGGAAGACGCGGATGGCTCTGACGACGGCCTGATGGATTTGGATGACTCTCTTTCTGAGCCGACTCAGGAAGAAGACGACCCAGATGAGCTTTTTGATTTGGACGACGAAGGCCTGGACGAGGCGGTCGACCTGGAAGGCGAAGGAAGTCCGGGCGGCGATGACGGGCTTTTTGATATAGACGAGGAATTGCCGGACGGAGATTTTTCCGAGCTGACAGCAGACGACGACTTGGATTTCGAAGACCTGCCCGGCTCGGGAGAGGAAGAACTTGGCGACGACGGCCTGCCCGACCTGGACATGGAGCTTCCGGATGAAGTCCCTCCGCCGCCTCCTATTATGAGCGCTCCGGCGCCCAGGCCTATCCCGCCCATGGCGAATAAATCCGAATCCGCTCAAGACGGGGCGCCCGCGCCCGCGCCTTCCGGCAAGCTCACTGAAGAGCAAATTGCCAAGCTCAACGAGGTGTTGAAGGGCATGGCGGACGAAATCGAGGGGGTTCGCGTTTGCGCAGTATCCGGCATGGACGGCATCGGCTTGGTGGATTATAATCCCAAGGGAGTGGACGTGCAGGCCTTTGGCGGCAAATTCGCCGTGGTGATGCAACTGATAGGAAAATCCGCCCAGGATTTGAATATCGGGCAATTCCAGGAGAACCTGGTGCAAACGGAAAACGCCTGGGTATTGACCCGCTTTTTGAATCCTGAGTATTATTTGGTGATTGCCGTTGGCCGTGAGTCCACCTTGGGGAATGTGCGCATGGTGGCCGGAAAATATTCCAAGGAATTGGATGAAATATTCCGTGCATAAGCCCCCAGGGAATAAATCCTTCTTGAATTTGTGTTTAAATGTGGTAAACATGCCTAAATGGGCGGCACGGGCCTTGTTTTGCCTGAAAACGGAAACCCTTAACGCGGCCGGGAAACAGGCGCCCTTGCCCAGGATGACAGGAGTCAACATTGCCTAATCATTTAAAAGGCATCCTGGAGAATATGGCTGACGAGTTGCCGGGCTTTGTGGCCTCCGCTGTGGTGTTGGCGGATGACGGCCTTTCCGTGGCCAAGTTGTCCAGGGATCCCTCAATCGATGCCGAGACCACGTCTGCGTACCTGGGGGTGATTGTCAAATCCAATTTGAAGGCCATCAAACTGCTGGCGGGAGATCAGGTGACGGATGACATCCTGATCACCACGGACCAGCATTATTTTTTAATAAGGCATATTGAAACCAAGCCCTGTTTTTTGTTTTTAATGGCCAAGCGCAATGAGTGGCTTGGCAGGGCCAGGCTGCTCATGAAAAAGTACGAGCAGGAAGTGATTGACGCTCTTGACAGAAAGGGCAAATACGCATGAGCCGCCCTGAGGAGCACATAGGGGCTTCGGATGACAACATAAAATCGATCGAATTGCTGGACCAGGCATACTCGGCGTTGCGGCATGAGCTTGCAAACTCGGTCAACTCGCTAAAGATTACGCTCCAGGTGCTGGCGGCGCAATACAACAGCTTTGATGAAGCCAAGCGCTCGGAGTACCTGGATAGAGCGCTGGGCCAGGTGGCCAGGCAGCAGCACTTTATCGAAAAGCTGCGCAGCTACTCTGCTCCGGAGCCGGAAAACAGGCCGGTTCCTTTACTGGTATTTTGGAGCGACTATCTTATTCCTGTCAGCGAGAGGCTGGCCAGGCTTAACATCGGCTTCAGTCAGGATTGCAGCGCCGGCGCCTGCATGGTGTCCGCCGATAAGGACGCGCTGACGCGCGTTCTCGACTGCCTGATTGACAACGCTGTTGACGCCCTGAAGGACGTGGACAGGCCCAAAATCACCTTGACTGCGCAAGCCAGGGAGGGCCGTTTGGTCATTTCCGTGGAGGACAACGGAAAAGGCGTCATGAACGAGCATCATAAGAAAATTTTGGTTCCATTGTTTTCCACAAAAGAAGGCGGGGACGGTTTGGGTCTTTCCACTTCATACCGCATTGTGGCGAAAATGGGAGGGGAACTGAGAGTCATAAGCGCTAAGGGCCAGGGCGCCACAGTGGAGGTCTGGTTAAACACTATGGATAGCTTTTAAAAGGACAAGGGTGAATGGAATACGGGTTTGGACAAAAGGAACTCGACAGGGTTGAGAGCATCCTGAAGGAAGAGCTCATCGACATCGGGGTGAATGTCACCTTGCTCATCGACATGGCCGGCAATATCATCGCGCGTTGCGACGACGGAAATTGTCAGCACGATCTTTACTCGCTGGCTGCGCTGGCCGCGGGGAACTTCGGCGCTGTCAACGCCATGGCCCAGATTGTCGGCGAGGAGAATTTTACGCTTCTCTTCCACAAAGGAGAATCGGAAAGCATCCACTTTTCCAAAGTGGAGGATGACTTTCTGCTCATTACCATTTTCGGGAATGACGTCTCGCTCGGTTTTTTAAGGCTCCGGGTGGAAGAGGTGGCAAAGAAAATCAAGGATTCGTTGCTTTATAAAACGATGCTCCTTGCCAATCTGCTGGATTCGGAGTCGGACGCAGATTAGGGCCTAACCTGATCTGGCGGGATGCGCTCTCCGTCCATGACGGATTTCCGGCGGGCCATCGAGCACAGACGCAAACTGGCAATGAGAGGGATCAGCATTGGCATTCATCAATCTGAAAAAGAAGGAAGTACAGGTTAAGATCGTTTACTACGGTCCTGGCAGGGGCGGAAAAACGACCAACCTGGAGTATATCTTCAAGAAGTTCCAGGAACGGATCAAGTCCGACATGGTCAGCATCAAGACCCACGGCGACCGAACCCTGTATTTTGACTTCTTTCCGTTTGATATCGGCAAAATCAAGGGATACGACATTAAGGTCAACCTCTACACCGTGCCTGGCCAGGTGAAATACAACGCCACCCGCCGGCTGGTGCTGCAAGGCGTGGACGGCGTGGTGTTTGTGGCCGACTCCATGGCGTTGCGCAGAGAGCATAACTTTTTGTCCTTGAAAAACCTTCAGGAGAACCTGGCGGCGTACAACAAGAATATCTTTAAAATTCCGCTGGTGTTGCAGTACAATAAACGCGATTTGGCCAAGCAAGGCATCCAGCTCTTAACCATCGAACGGATGGAAAAGGACCTCAACAGTAAACTCAAGGTTCCCAGTTTCGGCGCCAGCGCCATGACCGGTGAGAATGTTGTGCCTACCCTGAAAAAGATCATATCCATCGCCGTGGCGTCCCTGCACAAGGAACTCAAATAGGAGAAGGCCATTGACCACCAAAGAGGAAGAATTGATTGCGGCTGAAGCGGATGCTCGTTTGGATGAGTTTTTCTCGGAAGATGAGTGGGAAGCCGAAGTTGAAGACGAAGCCTTGGATCCTGCGGAAGAACTCGGCATCAAAGAGTTAAAAGCCCTGATTCTGTCCCTGGACTGGGAAATTACAGACGAGATCATGGCCAAGCTCAAGGGCGAGGTGGACCGGCTGAAATCCAGGTGGGAAGACGACCCCGTAGTTAAGACCTTTCTCTCCTTGTTGGATAATCTGGGAAAATACATTGCAAAGCGCAAGGCGGAAGCCCACCCCGACTCGGTCGGCCTGTTGCAAAACGCTTATAAAAACTTGGAAAAAGTCCTCAGCATGACGGGTATGGACCAGGAGTCCAGAAAGCAGATCGTCATGGAGGACGTGGCCAAGTTTAAAAAACTCCGGGAGGAGATTGCAGCCTCCAAAGCGCCCAAAGAGACCGGAGCGCCGCCTTCGGACTTTGATTTTGCCGAGGAAGCTCCGCCGCAGGCCGAGGCTGATGAGGGCGAGGGCTCCACCGCCGAGTCCATGGTCTCCGTGGAGTCGCCGGGACGGGAAGTCGCCGGCGGCGCTGCAGTGCCGGGCATGGGCACAGCTTCCATTTCAATGGATACGGGCGCTTTGGAAGTGGTTATGGAAAAGGTGGTCATTGCCATCGCTGAATTGACCGAGACCATTCGGACGGAATCGGAAGCCTTAAGAAAGGAAATTCAGGATTTAAAAAACCGGGACTAGCCCGGGTCAAGTTTTATCAAGGAGTTGCAGCATCCCATGGAAACCACCATTATTTTTTGTGAAGAATGCGGACATAAAAACGTCGTCCCCCTGGAGGCCTTGGAGGATAAGTCCAAGCCTATTAAATGCGAAGGCTGCCTGGACATCCTCAGGATCGTGAAAAAGGATGAGAGAAATCCTGAAGTCAAAGTGAAAAAAAGCGACAAGGACGACACGCTGTTTTAAGGCCCCATTTCGAATTCCGTATATATTCCGGGCGATAAACCCTCCTATTTTTCTTGTCATGCGGCCGCGTGTATGAGGCTAAATAATGTCAGAAAACCAGCGGGATTCAAGATCCCAGCAGCTTGGAATAATTAGTCAGTTCCTGCGCCTGGTCAATTCCACCAGAGGGGACCATGCGGTTTTTTCCACCATGGTGGAGGGCTCGGTGGAATTGCTTGAAGCCGAGGCCGGCGTCATCGCCCTTGTAGATCAGGAAGATCCCACACAACTCGCCTTTTATTATACTTCAGGAAAAGCCGCCGATGTGCTGCGTGGGGAGCGCTTTCCCTCCGGCCAGGGAATTATTGGCTGGGTTGTGGAGAATGATCTGCCGCTGGTCGTCAACGACGTAAAAAACGACCCCCGATTTTCCGGCGCAGCCGACAAACTCACTGGCTTTAGCACCCATTCCGCTGCCTGCGCCCCCATCAAAAGCCGCGGCCGCGTTATTGGCGCCATTGAAATCCTCAATAAAAAAAAGGGACTCTTTTCCGATACGGACAGGAACTTGCTAAGCATCCTGGTGGACATCGCCGCCCTGGGCTTTGAAAAGGCCCGCCCAATTCCCGCCCACAAAACGCAAAGCGCCCCTGAACCCCATTCCGCCAACGAAAAAAGGGACTTCAATCGGGAGCTTGAGGCTTTTCAAGCCTATCACGAAGCCGTACTTAAGAAGGTGGGGGAAGGCGTCATGGTGTTGGATGGGGAAGCGCAGGCGGTTTATGTGAACCGGACCTTCTTGTCCTTTTTACGAAAGAACAGAAAGGACGTGCTGGGAAAGAAATGCCATGAGATTTTCTTCCATAAGCCGGAAGCCTGTGAAGGGTGCATTAAAAACGAGATTATTGCTTCGGAGGTGAAGGACGAACCAGCTAAAAGGGCGTGCAAAAACCTCTCGGCGGGCGGCCGCATCATGTCCGTTCACGCCGATGCTCTAAGCAAAAATTCCGGAGAAAACCATGGGCTGATGCTCACTGCCAGGGACACCACCCTTTTGGACCGGCAGATGGGCCTTTTAAAGGCGGCGAACATTGTGTCCGGTCTGTGCTTTTCCGGCAAGTCCGCCTCCGGACAGGCTGATCTGATCCTGGCCGAGCTGGGGCAGGCGGCCGGCGCCTCCCGCTGTTACTGGTTTTCCAATGTAGCGGTGGAGAATAACAAGGTTTACGCCAGGCAGGTCGCCGAATGGTGCGCCTCGGGCTTTCCTTCCCAGGAGAAGGATTCCAAACTGGCCCGTGTGAAGTATCCCAAGCGCTGGCGGAAGAAGTTCGCCAAAGGATGGTTTGTTTCCGAGACCGAATCCAGCTCCCCTGATGACGCCATATTCCGGTTTAAAAGCGAAGATGTGCAGGCTATCCTGCTTATTCCGCTTTTTGTGGGCGGTAAATTTCAAGGTGTTATCGGCTTTGACAACTGCAAGTCCATGACGCCGTGGCGCGCTGCAGAGGCCAGCATCCTGAAATTCGCCGTAGACTCCTTCTCCCGCGGTCTGGAGCGGGAAAAGGAAACCCAGGAATGCCATGAGGCCTTAGGCCGGACCGCGGACGCCATCCTTGTGGAGCGCACGTCCCTGGAATCTTCGGCCGCCAAGAAATCCAAGCCCCCTGAAGAAGAAGTGGACGTGGACACCTGCCAATATGTATTTCGCGACAGGGTCGCTCTATCCCAGCGTATGGAGGTCATGGGGGAGATCGTCTCCGGCGTGACGCACAACTTCCGCAACGTGCTTTCAGGCATTACGGCCAACGTGCAATTAATGCAGATGAAGTACGGCGGCCTGGACGGCCTGGACCGCCAGACGGACGCCTTGCTGGATTTGGCCTCCATGGGCTCGGACCTTATCCGCAGCATCCTGCAATACTCTCGGCCTGACACCAATGGCGACAAGACCGTTTTTGACGTCACCCAATTGCTGCGGGAGATTTATCAGGTTGTCTCCAAGGTCTTCGACAAGCGCATCGTTACGCATCGCAGCCTGCCCGACCCGCTGGCTGTTTATGGAAACCGCTCCGAACTGGGGCAGGTTTTCATGAACCTGTGCACCAACGCCAGGGATGCCATGCCCAAAGGCGGCCAGCTTGACATTCAGGCCGTCAGCGCAGCGGACGGAGTGGAAATTACCATTTCCGATACGGGGCACGGCATGGACGCTGAAATGACCGGGGAAATTTTCAAGCCGTTTTTCACAACCAAGGAGCCGGGCAAAGGAACCGGTCTTGGTTTATCCACGTCGTACGCCATTGTTAAAGACCACGGCGGCGAAATTCACGTCAATTCCAAGGTGGGCGCAGGAACGGCCTTTACGGTTCTGCTGCCCCATACCTCGCAGATTCCTAAGGCGGCGCCCGAAGCTTGTCTTGAAACCATCACCGGCCAGGCGGAAAAAATTCTTGTGATTGACGACGACAAAACATTTCTTGAGCCTCTGGCTGATTTGCTGACAGCCACGGGATACACTCCCCGAGCGGTCAGTTCGGCCGTGAAGGGCTTGCAGGAATACTCCGAATGGAAGCCGGACGTCGTTCTATTGGATAGAAACATGCCCGATGCAAGCGGATGCGAGATGGTGGAGAATATTCTCGAGATCAATCCCGACGCTAAAATCATCATGATGTCCGGCTTTGACGACGCCGGCCCCGATGCGCTGGAAGATGGAGTTCGCCAAAAAATTTCCGGCTACCTGTCCAAGCCTATTGAAATCTCCGAGCTGACCCAGGCCATCAAAAAGGCCCTAGACGCCGGCCGCTAACAGAAATATTTACAACAAAACAATTTTGATTTTGAGGCGGCATGAGCCGCCTTATGTACTTATTGAGGGAGAAGCATGAGGCGCAAAGATAAAGAGATTGTTGATTTACAGGATATCGAGAGCATCATTGCCAAGGCGCAGGTTTGCAGGCTGGCCTTGTCCGACCAGGGTCAGCCTTATGTGATCCCCATGAGCTTCGGGTATTGTTCAGGAGTTTTTTATTTCCACAGCGCAAACCAGGGCAGGAAAATCGAAATACTGAGGAAAAACCCCCTGGTATGCGTGGAGCTGGACATCGGGGTTACGCCCGTTCCCGGCGACGGCCCTTGCGAATGGGGCATGCGCTTTCAAAGCGTGGCGGCCATGGGCGAAGCCGTGTTTATCGAGGACCTGGAGGAAAAAAAGAAGGCCCTGGACCTGATCATGGCCCGTTACACGGAAAGCTGGCCGCCTTTTCCCGAGGCTTCGCTTAAAAACACGACGGTTTTCGCCGTAAATACGCGGGAAATGACCGGGAAGCAGTCCGGCCAGCCAGGGTAATATCTTCCTCTGCTTAAAGTTTGGGAAAGGCCTTTAAAAACACCCTAATGCCCTTGTTCAGCATGAAGTTGTTCAGGGCTTTTTCGTCTATGGCTTCCACCTTGGGCAGCAGACGGTGCAGGGAGTCCAGGACGTACTTGCCGCCGTCCGTCAAGGTGGGCAGATCCTGGGCTACGGCCTCCATTTGATCCGCAAGGGCCGTTGCCATGCGGCCTGCATTTTTCAAAAGCCCCTTCATTTCCTCCGGCTCGTCCAGCAGATCGTCCGCCTTGCCGATCACCGAGGCGATGGCTTTGCTTTCACCCGCCACAGCGCCGGTTATGACGTTCAAGTTATCTATAAAAGGAGCGCTCATGAGGGCTTTCAGGCCGTCCGTATCGTCCAGCAGGTCGTCGGCCTTCACGATGATGGACTCGATCCTCTGGCTGTTGGAGGCAACGGTGCGGGCAATGGTGGAAAGGTCGTCGAACAGGGTGCTTTTGGTCAGCGCCTTGATGCCCTCCGTATCTTCCAGGATGTCGTCCGCTTTGGTTAACAGGGAGCTGATTTTGTCCCTATTCCGGACCGCCATATCGGTAATGCCGACCAGGTTTTCCAGCAGCGGCTCCACCGACGAAGCCAGGGCCGCGAGGGATTTCTCGCCTTTTCTGATGATGCTGTCCAGTTCGTCCCGGTTGTCTGTAACTAGGCGCTCCCCTTCCTCCGCCATGGAAGTTCCTCTTTCCAGCAGCGCGACCACATTGTCCTTGTTATCGGCGACGGCTTTCAGCAGGGCGCTGAGATCCTCCACAACCCCCACTTCCACCAGGTTTTTCAGGGAAGCCTGCAACTTGTCCACCACTTTGGCCATGCTCAATCCCCGGGCCAGGGAGGAGGCTTTGGAGGGTTTGGGCGTTTTTTCGCCTTTGGGAGTTTTGGACGCCCTGGGAACTTTTCTTTTTTTGTCTTCCATGAGGACCTCATCAATGCGAAGTAATTGATATGCGCTTCAACTCCGGCGCCGCGAGCGAACGCAGAGCGTGCAAGACGATAAAAAGCGATGATCGGCGAAATGCGCGAGGTTATACCAAGGCGCCGCCTTTGATGAAGCAATGTGAAGCAATCTGTTGCAATACCGCCTGAAACGACGGCGTTTGTATATTCTGCGCCACCCCCGGCGCAGCGAAAGTTTTGATGCCGGCGGCTCTTTACAAGGCCGTTCAGGCCGCCTTCATCCACTATACAACCGACTCAAGACATGCTTTGGGATCAAAGCTGCTCCGGGACAAACGGTTGACCAGGGTCAGTGCGAATTGCTTGAAGAAAAGCAGCTGAATCTTGGCCGGCGCTCTGTCCAGAAGGGCTCCGTTGATTTTCATCAGGATGCAGTCGCCTTCCGAAATAACAGAGGCGCTCCGGGGCCTTCCTCCAATATAAGCCATTTCGCCGAAGCACTCCCCAACCCCGATGATTGCTACTTTATTTCCCCTGCGGACCACCTTGGCGGCCCCGGAAAGAACAATGTAAAAGCTATCGTCGATCTCGCCTTCCTCAACAATGCATTCGCCGTCTTTCACCTGAACCATCTCACTGGCGCGCATAAGTTCGCGAACATGAATTTTGGAAAACTCGGCGAAAAACGAAACGCTTTGCACATACTCAATGACGTCATTGTTTTTGGCCAGTTTCGCCGGGGCGCTCAGGCCGCGGAGGGCGACTTTAAGCTCAAAGGCGAACTCTTCGCAGGAGGAGTAGCGGTACAGCTTGTCCTTGGCCATTGCCTTGCTGACAATTTTTTCCAAAATAGGCGGCAGTTCAGGATTCAGGGTGCGAATCCCTACCGGCTTTTCATTGATCACCTTGTACATGATGGAAAAAAAGCTGTCCCCATCAAAGGCCTTTTGCCCTGTAAGCAGTTCATAAAGCACGCACCCAAGGGCGTATATATCGCTTTGAGGGCAGCACGTTTCGTCCTTCAACTGCTCGGGAGACATGTAACTGGGCGTTCCCGCCTGCTCCAAGGGGGCGGTTTCCTCCGTGACCACGGCAATGCCGAAGTCGCTGATTTTCGGAGTCTTTGTATCTTCCATGATGATATTGGAAGGTTTCAGGTCCCGGTGCACAATCCCTTTTTCATGGGCGAACCCTATGGCGCGTACGACTTTGTAGATGCACTCCACGGCGTTGGCCAGGGGCATCAGGCTGTCCGGCCTGCAATACTCAGAAAGCTGGGGGCCGTCTACATACTCCATGGCTATGTAGCAATAATCCCTGGCAAGGCCGGCGTCATACACAGCCACTATGTTCGGGTGAGTCATCCTGCCGGTGGATTGGATTTCCTTGAAAAACTTGTCGCTTACTCCGGAGGACGCCAGGGGCGCCAGTTTGAGAGCCACCAGCCTTTTGATGTAGGGATCTCGTCCCAAAAAAACCAAACTGGCGCCGCCTTGGCCCAGTTTGCGCACAATCTCATAACGTCCGACTTTGGAAAGGTCGGACAAGGCCAAAAGCCGTTCTTCCATGCTGTTGGTAGACATAAATAGATCCAGTGTTTTGCAAGAAGCCCAACCAAAAGCGCCCGAGTCGCCCGCATAAAGCAGGGGCGTTTCGGGCGCAGATAATCAAAAAATATTTGGGTTCAAAAAACCGGCTTTTTATTTTTTGCTCTTTCCGGCCAGAAACTGCATCTTGGCGGAGCCCACTTCTATGGTGTCAAAATCGTTAAGTTTTACAGTATCTTTCACAACTTCACCGTTGACTTTGGGTTTAACCCGGCCGCCGACGAAGGCAATGAAATAGCCGTTGGGCCGTTGGCTGATCGTAGCCGCCGTCTGTCCCATGAGCAGCCCGCCCACCACAATGTCGTTGGCAGCAGCCTTGCCGATTTTAAACAGTTTTTTGCTCAAAGGAATTTCGCCTTCTCCGCCGGACAGATACGAAAGCATGGCTGTGGCCGGGGCGGCGGCGGATTCAGCCGGAGCGCTTTTGGCGACCATCTGCCGGTGATCGCTGGTGTCCATGACCATGGTTTTATCCATATCGCCGCCGGCGCCTTCGGGAACCTTGGCGGCGCCTTCCTGGTCAGTGAACAACAGGGTGTGCTTTCCAACGGTCACAACATCCCCGTGCTTAAGCCAATGCGAGGTAATCATCTGGGCATTGACAAAGGTATGGTTTTTACTTTGCAGGTCGGTCAGCAGGTATCCGTCTCCTACGGAGTCCAGTTTGGCGTGATGCCCGCTGACAGCAAGGTTTTCCACCACCACATTGTTGTCGCTCAATCTGCCGATGGTGAGGCTTTGCCCTGTTTTGACGGGATATTCGGCGATGATATTGTCCTTGAACTTCAGCGTCAAAGTCGGCATTTTTCTGTACCCTCTTTATTATTGTTTATCTATTGGGGCTGGCGAACCCCCTTCAGGCAAAGCCTGATACATAATTCCCGTTTAGCTACCGCCTGAAGAAATTGGTCACCATGGACAAAATGCCGTTGCCATGCTTGACCTTTTTGATTTTCAGGACGATGACCGTAATATTGTCTTCTCCGCCCCGGTCGTTTGCCATATCCACCAGGAAAGAGCATGCTGCGTCTGCTTTATGAGTTGTGACGACTTCCAGGATTTCCCGGTCGTTGACCTTGTTGGTAAGGCCGTCCGATCCGACTACCAGAATATCCCCGCCGAAGCACTGGATTTCGGAGACAGAGGGCTCCACGTCTGCATGAACGCCCATGGCCCGGGTGAGCATGTGCTCAAACTTGCCGTCAAGCTGATCGGCGGCTTCCGGGTCTATGGCTCTTTGTTCGTCCATGACCGTATGAGGCACGGAGATGGTTTCTATTTGACCGTCGTGAATAAGATATATGGGGCTGTCCCCCACGTTGACGGCTACAAAGGTGTCCTGGGTCAGGTAGATTCCGCTGACCGTGGACCCCATGCCGCGGTATTCCTTCTTTTGGGTGGAGACTTCGTAAACAACCTGGTTGGCCAGGAACACCGAAGACAAAAGGCGGTTGGCTTCCATGGAGTAGGCGGGTTCATGAATCGCCATATCCTCCCGGTCGTTTCCGGCGTTGGCGGCTCTGCGAACATAGTCGGCCATGGTGTCTACAACCATTCGGCTGGCCACTTCCCCGGCAAGGTGTCCCCCCATTCCGTCGGCAACAACGTACAAGCCTAACGCGTCGTCCAGAAAAAGGCTGTCTTCATTGCCTTTTCGCTTCTGGCCCACGTCAGTTTTGCCGGCTGACTCCACTACCAAGCTCATATATTCATTTCCGCCTTCCTGGGCTGCGCCTTTTTTGCGTCTGATATCCCAACAATATGGATAGTGTACTATACTTGATTTTCCCTGTTTATTCAACAAGACTCAGGAAAAAAACACAAAATTCGGGCGTCTACGCCCCTCCTTCCTTCTTTTGGGCCGCCATGGCGTCTATTCTCTGCCCAAGTTGACGAAGGTGGGATGCCATCTGTCCGGCTTTTTGATAGCGCTTATCCCGATCCTTTTCCAGGGCCTTGTTAATGATCGCCGCCAAGGGCTTGGGAATCTTGGGGTTGAACTGCCTGGGGTCGGGATGGGCGACATTCATAATCTGGTGCATCAATGCCGCCACGGAATCGCCGTGAAAGGGCAGTTTGCCCGTGAGCAGTTGATAGGTCATAACGCCCACGGAAAAGATGTCGGACCTGCCGTCCACCTTTTGTCCAGCGATTTGCTCGGGACTCATATAGTAAGGCGTGCCTTTGACAACGCCCGTCTGGGTCTGGGACGTGGCCGTGATGCGGGCGATGCCGAAGTCCGTAATTTTACACACGCCGGTTTTTAAAAGCATGATGTTTGCGGGCTTGATGTCCCGATGGACGATGCCCTTGGAGTGGGCGTAGTCCAACGCGTCGCAGATGTCAGCCATGTGGCCGATGACCTTGCGCATGGGCAGGAGTTTGTCCGGCTTGATATGGTCCTCCAGGTCCCCGCCTTCCAAAAACTCCATGGCGATGTAGGCCAGATCCTGCTCCTCGCCCGCATCGTATATGGTCACGATATTGGGGTGGGACAAGGTGCCTGCGCTTTCCGCCTCCCGGAAGAACTTTTCCTTCATCTTTGCGGCTTCCTCTTCCTGGAAATCGTCGGAGAAGCGGACGGTCTTAATAGCCGTGGTGCGGTTGATCCGGGGATCCTTGCCCAGGTACACGATGCCCATGGCGCCCTTGCCGAGCATCTTGCTGACTTCGTAACGGCCCAAAGTGGGTTTGGTGTCCGAGCCTTCGGAGATCAGGGTGTCGCTTACCCCGCCGCCTCCCAAAATGCCGGGACCGAATACCATGGTTTCGCTGGCCTGCATGAGCTTGGTTTTTCTTTGGGCGACGTCTTTAAACTTCTGGTCATGCTCTTCAATGTATTCATACACGCTGGCGGCCTTGTTGAACTGTCTTTTGCGCTCAAAGTCCAGGGCCAGGTTGTACAAAAGGTCTTTGACTTCGTCGTCCACGGGAACCCGCCGGAATTTGTCAAAGGCCATGTCCAGCATGCCCTGGTTCTGGAAGGAAAGGCCCAGCATGCGGTTGGTTTCGGCGGACTCGCCCTTGGCTTTTTCCATGCCGGTTTCACTGACAAAGTACTGGATGGTCACCGCGCCGATATAGCTGAGAATCAGCTGGATGATGGCGTACATGACCGGCATCCACACGCCGCTGGCCGTCAACATGTAAAAGCTGCCGCCGGCAAGGCCGAAAAGAAGCACGATAAAGATGAGCGCGGCGAACAGGGCTTTGATCCTGGGCAGCACCAGGGCGCTGAGCAAGCCGATGACCAGGATGAACGCCAACTGGGCCGTGCCCGTCCAGGGCGGCTGTTGAATAAAGTCATTATTCAGCATGGTCCAGATGGAGTTGGCGGAAAATTCGCCGGGAGTCATATCCCCTGTGGGCGTGGATAAAAGGTCCGTAATGCCGGGGGCCGTGATGGTCAGGATGACCAGTTTGTTTTTAAACACGGCGGGTTTGACCGAGCCGTTGGCGACTTCAAAAAACGAGTAGGACTGGAACGCTCCCGGGGGGCCCTTGTAGCTGACCATGATGGAGCCGTCGGCCAGGGTGGGTATTTCGCGTCCTTTGATCCTGAGGCCGTAGCCCAAAGCCGCCGTGGCCTCGTCCTGGCCTGCGCCAAGGTAATGCCAAAGCAGGCTGACCGTATAGGAGGGGATGGGCAGCACTTCGTTCACCCCGCCGCCGTTAAAGTAAAGGACTTCCCGCCGAACCACTCCGTCCGGGTCCGGGCTGACGTTGATATGGCCAATGCCTATGCAGGCGTAAAGAAATTGGTCTATGGGAAGAATGATTTCCGAAGCGGGGTAAGGGACCAGGGTTCCGTCGGGAATTTCCAGGGACAGGGCCAGAGGATACAGCGCCTCATTAGGCTCATCAGGAGGCGGAACCGCGTCGGACATGGAATAGTAGACGGGCAGCACCACATTCCCGGCCATATCCATGGCTGAAGCCAAGGCGCCGTCAAAATCCAGAGCCTGCTGGGCCTCGTTCATGGACTGCATGAAAACGCCGGCCCTTTCCTGAAGCTCCGGGTCTTGCACGTCCCCGAAGGCCGTGGAGAACATCTCTTTGAGAGCTTCCAATATTTCAACGCTGTCCGTTGTCTGGGCTTCGGACAAAATAACATTCAGGCCGATAACCTTGGGCTGGCCCTGGCCGATAATGTCAATGCCCTCGGCCAGGATCGTCCGGGGCCAGGGCCAGCGGCCGAGCCGCTTGATGGATTCTTCGTCAACCTCCACCAGGACCACGTCGCTGGGCGCTTCAAAATCGCCGCGAATATTCATGGCAATGTCGTACAACTTATTGTCCAGAGCGTCTAAAAACTCCACGCGTACAGCGTTAAGAACAAAAAAAAGCAGCATGATGAAAAGACCGAGAAAAACAGCGGGGTGCTTTCTAAGGACGCCCATTAGTATAATTCCTCCGGATTAAGCGCACAAAAACAGCATTCTGGGCTGAACAGCGTTGAGTGTTTAACTTCACATTTTCGCCAATTGGGTTGTTCTGGACGTAAGTACGTAAGTTTACCCTGAAAAATTTCATGAGTCAAGCATTTGGGGCCGGAAGATTGTCCTGAACTCCTTTATATCTTTGCTTGAAGTCAGGGATTGTCAGCGCAGGACGGAAATACCGAAGCCCAAAGGCTTGTCATTCCACTATCCTGATGATATATTGCATCAGTACGTTCTATACCATCCTGGAGGAAAATTTCATGCAAAAACCGAGGGTTATTCTAAGGTCCTGCGCCGACTACAATCGGGATCTTATGGGGGGGATTATAAAGGAAACCGTGCAGGAACTGGGCTTTCGGTTTCAGGGCAAGGTCTTTATAAAACCTAATGTGGTGACAGCTAACAAAAAATATATCCACAATTCTTTCACGCATCCCCAGCTGGCGGCGGCCATGGCCGAAGTAATCCGCAAGGATCAGCCGGAAAGCCTGGTGATTGGAGAATCCGGGGGATTCGGAATTCCCTCCCGCTTGTTTTTTAAAGAGTCCGGCTATTTTGACATGGCGAAAAAGGAAGGAATAACCCTGCTGGACCTGAACGAGCATCCGCTCATTAAGACAAAGCTCTCCAAAGCCAAATGGCATAAGGAGATGCTGCTTTCCAAATACATCGCCGAGGCGGACGTCAAAGTCTGGATGCCCAAGCTCAAGTACCATATTTTTGCGTCCATCACCCACGCATTAAAGCTGAACATCGGCCTGCTGGTCCACAAGGAGCGGATGCTTTATCACGACCACCGCATTCACGAAAAAATCGTGGACCTTCTGGAACCCGGATACCCGGACCTAGTAGTCGGGGACGCCATTGACATTACTTACGGCTTTGAATCCGCCCCTTATCCGGTGAGGCTGGGCCTGCTGATTTTTGCGGACAACCCCCTGGCGGCCGACGTGGTCGCCGCTCACATTATGGGCTACGACCCCCATGACGTGGTGCACCTGAAAATCGCTGAGGAACGCGGCTACGGCTCCTTGAATATTGACGATATCGATGTTTCGGGCGACGCGGATTTGGAAGAACTCAAGGCCCGGCCCAAGGGCAGGAACAGCCTGTTCCAGGTTCTTAGCGAACTGGATACGCCCATCAAGTTTTACTCCGGTAACGCCTGGGACACGGGCATGCTCTGCGACGGCGGCTGCGAAGGCGGTTTGAAAGGATGCCTGGGAACCATCGAAAAGCGCACCCCCGGCAGCTTGAAACAGGCAAAACCCGGCGCCATTGTGTGCGGGGTGTATGAGGGCGACGTGATCGTCCCGGACGGCCCGGTCATGCTTATTGGCTCCTGCGCCAAGGTGACGGGCAAGCTGGAGGCGCAAAAGGTATACAGGATCAAAGGCTGCCCCATAGGAGTCCGGGATCTTATGATCAAGGTCCCTTACGTGTTTAAGCTGCCGAGCCCCATGTTCGACCCGCGGGACGCGGTGCTGTTCATCTGGAACTCTATCGTGAAGGGCTTTCAAATCTTTAAAAACCGGGTGCTGGGGAAAGCCTAGGGACTAAGATTGAGGGATTGACGGTTGTCAAATCAATGACATTGAGACGAATATTTGACGCCTGTCCGGGCGGCCCCGGACAGGCGTTTTGGGTCTGTCAGCTTGCCAGACGCTCCAGGTTGGCTCTGGCAAAATCAATGGAGGGATCCAGGGCCAAAGCCTGCTTGTAGTATTGGATGGCCATTTCCGTTTCGCCCATATCCCTGTAATTGGAAGCGATATTGGCGTAGTCGATGGCCGAGCCCGGATCCAGGTCTATGACTTTCTGAAAGCTGGCGATGGCTTCTTCGTGCCGCCTGAGGCTGAAATAGCAAAAGCCCATAAGGTTGTGACAGTCCGTGCGGTCCGGGTCCATGGCTTCGGCTTTTTTCAGGATGCCGAGAGCTTCTTGATAGCGGCCCATGTCCTTTAAGGCGACTCCCATATAAACCAGGATGCTGGGGGCGTCTTCAGGCTCCGGGTCGAACTCCATGGCCTTTTTAAAGCAGGTCAGGGCGGTTTCCGGATCGTCCAGGGCCATGTATTGCACGCCGATATTAAAAATCAAATAATACCGGCCGGGCAGGGCGGCGTCCATGTTCAGCAGCCAGGACATGGCCTCGTGGGGCGGTTCGTTTTCCGAGATGAGCTTTGAGAGGAACAGGCCCACCCGGTTGCGTTTGGCCCTTTCCCTGAAATGAGCGCCGGGAATAATGCTGTAAAAAGCCGGGATGCCCAGGCCGGGATGGGTGGTCTCAATGGCTATGACCTCCATGTTCTTGGGCTCCAGGGCCGCAGCCAGGGCCTCCACTTCCAGGCGGATATTGTCGTTGGACAGGTCGGGCATGTCCTGAATTCGGGTTTCCAGGCCGGATTTTAGGATAAAATCAAGTTCTTCCAGAGATTTCGGCTTGGGCAGGCCGCTGGCAAGGTAGTTGGCGCCGGAGTTGAAATCCCCGGCCAGCTGCGCCACTTCGGTAATGGCGCGGCACAGGGCCTTTTGCGGGTTGGGCGCGGTTCCGGCGGTCCAGACTATTTCGCTGCTTTCGCCCATGGTTGCCGGATCGTAGGCCAAAGCCCCGACCGTGGGAATTCCCATGTCCAGCGTCAGGTCCACAAGGAATAGCTCCACCCCGTTATCATCGAATTTCCGGATAAGCTCCAGGGCCATGGGATCCGTAATGCTGTCCCTGCGGATCAGGGGGCATGGAATGGATTCCCTGGAAACCCGGGCGCAAACATGGCGCTCCACCACTTCGCTGATTCCCTGGCACAAGGCCTCTTCCGTCACGTTGCCGGCCGAAGTTCCATTGAACTCGTTGATGGAGAAAAACCAGTCAAAGGGAACCATCACCTGCTGGCCGGTGGTGAGATTGGCGCCCAGGCACCATCTTTGGGGATAGCGGGAGAACAGCCCCAGGGCCTTTTCCAGATCCTCGGAGTCGTCATTGACGGACTGGGCGATTAAATGGGGTGCCATGGCCCGGCCCCGCAGGTTCAACTGGGTGTCCACCACAAAATTGCCCGGATTGTTGGAAAAAGCATATAAGCTGAAGCGTTCGGCCAACTCCATGACCGCGCTGGCTTCGGCCTGGGCCGGGTTTCCCCCCTTGCCCATTTGCTTCCGGTTTCCGGTGAGCGCCCGGGCGTCGCCGCCGCACATGCTCATAAAAACCGGGATGTCCAGGCGGCCGTTGTCCACGCGCACGGTTTTCTCCAGGATGTCCAGGTCCACCTGGGCTAGCCTTTCCCGGAATCGTTCCAACGTTTCCTCCGGCGTGATGACCTTGTCCTGATCTTGGTTTTGCGTCTTGATAGCGTCTTTAAGTTCTATTTTTGGCATGTCTTTCAACTTCTTCGGACCGCTTGGCCGCAGGGTGCGGCATTAAACAATCCCTTTATTAAGGTTGCCGGTTTTATATCCTGACAGATCCAGGCTTACATAAGAAAAACCCAAGCCTTCCAACTCCTTTAAAAGGGCCTGGCGGAGCGGCTTGAGCAAAATTCTTTCAAAGTCTTCCTCATCCACTTCAATGCGGGCGATTTCGCCGTGATGGCGCACCCGAAACTGCTTGAATCCCTGGCTGCGTAAAAAATCCTCGGCCTTTTCAATGGCCGCCAGTTTTTCCGCAGTCACTTCGCTGCCGTAAGGAATCCGGGAGGCAAGGCAAGCCATGGACGGCTTGTCCCAGGTTTTCAGCCCAAGAACTTTGGAGGCGTCCCTGATTTCCTGCTTAGTCATTCCCGCGTCCGCCAGGGGAGATAAAACGCCCAACTCCCGGGCGGCCTGGAGGCCGGGGCGGTAATCCGAATAGTCGTCCGTGTTCGCTCCGTGGGCGACTTTAGCAAGCCCCAGCGATTTTGCAAGCTCCATCAGAGCCCGCATATGAAGTCCTTTGCAAATATAGCACCGGTTTTTTGGGTTGGCCCTGAATTCCCGGGACTCCATCTCGCCTGCTTTAATAATATGATGTTTGATTCCAAGCTGTTGCGCAAGAAGGGCGGCTTCCTGTTTTTCGCACTGCGGAAGCAGGGGCGAGTCCACCGTGCCTGCGGCGGTTTTGTTTCCCAGGGCCTGTTGGGCCAGGGCTAAGAGCAGACTGGAATCCACGCCGCCGGAAAAAGCCACGAGCACGGACTTTTGGGCGGCCAGCATGTCCCGGACTTGCTGCACCTTGGATTCCAGATTCGGGGGCATGGGGCTATGGGGTTTTGCGGCTTCCATAAATATTATAATAAGCTCAGGGCTTTTCCCGATCCTGGCCGGCCACGAACCGTTGGGCGCCTGACACGGTTTCTCCGCTTCGAATCACGTTCAGGCCCATTTGAAATTCCATTTCCATGGCTTTGTCAAAATCCATGTTAAAGCCTTTTAGCAGGGCCATGCGGTCGCTTCGCATGCAAGTCTGGGGAAATTTGGAAATGCGCGCGGCCAACTCCTCGGCCGCCTGACGGGATGATCCCGGGCCGACCACCCGGTTGGCCAAACCCATGGCGAACGCCTCTTCCGCCCCGATGCTGCGTCCGGTAAGCACCATGTCCAAAGCCCGGCTCTGGCCTATCAAACGGGCCAGGCGCTGGGTTCCCCCGTCTATCAAGGGCACTCCGTACCTGCGGCAATACACGCCGAATACGGCGTCCGACTCCATCACGCGCAAATCGCACCACAGGGCCAGTTCCAGACCGCCGGCCACGGCGTAGCCGGAAACCGCTGCAATGACCGGCTTGGACAACAGCATGCGGCTGGGGCCCATGGGGCCGTCCTGGTTCATGTCTTCGTTCAACTGATGCAGCCGCCCCCCCTCCGGGTCCGCCACCGCCGATAGGTCCGCGCCCGAGCAAAAGGTCCCGTCCGCGCCGCACAATACGGCCACGCTGGCGGAGTCGTCTGCGTCGAATTCTCGAAATGCGTCTGCAAGAAGTTGGGCGGTGGGGCCGTCCACGGCGTTTTTTTTGTCAGGCCGGTTGATGACTACCGTAAAGACCGGTCCGTTTTTTTCTACAAGCACCTGCATAAAGGTTCTCCTTGTTATGGTAAAAAACGATCCGCATCGGGACGTTTGTCGGACGCCCCGGAGATCAGGTAAAGTATCACGGGCGGTTTAAGGGCGCAAGAGACTTCCTGCAGCCTGAATTATGTATACCACCTTGTGGTAGTGCCGGGCGCATTTTACTTGGCTGGAAGCCGTATATATGGCATAGATAAGATCAGCAAGCATATGGCATGGGTATGCTTCAAATCGATCGAGCGCTTGGATCCGAGCTTTTAACGTTCAGGAGCAGCCATGTATTTTCCCGTTGCAGATATTAACGTCCATCCCCTGGTCCCGCCCCTGGTGGCGTTCGCCGTGTCCTTTTTCACCTCCATGGGCGGGGTGTCAGGCGCATTCATGCTCCTTCCCTTTCAAGTGAGCGTGCTGGGGTACTCGTCCCCGTCCGTCAGCGCTACAAACCAACTGTTTAACATTGTCGCCATCCCGGGAGGGATTTACCGGTTCATCAGGGAGCAGCGCATGCTTTGGCCTCTGGCCTGGGCCGTGGTGATCGGCACGCTTCCCGGCGTGTTTATCGGCGCCTGGGTCCGGGTGCAATGGCTTCCTGATCCCAAAAATTTCAAGTTTTTCGCCGGAATAGTGCTTTTATATCTTGGATATCGCCTGGTATTGGACGTGTTCAAGGGAAGCAAGGGCAAGGGCATGGCGGCTAATGCAGAAAATCGCCCCTCCGTGGGACAGGCGAAATTCTCCATGTCCACCATCTCCTTTGAATTTGACCAGGACTCCTATTCCGTATCCACCCTCAAAATTTATCTGCTGTGCTTTATTGTCGGGATTATCGGGGGCATATACGGCATCGGCGGAGGCTCCATTATCGCGCCGTTCATGGTGGCCATATTCGGCTTGCCCGTCTACACGGTGGCCGGTGCGGCGCTTATGGGCACCTTCGCCACGTCCATTGCGGGAGTCGCCTTTTACAGCTTTCTGGCAAGATACTATCCAGGCGTTTCCGTCGCCCCGGACATTGGCCTGGGGCTGTTGTTCGGCCTGGGAGGCCTGGCCGGCATCTATATGGGCGCCCGCTGCCAGAAGTATTTTGCTCCAAGAACCATTAAAATGGTTCTGTGCTTTTGCGTGTTGTTCGTCGCCGGAAAGTACATTTTGAATTTCTTTTTCTGATCCATTCTTAGTACACGGCTGATTTCGAATTTTCTTGCATTCCAGCAGCCGTTGCATTATCCTTTTTTATACCAACCGTAGAATAAAGGCCTCGAACGGAGGAATGTCCATGCAATACGACGCCATCATCGTCGGAACGGGGCCGGGCGGCGCTTCCACGGCCCGGGGACTCAGCGCCAAAGGCGCCAGGGTGCTCATGCTGGAATGGGGAGGCGGGGAGCCTTTTAACGGCTCCCAGGTTCAGAGCCTTTCCATGATCGGCGCGCCCGGGAAGAACGTCTTTGTCACGCCCCAGGGATTGATCGTCGGCCGGGCGACCACCGTGGGGGGCAGCACGTCCTTGTATTGCGCCACTGCGTTCGACCCTCCTGTTGCAATGCTTGAACGGTACGGAGTGGACGTCTCCCAAGAGGCGGCGGAGGTCCTTGACGATATTCCCTGCGCTCCCTTGAAAGACTCCCTGACGGGAGAAGGCGTCCGGCGTTTGACCGACTCGGCCCGCTCCCTGGGATACGATTGGAAGAAAATCCGCAAGTTCATCTATCAGGATAAATGCCGCCTGGATTGCTACAAGTGCTATACAGGCTGCCCCTACGGCGCCAAATGGACCGCGCGCAATTTCGCCCACGATGCGGTTGGCAACGGCGCCCAACTGCTGGATCGCGCCCGGGTTCGCCGGGTGATCGTCAAAAACGGCCGGGCCGAAGGCGTCGTCTTCCGGCATAAGGGCCGGGAGCGCAAGATTTCTGCGCCCATGGTGGTTTTGGGCGCCGGAGGCTTGGGAACGCCTATCATTCTCCGCCGCTCGGGCATAAAAGAGGCGGGCTTCGACTTTTTCGTGGATCCCCTGGTGATGGCCTTTGGCGTGACCGGGGATTCCGTGGGCGGCGGCGAGGTTCCCATGACCGCGGGCGTGCATTTTGAGGACGAGGGAATCATGCTGACCGACCTTTCCGTGCATCCCTCGGTGTACATGGGCTTTACAGCCCAAATGATGCGGTTCGATCAGGTTTTGGCCCATAAAAAGGTGTTGGGCATTATGGTGAAAATCCGGGACGACTTGGGCGGCCGTCTGACGGACCGGGGCGGGGTCATGAAAAACCTGGGCAAAGCGGATTGGGGGCGTTTAAGAAAGGGGTACGGGATCGCAAAAAAGATCCTGAAAGGGGCGGGCGCCGTGGATTGCTTCAAAACCTGGTACATCGCCGGACATCCCGGCGGCACGGCCAAGATAGGAGACGTGGTGGACGCCAACCTCATGACCCGCATAGAAAACCTG
The DNA here is from genome assembly GCF_900142135.1 of Desulfatibacillum alkenivorans DSM 16219. Classification (GTDB taxonomy): domain Bacteria; phylum Desulfobacterota; class Desulfobacteria; order Desulfobacterales; family Desulfatibacillaceae; genus Desulfatibacillum; species Desulfatibacillum alkenivorans. The sequence goes on along the minus strand of NZ_FQZU01000036.1, from coordinate 1,921 downwards.
TTCGTGTGCGATTGCTCGGTCATCCCCGAAGCCTGGGGCGTGCCGCCTTCCTACACCCTGGCCAGCCTGGGCAAACGCCTGGCCGCGCATATTGCCGCCAAATGAAGATCAGCTGTAATTCAGCGAGGAGGAAGCCAGCCCGCGCCATGTAAATCCAAAAAAAAGGACGCTGGGTCCCCGCTTGCGGCCGATCCCAAAAAGCGGATCGACCTTGCGGGGATGACAGTTGATCGGGCAGCCCCGGCAGAGCAGTACCCTGCCGGTGTCGCATAGCGACATGTTGTTCTTCGAAAAAGGCGATTAAGTTCGCTTTTTAGCGAGAGGTTTACCAAAAAATAATATATGATTTTGAATAGTTAAAAAGTTATTGATTTATTAAGGGACGTCCCCTTGAATACCAAAAAATAATATATGATTTTGAATAGTTAAAAAGTTATTGATTTATTAAGGGACGTCCCCTTGAATACGTTAGCGAGAGGTTTACCAAAAAATAATATATGATTTTGAATAGTTAAAAAGTTATTGATTTATTAAGGGACGTCCCCTTGAATACCAAAAAATAATATATGATTTTGAATAGTTAAAAAGTTATTGATTTATTAAGGGACGTCCCCTTGAATACGGCTGAAGGGACTTTAATAAAGTCTTATGGATACAAGCCTAATTCCACCTGGACCACAAATCCCCTTTTCATGGTCCGGGATTCGGAGTATTATTATTACCAAAACGATCATCTGGGAACGCCCCAGAAGCTCATCGCCTCCAACGGCGCCGTGGTTTGGTCAGCAGTCTACCATGCATTCGGCGAAGCCGAGGTGGAAATAGGCTCTACCATCGAAAATAATCTACGGTTTCCCGGGCAGTATTTTGAAGCTGAAACGGGGCTTCATTATAACCTTTTCCGTTATTACGACCCAGAAACAGGGCATTATCTGAAAACGGATCCGATTGGGATAGAGGGAGGTCTTAATCTTTATTCCTATGCCTCAAAAAATCCGATTGGTTTGGTTGATCCTTATGGGCTTTTGAATGTTACAAAAACTGCGGTAGGTATTATAAATTTTGTGAGAGGAGTGAAAGCTGGTTGCGAGGGGGTCGCTGACATATCGATAGGTGTTGTGTCAGCAGGTGCTGGTTTGGGTTGGCCTCTCTCGATGTTTCAGACCCTTGCTGCGGGATATAATTTAGGACTTAAAATGCCTGGCTTAACGATAAGAGGCACGCAACAGATTACTGAAGGTTGGTGTGAAGCAGATGGTGAAGTCTCCTTGGGACATATAAAGAATTTGATGGGGTTGTTGCCTCTGGGGCAGGACATTGATGATCCTGATGAAACAATAGCAGAAGCATTTAAGAAGAAGCGAGATCAGGTTACGGATGCTCTAGAAACCATCAAAACTAAACCTGTTGAAGGCCTAAAAAAACTTTGGGAGTATGCTATTGATTGGGTAATGTGATATGAAGATATTATTGGATGCCATGAAAGTTCGAAAACAGAATGAGGGCAAGATATTTCTTGCCAACTTAATCATAATAGTATCAATAATGTGTATGTCTTATGTAAGTATAGACATTATACATTCACTATTAAAAACATATGCAATTCTATATGCTATTTTTTGTATTTATATTTTATACGCACGATTGAAAATTTGCTATTGGGTATTTTGGCCTGTGTTTGTTCATAACCTTGCATTCATGGCTGTTGAATTAGATGAAGTTGGATTTACATATTTTTTCCCTGTTTATTTGCTAAATTTTGGTTTTTCAATCATCTTAGGATTACGCGCTACATCTCTGAGAAATTCTCGGGGACGTCCCTGACTGAAATTCTCGGGGACGTCCCTGACTAATCCACTAACTTTATATCATTTTGAAATAATTTGTAAACTCCTTCATTGTAAGACTTATTTAACATAGT
>NZ_FQZU01000037.1 GCF_900142135.1 Desulfatibacillum alkenivorans DSM 16219 | reverse complement strand
CCACGGGATTTCCTTGGTCGCCCGGCCGTGCATGGCGACGTGCGGCAGACTGGCATGGACGACCACCAGCACCTTGGTCTTGCCGGACGAAAGGATGAGGCAGCAAACGTCGTCGTGGGTGCATTCCTTGATGATTTCCTCGCTATACGGCACGTCATCCCAGTATGCCGGGATTCCCGCCTTGTCTAAGGAATAGATTTTGGGGAAGACCTGATCCGTGTCAAACCAGTATGTTTTAACGCCGTCGTTTGTGATGTTCGCCCAGCCGTTGGTCAGGGCCTCGCTCTGAAAAATCCTTTCAGTCATGACACTTCTCCTTTCAGATTTTCGATGATGTTGTGGATTCGTCCCGGGATTTCCAGGACAGGGGTGCCTTCTTCAATGAGGGTCAATGTGGCGAAACGGGCTGCCGCCTTTTCCATCAGGGTCCGCGACAGGTCATGCTCGATCACCCCCTTTCCTTGGAGTATGGGTAAGCGCCTCAGCACATCGCGCAGCAATTGCGGTTGCCGTTCGGATTTAATGGATCGGTCCACCGCCCCGGCCCAGGCAAGAATATCGGTGGGTTCTATTTCGATGAGTTCGGCGAGATTGCGGGCCATGGTCATGGGGTCGGCAAGTTGGAAGCCGGTCACGATGGTACGGATGGTTCCTTTGGCGACGGATGCGTCAACCCGGGTCCGCACGATGCCGTTGATTTCAGGAATGACCGCACCGATGTATGAGGCGATGGCGTCCGGTGCGGTAAAGACGTCCAGACCCGACGCCCATTGAATGGCCAGCCCGGACGTGATGAGTTTCAGCATCATCTTGAGTTGTCTCGCGTTGAAGACGATGCCCGAATTTTCCAAGTCTCGCATGATCTTCTTGCAAAGACTGCTTATGCGCATGGCCTCGATGCCACTCGGTTCAAACGCCGAGGCTCGGGCCAGCATGCACGGCAGATTGTGGCCACCACGTCCGATCCCATTACCGGAGAGAATGTGCTCAATCACCTCGTCACCAAAGGTCGCTACGTTCGGCACCTGCACATTCACAAACCGGGACGCTAACGCGAGGTCCATATAGCCCGATTGATACTTCTCGGGCGGGTTCACAGCACTGAAGACCATCTTCAAACGGGTGGGCATGCCAAGGAGGGTCCGTTTCCGGACAAGCTCGTGAAGTTTTGACTGGATGAACGGATTGGCCCGGTTGATTTCGTCAAGGAGCACTGCATCGGCCGACCAGATGGACAGGGGAGTCGGCACGAACTGAAGCGCGCCCTTGGCCAGGGTCTTCGGATTCACGAAACCAACCAGGTCGTCAAAATTCAGGGTCGGCACCTCATAGGCCCGGAACTCAATATCCTGACCGAGCAAGGTCCGTGCGATTCGCTCCGCGCCCTCGGTCTTGTTCCCTCCGATGTCTCCCACGAAAAGCACCGACAATTCCGATGCCAGGGCCGCCAACACCACAGGCTCGATGTCATCCCAACCATGTATCCCGATTTGATCAAACAGCATGTCCATTCTCCCGATTTTCACTGGCCCAAAAACGACGGAAGGGAAAGCCGGATTCCCGACCTTCCCTTACGGATTCTTAAACTATTTCAAATAATTATATCACAACTGGGGATGAAATGTCAAGTATTGAGATTTTATATAACTAATCGTAATTACACATTATTTGTTTATACATCCTGTTCCGAAGGCGGCAATATCGGATTAAGTTATCGAAATTATATTAAAAGTGTCACTTTGATACTTTGACGCATCGTGCAATCTCTCGCCCGCCTGGAAAAAACAGCATAGGAACAATCTCTCACAAAGGATGCCAAGAATTGTTTGCAGTGCGCAGTGGTTGTTCGTGATTGACAATCAAAACCATTCCATCCGGTTTGATCCTAATAGAGCAAAGTGAATTGAATTGACGAATAGTGGAATTTGAGCTACAAGATTCTGACTTCTTGGGATTTCCATGATATTTCAGACCGCTCAGAAAGCAAGGCCGGGTGCTGTATGACCAATGGGGTTTTGTAGTCAAGGGCGATACGAGCATGATATGGAAGATCGCTGGCTTTCAGTTGACGAAATCGCCACATATCTCGGGATCAAACGGGATACGGTGTACAAGTGGCTGAACAACAAGAGGATGCCCGCCCACAAGGTCGGCCGGTTGTGGAAATTCCGCAAGGAAGAGGTGGACGAGTGGGTGACCTCCGGCGGGGCGGCTGAGCACACCCGTCGTGCGAAAAAGGGGAGTCGATGATGCCGGGGCCGCTGGTGGATCGCATTCTAAAGGATGTGCGTGAGGCAGGCGTCCAGTATTACCGTTTGATCATGCTGGTCGGTTCGGCCAGTTCAGGCAAAACCACGGCCCTTCAGGAAGTCCATCGACACACCGAGGCGCCCCTGGTAAACGTCAATCTTGAGATGTCGCGGCTTATGCTCGATCTCACGGAACGTCAACGGGCCTTGCGGTTGCCGCGCATCCTTGCCGACCTCGTTGCTTCCCATGACGCCGACTTGGTTTTGTTGGACAATTTCGAGATGCTCTTTGATGTATCACTCCAACAGGACCCATTAAAAATTCTGCAAGGCGTTGCCAGGAATCGGACAGTGGTCGCGGCCTGGTGCGGTTCGATAGTGGACGGTCATCTGACCTATGCCGCTCCAGACCATCCGGAGTACAAACGGTATCCCGCAAAGGATTTTCTGGCGGTAAACATGGAGGCGGGCGCATGAATAGTTCAAAAAACGTTGCAGGGGAAACGCGATGAAATATGGAGATTTGATTCAATTCGAGCCCATCGAATCCGTGGTTCAGTTACGCGACGCGGATGAGACCGCCGCCGCCCAACAACTGGTGCAGACCTATGTGATTTCCGAGGAAATGGCGGAAAGGTTCATCAACCTCGTGGTGCCCCAGATTCAGTTCGATCAGCCCATGGACAACAAGGGTCTCCTGGTGGTCGGCAACTACGGCACCGGTAAATCGCATCTCATGTCAGTGATCTCCGCCGTGGCTGAAAACACCGGACTGTCCGAGCATTTGAACGACAAGGCAGTTGCCGGCGCCGCCGAAAAAATCAGCGGCCGGTTCAAAGTCATCCGGACCGAACTTGAGGGGACCAAGATGTCCCTCAGAGACTTTATTTGTGGCCATTTGGAAGAGGCTTTTAGCAGGTGGGGCTTAGATTTCAAATTCCCACCACATGAGGATACCCTTAGCCACAAGGACCTTTTCGAGGATATGATGGGTGTATTTCATACCCATTTTCCGGATCAGGGTCTTCTATTTGTAGTGGATGAACTCCTGGATTACTTAAACAGCAGAAAAGACCAGGAACTTATTCTTGATTTAAACTTCCTCCGCATCATCGGCGAGGTGTGCAAGGACTTGCGGTTTCGATTCATCGCCGGTGTGCAGGAGGCCATCTTCGACAGCCCTCGTTTTTCGTTTGTGGCGGACAGCATCCGGCGGGTGAAGGACCGGTTCGAACAAATCCTCATCGCCCGCAAGGACGTCAAGTTCGTGGTGGCCGAGCGCCTGCTTCGTAAGACCGGCGATCAGCAGGTGAAAATCCGGGAATATCTGGCCCCCTTTGCCAGATGTTACGGCCGCATGAACGAACGCATGGACGAGTTTGTGCGTCTTTTTCCCGTGCATCCGGATTACATCGACACCTTCGAGCGGGTCACCGCCGTGGAAAAACGCGAGGTGTTGAAGACCTTGTCGCAGGCCATGAAAAAACTGCACGATCAGGATGTGCCCGATGACCGGCCCGGCGTCATTGCCTATGACACATATTGGACCAGCCTGCGTGAAAATTCTTCCTTTCGCGCGGTGCCGGACATCCGGGCAGTCATAGACTGTAGCCAGGTGCTCGAATCCCGTATCCAGCAAGCCTTCACCCGTCCCGCATACAAACCCATGGCCTTGCGTCTCATACATGCCTTGTCGGTCCACCGCCTCACGACCGGGGACATCTATGCGAGCCTTGGCGCGACGCCCGAAGAATTGCGGGACGCCCTGTGCCTGTATCAACCAGGCATCGAGGACCTGGGCGGCGACCCGGCGGACGATCTTTTGTCCCAGGTGGAAACGGTGTTGCGTGAAATCCACAAGACCGTGAGTGGGCAGTTCATCTCGTCCAATCCGCAAAACCGGCAGTTTTACCTGGACCTCAAGAAGACCGACGATTTCGACGCACTGATCGAAAAACGGGCCGAGACTCTCGGGGACCCTCAACTGGATCGCTACTATTACGAAGCCTTGCGCCAAGTGATGGAATGCACGGACCAGACCTATGTGACAGGATACAAAATCTGGCAACATGAACTGGAATGGCTGGAACGCAAGGCCGCACGGCAGGGGTATCTTTTTTTCGGCGCGCCCAATGAACGATCCACAGCTGTTCCTCCACGGGATTTTTACATTTACTTCATTCAGCCCTTTGACCCGCCGCATTTTAAGGATGAGAAGAAGGCGGATGAATTGTTTTTGCGGTTGACGAACACCGATGAAACATTCCGCGCCGCCATCCGCAATTACGCGGCTGCCCTGGACCTGGTGTCCACAGCATCGGGTCACGCCAAATCCACCTACCAGACCAAGGCGAACGGTTTTTTGCGTGATCTGGTGCAGTGGCTGCAAAAAAACATGGCCACGGCGTTTCAGGTGACCTACCAGGGCCGGACCAAGAACCTGACGGAGTGGGGAAAAGGATTTGCGATACGCGAGCTTTCAGGCATCTCCCCCCAAGAGCGGATAAATTTCCGCGACCTGGTCAACATCATATCCGGCATCTGCCTTGGCGCCCACTTTGCCGACCAGGCCCCCGATTACCCAGTTTTCTCCGTTCTCATCACAGGGAGCAACCGGCCTCAGGCGGCGCAGGACGCCCTTCGCGCCATAGCCGGGCAAAACAGGACCAAACAGGCGACGGCTGTTCTGGATGCCCTGGAATTGTTGGACGGAGAACGTCTTGACCCATACAAATCCAAATACGCGGAGTACATCCTCAATGCGGCCAAGGCCAAGGGGCATGGACAGGTGGTCAACCGATCCGAACTGATTCAGGATGTCCTTGGCGTGGAATATCTGGCGCCCCAGTCGCTTCGTCTGGAACCCGAATGGATTGTGGTGGTTCTCGCCGCACTGGTGCATGCCGGAGAGGCGGTGCTTGCCATACCCGGCCAGAAATTCGACGCCACCGGCCTTGCCCAGTTGGCCGGAACCGGCATCGACGATCTGAAAAACTTCAAACACATCGAGCGGCCCAAGGACTGGAACCTGCCCGCGCTCAAGGCCCTCTTCGAATTGCTGGACCTCACACCGGGCATGGCCCAGTTGATCCCCCAGGGCAAGGACGAACCGGTCCAGGAACTCCAGAAGGCCGTGAAGCAGGCGGTGAATCGCCTGGTGCTCATGCAGCAGACATTGCAGAATGGATTGTATCTTTGGGGCCGCAGTCTTCTTGGTGAAGACGAAATCCAGAACATGCGGGGCAAACTGGACAAGACCAAGACCTTCCTTGAATCCATGCAAGCTTACACCACCACGGGCAAACTGAAGAATTTCCGCTACGATGCCGGTGAGGTGACTGCGCACAAGGACGGTCTGGACTGCCTTGCCGAAGCCAAGTCACTGGAAGACCTGGTGGCTGATTTGGGCGCCACCGCGTCCTACCTGTCCACGGCCGAGGCGGTTTTGCCGACTGAACACGAATGGATCGCCAAGGTGAAAACCCTCAGGGAGGAGGTGCTTGCCCAGGCAGTGGACCCGGAGAAACGCAAGGCTCCGGCATTTCGCCAGCAGACGCAGCGCAAGTTGAACGAATTGAAAAAGGAGTATGTGCAAGCCTACCTGACCCTGCACGCAAAAGCCCGGTTGGGGGTCAATGAGGACAAACGCAAGGCCCGGCTCATCGGCGACCCACGGTTGAAAGACCTGGACAAGTTATCCACCATCGACCTCATGCCGCGCCAGCATCTTTCCGATTTTAGGAACCGCCTTGCCGGGTTGAAGTCCTGTTTCGCCCTCACCGAACAGGAAATGTCGGGTGCGCCGGTTTGCCCCCACTGCAATTTTAAGCCCGGCTCGGAACCGCCCGCCAATCCAGCCGCCGCAAGGTTGGACAATCTGGATAACGAACTGGACGCCATGGTGGACAACTGGCGCGACACCCTGCTCGCCAATCTGGAGGACCCCACCACCAAAGAGAACCTGACCCTGCTCAAGGACGAGCAGCGTAGCCTGGTGGATGGATTCCTCAAGCGCCGCGCCTTGCCCGATCAATTGGATCAGGATTTCATCCAGGCCATGAAGGAAGTCTTGTCCGGCCTCACCAAGGTCTCGATCCGAATATATGACCTGCGCGACGCCATGCTGCAAGGCGGATCGCCCGCGACACCGGCGGAAATGAAAAAGCGGTTCGAGGACTACCTGGATCAATTGACCAAGGGCAAGGAACCCGGCAAGGTGAGGATCGTTTTGGAGTAGGCAAGACACAGAACATTTTCGTGGCATCACGAAATTGATAATTTGCGAGAATACACAATGAAAACAGAGACTATTCAAATTCTTCAGAACCGGTTCGATGCGTTGAGCCGCAAACTCCCGGATGAAGGGGTGGAGTTCTGGTTTGCCAGGGAATTGCAGGAGCCTCTGGGGTACGCACGTTGGGAGAATTTCCTGACCGCCATCAAAAGAGCCATAGAGTCTTGTGAAACAACAGGTTACGATCCAGACAACCATTTTCGTGGCGTCACGAAAAAGGTCAAGTTAGGCAGCGGGGCGGAACGGGAAATTGAGGACTTCATGCTCACCCGGTATGCCTGCTACCTGATCGCACAGAACGGAGACCCCCGCAAGGAGCCCATCGCCTTTGCCCAAAGCTACTTCGCAATCCAAACTCGCAAACAGGAACTCATTGAGGATCGGATGCGCTTGCAGGCGAGGCTGGATGCACGGGACCGCCTGCGGGAGTCGGAGAAAACGCTTTCCCAGAACATTTATGAGCGGGGCGTGGACGATAAGGGCTTTGGCCGCATCCGTTCCAAGGGGGACGCCGCTTTGTTCGGGGGAAACACAACGAGGGTGATGAAGGAAAAATACGGCATCACTAAGAGCCGCCCTTTGGCGGACTTCTTGCCGACTCTCACCATCGCGGCCAAGAACCTCGCCACTGAAATGACCAACCACAATGTCCAGCAGGACGATCTCTATGGTGAGGATTCCATAACCAGGGAGCATGTTCAAAACAATCAGAGCGTGCGGGACATGCTGGGGCAAAGAGGGATAAAACCTGAAAAGCTGCCGGCCGAAGAAGATATCAAGAAGTTGGAACGCCGCGTGAAATCGGATGAAAAAAAATTGGAAAGACAGTCCGGGCGTCTGCCCGAGCCAGAGGACTGACATGATCTCATGGTAGTTCAGAAATCAGCATCGGATGCGTCCCGGGCAAGAGCCGGGACAAGAGACGAGGCAAGAGTCACAATCAACAGGCGGTTTTGAAAAGAGATGGTGGAGGCGTGGCATGGCCGGCAGGAAAAATGTGGACAACCAGACGAAAAAGCTCTTCCCCGATGAGCAGCGGGATTTGTTCGAAAAATCCTATATGGAGGAGATGGAGGAGCGGAAAAACCGGCCGGTGGAATGCCTGGGGTTGACCTTTGCCAATAACGAGGAGCGGCGCAAGCATTTCCTCGGCCTGTTGCGCGAGAAATTGCTGGACCCCGAGTTTCGCAAGATCGAGGGGTTTCCCATTGGCGAAGACGAGGACATCCTGGCCCTGTCCGACCCTCCATACTACACCGCCTGCCCCAATCCGTGGATAGGCGATTTCATCAAGCATTACGGCAAACCCTACGACCCCAACATACCCTACCGCCGCGAACCCTTTGCCGTAGACGTGAGCGAGGGCAAGACCGATCCTATTTACCGGGCGCACTCCTATCACACCAAGGTGCCGCACCTGGCCATCGTGCCCAGTATCCTGCACTACACCGAACCGGGCGACGTGGTGCTGGACGGATTTTGCGGTTCGGGCATGACCGGGGTGGCAGCCCAGTGGTGCGGCGCGGCCCCTAAAAGTTATCGGCAAAAGGTGGAGGCGAATTTCAAGGCACAGGGTTTGACCCCTCCCAAATGGGGGGCGCGGCGGGTGGTGTTGAACGACCTTTCCCCTGCGGCCACCTTCATTGCGGCAAACTACAATATCCCTTTTGACGTGCGCGCCTTTGCCAAGGCCGGCAGAAAGATTCTCAAGGAAATCGAGCAGGAACTCGGGTGGATGTACGAGACCCTGCACGCGGACGGCAAAACCAAGGGCCGTATCGAGTACACAGTGTGGAGCGAAGTTTTCACCTGCCCTGACTGCGCGGGCGAGGTGGTCTTCCTGGACGAGGCGCTGGACCAGAAAACCAAACGTGTGCGGGATGCTTTTCCGTGTCCGCATTGCGGCGCCACCCTGAAGAAAAACAAAATGGAACAGGTATTTGAAACCCGAACCGACCCGGCAACCGGGGAACCGTGGAAACGAGTCAAGTTCAAGCCTGTGCTAATTGCTTATAAAATTGCGGAAAAACGTTTTGAGAAAAGGCTCGACTTCAGAGATTTCGAAATACTAACAAAGATTGAAGAGATGGCTTTTCCAATGTCAATTCCGACTTCTGGTTTCGCTTTTGATGAAATGTGGGAAGCGCCAAGACTTGAGAAGAAGGGTTTGACACACGTGCATCTGTTGTTTTTACCTCGGGCAGTCCAGGCGCTGTCTAAACTCTGGCAAAAGGCGGCACAACATCCGGCCCCCCGAACCCGGCATATGCTGCTTTATTTCGTGGAGCAGGCGATTTGGGGGATGTCGCTTCTTGCCCGATATGCGCCAACGCATTTTTCGCAGGTCAATCAGTATCTTGCCGGTGTCTATTATGTTGCCTCCCAACACGCCGAATGCAGTCCGTGGTATATTCTGGGTGGTAAGCTGGATCGCTTGGGAAAGGCATTTCGAAATGGGGCCGCCCGTGACAATATCGCCTTAATCAATACAGGAGCCACGGCCCATTTGGATATGCCGAATGATTCCATCGACTATATCTTTACAGACCCGCCTTTTGGGGATAATTTTCCATACTCTGAATTGAATTTCCTTGTTGAATCGTGGCATCGTGTTCTTACGAATAGCTCACCTGAAGCTGTCGTCGATAGATCGAAAAGAAATCGAAGCAAGCAAAAGGGATTATTTGAATACAAGAGATTGATGAAACTATGTTTCGATGAGTATAATAGATTGCTCAAACCTGGGCGATGGATGACATTAGTATTTAGTAACTCTAAAAATTCTGTATGGCATGCTATTCAAGAGGCGTTAATTTCATCGGGTTTTGTAGTAGCGGATATACGAACACTAAATAAGAAGCAGGGTAGTTTCAAACAAGTTACAAGTATGGCTGTGAAACAGGACTTAGTTATCTCAGCATATAAACCCGACAGCGGGCTTGAGGAAAGGTTCAAATTGTCCGCCGGGACCGAGGATGGTGTGTGGGATTTTGTGCGCACCCACCTGAAACAGTTGCCGGTGTTCGTATCCAAAGACGGGCTGGCCGAGGTGGTGGCCGAGCGTCAAAGCTACATGCTGTATGACCGCATGGTGGCATTCCACGTGCAGCGCAACGTGACCGTGCCCATGTCCGCCGCCGAGTTTTACGCCGGGCTCATGCAGCGTTTTTCCGAACGGGACGGCATGTACTTCTTGCCGGACCAGACAGCCGAGTATGACAAGAAGCGCATGAGCGTGCGGGAAATCGTCCAATTGGAGTTGTTCGTGTCCGATGAAGCCTCAGCCATCCTGTGGCTCAAGCAGCAGTTATCCCAAAAACCTCAGACCTTTCAGGATTTGCACCCCCAGTTCCTCAAGCAGATCGGCGGGTGGCAGAAAAACGAAACGCCCCTGGAACTGTCCACCCTTCTGGAGCAAAACTTCCTTCGGTACGATGGCAAGGACGCGGTACCCGGGCCGATCCACAGCTACCTGTCCACCAACTTCAAGGACCTGCGCAACCTGGACAAGGATGACCCGGCACTGATGGCCAAGGCCAAGGACCGCTGGTACGTGCCCGACCCCAACAAGGCCGGCGACCTGGAAAAACTCCGTGAACGCGCCCTGATGAAGGAGTTCGAGGAGTACCGGACCTCCACCCAACGGCGCCTCAAGGTCTTCCGCCTCGAAGCCGTCCGCGCCGGATTCAAAAAGGCATGGCAGGAAAAGGACTACGCCACCATCATCGCCGTGGCCGAAAAGATTCCCGACAAGGTCCTCCAGGAAGACGAAAAACTCCTGATGTGGTATGACCAGGCAGTGACGCGAATGGGAGGAGAATAATGGCAAGAGCGGATTTGCTAATTCGCCTTGTCCAATCCGGCATACGGGGCGACAAGGCTACATTTAGAAAGGTCGTTGAGGCGATCATCGCAGAAGAGCGGACCAAGCAGCACAAAGTGTTGGCCGATAAGCTCGAAGAGATGCTCCGTTCCACACCGGTTGAACGCCCCGCAACCAATGGTGGTGGCCCCATGCTGGATCAGCGCATGGGCAATCTGTTCCATGAGGTCATGCCTCAACGAAAATTGGCGGATCTCATCCTTCCAGATGAAGTGCATCAGATTTGCCAGAGCCTGATTCAAGAGCAACACCGGACCGACCTACTCAGATCATATAATTTGGAGCCTCGAAACCGTGTGCTTCTAATTGGACCACCGGGCAATGGTAAGACGTCTTTGGCCGAGGCCATCGCAGAAGCGCTGGTGGTCCCTTTACTTGTGGTTCGTTATGAAAGCGTTGTCGGGACATACCTAGGTGAAACCGCTGTCCGCCTGAAGAAGTTGTTTGAATATGCCTCCACTCGGAAGTGCGTCCTCTTTTTCGACGAATTTGAAACCCTCGGTAAGGAGCGTGGTGATCTTCACGAGACCGGTGAGATTAAACGTGTGGTGAGTTCGCTGCTTATGCAGATTGACAATCTACCAAGCCATGTCATGGTCATTGGGGCAACCAATCACGCCGAACTACTGGACCGTGCAGTATGGCGACGATTCCAGGTCCGCATGACGCTTCCCGGCCCGACCCGCGCTCGTTTGACAGAATGGTTCGAAAAGTTTGAACGTCGAATCAGGATTCAACTGGGATACGCACCGAGCACTTTGGCCAAACGTCTTCTGGGATCAAATTTTGCGGAAGTCGAAGAGTTCGGCACCACTGTGTTCCGTCAATATGTGCTTGAACAACCAAACGCAGACATGAAGGATATCATATCCAAAACCCTCCAGAACTGGTCCGCCAGATCAGTCACCGTAGCTCAACTAAGTGATCCGGAGGAAAAGAATGCCTGAACGCCCACTACTTCTCTTCCCTACGCCTGACACAGCTTCTCGTTCAACACTTGGAGGCGGTGGAGGTCGGTTCAAAAGGCCAACCCCGCAACGGCAGTGGGATCGTCTTTCTCCAGCCTTCGATCAGCTTCAGGCTACATTTGAAGCCAGGCGAATAGAGATACAACAGAGTGCTGCGGGCATAATACCCGAGCAGGTCCTCGTGATAGAGACCGTCGGAAGCATAGAAAACTTTGCCAATGCGGTAAAGCGCATTGATGGTCTCGAATGGATGGGAGAAGTTGAACTTGATGAAATCGCGCCGGATGAAGAATTTTATGACGAGGCCAAACCCGATAAAGAATTAAGTGGGCGACTTTATCTTGTCATGACCAACCAGCAAGCGCTTAATCAGATGCTGTCGTTGTGGCGACGGTATCAAGAAAACCCCACTATGCAATTCGAGCGCGGGCTCACAAAGTTTCGCGACGTGTTCCTGCACCTGAAAGATATCCGTCGGTGGGATGTTCAGGATAGACTTCTCGAAACCGGAATTATTGGAATTTGGCGCGAGGACCTTGAACACGACGGAGATAGAGTCATAACATTTGAAGCCGAACTCTGGTTTCGTGGGAGTGACACGCTTCGAGCCGCGAGCGCAAACCATGTCGCAAATCTCGTCCAGCAAGCGGGCGGCCAAATATTGAGCCAGTCTGTTATAGAAGGCATTGCCTACCATGGCCTCTTGGCCGAACTACCCGCCCATTCCATTCGTGCTATTGTGGAAAACCCGACAACGGAACTCGTCAAATGTGAAAACATTATGTTCTTCAGACCTGTTGGGCAAATGCTGGAAGGTGACCGATCACCAGAAGGTGATTTGGAGATCACTCAAGTCGAAGAAATGCCCTTGCCTATAGGTGATCCGGTCGTTGCTCTTTTTGATGGGATGCCATTGGTTAACCACGATTTGTTAGCAGGCCGTTTAATTATTGATGACCCAGATGACTGGGGATCTGATTATGGGGCTTCGGAGCGAGTTCATGGCAGTTCAATGGCTTCGCTCATTGTCCACGGTGACTTGAATCATCCTCCCACCCCCCTATCAAGGCCAATTTACGTTCGGCCCATCATGAAACCATTGAACTGGTTCGACACCCCTCGGCCGGAGGGGATTCCCGCCAATTGTCTTGCTGTCGATCTTATCCACAGAGCAGTTAAAAGACTGTTCGAGGATGATCAGGAGGGAGGTCCGGCGGCCCCTCAAATCAGGGTAATAAATTTATCAGTTTGTGATCGAACTCGCCAATTTACACAATTTATGAGTCCCATCGCCAGATTGCTGGATTGGCTAAGTTTGAAGTATCGTGTGCTATTTGTGGTCAGTGCCGGTAACCATCCTATACCCATTTCCCTTGGAGTTTCTCCCGAAGAATTTGATTCTTTAAGTGCTGAGGAACTAGAAACTGCGACAATCAAAGCCATATACAGAGATGCCCGAAATAGAAAATTGCTTTCACCAGCAGAAACGATCAATGGTATCAGTGTTGGTGCTGTCCACATGGATAATGCTGAAGTTGTCAATCAGGGAAGTAGGATAAATCCTTTTGAATATAGTTTAGTTAGCCCAATATCTGCGTTCGGTAGTGGCTACCGGCGTGCAATTAAACCTGACATTGTCTATATCGGAGGACGACAATGGTATCGTTTGACTATTCAACCAACCAATCCCGTAACCATTGAGCCAGCGATTTTTCGAACACCCCCTGGGACTAAAGTCGCCACACCTGGAAGCCTTCCGGGTGAGCTTAACGCGACTGCCTACTGTTGTGGTACAAGCAATGCGACAGCCTTGATAAGCAGATCAGCTGGTATTAGTTACGATTCCCTGCAACAAATATTCTATGAACAAGCGGCTGATGTCGATCCTACAAGGTATGAAGTTCCACTATTGAAGGCAATGTTGGTCCATGGATGCGCTTGGGGTGATATTGGGGATCACCTCAAGACTCGAATCGAAAACTCGAAGATAGGGGAAGAAATTAGAGACCGTGCCGCATCTCGATATAATAGGCCAGCAGACATTTCCAATGAGATTAGTAGGCAATACAAGTCTCTTTTGTCCCGCTGGATGGGTTATGGCTTTCCGGAGATAGACCGAGTCCTTGATTGTACGGAGCAGAGAGCCACTGTGCTTGGCTATGGGGAACTTTCTGACGGTGAGGCTCACGTCTTTCGATTACCGCTTCCTCCGTCTCTTAGCGCCCGTCAGGAAAGAAGACGATTGACAGTGACTCTTGCTTGGCTTTCACCGATTTCTGCCAATACACAGAAATACCGGACAGCAAGCCTATGGTTTGAGGTTATCAACAAGAATTTGGCTCCGACTCGTCAAAATGCAGATTGGCAATCCGTAAAGCGTGGAACCGTGCAACATGAAATTTTCGAGGGTCAGAGCGCGGAGCCATTCAATGATGGCGATGTCATCGACATTAAAGTCAACTGTCGTGAGGATGCGGGAAAAATTCAAGACCCTGTCTCTTACGGATTGGCCGTTTCACTGGAGGTCGCCGAGGGCCTTGACATCGCTATTTACAGTGAAATCCGTAATCGCATTGTCCCGGCTATCCAAATTCAACAAACAATTGATCAAGATTGAGGATAATTAGAGGGTGGAGCCATTTTGGCAATACAGTATCAGTCACAACAGCGCCTGCAAGGTCATCGAATCCCAAACCCTGTGGGGTGAGACGATCTGCCGGGTTTGGCTGCCCGGGCGCGACACCGTGGTCCGTGTTCCCGCCTCCAGGCTCCAACCCTTGGAGAGTGCGGGCGCCAACTCATCCGACCATATCGCCTATGTCGCCGCCGCCGCGCGGGTGGCGGACGCCTTGACCCAAGATGTGCTGCTCGCCCCTATCGAATCCACTGTCATCCCTTTGCCGCATCAAATCCGCGCCTTGAGTCGCGCCATCGAACATGACCGGGTGAGATATCTTTTGGCCGATGAGGTGGGGTTGGGCAAAACCATTGAGGCCGGTCTAATCCTCAGAGAACTGAAACTGCGAGGTCTGGCCCGCCGCACATTGGTCGTCGCACCCAAGGGGCTCGCGACCCAGTGGGTCAGTGAAATGCGGTTTCATTTCGGCGAGACCTTCCAACTCGTGTTGCCCGAGGACATCAAGACCCTTAAGAGAATCGCGCCGGAATCCCTTTTGGGCAAGCAGGACGCCAACAACCATGGACCGGAAACCCTCCCTGCCAATGCGTGGCAGATGTTCTCGCAGGTTGTGGTCCCCATGGATTCGGTCAAACCCATGGACAAACGCCGGGGATGGAATGCGGCCCAGGTTGCGGAATACAACCGGAATCGTTTCGAGGACCTGATTTCCGCCGGTTGGGACCTGGTGATCGTGGACGAGGCTCACCGTCTTGGCGGCAGTACGGATCAGGTGGCGCGTTTCAAATTGGGCAAGGGCCTTTCCGAGGCGGCCCCGTATTTTTTGTTATTGTCGGCCACCCCGCACCAGGGAAAGACAGACGCCTTCCACCGCCTGGTTTCCCTGATCGACGCGGATGAATTTCCGGACATTGCCAGCGTCACCCGTGAACGGGTCCAGCCCTATGTGATCCGCACCGAAAAACGCCAGGCCATCGACGCTGAAGGCAATCCCCTGTTCAAACCCCGGCGCACCGAACTGGCCTCCGTGTCGTGGGAGGATCGTCACGAGGAACAGCGC
Source organism: Desulfatibacillum alkenivorans DSM 16219 (assembly GCF_900142135.1). Lineage (GTDB taxonomy): Bacteria > Desulfobacterota > Desulfobacteria > Desulfobacterales > Desulfatibacillaceae > Desulfatibacillum > Desulfatibacillum alkenivorans. The sequence continues at coordinate 47,753 of NZ_FQZU01000037.1, read as the reverse complement.
CAGTTGTACGAGGCGGTGACCGCCTATGCCCGCGAGGGATACAACCAGGCCATGCAGGAGAAACGCAACTACATCGGATTCTTGATGATCCTGATGCAGCGCCTGGTGGTGTCCAGCACGGCGGCTATTCGCAGCACCCTCGAACGCAGGCTCGACGCCCTGGCCGCGCCTCAGGAACAGATGAGCCTTTTCCCGGAACTATCCGAAGAAGAATGGTCGGACCTGGATGGGCAGGAACAAATCGAGGTGCTGCTGCACAGCCGGTTCAAGGCGCTCAAAAACGAACGGGCCGAGGTGAAACTGTTGTTGGATGCGGCGGCGCGTTGCGAACAAACCGGACCGGACGCCAAGGCCGAGGCGTTGCTCGACTGGCTCTACCGCCTGCAATCCGAGGAAGGCGATCCTGACCTCAAGGCCCTGGTGTTCACCGAATTTGTACCCACCCAGGAGATGTTACGGCATTTTTTAACGGAGCGCGGGTTTTCAGTCGTGTGCCTGAACGGTTCCATGAGCATGGAGGAGCGCAAGCGGGTGCAGGAGGATTTTGCCGGGGACGCCCGCATCCTGATTTCCACGGACGCCGGCGGCGAGGGATTGAACCTGCAATTCTGCCATGTGGTCATCAACTACGATATTCCCTGGAACCCCATGCGTCTGGAACAACGCATCGGCAGGGTGGACCGCATCGGCCAGACCCATGTCGTGCGTGCGGTGAATTTCGTTTTCGAGGATTCGGTGGAGCATCGGGTGCGAGAGGTTTTGGAGACCAAGCTCGCGGTCATCTTCGAGGAGTTCGGCATCGACAAGACCGGCGATGTCCTGGATTCCGCCCAGGCCGGTAAACTGTTTGACGAGATGTACGTGGAGGCGATCCTCAACCCCGAGCGCGTGGACGAATCCGTGGAGAATGCGGTGGCCCGGCTGGAGGAGCAGGCCCGCGAGGCAAGGTCCACCGCGTCCATTCTCGGTGCGGCAGAGGAATTGAATCCCGGAGAGGCGCAACGCCTGTTGACCCACCCTTTGCCCCATTGGGTTGAACGCATGACCGTGAGTTACCTTTCCGCCAACGGAGGCTCGGCGGAAAAGAAGAAACGGGGTTGGCATCTCACCTGGCCAGATGGGGATACCATCACGAATGTGGTCTTCAGCGGCAAGGAAGCAGAGCAGCGGCCGGGTGCTCGCCATTTGACCTTGGAAGAGCCCAAGGTGCGCGGCCTGGCCATGCGCCTGCCTCGACTGGCACCGGGACAACCCATCCCCATTGCGTCCATTCCTGGTTTGTCGGAGGAAATTCAAGGGGTCTGGTCTTTGTGGCGCATTGCCATCGCATCCATGGAATGGAACCGGCGGCGCATCATGCCCCTGTTTCTTGCGGACAATGGGATGGTGTACATGCCGACGGCAAGGCGGGTGTGGGATCAGTTGCTTGCCGTGGACGCCGATATTCGCGGCATATGGGACATGGACCTGACCCGCAAGGCTCATGATCAGTTGCATGCCGCCGCCGAGGACCATGGCCGTCCGATTTATGAAGAACTGGTGCGGGAACATCGGGACCGCATATCCAGGGAACGGGAAAAAGCTGACTATGCCTTTGCCGCTCGGCGCAGGAACATTGAAAAAATCGGCCTGCCTCAGGTGCGCAACTATCGCCTGAACCTTCTTGCCCAGGAAGAGCAGAACCTAAGGAAGCAACTTGACCAGAAGGCTCAAGCCTATCCGGAATTGACGCCGTTGCTGATGATGCGGGTGGAGGGAAATCATGAGTAGCTGGCGGGATCAAATCCTGAAGGAGTTCACACCGAACGTGGCCAAGCTGACATTGGTGGCGGACCCGGACGGACTGCTCCTTGAAGAAGGGATTCTTGAGGGGGTGAGGGACAGGGGATTTGAGTTGATCCCGTTCGAGGACCACATCGCCTTCCGCTACGCATATGAATCCAAATTCCGTTCCCGCTGGGATCGGGGCGAGCACACGGACCTCGTGGTGGTGCTGCGATCTCAGGCCAGCGACCTGAATGGGTTGCCATACGATCTTCTGCAAGCCGGGCGTAAACTGTCCTTTAATCTGGGCGACATCTTTCCGAACCTGAGCTACCCGGTCGTCATCGCCCTGGACACCGGAGACCTGGACGCCTTGTATGATGCGCAGAAAGGACATGCGCCAGGCCAGTTGGGAGACAACGCCACCAAGGAATTTGTTCTGCGCCACGTCTTTGAGATTGCGCCGGAATTGATCAAGCAGCCATCGGATTTACTCCGTGTCCTTCTTCGCCGCCATTACCGGGGCCGGCGCATACCCGGAATATTGGATGACCGTTTCATACAAATCCTGCGACAGAACAAGGTGTTCAGCGAGTGGCCCCTTGATGCCGTGGTCAGGGACAGGGAATCCTTTTTTGCCTTTTTGCAGGAACGGTGGCCGGTGTTTCTGGACCGGGCGACGCAAGGTGGAATCGAGATTCGGGAGGATGCCAAGCCTTACGGCCTATCCATGGAAGGCCCCGTGGACCTACCCTTTGATCACGATGACATTCGCGTCTACATCGACAACCTGTTCGTTGAGGGACTTCTTCAACCCGTGCCCCATGCCGTGGCGGAATCGTTGGCCAAATCGTGGGTGCATATCGGCATTCAGGATGTTTCCCGTGAAGACCGAGCCCTTCGTCTTGATAAACTCATCACCAATCTGAGTTGCTCCATTCCCGAGGAAGATGCCCGGCATGGCGATTGGTTCCGGTTTGCGCGCGGGTGGGCGGAATTGATCCTGCTTCTGCATGACGTGTCCGACGCCGATCACGAAAAACATTCCGAAAGGGTGAAGACCCTCCAGGATCAGGTGGACGATAGGTTCACCGCCTGGCTTTTCAAGCGATACGCCGGTCTTATGAATCTTCCGCCGGCTCCTCCGGTTATGCTCCATCATTTGCCCCGGTTTCTGGCCAGGCAGGTGGAAGCCGACAAGGCAAAGGTCGCCATGGTCGTGGTGGACGGTCTGGCCCTGGATCAATGGCTGGTCATTCGCGATTCGTTAAAAAACAAACAACCGGGGTTGCGATTCCGGGAGCAGGCGGTGTTTGCCTGGGTCCCGACTACGACGTCCGTATCTCGTCAATCTGCATTTGCCGGTAAGGCGCCCATCTATTTCCCGAATAGCATCGCGACCACGGACAAGGAACCGGCCCTCTGGTCTCAATTCTGGGCCGACCAGGGGCTCTCACAGCGCGAGGTGGTTTACATGAAGGGGTTGGGTGACGGGGACTTAGAAAATGTGGCCGAGGCGTTATCCCATCCCCAGGCGAGGGTCGCCGGGCTGGTTGTGGACAAGGTGGACAAGATCATGCACGGAATGGAAATGGGAACCGCCGGTATGCACAACCAGGTGCGGCAGTGGGCGGATCAGCCCTACCTGTCTTCCCTGTTTGGATTATTGCTGGACAAAGGATACCGCGTTTACGTGACCTCGGACCACGGCAACATCGAGGCGAAGGGATGTGGGCGGCCGACGGAGGGCGCAGTCGCCGATTTGCGCGGGGAACGGGTAAGGGTCTATTCCAGCGCGACCTTGCGCGACCAGGTCAAGGAACGTTTCCCGGAGGCATTGGAATGGGGGGCAGTCGGATTGCCCGAGGACTACCTTGCGCTCCTCGCTCCGGCCAGGCGCGCCTTCATCAATGAGAAAAATTGTACTGTGGGCCATGGAGGAATTTCCGTCGAAGAAATCATCGTCCCTCTGGTGCAAGTCGAAAAGAGGGATGAATGAATAAAAGGATGAATCAGATCGGTTTCAGTCAGCGGGTCCGGCTTGAATGGTTCGAGCAAACCGCGAATCTTGTCATGGCCGGGAATGACCGGACCGTTGTGAACGAAACCCTGCAAAATCTCTTGCAAGATAAAGTGTCCGTCGGTGGCCAGGCCGAACGAGGCAACAGGGAGAAGATCATAACCATCCTCTTGAAAACGTGGATGACCCCGCCCAAGGAACTCGAATCCCTGAGGATCGCTGGTCTGGACCTGCTAAAACGCATTCCACGTAAAAACCACATGGTTGTTCATTGGGGTATGGTGTCGGCGGTCTATCCCTTCTGGGCCGGTGTGGCCGTTCAGGTGGGTCGGTTGCTGAGGCTTCAAGGAACTGCGGCCGCCGCCCATGTTCAACGCCGGGTCCGCGAACAATACGGGGAAAGAGAAACCGTCCATCGTGCAGCTCGTCGTGTGTTACGGTCCTTCCTTGACTGGGGCGTGCTCCAGGAAACGGACCAAAAGGGAATCTATAAAGGCAGTAAGGAGTTTCCGATTGACGACGCCGACCTGATTGCATGGATAGTGGAGGCTTCCTTGCATGCCCGCCCCAACCCATCCTCCCCCCTGCATGATTTGTTGTCCGGGCCGAGCCTGTTTCCTTTCAAGATCAAAACCGTCCACGCTGAAACCCTTGCGGCTGCATCACCCAGATTGGATATTCTACGGCATGGCATGGATGAAGACTTGGTCATGCTAAAGGAAAAAGGGAATTGATCGAGGTGCTTGAGAAAAAGGAAGTCAAATAAATCAGCACCTTGTACTTTTGTGGCACCACAAGAGTACGCTGGTGTTCGAGTTATCCCTCCTTTGGTTTTTCAACCTATCTTTTTTTGGAAGATTTTGAACACAAACCAAAGGAGGAATACCATGAAAACGGAAAACTTGGTTCTGGCGGTGAAATTGTGGTTGAGGCAAAATGGCTATCGTCTGGCTGAAGACCGGGTTGAAGAACATGATCACTTGTTGAGGGCGCACCAAGAATACGGTGGGAAACCATTTGAATTGAAAATCATCATCAATTCCACCGCCACCAGTCTCCAAATGAAATACCTTGGCGCATTAGACATCACACCTCGCACGCTTGAAATCATCAACACCATCAACACATACAATGGATACGACAAGGTATTCTTCGATGAGGAATCCCGCACTTTGACCGGAATGACGCGGTTTCCATCAGGGTCTATTTTCAAAAACGAAATCATTGACCTGGTCGGCAAGATGCTTCTGATCATAAAGGAAATTAGGAGTGTGGCCTGAGCCTGATTACGGACATCAGATGATTCGCTCGAAAATCGGCGGAAGGGGCGGTTCCGTCTCTTCCGCCAACACAGTTCCCTTCAACGGATCGTGGTGTGGACCAAATATGAGTTCCATGCGGCGATCCAGGGATAGGCAGTTTTTCATCAGTCCTATCAAAATCATTTTGTTGGCCAATGTCGGCCCCATCCTGGGTGGTGGGATCAAGACCTGCACATCAAAATCAGCGAACATTTGCACCCCGTTTTCCAATACAAATTTTATGGGTACGGTCTCGCCAGGTTGAATTGGAGAGACTGGGCCATAGGAATCGTCGATGGATGTGAAATGTTTTACTAAACCAAATCTCCTGTCAAAAAACAACCAATTGATCATACCCCCTTTTACATCACGCTCTCCACGCGCACTTGATTTCCCACATTCCCTCACAATCGAATCCTGAAGATTTTTGAGTTGCCGGAAAACATGTTCGTTCAGGCCAAGGTCCATCTCTTCAACCAGTTCAAAAGAAATCGGTATCATGATTGCTCCTCCTCGTGATTAGGGCCTTCAGGTGTTTGGAAAATTTCCTTGTGAAGACCATTGAAGAATGTCCATGGATTGGAAGCATGCCCACCTTTCTTCACAACCTTCCAATCAACAGGGAAATACATTTGGAGATGGGTGCGAGCCCGCGTCACCGCAATGTTCATCAATTGCAATTCCAACTCTCGATCCTTCGGTGTTGAAAAATTCCCGTGGTCCTCATAAGTCTCATCGTTGGTGCCGAGATAGAAGACCACCTCATATTCTCCACCTTTGATCCTGTGGATCGTGGACAGGGTGAGGTATGTTTTGGGATAGGGAGGATTCGTTTGGGGAGGGAAGCATAAGGGATACGAGGGGTCGTTGAATTTGTCTGGTAAATCCTTCAGCCCGTAGTCATGGACGATCTTGGCCATGGTTGGCAGGATGTGATCCTTGACGGTTTTGTTCACCTTGGGCATTGACCTGATGAAATCTACGAGGGCGAATAATTTGTCGAGAGGACTCCCCACATTGTCTTTCGTGTCATGCAGGAAGCGAAGGGTTCTTTCCAAGGGGGCGGTGAATTTTAATTGCCTCGGATATTGAAAATCATTCGACTGCTTGTGCTTTAGCCAGGCAAAAACCTTCTCTGCCTGTTTCTCCCCAAGGCCCTCCACATTCCGAAGGACCTCCATCCATGCCGCGCCCGATGGTTGGTCATTGGTTATGATCTGAACCATGGCCAAAAGCAGTCGGACAAAGGGACCTTTCCTGGAGGATTTGTCCCCGAACACCATGTAGGGAATATGATTCTTCGACAGACATCTTCTGAATCCAAAGGCATCGGCATTAAAACGATAGAAGACCGCCATCTGATCGAGAGGGATACCGTCTTCAGCAAACCCACGGATTTCTTCTATGATATGTTCATGGATCGCTTGAGACGAACAGTTGCAATAGAAACCAGGTTTATCTCCAATCCTATTTGCAACAACGGTTTTCCTTGACGAATATCGACTCTGCCTTACTAGCGCATCACTGACATCCTGTATCTGTTGAGTGGATCGTTGATTGATGGTTAGCCGAAATTCCTGGTGATCAGAGAATGCCTGCCTGAACTGCTTGAATCGTTTGAAGGAAGCGTCCGCGTAGGCAAAGGCGGTTTGGGCGTCATCACCGGCGACGATGATACGGGCGCATGCGCTTGTGCTCGCCAACTTCTTAAGGATACGCCAGGCCACCGTGTTTAGGTCCTGAAATTCATCCACTATCAGAACCGGACATTCCCTTTGAATGCGTTTTAGGAAATGTGGTTTGTCCAACATTTTTAGAAATCGAACCAGAATGTCGTTGAAGGTTACAAGGCCCTGCTCCTTTTTAAGACGATTCATCTCGGCCAGTATTCCCTTAACTTCATCCCTTGGTACAAGATCATAGAAATCCGTTAAGGATTCGGCTGGTGGTATCTGTCTGCACCGGTACATTTTCAGAATGGTCTTCATGGAGTGTTCATCGACCAACCCTTTCGATTGAAGAATTTCCAAGAGCAGGTCTTGTTCGGCAGCATCCTTTTCAACTACCCCATGTTTAGAAATCCTCCTTCTCCTAAGACAGAAACCATGGATTGTACTGCATTCAATCCCTGGGTCAGGCGTGCGTACTCCGATTTGCCTTAGCAGTTCCCTGTCCCGGGCATGGCTTTGGATGGTTTTATAGATTTTGTCTGCCGCATAATTGGTCAGGCTGAAGACCACCACGCGCCCATTACCTCCCAAACGATCCTGTTCCTTGAGGGCACACGACCCCAGCACAGCGGTTTTCCCACACCCCGAACCACAGTTGAGCATTCTCATGGCAGCATCCGACTCCACCACGGCCATTTGTTCTTTGGTCATTTTCATTGGACACTCCTCCCCCACCGGTATCCAGAAAGGGAATTACGAACAAGATCTGCTTTCGGATGTTCCACAAGGCAATCTCTGTAGAAGTTGGATGGCGTCTTTCCCGCCCCCGTCATCAAATCCCGTAGTTTCCAAATTGGCTGTTTCGGTTCCACCCCCATATCGAGCAGTGTCTCCGTTAAGGCTGGTTTCTTTACGTGGAAAGAGAAATACTTGGGGTACAGCCAACCCCAATTGTGGGAGGCCAGGTCATCCACTGTCTGGATGAAATTGTTGCACTTGGACATTCTGAAGCGTGCCTCCACTCGGACCACCTGTTCTGGAATCTCAACATTGTGCTTGGCTAAAAGCTGCTCGGTTTTGTCGTACACAATAAGTCTGACCGGGGTTGAGGGCTTCCCGAAACACACGCTGGTATCCCACTCCCGATCAGGCTTTCGTTTACGACCAGGCTTGAAGGTCCTGATGATCTTGGAGTACGCATCGAAGTCTCGATCAAATATCAGGTCGGTAGCCACGTCCACCATACTGACCCTCATTTCGTACCGACATTTTCTCCATAGAAAGTCTTGAACCCTTTTTACCGCAACAATTGGTATCTCATGGAAGTAGTCAGGCCAGAAAATGAGGTACAGTGGTGACGCCCACTTGGTTTTCCTTTGGAAGTAGGCAACCATGAACGACCCTTTACCTTCATGGATGTACCTGACTATGGCCATGTATTTCATGCGCGAGTCGTCTTCATCCGGGATGTCTGTAGTTGAAAAGAAGTTCTCAACCACTTTGTAACCAGGAATTTGATCATATGGGAGAAACTCTTCATAGTGGTTCTTAGCTGTTAGTACCACTTTATCTATCTTGGTTTTGACTTTCATTTTTAACTCCTTTGGAAGTTGTTGTAATTCGTAGTTTATAGCAGTGATTATTATGTATAATAGGTATGAACTTGCGTTCGAATGATTTAATGTGATTTATGTTATTGATATAACTATTTGCCGTATACATCATTTCACGGACCCACATCATTTTGATTCATCAATAATATATAGGTATTCATAATGAATCACATATAACCATTTACAATATTTAATAAAGCGACACTCCAGCTCATTAGAAACCCTCGTTGACAGTCCTGAGGCACCCCACGATCTCGGCACGAACACCAGGACGTCCGGCAACACCAAAGTCACAGCCCCATGCCCCTTCGCCAACAGAGCCAGTCACTCGCCTGACAATCGGTTCATGCTCAATTGTGTGGGAAGGGCCGGCGCCTGTTGTCCAGGACACCGGCCCTGCGTCGATAGACGGGGAGGAGTGGGTTAAGAAGCCTGTGAGGCGTCCTGAGGCGCGTTTTTCGCATAGAAGGCCACAGCTGCATCATGGCCGTCCTTGGCGCTACGATGGAGCATCTCAATGGCGTTTAGGACCGCATTTTTCCGCTTAGGAGGCAACCATGAGTCCTTCACGAAGTCCACAAGTTCCCCACGGCGGGCCAAACCGGCCATCCTGTCCGTAAAATACTGGAACACGCGGATGTTATAGATTCCGATCCACTCTTTGACCGTGGCGTCATCCGGTAGCTGCAATCCGCCGAGAAAGAGATTGAAATCCCCGCCATGTTCGTCCAGGAGGAGCCTTATCAGACCATCTTCGTCGATGCGTCCGGCCTTGTTGTCCCTTCTGGGCATGGCGCGCAGGGTCTCGTGATCGAAAAACTGCCGTTTACCCGCATAATGGCCTTGCCAAGTGAGACTGTCGAAGGTGATCCGGTCGAACATGCCCAGCCCAGCCGCTGCCGCGAGCACCATGATCCTGTGGGGCGCCGAGGAGCCCAGCATGTGGACCTTGAGTATTCCGCGATGATGCAGGAACGACAAAGCGTAGGCAATGTTCAGCGGATGGCTGCCGCGCAGGGGGAACCCGTATGTCCGGACCTCAGGGGTGGCTATTTCTTCGTAATATTCCTCCAATTCCCCCATGTGCCGTGGTTGAAGCGCGATGGCCAATTCCGTTTCAGGACATAACTTGGCGGCGAGAGGCAGGGTCAAGTCCCTGGCCTTTTGGGACATCCGTAATTTCCACTTGTACACCTCCTCAGAATCCTCCCCAAAGGTCGGATAATCGATGAGGAAGGCCGTGGTTGCTCCGGTACGGGCGTTATCCATGCAGTTGTGGAACGGATTCAGGAAAAGCACCTCGTCCGTCGAGTGCCTATCTGGCCTGGCAGTCATGGTCAGGACCACGCGCTTTGCTGTTGGGAACGCCCGGAGCGCCTGATAGCCGGTGGAGTCTGATAACACCATCTCCTTATCGGCCAAGCTGGCAATGGGGGCAGGCTCATTGCGCTGGAACGGCGTAAAGGGGTTGATCATGCACGTTCGACAATACCTGACGGCGTTAACATCGGATTCGTTAAGCACCGGGGCATATAGCAGGGAGCAATATCTTGTTTTCATTGTCTTTTCTCTCCTTTCTTGCTCTTTAGGATGCCTTTTATCGCCATGTGGACGAGCCATTTGGCATAGGCCCTCTCGAAGACATCCCTTTGCGCGAACCAATTTTCGGTATCCTCTTCGGTAAACTCTTCCTTGGTGTGCACAAATTCAACAAGGGCCTCAAATTGAGCCTTTGCAGGCTCCATTAGTTCTTTGCTTCGGGCAATGCCCTCCGCGTCTATGGATTTGCGCGGCTGGCCGCCAGGCTGAAGGCTTGTTCACACCTTGATCTCCATGTATAATTCGCCTGCTCAACGGCCATGATAAGGGTTTAATGAGCCGCTATCAATGAAATTATAGTAAAAACGGATAGTTATGGATAACGCAAAACTGCGTTGATACTGCATTTGCGTTTGCCCACAGCCCACCAGCAGGAGATAATTCATGGAATTTGCAAGAACCAAGGCGGAACAGGAAAGGAAGGCTTACAAGTGTGGTGTAGTATTGATTGGTTTTTTGAATAGTGAAAAGGTGACTATTGGGGCAAAAGAATTGGTGGATAAGGCAATTGACGATTTAGATTTGCCGATTAAGCCCTTGATCCGGGTTGGACTAAAAAAAAGAATTATAAGTGATTGTTACAGTGATTTAGTTGACATATTTGGTCATGTAATTTCTTGCAGACAGCTATCAGATAGCAAAAAGTTTATGCATTATATGGATATGTATAATGCCATAGGTAATAAATGGATGTATATAGATGATGAAGACAATTATTTTTACTATTCTGCAATTGGAGAAGACTCAACATTCGATGATATTATCATATATTTGGTAATTGAATTTTTTCGCATTAAGCGCCACAAAGAGCTTATAGGTATTTGCAGCTCATGTAATAAATACCACTTATATAAGCAAAAGGGAAATCACAAGTTTTGTTCCAACAAATGTCGAAATAAGTATCATGGAGATAAAAGGATCGCATCTGGAAAAGCAGCTGAGTATAAGAGAAAGCGGAGAGCCCAGGGGTTAGACATGTAGCACCTCATCCAAATAGAAGGAGGGCTCGTTGTAAAAACATGCGGGCCATGGTAGCGAACCGGAAGGCACGACGAATACCCACGTGTACGCAGGCATTAGAGCAGTGTGGATCGTCTCCAATGGGCTTCTGGATGAGCACTCGCGGATCAAGGGCAGGAGGTGAAAGGCATGACACTCCCACCAATGCCTTCTTGGACGGACTGCCTAAACGTGAGAAGCCCGATGAATTCAAAACCAAAGAGGCAGCGTAATTCATAACCCGATAAGGGCAGATGTGTGAGGTGAGTGCGGTCATTGATCATCAAAAGCCGGTTCCAATTCACTGCGGGAAAAACTGCGGGGATTTGGGTCAACATATTCTGGTTTTCTATGTTTTTCAGGGTAAATCCCCGTAAATATCCATTCACACAACCCACTGAAAACATTATAAATGATTGATTTTTTGAGAAATCCCTAAAAACACTTCACGTCCTTTCACGCCGGCGACAGGGGTTCAAATCCCCTTGGGGACGCCAAAGATTTCAATGGGTTACAAAAAGTGACCCTTTCCAGGAAGTAGATAGGAAGTAGACGCCATCCTCACTTCCTGGGTACGGACTGAGCGGGTAAGGTGACTACCATCACCTTGCCCGTTTTTCGTTTTCTCCCCCGGACCCATCCGCCTTGTCTCCACCGGCCAGGTGCTGCTGCAATTTTTCCATGGCCGCCTCGCCCTGCTCCCGGTCCAGATGATGGTACCGCAGGAACATGGCCAGGGTCTTGTGACCCGTCAGCTTCATCACGTCCGCCTGGGGCACGCCCGCCTTCACCATGTTTGTGTTGAAGGTATGGCGCAGATCATGGAACCGAAAGGGACCCACCTCGGCCTTCTTACAAGCGCGTTCCATGTACCGTTCGAGATACCGGTTCGGCACCGGGTCGCCCTCGGGACGAAGGAAGACCTCTTTACGCTTCTTGGTGCGGCGCCTGGCCGCCTCCACGAACACCTCTTTCAACTCCGGAATCGCGTTCAAGTAGATGTGCCGGGCCTCTTTGGTCTTGGTGTCCTTGGCGGTCAGGTCGATGACGCCCTTGAACAAGTCCACCCGATCCCAGGTCAAGCGAAGAATCTCTCCACGCCGCATGCCTGTGTAGTAAGCCACGATCACCACCGGCCGGATGTGTTCGGGCAGGTGCTCCAATAAATCTCGGAACTCCTGATCGGTGACGTATTGCCCGATGGGTTCTTCCTTGAAAGCGCCGCGCCTGGCGAAGGGATTGGTAGTAACCAGCCCGCCGTCCATGGCCAGATAATAGATTCGCCGCCCAAGGGTCACCAACTTGTTCACCGTGGTTCCGGAGTAAGGCTTTTTGGTCTTCTCGCTGACGGTCCGCGTCATCTTGATGCGGAAATTGTCCACCATCAGTGGCGTGACCTGAGCCGCGAGCAACTCCCCAAATTCCGCCTTTAGCAACTCTGCATTCCTGGTATCGTCGGGGGCCGAGACCTTCGCCTTCATGACCTCCTGGCTCAGACCCCAGTCTATGAGTTCAGAAAAGGTCATGTCCTTCTGGGGTTGAATACCGTAGCGGTCCGCTTCCAGGAAGGCGTCCGACTTCTCACGGAACATCTGCATCGCCTTTTTCTTGAAGTGGGATGCCTTTTCCGTCCGGTACTTCACCTTGCCCGTTTTCGGGTCGCGACTATGTGGGTACTGAATGAACCAGGGGCCTTCCCGCTGAGGCTTGCCCTTTGCATCGAGAACCGGGTTCCCGTTCACGTCCTTCTTTATATACCGCTGAAAAACTCCCATATTTTTCTCGCTCCTTTCGTGGTTGGAGCAAGAGCAGGAAAACCGCGCATCACCTCCTTTCTGAATGAGACGTACAGTTTTCCAGCTCTCCCTGTCAACCTTCTATCTTCGGCAGCCGGTCAAGATACCGGTCCACATCCTTAATGTCCCACAAGACCTTGGAAAAAATCTTCTTTGCCGGGATGGGGAACTTGCCTGCGTAATACTTGTTCCGGATGGTCTGCGGGCGCAGGCCGATGTAGTGCGCAAGCTCCTCAAAGTTGAGCATGCGCTTGGCAAGCACGCCTCCTTCCGCTTGCTTTTTAGGGCTACGTCCCGACATGGTTTCAACCCGTTCTCGGCGAAAATTCGTTGTCAACAATGCGCCCCTGCCTGGTTGAGGCAGGGGCGCAGATGCCTCACGATTAGTTGTTAAGAAGAGCGCGCAACCTCTTCAGGGCCTTGAGTTTACCCGTGAGTTCCTCGATAAGCTCATCCATTTCCCTGATTCGGCTCCGGGTGATCTTCGAGTGCTTGATCCTTTTTTGATGGCTGCACACATGGTCGGCGACCTTGAGAAACGCACGCCCATCCTCGTTGAGCCTGCCAATCATGTCTAGCGGCCTAGTAGGAAGGTCTGTCTCCTCGTCCGAGTCCTCTTCATCCTCGTCCTCGTCGTCGGGGTCCTCCTCGTCCTCCTCGTCCCCGTCGTCCTCCTCGTCCCCGTCGTCCCCGTCGTCCTCCTCGTCCCCGTCGTCCTCGTCGTCCTCGTCGAGGTCGTCGTCATCCGATGGAGGATCATCATCGGGAGGATCATCATCGCCACCATTGCCGCCTCCCGCTGGGTTGGTAGTGGCTTTCTTGGGACGCAGGCTCTTGATGAGCATTGCCGCTTCCCTCCGGAACTCAGCGGCCACCTCTTGATCCTCAGTGTCTTCCGGAGGTTCAATGTCATGGGAAAAAAGAAAATCGGTGACTGAAACAGGTTCCTTATTCGCAAGATTGATCAGTTTCTCCAACTGATTCTGGGTGAGACATTCGAACTGTTCAGCCTCCTCCTTGCTCAAGTATGTTGCCAACTTCATATAGCGTTGACCCGTCCTGATGTTGATGTGTGGAAACTGCGCCTTAAAAAAATCGGTCCAGCGTTCGCCCGAAGACTTGACCATGGCCTTCAACTTGTTCAGAAGCCGCCCTGCTTGGATTGCATACTTTGTTGATCGGGCGACTAATCTCTCGGTTCTATCGTGTTGCTTGTTGATCATTTCCACAAGCCGCAAAATGTCCGCCTTTGAAACTCTTGCCTCTTTGTGTTTGTTACTCATTTCCTACCTCCCTGTGTCCATAAAATGTCTTGTTGTTGGCGTTTTGCCATTGATGGTAAATGCAACAGTTCCTTTACTCCTGTCTTGATATGCCACCTACCTTCGATGGCGGTTCTTCTAACGGCCGGCCTTCTGTTCGCGAACGCTCTTATTCAAAGCATAGCCCGTGCCATTATTTTAACTATTTGATTTTATTCTTTATTTGATTTTTTTGTGTCTTATTTATTGACAATAGTGCATATTTTTATGTATTATCAGCGCATGAAATAACGCATTAATATAAAACGAAGGAGGGTGAGTTATGGGGGAGAAAGCAAGACCGAGCGTACTCAAAGCCGATGATATGAATACAGCCACGAAACTTCTGGGCCTCGCCACCACAGGCAAGCCAAATACCCAGAGTAAACCCAACAAATCTGCGTTGATCGCTTTCCTGTCCGACCTGGAAACAAATTACGAAACGATGCACTTTCCGGATGATGATTTCACAATTTTTCCGAAGGAGTATAGATATTTGGACTTGGACCATGCCGGAAAAGTCTATCTTGATATATTGATGCTACTCATTGAAAATGGTGATGATGTTGAGAAAAGTGTCTATTCAAAGAAGGCTCTCAAATGGCTTGAAAGACAGATAAAGAGGTATGAAATTGTGGGTGGTGTGGGAGATACGAATTACAGAAAAATGGCTGGCCAAATGGCTGCCGTTTTTATTCTAACTGATAACTACTATGATTTTATTCTGACCTACAGAAAACACATGATGCGTTATGAAAAAGTATCAAGAATTAAGAAAACTTTGGGCGACAGACAGGTGCGGGTGTACGAGAAATACTTTTGGGGGCCATTTTTGGGGGCGGTAGAATCTAAGATTAAACAATTTCAGGATGTTGGACTCAAAATTTTCGGCAATAACCCCTTACTGATTCACAACTTTTGCCTCGCTATACTGTATGCAAGGGATGATGAGCCGTGCTTGGTAGTTGGAGAAACTGGAACAGGTAAAGAAATAATTGCACAGATGATGCATGTGTTCAGTCCAAGAGAATGCAATAATTTTGTTGTTAGGAATGTGGCAGGTTATCCAGACACACTTTTCGAATCAGAAATATTTGGAGTCAAAGGCGGTGCTCATACTGGTGTGGCAAAATCACGCTTAGGTGTTTTGCTAAAATCTTGCGGTCGTGAATCACTATATGGTTATCAGGTAACAGGAAAGGATTCATTTTCTTTCAAGCCAATAGATGGAAAACCAACAAATAATCCATCACATGAAGAATTAGTTCCTTTATCGGGAACTGTATTTTTAGATGAGGTTAATTCAATTGGTTTTGATTCCCAGGCGAAACTACTTAGGGCTATCGAACAGAAAGAAATTCAGGTTCTCGGAAGCGAAGAGGTTTATAAATATCGCGCCAAGGTAATATGTTCTGCTAATAACGAAGGCATAGAAGGTGATTTTCGATGGGAAGGAAGGCAGGATTTCTTTTTTAGGTTCAAACAGATAGTCGAATTGCCGCCATTAAGAAGTATGATTGATTCGGTTCCTATGATCGCCGATGTTGAGGTGAAGAATTTATCCAAAAAAATTGGATTTAATGACGATGAGTTTAGCTGCTCTAAGCAGGCAGTGAGTAAACTTCAAGATTATGATTGGCCTGGCAATTTTCGCCAGATGAGCAATGTTTTATATAGAGCTATTCGAAAGGCGGAACTCGACGGGCGGAGAAAGATCAAAGCCAAAGATATTGAAGGTCTGCGCATGACAGATAATGAAATGAAATCTTTAAAGCATTTTTTCGACGATCTGACATGGGACCAACTTCAAATCAAATATGTTGATTATCTCTTGGAAAAATTTGAGGGCAATAAGAGCAGAGCGGGTCGAGCAGCCGGAAAAATGAGTCGGCAGTTCATCGACACGGTTCTCAAAAAAAAGGCCAATATAGGAAAAAGCTATGACGCTTCGTGACACTCTACTTTATTATACTATATTGTATTTATTACAAAAAATATATGTACCCGTTTGTGCCGAAGAAAGGCAGCGTAAATGAACTACAAGATAAGCACTATCCATGTCAGTATTGATGAGGTTCACCTCTCTTCCGACACCAAAATGAGATTGGATTTCAGCAATAGTTCCCTCCCAGGTTATAAGTCTTTACCTCTGCTGCCTCTTACCGGGAAAGGGAAGTCTTACAAATACACCCACTGGAAGAAAACCAAGGAGAGTCAGACCTATGAAGTATGCTTTCGTTATCAGCACTTCAAGACCGGAAACCACCTCCACTTATTCAAGGGTAGAATAGAAGGAGCAAGGTATCTACCCACCGTCGCCCTGGTTTTCTATAGTTCCTTTGAAAGTCCTCTATCTTATGAGGAAGTCGTTTTCGCCCTTAACGTGCTCACTGCGAAGTTGAACTGCGGGTGGGAATTATCTGAGTTCCATGTTGCCACTGACCTCTATAGCGCTGACAATTACCTCAAGCCTCTTGCAGAATCTGTGGTATCCCGGAAGAGTCGAGGTCCCCGCCTTATAGGCGATGGCACCTACCATTTCCATTCCTCCAACTCCGATGTCATGCTCAAAGCCTATGACAAAAGCCGGCAACTCCTTAAGGAAAAACGGGATACCCTATGCCCCGCCACTGTTGAAGCGCTTAAGAAGACCAATATCACTCGTTTTGAAATCCAGTTGAGCACCACCGGTAGGGGTAAGGAAAACCCTGATTTCCCATATGACCTCCCCGGTCTTGCTACGCATGATTTTTCTTTCCTGGTGCCTGAGTATTTCGGTTTCGTTGAACCCGATGCCGTTTTGTTACGCAGAAGGGGCATTATGGAGGATGAGTATTGTTATCCCAGCCTTTCAGGCTTCAAAGAGTTCCTGAAGCAGCGAAGTATCAAAGGCCACTACACACGATTTATTCGTCACTCCAAGGGTTTAAACACCCCTATAACTGAAGCTCTGCGTGCTTATAGATGGTCTAAGGCTCCTGAAAAATCTCCTATCATAAAGCCCAGGCCAGTTTTCCCTGAAAATATCCGAGTGGAATGGAAGTGATTGTTATGGAATTGGATTTACACCAGAAAGCCTTTATTCGCAGTCATGATACTCTTATCGCTCTTCACGGCAGCGGTGGCACTGGAAAAACCGAGTGCATTATCCAACTTGCCCTATGCAGGCTTAAGCTACATTCGAATATCACCTTGATCGCCTATACAAATTCAGCAGCAGACGAAATTCGAGACAGACTTCTCACATGCGACACCGCAACGGGCCACACGGCGAGCGTCTCGGTGAGCACCTTCCACAGCTTGGCATTCCGCACTATAAAACAATATAAACAAAATGTTGGTTATTCCAACGGTATCTATTTGCGGCCCGGGGTTACAAGCGTTGTCGTCAGGCACCTATTCAAGAAATACGGTCATTCCAGGAAGAAATTGAACTCTGTTTTCACGCTCTACCGAGAGCATCTTCTTCAATCAAAATCCCTGACCAGACTTGCCCAAAACCGTTTCAAAAAAGCCGAGGACGCACGTGTGGCTATTGACATTATCAACAAATGCAAACGAGTCAAGAAACGCCAAGGTGTCGTTGATTTTGACGACATTCCTTACCTATTTTTTCGCCTTGTTAGTAAGCCTGACATGGCAAATATTATGGTGAAAAGGTATCCACTCATCATTTGCGACGAGTTTCAAGATGTCACGGACACTCAATGGAAAATCTTTGAGGTTTTGATCAGAACCGGTTTACATTTCGTTGGTGCCGGGGATCCCTACCAGACCATATTTGCATGGAGCGGGGCATCCATAAGGCGTTTCAGACAACTTGAAGCCTTACCAGCATGTAAAGCCTATCATTTGCCAATTAACCATAGACTTCCTGAACCGATTTTGAACATTAGCCACAATATTAGGACGCAAATTGACAATGATGCCATTCGACCTATAGCCAAGATAGGAGGAGACCAACTCCCAAAAGTAGTTATCCATCAATACCCAGACTTGATCATCAAATTTCTTCTCCAAGAGGTGGGAAGGCTCCATGGCGTGAAGGGGATTAATCTTAACGACATCTGTGTTCTGTACCGTTTTAATCAAGATGCTAACGGCTTAGTCCGTGAACTTGTGAAGCGCAAAATCCCTTATCAGATAGCGGGTGTTGATCAGATAAAGTCCCATCTTTCAGAATTTGTTACAGCCCTGAATTATATTTGCTACGGAACTGCCAGAAAGAATCAATGGAAGTTGGTTCTTTCACCTCTCTATGGGATCGGTAAGCAGAAAACTGCTCGGATTCTTGGTGATCTTGGTAAAGGAAAATACCAATACAAGGTTCTTAAAAATCACCCCCAAAAAAGCATCCGAAGTCTGACATCCAAACTAATCGCCCTCATTGAGCGCCTGAAGAAGGCGGATATAAAACCGCCCTCCATGTTAACGGAGATCGTAACCTTCTATTGTGAGCAACCTAAGACTAAGAGGGTCCAACCCAATGATCCCAACTTCCTAATCCTCCAGGACATTTCAAGGCGTTCAAACGGTTTCGAAGATTTCGTGGCCCGCCTGAATGACCCTTCCTACATCTCCCAGGTTCGCTTTGATATTGATTTTCCGAAGGATCAATTTCTGAACCTAATGACCATACACCGTGCCAAAGGTAGAGAATTCAAAGTGGTGTTCATTTTGGGTTCGCCGAACGATCTTTTCAGAAAGTATGGGAGGTTGGCTTCCCCAAAAAACATGGTTGAAGAAGCCATGATTCTAAATACAGCCGTGACCCGATGCTGTCATCGCCTCTATCTTCTGTTCCAAATCACTGAAGAGGCTTGGATGAGTAATACCGTTGAAAAAAATGCCGCCCAATTCATAGCTCAATGTGATCGCAACTTATACCGATTTGGGGAGATAGCTTAATCCCTCCTAAGTTGTGACCCACCATGTGCGGTTTCTTCCTCCGGGCTGAACCCGCAGATTAACACCTCGCCCAGTTGTGGTGACCAGGCGTTCTCTTCTGCGGTTCATCTCTGCGGTTAGTCACTATTCACTTCATTCCGGGAATGCGACATCTGTGTCGCTTTTTGCCCATCAGGCTAAATTCATGAGTTCGTATATATCCCCACCGGAATCACCCTATATATTATTGAGAGGTGAACAATATCCGAAAGTACAAGGAGGGTTGAAATGAACCGCGCAAAAAAGAAGGAACTGAAGAAAAGAGGGTATGCAAAATTATTTTCGAACCCCAAGGTCAACTATATGGCTGACCTTCGACTTGCCTTGAATTGTTATCCAGACGCTGACGTCGATGCCACATACAAATATATTTACGAATCCCTGCTCAAGGTATGCCACGAGTCGGCTATGAATTTCGGTCGCCACCGCGCCATCATTTCCAAATACGACACCACCGGTTTCCGCATCGACATGCTTCACCAATTTTTCGCCAGTACGGATTCCAATTTCGCCAAGGCAGTGAATATGGTGAAAATGATGAAGATGCAAATGGTGGTTCAGATCATGCAGGGTGATTTCGACAGGCAGTTGACAGAGGATGAACTCGAAAAGCAGTTCAGGATAAGTAATATTCTTAACAGTATGCCGGATTCCCCAGAAAAACGCTTCTTCACCCATTTCATTAGGGACATATTGCGCGGGAAATATTATGTGTGCCTCAATGAAATCCCATGGTTGATGGCCCGGACACTTTCCGTTGGTTTCCGATCTTATTACCGAGACCAATTGAAAAACCTGATCAATCGAAAAAGAAAGGAAGGCCGGTGCGCCTATGACGTCCGGGTAGGCACATTTCGCATGCGCAAGAAAAAACCCGAAAGAACCAATGGCCCGGTTGTTGCCCGCATAGGACGAGGAGTTTTGAAGGTTTGGGCAAAAAACCGGTCCGCAGCCTTCCTCGCTCGACCAATTGAACGGTTCCTGCAAAAAATGAAAGAAAAATTCGGCCCCACCCGCCTGGTCAGATTCGATCTTCAACCTCTCAACTTCTCCTATGGATAGCGTTCCGAGGTGATCCACTTCTTAACAGCCGAAAGGTTAGTGGAGCACCACCTCTCGTAGAAGCCCATTAAACAGGTCAATTAACCTTTAGAAAAATTCAAGTGGTGTCTGGTGGGGCCGATTTTCCACTCCATTTAGGGGTTCTGCGCGCAAGCGCAGAACCCAGAGGGGGTAGCGGTTCCGCGTTAGCGGGTTCGCGTCGAACGGCCAACGATGAACGGCCAACGGTAAGCAGGGAACAACACTGGGGTCTGGGTAACGTTATTGTGTCACCCCTTCAGGGCGACAGTAAAGCTTCCTTCCGGAAACTTTGACATGAGAAGAAAGAGTGAATGTTTCCGAAGGAAACAGACTTGGAGGGGCCTCCGAAGGAGGTTCCTCTTAAGCACTTTCCCGTTCCAGACCCCGGGGGTGTTGAGAACGATAAGCGGTTTTTAATGGGGGCGGCGGGGAACGAGAAACGGGGTGTCCAGACAGAACTCTAATAAAAGAAAAAGTGAAGTTCCGCCACCCGCCCCCGCTTTTTGTTGCTGAAATTTCTGAAGTTCCGCCGCCTGCCGGGTAGTCCAGGTTCTTGGGGATCGGCCTCCGACGGGATGTTGTTCAATGTCCATCCTTCTTTCATATGCTCTGAAGATCAGGATTTTCCAGAGATTCACAAGATCAATCCAGCTTGACAGGCGGGGACCTAGTGGATACGATGTGACATATCAGTCACATGTGACACATGCCTAAGGAGGTCTGAATATGCCGACCCGAGTTCAGGTAATCAATGAAACCTGCACCAATTATGGGGATGGTAGGTGGAATCTTTGTTTCCAATGGTGTTTGTATGTTTATGATGATGGCTCAAGCGAAAACGGATATAGGTTCATTTGGCGACGTGAAGATGGGAGCTTGCAACCTGCTCGCGGGCAGGCAAGAATCCCGTCAATTGACATTCTGGAAGAGTTAGTCTCGGTTGCCAAAAATGAAGGATGGGGTGATTTCATAGCCGAGTAAGGAGGTCACATGAATCAGGATGTTGCCAAGGAACTGCTCGAACTACGGGATAAGCTACTGGCTCAGGGCAAGGCAATAAAGGAAAATATTCTCCGAGAACTCTACGACCGTTTCCGTGAAAAATTTTCACCCCAGGTTCTTTCCGGCATGGATGGAGAAGCTCTTCTACTCGCCATGCACGGTGGACAGGAGAACGATTCGCTTACATATTGGCTTGAGTTTAAGAACGACGAGGAATTTCCTTCGCCGAGTTTTGGAACCATTGGTGGCGGCTCGGCTTTGAAATTTGGAATCTACCGGCGTAAGGAAGACGGGACATGGATGACAGGGAGCCCTAAAAAACAGATTCCCCTTGAACTTAATGCTGCCATTGATCTGGTACGCAAACAACGTGACGAACTTCTTACCATTTCACAAATCATTGCCAACCTGCCGGACATTCCATCTGATCAGGACTGGTTCAAAGCACAAGCAGAGATGCTTGAATCCGCCCCGACAGTTGCCGACAAAAGCTGGACGCACAAATACTTCCACATGATGTTTCCTGACAAGGTAGATGTTTTCCATGCCCCGAGTTACCAAAGGTGGCACCTCATTCGTATTTTGGAGACCCCACCACAAGAAGAAGGACGTTATGCCTGTGCTGGAAGATATATCGCCATGAGGAGCGAATTGAGCATCCCTATGCAGCATCTTGGTGCGGCTATCTATAAACGGAATGGTTCGCCCTATTATTACTGGCGAGTAGGGACAACAGAAGGCGGCGGAGGCAAAGATTACTGGCCTCTTATGAGCGAGGGTAATTATATCTCTGTTGGATGGCCGGAGTTAGCGGACCTTTCTGAACTCGTTGGAAAACCGGAAGCAGTTGACACTCTGAAGGAAATGCTTGCGACGAATTATCCAAAAGCTGACCCCCGAACCATCGGCAAGGACGCAAAGCAAATCAGGTACTTTTTGACCGACATCCAGGAAGGTGACCTTGTTTTTGCATGCAATGGTATGGCTATCCTCGGAATAGGACGAGTCACAGGCGGCTACCGATATGAACCAAACCTCGGCTTCCCTCATTTGCGCAACGTGGAATGGCTGGACCTTGATCCTTGGAAAATGTTCGAAAGGGATTGCCTCAGGACAACTGTCTGCAAAATGAAGAAGCCCGTCAACCTCGTCGAAGCAGAACGCCGTATAACAGAACACAAAGCATCACCCTCCGTCCCAAAGCTGACTGGCATCCCTGAACGCATAAACGCAATCCTTGAAAGAAAAAGCCAGGTCATCCTGTATGGACCACCCGGCACAGGCAAAACTCATTGGGCCTTCGTTGCTGCCCGTGAATTGGCATCCCTTAAGAATATCGGCAAACCTTTCTCCCAATGCGATGAACAGGAAGCCGAGAGGATTGAGAATCAAAAGGGGCAGGGATGGGTTCAAGCCTGCACCTTTCATCCATCCTATGGTTATGAGGATTTTCTTGAAGGTTATCGGCCGGCACCAAAGGAATCGGACCTCAATTTTGAATTGAAACCCGGAATTTTCAAAAACCTGTGTCGGTTGGCCGATGAGAATCCTGGGCATAGCTACTATCTCATCATCGACGAGATCAATCGTGGTGACATCCCCCGAATTTTCGGAGAACTTCTCACCGTCCTCGAAAAGGACAAACGAGGACGGTCCATCCTTCTACCCCTATCAGGAGAAGCCTTCAGCGTCCCGAAGAATGTTTTTGTGATAGGCACCATGAACACGGCGGATCGTTCCATCGCCCTCCTGGACACGGCCCTTCGCCGACGTTTCGGTTTCATAGAGTTGATGCCGGATTACAGTGTCCTTGGATCGGGTGCCATACGAGGACTGCCCTTGGGGCCATGGTTGAAGGCCCTCAACCGGAAAATTCTGGAGCACGCCGGTAGGGATGCCAGAAATCTTCAGATTGGTCACTCTTATCTCCTCTCGGGGAAAAGGCCGGTGGCGGATTTCTCGGAACTGGCCCGGATTCTGCGGGAGGACATCATCCCCCTGTTGGAGGAATATTGTTACGAAGATTACTCAGCCTTGGAGGCTATCCTTGGCAAGGACATAGTGGACCTACCAGCCCGGCAAATTCGAGAGGACCTATTCACTTCCGCTGGCCATGACAATCTCCTTCAGGCCCTGCTCGCCATGGACCCGAGTCTGACGTCATCTCTGGAGGCTCAGGGTGCCGTGGCTGAAGAGGATGAAGACGAGGAAGAGATGACCGAGGATGAATAGTGGCCAAACCATAATGGAGGTCCGGCTTTCGGAATGGGACAGGAAAGGCCCCGATACCGACGACATCCTGAAGGACCTCACCCTTCAGAAACTTGGCACGAGTGCCGATCAACTTTCAGGCATTGAAGAAACAAGGGGGGTGACTTTCCGGGAGTTGCGGACCGGCCTTGAGATTTCCACGACCTCCTATGTCGGGAGGATTCAGGTGGGCAAGCTCTCGGTTGCGATCAGTCCGAAAATTCAAGGGATGCCTCTGGCCCGTCTCATCCGCTATGCTTATGGTTTGCGCGATCTGCATCTGCATTCCCTTGCCGAACATTGGACGGATCAATCCGCCCTGGTCGATCTCCTTTTGGTGCAACTATTACAGGAATTGAAGGAACTCATCGCAAGGGGATTGGTACGGAAGTATTCCCGCCGACCCGAGAACCTGGCAAGCCCTCGGGGCAAAATTGATCTCGTATCCTTGGCAAAACGGGGTGGACGTTTTGATGCCACCGTCCCTTGCATCCATCATCCAAGAACCTACGACTGGCTCCCCAATCGGATTCTTGCCCAGGGTCTTCTGGCCGGAGCCCACCTGACCGGCGATCCGGAAATACGATCAGGACTGCGAAGGTTGTATTCCCTTTTGGAAACCAGTGTTCCCTCCTGCCGATTGGATTGGAAATCGGTGAACGACGCCTTGAACTGCCTGGACCGCCAGAGCCGGGCATATCTGCCAGCACTGACCATTGTCCGCCTTCTTGTGGAGGGTCAGGGGGTGGTTTTTGGGCAAGGGAGTGAATTGGCAACATTCAAAGGGTTCCTGTTCGACATGAACCGTTTCTTTCAACAGCTACTGCTCCGGTTTTTCCAGGAACACATAAGGCCCGAGACGGTCCGGAGCGAGTTACCTCTGAATGGGATGATCCAATTTGAAACGACATCGCCTGGCCGTCGAGCAGGCTTCCGCAGTCCAAGGCCGGATTTTGCGATAGTGCATAATGGCCAATCTCAAAATCTCCTGGATGCAAAGTATAGGGACATCTGGGGGCAGAGCATCCCCAGGGATTGGACCTATCAGCTTTCCATGTACGCCCTTGCCAATGCCCTTACCCCTGAGGCGACAATCCTCTATCCGACCCTGGCATTAGATGCAGTTGAAGAGAAAATCCTCATCAGCCACCCCGTCAACAGAAAGCACCTAGCAACGGTCCGCCTTCGTCCGGTCAAGCTACTGGCCTTGGCAGACCTGGTTTCTTCGGGAGCAAGGTCTGCTTTCGATGAGCGTAAACAGTTGGCCCGTCACCTCTGCTTCGGGCAGTCGTTGAATTAGAGCCCCCTGCCTTATTCCTGCCTCGTCATCACCCCTGTGTTCATGGAGGGACGGGATGAAGGGGGAGTGGGATGTATAGGTGATTCGGCCTTTTTAAATGATCGACAATGCGGGCAAACTATTCTCAATCTCCTTGGCTCGCCAACGAGTCTCCTTGGGAGTGATGCCTAAAATAGATGACACATACTTGTCGATCCAGTTTAGTGAATCTGCAATGACAACAGAGCATTCTTCCTTGTTCTTGTTTGCGAAATTTCTACTTGAAAGCGAGCCATAATGAACTATGTCATTACGCATCTTTTTGTAATCGTCAGAAATTGGAGCTATGCCATATCTTGTGCTTGCGCTTACCATTCCATCATAGTAAGTTAAACTTCTGTCGCATGCTACTATTTCACACTGCTTAACTATATCCATCTGTACACCAATAGATAGGAAAAGGTCTTCCATCGAAAAACATGTCAGTCCTGATATCCAGTGCGACAAGAAGAGCCGAACTCGTCTTGCATCAAAATGTTGAGATATACTCGAAAACCCTCTTGCAAAAAAGTTTGCGAACGACTGTTGTATATCAAGTTTTCTAAAACCTCTTATGGCCCTTGGCCTGATGAATTGATCTCCGAGTTGAATAAATTGAGCATCTGATTGCCCTGTTGTTCCTCTAACTGTAACGCAACAAGCGTTGATAAATGATAGAATTAGGCACGTATCTATCATATCACTAATTGCCTTCGAAACATCATCGTCTGGGGTATTCCGTATAATTGCCTCGTTACTTGCGTAGTAGGTCGGAGCGCACTGCCCTTCCTCCATCTTTTCAACAAGAGCGACATAATCAGCTCTTCTTTGAAATTCCCATGCCCCTAATGAACACGGAACTGAAAAGACTGTTTCCTCTGACATAAGGTCTGCAATCCAGAACTCAATCATTTTACTTCTCCTTTCCAACCGCCGTCTTCGTTGCCCCTCCATGTTGCGTCACCCTTGGCCTGCACTTGATCTTGACTGCTCCACGTATGAAAGCATCGTCACTGGATTTGCTTGCCCACACGTAGGCTTCGCCTGTGGTGAGGTGGCTCATTTTTTCCGGTGTCAATTCGCTGAGGGAGGCATTGGCTTTCTGGATGTGTTTCAACCATGCGGGCGAATTGAACTTGTGGAGGATGATGTGGCTCGACAACTCGATTAGGGATATGGGAACCGAGGGTGGGTCCTGCGATGCCACCATGATGCTCGTTCCCTTGTGGCGCATCTCTCGAACGACCTCCACCAAGCCTGAAATCAGGTCATCGTTTTCGATGTACTTATGGGCCTCGTCAAAAACGACCAGTTTGTTGAAGTTCTGGCCCTGGTAGGTTGCCTCGGAAAAAATTTGCAGCATCACCACGAAAAGGCCCAACGCCTCGTCCTTTTCGATGTATTCATCCCGCAGGTCAACGATGATCAGACGACCAGGCCGGATCAAATTCTGAAGTTTCTGCGTGTCGTCGATGTATTCACCTGCGAACTGAAGCCGGGTGAAGGCCAATTCTTTGAGGTGATCGGATAGATTCGATTCCTCAATGCCGGAGCGCAAGGCTTCCAAGGTCAGCCTATCCCTCAAGCCCCGCATCAGCAAATTGATTTGCCGAAGGTACATGCTTTGGCTACCGATAGCCCCCATCAAGAATTTCCAGTGCGACGCTTTGAGTTCCGAAGCGGAGAAGGCAATCGGTCTCACCTCGATGCCGGGAAACTCCTCCCGCCGTTCCTCCAATTTGTCCCTCGGTGTCAGGATCAAGACGTCTTTCAAGGCTCTTGGCTGGGCGCCATATCTGGACGCCAGCACCTCTGCCTCAGTTTCGCCCTGGTTGGGAAGAATCATTGAAGTAAATTCCGGGCTATATTCGCGCGTGGGACTGTAATGGAACAAGACGGTCGCCAATGGACTGGGCAAAACATTGATATTGGGGATAGGCATGGTGGCCATCTCTATGACCGTGCCCAAGGTGTAGCTCTTTCCGCCACCTTGCACCCCGAAAAGGCTCATGGTGTGGGTCTGGTTGAGATCAATGGCGATCTTTCGGCTGGATATTTCTCCCAACACGCCATACTGGGGTGACCCGCTATCCACGCCAAGGATCACATCATAGTGAGTAGAATCGTCATGCTTCGGCTCTTGGTCAGCCTTGACAGAATCTTGTTCGGGGGGTTCATCGTCCTCTGGCGCGGATGCCTCATCGACCGCACGGTTTGTATTCTCATCGGAGTTTTGATTCTCAACGGGTGCTTCCTTTTTGCGATCGGTGGAATCGGGGCTCTCTTGTTCTTCGTCAACTATCGGCTCCACAGTTGAGGTCGGCGCGGAGGATTCCATGTCGGGTTGAGCATCAGCGCCATCGACATCATAGCCTGTCGAAGTTGAGCGCATTCTTTCCTGCACGAGGAAGGCCGCCTCTTCGAGTTTCGGCACACCTGAAAAAGATTCGGTGCTGAGGCTGGTCGGCAGTGATACGGCTTCTTCCTTTTCCGGTGTCCGCCGTTTTTCAGAACACCCGGTCAAAAGAGAGACGATCAGGTCTTTTCCGATTCGATGATACTCAATGCCAACCTCCTTTTCAGCGGGGTTGGTGCCGGTTTTTTCAAAATCAAAAATCAAGGCGCTGCGCCGGAATTGCAGCGTGTAACCATTTTCCATGGTTGCCAGAAATTCCGTGGCCTCTCTCTGTGCGGCATCGTCAAAAATCCCGTATCGAACGGCCCTTTCTAAATAGAACCTGAGTATCTGGGAAAGCTCCCTGTTTTTCAGCAGGCGATCCGGGCGATCCGGATGTTTCAGCGATGGATCAAAATGACGTTGCAAAATCCGTTCGCTTTGATTGATCTGCCCAGCGATTCTTTCTTTTAATTGGTTGAAGGCGGAAAAGTCACCGACCGTCGAGTAGCATTTCACCTCCACAAGGTTACAGGTGATCAACCTTTTTGAAAAATCCAGGTCAAAGAGGGCAAGGTCTGTCCGTTGAAGATTGATTTCCTGGGTGACGTCATCGGGTTCACTGGCGGAACGGTATAGATCAACATGCGCGTCGAGCGGCATGATAATCTGATTTGAGAGGGCGCCCTGGTATTCGAGGTACATCCTTGCCAGGGCCAGCCCAAGAGCCTCAGCCTGTTGCGTGGACGCGGATATGAGTTTTAGGGCGAGTTGGCCGGAAAGGGATCGCAACTGTGAAAGGACTTCAACACCGGTCTGTCCATCAACATGCAAACCGAAATGATCCAAAACCGGCCGCAGCATGGCCTCCAACTCCGAGGTGGATCGGGAGGAGATGATCAGGTTGTGGGCAGAATTGGAGTTGATCCCGGGAACGAAGTCGATCAAATAGTCCGGGCGGTTTTTTCTTCCACCATGATCAAAAAACTCGATCCCCATGTGCCGGTCCACGGTGAATACCCAATCGCTGGTCTGGTGGATTTCATAGATGAGTTCCCTCTTGGGAACATCCAAGCCAAGGGATACCATGGGCACGGACCGGAAACTGGCACCTGATGCGGCAACGGCCGATGCACCCCATGCCACATTTCGGCTGATGCGCGCAATCAAGTCGAAGGCATGGTCGCCTTCTCCCATCTGAGTTCCCTGTCCTATCACCGGCGATTTGTGCCAATACGTTCCAGTCTCATCATCGACAAAATCTGTTTCATAATCCTGGATCAAACCATGCAAAGGAACCATGGCCTCGGATTTCTGGATGACGCCAAGCTCTTCAGCCGGAAAAACATCGAGCAGAACGCTGATGTGGGCCGCGTACCTTTTGGGGTTTTGGTGAAATTCAGAGATGTTGTGCTTGGCAATGTTCAGCTTGGAGAACAAATGATTTCCAGTCGAAGAACAAAAAGCGTCCGCTGCCTCGGTGACCGTTGAAATCGGATTCAGTAAGGATTCGAACGATTCACCAAGTACGGGTGATTCGGATTCATGGGCGAACATCCGGATGTCATAGCGAAGGTCCGAGTATTCCCTTCTTTGTTGCAGGGCAATCAGCGCCTCGGCAATGATGGACCCGGACCCTGGATTGAAAATGTTGATGGACAGTTCTCGGACATAGGGATGTTGGGAAAGATACCGGTCTATCTTGTCCGCTAAGACATTACCGGACAATTCCACGCCGATAGCCGATGGCTCAGGCAGGCCGAATGCCGAACACACTTCCGCAAGAAGGGCGCGTGGGTCAATTTCTGTGGTTGGAGAATACAAACTCCAAAACGGAGTGAGGTTTCCAATCGGCGTGAAGATGCGTCCATCCTCGGCCGGTACGCAAACCGGAAAGCCGGTGGAGTGGATTCTTTCGAGTAGGGCATGCCTGGTGCCGGGAACATGGTCGCGTGTCCCCGGTTTGATTTGACTAACCCAATGCTGGCCCAACCTGTGCCATCCTTGGAACCATAGAGCACGCAGCGGATGTGTGGGCGAAACGAGGATCGCCTCTTTGTGGCGTCCTCTGAAATCCGTGAGGATGACCCTGATGGAATCCGTGGCCAACACGTTGCGTAAGGAGTTCAGATGCGTCTGCCGCTCGTTACCGGTGGTCGCCTCTGCCTGGCGCGTCAGGTTGTCGATCAGGTCAAGGTAGGTTTCTGCGTAGGCAATGCAACGGTCTTGCGCATCGTCCATGGGATAGCCCTGGGTGATCAGCATGGATTTCCCCTGACGCACTGCCTCAAAGAAATCCGTGCGCGCGGCGAGAAAGGACTGAAGAGCCGATGATCCGGGTAAAGAGACGCCTTCCTGGCTTGGCGGCTCAACGCTGTCCATGTTGATCTGCATCCGCCAACCGGAGGGGTGCTCCGGTGTTGCGAGCATCCTCTGCTCGGCGATTTTCAATGCTCGGGAAACGGGAATCTGCATGGACCCTTCACGGCCGAATTTTGCGATCAGGGTTTCATGTCGGGCGCTCTTTTTCACTCGCTCACCTTCAGCCCAGTGCACGCCCGTGACCTGAATTTCCGCCGGGTCCCTGTCGTCATTCAATGCGGTGAACTGAAGGCGAAGCCGCGCATGTTCCACGCTGATTTCAATGGGGATGGCGCGTTGAGGAGGTTCTTCCTCGATGGCCCCATCGGGCAATACATAGAACGGTTCACTTTCCCACGGACGCGCCGCAGAATCCGTGAGGTCCGAAGCGCCCTCGATGGGTATGGGGTCTCCATCTTCCGTCCATGGTAACACCCGGATGAAGTGCCACCCCTCCTCGAAATCAATTTTGTTGAGCTTGGTCAGGCCGACCGTGCTATGTGTGCGTTTGGGTTTCCAGGCTTTCACCTTCTTTGCCTTGCCGGCCGGTCCTCCTGTTTGAGACACGATCTGGACCGTGAAATGATCAAGCCCGCTGACCTTGGATGGGTGGGGCGTCACCTCGAAGACCACGTTCATTTTCCGGCGTTCATTGGGCACCAGCACTTGTTGGCCAATCAGCGTGGCCAACCGCTCATCCTTCTCATCCTCCCGCACAACGGGCAAATCCGTTTCCCGAATCGAAAGCCGGATTTTGTCGATGGCGAAGTCTTCCTTGAATTTCCACTTGTCAAAGGACAAGCCGCGCCAATTTTTTTCCAGGGCGATGGGTCGGGTCCAGGTTTCGGGCTCATGAATCGGGAAGCGATCAAAAAATGTAACCAGGCTGTTCCGGAGGGATTTGTCCGACAGGTTCAAGTCCGCCAAACGGCCTCGAACCGATTTGTGGGAAGCGGCAAGACTTTGCACGCACTCGTTGTTCTTTCGGATTCTGCCGTTGACCTGGGAAAGGTCGGCAAACAGCTTGAAATCGGGAACCAGGGATAACTCATAAAGGCTCGCCCCCAAGGTTTCTCCATCCACCCCGTTTTCCAGCGCGGTCAGAAGATAGCGCACCTTGGATACGTCATCCGCGAAAAACCAGTTCTCCTCGGCAAGAATGGAAAAAACGTCACGCACCGATCCCGTCAGACTCGCGGGCGTCCTTTCCAACAGGGCCTGGATGATGTCGCTATAAACTTCGGTGAACGTCAATTCTTCAAAGGTGGCGATCCCGAAGGAATCCTCGGCGCTGGTCCGCAGGGAATTGGGGACGAACACCAGAAGAGGCTGGCGAAGTTGTCCGTCTGGCAGAGGGTTACGCAATTCCACAAGTTTGGTCGATGTGACCCGGTTGGGCCGGTCATCTTCATCATGCCCTGCCAGGACGAAAATATTGGCCTCGGATCGAGCCTTGCGCATCTCCGCACATACGGCCTCCATCACCGGATCGGCAAGATCGGCAACGCGCATGCAGTGTCCAGGGCCTCGGCTTTCCATGACGGCTTGCAACCGTGGGCACAAAAAGGCGGCGATGGTCTGATTCAAGGCCCCTTTTTTCAGTTGATGAAAATCTGTGCTCATATTCCCTTCCCAATGCGGCGGATCATGCGCCTGCTTCGATGCGGTATCGCGGTGACACCTTCTGTGTGACATAGGCGTCCGAGAGGTCCTCATAGAATCCGATTTCACGCAGCCTTCGCTTGAACGCCTCCAGATTCAATCGCAATGCCCGCCGCTCCAGAATGCTGCCTTCTCCGGCCTGGTCCGGCAGCCGGTCGATGTGAATCCCGTACCTCCTCTGTAGGAAGGTCAAGAGGTCCTCGATCTTGAGTTCCCGGGTCACGAACCGTCCGTCCTCCTGATCCAGAACAGCCAACTGGAGCAGAACCTCAAGCAGCTTGCTTCCCAGGACAAAACGTCTCGGGCTGCCCTTGGTGCGGGCCTGCGCAAGCATGCCGGTGTCCTTGTTTTTTTGAAGCAGGGCGTCCAAACATTCGGTGATGTACTGCCGATGATATTTGCTCCGGTAGGCCATGAGGATTTCTATGAAGGAGTCAAATTCGTTGAGCCCCATGTCCATGACCTCGCGGATTTCCGGGTCCAGGTCGTCGGCGTTGGCGCCGGATTCCTCTATAAGACTGGCCAGGCGAAATTTGAAATAGGCCAGGCGATCTGCTTCCAGGTCAGGCTTCATCAACGCGATCAGATCGGGTGCGGTGAATGTGCCGGAAGGAGGGGCCGCGATCTTTCCGGTTTTCTTGCTCAGGTATTCCGCCATCTCATCCAGTTTTTTCACGATGAAGTTGGCATGCACAAAACTTGGGATCTGCCGGTAGAATCTTTCAGCCGACCTTCGCGCCAGCTCTTTCATCTCCTGGTTTTCGGCATCTCCCATGTCCACCAGCATGGCGATCTTGTACGGGCAATCCGCCAGAGTGAAGCCGTTCCCATTACCGGCCGGGCATTTTTGCTGGGTGCACAGTTCGCTGCCGGACCGATCCTTCAGCATACGCGGCAACAGATGCATCAGTTTCAAGTGGTATAGCGCCAGATGGAAGGAGAGCAGCGTCTTCAGATAATCCACCAATACGGACCGGGGGATGTAACGCTCATAAGCCAACAGGCGCAAAACGTCTTCCGCCAGAAGGTCGGCCTGGCCGATACACAAGGGAGGGAACCGCGTGGGCTCCTTGGAATCCTTGGTGTCCTGGGTGACCTGTTGATCGAGGCGAAGGATGGCCTGGGTTTCCACATCCACGGATACACTCGGGTCGTATCGGTCGGTCACCAGGTCAACGCCTGGAAAGAAGAACCGCTTGAGGGAGTCCCGGGCGTTCTGGCCCTTGCCTTTGCGGGCGTAGTACAGCATCCAGTAGATTTGTTCAGCCGCGCCGTAATCCCGTGTCCTTTTTGCGTTCCTGAATTTGTAGGTGTTGCCGTGCAAGGGGCGGGGTGACGCAAGCGCCTGGTTTGCGCGGCCCCGGTTCACCACGTCCATGAGATCGGTTTCGATCCATTTGTGGACCACCTTCGGATATTTATCAAAATCCTCGAACCATTCCGGGTGATCCAGAAATTCATCCACAAACTCCTCGACCGTCAATTCCTTGCCATGTGGAGGCCGGCGGCTGGCGTACCCCTCATATTTCAGGCGCGGAAACAGCATGGTCAGCACCCGGTCCATCTCGATGTGCTTGAAATCCACATAGGTGGTCTTGGGTGTCCGAAATTCCTTGTCCCTTCCTTTGACGCCCATCAGTCCGCCCTCCTGCCGATCCGGTCCAGATGCAGCACGCCCCCGTTGTCCCGTGCGATCCGGAAAAATTCATATCCGCTCTCCGTGAGAAGAACCTCCTGGTACGGGGCGGAGGACAGCACGTTTTTGAAAACCGAAAGGCTGATGTAAAAACCTTCTTCCTCCTCGATGCTCGGGCGATACCCGTCGTTCAAACGCTGTAGCATCTCGTAAATATCCAGGTTGATCCGCATCTCGGCCTTTTGCCCGTCGCCAAAATCGTATTCCAGCACCAGGCATTGAGGCAGGCTTTCCAGGTACGGCTGATCCATGGCCTCCATCCGGGAACGCAGGGAAAACCGTTCCCCGTCGAAAAGACGGTAGCTGCGTATGGTGCCGCGCTCCACCCGCCGCACCCGCAGTGCCAACTGGTTGCCCAGGCGGCCGGGATCGGTGAGACCCTCTCCCCGATTGACGGCCTTGATGATGGCGGTCACTTCCTCTTCGGGTTTTGGCCCGGGCTCACCAATGGCCTTCATGAAATCCTGGATGCTGGCATACGGCAGCATGTCTTGCCATGCGGCATCCCGGCACTCGAAAGAATGTTTCCGTCGCATGTGGGTGAGGTATCGCCGGTGTTTTTCCAAAAGGGTTCGGCGTTTTTTGACGGAGTAATCCCGGGGCAGGTTTTCAAACAACACCTCCAGGATTGTTTGATCGTAGCCGGGCCGATCCTCAAAGGAAAACCGGCTGTTGGCTTTGGCGCCCGGCGGCAGGAATCCAAGTTCGCGGTCCAAACCGGGATTGCTCACGTGCGCGATGTCGATTTCCCTCAGCAGGGACACTAGGCGATCCGCCGAACCCTCCTCGCCGCCTTGCCACGAGTTGAAGTAGTAGCAGCCCAGGATTCGATTCTGACTCTCCTCGCCGCCGTTCTGATAGAGTTGATGAATCCCCTCGCAATCCCTTGTGCCCACCAACATGTAGGCGAGCGCCGACCGCAAATCCCGCATGGTGATGTGCAGCCTGCCCCTCAGATGGGTGATGGTGAACAACATCTTGAGGCGTTCGGTCACCTTGGGTCCGGCAACCGGGTCCTGGAAAGTGCGGGCGTTGTGCAAGGCATAGCATTTGCCCTTGATGTCGCAATTATCGCACGCCTCCCAAAAATCCTTTTGGGTCATCCGTTGAATCAGGCGTTCCAGGATGGAGGCTTGGCCTTCTTCGGGTTCGGCCACCACGGACCGCAGGTTCAGGTTGATGATCGCCACCCCATCCTCGGGTGCGCCTCCGGCAAGACCCCTTTGAATATGCCGGGCCAACAAAGGGTATTCGTCCTGGTGTTCCATGAAAAAATCCACCAGCCGGCCTTCATTGATGGCGATGATGCGGGTCTGCCTCGTGGGCCAGGCAGTGGGATCGTTTCCCTTGAGTGGCTGGAAGAATTTCTGTAGAACCGCGTCGTTTCTTTCGTCTCCCTCATCCTGGCTTCCGTCGTAATTGCTGAAGAACTTCTGGCTCTTCAACTGGAACACCGCGCCGTTTTCTCCGCGATGGATTTGCGCGCCCTTTTCCTCGGCAAAGGATTCGAACTGTTGGATGAAGGCGGTCTTGCCGTCTCCCGCGTTGCCGCTGATGATCACCACTTGAAACACGCCCTTGAGCATGGCTGGTTGCAGACGCTCATCCAAAAACGTGGGCACGTAGGTGGCCTTGCCGATTTCATCCAGGCCACGGGTGCCCGCGTTGGACACCTGGCTTTGGCTGTACAGTGTGAGCAGGTGAGTGACAAATGGATTGCAGTTGGGCCGGGTGGCCTTCAAATCCATCAAGGCCGTGACCTTTGTGGTCGGGCCGATTTCGCCCGTGGTGAGGACCGACCGGTATTGCTTGACCTTGCCAAAGGCTTCCAAAAACGAAGCCGCCGAGGCAAAACGGTCCTTCCGGTCCGGGGCGATCATCCGCGAAACCACATCCACCAGGGCCGTGCTCAAATCCGCGCACCCGTCAAACTGCCTCGGGTCCTTGGGCGGCTTGTGCAAGGGCGGCGTGGGATCGTCAAAAGGATACTCGCCGGTGAGGCATTCATAAAAGGTGACGCCCAAGGCATAGAGGTCCCGGTCGATCCGATCCTCGGTGGAGGGCTCCATGGAGTAATCGTAGTCGGGCGGCAGGTAACGCTGGGTTCCGCCCCCTCCGTGGATGTCGTGTTTTTCACTCACCGCCACGTTGAAGTCGATGATCTTGACGCCATTGTCCGTCCACAAAAGGTTGGACGGTTTGATGTCCTGGTGCTGCACCCCGTTTTCATGCAGATGGGCCAAGCCCTCCGCTGATTGACTGACGATTTTTACCGCATCATCCAGGGAAAGGGCGTCGTTATCAATGAGATCGGAGACATCCAGGCCATCCACGTAATCGAACACGATGTAGGGCGTCTGCTTGGCGTCGCTGAACCGGTCCGCCCACACCACCTTGACCACATGCGGATGGTCCGGAAGGTTGGTCAGGGCCTTGTACTCCCGTCGAAGCCGGTCAAACACGCTGCGCCGGTCCTTGGTCACGAGTTTGATCACCCGAACCACGTCGCCGTAAGAATCGAACACTTTGTAGACCACGCCGAAACCGCCGGCCCCCAATTTATCCTGCACCCGGAAACGGTTTCCCAAAATGAAATCCTGCGGCAGGTTGCTCAGGTCCTCGGGCAGGGCGTGCGCTCCGGTGCTTTCTCCGTCGGGCGCGGTGTCGTCCTTGGCCTCGGGAAGAATCAAATCGTCCAACGCCTTTTTGGCCACGGCCGCGCTGGTGTACCGATCCTCGGGGTCGAACTCGCACAGGCGCTGAAGCCATGCGTCAAATCCATCGGGCAGGTCGGGCTTGTGTTCGGAGGGTTGCACCAAAAACTCGCCGTCCGCCTCCATCATTTCCTCGACATTTCCGAAAGGGCGTTCACCAACCAGCAGTTCATAGAAAACAATGCCCGCCGAAAAAAGGTCGCCGGCAATGCTGGCTTCGCTGGGATCGCGGTCGCATTCCGGGGCCTGGTAATTCGAGTCCAGGTCATCCACGATCTGATCGGCAATGGTGCTGGTGCGGTTTTTCCCAACCCTTGCAAAATCAAAGGCCGTCACCCGGCAGGGGCCTCCCTTGGTGACCAGGATGGCGTCGGGCGTCAGGTTGCGGTGGATCACCTCGGCCTTGTGCGCATGGTCCAGGGCGGACAATACGTCCCGCATGACCGTGAGCTTCTGGTCAAAGGTCAAGGCAAGGCTCGCCTTGGCGATGTGTTGGCGAAGGGCCTGGCCCGCCACGTCGTCGGTCACCAGGACAAACCCGTCCTGGTCCTCGGTCTCGAAAAATTCCCGGACCGTGAGAACGTTTTCATGGGGATTCATGTGGGCCACGGCGCTGTATGCGTTCCGAATCCGTCTGCGCTCGGCCTCACGTTCCGCATCCTCCAGATAGGGGTCTGCCTTGTACACGCGCAGCCGGGCCATGCCTCCACTTTTTCCGAGAAGGCTGTGCTTGGCCCGGTATTCGGCAAAGCGGTCGGTGCCGCCCAATTTTTCCTCCACCTGCCAATCCCGGAAGCAGGTGACCGAGGTCTTGGGTTGGGCCTTGCCCACGATGGCCTTTTTGATCATGGGGTGCAGCGTGCGGATGTCCTTGTTCCGGTGGTCCGGGATGCGGTCCGTATCGTGGAAATACTTGAGGAACCGCTTGAGGTCGGTCACGTCCGGGCCATCGCGGCCCTCAGGGTCCATGACCGTAGCGTCTTCTGCGGTGAGGAGCACGGCGGCCTGCACGTGAGCCTTGCGCAGTTCGGTCTTACCCGGGTTGCTGTCCTTGATGATGGACGCCATCACCTTGGCGTGCTGCCGCAACTTGGCCAGGGGCGAGTGGAAGGGAGGGCGCCCCTCGGGATACCATTTGGGACCATACACGTCGATGTTGCCCCGCGTGCCCTTGATGTCCACCACGTACACCGCGTGGGCCGCCAGGATGGCCAGGTCGATTTCAAAAACCTCCTTGCCCTGGCGCATCTCGAAATTGTGGATCAACAGCCAGCTTTCCGGAAGCCGGTCCCGAAGGAGGCCAATGGCCTTGCGTTCCGAATCATTGGCAGGCTGGCCGCTGCATTCGGTGATTACCGTGGCCATAATCAGGCTCCCTCCTCGATGGCATGTTCAACTATAAGCCTTGCTTGGTTTTCCAATTCAATAGCTTGATCCCGAAGTTGAGCAGTCTTCAACCCCATTTCACCGATAGCAGCTCTCGTTTGTTTCCCAGCATCTATCAAGAGGACCTCTCCAACTTGAAAAGTATCTAATGTGGGAATTGATGAACCATAGGCCCTTGCTTTAAGTTGGCGCATTCCTATTTCTGATCGTAGCGCGATGAACAAGTATCCGGCATCAATGACCTTTTCGCACTCAACTCTAATGGCATGCTCGGATATAGCACCGCCTATTAAGCGCCCGTATGGTAGTGTTGCAGTTCCAATAATACCAGAGATTTGACCTGATCGAGGTATTAAAACGGTCCTTTCATTAATAGTATAATCGTCGACACCTTTCTGTCTTGGATAAAGAAAATAACTCGGTACAGGATCAGACCACATCAAAGCTGTTGTCCCAAAGAAAGGAATATCATTTTCATCTTGACTTTGAACCCTCTTGAATCTTTTCGGCTCAAACAAATTGATAGCAAAATCTTTGACGCATATTTTTTCACAATCTGATTTCTCCAGGCGAACCAACACTTCGCTATGAAATCCACAATGAAAGAAAGCGTCCATGCGACCTGTCAGGTACCTCGATGAGACAGCAGCGGCTCCAAACACTGATCCATTCTGCTTTTCTTCTTCAGCCAGACTCAATGCACCTTCGTTCTCGTATAGTTCAATGGCTTTTGCCTTGATTTCATTTGCTTCAGTCCTCAAATCCGCCGCCTGTTGCACGAGTTCATGCGCCCGCTCTTCCACCTCGCCCAACCGGGGCACGGGGAGGTTGGCAAGATGGTGGGGTTCGATGTGTTGGATGATTGCGCCATAGGTGCCGGAAAGAACAAGGGGAACACCGAAACGAGTGCACAGAAATGAGTAGAGATAGCCGGGCAGGATTTCCTCTCGATTGGCGACAACCTTCATAATATCCTGGTTGGACCAAACTCCATCCATGTCCTTGCGGGCATATACCGTTCGGCCGATACTTCCACTGCAACTGATAAGGGTCATGCCCTCCTTGACTTCGAGGTAGCTCAGTTTTGACGAATGGGCATCCTTTTTACTGAGGAGGGGCAAATTACTCAGGTCGGCGTACAGCATGGAAGATGTGGTGAGAAAAGGGACTCCATGGTCCGGGTCCTGCACGTAGTTCCTGACGAATTGAGGACCGTTGTAGATTCCGCCATTATGCCCTTCGGCCAGTTTCTGCAAAGGCGTGGTCGGTAACTTTTTCAATATCTCCCGGGCTTCAATCGCACCGGACATGTAGGGTCCGCAATCGAGCCGGTATCCTTCGTTCTCAATCCATTTGCTTGGTATGGCCTTGATCTGCATGCGCTATCCTCACCGTGTCTGCTTTTTGGCCGTTGGTTTCTTTTTGGGTTTGGGTTTCGGCAAGGTAAACATGGCCATGCGCTCGATCTTGCCGGCCACCTTGCCAATCAGGTCCAGGGAGACACCCTCCGGAACCCGGCCTTCCACAAGATGGCGGGACACATACGCGGCGCTGGTCCCTTGCAAGCCAAGCCGGTTGGCCACGATAAAGGCCACGGATTCTGCCTCCACCTCCACGCTGTGCCTGTCCAGGTTGGAGCGGCTGGGCCACCAGTGGTCGAAATCCGAACCCAGATGACCCAAAAGCACATGAGCCATTTCGTGGCACAGAACACCAAAGCGGCTTGGGCTGTCCAGTTTTCCATGCACCACGATCCGCATCTTCCATTTGCCCACGTCCCGGCTCAGAGTGGCGAATCCACTGTTGGTGCTGGACAGTGTTTTGAACTGGACCCGGATGCCGTGGCGATTGGCGTTTTCGAGCATCCGCTTCATCCAGTCCGGATTCCATTTTCCCTCGAAACGCGAAAACTCCCGCAACTCCTTGGGCAATTCCTTGCCCTCGGTCTGATCCACGTCATAGACCAGCATGACCGGGTGCATGGGAGCGAGGATGATCATGGGCCGGGCGTCTTCCTTCAGGGCGCGCTCAAACCGGTGTCTCCAGTCATAGGCGGTGGCGTAAAAACCGCAGGCGGGATTTTGGAGCCGCACCAGCATGTTGTTGTAGGGCGCGTAATTGCGGAACCGGCCCATGAAGTCGATCATTTCCTGGAAGGATTCCGATGCGCGGTACACTTGGCTTTGGTGCAGCAGAGCGTCTATGGTGGAAAGCGCCTCTTCGTCGGGGGCGTCCTCACCCCTGAGCGCCGCATCCACGCTTCCATCCTCCAAAATGGATTGGCAATAGCGGCGGTCGGCCCCGGTCAGGTCCTTGTCTTGGGACATGCGAAGCAAAACAGCTCTGAAATCCCACCTTGCTTCCAATCCGATGTTTTTCTCGACGGCTTCAAGCAACTCCCGCGCGGAAGGCTGCTGATGCCGGGCAAGGGCATTGAGGATGAACCTCCAGACCTGATCAAAAAATACATGTGTGGGAAAAAGGTTCATCTGCTCCACGGCGTGACCTCCCCGGTTTCCTGGAACTCCCGGAATTTTTCCGCCACGATGGGCAACTCATCATCCACCCGCCTGGCGCGCCGGGTTGTGCGCCGGATGGTCACGTTGCCGCCGACCCGCACCTTTTCCACCACTTCCTCGTCAAAAACGAGTTCCTCCCCATCAGGCGCACGCTGGAACAAAAGGTTGCCGCGCGGGTCCACGCCCGCCCGGTCCACCACGGCCATGAACACCTTGTATTCGGGATGCTCGGTGCGGATCAGTTCTTCCTGCCCGCGTCGCCTCAGGACCAGCAGGCTGGGCAGGGCCGGGGTGAGGCCGTACTCCTTGACCGTCACCTTGAAGGGTTCCACCGGCAGGTCCACGCTGGCAAGGACCTCGCAGTGGCGCAAAATCCAATGCCGCACGTATTCATCCCCCGGATTGCCGAGCAAACCATCCGGCAAAATGATGGCCACCCGACCCGTGCCGGGCTTGACCCATTGCAGTGAACGCTCCAAAAACAGCACCTCGGGCGGGATGCCTCCGGTGTTGAGGGCGCCCGTATTGACGAAATAGCCTTCGTCGTTTCGCCGCCACACCTTGCCAAGATCGTAATGCTCCAGGATGGAGGGGTCGCTCACCGTATCCTGGGTGGAAAACCAGGGGTTGAGCAACACCAGGTCCATGGACCCGAGGGGCATGGCGCGTGAGCCCGCCTCCACCCCATCCAAATCTCCGAGGGGAAAGGTGCGCGCATCCAGACGAAAAATCCGGCCCGGGTGTCCGGTGGTGAAAAGCATGTTCATGCGGGCGGTGACCACCAGAAAGGGGTCGATGTCGCAACCCATGGCGTATTGACCAGCCCAGGCGGCTGTTCTTTCCTGAGCCTGCAAGATTTGATCGGAGCTGGCTTCCTCCGGGGTGACGCCCATGGAGGCCAAGTGTTTGCGGAAGATGTGGGCAGCGGCCATGGCAAGGAATGTGCCCGTGCCACACGAACAATCCAGAATCCGCTCGTCCGGTTTGGGGTCCAGCATGTGAATGGCCAGTTCGGCGACGTTGAGTGGCGTGGGGTATCGTCCTTCTCTTCCGTCCATCACGTTTCTTGCGATGGCGCGAAAGGCCCCGGTCCTGTATCGTGGCAACGTCTTGCTCAGGGAATACCGCGCCAGTTCCATCACCACCCGCGCGGTTTCATGAGGCTCCAGGTTGAGGTCCCAACCCCGCGCCAAAAGGCCCGGTTGCCAATCCTTGGCATCCCGAATGCACTCCTTGATGCGGCGCTGAATGGTCTGCTGGCCGTCCTCCTCAAAAGGTTCTTCACCCCGAATCCAAAATTTCTGGTCAGCCGGGGCCTGGGTTTCGTCGAATATTTTGGACAGCATCAGAACGGATAGCTGTTTGAAGGCATCCTTGTGGTCCAGGCCCAGGTTGCGGTTCAGGTAGCGATGGCAACGGCAAAGGGCTTCCTCCAAATCCTCCACGTCCGCGCCGATCTGGATGACGCCGCCCGTATGGTCCACGTCGCTGGTGGGTTCACCGGGCACCGGCCACACGCCCAAGGGTTTGGCGCGAACCTCGAACCGGGTGCGCTCCACCTGAAAGAAAAACTCCTCCTGCCCATTGGTCCACATGCCAAGGGTGACATTGGGCAAAATCTCCATGAGTTCCTTCAGGGGTAGGAGGTCAGCCTCGGCCTCGGCAACGGAGCGCAGCTTGTCGCGCTTCTTCTGAGTCTTGCAAAGGATGACCCGCTGTAGATTGTCGTTGGCGTGGTCGGTCTTGGGGCGGAAGATGGCAATGTCCGGTTGCTTTCGGCCATGGCCCGCGATCCTGGGATTGTAATTCACTTCCAGGTCGTCACGGTCGAAGCCGTAGCTTTCGATGAGTTGACGGAGAACCTTTTGGATGAGGAGCTTTTTCGGAGAGACCTTTTGTTTTTCGCCGGTCAGGATGTCGATAAAGAAATTCTCCGGCTCGCCCCCGTCCCCGGTTTCCTCTTCCACTTCAACATCCAATTCCGCATCATCGCTCATCAATCATGCTCCTTTAGAAACTCATGATACCTTTGGGCTATTATCGGAAGGTCATTGTCGGCTATCTTCTCATTGCGGACCAGCCTGCGTTCCACGATCCGCCCGCCGATGCGCAAGCGTTCGGTTTTTTCCACGGGCTCCATGATCTCTTCGCCATCGGGCGTGCGTTTGTATAATTTGTTACCCCTGCGGTCGAACCCCACCTTGTCGGCCACGGCCATGAAGACCGGATATTCCTCCTGTCCGTTCAGGGCCTCCACCTGTTTTTCCTTCTCGCTTTTCCTGCGGAGAAAAAGAAGGCTGGTCAGGATGTTCACGTTGGCCTCGGCGATGAAGGCTTCCACCGGAAGGTCAACGCTGGCAAGCACCTGGGCCTCCCGCATGATCCACCAGCGAATATACTGGGCTGCCGGATTGCCGAGGATTCCATCGGGCAGGACGATCCCCATGCGGCCGGTTCCAGGTTTGATCCATTTGAGGCATCGCTCCACGAACAGGATTTCAGGCGCCACGCTGTTTTTGAGAACGCCGGTGTTGCGGAAACCGCCCTCGCCGTCAGGCTCCCAATTGTGGGCCAGTTCGTAATGCTGAAGAATGTTTTTGTCCGTGATGGGGATGTCCGACCCGAACGGAGGATTGGTCATCACAATATCCATGGACCCGAGCGGGATGTCGCTCTTGGCTTCTTCCAGATTCGGCAGGTAGCCTCCGGGAAATTCCAGGGAATTGATATGGTACAGATGCCCGCGACCATCGCCCGCCATGACCATGTTCATTTGGGAGGCCCGGATCAGGAAGGGGTCAAAGTCCGCGCCGAACACCATGGCGCTGGCGTAGTCGCGCAGCCGTTCATGCAGGTCCAGAAACTCACTCGTGTCCTCCAGGCCGCGTTCCAGTTTCTTCTGCTTCCGGAATTTTTCCATGATGTGACCGAGGGTGGCCACCAGGAATCCGCCGGTTCCGCATGCCGGGTCCAAAACGGTCTGGTCTTCCCTTGGGTCGAGCATTTGCACCATGAGCTGGACCACGCCCCGGGGAGTGAAATACTGGCCACGGTCCCCGCGCAGATTGGTGCCCACGATTTCCTGATAGGCCACGCCCTTTGCGTCCACGTCGGTGCGGGTGAAATCGTATTTGGACAATTCCGAAACGATGAAGGCCAAGGCCCGATCCGACAGGCTGATGTCCTCGTTCCCCCGAAAGATGTTGGAGTAGCGGTCCTTCACTTCCGAAAACAGGGCTTCGACCCTGGCCCGGATTTGTTTGCGCCCCGCATCGTCGAACTGTTCCTTGGGACCGGCCCAGAAACGGGGTTTCCAGGCTTGGCGCTGCGTAGTCCGCAAATTTTCGTCGTGCATCTTACAGAAGATCAGGTACAGAAATTGCCAGAACGCCGCGTCCTTGGGCATGCCCTCGTTGCCGTGGATGAAATTGTGGCACCGGCGAAAGGTGATCTTGAGCATTTCATTGTCCGCCACCCTGGTCCGGGCGTCGGACAAAACGTCCTTGGTGCCCATGGACTCTTCCGCCATGGGCCAGTCACCGATGGGATTGCACAGGACCTCGAACCGGCTGGTTTGGTCTTTTTCCAGGAAGAAGAACTCAAGGCCGTTGGTCCACAATCCATACTGGCAGGACTCGATCTCCCGCATGAGTTCTTCGAGGTCTTCAAGGTCCGCCTCGGCTTGATCAAAATCACGGATGCGCACGGCATTGCGGCCCACCTTGGGTTCAGGCCGGCAAATCACCAGGCGGCTCAGGTTCTCCAAATCATGGGGGCCTTCATGGTGGAAAATGGCCACGTCCGCTTTTTTGCGGCCCTTGACCGGAAAGTCCCGCTCCATGTCTTCGGGTGAAATGCCATATTCATGAATCAGGGCGCGAACGATCCGCTGGCGGACCAGTTCCTTCTTGGTCTCCTTGATCTTCTTCCCTGTGATGTAATCGGGAAGGTATCCGGCCCCGATGGTTTTCTCTTTTTTGTCGTCCGATTTCTTGGCCATGTGTTTCTACCCCTTACAGGGAGCGGAGTCTCCTTCCATTAGCCGGGTCGCCGGCCGTTTGGGCGATCTGCTTTTGACGCTTGATCCATTGGTTCAGGTCATCGCGCGA
Organism: Desulfatibacillum alkenivorans DSM 16219; assembly: GCF_900142135.1. Taxonomy (GTDB): domain Bacteria; phylum Desulfobacterota; class Desulfobacteria; order Desulfobacterales; family Desulfatibacillaceae; genus Desulfatibacillum; species Desulfatibacillum alkenivorans. The sequence continues at coordinate 4,248 of NZ_FQZU01000037.1, read as the reverse complement.
AAACCGCCATTGCCCGCGCACCTTGAAGCCGGGCAACCCCCTTTCCTGGGCCATGGTGTACACGGTTTTTTGTCCTACTTTCAGATGGTTGGCAACATCTTTGATGGTCATTATCTCGTCGCCACTCATTCATTCCTCCATGGTGACCCGGTGTGCCCGGCGGCCTGGCATTGTCGTGCGATTTTCATTGGATGGTGTAAACTGGCACGTCTTACCAAATTTTGGAAAAGGTTGGCAAGGCAATTTTAGTGTTGCGTAACACTAAACAAGGATGTATATTGGAATCGTTATGAAGAGCTTCGGTGAAACTTTACGAGAATTGAGGACGGCCCAGGACCTTGGCTTGCGGGAAACCGCCGGCAGGGTCGGGATTTCTCCGGCCTACCTCAGCCGCATCGAGCGCGGCAAGGAACGTCCGCCCCGGCCCGAGGTGATCAAGGCCCTGGCCAAGGAACTGGCCGCCGACCCGGATGTTCTGTTCCGCCTGTCATCCTCCACCGATCCCGAGGTGTCCGGCTACCTGAACGAACAACCCGAGGTGACTAACCTCGTCCGGTTTCTAAAGGCCAATGATTTTTCGGGTGAAGAGATTGAACGGTTGCTTGATTTGGCGAAGGGGATGAAAACTGATCAACCGAAACCCAAGAGAAATAAACCGTGATGCGAAGGCCCGATCAGTATTTTGAATCCTGATCAACCTTAGAAACTTTTTCAAAGGAGGACACAATGCCAAATGTAGTCTTTTTCAGTTTTACGGAAGCTGATCGTGAAGTTGTTCTCACTATCAAGGGTCGGGCGGTTAATCCGAACTACTCTACTCTAAATTTCCGTGTAAAGGATCTTCTGAAGAGATGGAACACGGAGGATACAGCGGTGATACGTCAGGCCATTTCGAAAGCCATGAATGGGACTTCGCGTACGATTGTTTTTGTGGGAGAAAAAACCTATCGAAGTAGATGGGTTCGGGAGGAAGTAAAAATGACCCTTGAAAAGGGCAAGCCCGTATATGCCATCCGCCTGAAGGGTACAAATGGAACTAAGCCGCAGATTTTAACTGACGAGGGGATTTATCTTTACCCTTGGAGTGAAGACCGCCTTCAAGATTTGGCAAATAGATGAACCCAATCTGGCGTCTTGGACTCAACGCAAATATTGAGAAAGGATTTGAAGATGAAACCATATTGCTTTGTCCTGATGCCTTTTGGCAGGAAAACTGACCAAAGCGGTTTTGAGGTGGACTTTGATAAAGTCTATGATGAGATTTTACGCCCTGCTATTGATGATGCGGGTTTGAATCCGATTCGAGCAGACGAAGAAATTTTCGGCGGTATTATCCACAAACCCATGTTCGAACGCTTGATGCTGTGTGAATATGCAGTGGCTGATCTCACAACTGCTAATGCAAATGTCTTTTATGAACTAGGTGTCCGTCATGGCATCCGACCTCATAGTACAACTCTTGTTTTCGCACAAGGCTTACGGCTTCCATTTGATGTCGCTCCTCTGAGGGCACTACCATACGAACTTGATTCAAATGGTATCCCTTCCAAAAGCAAAGATGATCGGGCATCGTTGGCTAAGCGTCTTGAAGAATGTAGAACACCAGTTGACGACAGCCCTGTCTTTCAACTAGTCACAGGCATGCCGCGCCCCAATATCGCCAGACTGAAAACGGATACTTTTAGAGATGTCATTGAATACTCTCATGAAATCAAAGAGAAGCTTCGTAAAGCACGTGCACAAGGCGCGGAAGCGATAAAGACAATCGAACAAGAATTGGCAAGTATTGCTGATATTGATCCTGCTATCATTGTCGATTTGTATTTGTCTTATAGGTCTGTTGAGGATTGGGAGGCTATGGTGGATTTGGCAGCCAAAATGCCCCCTATGCTTACTGATTCAATATTGGTGCAGGAGCAATTAGGCTTTGCACTTAATCGCATGGGAAAGCATTCCGATGCAGAAAGAATCCTTCTGAACGTAATTGATAAGCATGGTCCCAGTAGTGAAACAAATGGTATTCTGGGAAGAGTTTATAAGGACCTTTGGAAAAAGCATATCAAAACTGACCGTTCCAAGATTGCAATTGGGTATCTGAAGAAGGCGGTTGATTGCTATTTAAAAGGTTTTGAAGCTGACTGGAGAGATGCCTATCCTGGTATAAACGCAGTAACTCTTATGGAGTTATCCAATCCCGTCGATCCTCGTCAAGAGAAACTGCTTCCGGTTGTAAGATATGCTGTTGAAAGAAGACTTGATTCAATGCGTCCAGATTATTGGGATTTTGCATCTCTGCTGGAGATTAATGTCTTAGTAGGTGACCGGGGCCAAGCCGATGATGCGCTTTCAAAAGCCCTTACCGTGATACGTGAAATTTGGGAGCCTAAAACAACAGCCAACAATCTTGAGTTGATACGAAGGGCGCGTGAACAGCGCGGTGAGGAATCAGAATGGATTACTGAAATTGTTGATGAATTAAACAAATCGGCCCAAGGGTAGAGTAGTCCATAACGCCTTCAATGGTGCTCATACGAGTAGCAGCGGTCACTTTCCTGTCTGATCATTCCGCATTCGAACCCAAAGTTGATTAATATCAATGAGTTATCCTCATAATAACACTTGACATTTCACCCCCAGTTGTGATATAATTATTTGAAATAGTTGAAGAATCCGCAAGGGAAGGTCGGGAATCCGGCTTTCCCTTGTGTCGTTTTTTGGCCCAGTGAAAATCGGGAGAATGAACATGCTGTTTGATCAGATGGGGATACATGGGTGGCAGGCTATCGAGCCGGTGGTGTTGGCGGCCCTGGCTTCGGACCTGTCGGTGCTGTTCGTGGGAGACATCGGGGGGAACAAGACCGAGGGCGCGGAGCGCATCGCACGGGCCTTGCTCGGCCAGGACATCGAGTTCCGGGCCTATGAGGTGCCGACCCTGAACTTTGACGACCTGGTTGGCTTCGTCAATCCCAAGACCCTGGCCAAGGGTGCGCTTCAATTCGTGCCGACGCCATTGTCCATCTGGAACGCGGACGCCGTGCTCCTTGACGAAATCAACCGTGCCAATCCCTTCATCCAGTCAAAACTTCACGAGCTTGTCCGGAAACGGACCCTCCTTGGCATGCCCACCAATTTGAAGATGGTCTTCAGCGCCGTGAACCCGCCCGAGACCTATAACACCGGGTACATGGACCTCGCGTTAGCGTCCCGATTTGTGTGCGTGCAGGTGCCGAACGTCTCGGCCATGGATGAAATTCAGATCGAACACATCCTTTCGGGCAATGGCATCGGTCGTGGTGGACATGATCTGCGTGGCATGCTGGCCCGAGCCTCGGCGTTTGAACCGAGTGGCATCGAGGCCATGCGCATTACCTCGTTGTGCAAGAAGATCATGAGTGACTTGGGCAATTCGGGCATCGTCTTTAACGCGAGACAACTCAAGATGATGGTGAGTCTGGTCACGTCCGGCTTGGCCCTTCAATGGGCGTCGGGTCTGGATGTGTTCACCAATCCTGATTCCATAGCGTCATACATCGGCGCGGTCATCCCTGAAATCAACGGCATTGCCCGAACAAGGGTGGACGCCTCGGTGGTCCGTGGCACCATCCGCACCATCGTGACCGGTTTCCAATTGGCCGACCCCATGACCATGGCCCGCAATCTCCCCGAACTTATCGAAATCGAACCATCAGACGTTCTTGCCTGGGCCGGGGCGGTGGACCGGTCCATTGAATCAGAACGGCAACCGCAATTGCTGCGCGATGTGCTGAGGCGCTTACCCATACTCCAAGGAAAGGGGGTGATCGAGCATGACCTGTCGCGGACCCTGATGGAAAAGGCGGCAGCCCGTTTCGCCACATTGACCCTCATTGAAGAAGGCACCCCTGTCCTGGAAATCCCGGGACGAATCCACAACATCATCGAAAATCTGAAAGGAGAAGTGTCATGACTGAAAGGATTTTTCAGAGCGAGGCCCTGACCAACGGCTGGGCGAACATCACAAACGACGGCGTTAAAACATACTGGTTTGACACGGATCAGGTCTTCCCCAAAATCTATTCCTTAGACAAGGCGGGAATCCCGGCATACTGGGATGACGTGCCGTATAGCGAGGAAATCATCAAGGAATGCACCCACGACGACGTTTGCTGCCTCATCCTTTCGTCCGGCAAGACCAAGGTGCTGGTGGTCGTCCATGCCAGTCTGCCGCACGTCGCCATGCACGGCCGGGCGACCAAGGAAATCCCGTGG
>NZ_FQZU01000044.1 GCF_900142135.1 Desulfatibacillum alkenivorans DSM 16219 | reverse complement strand
GGCACGGGATCCAAAAGCTCCATGACGGAAACGAATTGGCGCTGTTTTTCCGTCAATGGGTCCAACTCTTCTTCCAGCCATGGAAAAAGAGTGTTTTGTATGCTATGCCACATCCTGGAGAGAGTATGCATGTTCACCTCGTTTCTTAGACCGTGAATCTAATTGAGGGAATAGCATATTCTCTCCACTTATTCAATTATTTCAGTGGATTATTTTCAAGAAAACTCAAGTTCAAACCCCGATTAATTCACACCCACTATGGGGTTTTGCAATTGGCTCCAGGGAAAAATATTCTCCCCCGGCCACGCTTTTTACGTTGGAAAGCCCGGCAACCTGAACAGGCGCATTCGTGTTATCGCCGTCAAAGCCCAATTGGCCATGTTCGTTGCGCCCCATGGCCCAGACCTCGCCGCTTTGCGTCGCCGCCAGGGTATGGTAGCCGCCCCCGGCAATAGCCGCAACATCAGATAGCCCCGGGGTTTTTGAAGGAGTAAGGCGGTTATCATTGTCCCCCATACCCAATTGCCCGTAATAATTGCCCCCCCAGGCCCATAAGGATCCGTCCGAAGCCAGGGCCAGGGAAAAAAGCCTGCCCGCTGCTACGGAGACGATGTTTGAAACCACGGGCGCCTGTTCCGGCGCCGTACGGTTAATATCGTCGCCCAAACCAAGCTGGTTGTTGTCGTTACGGCCCCAGACCCACACCGTGCCGTCGGCTTTCAAGGCCAGGGAGTGATCCAACCTGGACGCAACCATGGGCTCGGCGTTGCCGCAGCCCGTAATGCCAGGTTCGGACTTGAAAAAATTCTGTGGGCATCCGTCCAGGAAATCTTCCACGCCGTCGCCATCGGAATCCGCGGCAAAGGCCAAGTTCGGGACGGATAGGAAAAAGGCTCCACAAACAAAGACAGTAAATATGATAAAAAAGGAGAAAAGACTGCGATCGACGCCGGGGGAACAAACAACTGCGTTCATTTACAACAACTCCATTGGCCCGCCTGAAACACGGAGAATGCATCTTGAGGGCAACAAATTTTAAAATACTGGGCTTGGCTAAGATTTCGGAACTTCAGCAAAAAACAATGGCAAGGCCCACTTTTTTTGCATAGACGCACTAACTCTGCCGGAAGTGAGTACTATTAAACCCGCAATAATTCAACCAGAATTTGGTATGCATACCCGTTTAACTTCGAAATTTCCCTGCGTTTTAATGTTTCCAAGCGCCGCTTAACAGAACCTTGAATGACATTCAGAATCATAACATACCGACATCAAGCCAAATAACAAACATTCGGCAAGCCGCATCCAAAGCCTTCTCCCTTTCAAGCGAAAACCGACAAAAAGCCGCCTGATTCGCTTCGAAAAATCCGGCCTGCCGGGTCTCAAACGTCAAGCGGGGATTTGACCCTATTGACTCACGTCGCCGCATATCCAAAATGTCGGGTCGCTACGCACGAACGTCATGCGTCTTGAATTCGAATGCAGCAAAACAGAGTCCTTAAAATTCCACTGCACTTTCAAAGCTCCGCATGACCCGACCTACAAAATCAGCTTAGAATATAGTTTGTTATGTAGGTCGGGTCACGCGGAGCCATCTGGGTTTAGTGAAATCCAAAGACCCTCGGCCCTCTGAGGATGATATGGATTCCCTAAATCCCCTTGCGGAGCGACCCGACATGATCCTTTTTGGCTACCGCAACCCCGCAACGCTCTGGAGGATGAACAAGGTCTCTTCCATGTCAAAGACGCCGTCGTAGCCCAGGGCGCATTCCCGGTTCAGGGCAATGGAAAAAGTCCTGCCCCCGGCAAGCGAGACAACATCCGAAAGACCCGTCGCCTGCTCCGGCTCGTTGCGGCCGGTTTTATCGCCCAACCCAAGCTGGCCGTGCTCGTTGAGGCCCCAGGTCCATACCGTTCCGTCGCTTTTCAGCCCAAGGGAATGGGCGTACCCCGCCGCAACCAAGGCCCGGGCGTTTCCGCAGCCGGAGAGGCCAGGCGCGGTTTTGAAAAAATCCAGGGGGCAGCCGTCCAGGGAGTCTTCCACGCCGTCGCCATCGGAATCCGCTGCAAAGACGCCGCAAGGCGCCGTGACCCAAAAAAGGGAGAGAATAGCGATAAAAAGAATAAGGGAAAAAGCAAGCCGGGAATAATTGAGAAAATCATTCTTGGCCGGGTGGGGCCTGATCATAACGCACTCCAAACATTTTCAACCGAAGAAGGCGGAGTCCTTCGGCGGCTATATCAAAGCCGGACAATTTCAATTTTTGATTTAACCACCGGAAAAATTGAACAACCCCTGGCGGGAGCCGAAATGATTCAGACTGCAGTTCATAATCCAAGCAGCGGCAAAAAATAATACCCTGATCGAGGGTATCAACTATAATTCATTTGATCAATTATTTTCACTATTCGCCGCTCAATACCATGTATTTTTGCCATCTATTCCTATCCTTGAAATCCCTGTTTTACAAGCTCTAATCACGGATTTTGAGAGCAGAATCAAGACCTTTCAATTTCTAGACGGGTGTGGAATTCACAGCATTTGCGCTCTCTTTTGACAGGGTAAAGATATTAACCCCTTGTGCCGATATCCCCTTCGATGCTATAAGCCTTTCAAATCAAGTTTTTTAATGACGTCCGAAGAAACGGAACAGTAGGACCATGAGTCGTGATTTGACAATTTTGGTTGCGGACGACGATAGGACGACGACCGCAATCCTGAAAAATACATTAGAAAAGCAATCCCTTACCCCGGTCGTGGCAAATGACGGGATTCAGGCCCTTAAAGTCCTGGAAGAGACCCCGGTGGATTTGGTGATTGCGGATTACCAGATGCCCGGGCTGGACGGTTTTGAATTGCTGCAGGCCATGAAAGACCGGGGCCTGGACATCCCGTTCGTCATGGTGACCGCTCACGGCAGCGTAGACATGACCATGAACGCCATGCGCCTGGGGGCCATTGAATATCTCGTCAAGCCTGTGGATCCATTGGATATCGTCGTTTTGGTGGAAAAAATCCTGAACATAAACAGGATGAAATCCCGCCTGTCCCGCCTGCAAAAGGAAGTGGAGAAAAAATACCACTTCAACAATATTGTCGGCCAAAGCCCCCAGATGCAGATCCTGTTCGAGAGCATCCACAAGGCGTCCAGAAGCACTGCCAACGTCCTCATTACCGGAGAAAGCGGGACCGGCAAAGAGCTTGCCGCCAAGGCCGTCCATTATAACGGCCCTTTGAAGGAAGGCCCTTTTGTGGCGGTCAACTGCTCGGCCTTTTCCTCCGGCACCCTGGAAAGCGAGCTGTTCGGACATGTCAAGGGCGCTTTCACAGACGCCCACAGGGATCACATGGGCCGCTTTGAGCTGGCGGACAAGGGCACCCTGTTCCTGGACGAAGTGGGCGACATCCCGGCCGACATCCAGGTGAAACTGCTTCGGGTTCTCCAGGACAAGACCTTTGAACGGGTCGGCGCCCAGGAACCCATCCACTCGGACTTCCGCCTGGTGGCCGCCACAAACCGCGACCTCAAAGACCTGGTCCGCAAGGGAAAATTCCGGGAAGACCTCTTTTACAGGTTGAACGTGATCGGCATGACCACCCCGGCTTTGCGGGAGCACCCGGAAGACATCCCCCTCTTGATCTCCCACTTCCTTAAAAGGTACGGTCAAGTGGGCGGCAGAAGCATTAAGACCCTTTCCATGCACGCCATGAAAATCATGCAGGAATACCGGTGGCCCGGAAACGTCCGGCAGCTTGAAAACGCCATTGAAAGCGCCGCCGCCATGTGCGACGGCAGCATGATCCGCACTGCAGACCTTCCCCTTGAGATCACCACGCCCCAGAGCGAAGATCCCCTGAGGGAGGACGCTTATCGGGGAACCTTGCCCGAAGTGGTGGAGCGCATTGAAAAACACATGATTTTAAGGGCTTTGGAGCAAAATCAATGGGTGAAAGCCCATGCAGCCCGCACCTTGGGCGTCAGCGAACGCGTCGTTTCGTATAAAATGGCCAATTACGGCCTGACCAAAGACAAAGCCAAGCCGACAAAATCGTAGGCCGCCTACAATTTTGTCGGCCCCAACCTCACTTTCCAGGAAACCACCTCTCCCTCCACAACATAAATATTTCCTTTAAATGCAGCCTATTAAAAAATTAACGACTATCAATTTTTTCTTGGCGCCGATCTTGCCATTTGTATAAGCCACACTGCTAAGGGACCCAGTGGTTCCGCTGTACGGGAACCGGCTCCTGGCAGGGTTTCACTGATTCTACTGGGTCCAATATTTACGTGAGGTTTGTCCTGATGAAGGCATTTGCTTGTGAAAAAGTTGTATGCCCCGATGGGATCTGGATTATTTCCGAAGGGAGATATCGCGACCTGGACCTTCGGTTGATCCTGGAAGGGGCGGAAGTGGTCACGGTTAAGGAATACAGAATTTCCGACCTGGCCTATTATATGCTGGGACCCAAACCCATAGAGGTGAAGAAAAGGCTTGTCGGCTGCGAAGTCCATGAAATTGAACCCTTTTCCAACCGGTTCAAGGCGAAGATCAAAAGAGTTCTGCCCCGGTTCATGCACGGCATGTTCAAGGAAAGGCCCATGGAGCCGCAGATCCTTATGAGCCCCAGGGAAAACACATGCTCCGCCTTGGACAGCAAGGAACTGGAAAAGCACCTGGAGCGGATTGAAAGCCAGTTGCGGCCCTACAATTCGGTCATCAAGCAGGTTAACGGATTGGATCTCGCGCGGGTGAAGGACATTGTGGGCATTTGCGAGGATTTCGGCAAAAATCGCTCCCAACTGCTCATCAAGGGCTGCCTGGAGGACAAAGTGGCCTATATCGCCGAGGGCATCACCCTGGACGTGGGAGTGACCCTGGACAGGGCTTATGTGGCCAACGGCCTGTTCGAAATGGGCGCCTACGACTTTGACGGCTACGATAATCAGAAGTCCTACCGGCTGGTGACCTTCATGCACAGGGGCGAAACCAAGGCCTTTGTCCTGGACGACGACAACCGGGTGAAGTTTGAAGTTCAGGAACTGGACACCATACAGTACATTCAGCTTTTGGAAAATTGCCTGCGCATCAACCCGAAAATGAAAGAAGCCATGGATCAGTGCATGGAAGGCAAAGCCATGGCGGCGAAAATCCTGTTCAACCATCACATGGAGATCGGGTACTCCACGTCCCGGATTCCCGAGATTTACAGGCAGGCTTTTGAGACCTACGACATTGGGCTCAGCGAGATGGACGCGGTCATGCATTCGTTGAACACCAAGCAGTTTGGCATAGCATTTTCGTACATCCCCAAGACCGGGGATGAGCAGGACAAGGTATTCACCACCATATCGGTGATGCACGATTTTAAAGCCCTGGACAGCATCAAGGCGGAACTGCCTGAGTTATACTCGGAAATCAGCAAGATGACTTCGGTATCCGATGCCGGGACTTACTATCTTTTGGACGCCATCCGGGGCGTACAGTAACAAGAGGCCGAGGGAACGGCGAGTTGGGGATCGTTTTAGGAGACTATTATAAGAATGGATAGCGCCTACAAGCCCGAAGATTACGTCCGTATTGAGCAACTGCTTCACTATCCTGAAAAGCTGCAGGAACGGCTTTCGGGCATAGAGGACACTTCGGAGATTTCCATACCCAAAGACCCGATTGAAAAGGTCATCTTTCAGAACAGGGCCAAGTCCTCGATTCGGAAGATCGCCCAGAACAGGGGCCACATCCTTATGGTGGGCCGGCCGGGCACGGGCAAATCCCTTTTGGCCAACATGTTTCAGGAAGTCCTGGACCGTTCCATGGGCGAGTACCTAAGGCCTAAATGCGCCATCGCCGCTTATCCGGGCAAGGACCGCAACCATGTGCGTTTCGCCTACGAAAACCCGGAAAAGCTGGAACAGCGCATCATGAGCGTCCACCACGCCATTGAAGACGCCGGGAACAGCATGGACGAGTTCTCCCTGGCCGAAGAAATCAAGTCCGTCAAAAAGATTCGCAACGGCCTGCTTTTGGCGACCCTGGCCACGGCCATTGGCGGCGTGTTTTATCCTCCGGCCTTTATTGCAACCGGCCTGACAGGCATGGGCGCCATCTTCATGATCATGCAGGAGAACAACCACAAGGCCCAGGAAAAGATCCAGCGGGAAAACAGCGACTCCCGCCGGGTGGCGGTCAAGCATCTCCAGGATCAGGTGCCTGAAGTGTTGTACGATCCCAGGAAGGACAAGGATCTCATGGCCCGCATTTCCGAGCCCAACGCCCGGAACATGAAAGGCGGGTTCCGGCACGATCCGTATCAGTCCAGCAATCTCCAGACGCCCGCGCACAAAAGGGCCTACCTGGGCGCCCACGCCAAAGCTCCCATCATCTATATTGACGAGCTGAAAACCATGGTCAAAGTGGGCTACATGTCCGACCTCCTGGAGATCATGCAAAACAAGGAATACGTCCTGGAAGGCGGACGCGACACGGGCAGCGGCGCCGCCGACCGCTCCGAGACATCCCTCCATGCCGACAATATCATCATCGCCTGCTGCAACCACGACACCTTGCAGTACCTTCAAGACGAAGGAGACGGCGCGTTCCTGAGCCGCGTGGAGGATAAGGGCGAAATCGTCCAGATGGAAAGCGCGGTGCCCGAAAGCCTGGAAACCACCCTGGAAGCAGCCCAATACATAAAACAGGAAGTGGACAACCTGGGTAAAGCCTTTATGGGCGCGTGGAAAGACGTCATAGACAGCGAAGGCTACGACGGCGTACGCAAAAGAAGCGGCGTGATTTTCGGCCGGGCCCTGCCAAGCGATTATACGCTGAAGGAACGGGATTTCTCCCGGAACGCCATCATGGAGATCGTCAAGGAGCTCCGCTGCTGCGCCTCCGAAGGAAAGCTGACAGCCTTGCTCAGGCCTTTCAACGGCATCATCAAAACCGCCGAACTGGAAGCCATCCTGGAAAACTCGCCCCTGGTGGAAGCCAGGCACGTGCGTTACGCCATGGACGAGCATCTGAGCCTGGAAGGCGCCATCGCCAAGGAAGTGATGGAGCATAAAAAGGCCCTGAAAAAATACATCAGCGCCATCACCGACTCCATCGGCTACGTGGTGGGCCTCGCCGTCATCTCCTCCCGCTCCAGCGGCAGGATGTTCGGCCATCCCCTGCCCATCCACTGCCAGGTGAACGCAGGAGGAGCGGACGTTGTGTCTGCCCCCGGCAAACTGGGCGACATCGCCAAAGCCGCGGCCCAGAACGTGCGCGCATCCATCAAAAAGGTTTTGAAAACCATCGGCGCCCCTTACGTGGGCTACGAAATGCATGTGGAATACATACAAGTCCACGGCGGCGTGGAGGGCGACAGCGCCTCTGTCGCCATGGACATTGCTCTCATATCCGATTTTATTAAAGAGCCGGTGAACCAGAAGTACGGAGTCACCGGATCGCTCACCGGCGACATTATTCTCGCCGTGGGCGGGGTCACGGAAAAGGTCCGTTCCATCATGGACATCGATCTCGGGATGGAAGGCGCCTGCGTGCCCTGGCAGAATATGCAGGATATCGAACCCCTTTTGGTGAACGCCCATTGCCGGTACATCCAAAAGGACGATATTCCCGGCGTGCGCATTTACCGCACCGAAGGGGAGAACGATCCCTTTGACGTATATTTCTGCAAAACCAAATACAATGCCTACAAGATCCTCATGGGCCTGGATAAGGCCGAAGTTGAGGATCGTATAACCCAAAGAAGCCGCAAAGACCTCCTTTTCATCCAACGGATGAAAAATCCCTCTCTTGACGACTCGCAAAAAGCCAATGCCGCATAACTTTGGGGTGCTGGTACGGCTTATGGGGGCCCCGCAAGGGGCTCCCTCACATCCCTTTTAACGACTCGCAAAAACCAATCACCCTGAAAGTGCAGACTTTTTTCCTCCTTTATGCAATATGACCCCATCTTCTTTATCATAACAAGGGTGGGGCCCTTATGCAGCCCGCGTTTTAGGCCAACTGCCCATAGCGGCGCCAACTACTTTTCCTGGCGAAAAAACCAGGCTCATGAAGGCGACGCTGAACAAGAACGCTTGCTCAGGCGATGCGCCCTTTGTCAGCGATTTTGCAAAGCGAAACGTCCGTATTACGGCCTGGATGTTTCGGACGGCTCTGGCTTTGACGACCGGCGCGTTGCCGTATTTGTCGTTTAACGCCCTGATCAACGGAACCTGGGCCAAGCCGTTTATCAACGGGGAAGGCTCGTCCCGTTGGACGCGCCGGGACATCCGCCTGAGTCTTTCGTCCCGCCGGGATATCCGGACATCATCGGAGCCATTGTGAAAGCCGCCGGGCATTTCCGGCCGATCCTGTTCATAAAAGGCTTCAACACCCTGTGCTATTGGGCTTCCGTTCTTATAGCAGGCTGGATTTTCGGGAGATTTATTCGGCCTGGACCCACGCCGACATTTTTGTCGGTCGCGTATCCAAGCGTCAACGTGCCCACAACCGCCTTTGCTTCGGGTATTTTCACCCACTCTCCGTATACTCTTTTGTCAACCATCACCCTCCTGGCGCTCTTTTACTACCAGGAATCCCCAAAAGCGGGCTGGATCGCCGCGGCCGGCCTGCGCACCGTCGCGCCCCTGTGCATGCGTTTTCCGGGTTTGCCCCTGGCGGCGGCCGTGGTGCTGCGCGTGCAAAAGGCGTTGCTGCAGGAAGCCCTTCTTGAAAGGGGCGTCGAAAACCTTCCCTGAGCATTACTTTCATTCATGGCCGATGCTTACCGGGCGCCCGGCCGTTATTTGTTTTTCATGCTTTCCTTCCCGGGTATGAAGTGGTATGACGCCTTGTCTTTCGGGCGTTTGGCTCTGAGGATGCACATGAAAAAATCGGTTAAAGGGACGCCGCCCCTTCAAGGCAGCCTCTTAAATTGGAGCCTTAAAGCAAGTTGCTGTCGTTCAAGTAAATTTGAGGCATTATCCAAGTAGTCCGAATACGGTTTATAAAAGGGACGCTGGGTCCCCGTTTCCGAGAATGCGTCACGATGATTGCATACAGCCGCAATCATCCCGCCACTTCTCTCCACGGGGATGACGAAGACCTGAGGCAGCCGCGCCAAATTGGTTTTGGAGACGTTTCCTAATTTGCAGCGTGCTCATCACCCGCTCCGGTCTATTTGGGCGCCCAGCAGTCCGTCATCCCGGCAAGGGCGATCCGCTATACGGGATGGTCCGCAAGCCGGGATCCAGTGTCTTTGCGGACTTGCCTTGGATTTTAATTCATAGTTTGAACGCAACTTAATCAGGCTTCGGACGGGTATAAGGTTTTATCCAGGAATGAATGTAAAAGTTTTAAAAGCCAATCTTATCTTGCTTACCGCAGCCCTGGTCTGGGGCTCCACCTTTGTGTTTCAACGTTCGGCCATGCAAAACATGGATCCGGTTTCGTTTTCAGGCCTGCGGTTCGCCTTGGGCGCTCTTTGCCTGGCGCCCATCGCCTATTTCAGATCAAAGCGCCCTTCCCTTCCCCTGCCCGGCGTCCCCAAATGGCTGCCCTTATTGGGGATGATCGTGGCCGGCACGGTCATGTGTTTTGGAATCAACTTTCAGCAGGTCGGCTTGGTTGAGACTACAGCGGGCAAGGCGGGCTTTATCACCGGCCTTTATGTGATTATGGTTCCCATTTTGGGTTTGGCTTTCAAGCAAAAGCCTGACCTGGGCCTGTGGCTGGCCCTTCCCCTGGCCGTAACGGGCATGTATCTTCTGAGCGTAACGGATTCGTTCAATCTGGCGCCCGGCGACGGCCTGGTGTTGATTTGCGCGTTTATGTGGGCGGTTCATGTTCTGGTTGTGGGTTATTTTTCCCCCCGGATGGATTCCTTTATGCTGGGGTTCGGCCAGGCTTTTGTCTGCGCCGTTCTCAGCCTGATTTACGCCCTATGCTGCGAGACGATCACCTGGGAGGGCTTGTGGGCTTCGCGCTATGCGTTGTTATATGGAGGAATCGGATCCGTGGCCGTCGGCTTTACGCTGCAGATAATCGGCCAGAAGGATTCCCCCGCCGCTCATGCCGCGATTATATTGCAGTTGGAGGCAGTAACTGCGGCTGTATCGGGATGGCTGTTTTTGGGGGAGAGCATGACCGCTCGCTCCTTTATCGGCGCAGGCTTAATGCTGGCCGGAATGCTGGTGGCTCAATTATGGGTGTTTGTTCCCAAGAGAAAACCCCAAGGCAATAACGGAACTCCCTGAATTTTTTGTTTACATACCAATCTTTGTTGAGTTAACATGCGTCAAAATCGTAACGAAAACCTAACAAGGTTCAACCCCCAATCCCAAACACCATCGAAGGAGGAATTAACATGTTGAAGAAACTGATGCTGATTGCCCTGGCAGTCTCCTTGTTTGCCTGCCCCGCGCTTGCAAGCGAAAAAACCATTGTATTCGCCACCGACTCCACCTGGCCGCCCATGGAATTTGTGGACGCCAACAAGGACATCGTAGGATACGCCATTGACTACATGAAAGCAGCCGCCAAAGAAGCCGGTTTCAAAGCCGAATTCAAGGCTGTGGCCTGGGACGGCATTTTCGCCGGTCTGGACGCCGGCAAGTACGACGCTATCTGCTCCTCCGTTTCCATTACGGAAGACCGGAAGGAAACCATGGATTTCAGCACCCCGTACTTCCGGGTTAAGCAAGCTGTGATCGTGCCTAAAGACTCCACCGTCACCAGCCTGAAAGACCTGGTGGGCCAGAAAGTCGGCTCTCAGATCAGCACCACCGGCACCTTTGCCGTTAAGGCCGAAGAAGGCGTCATCTCCAAGACCTACGACGAAGTGGGTCTGGCTGTGGAAGACCTTTTTAACGGCCGCATCGCCGCCGTGGTCTGCGACGATCCCGTCGCCGCCAACTACGCCCTGCAGAATGAGCGCTACAAGGGCGCCCTGAAAATCGCCGCGGTCATCGAAGCCGGCGACGTGGAATACTACGGCATCGCCGTGAAAAAGGGCAACAAGGAAGTCCTGGACCTGGTGAACAAAGGCATCGCCGCCGTCAAGGAAAAGGGCATCGAAAAAGAACTTAAGGCCAAATGGATTGGCCAATAAGGTCTGAATCCAACGCAGGGGCCAAAAGCCCCTGCGTTTTTTTTGGGTTGAAACGCTAACCCGAAATGATGACGGGCCCCGCTGGAACCAAGGCAGGACGCCTCCACCTTTCTGCCGTCTCAAAGAGAACAATTTGTTCTTGCGCGAACTTCCTTCTTTTTGTAAAAGCGCCATCATGTTAGCCGTTTCGCAGGATAAATCCTTTTTGGCCCATATCCCAAAAAATACAATAACCGGAGAAATCACGGAAAGCGTCAGGGCAGGTTATGGCTGATCAAAAAAAGCAGGTTAAAATCGACGTAGGGGATGGGGCGGCGATCCCATCAAAGAGCGACAAGGGATTATTTTCCGCGTGGCTGATTTCATTTTTTCTGGCCATCGCCGTGCTGTTGGGGCTGCTCTTTTACCCCAACGCGGAAACGGCGGGCAAATACAGGGACATTCTGGTTTTCCTGAAGGACGGCATCTACGTCACCTTCCAGGTGACCTTCTCATCCATTCTGCTCGCCATTGTCATCGGCTTTTTTACGGGACTGGGCCGTTTGTCCAAAATCTGGATCGTTAACATCCTGGCCAGCACCTACGTGGAAATCGTCCGCGGCATTCCTCTGCTGGTTCAACTTTTCTATTTGTACTACGCCCTGGGCAAATTCATCCAGGTGCCGGATAAAATGGCGGCTATCATCGCCATGAGCATTTGCTACGGCGCCTATATGGGCGAGGTTTTCCGCGCCGGCATCGACTCCATCGACAAAGGCCAGACAGAAGCCGCCCGCTCGTTGGGATTCAACAGCGCCCAAACCATGATGTACGTCATCCTGCCCCAGGCCTGGCGCACCATTCTGCCGCCCGTGGGCAACGAATTCATCGCCTTGTTAAAGGATACGTCCCTGGTCTCCATCCTGGGCGTGGCCGACCTGTTAAGGCGAGGCAGGGAGTACGCCTCCACGTCTTTCGACTATTTTGAAACCTACACCATGGTCGCCGTGGTCTATTTAATCATCACCCTGATTTTATCCAAGCTGGTTAGCATCATGGAGGAAAGGCTGGGCCAACATGATCAACGATAAACCCATCATACGAATAGCCAATGCATGCAAGTATTTCGGGACGCTCAAGGCCCTGGACAACGTCTCCCTGGAGGTCAGTCAAGGAGAAAAAGTCGTGATCATCGGTCCTTCCGGATCGGGAAAAAGCACCCTGCTCCGGGCCATCAACCAGTTGGAAACCATCGACTCCGGCGAACTTGTGGTGGATGGAGATAACATCTGCGACCCGGACGTGAACATCAACGCGGTCCGCATGGAACTGGGCATGGTCTTTCAAAGCTTCAACCTCTTTCCCCACAAGAGCGTGCTCGACAATCTGACCCTGGCGCCCCGGAAGCTCCGCAAAACGCCCAAAGCCGAGGCCGAGGCCTACGCCATGAAATTGCTGGCCAAAGTGGGCATCGAAGACAAAGCCGGGCAATATCCGGCCCAGCTTTCCGGCGGACAGCAGCAGCGCGTGGCCATTGCCAGGGCCCTTGCCATGAATCCCAAAATCATGCTTTTTGACGAGCCCACCAGCGCCCTGGACCCGGAAATGATCGGCGAGGTCCTGGACGTCATGGTCAAGCTGGCCAAGGAAGGCATGACCATGGTGGTGGTGACCCACGAAATGGGCTTTGCCAAGGAAGTGGCGGACCGGGTGGTTTTTATGGATCACGGCCAGATTCTGGAAGTGGGAACGCCCCAGCATTTCTTTGAAAACCCGGAACACCCCAGGCTTCAGAAATTCATGGACCAGATTCTCTAAAAACAGGACACTTTCCTGTTTTGCACCACTCGTTTAAAAACCAAAAAGGCCGGCCTGATTCGCCAAAATCAGGCCGGCCTTTAATTTTTTTCAGGATTACTAATGCGGAAAGGGCGGCCCAAGAGGGGGGAAGGCCGCCCTTTCACATCAACCCTTAACCTATTAACCCAAACCACTAAAAAGAAGGAGTAGTCCGCCAGTTGGCCTGGCGTTGCCCTATTAGAAAGCAAGGTGCATGCCAAAGCGAACGAATCGCATACAATAAATATTAAATACTTAAAAATACAAATAATTTAATAAAATGCCTCAAAGGCGAACGGGATAAGCCCCCTGCCGCCAAAGGGATCGGCGTCAAATCTTTGACCCAACCGTCAAAAAATTTAATACTGGACGCGGGACTGAAATCCCATCCCGCGCGTCTCGGATCACCGCCGACTTATTGCCAAGTCCCGCCTTCTTTTCCCCTTCCTGCAAATCAAAAAGAAAGGTCGCCAATACCGGCGCGGACATGAACCGTTCCGTTTGTGTTTCAAGAGTATTTGCAAGGAAATTGCATAGACTAAGGGGGACAAGTGTTTATGCAAAAAGGCATCATGCAAATCCTGCATGTATGAAAATGAAACAGTCGCAGAGACGCAAAGGGCGTTCAGGACATAATGCAACCCTCCTGAAAAATGGGAGCCAATTATGTTGAGATTGAAAATGCGTGAACCTTATCAGAAAAAAAATCATTGAGTGGTATTACAAGGCAGAATTTTAAAGTTACGCAATCAGCGGGACAGCTCCCTTGGAATGGAGGCGTAACATGCGGCGCTAAGGCATTGCTGGAGCAAGTAACCCAGTGACAGGTCATTATAGAGGAGGCGGGCATGGAAGTTAACAAGAACGCCGCAAAGGAATCACCGGAGCATCTTGATTCACCGGCCCTGGACCTGAAAAAAATCACTTTGGCGTATTCCCGTTTTGTGCCGGCCCAATTGGTGGAGATTCTGGAAAAGCAGAGCATCCTGGATCTGGAGCCGGGCACGCAAGTAGAGCGGGAAATCACCATTCTTTTCTCCGATGTGCGGGGCTTCACCACCATATCCGAGGAATTAACGCCCCAAAGGACATTCGAGCTGATCAACGCCTATTTTCGGCGCATGGAGCCGATCATATTCAGGAACAATGGATTCATTGACAAGTATATCGGCGACGCCATCATGGCCATCTTTCCCGGAAGCGCCAGCGACGCCTTGCACGCCTCCATTGACATGCTGATTGAGTTGAGAGGCTTCAACAAGGATATTGAAAAAAGGGGGTTCAAGCCTCTTCAAATAGGAATTGGTTTGAACACGGGGATCTCCATGATCGGCACGGTGGGCGGCAGGCAAAAGATGGAAGGAACCGTTATCAGCGACGCCGTGAATCTGGCGTCCAGATTGGAAAGCCTGACAAAAGCATACGGGGTTCCCCTCCTTATCAGCGAACACACCTTATACAGCCTGGACGACGCCCCGGACCACTGCATCCGGTTTATCGACCGGGTGCGGGTTAAGGGCAAGTCGCGGCCCCAATGCATCTTCGAGATTTACGACGGCGACCTCAAGAAAGTGCGAAACGGAAAAACGGAAACGCTCAAAGTATTTGAGGAGGCCGTGGCCTACTACCACTATCGCGACATTGACAGGGCCGAAGCCTTGTTTCAAAGCTGCCTGCATTTAAATCCAAACGACTTCGCCGCCCGGCTTTACTTGAGCCGCTGCGACAACTACAGGAACACCGGGGTGCATGAAAGCACGGGGGAACTTGATAAAGTCACTTTCTGGAAGGACGAATACAATATCGGCATTCCCCATATTGACGCCCAGCACATGGAGCTGCTGGAGCAGATAAACCGTTTATCGGAGACCATCGGCGGAGGAGCAGGAGGGGAGGAAATAACCAACGCTCTGAACTTCGTGGACAAATACGTCAATGGTCACTTTAAGACGGAAGAGCAGCTCATGGAAAAAAAAAGCTATCCGTTCATCAGGGAGCACCAAAATCAGCATCGCATTTTTTATCAATGCTTCTTGAATCTCAAATCCGAAATGGACGACTCCAGCCTGGACAAGGTGTTTTTGTTGTTCAGGACCCAGATTTTCCTGGTGGACTGGCTGATCAACCACACCACCAAAACCGACAAGCACCTTGGCAAGTTTCTCAGGGAGCAGGAGGCTTCCGCCTGAGATTGCTTTAAAACAACAATTCCAAATGCCTGGACATTTCAATGCGCGTTTTGCTCTGCTCCCGCAGGCGTTTAAAGCGTTTCGGCGTGATTTCCCTGGCCTTACTTTCCAACATATTAAAAAAAGCCCGGGTTCTATCCTCGGCGAATTCCTTGTCGCATACGAAAAGAAGGTTTTCGGACTCGATGTGGCTGCTGCGCATGGACAGGTTGAATGAGCCCACGGCCGCCAGACGCTGATCGAAGATAAACTCCTTGCTGTGCAAATAGGGCTGGAGCGCTTTTTCATCGTCGTCGCCCAAGGCCTCGTAAATGCGCACGCCCGCCTCTATCAACTCGTCCAAATAATTCAAGGTGACGTAATAGGCGGTGGAAAAGCCCACCTCCTTGCAGGTGCGATCCGAATTGGTCAAAATTCTGACGTCCACGCCCCGGCCTGCTGCGTCCAAAATAGCGTCCCGAAGCATGGAGCCGGGCAGCACCAGGTATTGGGAAACCGCATAAAAGGACGATTGGCAGGCCTGCAAAGCATTGCACATGGCAAGGAGCACGTTGTTCAAACCGGACCAGGGGGTGCTTTGCACAAATTGGGCTACGGCCCCGGCTTTCTGGGGCTTGCTATTGTAAATCTCCGTGGGGCGGATGTGGGTTTCCGGGTCGGCGATTTCGTCGAAATTTTTCAAAAACCCGGCCTGAATCTGCTCCACCACCGGCCCTTCCACGTATAAGTCCAAGTCCTGCCAATGCTCGAAATAAGCGCTCTCCAGGTTGCGGCCGCCGACAATGGCTTTCTCGCCGTCCACGACCATAATCTTTTCGTGAACCGCATAATCCAGCAAAGGCAGGGCGGGCAAGCCTCCAGGGCCGGAATAGGTGGACAGCCGATCCTCCTGGGGGGCGTCCGGCTTGGTTTTTTTCTCGTCCATCATGCGGGACAGCCAGTGGTCCACCACGTGAGCCTTGGACGCCGGATTGGCCGGAACGCCCACGGAACGCCCGGAAAAAAGCGCCAGATTAAGCCCGCCGGACTTTTTCCTGGGCAAAAGCCGGTCCCAAAAGGATTCGGAGTCTTTTTTCTTCTCCGGCTCCGCCACCCCCGTGCGGGTCCACTCATAAAACCACTGGTTGGCTTTCAGCCGCATGAGCGACAACGGAGACGAGGGAAACTGGCTGTCCACGTTCAGGATGACGTTCACCTCCAAGCCCTGGTCCACCTTTTTCAACAAGGCGTCCATCAACCTGCCCCCCACGCCCCCCCCTTCAAGGGTGTAGGTTTGGATGTTTATCTGGCGCTCCGCCTCTTCTATGATTTTCAGGCGTTTTTCCAAAGCCTCCTGACCGGACTCCAAAACTTCCACCTGGTTGTTTTCCGTATAAGGCTTGTCCCCGTAAACCTCCTGGATTTCCACAAACTCAGGCGTTCCGATTTGGGGGGAGACTCCCGGGTTCCAGTCAAGCTGAAACCGGGACATGCCGGCGCCCGTCCCTTCCTTGGAATCCGAGGCCAGAATCGGCATGCGATACATCCCGGAGTCCATGAACCGGGGGGCCTCAAGGAGGCATGTGTAAACCCCTTCAGCCGAGGGCGTCAAAAGGTTGTTCGGGTCCGGCCTTAAGGGAAACACGTCGTTCAGCATGGTATGGCGCAGGTCCAGCCCCACCTCGGTGATAAAACAGTTTTCGTTTTGCGAAAACACGGTGCACCGCACCTGGACGGTTTCCAGGCCGGAGTTGGTTATCTGCTCGGGAGTAATGGAGATGTCTTTAATAGTGATCATGGCAATCCGGATTGCGGGTTCAAGGCCCCTGAGAAATCATTGCTCAAAGTAAAGGCTCTCAGAGCTAATAGGCGTCTAACCGCATCTGCGGCATATTTTACAAAGACACTGGGTCCCGGCTTGCGGTCGATCCTAAAAAGCGGATCGCCCTTGCCGGGATGACGGTCTCTGCAGGTTAAAGCCAATGCAATGGACGCTTGCGATTTCCAGGCAGCCGCCGCCCCCCGTCATCCCCGTGGAGCCATGGAGGTATGATGATTGCCGGCAGTTTGGCAGTCATCATGATGCAATGGCGGAAACGGGGACCCAGCGTCATTTTTGCTTAAGTTCCAACATAGAGCAAACTGCCTTAGAAGAAACGCTTTGATATAAAAATCTGACTTTGTGCTTATTAGCAACTTTTTCCGGGAATGGCAAAGGGCATGCGGCGAGGATGCATTTATTCGCCGCCCTGGCCCAGGCAGGCCGAGCAACGAGCATCCGCGCAAAAGGCGCAGACCGCGCAATCCGGGCAGGAGTGCTTGCGATTGTTGGGATTGTATTCCGGGTAAAAAACCAAGCCGGCCCGGGTGCGCAAAAACCGCATGCCGTCCCGCCACACGTATTCCTTTTCCTTGCAGGAGCATCCCGTAGTGTTTGCTGATTGACCGTCCATAGCGCCCTCCCTTGCTGGGTTGCGGGTTATCTTTAAGATAAGCCCCAGGCCGGATTGTTCAAGGAGAAAAATTTAATCCATTACCGTCCGATGCAGCGGGAGATTCTACTCCTTGGGTTGCTTGGATTTGGCGAGCTGCTTAACGTCAAGTTTCTGCGTTTGCAGGCTTATTCTGTCGGATAAAACCCCAAAAGCCGCGCCAATGCCTTCTAAGGGAAGAAATTGGCGCGGCTTTCGATTAATCTACTACTATTCTTCTTTTTCCTGCTCTATGAGGCTGTCCGGGCTGGTGACCAGGGTGCCGCAGCGCCAGTCCGAAAGTTTAAAGGCCCAGGGAGCCAGTTTCTTGTTCAGGTCTTCCACTTCCCTGGCCTTGGCGTCGTCCTCGTCCTTGCCGTCGGCCGTGACGGGCGCCATGTGGCTGACTTCAATGCGCACCTCGCAGCCTTCTCCCACGGGCGCCTTGTAAACGCGATACTTCGTCCCGTCAAACAGCCAAAAATCCAGGAACGGGCCTTGAGGCGCTTCGTTTTCGCCCACGGGCCGCACGTCCTCCAGGGTCAGGGAGGACAAGGCGTCGGCCAGCTTGTCGGCATCGGATTTTTTCACCGGGGCCTGGCTGGACAGGGAGAAATCCTGGCCGGGATTTTTCCGGGACAGTTCATAAATCACCTTTTGCCTGCCTTCGCTGACTTCCATGCACGAAACCGAAGCCACCTGATCGGAAGGCGCCTTGAGGACGGCCTTTTTCAGCCAGTCGGAGGGCTTTTGGTCCACGGCTTCAAAGTAGCGGTCCACCAGGTACACGTCTTTCATGTTTCCCATGCGCACAAACTGGCCTGCGGGCATGGGGTATCCTTCGGGAGTCTCCTTGGTGCGGTCCTTGCCCACCAGGATCTTGGCGACCTCGTTGTCGTTTTTATCCGTCAGGGTGAACAAGGCGCCCTTTTCCTCTGCAGGTGACCCTAAGGTGCTGGGCAGCTTAAGGGACAGCCTGGCCAGGACGTCGGCGTCGTAACGAAAGGCGCGGCCCACGGTCAGGGCGGTCAGTTTTCTGCCGAACCGGGCCACCTTGTCGAAATCCGCCGGATAGTTTCCCCGTTCCGCCAGGGCCCAGCCGTCTTCGTTTTTCACCAGAGTAAAGGTCTGCTCCGGGGTTTCCACCTTAATGGAAGTCACGGCGTTGATATCCAAATCCTGGAACAGGGGTTGGCCCATGACCGTCTCATCCCCACCGGGCGCATTGAAATACATGGTGACAGCGGTTATGACGGCCAGTCCCGCCAGGGTTGCAATGAGCTTGATAATGGTCTTCTTATTCATGCTTTTTTCATCCTTTTATGCCTGTATATGGCAAAACCGATTCCCAATAATGCAACCAGAATGGGCATGAGCAGCACGTTGATGAACTTGAGGAGCCAACCCAGGGAAACAATGTCCGAGCGCAGGTTCTTGCGAACCTCCTTCAACTCCTGCTCCACTTCCCGCTTTTCCTCCTTGAACTTGTCGATTTCGTCGCGCTGTTCAGGGCTCATGATGAAACGCTGGTCCGCATCCTTTTGATTTTCCAGGTCGGTCAGCTTTTTCTGGGTGGCGTCGACGCGGTCCATGAGCTCTTTTTCCTTGGCCAGCCATTTGCTTTGAGCCTGGCTCTTAAGATCCAGCACCTTGGTGAAGGGCCTTTCCGTCTTGCCCCTGGACCGGATGCTGATCAGGGCGTTGCTGCCTGTCAGCATTTCCGCGGCGTTTATGAACATGTTCATGTTGTCGTTGCGGGGCATGGACATGGCGAAGCCGAACGGCGTGCGCATGGCCACCATGCAGATGTCGTCGTACAAAAAGTCCACGTCTGCAATGATCAAAACCGTGGACTCCTTATTCAAAGGATTGTTGTTCGCGGCGATGTCCTGCTCTCCGATCAGTTTTTTAGCCGCTTCGGGCGGACCGTCCGGGAAGGCGGTGGGAAAAACGCCGTGAATTCTTGCGGCCAGGGCCAGGGACTTGTCTCCGGACTCAAAATCCTGCTTGATGGTCCGGGCGCCCAGGGTGGCGTCAAAGGAGTTGATCAGGCCGGAGTCCGGCGAGGTGGAAACCAGGGTCGTGAACTCCATGGTAAACCCGTCCAGGGTGCGGACCACGCCGGCCATGGGGAAGAGCATTTCCTCCAGATTGGAAGTGGCCGGGTCTTTCCGGTCCAGATATTCCTCACGCACCGTGATCCAGGAGGGGTCCGCCTCCACCACATTAAAGCGGTTGCGCACCTGAGTGGCCTGCCCGATGTCCACGGCGACCTTCTGGGGATCCATGGCAATTCCCCAGGCTTTGAACAAAGGCTCCAGGGAGGAAAAATTGATCCCTCCCCTTCCCCGGGAGGCGGTTTGGTCCACCGTGCAAATGGGATCGACCATGATGATGGCGTTATGGCCCGAAGAAATATACTGATCGATGGCGTACTGGGTTTCGGGCCTGAGCATTTTGGGATGCTGGACGATCAACAGATCGATGTCTTCGTCAATGTTGGCCGCCAGGGGCGTTACTTCCACCACGTTGTAATTTTTCTTAAGCTCCTGGACAAAATACCATGCCTTATCCTGGGCTCCCGGCGCCTGGGGCATTCCCGGAACC
Source organism: Desulfatibacillum alkenivorans DSM 16219 (assembly GCF_900142135.1). GTDB lineage: Bacteria > Desulfobacterota > Desulfobacteria > Desulfobacterales > Desulfatibacillaceae > Desulfatibacillum > Desulfatibacillum alkenivorans. Next base: position 26,135 of record NZ_FQZU01000044.1, on the reverse strand, counting down.
TGGGTCTGGCCCATGACCGGCAGGGTGGAAAGGACGCCGATGGTCTTCTTTTTTTCGTTGGTAAGCTGTGCAATGGTCCGGGTCAGGTCGTATTCCAAAACCTGATCGCGGGAGTAATCCAGAAAAGGAATGATTTCCTCCCTGTCGCGGCAATAGGCGATAAGGCCGAAATACACTTTCTCGCCGGTTTGAAGCTGCTTGGCTTCCATGCCGTAAATGTCCGCCCATTCCTCCTCCACCGAATCCGGCAGGGGGTCGCACATCTCAAACGCCACCATGCCCTTGGATTTCAATTCGTATTCCTGCAGCAATTCCTGAACCCGCTTGGCGTACGCCTTTAAATAAACAGGCAGCTTGGTCTGGCTGGACGAGTAAAAAAGCTGCACGGTCACGCGGTGCTTCAAGCCGGAAATCACCTCGATGGTTCCGTCCGACAAGGAGTAGGCCTTTTCCTCGGTGGCGTCCCAACGCCAGCTTGCCGAAGCGAACAGGACGTTCACCAGGATGACGATAACGGCCAGGATGATAAGGCCGGCGCCCGAAAACAGATTCTTGCCTAAATTCCGTTCTTTTGCCTGAGTCATGAGTTCTCCCCTCCTCCCTTATGAAGACCTGCGGGCCTGAAGGATGACCCCGTTGGCAAAAAGCATGAAAAACATCAGCGAGCCGTAATACAACAAATCCCTGAAGTCGATGACCCCTTTTTGCATGGACTGATAATGGGTCATGACCGAAAAGCCCGCGACAATATCCACAATCCACTTGGGAACCCAGTCCGCCAAAGGATCGGTGACCGGCGGATAGCCCGCCAGGACCAGAAACAGGCAGATCATGGCCGCGGCCACAAAGCTGATCACCTGATTCCGGGTGATGGCCGAGGTCATGCTGCCCACGGAAAGGTAGGCCCCGCCCAAAAGGATGCTGCCCACGTAGCCGCAAAAGATGGCGCCCATGTCAGGGTCTCCCAAATAGGCTGTGGTGAGCACCAGGGGAAAGGTCAAAGCCATGGAAACGGCGATGAAAAACCAGGCCGCCAAAAACTTGCCCAGGATGGCCTCGCCCAGAGTGATGGGCAGGGTGAGGATCAGTTCCATGGTGCCCTGGCGCCGCTCCTCGGCCCATAATCGCATGGCCACGGCTGGCACAAGCACTAAAAACAGCCATGGATGCCACCTGAAAAAAGCGTCCCGCAGGTCCGCCTGCTCCATTTCGTAAAATCCGCTGATGAAAAAGGTAAAAAAACCGTTCAGGAGCAGAAAGATCACAATCAGGACATAAGCCAGGGGAGATCCGAAATAGCCCCGCAGCTCCCTGGCCATGATTGCTCTGGTATTTGCAAATAGACGATTGTTCATGCTTTCACCTTAACTATCCAAGTCTAAAGGGCCTGCAGGCCCCGGACATGTTTGATTTAGCTCTCCTGCTTCATGGTGATGGCCCGGAATACCTCGTCCAGACGCCCGATCTCCTCGGTCAGGGACTCCAGGGCCAGGCCCTGCCCGGCCGCATACTCCGCGATCCTGGCCGCCAGCCCGTCGCCTTTTTTAACCGGATAAATCCGAACCAGCATCTTGAGGCCGTCCTGTTCCATGACCTCGGTCTTCACCACGCCATCCACGGCTTCCAGGCCGGGGATGGGGTCCACGCCTTCCGGAACCGTAAAGCGCGCCGCCAGGGAGCCGTCCTTTTCCGAACGCGCCCTCAGGCCTTTGGGCGTGTCGTCCGCCTGAATCACTCCGTTGGCGATGATGATGGCCCGGGTGCAAACGGCGTCCACTTCCTCCAGGATGTGGGTGGACAGGATGATGGCTTTGTCCCGGCCCATCTCCCGGATCATGGTGCGCACCTCGTGCTTTTGATTGGGGTCCAGGCCGTCCGTGGGTTCGTCCAGGATGAGGTATTCGGGATCGTGCAGGATGCTTTGGGCGAAGCACACCCTTTGGTTGAACCCCTTGCTCAGGGTTCCCACCATCTGATGCCTGACGCCTTCCAGAAAGCACTTGCCGATGGTTCTTTCCACCGCGTCGTCCGCCTCCCTGCCTGACAAGCCCCGTATCCGGGCGATAAACTGCAAAAAGCCGGTGACGGTCATGTCTTCATAGACCGGCGCGTTTTCCGGCAGGTAGCCCATTTTTCGGCGTGCGTTCAGCGAGTCTGCAACAATGTCGCAACCGCCTATAGCCGCCGCGCCCGCACTGGGGGGAAGGTAGCCGGTGAGCATTCGCATGGTGGTGGACTTTCCTGCGGCGTTGGGGCCCAGAAATCCCAGGATCTCCCCTTTCTCCACAGTAAAGCTCACCTCATCCACAGCCTTGTGATCTCCAAAGAACTTGGTGAGTTGCTTGGCTTCAATCATTGATTTTTACCCCGTGGAACTTCCAAAAAGAAACTACCAAAAAGAAACTGCGTGATAAGGCCTTATAAGGTGTATGAAACGGACTCATCACAAAACAAAAAATAGCCCATTTGTCAAGTGCCGTAAAACTGTTTGCATTTAGATTCCTCCCAGTTATATGTTTCTTATAGGGAATCGTCGTAAAAAGGAGCTAAAGCCTTGACACCCTTAAAATAATGCATAAATTACAATGCTCTGGCCCAAAACCTCAAGGCTTGCGCCGCGGAGAGGTTTGTGCTATTTCAGTGCAAGAGGTAATGATTATTATGAACAATAAGCAGCCCCCGCCCCCCCCCCTGACCGCCGTTCTGGATTTTTTCGCCTCGGTCAAGCTCTCCATTTTCCTGCTTCTGACCGTGGCCGCCGCCTCGGTGATCGGTACGCTGATCCCCCAGGAGGGAATGGCGGAGATACATCACCCCATGTACAGCCCGTTCCTGGACGCTGTTTTCATTAAACTGGGTTTCTTCAACGTCTACAAGGCATGGTGGTTCCAGCTTTTGTTGGGGCTGTTGGCCCTAAACCTTGTGGTGTGTACGCTCAAACGGCTTCCCATAACGTGGAAGCTGGTCACCGGGGTGACGCCGGGCTTCAGCCGGGGCAAGTTCAAAAGCATCAAGGAAAAGCATGAGATAAAGTTAAACATGCCGGCCCAAAAAGCCCGGGACGCCGTCCTGGACGTCGTCTCCAGCCGCTTTAAAACGGTCAAGGCGGCGGAAGACGAAGACGGGTATACCGTATACGCCGAAAAGGGCCGATGGACGCGCATGGGTTTTTATGTAATCCACCTCTCTTTTCTGCTCATTCTAGCGGGCGCTTTGCTGGGCTCTTTGTTTGGTTACTCCGGATCCTTGAATCTGGAGGAAGGCCAGACGAGTCAGACCGTGGAAGTGGGAGTTGACAGGCAGAGGCGCGATCTACCCTTCGCCGTCAAATGCGAACGTTTTGAGGTAAAGTATTATGAAGGCAGGGATTCGGTCAGCGAGTTTACTTCGGACGTCACCATCACCGAACCAGGCAAGGCCCCTTGGCGGACTTTTATCCGGGTGAACCATCCCCTCAGGCTGCACGGAGTAAGCCTGTATCAGGCCAGCTACGGCGTGTCCCACTACTCGGGATTGGTCAATGTGAGCTTCAAGAACCTGGAGACCGGGGAGAAGCATATCGTCCCCGTACCCATTTCCGCCCAGCCGACCGCCCTGCCCTGGGATAAAGGCATGATCATGATCCCCAGCTTCACGGCCAGTCTCCGCTCCCGGGACGGCCATAACATGGGGCCTGCGGTCCGCATGCATATCTTTCCCCAGGAGGGCAAACCGGAGGTAATGTTCATGCCGGTGGGCAGGCCGGAATTCGCCCGGGACGTCATGGGCCTGGAAATGGCCGTGCTGGAGGGCGAGGAAATCGTTCCCGTATACTACACCGGCCTCAAAGTGACCAAAGACCCGGGCGTGTGGGTGGTCTACTCTGGCTTTATCCTTATATTGCTGGGCTGCATGGTCACCTTTTTCATGGCCCACCAACAATTGTATATTAAAATTGTCCCATCGGGATCCGGCGCATCCGTAGAACTTGGAGGCGCAGCCAATAAAAACTCCCAGGGGTTTGAAGAACGCGTCAGGCGCATTGCCGGCCGCTTGGAGAAGAAGGAGTAACAATGGCGCTTCTTGAGATTTTAGAAAGTACCGCAATCGTCTCTTTTATCACCTTTGTGTACGGCGCCGCCGCAGTGCTTTATTGGGCGGACTGGGTGTTTGAAAAGCCGGTGCTCAGCAGGTCGGCCACCTGGCTGATGCTCATTGGTTTTTTGGGCAACACGGCGGGCATCGTCCTGCGCTGGATCGAGTCCCATCAAATGGGCATAGGCCGGGCGCCTTTCACCAATTTGTACGAATCCCTGGTTTTTTTCGCCTGGACCATCGCCATTTTGTATCTGGTTATTGAAAAACAATATAAAGTCCGGTCCCTGGGGGCCTTTGCCGCGCCGCTGGCCTTTCTGGCCCTGGCGTATGCGGCCTTGCAGAACAAAGCCATTATGCCTCTCATGCCCGCCCTGAAAAGCAACTGGCTCATCGCCCACGTGATCACCTGCTTTTTGGGTTACGCGGCTTTCGCCGTGGCTTTCGGGCTGGCCGTCATCTACCTGATTAAATCCAGAGACGTGGGCCTGTCTTGGCTGGCAGGAGCCTTGGCGGGAATCGCCGCGGCCATCCTGACGGTCATCTTTACGGGCTATCAAACGGACGCCTTCTGGACGTTGGCCGGGGCGGGCTTTTTCATAGGCGCCGGGGTGGCGTTAGGCGCCGGCTTTGCAACCTCCGCCGTCGTCAATCTGGTCAAAAAAAGCGATCCGGGAGGCAAAGGCCGGGTGAACAAAATGCTGCCCGACTTGGGAGTCCTGGACGAGCTCACTTATCAGACCATCCTGTTCGGCTTCATGTTCCTCACTGCCGGCATCATCACAGGCTCGGTCTGGGCCAACTCGGCCTGGGGGAGGTACTGGTCCTGGGACCCCAAGGAAACATGGTCCCTGATCACATGGCTCATCTATGGCGCCATGATTCACTCCCGCCTGGTGCGGGGATGGCGGGGCAGGCGCACGGTCTATCTTTCCCTTTTCGGATTCGGCGCCGTGCTGTTCACCTATTTTGGGGTTAACACCTTGCTTAAAGGCCTGCACAGCTACGCCACTTAAAATCATTTCATCGAGTTTCGCAAGCTCCGCCCAACCTGCAAATCATCAATAAGAGTCGCAGGTTGGGTTAAGAACCCTGACACGTGCTCCTGTTAAGGCTATGGCCTTTAACGAACTTCAAACATAACGCGTTAAAAGGGTAAAATGATCCTTTGGGCCGCGCCGCGTTCGGACGTCTTCACTTCACCTTTTGGCGTCCTCCCAAAAGAGGGCTTTCAGCCTCATTTTTTCTTTGCTTGTTCCATATTTCGCAAGCGCCCAATTATCGGGCCTTTTCAAGGCCTGGCAAGGCATTGGCGTCCTTCTTGAATTGCAATTTACCTTGACAAGTTTGCTTCCTACGAGTACTAAACCTTTCCTTGAAAGTATTGGATGCAAGGGGCGTCCTTCCTGCTTTCCCGCAAGGCATTGATTTTAATAATAAAGCGTTATTGTCAGGCATCCGGCGGATACCCGTTGCCGTCAACGTGCGACCGGATGTTGTGAAATTTTGAACAACCCTTAGCAGGCGACAGTTGGAGTGAACATGAGCGGACCGGAAAAAACCCAACAAAACGGGGCGGCTCACAAAAAGGATGACAGCGCGGGCGTGTTTGCAATGTCCCTTTTCGCAGCTGGCATCAGTGTGTATGTGAGTCTCTTTGTGGGATGGCTTGTGCTTCCCGAGCTGCTATATTCCAGGCAGCATCAGCCCATTGATTTTAACCACGCCATCCATATGGAAATTGTGGATGGCTGTACATCCTGCCACGTTTTTCGCGAGGACGGCACCTTTGCGGGAACCCCCACCCTGGCTCAGTGCATAGACTGCCATGAGGAGGTTCAAAGCATAGAGCCGGAGCCGGGCGACGAGGATTACGAAGTCCGTTTGGCGCAATACCTCGATGAAGTCAAATTTGTGGAGGAATACGTCCAGCAGGGTAAGGAAGTGCCTTGGCTGATCTACTCCAAGCAGCCCGACTGCGTCTTCTTCTCCCATGCCGCACATATGACCAGCCATAAATTCAAGGTGTTGGAAGGCGGCAAGATCGGCGCGCCCCCCGTGGAATTCGAACACGGCGAGGAACCCGAGGACGCCCGCTGCAACATGTGCCACATGGCTTTCATTGACGGCGAGGCCGTGCCCTTCGGCGAAGCCGAGACCCTGCCTTTGTACCGGAGAAACTGGATCACCACATATCCGATCGACATTTGGGGCAGGAACATCTCCGGCTTCAACGACCATTATTACGACAGCGCGAAAATGGACGACTGCGCCCAGTGCCACTATGATCAACGCAATGATCATCAGGGCCAGGATGCTTGCTTTGTCTGCCATAAATAAGGTGCAAGGCGAAAGCGGCATGGTATGATTGCCGAATTGAAACCAAATTCTTCTGGCAAGAAGTGAGGGATAAAACATATGAAACTCAACAGAAGAAACTTCCTGTTGGTCAGTACCGCGGGGGCGGCTGGCGGCGCTGTAGGATCCATGTTCAGCCCGTTGTCCTGGAAACTCATGGACGACTCCTCCATCTGGACCCAAAACTGGCCTTGGACCCCGGTTCCCGCGGACGGTGAAGTCAGCTTTGAAGAGACCACCTGCACATTGTGCCCCGGCGGCTGCCGGGTCAAAGTCCGCAAGGTGGACGAGCGGCCCATCAAACTGGAAGGCGTGGAAGGCGGCCCCGTCAATGACGGCGGCATCTGCATCCTGGGCCTGACCGCACTCCAGCTTCTTTTCGGCCCCGCCAGAGTGCACACCCCCATGAAAAGGGCGGGAAAACGGGGCGAAGGCAAATGGGTGGAAATCACCTGGGAGGAAGCCATCAGCGAAGTCAGCGGCAAGCTGGCCGAAGTCCGGGAGACCGGACGCGCCCAGGATCTGGGCTGCATCGCCGGCGGCGGAAAAGGCGTCATCAACTCCCTCTTCTCCCGGTTTATGGAAGCCTATGGGTCGCCTAACTTCTACTGGCAGGCAACCGCCTGGGACTGTTACGAGGAAAACATCCTCCGCACCCTGGGGCTGAACGGAACCGCCGGATTCGACCTGGAAAACGCCGACTACATCCTTTCCTTCGGCGCAGGCCTCCTGGACGGATGGGGATCTCCGGTGCATGTGTTCCAGGCTCACAGCAAGTGGCGCGAAAACCATGACGGCCACGCCACCCTGGTGCAGATCGACGCCCAGCTTTCCAACACGGCGGCCAAGGCGGACAAATGGCTGCCCATCGTTCCCGGAACCGAAGGCGCGGTGGCCATGGCCATGGCCCACGTCATCATCTCCAAGAATCTTTACGACCGGGGATACGTCAACTGGAACACCACGGGATTCAGGGATTTTTACCGCACGGTGGAAAGCGAATACGCTCCCGCCAAGGTGGTTAAGATTGCCTGCCCGGTTGACAATAAAGAATACCGGAAAAAATGGCTGGAAGAGCTGGAATCCAGGGCCATCGCTTTTGCAACGGCCGAAAAGCCCCTGGCCGTCGCCGGCAAGGGCAACGGCGACCGTCCGGTCTCCCAGGCCGAGTTGAACGCCGTCCAGGCCTTGAACGCTCTGGTTGGCGCCATCAACCGCAAGGAAGGCGGCATGGTGGTGGTGCCCGACGAACCCAAATACCCCTGGAAGCCGATTGTCATGGACGCCGAAGCCAGGAGCTACAAGCCTTCCCTGGTATCCGTCAGGGGACGCTCCAAATACGGCCACTCCAATCTGGCGAGCGTTCTGCCTCAGGCCCTGAATTCTTCCCACGAAGGCCTCAAGGTTCTGTTGCTAGCGGGCTCCAATCCGCTGTACACCCTGGCTGACACGGAAAAAACGGCGGAAGCCCTCCAAAAGGTCGAGTACATCGTCAGCTTTTCTTCTCAGTTCAACGATACCACGGCTTACGCGGACATCATTCTTCCGGATCACATCTTTCTGGAAAGCACGGTGGACGCGCCCACGCCTCCGGGTTTTGCAAAACCCGTGTACGGCCTGGCGGAGCCGGTCATCAAGCCGGTGTACAAAACCAAGGCCATGGGCGACTCCATCATTGAAATCGCCAAAGCCATGGGCGGAACCATCGCCCAGTCGTTCCCCTGGGCCGACAGCGCCGAAGCCATGCAGCAGGCTCTTGGCGGCAAATGGCCTCTTCTGAAAAGGGGCGGCGTCTATGTAGATGAAGATTTTACCCCTGAGACGGAAGGCGTACGGTTCCGTTTCTTCGCCCGCTCCGGCATGGAAAGCAGGATCTCCATCCAGGGCAAGGCGGAACAATACCCCCTGATCGCGACCCCAGTGGACTGCATCAGGCTGGCCACCGGCGCCATTGCGGATACGCCCTTCATGGTCAAAACCGTCTCGGATAAAAAACTGAAGCATAAAGAGCTTGTGGTGCAGGTCAACGCCATGACCGCCCAGCAGTACGGCTTTAAGGAAGGCTCGGAAGCCGTCCTGGAAACCCCGGTGGCGAAGGCCAAGGTAAGAGTCCATTGCTCCGAAGAAATCGCCCCCGGCCTGGTGGGCGTTCCAAGGGGGCTGGGCCATATAGCTCATGATGAATTTGTGGGTGGCAAGGGAACCAATTACAACACCCTCATCAGCCCCGTTCAGGATCCTGCCACAGGCTTTGACGTGGCTTGGGGAATCAGGGCGAAACTGACTTAATCCATAAGGTGAGGTTCTAATGGGAGAAACACAAGGACACGGACACCAGGAAGGAAACGGCCACGCCCAAGGCTCCAAATACGGGATGGTCATCGACCTGGACAAGTGCACCGGTTGCGGCGCCTGCATGGTGGCCTGCATGGCGGAGAATAACGTCCCCACCAAACCGGACGAGACAAACAAACTGGACACCATCACCTGGATGCGGGTTTTTAAACTGAGCAACGGCAAAGCCTTTCCCGAAGCCGAAACCTGTTACCTGCCCAGGCCCTGCATGCATTGCGGGGGCAAGCACGACGCGGGACACAGCCCCTGCGTTTCCGTGTGTCCGGCTACTGCAACGGATTACAGCTATAAGACGGGCATCGTCAGCCAGATTTACACCCGCTGCTTCGGATGCCGTTACTGCATGGGCGCCTGCCCATACAAAGCGCGTTACTTTAACTGGTGGGATCCCAAATTCCCCGCAGACATGAAGGAATACCTGAGCCCGGACGTCTCCGTGCGCATGCGCGGCATCGTGGAAAAATGCAGCTTTTGCTTCCACAGATATCAACGGGCCATGGACAGGGCTTTTTACGAAGGCCGCGAACTGGAAGAACACGAATACCAGACCGCGTGCACCCAGGCCTGCCCGGCCGGCGCCATCACCTTCGGCGACCTGAACAACGAGCGCCACATGGTGCACAAGGTCGTAAACGACAAGCACGAAGGCCACGCCGTACTGCAGGGCCGCAAGCCCTTCCGCCTGCTGGAGGAGTTGGACACCAATCCCAAGGTTTACTACCTTTCCGCCAGAGATTGGGTGGTTAAGGCCGGCAACGCATCCCTTAGGGAAACCAGCCCGGCGGATAAAAAGCCTTCGGGAGGTCATCACTAAGGCCAAAAGGCGGCGATTCACAATCGCCGCTTAAGCTGAAAACTTGAATGAACAGCTTGAATACATTGATTGGCAAGGAGCAGCACTAATGGAAGCAGCCTATCAAAAACTAGTTCGACTGGAGTCGCAACTGCACCCCGAGGGGGTTCAAAGAGCCCCGTTGTGGCAGTTTGTCCTGTGGCTGGGCTTTTTCGGAACCGTCCTCCTGTGGGGCGTATACGCCATGTTCCTGTGTTGGTTCAAGGGCCTCAACCAGACCAACATGAACGACTACTACGGCTTCGCACTCTGGATCTGGGCCGACTTGGCCGTTATCGCCGTGGGCGGCGGCGCCTTTTTCACCGGCCTCCTCCGGTACGTCATCGGCAAAGACCCCCTGAAGTATATCATCAACTACGCCGTGCTCATTGGGTTTATCTGCTACAGTTCCGCCCTTTTGATCCTGGCGATCGATATTGGTCAGCCTCTCCGCGGGTGGTTCATCTTCTGGCATGCGAACGTGCACTCCATGCTGACGGAGGTGGCCTTCTGCCTGAGCTGCTACTTTGGGGTCCTGTGCATCGAATACATTCCCCTGGTTTTGGAAAACCGCAAATTGGACGAAATCCCCTTCTTCCATCACACCGCCCATAACTTCCACGAAGTCATGGCCATCTTTGCGGCCACAGGCGCGTTCCTGTCCTTCTTCCACCAGGGCTCCCTGGGCGGCGTGGCCGGCGTTTTGTTCGGCAGGCCTTTCGCCTACCGCCCCGAGTTTTACATCTGGCCCACCACCTTCTTCCTGTTCACCTGGTCTGCGGCGGCCTGCGGCCCCTGCTTCACCATCCTGGTGACCAAAATCACGGAAGCCATCACCCGCAAAAAGCTGGTGAAGGACAATGTGGTGGAACTGCTGGCCAAGATTGCAGGGTGGATGCTCCTGACCTACTCCATCGCCAAAATCGCCGACACCCTGTACTGGGGATTCGTCATGCTGCCCAAGCACGGCCTGCAGATCACGGATTTTTACACCAACGCCTCCCTGATCTACACCAAGCTGGGAGGGGTTCCCTGGATTCTGTTGATTGAAATCCTGTGCTCCGTAATTCCGGCCCTGATCCTGGTGAGCAAAAAGGGCAGGCAGAGCAAGCCCGCTTTGGTTGTGGCAGTCCTGCTGGGCTCCATGTGCGCCATGATCAACCGCTGGGTCATGGTCCTCCAGGTCATGGCGGCGCCCATCATGACCTTCGACCAGTTCGCCCTGTACTTCCCGAGTTGGCAGGAACTGGCCACCACGGTCCTGCCCGTGGCCTACGGCGTGATTCTCATCAGCCTCAGCCACAGGTATTTGCCGGTGTTCCCCCAGGAACGCGAACTCAACCCGGTCTAAGGGCCAAGCTCCCGGTAAGGCGGGAAAAGGAGAAAGCAAATGTTTCCGTTTTCATTTGAATGGCACTGGGACATGTCGCACATCGTCTTTATGGGCGGGCTCTGGTACGCCATCTGCATCATGGCTCTGGGCGTGAACTACGTGCTCGGCAAATCCTTTATGCAGACCATCAAAGGCGACTCCGGCCACGGCCATGACGATCATGGACACGACGGCCACGGCGAGCATCACTAAGCGCCTAAGCCTGTAATATGCAATTCCCAAAGGGGAGTTTCCTTTCAAGGAGGCTCCCCTTTTTCTTCCAATGCACATTTGGAATAACGAAACGCCTAAAGCCTTTAACGACGGGAAAAGTCTCCGTCTATTCTGTTTTTTCGATCTTCCCAGAGAGCTATTCAGGCTGCAAATCTCCTACCGCAAACCAAGTCTTATTAACACTCACTTAAATAACATTCCAAATTTGTTAACAAAAAGCAAAGATTTCTTCCTTGACCTCGAGAATTAAGCCTGCTATGAAATTCCTAATCACCGCCTTGACCGGAACTACTCAGACCAAAAAGGCGTGCCAAGCATCTTTATTGTACTTTCCATTCACCTTTTTGTTCTTGTTCCGGCCGCATAACGTTTGGGGATGATTTTTGGGACCCCAGGCCCCGTTTTTGTCGTAATTCAAAAAGAACTGCTATTTAAAAAATTCGTAACCAATTTGAAACCGTCGATAGGCGAAGAGGGTGCTGTCATGGCTGGTCTGAGTCTGGAAATTATCATGGTTATGGCCATGATCTGTTTGGCTGTTTTTCTGTTTATTGTAGAATGGGTGCGCGTGGATGTTGTGGCCATTCTCATGATGGTGACATTGCCCTTATTGGGGCTGGTCACCCCTAAGGAGGCATTTGTAGGATTCTCATCAAATGCAGTTATTTCCATCATAGCCGTCATCATTATCGGGGCCGGCCTGGACCGGACCGGGCTCATCAACCGATTGGTTAAGCCCGTGCTGGCTTTGGCGGGGAGCAGCACTAACCGCATCATTATTTTCATCTCGGCAACCGTGGCGTTCATCTCCAGCTTTATGCAAAATATCGGAGCGGCAGCCCTGTTTTTGCCGGCCATTCAGCGAATCAGCAAGGATCGGAGCATTCCCACCAGCAAACTTTTAATGCCCATCGGCTTTTCCGCCATCCTGGGCGGAACCGTCACCCTTGTCGGGTCCAGCCCCTTGATTCTTTTGAATGAATTGCTGGAGCCCTTTGGGCTGAAGCCATTTGGACTGTTTGACGTAACCCCGGTGGGCGCGGCCCTGGTGGCGGCCGGCATTCTCACCTTTGTGGTGGCCGGGCGATTTATCCTGCCTCAACCCAAAGAGGATGCCGCACTGCAGGACGCAAGCGCCATGGAGCGGAAAGCGTCCAACGGAGACGGCCATTTTGAACTTCACATCCCCTCCGACTTCACACATTACCGGGATCCAGTGACCGTCAGAAACCTGCGCCAGCGCTATCTTTTAAACATTGTCGCTGCAAAAGAGCCTCCGGACCACATTCTGGCGCCGCCTCCGGCGGACCTGGAGTTGCGCGGCAAGATGGATATTGCGGTGTTCGGGGCTGAGGAAAACGCCAAGAGAATGGCCGTTGAATTGGGCATGGATATGAAGCCCCAATTGGATGTATTCAAGACCCTTCTGACGGACGATCTTTCCGGCAGCGTGGAAGCCGTTGTAGCGCCCCGCTCCCATGTGGAAGGCAAGACCCTGCGGGAGATCAACCTCCGGGACCGCTACCAGGTAACGCCCATCGCCATGTACAGCCAGGGCGAGGTGTATCGCGCCGACCTGGGCGATATTCCTCTTACCGCAGGCGACTCCGTGCTATTGTTCGGCGACTGGAAAAGGCTCCAACTCCTGGCGGAAGAGCGCAACTTCCTGTTTATCACGCCTATCGAAAAAGAACCTATGCGGCCCCAAAAGGCCATGTTCGCCGGATTTTGGCTGGCCGTGGCCCTGATCATGGTCATTGTTTTCCATCTGCAACTGTCCATGTGCCTCATGACCGGCGCCCTGGGCATGATATTGACCAGAGTCATCACTATTGACGAGGCTTACGAGGCCGTGGACTGGCGAACCATCTTCCTGCTGGCCGGGCTTATTCCGCTTGGCATCGCCACGGAAAAGACGGGTACGGCTGCATGGATCGCCAACGCGGTGCTCAGCGCCATCGGAGACGTAAGCCCTATTGTTCTATTGACCGTAATCGGAATCCTGTCCACCGTGTTCACACTGGTCATATCCAACGTGGGCGCCACCGTGCTCCTGGTGCCTTTGGTGGTGAACATGGCCATCGCCGCCAAGGCGGATCCCAGGATGGCGGCTCTGGTCGTGGGCTTGGCCACCAGCAACTCATTCATCCTACCCACCCACCAGGTCAATGCCCTGTACATGGGCCCCGGGCATTATCGCAGCAAGGATTATATGAAGGCGGGATCCGTGGTGTCCGTCGTTTTCATTGTTGTGATGATTGCTATGATTTATTTCTTTTACGGCGTTTAATTCAAATTAGGAGACAGCCATGGCAAGCATTATCATTTCTTCGGACTCTTCTTTAACGGCTGCACGCATTGCGGAAAAGATTGCAGAGAAAGGCGGTTTTTCGGTTGTAAACAGGGATATTCTACCGGAAACGGCCCAAAAGTACGATGTGGACGTAGCGCAGCTTAAAAAGGCCCTGGACAAACCAGCAGGCATATTCGGCATGCCGGCCAAGCTCAAAAAACAATGCATGACGTATATTCAGGCCGTTGCTTTAGAAAAACTCCTGCCGGACAACATCGTCTGCTATGGCCTTGGCGCCCACCTTTACGCCAAGGGAGTGTCCCACTTTTTCAAGGTGCGCGTACTCACACGGCCTGAGCAATTGATCAAAGAGCTGCACCCCGCAGGAACCGCGCCGGAAAACAAGGCTGAAAAAATTATCGCCAAGCATGAAAAAGCGAGAAACCGCTGGTCCCGGGACGTCTTCAAGCAGGACGAGTCCAACGCCGGCCTGTATGACCTGGTCATCAGCCTGAACCAGATCGAAGAGGAAGAAGCCGTAAAAATGATTCTGGAAACGGCCGCCTTAAGGCAATTTGAGCCCATGACCTATTCCATCAACTGCGTCAAGGAATTCCTCATGGCCGCCCAGGTCAAGGCCAAATTGGTGGAGCGCTTCCCCGACTGCCGCGTGAGGGTGGACGGAGAAAACACGGTCATCCACATCCAGGCGCTTAAAAGGAACGCAAAAAAATACTCGGCCGTGGCCAAGGAAGCGGCCCGTACAGTCCCGGGCGTCAAGCATGTGGAAGTGCACATCCTCACGGATTTTATCGGGCAAGCTGTAGAAAGCAACCGTTAGATTATATTATGCGAATAGGAGTATGCCATGTCTAATTTGGATGTTTTATTGCTGGACGATGAGCCCATAGTGGGTAAAAGGCTTAAGCCCGCTTTGGCCAAAGTCGGCTGCGAAGTGGAAGTGTTTCAAAACCCCGTGGAAGCCCTGAAACGCATCGATGAAAAGTTTTTTGACGTCGTAGTGACAGACATCAGCATGGCGGAAGTGGACGGCATGCAGGTCCTGGAGCACGTGGTGGCCAAGAATAACGCCACCAAAGTGATTATGATCACGGGCTTCGCCATGATGTCCCTGGCCAGGGAAGCCATGGAAAAGGGGGCTTTTGACTTTATCGCCAAACCCTTCAAACCCGACGATCTGAGAGCCATCATCGCCAGGGCTGCAGAAGCCCTTGGCAAGCCCATTGCATTTGAAGCAGGCGAAAGCGCCTAACGCCATGATCGAGGCCGCCCAGGAAAAAACCGAAGACGCCGCCGGCCAGGGAGCCGTCAACACTCGGCACGAGCGGGCCCGAGACTTCGAAGAAGCCAGAAAGGCTCTGCTCGCCCGGCCTGGTTTCTCCGTACGCGCCCAAATATACCTTGGCTTCGCCCTGGTGTTCCTTTTCACCCTCATCACGGTGATAGGCCTTTTAATGTCCATCTACGAGGTGGACCACAAAGTGCGCTTCCTGGAGACGGTCAATCAATATTTGATAGAAATCGAGCAGGCCAGGCGCTTTGAAAAAAACTATTTCCTGTACGGAACCAATCTCAAGGACGGCCTGGAGAACGTTTCCTCCGCCAATCGCATCCTGGACTCAAACAAGGAGCAAATCCTTTCCATCACAGGAGAAAACGTTTACAACCAGATGCTTTCCAACCTCAAGGAGTATGAGGTCCTAATAAACAGGCTGCTGGCTTTGGGCGACGCCTGGGACGGGTCCGAGGCGCACGCCAAGGAAGCTCTGACGGACGAAGTCAGGGAGCAGGGGCAAAACATGATTTCCCTGGCCGCGGAGCTGGCGCTCAAGGAAAGGCAGGCCCTCACCAAGACCATCAGCCGGGCCAGGCGCATGCACATTTACTTCCTTCTGGCGCTCCTGGCCATCATGACCGTGAACTCCTTTATCCTGGCCCGCAGGGTTCTTGATCGGATCGAACAGTACAAAACCTTCGCCCAACGCATCGCCTCGGGGGATTACACCCTGATCACGCCCAAACGGTCCTACCGGGATGAATTCACGGAACTGGCCCTGGCCGTCAACCAGATGGTCCTGGACGTGGAAGCGCGGGAGGAACTGCTCATCCAGTCCCACAAGCTGCGCGCCGTGGGCACCCTCACCGCAGGGGTGGCCCACGAATTGAACAACCCCATCAACAACATCATGATCACCGGCCACATGTTCCTGGAGGATTACGAATCCACGGACGATGAAGAGCGCATGGACATGATGAACGACGTGGTCAACGAAGCCAACCGGGCCAAGGCCATCATCGCCAACCTTCTGGATTTCGCCCGGGAAAGCGGCTCCCAACTGGCCCCCCTGGACGTGGCTGAAATGCTCAAGGACACCATCGCCCTGGCTTCCAACCGGCTCAAGCGATCCAAGATCAACATTGAATTTTCTTCCACGGATAAGCTGCCCCGGGTGCACGGGGACAGCCAGCAGCTCAGGCAGGTGTTTCTGAATCTGATTTTAAACGCCATTGACGCTTCCCAGTCGGGGGGAAACATCACGGTCACCGTCCTGCCTGCGGACGAACCCCATTACATCGCCGTCAAGGTCATCGACTACGGAACCGGCATTCCCAAACACATCCTGGGCTCGATTTTCGATCCGTTTTTCACCACCAAATCCCAGGGCAAAGGCACGGGCCTGGGCCTTTCCATGTCCCAGGGCATCATCACCAAGCACGGCGGGCAAATCCGCGTATTCAGCCAGGAAGGTCACGGAACCACCTTTACGGTCACCCTGCCCGTCACCACCTTCCCCGCCAAAATCACCGAGGAAACCCATATGTCGCCTTTGTATTAAAAATGCATGGGGAAGGGACGCCCAAGCCGCATCATCCGAGGTTTTCCTAAGGTCTTTTTCTGAACCGCCTGTCGTAGAGGCCCTGATCATAGTCCGCCCTGCGCTTGGGGCATCTCTTCCTATTGCAAAGCATGCAGGATTGAAAATTTGTTTCCGCGGGAAACATAATGCCGGAAATGGACTGGCGCGGAGTCATCATAAAGGAATCCAGCAGACGGACGCCTACTTCCCCCTCCACATCCCCCAAGAGGGAAAACAATGGCGCCTGTTCCTCCAGGGGCCAGTCGTCCAGACTGCCCGGGGTCATGACAACCGTTTTTTTCAATCCAAAAGTATGTGCCAGATCCTCCCTTGTGCGGGTAATGGCTGCTTGAAGAATTTTGTCCAGGATGCTTTCCATCCAAAAACGTTCAAGCATATTTGTGCAATCATGAGCAAGGGCTGCCGCTTCTTTGCCGCACGTTGCGATAAAAGGGAATATCCGGTGGACGTCCTCCAGCTGAACCGCCAACACCCGGCTTTTTAACAGGACGCCTTCCACAGTTGCCTGGTCATCTTCGACGCGTTCGACTTCCACCGGCCGGTATAGTCCCTTAGGCCTGCAATTTTTTTGCATATTTTCGAGAAGCTGCGTAAATTTTGCAACCATGGAGCTTCCCGCCTTGGAAATGCGCAGTTCTTCGATTATTTCCGGCGGGTTCAGGTCCAAATTAAAATCTTGGACAACTATCCGGTCCATGGGCATCATTTACCATTATAAGGAAAAAGGGTCTGGGATACAAACCGCTGCGTAAATTCAGCGTCATCAGCTAAATGGATATAATTTGCGCTCTCCTGAATTTTCTGAATAGCCGCTTGTTGGGTTTTATCAAGCAGAATCATAACCGCTCCCTGGCCTGCCAGATTCGGCCGAGTCTCCACCCTGCCTAACGCGGACAGTTCGGGGAACATTCCGATCTCCGCCGCCTTGCGCCAGTTAAATGCGTGGCCGAAAGCTCCAGTGAGGATGGTTCGATCCACTTGTTTGACGCCCGCTTTTTCCATGAGGCAGATAATCCCCGTGGCGACGGCCGCCTTGGCCAACTGGACCTGCCGGACGTCTTTCTGGGTAATATACACATCCACATCTCCGGATCTTCTCCGGCCATTAAGCAGGCTGACCCTGTCCGGCCAATCGCCGCCCTGGGGGATTAATCGGCCCGATGCCTCCACGAATCCGGCCTCCCGCAGGGCATGGACGGCTTCGATAACCCCCGAACCGCATATTCCCAGGGGAGGCGAATCGTTTCCCATGGTTTTAAAAGCAAATCTATTGCGCGCAGCGTCAAAAGAACAGGCGGAAACCGCGCCCTCGACCGCCCGCATACCGCATGAAATCAAGGCGCCTTCAAAAGCGGGGCCTGTCGCGCAACTGGCGGCATAGACATTTTCTCCACTTTTCAGGATCAATTCCCCGTTGGTGCCCACATCTACAATAAGGGTGGTTTCCCGCCGCTCCATCAGGCCGTCGGCCAGGGCGCAGGCCAGGATGTCCCCTCCGGCGAAACCGGATATAACAGGCGCGATATAGGCCCTGCACGTCTCGGATAAAGCCAGGCCAAAAAATCTTGCAGACCGGTCCATTGCCGCATGATTTTCCGGCTCATAGGGGCTCAGTGCCAGGGGAGTTGGGTCAATGCCAGCGAAAATGTGCTGCATGGCTGTGTTTCCCACCACGGCTAATGAGCCAATATTCCGCCTGCTTAATTGTTTTTGAGACTGGCCTGCGTTTACAATGCACTCATCGGCAAGACAATGGATTGCGTCAATTATGATGAATTTTAGTTCTTCCAGTCCGGCAGGGTCTGACGCGGCCTGGATGCGGCTCACAACGTCCTGTCCAAACCTGCGCTGGGGGTTGACGGAGGAAGCTGAAGCCAGGATGACGCCTTTTTGCAGGTCGCACAGATAGGCCGCCACATTGGTTGTTCCGATATCCACTGCCAGCCCCAGAGGCCCTGCATGCAGGTCCTGGTTGACTGTATACGGCCCCCGTGGAATGGATTTTCCCTGCGCCTGGCCCTGATCCAGGGAGTTTTCCGGCAGCCGGATCTTCATGTCCGTGTGGACCTGGATTTGACAGGCCAGTCGCCATCCCGCGTCTATCCGGTTTTCGGCAAGGAAGTCTTTTTCCAGGCCGACAGGCGATGACCGCTCCGGGTCATCCAAGATGATCTTGCATTTTCCGCAAATGCCCTTTCCTCCGCAGTCAGCCCGGATTGGGCAGCCATCTTTTAGAGCGTCCAGGAGGACGCTGCCGGGCTTGACCCTGATTTTTTCGCCGGAAGGAAGTAATGTAACGGTTTTGTAATTCACCATGCCCGCGCCTGTTCCTATGGTAATTTTCCGTCTCGAAACGCCTTGATATAATTCATTGAAAAGTTGTCTTTGCCTGCCAGAGCTTCCGCCGTAATGATATTGGCCATCATCCTTTTATCCAGGGGGTCCATGATGGCGCCGTCCAGCCCCCTGGCAACGGCCATGGTCATCAGGGTCTGGTTCATGAATTTCCTGGCCGGCATTCCGTATGAAATATTGGACAGGCCGCAAATGGTATGGATGCCGGGATATTCAGTCATGATCCGGTCCACGGCGTTCAGAAACTCCATGCCGAAAGCGGAGTTTGCCGCCAGGGCCTGGACCAGAGGGTCCACGTAAATGTTTTCAATGGGGATATCGTTTTTGACCAATTCGTTGATCAATACGTCAGCAATGGCCAAGCGCTGGTCCGCGGTTTCCGGCATGCTCTCGTCATTCATGCATAGGGCCACGACCTTTAGGTTGCTTCCTTTGATAAGGGGCATGACCTGATTAAACCGGGTTTTTTCCATAGAGATGGAATTGACCATGGGGGTCGAGCCTTGTTTTGTTTCCAAATAGGCTAATGCTGCCTCTATGGTTTCCGCGGTGGAACTGTCTATGCAAAAGGGCGTTTCCGAGACCCCAGACACGGCGTCAATCACCCATTTGAGGCTTTCCGCCTCGTTATCCATAAAAACGCCCGCATTGATATCAAGAAAGTCGGCGCCCGCATCAGCTTGATCCTTGGCAAGGGCTTGAATAGCTTGGGCGTCTCTCGCCTCCATGGCTTCTCGGACCGCTTTTCGCGTGGCGTTAATCAGCTCTCCGACTATAATCATTTTTTACACTCCTTTAATGAAGGCCAAGCCGAAAAGCTCCTCCAGCCCGGATGAATTTAACTCTTTTCCGATGAACACCAGTTTTCCCGTATCCATGGCTTCCGCGTTTTGAAAAAGGGTTTCGCCAGGTACGTAATCGTAATGCAGCCAACCGCCTTCCGGGGTTTGGAAAACCCCTTTGCCGCGAGCGATTTCCCCGTACCTGGCTTCCGTTGACAGCCTATGGACCGCTTTCCGGAACTGCTCCCGGGAGTAACGGACGGATGTAACGGCGCTCCACACCTTAAAGACTTCATCGGCATGGTGATGATGACAGAACGCCTCTTTCGCCAAAATGCTTTCCGTCGGCGAAATACATGCGGCTCCGGGTTTTTCTCCCAGGGAGACCATTTCTTCGCCGGTCAAATCCTCCCAGGAGCTTGTTACAACGGCCGCGTCGGGGTTGATCTCCTTAAGATGCTTGACGGTCTGATCAATGGCGTCCCCGGGAGCAAGCTGGGTCCGGCTCAGAAAGATTGTGCGCGCTTTTTGAATCTGATCCGTAAAAAATTCGCCGAACATTTTCGAATAAAGATTGTACCTTAGAGGATCGATAACCGCGACGATCATATTGATTTCTATCGGCTCCACTTTCCCCACGGCCTCAAGAGCTCTCAGCACGTCGGTCAGCTTTCCAACCCCGGTGGGCTCGACTATAATGCGGTCCGGCCGGACCTGGGAAATCAGCTGGCGAGCGGCGGAAACAAAGTCCCCGAACAAGGTACAGCAGATGCACCCACCGCTGATTTCCCTTAACGCCACACCCGATTCTGCGAACCTGCAGCCATCAATGCCGATTTCGCCGAACTCGTTTTCAATGATGGCCGTCTTGTCCGTCTTCAAGACGCTATCAAGGATTCGGTTGATCAGCGTTGTTTTTCCGGCACCCAGGACCCCGGATATGATGTCGATCTTCGTTGGCATCAGCCAGCCTGCTTCTTTAAGTTTTTCTTGAGGATTTTTCCGGTGGCGTTCATGGGAAGCGCCTCGGTGATCTCAACGATCCTTGGATATTTGTAGGACGCCATCTGCTCCTTGGACCATGCCGTGATTTCCTCCGGCGTGGCTGTTTGCCCTTTTTTCAGCACGATGTAAGCCTTGATTTCCTCTCCGTGTCTTTCATGAGGCTCGCCGACCACCGCAACCAGGGATACCGCTGGATGGGTCATGAGGACCTCTTCAATCTCCCGGGGATAAACGTTGAAGCCGCCGCGGATAATCATGTCCTTGACCCTGTCCACGATGTAGATGTAGCCGTCCTCGTCCATTCTCCCCAGGTCGCCGGTATGCAGCCAGTTCGTGCCGTTGAAGGCCCTTGCCGTTTCGTCGGGCTTCTTGTAATAGCCTTTCATGACGTTGTGCCCCTGGACGACAATTTCTCCCACCTCGCCGACGGGAACCTCCTGGTGCTTGTCATCGAAGATTTTTGCCTGCACACCCCAGACCGGAGTTCCCACGGAGCCGACTTTTCTTTCCTTACCTATATGGTTGAAAGAAACTGTCGGGGAGGTTTCCGTCAGGCCGTATCCTTCCAGAATGGCAATATTGTATTTTTCTTCGAATCCCCTGATGATTTCCACCGGCAGAGACGCCGCGCCAGCCACTCCGATCCGCAAAGCATTGGATATTTTTTCGAGGTCAAACCGGTTGTCCTTGTCCTCATAATTGAGAAGCTCCCAATACATGGTCGGCACCCCGATAAAGACGCTGACCTTTTCTTTTTGCATGGCCTCCAGGGCGGCCTCTGCCGAAAAACGGGGAACCAGGACAAGGGTGTTGCCCGTTGAGAATCCCGCGTTCATGTGTTCCGCCTGCCCGGCGGAGTGAAAAAGCGGTAAAAGAACCAGATGCACATCAGGCGCCTTAAGCTGAAGTCCCGAAACGAGCGTGAGGGTCTGCATGAGCAGGTTGCAGTGAGTCAGTTCAGCGCCCTTTGGGTGGCCGGTTGTTCCGGACGTATAAAGAATCACTGCCGTGTCGTCGGCATTCATCATGGCCGTTTCAAACACGGGGGACTGGCCGGCCATGAATTGCCCCAGAGTTTTAAGGCCTTCAATAGGCGAAGCAGCGGCCGGGTCGGCTGTGATGATAAACATCTCCTTACAATCGGGACTGTCCTGAAATCCTTTATACCCCTCTTCCGCCATGGGTAGTTCCGGGGATCCCTGGAAGCAGAAATAGGCCTTGGCGTCGCTGTCCGTCAGATGGTAGGCAATTTCCCGGCCTTTAAGCAGCACGCTCAAGGGGACGACAACCGCTCCCGCTTTGAGAACGCCGTAGTAAACAATGGGAAAGTAAGGCAGGTTGGGGCAGCTTAAGGCAACTTTGTCTCCCTTTTGAATTCCCGCCTCAACCAGGCCGTTGGCAATCTGATTTGCCATGGCATTGACAGCCTGGTAGCTCAGTCTCATGTCGCCTAAAACAACCGCCGCCTTATCCGGATATTCTTTTACGGTGCACTCTAAAACCGATGCTAAGTTCATGTTTGTCTCCTCCTGAAGGGTTTTCGTTTAATAAAAGCTGGTTTTCGCCGCGTTCAGCATGGCCAGAAAGTTTTCCCTTTTCGTGTCAATGGGGGTTTCACAGCCGGAAGCCAAAATATACGCCCCATCCCGGCCAACTTCCCGGATCATCTTCCTGCAGTACTCATCCACGTCTTCGGCCGTGCCCAGACTCAGAAGGCTGGCGGGAACGTCGCCCTTGATGCAGCAATGATCGCCCATGATTTCCCTGGCGTTGATCAAGTCTGTGGTGCTGTCCAATTCCAGGATAAAAGAGTGTTTAGGAAGATTCTTTTTGAAGGACGGCAGGTTCTTGGTCCAGTCCGTATCCAGATGAAAGTTGGTTATGATGCCTTCCGCAAACCAGGCTTCGATGATTTCCTTTACATAATTCATCCAGAATTTTTCGAAGATATCCAGGGGGTAGTGATAGGCCGAGCCCCTTTCGCAGACCAGAAAATTGATCTTTCTGTCCGAATGTTTGGCAGCCTTCAGCCCTTGCTCTATGATGTCGTCGGTCATCCGGCGCAGGGCGTTATGGATTTTTTCCGGCTTGTAATAGAGGTCTTCGGTAAAGCGGATCAGGGAGCGCCCCAGGCTCAGGGTGAAGAAGGGCACAATGTCGCCGAAGGTGTAATAAAGGTTCACATCCCTCTGCTCCCAAAGCGTCTTTGCTTTCATGATGGTTTTGACGACCTGCTTTTTCGCCTCGTGCAGGCTTTCAGGGGTGTAATTGGAAATCCTAAAAATCACTTCGTCGTCAAAAAACTTCCGGTAGCCCAACTCCGCGATGCGGTCGTAGTCATCGTAGAAAAGGACTTCCCTTTCATGCAGCTGAATGACATAGTCATCGGGCGTGTCCGTCCCCGGCTCCTTGACCTCCATGGGATAGCGTGCGGCCAGGTTCCAGTACTTTCTGTCAAAGCCGACTCCGCTGCCCCAGATCGCGTCCCATCCGCCCACGTCATCAAAAGTTTTGAGCATGGCCTCCAAGCCGGCGTTGTCAATGTCCCGGTAATAGTCGCCCTGGGACATCCCTTGAAAGGTGGCGCCATAGGGCCCGTAAACAGGAATCACCGGGACCCTGTCGGATTTCTCGCCATTGGCAGCCGCCCAGACTCTTTCCCATCTTGTCATTGTCTCCTTCGGCATATCAATTTCCCTCCATCACGGAAACACAGTAGTTCACCCCTTCGTTGGCGTCCAAAGTCTGAAAATCCGCGCCGACGAACTCCCTGGCCTTGTCCGTGGTAATGCCGCCGCCGATCATTACTTTCAGCTTGTCCCTCAGGTTATTTTCAACCAGCAGGTCCACGGTTTGCTTCATCACCTGGATGTTGGGCGTCAACAAGGACGAAAACCCCACGAAGTCCGGCTTTACTTCCTTCACTTTTTCCACCAGGGCGCCGACGGGCACATCCACGCCCAGATTGTGAACTTCAAAGCCCCGAGCTTCCAGCAGGGTCACCACGATATCCTTCCCCAGATCGTGGATGTCTCCCTGCAAGGTAGCCATGATGACCGTTCCCTTTTTTTCCTGGGATGCCTCCTGTGTCATATGGGGTTTGATGATTTTCATCACTTCCTTGAAAATTTCCCCGGAAAGCATCAGCTCCGCGAGAAAGGCTTCACCAGCCTGGAATTTGTCGCCTACCACGGTCATCCCGTTGCGGCATTCCTCCAGGATCCGCAGGACGTCCTCCCCGTTATCCAGTCTTTTTTGCACTTCCTGCATTACAGAGTCTTTCTCCAGTTTTTCAACGGCTTCAGCCAGGTTCACCGACATGTTGTTCCTCCTTTAGTGCGGATGGTATTTTCGCAGAGAACTCATTCCTGACCGGGATATATTGGAAGAACTGTGCCGGAAGGGATTTTTTTGCAAGAAACTTTTATATAGTCTTGATATTATTTATTATTTTTGTTTCAAAAGGGCTGTAAAGCTGGAGCGTTGGCTGCTTGTATTCCTGAAATAAAAGGGATTTCCTGATTATTGAGGGGCTTTGTTCGGGCGGTGGACGCCCAGCTTTTTCATGCGGGATTCCAGGGTCTTGGGGTTGATGTCCAGGAGTTTGGCTGCCCCGTCGCTGCCGCTGAGCCGCCATCCCGTGTTTTCCAGAACATCGATAATGTGCCTGCGCTGGACGTCGTCCAAAGTGAGAACCTCCTTGGAATCTCCCGGGGAAGAGACTAACCGGGGCACGGACAAGGTGGATGTGCTGCTGATAATAATGGCTCGTTCAATCACGTTCTGCAATTCCCTGACGTTGCCCGGCCAGGGCTGTCTTTTCAGCATTTCCATGCTTTTTTGGGGAATGGTGTCTATTTTCCTCCCCATTTGCCTGGAAATTGTCTTAACAAATTCCCGAACAAGCAAGGGTATGTCTTCCGGCCGTTTGCGCAAGGGCGGGACGGTAATGGGGAAGACGTTAAGGCGATAAAACAGGTCCTCGCGGAAAGATCCTTTGGAAATTTCTTCGGCTAAATTTTTATTGGTGGCGGCAATCACTCGAACATCAACCTTCATGCTGGAGGCGCCGCCCAGTCTTTCAAAAGTTCCCTGCTGGAGAACCCGCAGCAGTTTAGCCTGCATTTCCAAAGAAAGCGAATCGATTTCATCCAGAAAAATTGTGGAGCCATGGGCGGTTTCAAATCGTCCGATTCGTCTGGACAATGCGCCTGTAAAGGCGCCTTTTTCGTGCCCGAAGAGTTCGCTCTCTACAAGATTCGGGGGCAGTGCAGCGCAATTCAGGATAACCATGGCCCTGTTTTTCCGCTTGCTTAATCTATGGACGGCGTGGGCGACCAACTCTTTCCCTGTGCCTGTTTCCCCGGTTATCAGGACCGTGGAGTCTGTTTCGGCCACTTGCTCGACCAGTTTCAGGACCCGAATAATGGCCCTGCTTTTTCCTACTATATCAGGATGGCTTTGTTTCAAGCCGATTTCCTCCTTTAAATAGAGGTTTTCCGCCTGAAGCTGCTTGTTAAGCTCCTGAAGTTTGACTTCCGCCCGATGCCGGTTGATGCTGTTGGCGACCATTTCCCCAAAAAGACGCAGTCTTTGGACAAGCCCTTCGCTCCAGGTGCGCGGCTGGGAAAAGGAGTAGCAAATCACGGAGCCCATGACGGCGTCCCCGACTTTCAGGGGAACGCCAAGAACGGCTTTGAACCCGTACTTAATGCAGCTTGCCCGGTCAATTTCAGCCTCCGGGGGGATATCATGGGGCAGGTTTGTAAAAACGATGACTTCGCCTGCGTCCATCATTTTTTTTGCATAAGGAAAGGTGTTGCTGAGTTTTTGCGGGAAAAGGAATGGATGATTATCCCTTCTATACCCATAACGTGATTTTGTTTCGGAAGCGCTGGACTTTTCCAGAATCACAACCTGATCCACATCCAAAAAATCGGCCATGAGCTTCAAACCGAGCTCAATGGGCTTTTGAATATCCGTTTGCGTGCACCCAATCAATTGCGTGGATATTTCAGAAAGCAGGCGTTCAAACCGCAGAAGCTCTTCGTCTTGACTCTGATGAGACCGAAGCCTTTCCAGCTCATTTTTAAGTTCTCGGTTCTGTTTTTCTAGTTCGGAAGGATTCATGACCGTTCTCTGGACGTTTTTTAAAGGAATGACGATTGCATGGGGATCATACAATAAAGCCATCGTCTTGTCCAACAGGACTTTCAGAGCTAAATGGAATATGAACTGCTATTTTTACTAAACAACCACCGACTAAAGTCGGAGGGTTTTCTTTAAGTGCTGAAAGCACGGATACGGGTCAAAGACCCGTCGCTAACTTTCTGTTTTGAAATTATCATCGGGATTGGGTTCAAAATGATGCTCCAGGTAATTCTTGATCATTTCATCGGTAACTTGGCCTGCGGTTACGCAAAAATATCCCCGCGCCCAAAAATGCCGACCCCAATACCGCTTTTTCAAATGGGGAAACTCTTCAAACAACTTTGTCGCGCTTCGCCCTTTTATCCTTCGCATTATCTCACTGGGGGCCATTGTGGGTGGCGCAGACACAAAAATGTGGACATGA
>NZ_FQZU01000027.1:83337-84417 GCF_900142135.1 Desulfatibacillum alkenivorans DSM 16219 | reverse complement strand
AAGACAGGGGCCAAGCACTTGCGGGTGCGGGGGCTGGAAGCCGTGCGATTCTGCGTGGTCCTGAAGGTTTTGGGGATGAACATTTTCCGGGCGACGCGTTACCGGAGGGCGAAAAATGGGGGCGGCCCCAGGTCAGGGGGCCTGAATCTCCCTGTTTTGCGCCTGCTTTTTCATTTCAAAGAACAAATTGTGCGCCTGTGGGAGAAGATGGGCTTGAATCCGGGAGGAAAACGGATTCGGATTGATATCCGCTGTTCATCGCCCCATTTCAGGCTGCAACCCGATTTTTAACTTTTTACCTGGGCATCAACTCTCCCTGTTCAATCCCTGGGCCTATCCCGGCCCTAAACGCAGAGACTTGCTGGACGCCTCCCGGGCTGGTCTATTCAAGGAGCATTGCCTCCCAATCTGCCCGTTGACATGCCGGCCACCTGCTTCAGTAGGACTCAGGGCCGCCCCTCCAACGACCCCCTAACGGCTCTGGGGTGCGCAATCCTCCAGCAAATCCACGATCTCACCGATCAGGAAACCGTCCACGCCCTGGATCTTTCTGGGGAATCCGACACGGAGAAATACCTGTGCGAGCGCACCCTCCGCAACACCCGGAAGCGGATGATCGACAACAACCTGGATGAAGCCGCGTTCACGCTGGTCACCCAGGCCCTGGCCGGGGCCTTTGATGTAGACGTGCGAAAACATTGGCTGGATTCGGTCCACATCCATGACAGTCACGCCCTGATTCCGGCCATTGAATCCGTTCAGGAAAAGGGCCTGGGACTGGAATCCGTGACGGCCGACACCCATTACGCCAGCGACGAAAACGTGCAAAAAGCCGCGGAGTTGGGCGTGGAACTGACTGTTTAGGGGACGTCCCTGACTAATCCACTAACTTTATATCATTTTGAAATAATGCATAAATTCAATCGTTACAATATAGATTTAACGCAGTTCATTAATCTTTTATCGGCTCGTAAGGCGCCAATATGGGGGTTCTTGGGGACGTCCCTTAATAAGTGACTAACTTTTTATCTGTTTGAAATAATGTATAAATCCATTCACTATAATGTTAATTTAGCATAG
>NZ_FQZU01000027.1:0-83180 GCF_900142135.1 Desulfatibacillum alkenivorans DSM 16219 | reverse complement strand
CCTTAATAAGTGACTAACTTTTTATCTGTTTGAAATAATGTATAAATCCATTCACTATAATGTTAATTTAGCATAGTTTATTAATCCTTTATCGGTCCGCAACGCACCAATATGGCGCAGCCTGATCTGCCGACCCTGGAAATGGAAACCTTCTGCGCCGGAATTTTTTCGGGGACGTTCCTTAATAAACTAGTAAATGGCTATTTAGTATCTTATTAAGGGGCGTCCCCAAGAATTACATACTCCACGGAATTCGAATACGATCAGCGGGACCGGGTTGTCGCGGCCACAGATATTCTGGATGAATCCGACTCGAGGACTTCCTATATGGAGTACGATGATTTAGGCCGTCCAGTTGCCGTCACGGACAAGGAAAGCAGTGTCACAACCTACGAATACGACGCCCTGAATAGGCTGGTTAGCATAACCGACGCTACGGGCGCAACCGTCAAGTATTCCTACGACTTGCGCGGCAACATGCTGTCCCTGGAAGACGGGGAGGGCAATCTTACCCAATTTGAGTATGACAAAAATAACCGGCTGGTAAAGGAAATCCGGCCCATGGGCCAGGAAACCTCCTACGTCTACGACGGCCGAGGCAGCCTGACCGAAAAGATCGACGCCAAAAATCAGAAAACCGTCTACACATACAATGATGCCGACAGGCTGGCCCAGGTGCAGTATTATGAATCGTCCGACTGGGATAACGCGGTCAAGACCGTTCTATTTACCTACGACAGCCTGGGCAATCTCCTGACCTACGACGACGGCGTCACCTCCGGAACATACACTTACGACGAACTCTACCGGAAAACCAATGCAGCGATGGACTATGGGCTGTTCGCCAAGGAATTCTCCTACTCCTATTACAAGAACGGCCTTAAGGAATCTTACACCGGCCCGGACGGCGTCACCTACACCTACACCTACGACAACGCCAACCAATGGGTGAGCATGGACATCCCCGGCCAGGGCGCCATCACCAACAACGTGTTCAACTGGACCCGTCCTATTCTAGGGGACGTCCCTGATTAATCGCCTAACTTGACGCGGATGAGGGATTGGTGTAAGGTTATGGTATTATGCCTCGCCAATCCCGATTAGACGCTCCCGGCCTATTGCATCATGTGATGATCCGGGGCATTGAGCGTAAACCGATTTTTTCCGACGACCAGGACCGGGACGCCTTGATGGATCGTCTCGCCCTGGTTCTGTCCGAAACCCAGACCGCCTGCTACGCCTGGGTGTTCATGGACAATCACGCTCATTTTCTGTTTCGCAGTCCGCCGGCTGGAATCTCCCACGTCATGCGCCGCCTTATGACCGGATACGCCGGATATTTCAATCGCAGGCATTTCCGTCATGGCCCCTTGTTTCAAAATCGGTTCAAGACCGTGCTGTGCCAGGAAAACGCCTATTTTAAAGAACTGGTCCGATACATTCATCTGAATCCCCTGAGAGCGGGAGCGGTTTCCGACCTCAAGGGCCTTGCAGCCCACCGGTATTGCGGTCATAGGGTCCTCCTGGGAAAAGGTCCATGCCCTTGGCAAGATGCGGAGTTTGTTTTGGCTTCTTTTGGAGGCTCCTTGCGCGCCTCCCGCAAGCGCTACAACGATTTTGTGAAGGCCGGGCTGACCATGGGCAGGCGAGAGGATCTGACAGGGGGCGGCCTGGTTCGGAGCCTGGGAGGATGGGACGCTGTGAAAGCCTCGTTTCCGTCCAAGGAGTCCAGGCAGAAAAGCGACCAGCGAATTCTGGGGGACGGTGATTTTGTTCGGTCGATCCTGACTCAGGCCAAGGAAAACCTTTCCGCCAAGTATCTTCTGGCAGCCAAAGGCATAGACAAGGCAAGCGCGTTGGAAAAGGCCTCGGGCCTTTTCGGAGTGGACCCGGAATGGGTTCTCAGAAAAATCCGGACGCGGCCGTTGGCTGATGCCCGGAGCCTCTATTGCTATTGGGCTGCAAGAAAATTGGGAGTTTCCCAGGCGGAGTTGGCCATAGAGCTTTCACTGTCCAGTTCCGGTATAGCACGCGCTGTGGAACGCGGACGCCGGATAGCCCTGGTAAACGATTACACCTTGGATGGCTGTGAGTCGGGCCTCTCTTCGTAAAATGGATAGTTAGTGGAATAGTCAGGGACGTCCCCTAAAACCGACGACGGCGTCACCTCCGGAACATACACTTACGACGAACTCTACCGGAAAACCAATGCAGCGATGGACTATGGGCTGTTCGCCAAGGAATTCTCCTACTCCTATTACAAGAACGGCCTTAAGGAATCTTACACCGGCCCGGACGGCGTCACCTACACCTACACCTACGACAACGCCAACCAATGGGTGAGCATGGACATCCCCGGCCAGGGCGCCATCACCAACAACGTGTTCAACTGGACCCGTCCTGTCTCCACAACCTATCCGGGAGGCGCGGTCAGAACCTATTCCTATGACGCCCTCATGCAGACCCAGTCCATTGCGGCTATGGACCCGGCCCAAAACACGGTTATGGACTACCAATATACCCGGGATCTGATGGGCAATATCACGTCCAAGGAAACGGAGGATGGAGACTACACTTATGCCTATGACGAGTTGTACCAGCTAACTTCCGTGGATAATCCCTCGCTGGACGATGAAGGCTACACCTACGACGACGTGGGCAACCGCCTCACGGAACTGGGCGGAGTTCAGGACTACCTGGTTAACGCCAATAACGAGTTGGTCAGCCATGGGGATGTGACCTATACCTACGACGACAACGGAAACACCACGTCCATAACCAATGGAACAGAGGCCGTCAATTATTTCTACGATGTGGAAGACCGCCTGATCCGAGTGGAGGACGGGGATGGAAGCGTTGCCGCGGAATACTATTACGATCCCTTCGGCCGCAGGCTGTGGAAGGACGTCAACGGAACCCGCACCTGCTATTTCTACTCGGACGAAGGTCTGGTCGGGGAATTTTCGGCTGAAGGGACTTTAATAAAGTCTTATGGATACAAGCCTAATTCCACCTGGACCACGAATCCTCTTTTCATGGTCCAGGATTCGGAGTATTATTATTACCAAAACGACCACCTGGGAACGCCCCAAAAGTTGGTAAGCGAAAACGGCGCCGTGGTCTGGTCTGCGGTCTACCACGCCTTCGGCGAAGCCGAGGTGGACGCAGGCTCCACCATCGAGAACAACCTGCGCTTTCCGGGCCAGTATTTTGATGCGGAAACTGGGCTTCATTATAACTTCACTCGCAGTTACATTCCTCAAATAGGAAGATATGTTAGGATAGATACGATTGGGACTAAAGGTGGGGTGAACTTATATTGCTATGTAACAGGAAATCCGGCCAATTTGATTGATCCAGAGGGGCTGATGGGGTGCAAACCGAAACTCCCAGAAATTCCCAAAAGTCCTGGGGATTTTAAAGATGCAATTAAGAAATTAAAGAAAAATGGAAAGGCAATAAAAGAGTGTGCCGAGATGGATGATTCAAACGATTCTTGCGAAGACAAATGGGAGGGATGCCAAGAGTGTTGTAAGGCTGCGGCTCAAGCAATAAATCCAACAGGATTGTGGCATAATTGGTATGTCGCCTGTACTACTTGGTTATGTAACCTCCCACCAGAGTAGGAATAATGTGGACGAAGGTAATAGCCCTCATTTCAAAGTTCAACAATGCCAAAAGAACTATTTGAAATAAAAGGCTACCTTTATCTATTAGACCTATGTAATTTGGACGTCCTCTGCCATTGTCCGAACAGACAACAAGGAGTTTATAAATGTTCAAAAAGATTAAATTTAAAATGGCTCAGATTATAAGTGTGTTACATGGAGCAACCATATTTTTAATATTCATTAGTATCCATAGTCAAATTTCTCAGCTCTATGTTGGAACAAGTTTTTCAAAGACTATTCTCAAGAGTATTTGTGAAATCAAGGTGGAAGTATATAGAATAATTGCGACATGCAGCTATCTTATTATATATGATATTATAATCATGTTTTTTATTACAATATTATCTACATTTGTTTTTTTAAAGTTTTTTTCGTATTTAA
This sequence comes from Desulfatibacillum alkenivorans DSM 16219, assembly GCF_900142135.1. GTDB lineage: Bacteria > Desulfobacterota > Desulfobacteria > Desulfobacterales > Desulfatibacillaceae > Desulfatibacillum > Desulfatibacillum alkenivorans. Next base: position 79,128 of record NZ_FQZU01000027.1, on the reverse strand, counting down.
GTTGTAGTATTTACTACGTATTCGGAATGCTCATAGGGTCGCTGCTTATGGATTTTGTATGTTTTGTTTGCTTAGGGCAGAAATTTGTATACTTTGTGTCATTAAGTCTTTTATCCGTCAATGTTCACTTATCTGTTGGTATTCTATCTATTTCAATTGGGCTGTGTTATTGGATGGGACTAAAAATAGGCCTACTGTTATATTCTCGGGGGACATTCCGGGGACACAATACTTATTTATCTTGATCTCAAGCGGTTGGTGTGACAAGGAAGGGGTATATTCTCAGGGACATCCTATAATGTCTCCTGTCAATAGAATTCCGGGGACACAATACCTATTTTTGGGGTTTTTGAGAAGTCTCGGGGACATCCTTAATAAACTAGTAAATGGCTATTTAGTATCTTATAGGATGTCCCCGAAAGTCCCGGTTAGTTACTTTGTAACGGACGTTATATAAGGGTGAATTCCGGGGACACAATACCTATTTTTGGGGTTTTCGTCCGGGGGAATTCCGGGGACACAATACTTATTTATCTTGATCTCAAGCGGCTGGTGTGACAAGGAAGGGGTATGGCTCGAATAGCACGGATAGTGGCTCCGGGATATCCCCACCACGTGACGCAGCGGGGCAACCGTCGGCAGGAGACCTTTTTTCGGGATTTTAGGGGACGGGGATTTTAGGGGACGTCCATTCCAAACAAACTAAATTTACATCTAATTGAAATGATGTTTGTTTTTTAGCAACTTTCCTGTTCAGAAACGGATTTCATTAGCATTTCGTCTGAACAACATGTCGTTCTGCGATCCCGGCAGGATACAGCTCTGCCGGGGCTACCCAAACCAAGTCACTCCCTAACCCTCGGGGATGGCGACAATTAATCCACCGAGGTAAATCCTGAAACATGGCGGCTGATCCAGTTGGCCAATTTTTTCGGGGACGTTCCTTAATAAACTAGTAAATGGCTATTTAGTATCTTATTAAGGGGCGTCCCCAAGAATTATACACCTCTTCCCGGGCCGGCTGATGCCCTCGCTGGCTCAATGATCGCTATTGCTTTTTTTTATGACCACATGGATGATATTCCTGATTGTGATGATGGTGGTGACGGTGATGATGATGGCGATGGAGATGGAGGAGATGGAGGAGATGGAGGAGATGACGATGATGGCGATTCGAATTCCCCGGAGAGAACATCACGACAAGCAAGGCGCGATGCAATGCGAAAAAATAATTCACCAACGAGTCGGAGTGCGGATTCACAAACTGGATCAGGAGATAATCGGCAGTATGTAACTGAGGGCTCAGACGGTAAACCAAGGGTTCAAACTCACCATAATGCAGATGCAAAGCATCCTGATAAGCATTGGCATGATGCAAAGCCGAAGGTTGATCCAGCGACAAATGAACCGATAAAAAACAAATATGATCAGATCAAGTATTATAACAACGGAAGTTCATCTTCATCATATTAAAGCTCATAATGGGAGACGTAATAATGAAAACATTGATTAGTAGAGATTTAACAGCAATTATTCAGGCATGGGCAAAGGGAGTTATTCATGCAAATCAGCCAAGGCTTTGTGGGGAGATTGGCCACTTAAGCAAAGCTGATTTAATAAGCATTGTTTGCGCTATATTAGCGGAGTGGAAGGTTGATTTGTTTCTTGTCATGTTCAATATTGGATCTCGAAACATTTCTTATATTATTAGCCAAGACGAGTTGTATAAAATGTTAGGAAGACAAATTGAGAATGAAGGAACATGTGCTTTTATTGATCTAAAGATGGTTGGTGGATGCACTTTTGACTTTTCAAATGATGGGGATAGTTTTTTACTATTCATTGCTGCTTGGGGGGATAGAGAAATTGGTTTAAAAAAACTATCAAAAAGAAGAAATGATTTAGACATATTCCGAGGTAACTGAGGTGTGTCCCGAAACGTTTTAGGGGACATCCTATAATGCCTCCTGTCTAATTCCGGGGACACAATACTAATTTATCTTGGACTTCTCGGGGACGTCCCTGACTAATCCACTAACTTTATATCAATTTGAAATAATGCATAAATTCAGTCATTGCAATATCAATTTAACATAGTTTATTAATACTTTATCGGCCCGTAAGGCGCCAATATGGCGCAGCCTGATCTGCCGACCCTGGAAAAGGAAACCTTCGGCGCCAGGGAATTCACCTCCGTCATCCATAAGGGCATATACAAGTTCGAGCTGGCCTCTTCATCGATTTATCCCGACATCACGGAAGCGGAAATGGATCTGGGCGAGAATATTTTTGGGGACGTCTTTGATTAATTGCTTAACTTGACATTCAGGGTTGGCTTGATGTAAAAGGAGGCTATTATGCCTCGCCAATCCCGATTAGACGCGCCTGGATTATTGCATCATGTGATGGTCCGGGGCATCGAGCGTAAACCGATTTTCTCCGATGACCAGGACCGGGACGCCCTGGTTGATCGCCTCGCATCTGTGCTGCCTGAAACCCAAACCGCCTGCTACGCCTGGGTTTTCATGGATAACCACGCCCATTTTCTGTTCCGCAGCCCGGCGGCCGCGTAGTTTTAGGGGGGCATCCCTTCATTTATCATATTGAAATCATAGCTAAATATTGAATGATATTGATTTAGCGTGGCTCAATAACGTTCGGGTGAGTTATCAAGGGCATGCTGGACAAACCGCGGGCCGCCGCCTCCCCCGTCATTCCCGGAAACAATGCCCCTGCGTTATGCCACAGCATGTTTTCTGTTTTAAAAAACCGCTTGACAGGGCGTCATTATACATATAACAAAAATTATTAGAAGTGTCTAACTATCGGGCGCGAAACCCGTGGTCGAATAAATCGAAACTCCAAACTACACGCCCTTTAGGCAAAGGGCCAACAAAACGGCAGGAAGCATGAGAGCGCCGAATCCGGGAGCGATTCCCAAAAGATACCGGCGCGTTTTTTGGGATTTTCAATTAGAATAATCTATCTTTATTTTGTTTAATAAAGATAGGCGCCGACAAATAAATAACTCGCAGCCTTTTCCTCCGGCTATGCCTCGCAAAAGACCGGAAAAAAACCTGCGTCCGGAAGCATCGTTGAAAGACATGATTTGCATGAAGAAGCATCTTGAGTTGTTTGAAACGGGTCGCCCCTATCCGCCGTCATCAAAAAGCTCCTGCGCAAGGAAGACGTATTCGGGCGCATGGGAGGAGATGAATTCGCCATTCTCCTGCCCGACACCAACGAAGGAGGCGCCCGCCGCGTCGCGGAAAGGCTACGCATGCCCCTGGTCAAAGAACCCCACGACCTCAACGGCGTCAAGGCGACCTTTTCCGCCAGCTTCGGCGCGGCTCAATTGGGAGACAAAGCGGCCCGCCTTTCCACGCTGATCAAACAGGCGGACATGGCCTTGTATTAATCCAAAAACCCCGGGCGCAACCGGGTTTCATGCAACGGCCGCCAGGTTTTTCACGAGTTTTCCTTTTCCGGCCTTATAACCGGTTCGTAGACGCCAGGTTTTAAAGAATTATAGCTGCTTTTTCGGGGGGATTGGGAACCTGCGGCGGGGAGGCGGGAAAAAGCCCTTGACAAAAAGCTGCATAAATGAAAGATGGATTCATCTCATTAATTTAGAATAAACTAACTTAATGATTTAATGCTCATAAACTTTCTATGGGTTAATTGTTGCGTCCGGCCGGGGCCAAAACTTCGAACCTTCTTAGAGGAATCATCATGACTTTGGACCAAATAAAACCAGGAAGCCATTGCAGAATTAAAAAACTGTCCATAGGGGACAAGCTCGGACAACGCCTTATGGACATGGGAGTGTATTCGGGCATCAGGGTCAAGGTGCTGCGCAACGCCCCCCTGGAAGACCCCATGGAGCTGGAATTGGACGGATACTGCATGAGCCTTCGCCATGACGAAGCGCGATTTGTGGAAGTGGAGGTTTTATGAAGCCGGGCAATATCCTTGTGGCGCTGGCCGGCCAGCCCAATTGCGGCAAATCCACGGTTTTCAACGCCGTCACAGGCGCCAGCCAGCATGTGGCCAATTATCCCGGCGTAACCGTGGACAAGAAAACCGGCTGGTTTAAACACAACGGATCCCGATTCGAGGTGGTGGACCTGCCGGGAACATACAGCCTCACGTCCTATTCTCCGGAAGAACGCGTGGCCAGGGATTTCATTCTTCACGAAAAGCCTGCCGTGGTGGTCAACGTGACGGACGCCTCCAACCTCAAGCGCAGCCTGTATTTGTCCTTTCAGTTGATGGAGATGGAAATCCCCATGATTCTGGAGTTGAACATGATGGACGTGGCTGAAAAGCGCGGCGTGGAAATCGACGTTAAGAACCTGGAGCAGCGTCTCGGCGTCAAAGCCGTTCCCACATCCATGAAAAAGGGCAAAGGCAAGACCGAGCTGCTTTTGGCCATAGAGAGCGCCGCAGCCCAAAGCAATAAGCGCCAGTCCGTGCGCATAGACTACGGCGCGCTTGAACCCTATATCAAGGATATTGAGGAGCAGCTTTTTCAGGACGCCGCCATCGGCGCCCAATACCCGATCCGCTGGTTCGCCCTGAAGTTGCTGGAAGGGGACGAAGCGATATCCGGCCTTGTCCAGGGGCGGCATGTCAGGGCTGGGGCGTTTCTTTCTTACGTCGAAACCCTGAGAAGTAGATTCGAAGAAAGACACGGCGCCGCTCCCGAAGTGCATATCGCGCAAAGGCGGTATCAAACTGCGGAGGATATCGCCAGAACCAGCATCATAAACCTGGATCCTGACAAACGCACCTTAACGGACAAAGTGGACGGCGTTGTTTGCCATCGCTTTGCAGGGCCGGTGATTCTGGTGGGGGTTATCTGGCTTTTATACTACCTCGCCATCGTCCAGGGCTACAACCTTACCAACTACACTTGGCCCTTGCTGGCAAAGCTGCGGAGTCTGGTGGAATCCCTGACCCCCGTCCCCGGTTTTATTGAAATTCCTCTGTTAAGGGCTTTTTCCCTTTGGTTCGTAGACAGCATAAACGCCTTGCTAAACTACATTCCCATATTTTTCATCCTGTTTGCGCTTATCGCCGTTTTGGAGGACTCGGGATACATGCCGCGCATGGCCTTTATCATGGACCGCCTGTTCGGGCGATTCGGCCTTCACGGCCAGTCCACCCTGCCCATGGTTCTGGGCGGAATTTACGTGGGCGGCTGCGCCGTGCCCGGAGTCATGTCCTGCAAGGGCATTCCCGACGAACGCTCCCGGCTGGCCACCATCCTTATCATTCCCTTGTTGAACTGTCTGGCCAAGGTGCCTTTGTACGTGCTTTTGATCAATATCTATTTTGCAGCGCACAAAGCCTGGGCCATGTTTTTTATTTCAACCATCAGTCTTTTAATGGTCCTGCCCGTATCCAAATTGCTTACCCTGACGGTTCTCAAGGATAAGGAAACCGCCCCCTTTGTCATGGAAATGCCTCCGTACCACCTTCCCGCCTTGCGCGGGGTTTTGGGCAGGGCGGTAGAGCGGGTCTGGTTGTTCATCCGGAAAATTACAACCATTGTCGCCGCTGTTGCGGTTGTGATTTTTGCCCTGCTTCAATTCCCCGGCCTCAATTCGGAACGCATGGACTTCTACGAAAAAGGCAAGGAGGAAGCCATAGCCCGGTTTTACCAAAAAATCGAAAACTATCCGGAGCATCACGCTGTCTTGCAGGGCGGCGCCCTCATGGACATGGTCAATTATTGGGAAGAATACAAAGCGGCCAAGATGATGACCCAGGGAGAGGACGCCATGAGGACTCTCCAGGCAAACTTCCAAAGCCGGAACCCTGTGTTTTTTTCCATCGCTCAACCCCAGAACAAAGAAGATAAAAAAGTAAACCGGGAATTCAAAAAATTGGTGAAGGCCAGAAATAAGCTGCTGCGTGAAATGAAAAAGGAACGCATCAACAATAGCTTTCTTGGAAAACTGGGCAAAACCCTTACGCCGGTGACCCGGTACGCCGGGTTTGATTGGAAGGTCAATGTGGCCCTTTTAAGCGCCCTGGCCGCCAAGGAAAGCAGCGTCGCCACCCTGGGCGCCTTGTATCAGCCTGACGAATCCGGCCAGGAAAACCAGACCCTGGAGCAGCGTATGGAAAACGACTCCGAAGGCTTCACCCCGCTTCACGCCCTGGCGCTCATGCTGTTCATGGTCCTGTATCCCCCCTGCCTGGCCACAACCATCGCCGTCAAGGTCCAGACCGGCTCATTCAAGTGGATGTTGTTTTCCATGGTCTACCCCATGTGCCTGGGATTGTCCGCGGCGGTTCTTGTTTTTTCGGGCGGAACGGCCCTTGGGCTTACCGGAATGCAGGCAATGTGGGCTTTTTACGGACTGGCCCTGGCGGCCGCCATCGCCATGGGCTTGGTCAAAAATAAAACGGAATATGTTTGAGAAAAGGAGAAAGAAACTATGAAGACATTAAAAACAATCATGCTGACAATCGCTGGCGCGGGACTCCTCTTGGGAGGCGTCGCTTTCGCCCACACTCCTCTGTGCTCCTGCTACGACAATGGAGATGGAACCATCACGTGCGAAGGCGGCTTTTCCGACGGATCGTCGGCGTCCGGCGTGGAAATCCGAATTGTGGACAAGGACGGCAAGGTCCTGAACCAGGGCAAAATGGACGAAGACAGCGAGTACAGCTTTGACAAGCCCGCTGCGGATTACAAAGTGGAATTCGATGCAGGCCCGGGCCACCTTGTGGAAGTGAATGGATCGGAAATCACGGAATAGCGGCATACACCCAAATCAAAACACACTTTGGAGGAGGAGTAAAAACAATGAAAAAATCTTTGGCCCTTTTGACGACCTTTTTTTGCATCACCATAGCCGCCCCCGCGTTCGCGCATTTTCAAATGATCTACACCCCGGAATCCGCCTTGGATAAAGGCAAGGAAATCCCCCTGAAGCTGGTCTTCACCCATCCCTTTGAAGCCGGCCACACCATGGATATGGGAATTCCGGAGGAGTTTTACGTGGTCCGCAAGGAGAAGAAAAAGGACCTTAAGGATACGCTCAAGCCCATCACCTGGAAAAGCCTGACCAACAGCGGCAAGGCCTTTGAATCCTCCTATAAGCTGCGGGGCATGGGCGACAACGTATTCGTGCTGGTTCCGGCGCCCTATTACGAAGCCGAGGAGGACATTTACATCCAGCAGATTACCAAGATGGTCGTGAACACCGGCGGCTTTCCCACGGATTGGGACGCTGAGCTGGGCCTGCCCGCTGAAATAGTCGCCCTGGACAAACCCTACGCCCTGTGGACCGGCAACGTGTTCCGCGGCGTGGTCATGGGCGGCGGAAAGCCCGTTCCTTACGCGGAAATCGAAGTGGAATACCTGAACCACAATCCCAACCTGGACAAAAACGCCTTTGACGCCGCCGCGGCCGCGGAAGCCCCCCAGGATTCTTTTGTGACCATGGGCATCAAGGCAAACGCCGACGGCGAGTTCTCCTTTGGCCTGCCCAAGTCCGGCTGGTGGGGATTCTGCGCTTTGGGCGCGGGCGCCCAGGATAAGCATGACGGCAAGGAACTCTCCCAGGACGCCGTCATTTGGGTGCAGGTCAGAGACATGAAATAAGACCTGCTCCCGGGAACTCGACTAACCGGGGACAGCCGAAAAACAGAAACAGCCATTACATCGCAAAAAGTTCCGTAAAACAGGGGCGGCCCTTGCCGGGGCCGCCCCTGGAAGTTCCTTTTAAGCGGCAGGAAAAAGTAGTATGGACGCAATCATAGTAGGAATCTTAGTGCTGGTTTCCTGCCGGTATCTTGTCAGACGATTCAGCGCCGCCCTTCAGAACAAAGAGCCAGGGTGCGGCTGCGGCGGCTGCGGCTCATGTCCGGCAAACCTTTCCGCCCGCGGCGAGTGTGAAAATTGTAGCGCGCCATGTATGGAAGATGCTTCACAAAAAGCAAAATATTTATAGAGACGGAACAGACTACGGCCTTGACATAACGGAAGGGGCATGGCAATTCTCGGCAAACCTATATGATTCCCGACAGGGAGGTTTGCGGAAAACAATATGCCTCGTTTTTTCAAGTTCTGCAGTAAAACAGCCGCAGGATTAGTCCTTGCATGCCTGTTCTTGCTTCCGTCCCTGGTCAGCGCCCATCCCCATGTGTTTGTTGAAAACAAGATAGAGATTGTCTTTGATGAGGCCGGACTGGCCGGTTTTCGGTCCACCTGGGTGTTTGACGAAATGTTCACCATTGTCATCCTGGAAGATATGCTGGAAATTTCGGATTACGCCATGAAGCCGGAACACATCCCCATGATCAAGGAACAGGCTTTCGACCATCTGAAGGAGCATCATTATTTCACCGAAATTTCCGTAAATAAAGAGCCTTTTAAGGCGCAGTTCGTAAAGGACTTCAACGCCCGCCTGGACGGCGAAAAATTGGTGTACGATTTTTTCATCCCCTGCCATGTTAAGGCCATTACGAGCTGGAAGACAGTCACCATCGCCCAATACGATCCCACCTTTTACTCCGCCCTCACCTTTGCGGAGAAACCCATTTCCGTGACGAACGGGGAGCGATTCCTGATTGAGCATAAAACGGAAGTCAATCAGGACAAGTCCTATTATTTCGGCATGCTTCACCCCTGGGAAACGGAAATCCGTTTCAGGTTGAAAGAATGAATATTCTAAAGTGTAATATACTATTAATATTATTAATACTATTAATATTATTAATTTTTATTGGATTGCCGTTTGCGGGGCAAACGGCGGCCCAGGCCCAAAACCCGTTTTTTAAACCCAGGTCAGATCAGACCGTCCAAAAAGGAACGCCCGCTTCCCAGGAAAAACAGACGCCTGAAACAACATCAAAGCCATCGAAGTCGTGGTTCAACTATCCCTTTATAGACAAAATTATAGTCATCCAAGCCCGGTTAAACCAGAAAATCTCCTGCCTGGTCAGGGAGGCCAGAGACCAAAGGTCGGCCGCGCCCTTGCTGCCTTTATTGGCTATTACCTTTTTGTACGGGATTCTGCACGCAGCCGGGCCCGGACACGGAAAAGCCGTGGCAGGCTCCTACATTCTCACCCAAAGGCAGGGCGTGGAAAGGGTGATCGCCCTGGGCGTTTTGATAGCCTTTTTTCACGGGATGTCGGGAATCCTGATCGTGTTTGCCGCGCGATTTGTCCTGGAAACCGGCGTCTCCCAATCCATGGAGCGAACCAGCCATGTGGTTCAACTGGTCAGCTATGGCGCCCTGGCAGTCCTGGGCGCCGTCCTTTTTATCAGCGGTTTGCTTAAGATCAGGAAAGGACGGGACGCCGGGGAGAAAGACTCCGGGCAGACGGAGCAGGGTGCTTATCCCATCCAATCCCTTTCCTGGAAAAGGATATTTTCCGTTGCTTTTTTCATGGGAATGGTCCCGTGCCCGGGAGTGGTTTTCGTCATGCTGTTTTGTTTTTCCATGGGCATGCTGTGGCTGGGCGTGGTTCTTTCAATCACCCAGATTCTGGGCATGGCCATTACCATTGCCTGCGTGGTGCTTATTGGGCACTTCGGGAAAAAAAGCCTGGCCGCGACCGCGGGACGCTTCGCCTCTGCGGAAATAATATTTGTTGCTGTGGAGCTTCTCGGGGCCTTGATGCTGACCTCGCTGGGAACGCTGCTGTTCCTGGCGGCTCTGCATTCCTGACATGGCCGGTTCTCTTATTGCTTATTGGAAAAACAAATGGCGGCTATAGGTGAGGTGTGGACCGGGAAGCGTGATCCGGCCTTGCCGTTTCGCCGACCTTGACACCGCTCCGTGATCCCTATACGATAGAATATAGAAATGCTGTTAGAATAAACTCATATGTGAGGCGCTCATGGCAACGGAAAAAAAGCCCAAAAAGGCCCCCGCCAAGGACGAAAGACCCTTGACCTCCGTGATGGAGGATTATCTGGAGACCATTTACCACCTGAATCAGGAAAAGGAAGTGGTGCGCGTCCGGGATATCGCCAAGGCTGTGGGCGTGAAAATGCCCACCGTGACAAGCATGCTGAAAACCCTGGGTAAAAAAGGATACGTGCATTACGAAAAATACGAGTATGTGCGTCTGACCTCGGACGGCGTGAAGGTGGGCAAGGAAATGCGCCGCAGGCACGAAATTTTGTACCAGTTCCTCACGGACATCCTGCGTATAGACCAAGCCGTAGCGGACGACGAAGCCTGCAAGATGGAGCACGGATTAAGCCCGGAAACCCTGGAATCGTTCACCGATTTTTTGGAGTTCATTCACGTATGCCCCAGAGCCGGTGAAGGCTGGCTGGACCATTTTGAAGAGTTCAGAAAACGCGGGAACACTCCCAACGTTTGCACGGAGACGGACAAAATGTGCGCCTTTCCCTGCAAAATGAATTCAAATCCCATCCCGGACGCCTGATTTAAACAGCGCATTTTTTGGGGCCTGTTTTTATCCTGCTTTTATTTGTTCGCCCGCGACGGTATTCCCGCCAAGGCCTTGGCGAACTGGATCTTTTCGTTTAATTTGCCTTCCCGGAATATCATGATGCGTTGGGCCTGGGGAGAACCCGCGCCGTGCATAGACTCCACCATGGCGGTCCCGCCCGTCATGGCTTCGATCAACCGGCCTATCTTCACCCGATCCTCCACCGGCAGCCCGTCCACGCAGGAGAAGTATTTTTTGATCAAATGCCCCACTTCCTCGTTGCGAAAATCGTACTCGCTGGGCAGGGTGGCGATGAACCCGCCGGCAAGATCCACGGCCAGGCGCGCCACCTCAAAATGAAAGCGGGTGACGTTGTGCTTGCACACGTTGGCCAGCATAGTGTCCACCATAAAGGCCCCGGAAGGGGTGGGGCTCCCCTCTGCGGAACAGGCGATGGAGGAGCTGTAAAGAGTTTCACTTAAGTGAATCATCTCCGTGACTTTGTCCCGCACATGCGAGCCCTTGGCCGAGCCCTGGATTTGGGCGAGGTAGGTCACCGCTCCTGTGAGAACGTCCATGAGCCCGGTCTTGCAGGCCCCGTAATTCGCCCGGTGATGGGCTGCAAAGCGATACACGAGGCTGCTTGTGAATTCGGTCTGGCCGTCCATGAAGACGTTTTCCCACGGCACGAAAACATCGTCAAAAACTATCACCGCCTCGCCGCCCACAATGCCGAAAGAAGGCTTGCCCGCGTCAATGGTTTCCTCAAGATCCCGGCGGCTGTCGTTGGCTTGGCGGCCGAAAATCATGGTCACCCCCGGGGCGTCCACGGGCAAGGCGCAGGCCACGGCGTAATCCTTGGAAGATTCGTCCATGGCCGTCGTGGGCATGACTAAAATTTCGTGGGAATTGACCGCGCCGGTCATATGCAGCTTGGCCCCCCGAATCACTATCCCGTCATTGGTGCGCTTGACCACATGGAGGTATTGATCCGGGTCCGGCTGCTCGGCAGGGCCTTTGGACCGATCGCCTTTAGGATCCGTCATGGCGCCGACCACCATCAGGTTCTCGTCCTGAATCCGGACCAGCCATTTTTTAAAACGCTCGAAATACCCCATGTCGTGTTTTTGATCGATTTCATAAGCCACGGAATACATGGCGTTGATGCCGTCAAAGCCCACGCAGCGCTGAAAGCATGTCCCCGTCTTTTGGCCCAAAACCCTGAGCAGCTTGACCTTCTTGATCAGGTCGTCCACGTTCTGATGCACATGGGTGAACCGGCTGATGGTTCGGCCCGTTAAGTGGGACGTCGCCGCGGCCAAATGACCGTACTCCTCCATGTTGGCTAATGCGTAGGTCATGGCCGCAGCCCGCACATGAGGCGCGGTCGCCGGACTGGCGGTCACGTCTTCGATTCTTTCCCCTTTATAATAAATCACGGGGGACAGTTTTTTCAGGCTTTCCATATAATCGGAGGCGGATTTGATCTTCATGGCTTTTCCTCGCTTTGGGTCCCGCGGTTGTTTTTGCGATTTGCCGCCCCCGATTTTTCGTCATCGCAGGGGCGATTGGGTTGTTTGCAAAAATGCAAGCATCAAATACTTGCATAAAGGTAAGTAATACTATACAATCAAAATGGAGCATGTCAAATCCTTTTAGCCCCCCCCGTAGTGTGCGGGTAATCAGCAAGCCGGGGCGGCTGAATATCAGCCGGCTCATCGCATGGACGGCAAGAGCAATCGGCGCCGTGTTCCCGGTTTTTGAAGCCCGCCGCAAAACGCTTGGCTTCAAACAACTCCGTTTGACAGGATGAAAAAAATAACGCTATGTTAGGCGGCCTGACCCAAGGCCAGTAAGATCTTCCGGCCGGCGCTTATAAGGACCGATGTGAATCAGGAGGGCTGCTTGCCAGGCCGGAAATGTGAACGGATTACGCTTGGAGACGGCGCGGAAAATAATTTCATCAGGACGCAAGATCAGGCAAACAGCAAAGGCATACACGTATATGGGAAATCGCAAAGCCGCTTCGACCGCCGGGCAAAAGGCCCCTACGCCTTATCAAAGGACGCAATCCACGCCAAAGGGGAAAATCAAACTGGCCATGGCTTTGGAGGAACTGCTGGCGGAGAAGGATTTCAACTCCATCACCACCGCTGAAATCTCCCGCGTGTCCGGCGTGAATGAATCTCTCATCTATCGTTATTTCAGCGATAAACGGGGGCTGCTCCACTACGTCCTTGCCGAGCATCAAAAAAAATCCCTGCAGCAGTTTTACACCGACCTGGTCGCCGTGTCCGGCGCTCTGCAAAAGCTGCGCAAACTCATATGGCGCACCCTGGATAATTGGAACAAAGACCGGATTCACGCCAAAATCCTGCTTATAGAAGTGCGCAACTTCCCCGGATACTACGACAGCGAAACCTACCTGATCGTCAAGGAATACTGCGGCCTGATCCTCTCCATTGTGCAGGAAGGCATTAGAAACGGGGAAATAATGAACGATGTGTCTCCCTGGTTTCTCATGCAGGCCATCCTGGGAACCGTGGAGCACGTAGTCCTGCCAAGCCTGCTCTTCGACAGAAGCATCGACGCGGATGCGTTCACGGACAACATCTGCCGCACCGTCTTCGGCCCCGTCGCCGCCAAAATCTGAAAAATTAAAAAGCAAAAAAAACATGCCTCCGGCGGTAAACTCTTTTTCTATATGCCGCAAAGCGGCTAAAAAGTTTGATCAAAACTTTAAAATGGCGCTGCGTGCAAAACCGGGACGGTTTTAAAAGAGGGCCATTTCCGGACGTATGCGTCGCTATATGCTTGGGGATTTGGGTGGCCCAGGAAAGTAGTGTTTGCCTGGGTTGCTTTAGCAACAAAAGGTGCGGCCCGCAAAGACTGAAGGAATCAGGAAAGGCCGGCGGGCGGACGGGGTTTCTTGACTTCTGTCTGCCCGCTCCAAAACTGTTTCAGGCCCTCCGACCGCTTCAAACCCCAATTGCCATGCCTGTTGCATCACCTCTCCAATCCATTGTTCCCGCCAATTGAAAAACTGCCATTATGGTGCTATTATGCCCATGATCAAATGTCGCTAATTATTCAAATCGCCCCTGATAACTGTTGTGGAGGATTCCATGGATTGTCCTGTTTGTAAAAATGCCGGTTTAACCCGGGAAAAACTGGAACAAGATCTCGTCGCCTACTCGTGCGCCCAATGCGGAGGCCGCATGATCGTGGCAAACGACTACTCCCATTGGCTGGAAAAGCATGGCGAAACCCTCCCGGAAAAGCCGTTTTCAGACATTTCCCTGGAAATCCACGACGTGGAAAAGGCCAAATTCTGCCCGGAATGCTCGCGTCTTATGGTCAAATACAAGGTGGGGCACGGCCTGGATTTTAAAATCGACCGTTGCGGCGGCTGTGGAGGCGTCTGGCTGGACGCCAATGAATGGGAAGCCATGAAAGACCGCAACCTCCACGACGAAATAAACTCGGTCTTCACCGCTCCCTGGCAGGCGGGAGTGCGTCAGGAGCAAAATTCCCAAACGCTCGACGCCCTGTACGCCGAAAAATTCGGCGATCAGGATTACAGCAAAATCAAGGAAATCAGATCCTGGCTGGACGGCCATCCCAAGCGCCAGGCCATTCTTCACTTTTTAAGCGACGACAGCCCTTACAAAGCCTGAAAACATAAAAGAGGAAAAAGCAGGAAAGGCATGCCTCCGGCGGCAAAGAAAACTGCTGAACTGCGTGCCTCCGGCGGCAAAGAAAACTGCTGAACTGCATGCCTCCGGCGGCAAACTTTTGAAAAAGTTTGATCAAAACTTTTCAAATGCGCTTCGCGCGAGGGCTGAGAAGGTTAAAAAAGGCAAATCCCCAAGAAGGAAATGCAGCGACAGGCCCCCGCGCCTGTCCTTGAACGCCCAATGCGCGTTTCAATATACTACAAGCCATGTGGACGCATTGCCTCAATCAGCCACTTGAGCTGGATATGATTTGTAGTTTCAGGGCTTGCCCTGCGTTTTAGGCTTTCAATGCCCTAATGATCCATCTGAATATGATACGCACTTGGCTCCACCATGGCCGCTCGGCGATACGGGCCTCAAGGTTGATGAATACGCCTGCAGTGACTGGCTCCCGTGCCTGTCAAAGTAGTTATCCGTCATTCCCGAGTGTTTTTATCGGGAATCCAGTGTCTTACACTAGCAGCGAACTGCGCTGTCCGGGGCGCCCAAAACAAGAGCCTTGGATTCTTTTCGGCAGCAGCAATGAAGTATAACGGATGGCGGCCATTGAAAGGTTCGGAAGGGTTATCATTATGCAACCCATCCAAGGGGGCGCGGGAATTCTTTTCATATTTCCCTGCGCGAAGCGCTATCTCAAGTTTTTTGCGGAGCTTTTTTTCAAAAAAGCGACTCGCCGAAGGCATGCTTTTAGGTTTTTGCCTTTGACGAAAAAAAGCCCGGTTGAAGAGGGTTTTCAACCGGGCTGGTTTGGGCGATTCGTTTTTGACGGAGTTATGATGATGAGCCTTTATCAACGATAGGCTGGGCCTCAGGCGAATCGGAGGCTGGCAAGAAAGGCGGGCGTGGTCCGGAATCTGAAGTGGGTCACGGACTTGGAAACCGGCTTGCCTGTGTCCTTTTCTTTAAGGGTTCCGTAACACGTTGTGTGGCTAACATGGAGGTTCCAAGGCCTGATGTGGATTTTTTCTCCCACAAAGTGATAGGTTTTTCCGCCGAAAACGAATTCAAAGGTGTACCGAATTTTGGCCTCCGTAAAATAGGCCAGCTCCAGGGTTCCGGAGCAGGGAACCCTGGTGCACATCCCCCCCACGGTCACCGTCCCTTCCAAAGGTTGAGTCATGAACGCCCCGCCCAGGGGATTGATCCATTTGATCAAATGCCTGGGGCCCCAGGTCACCCGGAATTCAAAGGGGAGCCTGCCTTCCGGCCCCATGCCGGGCATGAATTCGTGGTCTCCGCTCATGACTTCGTCCATGACGAATCCCAGGCGGCGTTCCTTGACCATTGTGTACAAATCTTTGATGCGTCCCATATGTATAATCTCCCGATGTCGCTTTAACGCCAAGATGCGATAGTTTGTTGATTTCAAGGCGGATTTTGGGGGATGATGCTTATCTCAGGCATCCTGCCTGGTTAGTCTCAGCACACAAACAGAGATAGGTTCATGTCCCCAAAATCTCCAATATTGTCTCCCTGAATCGCGATGGCATTTTTTAAAAAAAAGGCTTTAAATCCCCTGCTCCCGGCGAAGGACGTCCGCGTCTTTGCCCAGGAAGAGCAGAGAGGCGGCGCTCACCATATTGGAAACAGGCGGCAGCAGCCGGGTGATATATCCCAGGTCATTGAACATGCTGACCATTTCCACGGGCTTCTCCTTTTTCACGGCCTTGAAGATGATCTTGGCCACCTTTTCTGGCTTCATGGAATAAAAAGGCAGGAGTTTCATGGACAGCTTGGTTCCAAAGGTTTCGCCGTCGATTTCCTTGTAAAATCCGGTGTTCACCATAAATGGGTAGACCGTGGTGACCTTGATGCCGAATTTCTTGGCCTCCACCCGCAGGAGTTCGGAAAATCCGCCCAGGGCCAGCTTGATGGTCGCGTAAGGCCCCCAGGTGGGCAGCCGGAAAAAAGCCTGGCCCGAGGACACGTTGACGATGTGGCCGCCGCCCTGCTTGATCATTTGAGGCATGAACGCATAGACATGGTAAAGAGGCCCGTAGAAATTCACGTCCATGAGGGCTTTCCACTTGGCCAGGGGCGTCTCGATGATTTCCCCGTTATGGCCGATCCCCGCGTTATTGATAAGGATGTCGATGCCCGGATGGGCGATGACCTGTTCGGCCATTTTGTTCACTTCTTCGGACTTGGATACGTCCACCACATAGGTGTAGATGCGCGCTCCGTCCTGGCGCAGCTTGTCCGCGGTTTCTTCCAGGGCCTGTGCGTCCATATCCGTAAGGATGAGCGTGCTTCCCGCCTTGGCGAAGTATCCCGCCATGGAGCGGCCGATGCCGTTGGCCGCGCCTGTGATCAAAACTCTTTTTCCCTGCAAACTTGGCATGTTGCGTCCTTTCCCAGTCAGGCCCGGCGCTTCAGGCTTTCTCACGTAATTCCATGAAAATCCGGTTGCCTTCTTCTATCAATTGGTGGGTTAAGTTTCCGGCCTCTTGGGAATCCCCCCCCTTCACGGCCTGATATATGTCTTCGTATACTCCGGGATCGCCTGCAACATGCGCAAACATGGCCGAAAAGGCCTGGGCCATGGGCAGGTAAACCTCCCGGATGGAGTTGAGCATCAATAAAAAAGCCACGTTTTCGCTGGCCTTGGCCAGGGTGTAATGGAATTCGAAATCCAGGCTTTGAAAATCCCCTTCCCCGTCCTGGACGCAGATTTTCATTTGCCCCACGATTCCCGCCAACTCTTCCGCCTCCGGCTCCTTAATCCGCAACGCTGCAAGCCGGGCGATTTCCGTGCATACCAGGGATCGGACTTCGCACAAGCTGCGTATGGCCAGGTAATTCAGCGGCTTGCCAGGCTCCACCATATGCCGGATAAGGTCGAATCCGCCGTGATATTTAAAGTCCAGGACCACGGATCCCTCGCCGTGGCGGATTTCAATGAGCCTGGCCTGCTCCAGGCGTTTGAGGGCTTCCCGCACGGAGCTTCGGTTGATCTGCATGAGATCGCACAGTTCACGCTCCGAGGGGAGTTTGTCTCCCGGACGATATTGTTCGTTCAGGATAAAGTCTCTGATCTGGTTGAAAACCTGGTTGGACAGGCTTTGTTTTTCCACGGGTTTTATTTGCATAGGGATCCTCGCAGTTGGCGGTAGCCTCATCATCTGATCTGATGGTCCGACCAGTAGTCCAGTTAAAAAATTTTGTCAACCGATTTTTTCCATGCGTAGAGAAAAATTTCCCTCAACCCATCTCTCCGGTCAGGGCGGCTTTGATCACAGCCCCCAGGGCTTTTAAACGAAACGGTTTGATGATGGCCCCTGAAAATCCGTAGTCCTGGAACTGGGCCACGGCCGGCTCGTCAAAATATCCCGAGGAGATGAGGGCCGTCACGTTGGGGTCCAGGGCTTCCAGGCGCTTGATGGTTTCTTCGGCGCCGGGGCCGTCGGGCACGGTGAGGTCCAGGATGACCGCAGCGAAGGGCCTGCCTTGTTCCTGGGCTTCTTTATACACGGCCACGGCTTCGTCTCCGTTCATGGACACGGCGGATTCGTACCCCAGGAATTTAAGCATCTGGACGGCGATTTCGCACACGGCTTCGTCGTCGTCCATGATGAGGATGCGTTGCTTTTCTTCGATTTCGGGTTTTGGGGCGGGGGCTTCGCTGCGTACGGCCGGGAGGAAGAAGGCGACTTCGCCGTTAGGGCCGGACCTATGGGTCAGGCCGCAAAGGGCGTCCGTTTCCGCCGTTAAATTTTCCGGGCAGTCCATATTAAAGCCGCTGTTGGTGATGGATACCTTAACATAGGCGCCGGGCGCCAGGCCGGCGGCTTCGGCTTCGGCGTTGGAAATGGCGGCGTTTCCAAGTCTGGCGTAAATCCTGCCGCCAACGGGCGCATGTTCTCCGGCTGCTTGAAAGACTTGGGAAAAAACCTTTTGGAGCCGTTCTTCCGGCACGCTGCATTCCCACAGGCTCTCCTGCACGTCCAGAATGCACTGGACTTCCTCTTGCTGCTGACCCGTGCGGGAGGCTTCCTGGAGCAACGCAGCCAGTCCGGCCGCTTTTTTGATCCGCCGGTTTTCACAAGAGGGTGCAAAACCGGCGCTTTCTTGCACTGGCATGGTAATCATGAGCCTGGCCTTCCGTTTGATAAATTGAAAACGTGGGGGGAAGGCCTGCCGGGAGGAAAAATCGTAAAACAACGACAATCCGCTCAATAGCCGGCGTTTGGTTCCCCCGCCAAACAGGACGACAAATTCGACGACTGTCATATTTGCAAAACCCATGCCCAAGGTCTTGTTATATAGTATATTGATTTTATAGGATTTTTATTCTTTTTTTATTATAATGAGCGGGTTAGCAATAAGAAAAAACACAGGTAGGGAGGTCTTTTTCTCAACAGCGCCGTCAAGCTGCCGCACCGTTCCGTATGGTTAAAAAAAACGAACTTTGGTTCCGGCTTCCATGTCCACGTTAATCCCTCTGACGTCGATGGCGCCTAAAGGGGTGCTGGTGGAAATGGACTCGATGGAAATGGTGGTCCTGGGCAATTCGAACTCCGTCCCTTTTAGGTTTTGAATGACGGAGTCCATGTCCAGGGCGCCCAATTCGAAATTGCGCCGTATCTGGCTGGCGTCCGCGCTTTCAAAGGTTTGGGGGACGCCGATGTCCGAGGCCTGACCGGTGATCAATTCCAAATCGGAATCAGCAAGTTCCACCATTTGGGCCATGGCCGGCACGCACCCTAATACGACGAGAATAATTGTGATCAATACTGCTTTCTTCTTCATGAGGTCCCCTTTCAGCAGGTATTTCCTGCAGGCAACCCGGCTGTCCGCGGACGCGGACCCGTGGCTTTCCGTCCCCGCTTTGCAACAGGTTTGGCTGAGAACAAAAAGCAACATGACGACGCTGTTCAAAAAAAGAACCGCCCTGTGGTGATTTCTTATTGTCAAAGAACGTTTTGCGTTGATCTAGGAAATCTTTCGGCTTTTTTTCAGAGAACTTTAGGTAAATTTTGGGTGGGAGGGCGGCGAAGGCGTCCTGCGATGCAGGAAAAATCCTGTGCGCCAGGACGAAGGGCTTGCTGAAATTGGGAGGGTTCAGGCCAAAGTTCATTGACAAGCGTTCGGTCATTCTTTAAACAATAGCCTGACAAACGCCTGCCCTGCGCCTAAACGCGCCTGTTCATTTTCGGAGGAAAATTGATGATTCGTAGTGTGATATCCGGTATCGGGAGTTATGTGCCTCCCACAGTCGTCACCAATGACGACCTGGCCCAGTTCATGGACACCAGCGATGAGTGGATCCAGACGCGAAGCGGGATCAAGGAAAGACGATATGCCGAGGACGGGGTGTTTTGCTCGGACCTGGCTGTGGAGGCGTGCAGGAGAGCGGTGGATGACGCCGGCATCGGGATGCAGGACGTGGATTATCTGATTTTCGCCACCCTGTCGCCGGATTATCACTTTCCCGGGACGGGGTGTTATTTGCAGGCCAAGCTGGGTTTGGAAGGGCAGGGCGTTCTGGATGTAAGGAATCAGTGCACGGGCTTTTTGTATTCCCTGTCCATTGCAGACGCCTTTGTGCGGACCGGCCAGTATAAGAATGTTCTGGTGGTGGGCTCGGAAGTCCATTCCAGCGCTTTGGATTTTTCCACCCGGGGCAGGGACGTGACCGTGCTGTTCGGGGACGGCGCCGGGGCGGCCGTGGTCTCCCCCTGCGAAGATCCCAACCGGGGCCTGTTGTACTCCGAGCTGCATGCGGACGGCAAGCACGCCAGGGCCTTGTACCTGGATATCTGGGACATGTCCCGGAAGCCTTATATGACGCACGATTCCATTGATAACACCGACATCTTTCCCAAAATGGACGGCCGTACCGTGTTCAAGCACGCGGTGACCAGGCTGGTGGAAACCGTGGAGAACACGCTGAAAACCCAGAATGTCAACCCGGACGACATCAAGTATTTCATCCCCCATCAGGCCAACATGCGGATCAACCAGATCGTGGCCGACAAATTGGGGATCGACCGGGAGAAGTTCCTCCACAATATGCAGAATTACGGCAACACCACGGCGGCGTCCATCCCCTTGCTGTTGGATGAAACCTATAGGGCCGGAAAGCTGGAGCGCGGCGACTTGATCATGATGCTCGGGTTCGGAGCCGGCTTTACCTGGGGCGCCAACCTCATGCGGTGGTAGCCGTTTAACTATTGAAATTGCAAAAGGCCGGCGGTGTTGCGTCGGCCTTTTTTCACAAACAGATTCCTATATCGATTATCTTGTTGAAATTACAGTGTTAAAGGTTGGCATCGATGTATGCCATGGGCCCCAAAAACCAAGAACAGGCCAGGAGCCTGTTCGTGGGTGGAAAACGAAGCCCCTGAAATCCGGTGCGGGGGAAGGGGGGGGAAAATATCCAGGGGCTTCCCGAAGAATATGAATGGACCGTGTTGGGGTAGGCTTCCCGCGATCCACTAGTATTATCGGCTGACCGGATTCCAATCTTTAGGGATTTTCGGCGTATTGCGGCGGGGCCTTTTTCGGCCCTGAAATCAGGACGCACCAAGGCAGTCGCATCTCCGAAAAGGAATGCACCGGATTTTAAACAGGGCTGTCAGGCCCTGGATGATGATGTTGGAAGGGCTCCGCGCCTTCCGATTGAACCGGCTCCCCCGGAAGGCAAGGAGCTTCTTTCGTTACGCGGAAGAGACTTCTTCTGCAGCAGGCCCCTTAGCGCCCTGCACCACAGTGAACTCCACCTTCTGGCCTTCGGCCAGGGAGCGGAATCCCGTGCCGACGATGGCGCTGTAATGCACAAACACATCCCCGCCTTCTTCACGTTCAATAAAACCAAAACCTTTTTTGTCATTGAACCACTTGACCGTTCCCATTTCACGCTCAGACATAATAAACTTCCTCTTGGCTATGTTACATCCAACAGGGGCTAATCAGCGCCCGGGATTCATCCCGGCGCGCAGAAATAACCCATCCCCATAATATCCGGCCTTTTGACGGCCCGAAATATTCAATCGGCCAGGCAGGCGCTATGCATGGCCCAAAGGCGCGGACAAGCCTGACGGATAGATTTCATAATGTTGTTTCCCACAGGGAATGGTGTATTGGGTAAGCGTTCTTTATATTCCAAAAGCCCGGTTGATAGACCGGAAGCTATACTGAGTCAGACAGGGAGGCAATGCACAGGACACGGCCCGGGGGATCCTCGGCTCATGGACCAAGAATACACAAGTATGATAGTAACTTATCATTACATTTTTGTTTTTTCAAGATTTTTTTGTTACAATCGATGAAACCACAACAGGTAGTGGAATAGAGAGTCGAAAGGCGGGACTATTGGTAAGTATTTTACAGGCTAAGGATCATAATAGCCCCTTTTCAGGGGATGAGCCCCAGCTTCAGGGTGATGTGAGTCTTGTCGCGCCAGGGCCAATATAGGGCCACCACGGTTCCGTTAGCCCCTTTGCGGGCGAACAGAGTCTGGCTGTGCCGGACCCCCCCCAGAGCTTTGGTCAATCCCTGCTGCTCCTTGGAAGGCGTGCAGTTTTCGCCCTTTGCCGCAGGCCCCAGGCTTTCGGAAAGGACCTGGCTCCATTTATCCAGATCTTTCCGGAAAAAGACCAGCTCCGCATAGTCCTCTCCCATTTCCCGCGTCTTGGCCACGGCCAGGGAATGGCACTTCTTCAGAATGTCTCCCGGCGTCATGAAAAAATCTCCTTGGCGGCTGTTCGCTTGTGAGGGAAGAAAAGTGCAGGCTTTATGCCATGTCAGGATTTTAGAAAGGGCAAATGCAAATGCCGGGCATGCGCCTTGACAGAAACGGGTTTTTCATGCAAGATGGCCTCACCATCCTGGGCCTTAGGGGAATCCCGTATTATTTTAATCAAGTGGGGGTGATTTCATGAAGAGAATGCTCATTTTTCTTGTCGTGCTGTTATACTTGGCGGGCAGTTGCTGCGCCTTCGCCGACGACATTCAAATCCTTAGCGAGGACAAGCTGCCTTCGGAGCTCAACGGATGGCTTGTGAAAACCATTTGCGCCGAAGGCCATGTGTTTTTGGTGACCTTTATTCTGGGGGGCAGTTCGGGCGCCGGGGTGCACGCCATACAGGTCTATGAGGAGCGGGACGGCAAGACCGTGCCCATGCGCTGCCGGGGCGGCAAGCGGCGTTAGGATTCTGCCGGATTGTCATTTAATTGACTATCGGGCTCCCGGTTTCCAATGAGCTCGCTTCCCGGAAATCTCCAAGCATTCTGCGCAACCAATAAGGGCGGAGAGATCGTCTCCCCGCCCTTTTTATATTTCGGTCGCTGGCAAACAACTTGTCTTTTTGAGCCGCTATTCCTTGAAAATCTTGATGGCCTGATCGATGTCCTCGGGGCTGAACACAAACAAGGCGTTGCCCGTGCCCGGAACGGCTGATCCGTAAACGTAATTGATGTTGATTCCCTGTTCCCCCAGGGTGTTGGCGAACTCGGCCAGGCTTCCGGGCTTGTTTTTCATTTCCAGGGCGATGACCGGAATGAAGTCAAACAGGTATTCCTCCCTGGAAAGCAGATCCACGGCCTTGTCCGTGTCGCTGACAACCAGGCGAATCAGGGCGTACTCCACCGAATCCTTTTGCATGGAGTTGTAGTTGGACGCCGAAGCGATGCGGCGGATGGATTTGCCCCTGGCCTTGAAAAGCTCCTTCACGTAGTCCGAGGCGTCCTGTATGGTTAGGGCGTCCACATTGATGCCGTTGTCAGACAACAGGTTGGATAAACGCCCCAGCTCTCCGGGCTTGTTTGTTAAAAACAGCCTGATTTCAGTCCTGACCATAAAACCCTCCAAAAAAATGACGTGTTTATTGTTCGGGCGGAACAAGCAGCACCGGTTTGATGCTTTTACGCAGCACCCCCCTGGTGGTGGCCCCGAACAGAGGTTCGTCAATGACTCTCCTGACCGGATGGGCCATGACAATCATGTCGCAGTCTTGTTTTTTGCACGTATCGATAATGCCGTCCACCACTCTGCCTTCCGTGATGACAATGGCGTCCGACGTGACTTTGGAATCATCGGGGCAGGCCTGCCCCACTTCCGTGCAGAAATTTTCCAGGGCTTCCTGCATGATTTCGTGCTCACGCTTTTTGCCGATCAAAGCGTCCCTGGCCTCTTCCTTGGCCTTGTCTTTCATAGCGTCCAGGCGGCGTTTGCCTATCCATTTGCCCAGGGCCTCTTCGTTCAAGGACGCCGTGCCTTCCATCACATGCATGACCACGATGGCGGCGCCGAAGCGCTCCGCCATGGTCAAGGCGTATTGGTAGGCATGGGCTGCATTGGCCGTAAGGTCGGTTACAAATAGTATTTTGTTTATCTCATGCATTGCTAGTCAGCTCCCCCTATCCGCCCCCAAGGTTGGGCGAATACTCTAATGAATGTTTGTGCACCCCTCTTACCTGACTATATCTGGAGAAAAAAATATACAGGGCGGCGGGCTCCATTGCAACCTTTTTGATTAAAACCCAAGGCGGAGCCTTATTATGACGCGCTGAAACGGTCGGACGAAAACAGGATTCCCGGGCCGCACGCCCAAAAAAGGAACAAAAAATGCACACCATCAAATTTGCCAGGACAAGGCGGGGTGTGATATGGATTTACCTGAGAGAGATAATTATTAAGATTTACCAACCACCATTCATGGGAGCGGCACATGGCTAAAGCCAAACTCAAGGAACACAGGATCAATAGAGACTGGTGCAAAGGCTGCGGCATCTGCGTAGAGCTTTGCCCCAAAAAGGTCCTGGAGATGGATGCAGAGGAAAAGTCCGCAGCCGTCAGGCCGGAGGACTGCATCGCCTGTAAACTGTGCGAGATGCGCTGCCCGGATCTTGCCATTGAAATCATCACGGAGCAGGATGAAAAATGAGCAGACAGGTAAAATTCGTACAAGGAAATGAAGCGTGCATGGAAGGCGCCCTATACGCCGGAGTGCAGTTTTACGCAGGGTATCCCATCACGCCGTCCAGTGAAATCACGGAAGGCATGGCCATGCGCCTGCCCGCGGCCGGGGGCAAGTTCATCCAGATGGAGGACGAAATCTCCTCCATATGCGCCATAGTAGGCGCCTCCCTCACGGGCCATAAGGTCATGACCGCCACCAGCGGGCCGGGCTTCTCCCTCATGCAGGAGGGGCTGGGATACGCCATCATGGCGGAGATCCCCTGCGTGATCGTCAATGTCATGCGCGGGGGGCCGTCCACGGGCCTGCCCACCCACGGCAGCCAGGGAGACGTCATGCAGGCGCGCTGGGGCGTGCACGGGGACCACTCCATCGTGGCCCTGACCGCATCCAGCCACCAGGATGTGTTTGAAATGACGGTGGAAGCCTTCAACATCGCCGAAACCTACCGGACCCCGGTGATTCTCCTGCTGGACGAAACCGTGGGCCACATGCGGGAAAAGCTGGAAATCCCCGAGCCCGGAGAGCTTCCCCTGGTGGAAAGGCTGCGCACTAATGTGCGGGAAGGGGTGAACTATCACCCCTACCTGCCCAGGGAGGACGGCCGCCTTCCCATGTCCGATTTCGGCGGGGTGCACCGGTTTAACGTCACCGGCCTGTATCACGACATGTGGGGATTCCCCACTTCCGATCCCAAAATGGTCCATGACCTGATCCGGCACTTGATCGACAAAATAGAAAACCGGGTGAACGTCCTGGCCCGTTACAAGGAGTATTACCTGGACGACGCGGAAAGGGTTATGGTGAGCTACGGCTGTTCGGCCAGGTCCGCCCTCCACGTGGTCAAGGACCGGAGGCAGCGGGGCGAAAGGCTGGGGCTTTTGGAGCTTCAAACCCTGTGGCCCTTTCCGGCGGACGTGGTGAAGCATTGCTGCGCCGGGAAGAAATCCGTGATCGTGGTGGAGATGAACACCGGCCAGATCGTTCACGAAGTGAAAAAGGCCGTGGACAGCCCGGACAACGTGTTTTTGGCCAACCGGGTGGACGGCGAATACATCACGCCTCCGGACATTTTAAAAATACTCCGTCTTATCCAGGGAAAGGGGGTGTAAGCCATGGCCCTTAAAGATTATATTCGCGAGCGTTTTTTCCCTCATATGTGGTGCGCGGGCTGCGGCCACGGAACCGTGTTGAACAGCCTGCTTAGGGCCGTGGAGCAGTTGGGCCTTTCCAAAAACGAAATCGTCATGGTTTCGGGCATTGGATGTTCGGCCCGGATTTCCGGGTATGTGGACTTTCACAGCCTGCACACCCTGCACGGCCGGGCTTTGGCCTTTGCCACGGGCGTCAAGCTCTCCAAACCCGAGCTGAACGTGATCGTGCCCATGGGCGACGGCGACGCCTTGGCCATCGGCGGCAATCACTTTCTTCACGCCGCCCGCCGGAACATCGGCATGACCGCCATTGTCATGAACAATAAAATTTACGGCATGACGGGCGGCCAGTTTTCACCCCTCACCGGGATCGGAGGCATGGCCACCACCGCCCCGTACGCCAGCATCGACCGCAGTTTTGACGTGGTGGAGATCGCCAAGGCCGCCGGCGCCACCTATGTGGCCAGATCCACGGCCTTCCACGCCCAGGAATGCACCAAGATGATTCACGACGCCATCCTGCACGACGGATTTTCCGTGGTGGAGATCATGACCCAATGCCCCACTTATTACGGCAGGAAGAACAAGCTGGGCGAAGCGCCGGATATGATCAAACGGTTCAAGGATATCACCACTCCCATCGGGTCCAAGGCCAAGCAGGAAAATCCCGACCTCATCGAGCGCGGCGTTTTTGTGGAAAAAAACCTGCCTGAATATTGCGCCGAATACGACAAGATCATTGAACGGGCAAAGGGAGGGGCATAACATGCAACGACATAATCTTGTGTTTTCCGGTTCAGGAGGACAAGGCGTTATCACGGCCGCGGTGATTCTTGCGGAAGCCGCAGCCCTCTACGAAGGCATGTCTGCGGTGCAGTCCCAAAAATACGGGGCCGCGGCCCGGGGCGGATCCACCCGCGCGGACGTGATTATTTCCAAGACCGAAATCCTCTTCCCCAATGTGCTGCAGCCCAATCTGCTGGTGGCTCTGACCCAGCAAGCGTATTCCCTCAATTATCCGATTCTGAGGCCGGGGGGGATCCTGGTTTCGGATCCCAAATATGTGGCTACGGAAAAAAAGGTGGACGCCCTTCCCATCCAGCTGCCCATGTACGAAGCCGTTATGGATGAAATCGGCAAGCCCATCGTCTACAACGTGTGCATGCTGGGCGCCGTGGCCCGGATCATCCGCATCGTCAAGCCGGAGTCCATCATGAAAGTGCTGGAAACCCGCATCCCCAAAGGCTTTTTGGAGATGAACCAAAAAGCCCTGGACATCGGGTACAACATGGCGGAGCCGTTTGAAACCGTCATGGCGTGATCCGGAACCTGACCGCATATTACGAAAAAAAGCCCTTTGGAAGCCATTTCCAAAGGGCGTTTTCTGCGTGAAAACAGATAGGTCCTATTCAACCCCGTAATGATCCAAAAACATGGCCACGGCCGAGCGAATGACCTGTTCCGCCTCCCCGGAGGAAAGCAGGGGCTGCCCCCCCACAAGCTGGGGCCAGACTGTAAACGTTTTGATCAAACCCAAAAACTGATGGGCCGCCATTTCAGGATCCGCCGCTCGCAAGCGCCCATCCTCAGCAGCCTGGCGAATCCAGGCATGCACGCCCAGTTCCTTGTCGTTCATCTCGTCAAAGGCCCGGCGGGCCAGTTCGGGCGTTAAAATATATTCCGCCAGGGTGACCCGGGCCAGATCCATAAAATCCTGGGAGGAAAACAAGGCCAGTTCCTGATTGGCGATTTCAAAAAGCTGCTCATCCAATGGGCGCTCCGGGTCGTAAGCCTGGCCCGGGGCTTGGGCGCCCCGTTTGACCAGCTCCACCAGGATGGCTCGGAACAATTCCTTTTTGCTGGCAAAATGATTGTACACCGTCCGCTTGGAAACCTTGGCCGTGGAGGCTATGCGGTCCATGCTCGTTCCCTGAAAGCCCCCGGCCTTGAACTCCGCCACCGCCGCCTCCAGGATGTCCGCTCTTTTTTTCTCCGTCAGTTTCATTTTATTTTCTCAAAAAAGTAAACTTAAAGGTTTACTTGCTCGGATTCCGTGTTATATTACCATAAAACTACACTGGGTAGTTTAAATTTTCAACAATAAAGGATGAACCCGGAGAATGGGCATGAAGAGGAGAACCATGGGGGCGCTGTTTGTATTGACGGTTTTATTGGGATCGGCGGCGGCTTTTTACGCCTGCGCGCCCCAACTGGGGGCCAGGGGCGAAGGGGATGGGCTTACTATGACAAGGGAATCGGACCATTTTAAGGACGGAAAGTTTTTCAACCCTCTGGAAACCCCCATCCAGGAGTCATTTTGGGGATCCGTGGTTTCGTTCTGGAAATTCGCCTTTACGGACAATAACCGGGTTCCTGAGCATCCTCTGCCCTTTGTGAAGGTGGATGCCAAGGCCATCGGCCAAGGCGCCCCGGAGGAGTTGCGCGTCACCTGGCTGGGGCATTCCACGGCGCTTATTGAGATGGACGGCCAGGTGATCCTCACCGATCCGGTTTTTGGCAAGAGGGCGTCTCCTGTGGCCTTCGCCGGCCCCAAGCAGTTTAACGAAGAGCTTCCTTTGAATATAGAAGATCTGCCCGCCATCGACGCCGTGGTGATTTCCCACGATCATTACGATCATCTGGATTACGGGGCCGTCATGGCTCTGGAAGGCCGGACCGCCAGGTTTTTCGTTCCTCTTGGCGTGGCGGCTCATCTGGGAAGATGGGGAATTGACAAGGAACGCATCGTGGAGTTGGACTGGCGTCAGGGCTTCACTTTCGGACCCGTAACCTATACGGCCATGCCCGCCCGGCATTTTTCCGGCAGGGCCGGGCTGGACGCGTACCGGACTTTGTGGTGCTCCTGGGTGATCCAGGGCGAAAAGGATAGGGTGTTTTTCGGCGGGGATTCGGGATATTTCGACGGATTTAAGGAGATCGGCGAAAAATTCGGCCCATTCGACCTGACCATGATAGAATGCGGAGCGTACAGCCCGTACTGGCCGTTGATCCACATGGCGCCCGAACAGACCGTGCAGGCCCATCTGGACTTGCAGGGCGAAACGCTCATGCCCATCCATTGGGGCAAGTTTAACCTGAGCCTGCACTCCTGGGACGAGCCTGCAGAACGGGTTTCGGCCGCAGCCGAGGCCAAGGGGGTGCGCTTGGCGGTTCCCCTGATGGGGCAGCGCTTCAGTCCCGCGGAGGCGCTTCCTCAGGCCGCCTGGTGGCGACAGGTTCCCGACGGCATGGCCCAGATCGTGGCCAATGCGGGATGATTTTCCCTTAGGGCCATTCATCGAATTGGGGGAGTATGGATTATTACTTGGGCGTGGACGTGGGCGGCACCAAACTGGATTTTTCCCTGGCCGACAAAACCGGAAAAGTCGTCGCCCACCAACGCTTTGACAGTCCTTTTCTTCTGATATCGGAAAAAATGGAAGACGTCCCGGCCCAATACGCCTGCGACGTGTTTTTGGACGTCCAACCCCGAAGCAAACGAGTCAGGCTGTATCTGGAACACCAGGAAGCCGCCTTTCTTCAGCATTCCGGATCGGTCATGAACGGCGGGAGGATCGCCGCCAAAGGCGTGAGTTTGTGCGGCAGGACGTGGGAGCAGGGCGGAAAGATTTTCATCCTGGGCGGCAACACGCCCTTATGCTTCGCCCAGGAATCGGGCGGAGGAAAAGGGGTTTTGGTGTGGGATGGAAAGGCCCCTGTTTTCGCGGAAACGGCGCCTTACTATGATGAGGGTTGCCCCGTCCGGGCCGCTAATGACGGAACGGCCGCGGCGACGGCCCAGGGCGTCTGGTATAAGGCCAAGCGGAAAATCCCTCCGGCAAAGACCGGCTATTTCATCCTGGGAACCGGGTTCGGCTTCGGCGTTCCCGGCTTCTCCGCTCCCTTGGAAATCGGCCATGTTCCCATGGGGTTTATCCCGAATCTGCTTTGGCAGAAGTGCGGTTGCAGCGCCGGACGCAAAACGGCCTGCGCCGAGAATTTCGCGTCAGGCAGGGGGATTCAAACCTGCGCGCGGAAATTGCTTTCCATCAAAGACGACTCCCAGTTGGAAGAACTGAGCCGGTTTTTTAACCAGTGCAACGCTTCCTTCATGGACGGCGAAAAACTGAATTTGACTGAACTGGTCAGGACATCTCAGCTAAATGGACGGACGGTCAGCGCGGAGGCCGTCATGGAGCTGGCCGGAGCCGGGACGGACGGCCTGTCCATGTTTATTGCAAACCTGGCGGCTTATGCCGTCGCCCTTTGCGCGGTCAGCGCCGCCCAATTGTTGGGCTTAAAGATTATAGGCATCGGCGAGGGCGTAGCCATTAAAAATCCCTGGCATGTGGAGAACATCGCCCAGATGGTCCGTGCCTTGGCCAAAGACAGCGTGATGCTGCCCCCAGACTTCAAGGTGGAGCTTACCCCGGTGAAAAACATATCTCAATACGCGGCCTTGTCCCTGGTCGCCCCCCCGCCTTTTTACTCCTCCTGGGCCGGGCATATGGAAGCCGACGCGCCTACCTCTTTTTAATCCCCATTTTTATCTTTCCTGCATTTTTTCACGCCATTGAGCCTCTACGGAATTGACAAGCAGGGGCCTGTAATGAATAAATAAGATGCTGTTCTTCTCGTATTATCTCACAATCAGGAGGTAGGCGGTGTCAGTCATTGAAATCCAGGCAAAGATGCAAATCCCGGACTCCAAACCCGTGTCGGTTGTGATCAACGCGCCGGAAGCCGGATTCAGGCCTGAAAAATGGGCCATGGTGCTTGCTCACGGCGCCGGGAACGACATGAACCACTCCATGCTGGCCAATTTGGCGGAGGGCCTTGCCGCACAAGGGCATCTGGTCATGCGTTTTAACTTCCCGTACCGCGAAGAAGGCAAAAAGCGTCCAGACGGCCAGAAAACCCTGGAAAAGGCCTGGATCGCCGCATTCAAGTACCTGAAAAACCATCCCAATTTCCGGCCTCAGAATATGATCGCTGCGGGCAAGTCCATGGGCGGCCGGGTGGCTTCCCAGCTTCAGGCCTCAGGCGACATAGATCCCAAACGCATGATTTTTTACGGCTATCCCCTGCACGCGCCGGGAAAAAAGGAAGAGCCCCGCAGCTCCCATTTTAAGGATATCAGCGTTCCAACCCTGTTTTTCGCCGGAACCCGGGACTCCCTATGCGACCTGGACGCGCTGCAAAAAAACCTCGTCCAACTCCCTAAGGAACCGGTCCTGGAAATCGTGGAAGGCGGCGACCACTCTTTTAAACTGCCTAAAAACGCGGACCGGGACAAACAATCCGTCCAGGACGAATTATTGGAAAAAACCATCGCCTGGCTGGATCATCCCTAAAACCAAAGGCGGCTTTTTTTCGCAGTCCCAAATGCTTACCTGCTAGTACAGGCTTGCGGCCATGAACGAATTACAACTCATCCAATTCGGGTACGCAGGCCTTTTTGTCGTCAGCTTTTTGGCCGCCACCCTGGTTCCCTTGGGATCCGAAGCCGCCGTTGCCGCCATGGCCGCCTCGGGCTTTGACCCCGCCATGGTATTTATCATCGCGACCACGGGCAATTCCCTGGGCGCCCTGGTCAACTATTATGCAGGCAGGTGGGGCCGGAATTTTATCCTGAAAAAATACGTCGACAACGAGTCCCAACCCCTGATGCGGGCCGAAAAGGTCTTTGCCCGCTGGGGCGCTCCCGCCTTGTTTTTTGCATGGGCGCCTATTGTGGGCGACCCCCTTACCGTGGTAGCAGGGATATTGCGCGTGAATATTTTGGCCTTTACGTTCTGGACGGCGCTGGGAAAAGGCGCCCGATACTTTCTCATATTGGCGGGAGTGAATTTTGGGCTTGGACAAATCGCTGGATAAGGTGTTTGAAATCATTTCCCATATTCCGTTCTTCGCCGGCCTGGACGAGGATCAGCTCAGGCTCGTCCGCAATATGGCCGCGGAAGTCTCCTTTAAAAAGGGGCAGTTTATCTTTTACGACGGGGATCAGGCCCAAGGCTTTTATGCGGCCCTGGACGGGCAGGTGAAGATTTACAAGATTTCGCCCGAAGGCAAGGAGCAGATTTTCCATGTATTCGGGCCGGGTGAGCCTTTCGGCGAGGTTCCGGTTTTTTCCGGCGATTCCTATCCGGCCAACGCCCAGGCTTTGATCAAAACCAAATGCCTGTATTTTTCCCGCAAGGGCATTGTGGAGTTGATCAACCAAAGCCCGCCCATCGCCATGAATATGCTGGCGGTGTTGGCCCGGCGGCTGCGGGAGTTTACGGTCCAGGTGGAGAACCTGTCCTTAAAGGAAGTGGACGGCAGGGTGGCCGGATACATCTTGCACATGGCTGCGGAGCAGAATAGCCTGGACCTGGTTGTGCTGCATATTTCCAAGGCGCATCTGGCGAGCCTGTTGGGGACCATCCCCGAAACCCTGTCCCGGTCTTTGGGCAGGCTCAAGGATCGGGGCTTGATTCAGGTGGATAAGCGGGAGATTCAAATCCTTGACCGCCAGGGGCTGGAGGATTGCTCCACCGGCGGCAATGGGGATGTGGACGATTGATTTTTTCAGCCGGGAAGGCGTAGCCATGTTGACAAAAAAACATATTGTTCGGATGAGTTTGATTTTCGGCCTTTTTATCGCAGGACTGGCCGGAACGCTTGCTGCAAGCCTGCCGGCCCTGGAGTTGGGCCTTTTTTCCAAGGCCTCGGCCGGCGGGGATTTTCCCCAGGGTTGGGAGCCTTTGTTCTTCCCTAAAATTGAGGAGCACACCCAATACACCCTGGTGGAGGACGAGGGCGCAGTGGTGGTTCGGGCGGAAAGCAAGGGATCTTCATCCGGCATGATCTGCAAAAAGGAAATTGATCCGGCTCAGTATCCCGTCATGGAGTGGCGCTGGAAGGTGACAGGCGTGTATGAAAAAGGGGACGTCACCCAAAAAAGCGGGGACGACTATCCTGCTCGGGTTTATGTGAGCTTTAAATACGACCCCTCCAAAGTGGGATTCTGGGATCGCGCCAAATACAAAACCGCCAAGGTGCTATACGGGGAATATCCGCCCCACGGCGCCATCAATTACATCTGGGCCAGCAACGCGCCCAAGGGAACGGTTGCGCCCAATCCATTCTCCGACAGGGTGAAGATGATCGCCGTGGAAAGCGGCGATGAAAATCTGGGCCAATGGGTTTCGGAGCGGCGGAACATCCTGGAAGACTACCGGAACGCATTCGGCGAGGATCCGCCCACCATCGCAGGAATCGCCATCATGACCGACTCGGACAACACGGGCGATCAGGCTGTTTCGTATTACGGCGACATTGTTTTGAAACCGGAATAATCCATCGGCTAAGTGCAGGAGGCCTTCGTGAACAGCGGCGCCCCAAAAAAATCCCCGGAACTGGCCGCCATGGCAAAGGTCTTTGCAGGCGGCGTCATGATCAGCTTCTCGCCGGTGCTGTTTAAATTGTCCGGGGCGTCCCCCTCTGCAGGCTCCTTCGGCCGGACCTTTTTCGGCGGAATGTTCCTCCTGGCCTGGGCGATTTTCAGAAAGGAGTCTCCCTTTAAAGCCTTGAAGGCCCAGGGCTTTCTCCCCATCATGGCCATGTGCGGGATTCTGTTCACCCTGGACCTGGAATTCTGGCATGTCAGCATTAACTATGTGGGGCCGGGCCTGGCCACCATCATCACCAATTTCCAGGCCGTAATCCTGGCGGTGTTGGGCGTGCTTTTTTTCAAGGAAAAGGCCACACCCATCCTGGCGGCTTCCATTATCATGGCTTTTACGGGCCTGTGGCTTTTGGTGGGCGTGGACGTCTCAGCCTTGCCCCAAAAAACGATTATCGGCGTGGCCTGGGGCCTGGGCGCGGCCTTTTGGTATTCCATGTATCTTTTGGCGGTGCGAAACAGCCAAGGCCGGACCGGCAAGCTCCCGGCGGTCACGAACATGGCCTGGCTCTCTTTATCCACGGCTTTTTTCGTAGGGGCGACCTCACTGCTCAGGGGGTCGGAGTTTTCCACAGGCGGGACAACCGGGTTTTGGATTTTGGTGGTTTACGGAATCGGCCCCCAGGCAATCGGCTGGCTTTTGATATCAACGGGCCTGCCGGGAATCCCGGCCTCCACGGCCGGCTTGGTTATCCTGATTCAACCCACCCTGGCCTTTATCTGGGACATCCTGTTCTTCGACCTTCCCGCAGGATCCGCGCGCCTTATTGGCGCCGTTCTGGCTTTGGCCGCCATATATATAGGCTCGGTGGGAAGGCGGCCGGCGAGAACGAACGATTAACAGGGACTTTATTCCTGCTGAAGAATTTTAAACCGGCATTTGGCCTTGCCGAAGGAAAGCTCCTTTTTGGGCGGCAGGATCATGTCCTTGCCGTTGGCTGCAAAGCCCTCCAAAGGCCGGAACAGCCATTTATCCGCCAGGGGATTGTAATAGATGGCGCCTAAAAACTTGGGGGCGCCCGCCACCTGGATGGGGTTGCCGCTCCCCGGCCCCAGGGGGACCGGTCCGTGAGCCAGGATGTAGCGTTCGTTGGTTTTGTTGTTCTGGCGTTTCAGCCTGACGGCGATGATATCCTTGCCGTTGGTGAAAATATCCGCCCGCATTTCCAGGACTCCGCCCACCACCACCAACTCTCCGGTGGAGAGCATCACGTCTTCCTTGGAAGGAAGACGCTCCTTGCCCAGAAAGGTTCCGTTGGAGCTGGTGTCCCGGATGAAAACCCGGTTTTTCCGGACGAAAATCCGGCAATGATTGCGGCTGACCTTGACGTTTTCCCCTTCGTGGGCTTCTTCGGGGAATAAAAAGGCCGGAACATGATTGATGTCCCGCTTGCGTCCCAGCAGCAAGGAAGCGCCGGGCACGATGGTGTATACCGTGCCGTCCGGGCACCTGAATTCGGCCATGGGCGCTGCGTCCGGGCTGACTGCATGGATGGCGGAGGCCACGGCCTCATCCAAAGCGCATGCCTGGGAGGAAACGCAGGCCGGGGGAAACTTCCGGCTGGCGCTTTCCTGTTTCTCCAGGTCCGGGTGCAACTCCAGGGGAATCCATTGGGGCGCGGAGGGATCCTCCTCCCTGGACTTTTTGCCCGTCAGCCCTGGAATGGCGTCCTCCAGGTCCACAATCAACGGGCCTTTGGCGGAGATGTTTACGTTGACGTTGGGCGCGGCTTCGTCTTTGGCCGAGACTTCCACGGGAATGGTCCCCAGTAAAAAAAAAGGCTCTCCGTCCTTGCCGCGTCCTTCCACGGAAAGATGCAGGGAGTCGTTTCCCGCGCAACGGGGCAGGAATCCGGGCACGTTCAGGGCGTAAGGCCGTCCCGGCTCCAGGGGGAAGGGCAGCTTTTCCTCCAGAACGCGGGCGATGAGGGTTCCCCGGACGGCGACCTTCAACCCCTCGACAGGCGCCGGTCCGGTGTTGGCCACAGCCATTTCCAGAAAATCCATGGTTCTTTCCGCAATCTTCTTGCCTGCATTAAAGTAGATCACCACCGGCAATTTGTTGGCGGACTGCCCTGGAGAGACGCCCGCAGCCGGGTGGTTTTGCCCTGGCCTGTCCGGGACTCCCGCCTGCATATTGGCGCCGCAGTAATTGCAAACCTTGTAATGGGCCTTGACCGGCTTTCCGCAGGATAAGCAGGAAACCATGGTCGCCTGGGCCGGGGCGATAGGCGCCGCCCCCTTGATGGGCGCATCGCACCACGGGCAGTAATCCAGGTCCGGGTCCGCGGGCTTGCCGCAGGACGGGCAGGGAGCCGTGGGGGCGGGCTTTCTGACTTTTTTAAGCGTCAGAACTTTTTCGGAAGGCTCTTCCTGCTGCTTGGGCGGAGGGGCCTCTTCCACGGGAACCAGTTGATCGTCCTGGACCTGGATTGCGGCCACCTCACGCAAGAGCGCTTGTTCCTTGGGCAATTCCTCGTCAAACAGGGCGGTGATGTAGCTGGCCAGGCCGCGTTGGGACGGGCGCACGGACAATTCCACCATGACGTCCTCCAGGCCCGCCTGCATGGCGCCGCAGGTCTGGTAGCGCTCCTCCCGGTCCTTGGCCAAAGCCCGTTTGAGCACAATGGCCAGACCTCTGGGGATGTTGGCCAGGTTTTCGGCGGGCTCGAACTCCGCTTTTTGGGCCTTCGCCAAAACCTGCATGGTTTCGCCCTCGTACATCATTTTGCCCGTGACCATTTCATACAGGATGCTGCCCACGGCGAAAATGTCGGACCGGTGGTCGATCTCCTGGCCCAGGGCCTGCTCGGGCGACATATATGCCACCTTGCCTTTGATCACCCCGTGCTGGGTGGTGGAGTTTTTGCTGGCGGCTTTGGCCACGCCGAAATCCACCACCTTTACGTGGCCGTCGTAGGTAATGAAAATATTGGGAGGGCTGATGTCCCTATGCACGATGGAAAGGTCATTGCCCGCAAAATCCGTCAAGCTGTGCGCGTAATCCAGGCCTGAGCAAACCAGGGCCATGATGTGGAGAATGTTGCCCATTCCCAGGGAGAGGCGTTTGGCCTTGGCCTGCTCCAGGACGAAGCGGAGATTCTTGCCGAACAAAAACTCCATGGATATGAAGTAATCGTCCTGCATCCTGCCGAAATCGTAGGTCCGAATGATGTTTTCGTGCTGCAGGTGCGCGGCCAAGCGGGCCTCGTAAATAAAGGATTCCACCAGTTCCTTTTCCTGCACCAGGTGAGGCAGGATTTTTTTGACCACGATGAGTTTTTCAAAACCCGCGTCCCCGATCATTTTGGCGCGAAAAAGCTCCGCCATGCCGCCGACGGCAATGGGGTCCAGCAAGAGATATTTCCCGAACCTAACCGGGGAAAAAGCGGCCATACAGTTCTCCTATTCGTCCAGCTTATATCCGCAAACGCCGCAGAACGCCGACCCGTCAGGGACGGCCTCTCCGCATTTGGGGCATACGGTAACCACGTAGGAAGCCTCCGGGACGGCGGACCGGGAACCGCCCGGGTCCGGCAACGCCCTTTGGTCTTTCGATCCGTCGCCGTTTTGGCCGCCGGTATTCACCAGCAAGGGGCCCTGGCCTGTAATGGAAATGGAAGGCTGGCCGGGCAGGGATTTAACCTCCTGGCCGGGAAGCCCTCTATTTTGGGCCTCGCCAAAGGCCCGGCCAACGGACTCGCCCTGATCCAGGGCCTTGCGAATGCTTTGCTGGCGCAGGGCTTCCTGGATGGCGCCGTCGGTCAGCACGCCTTGTTGGGCGCCCATTTCCAGCAGCCGCTCCACGTGCTCCCGTTCCTTTTTGGCTTCGTCCTGGCGCATTTCCAGTTCCTTGCGTTTATGCTCCGCCTTCAGTTCCTTATTTTTGCGGTATTCCTCGGCCAGAACCCGCATTTTATCCATTTCCAGCTCTGCCTCGGCCGCCATCTTCTCTTTTTCGATTTCCCATTTTTTCTTAACGCCGAAAGCCGCAAGCTCCTTCAGTTTTTTCTGGGCTTCCAGCTTGGTGGCCAGGCGGATACGTTCGATCCGGTCCGCCATTTGTGCGGCGGAGAGCTTTTTTTCCTGGTCGGCCAGAAAGGTGGCCTGGAGGATTTTTTGCTTTTCCTTGTCCGTCTCGCCTTTGACCTGTACGGCCTGGGCGGCCAGTTTTTCACGCAAAACAAGCCGGTCGAACTCCCTGTTCAGCTCTTCCAGATCGTGCTGATGCCGGTCCGCCGCTGCAGACTCCAGGGCCTTTTTTTCCTTGGCGATAATGGCCTTGCGTTCGTCGCCGGTCAGGGCGGGGTTGATTGCCAGGCGCTTGAGGCTTATGCCCCTTTCCAAAAACCATGCTTCCAGGTTTTTGCGGGCCTTTTTATTGATTCCCGCCAAAATGTCCAGGTTTTGCCGCAGCTCAGCGCCCGTATACAGGGACAAGGTGGGGACGAAGAGCTTGGCCTCCAACTGCTGCCTCGCCAGGCTTTCGATATAATAGCGCTGCAGGGCGTTTTTCGCGCCGAACAGGGGGAACAGATCCCGGCCCTTTTCCGGCAAAAGCGCAAAGGTCAGCCGCACGTCAAAGGCCACGCTTTCCCGGTCCCGGGTCAGGATGGCCTGGCGTTTTTGCAGCTCCGAGTCCAAATCCTTGGAGTAGCGGTCCACCAGGGTGGTGACGTCTTCTTCTTTTTCATTGCTCCGCCCGTAGGCGTCCAGGAGTTTGCCGTAGAACTCCGGGTCGTTGGCGAAGACGATGTCCTTGTCCACGCCGATCCGGAAATCCAGGGTGATATCCGTGACGTCCATCATGATGACCGTCAACTGGCCTCCTGCAAAGAACAGGCTTTTCAGCCGGTCCAGGACGCCGGAGACCATTTTTTCCCCTTCGGAGGCGACCTTCACAACTTTACCGTCCTTCATCCAAAGGGCGGCTTCACCCGGGTGAACGGTCATTTGCCGTCCGAAAATCCAATGGCTCGCCAAATCCTCGCGGCTCAGCAAGCTGGCCACGGTGGCGTCATCCAAGCGCCAAGCTCCCGGATTATAATGCATATTAAACTCCTGATTCCCGATTTTACATCACAAGCCTTATTCATCCACAGCCGGACGAGGCGTTTGGATGGGTGCTATTTGAAAAGGCTCTTCCTTCATTTCGCCAGTGCCGTTCACAATGAACATCTTTTTACCCGCTGCATGAACCACGATTACTTTGGGATGTTCAGGGTCTGGGTCGTCAACAGAGACGCTGACGGCCGGGGGCCACTGCACCCCTGTGGACAGAATGGATTCCAGGGTGACAGGCTGATCCGGCAGGGTGTCGACAACGGCCTTCAACGCCTTGTCCACCTGGACGGCCGCGTTTTTCGCCTGGGCGTCAAACATGGAGTTGCCGTCCTCGTTGCGGGAGAGGCTGATGATGATTGTCATAAACAGAACCACTACACTGATGGCAATGAACGACATCACCTTTTTGTTGACCTTGCGGGAGCCGGTCAATCCCATGGAAACATGGACGGCGGATTTGGGAACCTTGGGCGCCGCGGGCTTGTAGAACCTCGTGACTTGAGTCATCAGATCCAGGGCTTCCCGGTTGAATTCATCCAGGTCGAGGACGCCCTGCAACTGGTTGTAGGCCTGCTCGTATTTTTTGGCGGAGAAAAAAGTCCTGCCCCGGGCCAGGCGTTGCTGGACCAGGCCCGGCTTCATGCTTTCGCATTTTTTCTTGGCTTCTTCCAGGGTGGGGTCGATTTCTATAATCTGGCAGAAGCACTTGTAGGCGCTTTCCTTATCTCCCCGTTTATAAGCCTCTTTGGCGAACTTCGCCATTTCCTTGATTTTGCGGTTGTTTTCCACAATCCGGATGAGGTTGGCCCGGGCTTCCTGGTGCTTCGGGTCTTTGGCGAGGATGGCTTTCCAGGCTTTGGCGGCCGCCTGGGGCTGGCCGTCGGCCGAGGCTTTTCTAGCCTTGAGGGCCAGGAAGGCCATGGGAATGTTTTCGCCGCATTTTCCGCAATATTCCACGTTAATATGGTTTTCGGCCCGGCATTTGGGGCATTTGCGGAATAAGGAGGCCAGCCCGCCTCCGCATTTTTGGCAAAAACGCAGGGTTTCGGGATTGAAGTGGCCGCACGCCGGGCAGGCCTGCCCGATTTTTTTCGGGGCCTCCGCGAACTCTCCGGTGGAAAAGGCTTTGGCCAATTCGGCGGCGTTTTGAAAGCGTTTGTCCGGATGCTCTTCCAGGCACTTGCAGATAATGCCCCGCACTTCTTCGGGAATCCGGTTCGGCCTGATGGTCCGGGGCGCTTCGCCCGTAGCGATCATATAAAGGGTGGCCCCCAGGCTGTAAATATCGCTGCGGGCGTCCACGTTGCTGCCGTTGGCCATTTGTTCGGGTGCGGCGTAATACATGGTGCCCATCATGGCGCCGGCCACGGTCATGTCGCCGGCGGTGCTCATTTCCTGGGCAAGGCCGAAATCGCCCAGCTTGGGCGTGTCCCGTTCGGAAAGCAGAACGTTGCCCGGCTTGATGTCCCGGTGAAAAATGCCCCGGGAGTGGGCGTGGTCCACGGCGTCGGCAAGCTGACGGCCGATCTTTGCAATTTCTTTGGGCGGCAAGGGGCCCTGGCTTTTAACCTTGTCTTTCAGGCTGCCGTTAGGTAAAAATTCCATGGCGATCCACAAGGCCTGCCCCTGCTCCAGAACGTCGTAGATCCCCACGATGTTGAAGTGGCTCAAAGCGGCAATGGCTTTGGCCTCACGCCAAAAGCGCTCCACGGCCTTGTTGGAGGCCGTGCTTTCCGGCTTCAAGGATTTCAAGGCGATGATTCTGCCCAGCTTTTTATCCCGGGCCTTGTACACCACTCCCATACCGCCCCGGCCCAACTCCTCCAGAATTTCAAAGCGTTCGCTGGGAGACTGGCCGGCCATTGTGTCCGGGGAAGGTTCCACAACCATGGTTGGGGCGTCGTCCAGAGCGCCGGTATGCTCCTGCTGACCGGTTTGGCCCTGCTGCATGCCGTCCACCATGGT
Source organism: Desulfatibacillum alkenivorans DSM 16219 (assembly GCF_900142135.1). Classification (GTDB taxonomy): domain Bacteria; phylum Desulfobacterota; class Desulfobacteria; order Desulfobacterales; family Desulfatibacillaceae; genus Desulfatibacillum; species Desulfatibacillum alkenivorans. Next base: position 39,411 of record NZ_FQZU01000027.1, on the reverse strand, counting down.
CAATTGATCATCCAATTTGTCCTGGGCGCACATAAGATATCTCCTGCAGAAAATTGAAAGGCCAGTTTAGTAAAAATGCCTTGCGGGATCAAGAACAAAAGATTTTTCGGGGAGATAGCCCACGCCGGCGGCCTTGCCAATTGTGCATAAACTGTGATATCCTAAACATTATTGCTTTGGAAACATCAGACGGGGGTCTAAACTCCCCTGAGAGACCGTCCAGAGAGGCGGGCGGGGGGAGACTGTTCTTTCTATTGGTTGACGTTCTATTCAAGATGTCAATATCATGATGTTTTTCATTTTGCTGCATCTATGAGGCGCCTCCGGCGCCGGCAGCCTGTGTTGAAAAGCATGGACGCAGGGGCTTTGGACGGCCTCAGGTCCGGCTAGGGAGTAATGGTTTGGGCAAGAAAGTCACTTCAAGGGAGCGCAAGCTCCGTAACAGTTTGAAATCCGATCCCTATGGCGGAATGAAAATCGATTTGGCCAAAACCGTCATCACCGGTCCGGATCCATCCTTGCTCAAGCTGGAAAACGCATTCATGGAAGAGTTCGGGGAGCCGCCGCCGCCCCAGATTGTCCGGGCCTTTATCAAATACCTGCCGCCGGACAAAAAGCCCAAGCCGCCTTTGCAGCCGCTGCGTACAAACATCAATCTTATCAAAGAGCAGGCCCGGGTTTTTTTGGAAGAGCAAAGTAAGAGGCAACTGGAGGAATCCGGAGGCCGGTTCCTGACCCTGGGTTTTGAAAAAGACACCCTGGAATTGCTGCCCAAACTGCAGTCCATTTACGGGCTGAATTCCAATGAAGAACTGATAACAATGGCCTTGAAAATATTGGAGCAGCAGGCCAGGGGAATCGCCCCGGAGATTTTTTCCACCGAGGACGCGTCCTAAAGCGAACGCCCAACCCGCCTTGCATTCGAATGCCGTTGAAAATTATATTGTTATATGCTACACGCTACCAAACTTGAACCGCTTAATCAGACCTTGCCTGGAGGGGCTGTCAACGAGGGGGGAATCATGAAAAAATGGATTTTGCTTTTTGTCCTGGCCTTGGGCCTGCTGGCGCCCGCCGGGGCGTGGGCCGGCGATCTGCGCCAAGAGGACTGGCCTGACAAAATAAGGACGGACAACTTTTATTATCTGGGGCTGGGGGCGCAATACGCCTTTGAAAACTTCAATATTGACGATCCCTACCACCTGGATTACAACACGGACAACACCTTTGGCGCCTATCTACAGGTTGGATACAGATACAATAAATACCTGGCAACGGAGTTCAATTTCCATTGGCTGCCTGACTTCAAGGTCGCCGGAGACACGCCTTCCTGGAAAACTTCCCAATACCTGGAGCTGGAAAGCTCCGTAAATATGTACATGCTCGTGGCCAAACTCTCCCCGGGTCTGGACAGCGAGGTCTGGAAGCCCTATTTCATTGCAGGCGGAGGATGGGCCTACGGCAATCATAACCTGTTCGCGTCGCAAGTCAAGCAAAGCAAGAACAAGGAGCAGGAAGGGGACTGGTTTACGTCCGGCAATTCCGGGGGCGCGGCCCAGGCCGGCCTGGGCATTATCCTGTTTCCCGGCAATCAGTTTTCCTTGCAGATGGAGTCCTGCTATTTTTGGGGATTCGGGGACGTGGACATGATCCGGTACGGGAACATCAGCATCGGCCTCAGCTTCCCGCTGTAACGCAACTTTTGGGACTTACAAAAAAATAATTATAGCCGCGGAAGACGCGGAAAAATACGGAAGTGAAATTTCGGCGGCATCCGTGCTTTCCGTGATTTTTTGTTTATCAATTTCGTTGCGCGGGCGACCCTGGAAGATATGTGATCACTCAATTTTTATTAAAAAGATTGCTTTTATCGATGAAGAAGTCCCATAGGAAGGCTTTTTTCCTACCCCTAAGATCGTGACTTCAGTTAAACGGGAGAAAGCCGAAGCTCTCTCCCGCATAAGCGTGCACCCCCACGTCGTCCAGCCTCTTGCTGGTTCGGTTAACGCGCCCTAATCATCGTCGTCATCATCATAATCGTCGTCATCATCATCATCATCATCGTCGTCATCTTCCTCCGGGACGTACTTTGTGATGAAGCTGGTGTCAAAATTTCCCGCCTTGAACTCATCGTCGTCCATGATGATCAGATGCAGGGGGATGGTCGTCTTGATGGGGCCTATGATGAATTCTTTCAAAGCCCGTTTCATTACCTGGATGGCGCCTTCCCGGGTCAGGTCAAAGGCCACCAGTTTGCCGATCAGGGAGTCGTAAAAGGGCGGCAGTTCGTAGCCCTGGTACAGGTGGCTGTCCAGGCGGACGCCGAAGCCCGCCGGCGGATTGTAATCCTCGATGGTTCCCGGGCTGGGCATGAAATACTTGTCCGGGTCCTCCGCGTTGATGCGGCATTCAATGGCCCAGCCGCGCAGGTTCAGGTCGTCGAAGGTGTAATCCAGGGTTCCGCCCGCGGCCAGCCGGATTTGCTCCTTGACCAGGTCCACGCCCGTGACCAGCTCGGTCACCGGATGCTCCACCTGGATGCGGGAGTTGATTTCCATGAAGTAGAAATTCATGTCACCGTCCAGGAGGAATTCCACGGTTCCGGCGTTTTCGTAATCCACGGCCTTGGCGGCGTTGATGGCCGCCTGGCCCATGGCCGCCCTTAATTCGGGCGTGAGGGCCGGGGAGGGGGACTCTTCCACCAGCTTTTGATAGCGCCGCTGGATGGAGCATTCCCTTTCTCCCAGATGGATGACGTTTCCCTGTTTGTCGGCCAGGATCTGGAACTCGATGTGCCGGGGCTTGGTGAGGAATTTTTCCACGTAGACTTCGTCGTTGCCGAAGGCGGTGCGGCCTTCCATCTTGGCCATGGGAAATTCTTCTTCCACTTCCTCGTCGTTGTAGCAGATCTTAATGCCGCGGCCGCCGCCTCCGCCCGAGGCTTTGACCATGATGGGATAGCCGATCTCCTTGGCGAACTCCTTGGCTTCCGCCACCGTGTCCACGCCGCCCGGGCTGCTGGGCGTAACCGGAACGCCGGCGTTCTGCATGGCTGTTTTCGCCGCGATTTTGTCGCCGGCCAGAGCCAGGTTGTCTGGCTTGGGCCCGATGAAGGTAATCCCGTTTTCCTGGCAGGCGATGGCGAATTCCTTTTTTTCCGCCAAATAGCCGTATCCGGGATGAATGGCGTCGGCGCCGGTTTCCTTGGCCGCCTGGATGATATTATCAATGCTTAAATAACTTTTTGCGCTGATGGCGGGACCGATGCACACGCTTTCGTCCGCGAGCCGGACGTGCAGAGATTCCGCGTCCGCTTCCGAATACACGGCCACGCATGGGATTTCCAACTCCTTGCATGCCCGGATTACGCGCAGGGCGATCTCTCCCCGGTTCGCCGCCAGAATTTTCTTAAACATGGTCGCCTCTCAGATTTCGGTTTAAGTAGGTCAGTCCAAGTTCAGGGGACGATACTTATCTCAAAATCCGTGTAAAAAATTGATCTCAATATACCGAGATAAGTTCATGTCCCCGGTACTCCCTCCAATGATGGGAAATGGGGACATGCCCCCCAAATGTTTTTAAGCGGATTAATCCGTTTCGATGATGAACATGACATCCCCGTCTTTCAGGGGCTGTTCATTTTCAGCCAGGATTTCCACGATCTTTCCGTCCGCCGTGGATTTGACTTTCTGGAAGACCTTCATGGTTTCCAGCAGGGCCAGGACCTGTTTTTTCTTGACCACGTCGCCCACTTCGCAATAAGCGGGTTCTTCGGGAGCGGGCCTTCTGTAAAAAACGCCGGACATTTTTGCTTTGACTTTTTTCTTTGCCATGGTTGCCTCCTGACAGTTTTATCGCTTGCGATGCAAGTAAGTTTGCACTGAATCCGCCGGCATGGGGTTAGGCGGCGGCTGAATTCCAGGGTAAGGAACGGGGAGGTTCGCCTCGGCCTGGTTATCGCTCCCCGTTCCTTGCTTCCCTTTTACGAGGGCATTGTGCCGTGGCACTTGGCCCTCAAGGGAAGTTCTTCCTCTTTATTTTTGAACAGCTCCAAAGATTGGATGATTCTTTTCCTGGTTTCTTTGGGGTGGATGATTTCGTCCACCACCTGGGTGGTAAAGCCCCTGGCCACGTCGAACACGTCGATTTTTTCCCGGCCCCAGTTCAGGTAGCCTTCGTAGGCGTCGTCCTCCATGCCTTTGACTACTTCCCGGTAATCCAGCTCCGAGGCTTCCACGGCGTACTGGGCGATGGGCCATGCCAGGGCCGCGTCAGCGCCCATGCCTTTGGAGACGCCCATGATCATGGCGCCGGCGTCGGCGTAGGCTTCCCGCAGAACAATGCTGATTTTGGGAATGGTGGAGGTGGTGTATACATCCACGATTTTGCCGAAGTGGCGTAAAAGGCCTTTTTCTTCCTGCTCCTCGCCCGGAACGTAAGGCGGGGTGTCCACCAGAGTCACCAGGGGGATGTTGAAGGCGTCCAACACCTGGAGGAAACGGTAGTATTTGTCGCAGGAATTGATTTCCATGATGCTTCCGGGCTCGGCCGGGTTGTTGGCGACTATGCCCACGGGCTTGCCGTCGATGCGGGCGAAGCAGCAGATGAGGTTCTTGGCGTATTGGTCCTTGACCTCAAAAAAATCGCCGTCGTCCACCAAAACCTTGATGACTTCATGCATGTCATAAGTCTTGGACAGATCGTCCGGAACCAGCTCCATGAGCTTTTCCACGTCACAGAAGGAGTCGGCGGGGGCTTCCTTGACCGGAGGCTTTTCCCGGAAGTTGGAAGGCAGATAGCTTAACAGCTCCCTGGTTTTTGCAATGGTTTCCGCATCGTTGTCGCCGACAACGTCGCAGGTGCCGGAGTGGGCTACGTGGTAATCCGCGCTGCCCACGGACTTGTCGATCTCCTCAGACGTGACGGCCTTGGCCTGCCTGGGGCCGGCCAGCCACAGGTTGGCGGTCTCCCGGCTCATGAGCAGGAAGTCGCACAGGGTCGGGGCGTAAGCCTGGCCTGCAATGCAGGGGCCCATGAGCACGTTGATCTGGGGCACGACGCCGGAACTGCGGGAGATGGTGCAGAAATACCACTCGATGCCGGCGAACATGACGTCCTGGTAGCCCAGGCGGCCTCCCGAAGAGTCCAGCAGCCAGACCATGGGAATGCCCAGCTTGGTGCATTGGATGATCCATTCGGAGCATTTTTGCAAATGCTGGGCGCCCAGAGATCCGCCCAGGACCGTGAAATCGCTGGAGTATACGCCAATGAGCCTGCCGTCCACCTTGCCGGTTCCGGTAATGGCGCCGTCGCAGGGGGCGTCCGTGGTTCTGCCGTCCATCCTGACGCTGGTGGTGTTTACGCAGGAGCCGGTTTCCAGAAATGTGCCGGGATCCAGCAGGGCGTCAATGCGCTCCCTGGCCGTCATCTTGTTCCGGGCGTGCTGCCGGTCAACGTGCTTCTGGCCGCCTCCCAGCAGGTTTTGCTCTTGTATTTCAGCAAGCCTGTTAATTGCTTCGTTCATTCGTTCAGACATGTTTCTCTCCTTTTATGCCGGCTTGATGAAGCGTTTCTTCTCAGGAAGCTCTTCATGCTTGTCCAGGGTGGCCACGATGGTGCGGTAGATCTTGGCGCGGGTGTCCCGCGGGTCGATGGCTTCCTCCACCATATAATAAGAGGTCCAGTCCATGGAGTGATGCATGATGTTGAACCGCTCCCTGACCGTAGCCAGGAGCATGTCATAGTATTCCTGACGTTTTTCCTTGCCGCCCTTTTCCTCGGCTTTCGCCAGCTCCTTATGGAAGATGGCTTCCACAATGGATTCCGGCCCGGTGGGGGCGAACTCGCCGCAGGGCCAGCCGAACACCACGTCCGGGTGCATCTGGGCGCAGCCCATGACGATGTTGGATCCGCCGTAGGAGCGGCGCAGGACCACGGTGATTTTTTGGGTGGTAAGGTGGGAGTAGGAATGCAGGTTCTTGGCGCCGTGGCGGATGATGCCCAGGCGCTCCCATTTATCGCCGGGCACGTAGGCCGTGGAGTCCACCATGGTGATAATGGGAATGTTGAAGCAGTCCAGGAAGTTCATGAACCGGTCGTACTTGTCGGCGGAGTCGATTTCAAAGACGCCGCTCATTTCGTCCGGGTTGTTGGCCACGATGCCTATGGGATAGCCGCCTATGCGGGCGAAGCCGGTCACCAGGTGGGTGGCGTACTCCTCCTGGACTTCCAGAAACTCGCCGTTATCCACGATCAATTCGATAATTTCGTGCACGTCATAGGTGAACTTGACGTTTTCCGGCATGACGTCCAGGATGGCCTCCTCCCGGCGTTCGGGGTCGTCGCCCGAATCCAGGAAAGGGGGCATTTCCCAGCAGTTCTGGGGAATGTAGGTCAAAAGCTCCTTGGCTTTGTCGATGGCGTCTTCGTCGCTGTCCACGACAAAATCGCACTGGCCGCTTTTCTCCATATGGAATTCCGCGGTTCCCGCCTCGTCGGACTCCATTTCGCCGCCCAGCCACAAAAAGGCGCTTTCTTCGTTGAAAATCCGGAAGTCGCCCATGACCGGCAAAGCCGCAAGGGGGCCGGTGCAGGGGCCCAGGACCATCATGATCCGGGGGCTGACGCCCGAATATTGAGACATGTACTTGAACAAACGGCCAAGGCCGTTAAGGCCGGTGTATCCCTCTTTGACGCTGATCCGGGAGCCTGCGGAGTCCAGCATGCCGATCAGGGGCACGTTCCTCTCCCCGGCTTTTTTCACCAGGTCCGCCAGCATCCACACGCCGTCGTTGCCAAGGCCGCCGGCCATGACCGTAAAGTCCAGGCTAAAGGCCAGGGCGTTGCGGCCGTTGATTTGGCCCCCGCCCATGACCACGCCGTCGCCCGGGCTGGGGCGTTTTTTGCCGTCCAGGGGCGGGCGGGCGTCCCGGGTCAGGGCGCCCAGTTCGTCAAAGGTCCCTTTGTCAAACAAGAGCTCGATTCTTTCCCGAGCCGTCAGCTTGTTTAGGGAATGCTGCACCTCCTGGCGATCCTGGCCCCCGCCTTGCTGACTTTTCAGGCGTTTGGCTTCCAGTTTCTCCAGGTAGCCGTCCATCCATTTTCCCATGGTTTCGCTCTCCTTGTTACATAATAAAATTGGAAATGATTTCCTTCATAATTTCCGTGGCGCCCCCTCCAATGGACAGGATGCGGTTGTCACGGTAAAGCCTTTCCACCAGATGTCCGCGCATGTATCCGTAGCCGCCGAAAATCTGAACCGCATCAAAGGTCACCTTGTCGGCGACTTGGCAGGCGAAGTTCTTTGCCATGGAAACTTCCTTGATCTGGGGAACCCCGCCGTTCATCTTGGCGGCCACCCGGTAGGTGAATTCGGTGCTGGCTTCGATCAGCGTGGCCATGTCCACCAGTTTGTGGCGGGTCACCTGGAAGGCGTTCAGGGGCTTGCCGAACACCTCGCGCTGTTTGACGTATTTGACGCACTCTTCCAGCGCCATCTGCGCGGTGACATTGGCCATGACCGCCAGGGACAGGCGCTCGGTCTGGAAATTTTCCATAATGTAGTAGAAGCCCTTGTTTTCCTCGCCGATGAGGTTTTCAACGGGCACCCGGCAGTTGTCAAAGTAGATTTCAGCCGTGTCGGAAGCCCACCAGCCCATTTTTTTCATGGGCGGGGAGGTGGAGTAGCCCGGAGTGTCGGACTCAATGACCAAAAAGCTGATGCCCTTGTGGCCGTCTCCGCCGGTGCGAACCGCCGTGGTGAGCTGGTGCGCCCTGGTCCCGCTGGTGATGAAGGTCTTGCTTCCGTTCACCACGTAATGGTCTCCGTCCCGAACGGCGGTGGTTTTCAGGTTGGCCACGTCGGATCCGCCGGAAGGCTCGGTCACGCCCAGGGCGGCGATGCGATCCCCGTTCAAGACCGGCGTGACGAATTTTTCCTTCTGCTCAGGGGTGCCGTGGCCCACAATGGGCGGCAGGGCGATGCCCAGGGAGCCCAGGCTGGCGGAAAAGCCGCCGGAGCCGGAACGCATCAACTCCTCGGCTGCGACGATGGTTAAAAACACATCCCCGCCCTGGCCTCCCAGTTCTTCGGGAAAGCCCAGGCCGATGTATCCCAGTTCGGCCGCTTTCTTGTAGAGCTCCACGGGGAAGGCTCCCTGCTCTTCCCATTCGTCAATATTGGGGACGATCTCTTTTTTGACAAAATCCCGGATGGCTTTGCGGAACATGTCATGTTCCTTGCCAAAATACTCTTGCGCTTTTACTGCATCGCTCATGGTTCACCTCGTTTGGATTGCGGCAGGCCGCGATTCGGCGCGCCAGTTTGTGTTTGCTGCAACTAGGAATATGCCGCCCCTCCATTATTATTGTCGGCGTTCCTACACGAGGGGGCTGGTCGTCAGGCCTCGACGTCCTCTGGGACGATGAGGTGCTTCAGGGGACATTGGTTCAGTTCGTTCCCCGCGCCCACTCCCCGGACAAGGGCGTTCAGCATGGGATCCACCCATTTCAACAACTCCTCGTCCGTGGGATGCCCGAGCATGAGCCAGTTGGTGACCACGTGCTCCATGCTGCCCAGGCAGGTGGACCGAATGAGGTAGGGATCCATGTCGTTCCGGAACTCGCCGCACTCCATGCCGTCCCTGATCACTTTGTCCACGGTTTTTAAATGCTTGCGGATGGCCTGGTGGGCCTCCGTATCGAGAAAACGGCGGTTTTGCTTCAATATCAGCATGATAACCGCTGCATAATCCCGGTTTTCAATATAAAAAAGAAGTTGAAGATATAAAATCGCCCGGAGCTTTTCCGCGCTGCCCCGAATCAGCTTAAGGTGGAAATCAATCTTCTCGCTCAAACGCTGCATGGCCTCCATGGGGATGGAAAACAGAAGATTTTCCTTGTTGCTGAAATACTCGTAAATGGAGGCTTCGGAAACGCCCGACTCTTTGGCCACATCCGGAATGGTCCCTTCCTGAAAGCCTTTTTCGGCGAAAACCTTGGCGGCTGCTTGGAGGATTTGGGTTTTTCGGAGTTCGGTTTTTTCTTTTCCGGTCACGGTCGGGTCCTGTGTTTAGTGGGCGGGGAGCGGGATTCGTCCCTGCGTTTAAAAATGAATATATTTTGGAAATATTCAGTTGTCAAGATTTTTTGCGACGAACAGAGGGCGATTCAGCCTTTTTCTGGTGGGGGGCTCTTGAAATTAGAGCTTTTCTGGGGGGGGCCTCTATTTTTTGCGGGGAGGGGCCGCCCTTTGGACTTGCAATGAAAAATAACCTGTGCTTTTTTTAGCCAATCAAGGGCCTCCAACCCCGTTATATATTCCGGAGAATACAATCATGCAGGAAATCATCAGGCTGCGCACCGGTTTCGCCAATGTATGGCTTTTAAAAGGAACGCAAGGATACTTGATGGTGGACGCCGGCCTTCCCGGCAAGCACCGGATTTTGTTCAATCGATTGAAGCGCCTGGACATCTCCCCTGAGGAGATCCGGCTGGTTGTCATCACCCACGTGCATTTCGACCACGCGGGAAACCTGGCCGCTATGGTCAGGCGCAGCGGGTGCCCGGTGATCGTGCACGAGGCCGATGCCAGGGACCTTGCGCGTGGGCGCTGGCAGATCCCCGACGGAACCATTCCTTTTGCCAAGGCCGCCGTTCGTCTGGGCAGGCGGCTTCCGGGCCTGCTGGCGCGGGCGACCGGATTTGAAGCCGTCAGGCCGGATATAACCATAGAGTCGCCCATGTCCTTAGCGTCCTGGGGCTTTGACGCGGACGTCCTGCCCACGCCCGGCCACACCGCCGGCTCGATTTCCGTCATGACCCATGACGGCCACGCCATGGTAGGCGATCTTGCCTACAACGAAATGCCGCGTTTTTATAAAAGGCGCATTCCTCCTTTTGGAAACGATCCGGACGCCATGAAAACAAGCTGGGCTTTGCTGCGGCAAAAGGGCGCGAAAACAATATATCCCGGACATGGCGCCGCTTTTGACGCCACGGAATTGGATTAAAGCCCTGGAGCTATTTCCTTTTTTTAATTAGATACAGTATCTTATAAGATTTTAATACTCTGGTATTTGACATTGCCGAACACTTGTGCTATAGACTCAAAGCTAAATACCATGTAAAAACCGTATTCGGCGAGGTCAAGATGCCTGTAATAACTCGGAACAGAGAGCTTCCTCTGTTGTTCAAACATCACGAAAATCTGCAGAAAACCATCCCTTGGACTCCCCTGGTGGAGCAGGCGACGCCGGTGGAGCGCCTGGATGCTTTAAGCCGGGAGGCCGGGGCTGATATCTGGGTGAAACGGGACGACCTCACTTCTCCGATCTATGGAGGCAACAAGGTTCGCAAGTTGGAGTTTTTGCTGGCGCACGCCCGGAAGAAGGGCAGCAAGGCATTGATTACCATGGGGGCTTTAGGCACCAATCACGGGCTGGCCACGGCCATGTTCGGAAAAAAGGCGGGCCTGGACGTGGTGTTGAAGCTGACGGATCAGCCGGTGAACGAGCATGTTTTGCAAAACCTGCGTCTTTTTGCGTCGCTGGGCGCCAAGATGGATTACTGCGGCGGGGCTTCCGGAACGGTCTGGTCGTATTACATCGCCCACCGCGTGCAGAATTCCGGCGGGTATTACATCCCGGCCGGCGGCTCCAACTCCCGGGGCGTCCTGGGCTATGTGGAGGCCGGGTTTGAAATCGCGGACCAGGTTAGCCAAGGGGTCCTTCCCAGGCCAAAAAAGGTCTTTGTGGCGGCGGGCACCTGCGGCACTTTGGCCGGATTGACCCTGGGCTTTTCTCTGGCCGGCCTGAAAACCAGCGTGTACGGGGTGCGGGTGACGCCCACATACATGGCCAACCGGAATAAGGTGATGGGGCTGGCTTTGCGTTCCCACGCCCTGCTCAAATATCATGGCGCCAAAATTCCCGAATTCCGGTCCAATGCAGGAAGCCTTGAAATCGACTCCCGGCAATACGGCCCGGGATACGGCCATGAAACGCTCCAGGGCCGGCGGGCCGTGAGCATGGCCTGGGACCTGGAAGGCATCAAACTGGACCCCACCTATACGGGCAAGACCTTTGCGGCCGTGCTGGACGAGGCCCCCAAAACCAAAGGGCCGGTGCTGTTCATCAACACCTTTAATTCCGTGGACATGACCGATCAGGCGGAAAGCGTTTCCCCCGATTCCCTGCCCAAGCCGTTGGCGCAGTTTTTTCCCGCCGCCTAGTTGCAGGCTTTTGAATAGGGACAAGATCATGCCCAATTGTTTTGTTGCGCGGAGCTTGCAAAACCCAACAATATCTAATGATTATGTACCCTCAAAATTCAAAAGCCGCCCGAGAGGCTACGGCTGATCATGGGGGCTTCCCTACTCGATCCAATTCACCCGCTGCCTTTCCCTGGCAACAATGTTGTCCACCTGGCCTGCGGGATATCCCAGGGTCAATGAGGTCAGGATTTTGAACGGGTATTCCAGCCCTAAAACCTTCCGAACATAACCATGGTCCCAGGTAAGCCCTTTGATGAGGCTGACCCAGCAGGTTCCCAGGCCCAGAGAATGGGCCGCCAGGACCATGTTTTGGCCGCAGATGCCCAGGTCCAGGTCCGGAGAGCCGATGCCCCTGACGTCCTTTGCCAGGATGATGAGGGCGGGCGCCCGGAAAAAGGTCCGATACTCGGGATCGCTCGAAATGGTGTTGATGCCGCCCAGGACCCGTTGATCCACGTCTCCCGGAGTTTTGCGGGAGAGCAGGTAGTGGAGGGTTTTCTGCCATTTTTTGGGCTTGGCGTTTTTGTCCCCCGGAACCTGCTTATCCACCCAAGGGCGGGGCATAAGCATTTGGGGGAATAGCTTCACCCGTTTTTTGCAGATCTGGTCGATCTCCTCGATGACGTCCGGGTTGGTGATGGCCACGAACTTCCAGGGCTGGTTATTTCCCGCCGACGGCGCGAACCTGCCCGCTTCGATGACCCGGTGCACCAGTTCCTTGGGCACCTTTTTTTTCTTGTATAAGCGGATGCTGCGGCGGTTGTAGATGACCTTTTCCGTTTCCGTCAGTTGATCTTCATAGTCCTCATACTTGGCGCCGTTGCGAAAATACAAGGGATCGGGAAAGGTCTTGCCTCCCTCGAACAGGTTGTCGTTCTTCCAAAAACCCTCGCGCACCCGGTAATCCCCCTGGATGGTGATGGCGTCATTGGGGCAGGAGGCCGCGCAGTTCTGGCAGCAGATGCACCGGAAGTGATCGTAGCGTTCGTTGGGCCGGGCTTTTTTGTCGCTGTTCAGCATCAATAGCTGGATCGGACAGGAATTGACGCAACGCCCGCAGCCGATGCATTTTTCATCGTCCACCTGAAAAACCGGAAAATCGGTCTTGGGCGGAAAACTGATGTGTTTGTGCTTCTCCAACATGGTTTCGGTCCTCCCTATTCGTAGGTTTTTTCCAAAACCTGGGTCTTCTTCACCGCTCTTTCCAGGGTGTTGGGCTGCAGCCACATGATGGCGGGATTGACTTTAAGCAGGGATTTCATCTTGGCCCTGACCTTTTCCTCCAGGTAGGGAAGCTCTTCCTCGCGCACGTTTTCCGTATACTCGATTTTCAGCTTAAGCGGCGGAACGACCCTGGGGGGCGGCTCATCCAGGACAATGCGGAACGCGCCGGTCAACTCTTGGGGGAAGGAATGGATGACGCCCTCAATGGAAGCCGGATACACTGGCACGCCCTTGACCTTAAGCATGTCGTCCGCCCGGCCTACGATTTTATACCGGAATCCGGTTTTGCCGCAGGGGCAGGGATCGGTGAAGACCTGGTGGATGTCGTTCAGGGTGAAACGCATGTCAAACCACACCGCGCCTGCGGGATTGAGAGACGTGGCCGCCATGAGGCCCGTGGCGCCGTTTTCCATGGGCACGGAAGCCCCTGTTTTGGGATCCAGCAACTCATAGTAGCACAAGTCATCGGCCAGCCAGTGCATGCCCTGGTAAATGGGGTAGTCGCAGGAGCACCCGTATCCGCCGCCGCCGTCATAGACCTTGGCGCCGTATTCCGATTCCAGCTTTTGCCGGACTTCCGGAATGCCTGCGCCCGGCTCTGCCCCCAGCATCATGAGTTTGATGCCCAGATCCTTCACCGGATGGCCCAGAACCTCGGGGCATTTTTCGATCAGGTGCAGGGCCAGGGAAGGCGTTCCCGTGAAGATGTTGGCCTTGAACAGCTTCAGGAACTGGAGGATTTTCTCCGTGCCGGCCTCGGCCCCGATGGGTACGATGGTGATGCCGGGGAAATCCTGGAACCATAAAATCTGGGGCGTGCCCGCGGCGTGCATGGACAGGCCGAAGCACAGGCCGACCCGGTCTCCGGGGCGCATGCCCATGCGCCATGCCACCCTGTGGAAAAGCTCCTTCATCTCCCTTATTCCCGCGTGGAAATTAGGGTAGGGCGTGGGAATGCCCGTGGTGCCGGAGGTGGTGGTGATCAAATACAGGTCGTCCATGCGGGACGGGCCGAACAACTCCCGCATGAGCGCGTCCATGTCCAGGCCCACTTCCTGGATTATTTCCCGCAGATCCGCCTGACCAGCCACGGGAATGGCCTGGGCGTAATCCTCAAAGGATTGAATGTCCTCGGGCTTGACGCCCGCCTTGTCAAAGCGCTTCCGGTTAAACGGCGTGTTTTCGTATTGCCACTTGAGCGCCTTTTTGAGCTTTTCAAGCTGCAATTCCTTGATTTCAGGCGTGTTCAGCTTGGTCTCGATGTCCATGTTCCAATATTCGCGATTCAGATCTCCAAGTTCCATATTTGCACCCCCATATTTAAGATTTTAAAATATGAAAAGCCATGGCGGCGCCGTCTATCCCAAGAATTCCGCCGCCGTTTTGGGTCATTCCGATTTTTGGGTTGTTTTGCGCCTGGCGCTCTCCGGCGGTTCCCCGCAGTTGATTGACCACCTCGTATACCTGGGCCAGGCCCGTGGCGCCGATGGGATGGCCCTTGGATGCCAGGCCGCCTGATGTGTTGACGGGCATTTTGCCGTCCAACTCCATGTAGCCCTCGTCGATCCATTTGGGGGCTTCGTGGGGCGGGCAGACGCCCAATTCGATGAGCGCGATGATTTCCGACGGCGACGTGGCGTCGTGGATTTCGATCACGTCCACGTCCTGGGGCGTGATGCCGGCGGCTTTGAAGGCTTTCAAACCCACCCGCCGGGTCAGAGTGTCGTCCATGTCATATCCCAGCTTGCCGCTGCCAAGGACCGAGGCTTCGATCCAAACGGGCTTTTTTGCGATTTGGGCGGCTTTCTCCTTGCTGCACACGATGACCGCGGCCGAACCGTCAGACACGGGCGAGCACATCATGCGGGTCAGGGGAAAGGACACGTCGCCGGAGTTCAGCACCTGATCCAGGGTGACCTCCTTGCGATAATGGGCGTTGGGATTGAGCGCGCCGTTCTTGTGTGATTTGACCGCGATCTTGGCGAAATGCTCCTGGGTCAGCCCGTACTGCTCCATGTAACGCCGGGTATAAAAGGCGTACATGTCCATGAACACGCTTTTTTTCGCGCCCGCTTCGTCTGAAAAAACCTTGTCCGTCAGACCCAGCTTCTCCTGAAAATCCTCCATGTATTTCTGGCCCATTTCAATATCCATGGCGGTTCCCAAGGCCATGTAGGACTTGAGCCGGTTTTCGTCGTAGAGCTTTTCGAATCCCACGGCCAGAACGCAGTCGAATATTCCGGCGCTGACGGCGGTCCAGGCCAGGTTCAGGGCGGAAGACGAACTGGCGCAGGCGTTTTCCACGTTGTACATGGGTATGGAGTCGATCCCCATGGCGCTTAACGTAACCTGGGCCTTGATCTGCTCCTGGCCGGTCATGAGGCCGGGGGCGGCCGATCCCACGTAGGCGGCTTCCAATATTCCAGGCTCCACGCCCGCGTCTTCCAGGGCCAGTTCCACGGCGCCCCGAACCAGGTCCTTGATGCCTTTTTCCGGGTGTCTGCCGAAGGGCGTCATGCCGGCCCCGACTATGGCGGCTTCTCTCATGCTGATTGCTCCTTGAGTTACATTGATATTTTATTGTTATGAGTTGAACTTCGGATTCATGGTTTAAAGGTCCAGGTCAAGCTGCCAGAAGTAATCCTTAAGATCCCCCTTGGGCGGCGTCATGACATGCAGGCGGATTTTGTCGTTGGGGCATTGGACCGCGCAGATGCCGCATCCCATGCACCGGTCCTCCCGGATTTCGGCCCGGCCGTTTGTGTTGCTTACGGCTTCCAGAGGGCACGCCGTCGTGCACACCTGGCAACGGCCGCACTCCTTTGGGGAGTTTTCGTCCACCACGGCTTTCCAGCCGATGGAGCGGAATCGGTCCCGCAAATCGTCCCGGGAGTTTTTCGCCAATTTGAGGGCCGTGCAGCAGCAGGGGCAGCAAAAGCAGACCTCCAAAAAGCGGTGCATGTCTTCATCTTTGATGCCCCAGAGATATTGCTCGGCCTCGATCCAGAGGGATTGCCCCACCAGGCCGGATTTAACGGCCCGGTCGATGTGCTCCATGGCCTCCTCCACGGTGGCTTTTCGGGCGATGCCTTTTTCCACCACCGCCCTGGAGCCTTCTCCTATGAATATGCAGCCAAGATCCTGGGGATGGTCGCTGCAGTTCTGGGCGGATCGGCAAAAACAGCGGTGCATGATTGCGATGTATGCGGTTTCGGACACGGCCTTTTTGATCAACTCGATGGGCATGGCGGTATTCTTGGAATTTTCGGCGATATCCACGTTCAGGTTCAGGGCCACGCCGCTGGTGAATTTCTTACGGGAAGGGCGCAGGAACATCGCTTTTTCGTACAGGTAGCTAAGGACGGGATAATGGGTCAGCCTGCCTCCGGCGATTACGGCCTTAAAGAACACAATGGCCTGGGAAATGCCCTTTTCCCCGGGCTTTATGGCGGTTTTGGACTTGATCCAGTTGTGTATGCCAAGGCCTTTTTTCTTGTGCTTGAACATATAGGGTTCCATGGCGACTCCTCCGTTTCGCTGGGGCGGGGTTGAGGATTTTTGAGACATGACCTTATCTCTGCATTGTCAATGCACGTTCCAGGTATGTCCTTTGAGATAAGGATCGTGCCCCGAAAAATCCATGTGGCCTGAATATTGGCAAGTCGGCCTGAATCCGTTACGCGGACTTGACATTGACGTAACGGGAAATCCGGGCTTTGACGTCTTCCACGGCGTTGGGATTGTCCAAGGAAATGTGCACGGCGCCGAGGGGGCAATAGGTCGCACAGCGGCCGCAGCCGCGGCATGCGGCCGTCTGGACGGCCTTGCCGTTTTCTATTTTGATGGCGTCGAATCCGCAGGTGTCCAGGCAAGCGCCGCAGCCATTGCAGTCGTCCGTAATCGTCATGGAAAGGCCTTCCACGGGCGTCATGACGTGGTCCAACTGTTCGGGCGGGATATGCTTGAAATAGGTCATCATGCAGCAGCAATGGCAGCAAAAGCACACGCTCAGAAGTTTCTGCCGGTCCTTGACCAAAAAGATGTCGTTGTCCACGCGCACCTTGCCGGCCATGGGGACCAAACCGGCGGATATGGCCTTTTCCACGTGGGCGTGCGCCTCTTCTCTGGTGGCTTTGCGGCTGATTCCCTTGGGGAATTCCAGGGTGGTATCGCCCATGAACAGGCAGCCGACCTCGTGAGTGTGATGCTGGCAGTTTTGGGCGGAGCGGCATCCGCACTTGGTCATGATGATCAGGTTGTCGGCCTGATCAATATAATCGTGGACCACCTGGGGCAGCATGACCTCGTTTGCGGCTTCCATGGTTGCGTTGACAGGCAGGTAGGTGAAGCTGTTTTTTTGCACGTCCATCCAAGGCATGACTTTGCGTATGCCCGGGACGCTCGTGGCGCGGATGGAATTTTTCAAAATCCCCATGGCGCCTTTCAGCAGGTAATTTCGCTTCCATAAAAAGCCCACCCAAGCCTGGGAGAGCTTTTCCTCCTTCACTTTTTGGTTGGCTTTCAGGTAGCTGAGAAAGGTTTCCCGCGAGGTGTATTTGGGCTTCCATCCCGTTGCGTTTTTGAATTTTGCGTTGCTGGAAAATATGGTGTTGCTGGCGATCACCAGCCAACCGGAGCTGGCGGGCAGCATGCGCAGCTTGAATGCTGCGTCCGCGATGGGCTTCAGCATGAACAAAGGCAGGGGCACGACCTTGAGACCGGCCTTTCTGAAGGTCCAGTAGGAGGACACGGCGTCGTCCGCGCCCACGTTGTAAATGCCCGGCAAGTCGTGGGTGAAAGCCAAGTGCAGGGCCTCGCCCAGGTCGTCTTCGTGAATGTAATGGATGTGGGCGACGCTGCCCAGGGGCATGGCCGTGACTTTGCTTTTGTAAACGTCCGTAAACATGTTGTTGGTGTGCGGCCCGAATAAGAGCGCCGCCCGGATGATGGTGAATACCATGTCAGGATGACCCTTGAAAAAATCCAGGGCGAAGGCCTCCACGTCCACCTTGCTCTGGTTGTAGTAGCTCTCCTTGTTGCGGTAGACCGGCTGCTCCTCGTCCACGTTGAGCGGGATTTCCTTGTACGCCCCGTACACCGTGTTGCTGGAGGTGTACACCACCTTGCGCACCTGATTCTTCACGCAGGCCTGGAACACGTTTTTGGAGCCCTGAATATTGATGTCAAAAGTCTTTTTCTTGTCCTGGATTTCGCTCACCACAAAAGCCAGGTGAAAGACCGTATCCACGTCTTTGAACAGGTCCTCGACGGCCTGGCTCCTGATATCCTCCCTATGGAACTCCACCTTGCTGAATCCGCCCCTCCAGGGTGTGACGTCGATTCCGACGATTTTTTCCACGTCAGGGTCGGCTTGCAGTTGCGGCAGGAGCGTGGAGGCAAAATAGCTGTTCACGCCTGTAATGGCGACGGTTTTCCCCATGAGATCCCCTCCTTTGAGATGTTTTGTCCTTCCTAATGAGCAAGGGCCGTGCCAGTGCCGTAAAAAATTCATCCGAACGTTGATTGTTGCACGGAAGAATTTTCAATTAGCTATTTTTATGTTGTGAAATCAAATGGTAATGCATGCAGAATATATTGTATAGGCCAGGAGGGGGATCATGATTTGGGGCGTTGATGGCGCTGTTATGCAGGATCGTTTAACATATGTGTTAGTTTTAATTGTCTTATACGTTAATTATCGGAAATTATTGTCGCATGTGTTAATCTTGAGGGCGCAGTCCTCCGTTCTTCCGGCTAAAGGAGGGGAGGCCGGGGCGTTTCCTATGCGCCGGCAGGCTTCTTCTTTTCCTTAGGACGGCGCAAGTCGGCGATGAGGCTGAACACCCAGGGGCGAAAGCCGATGAACATGCCTGTGCTGCGCCGGTTTTGAATGGGAAGGGCCGAGTCCATTTCAGCCAATTGATTGTATTCCTTGATAAGATTGTCTATTTTTTTTCGAATGATTTTCAGGGACGCCTCGGAGAATTGCCCCGGGCTGAACACAAGGCATTCTCCTGAATTGCCGAATCGGCTGTCCAGGAAATCGTCCATGAACGCCTGTTGATAGACGGCGTTCAGGGGGCCGTTAGGCTGCCAGTACAAGTTTGATTTAATTTGCACGCGCACCCGGTCGTTGGGATGCACCTCCAGCACTCCTATTTTTTCCAGTTTGGCAAGCATTTGGATCACCTCGGCTTCCGAGTACTGGTATTGCTCACGGATGAGGGATACGGGCCAGCCGTTAACCAGAAAATAAAGAAGGAAGGACAGTTTGAGGTCCTGGGCCAGGATGTGCTCCTGTTCCAGGGTCAGCATGTTGTCTGCTTTTTGTTCACTCTGCTTATTCATGAGGGCCAAGTCGAAGAAATCAATATCCAGAATCCGGCAGATTTCCTCCAGCCTTTCTAGTGTAAAGGCATTTTTTGAGAAAGCCCTTTTTATGGCCGCCTCGCTCAGGTTCAGATCATTAGCCAGCTCCTTGTAGGTGGTTCCTCTGGCTTTGAGGTACTGTTTGAGGGTTTCTATGAGGCTGGCGGTTCGGTTCATTGGTTCTCCTCCGGCAAGATTCTTCAACTTAGAGTATAGCAATTTTATACTATTGAAATCCACCTTTATAATTAGCTCTATTTTATGGAATATTCAAGGAATCAGGCTGATTTGTCTTGGTATAAAATTCCATAAAGGAGGATGCAATGGCAATTCTTACCGGCGAGCAGTTTCGCGAGAGTTTTAAGGAAGTTTCCCCCGAAATATACATCCGGGGCGAAAGGGTGGAGGACGTGGCCTCTCACCCGTTGCTTAGGCAGACCGTACACCATTTGGCGGCAGGGTGCGATTTGCTGTTCGAACCAGAACTAAAGGACCGCCTGGTGGTCAGGTCTCCCATATCCGGCGAGGATATTCCCCGGCTGGGCATGCACATCCAGCAGGAAAAGGAGGACCTGTTTATCAAGGCGGAGTTGACTCGTGAAGTCAGTTCCAGGCGGATTTGCTCCGCTTGCGGCTCCAATATGCTCTCAGTCACCTGGGCCATGATTCACGACGTGGACGCGGCGCACGGTACGGACTACCTAAGCCGGTACAGGGATTTTATCATCAAAATTCATAAAACCGGGCTTCCTTTTGCATGGTGCATGATGGACCCCAAGGGCGACCGCAGCCTGCCACCTTCCCGGCAGCCGGAGCCCACGGACCTGAGAATCGTGGAGAGAAAGCCCGGCGGAGTTGTGGTGAACGGAGTCAAACTCCATACCACCATGGGACCCTGCACCCGATTTGTTGTTGTGGCGCCCTGCCGGGCCCTGGGAAAAGAGGACAAGGATTTTGCCGTGTCCTTCGCCCTGCCCATTGATGCAAAGGGCGTCAAGATGATCGCCAGGCCTTCGCCGGGGCCCTCCCGGGAGACGTCCATGGAAAGCCCCCTGAGTTCACGGTTCTTGGGCGTGGAGGCCATGACCATTTTTGACAATGTGTTTGTGCCCGAGGAAAACCTATTTATGTGCGGGGAATGGGAGCAGGCCGCAAACCTTTCCATGTATTTTGCGTGCCTCCATCGCCAGTCCAAGTGCGCTTGCAGCGCCGGCCATTGCGACATGTTCGCCGGGGCGGCGGCTTTGGCCGCGGACGTCAACGGCGTGAGCGGCCGGGCTTCCCACATCCAGGAAAAAATAACCGGCATGATTATGGACGGAGAAGCCGGGTACGGGTGCGCCCTGGGGGCGGCGGTGAACGCCAAGCGCCATCCCAGCGGTGTGTGGATGCCGGATCCTTTGATCGCCAACTCCGGCTTGGGCGCCATCCGTTCGAAAGTGGGCCGGCACATGGAGCATTTGCACGATATTGCAGGCGGCCTGATCGCCACCATGCCCACGGAGGCGGACTGGAACAACCCGGAGTTAAGAAAGTACATGGACAAGGCTTTGCGGGGCAATCCTAAATACACCACGGAAGAAAGGCTGCGGGCTTTGCACTTGATCCAGGATCTGGCGGCGTCCCGCGCCGCAGGGACCATCATGGCGTTTACCATCAATGCGGCCGGGTCTCCCGCCACCAATCAGGTTGTGGTGAGAAGGGCGTACGACCTGGACAAGCAGATACGCTACGCCAAGGAGCTTGCGTCCATTAATACTTGAATCGTACTTGCTGCAAAACCTTTATACCAAGTTACGGTCACTCGAGTAATTTGCTCATTCGCGTTCATGACTTTTTATCCATATTCAGCCACCCTTCCTCAAGGACGATGGGTCCCCGCTTCCGGGAGTGGGGAGTTAGAGGGGACACGATCCTTATCTCAGCCAAATTGCCCTGAGAATTCGGCTTTTTACAGAGATAGGGTCATGTTCCCAGAGCTCAATCCCTCCGCCTTCCGTCACGGGAATGACGGATTATGGCGGCCGTAGCAGCCGTGCTGCGTTGTTGGGTTTCGCGGCCGCGACGTAAATGTTAAAATCGATTAAGGCGGGATGCACTTTCTTTATTTCAAATAGCTGTATAAGCGCTCTATCCAACCTAAGTTTTATCCATAAAAATGGTAGGTTGGGTAGAGTTTGCGAACTTTTATCAAAGAAGGATGTCCATCCCCAGCCGGAATAGTGGTTAACGCCTGAAACATACGCGCGAAACCCAACAAATGGATTTGCGCCCCGAAAACTCTCCTTCCCCTTTATAAAGTCGTCATCCCGGCAAGGGCGACTCGCTTTTCAGGATCGTCCGCAAGCCGAGACCCAGCGTCATTCTTGGACTCACCCCGGGATATGATCAGTTGCTTGCAGGCGCCTTGGCGTCAGGGCTTTGGAGGACTGTAGTTCTCCCTGGCCGCGCGCCCAAAGGGAATGCCCAGTTTTTTCAGGCGGTGCCGGAGGGTCATGGGGTTGATCCCAAGTAGTTCGGCGGCGCCTCCCGGGCCGTGGATTTTGCCCTGGGCGCTTTTTAAGGCCTGGGTGATATGCCGGGCCATGGCTTCGTCCAGGTTCAGGGAGGCTGGCGCCGGGGCTTCCTGGGGGCTGGCCGGCGGGGCGCTGGCCGAGGCCTCCAGGCCGTCAAAATGGAGCTGCTGCCCGTTGTACAGGATAAGGGCCCGTTCCACGGCGTTTTCCAGCTCCCTTACGTTGCCGGGCCAGTGGTATTCCATGAGTTTGTCTATCTGGCCCGGGGCGATGGACGGGGGTATGCCCAGCTTCATGTCCACGGATTTTTTCTGGATGAAATGGGATACCAGGGCCGGGATGTCCAGGATTCTTTCCCTGAGGGGCGGAATGTAGATGGGGAAGACCTTAAGGCGGAAATAGAGGTCTTCCCGGAATATTTTGTCCCGAATCATTTCCTCCAGATTGCGGTGGGTTGCGGCGATGACCCGGATGTCCATGGACAGGGTTTCCGTACCTCCCACCCGTTCGATTTCCTTTTCCTGGAGCACCCGCAACAGCCGCACCTGGGCCTCTTTTTTCAACTCCCCCACTTCGTCCAGAAAGATGGAGCCCCCGTCCGCCCGTTCGAACCGGCCTCTTTTCCGGACCGCGGCGCCGGTGAAGGCGCCTTTTTCGTGGCCGAAAAGCTCGCTGTCCATGAGGGATTCGGGGATGGCGCCGCAGTTGACGCCGATAAACGGTTTGTCGCTCCGGGGGGAAATCCGGTGCAAAGCCTTGGCGATGACCTCCTTGCCCACCCCGGTTTCTCCGATCAAAAGGACCGGGCTGTCCTGGTGGGCCACCCGCCGGACCATTTCCATGACCGGTTTGAGGCCGGAGTCCGCGCCGATGACGAATCCGCCGGAAATCTGGTTCAATTCCTCCTGGTAGTACATCTGGTTGTCTTCGACGATGTCCTTGAGCCTGCGGATTTCACGCTGTTTAAGGTGATGGGACAGGGCGAAGGCAAAGGGCGTGTTCAGAATTTCCAGAAGCCGCAAATGCTCTTGGGAGAACCGGGTTTCCTTGCTGTGGATGATGGTCAGTTTGCCGATGATCCGGCCGTCCAGGTCCAAATCCATGATGACTCCGGGAAAGTCCGCCGTGCCGGATTTCTCCGCGATGTGCCTGGTGCCTTCGTAGTCCCCCAGCCTTCGGACCATCCACACCCTTTTGGAGCGTCTGGTATAGGCTTCCATGTCCTTTTTCACCTGCCGGGTGTAGGGAATGATGATGGAGTCCAATAAAATGCCGTCGTCGGAAACCCTGACCACTGCCTCGGCCATGTTGGTGGTGTTGTCAAAGATGTTCAGGATCACCTGGTTCATGGGAATGTAATTCTTTAAAAAGAAGAAGCATTCCTGGAGGGCTTTTTCAATATTGCCGGACCCGCAAATTCTGGACACGGCTTCCCGGAAGAATTCATCGTCGTTGGTTTTCATAGTTATTC
Source organism: Desulfatibacillum alkenivorans DSM 16219 (assembly GCF_900142135.1). Lineage (GTDB taxonomy): Bacteria > Desulfobacterota > Desulfobacteria > Desulfobacterales > Desulfatibacillaceae > Desulfatibacillum > Desulfatibacillum alkenivorans. Next base: position 16,559 of record NZ_FQZU01000027.1, on the reverse strand, counting down.
CTTGAAAAAAGGGGGGGCTGACAGGCCGGTTTATGGTACGCCAGGAAGGGGTAATCCGTCAACCGGGCGCCAAGGGGGGAGGGGCGCATTCCGTTTTATCCTTGAAAAAAGGCCGGGTACATGCCAAAATACCGGTTTAAACTAGTTCCACGCCCTTGACGTGTAACCATAAACAAACAAAGAAGGAAATCAACCATGAATCCCCTGGCAACAGAACTAAACCAAGACCTGGAAAAAAACGCTCCCAAAGTGCTTTCCATGCTCGGCTCCGTCGGCAAAAACCTTTTCTTCCCCAAGGGAATCCTTTCCCAAAGCGCCGAAGCCAAGGAAAAGGCCCATAAGTTCAATGCAACTATCGGCATTGCCACGGAAGAAGGCCGGACTATGTATATCCCCTCCATTATGGAGTCCGTCACCGGCATTCCCGCGCGCTCCGCTCTTAGGTACGCCCCTTCGTTCGGCGTCCCGGAGCTGCGTCAGGCCTGGCAAAAGCTGCTTTTTCAAAAGAACCCCAGCCTGCAAGGCAAGGTCATCAGCCTGCCCATCGTATCCCAGGCCATCACCCACGGCATCAGCGTGTTCGGCGATATGTGGATGGACGCAGGCGACGTGCTGGTTCTGCCCGACAAGTTCTGGGGCAACTATAACCTGATTCTTTCCGTGCGCCGCGGCGTGCGCCTGAGCCATTACACCCTGTTCAACGATCAGGGCGGGTTCAACCTGGAGGCCTTTGAGGCCAAGGTCAAGGAGGAAGCGGCCAAGAACGATAAGATTACGGTCATGCTCAACTTCCCCAACAACCCCTCGGGCTACACCCCGACAAAGGAGGAAGCCGCAGCCATCGCCAAGATTTTGACCGAAGTTGCGGAAGCCGGAACCTTTGTCCTGGCCGTCTCCGACGACGCCTACTTCGGCCTGTTCTATGACGACGCATGCGCCAAGGAATCCATTTTCGCCCAATTGGCCGACGCCAGCGAAAACCTCATCGCCGTGAAACTGGACGGCGCCACCAAGGAAGACTTTGTCTGGGGCCTGCGCGTGGGATTCATCACCTACGGCACGAAAATCCCCGGAGACCCGGCGCCCGTATACAACGCTTTGGAGCGGAAAACCGCCGGCGCCGTGCGCGGCTCCATTTCCAACGCCTCGCATTTGTCCCAGTCCATTGTGCTCAAGGCCATGGAATCCAAGTCCTACGACGAAGAGCGCAAGCAAAAGAGGGATATCCTGCAGGCTCGCGCCGTGGAGGTCAAAAGGGTGTTGGACGATCCCAAGTTCGCCGGCGCCTGGGACGTGTATCCTTTCAACTCCGGCTACTTCATGTGCCTCAAGCTGAAAACCGTGGATGCGGAAACCCTGCGCGTGCACCTTTTGGACAAGTACGGCGTAGGCCTGATTTCCCTCGGTCCCACGGACTTGCGCGTGGCCTTCTCCTGCCTGGAGGAAAAAGACGTGCAGGAGCTTTTCGACATCGTGCTGGCCGGAATCAAGGATTTGGAAAAAGGATAATCCAAGGTCGTTATGGCCAACAAAGACGGCAAATTCTTTGGGGCGCGTCTGGACCCCAAAGGCGCTTACGCCATGAAATGGGTGGCCCGGTTCGTGGCCATCGGCGTAGTGGCCGGACTGGGCTCGATCCTGTTTCATTTTTTATGCGAAGCGGGAATGCGATATTTTTTGGACGCCCTGGCGGGGTACCGGCCTCCGGCCGCCGCCGGGGAGTCCCACCGCATGTTCGGACCGGGCGTGAAAGAGCCGGTCCGTTGGATCCTCTTTCTCCTGCCGGCGGCCGGCGGCATTTTCAGCGGCTGGCTGGTGTACACCTTCGCCCCGGAATCCGAAGGACACGGCACGGACGCGGCCATAGACGCCTACCATAACAAGGGCGGCTTCATCCGCGGGCGGGTGCCCATCATCAAGACTTTAGCCTCGGCCATCACCCTCACAACAGGCGGTTCGGGAGGAAGGGAAGGGCCCATCGCCCAGATCGGCGCCGGGTTCGGCTCTTTCCTGGCTACCAAGCTCAAACTCTCGGACCGGGAGCGGCGCATCATGCTGGCCGCCGGCATGGGCGCGGGCGTAGGCAGCATCTTCCGGGCGCCGTTGGCTGGCGCCTTGTTCGCCGCCGAGGTTCTTTACCGGGACCCGGACATCGAAGGCGAAGTGGTTCTTCCCGCCGGGCTGTCCTCCGTGGTTGCCTATTGCATCTTTTGCCTCACCTATGGCTGGGGCTCCTTGTTCAAAGCCCCTGTTAATTTCGTGTTTCGCGATCCCGCGGAGCTTTTGCCATACACCCTGCTGGCTTTGATTGTAGCGGCAGCCGGCTGGGTTTACGTCAAATCCTTCTACGGCGTGACCGGCGTGTTCAAACGCATGGCCCTGCCCAATCATTTCAAGCCGGTGTTGGGCGGTTTGTGCACGGGCGCCATAGGATTTTTCTTTCCCCAAACCCTGGCCTTCGGCTACGGATACGTCCAATGGGCCATCTCGGGCGATCCCAGGGCGACCATCGGGTTTTTGCTGATCCTGGCTTTCGGAAAAATCCTGACCACCTCGTTTTCCATCGGCTCGGGAGGATCGGGCGGCGTGTTCGGCCCCTCGGTGGTCATCGGCGGGGCCATAGGCGGCGTGGTGGGCATGATCTTCCATCAATTGGGGTGGGTGGACCAGCCCGGCGCCTTTGTGATTGTGGGCATGGCCGGTTTTTTTACGGGAGTGTCCAACACGCCCATATCCACCATTATTTTCGTCTCCGAAATGACAAGCTCCTACCACCTGCTGCTGCCAAGCCTTTTGGTCTGCACCGTGTCCTATCTGGTTTCGCGCAAGTGGACCATTTACGTCATGCAGCCGAAAAACCCCATTGCATCGGCCGCGCACGCCGGGGATTTTTTCGTGGACATCCTCCAGACCATGAAGGTCAAGGATTTGAAGGACTCCATCATTGAAACGCCGGGAATTCCCGAGCAGATGAATTTTTCGGATTTCAAGAAGTTCTTCGCCGGCACCAAGCAGCATTATTTCCCGGTTTTGGACGAAAAAAAGCGCCTGACCGGCATATTCTCCAGCACGGACGTGCGCTCTGTCCTATTTGAGAAGCATATAGAACCCCTTGTGATTATGCAGGATATCGCCATATCCGACATCATCACCGTCACTCCCGAGGACGACCTCAACTCGGTCCTCAAAAAATTCACCATCAAGAACATCGACGCCATACCCGTGGTGGATGTTAACGACGCCGGCATCCTTTTGGGCATGCTCCGCCGCCGGGAGGTCATCGCCTTCTACAACCAGCGCGTGGACGAAATGAAACGCACCAAGTCGCCGGATTGATAAACAGCGGGTGATGACCCCTTTACGAATTGTGCGTCAGGGGCTCTGGAATATTCAAAAACACCCACGAGATTGATAATGAAAGACTTCGTCACAGTAAGGCTTTCTCTGAAATAAGTCTTGCTGATAAACTCCGTGTTTACAGTTGTCATGGTCGCGATGACTCGCTTCTCGGAGTTCCCTATTGAACTTTTGTCTGTGATTGACTTGTATTTTGTTATCGGGGGCCTGATATTTTGGATCGGGTGCAGCTATTTTGTAAAATGGTCCAATGGATTTCATATATCCGAAGAAGGCGTGAGCGGAAACTTATTGGTTTTTCAAAAAAAGATTACCTGGGATGAGAAGGTTTATTATAAAAAATCATTTTTAACTGTAATTGTTTATAGAAATCAAAATGTTATGCCGTCAATGATCCTGCCGAGCCCGTGGCAGGTCTCGAATCTTCCGGAGATAAGGGACATGATCTTATCTCGGCAAAAGCGCGGATTTATCCAAGTAAGCGCGCTGAGATAAGGATCGTGTACCCTGAACTCGCTGCCCCGGAAACGGGGAACCAGGGCCATTGCGGAAGATTAGCGGGGTGCGGTCATATTTCACGCCCCGCGGATGGAATGCCCAATCAGTTCCGCAATGCCTTTAGAACGGTGCTTAATCCCGGTAATCCTGGGCGGAGATGTTGTAGCGGCGGAGGATCTGCTGGAGATTCTGGCGCTCCATGCCGCAATTCCTGGCGGCCTGGGTCACGTTGCCTCCGGTTTCCTTGAGCAGGGCGCCCAGGTAATTCCTGTGAAAAGCCTCCAGGATGCTTTCCTTGGCTTCCTTGTAGGATTGGGAGGACAGGTCGGGGACGGAAATTCTGGATGGAGACTGGGTTGCAGCAGGCGCGGTTTTGGGCGGCTCGAGCGTTCCTTCTTCCGAAAACAAAATGGCCTGGATGATGGTGTTTTCCAACTCCCGCACGTTGCCCGTCCAGGATTGATTTTCCAGCCAGCTTACAAAGTTCGGAGACAAGGTCACAGGCAGTTTGCCCAGATCCTTGCAATGCTTGGCCGCCAGATGGGCGGCGATGAGCGGAATGTCTCCGTTGCGCTCCCTCAAGGGCGGCATGACCACCGGCACCACGGCCAGGCGATAGTAAAAATCCTCCCGGAACAGGCCTTCGTCAATGCGCTTTTGCAAATCCTGGTTGGTGGAGGCCACAATGCGCACGTTCACCTTACGGGATTTGTTGGAGCCCAACGGCTTGATTTCCTTTTCCTGCAAAACCCGCAGCAGCTTGGTCTGGATGGAGGGCGTCACGTCCCCGATTTCGTCCAGGAACAATGTGCCGCCATTGGCTTCTTCAAAAAGACCCTGACGGCTGGTCGAGGCGTGGGTGAAGGCGCCTTTTTTGTACCCGAACAACTCGCTTTCCAGGATGTTTTCCGGCACCGTGGGGCAGTTAATGGCCACAAAAGGGCCGGAGGACCGGGGGCTGAGGGAATGGATAGCCCGGGCGGCCAGCTCCTTGCCCGTGCCGGACTCGCCGGTGATGAGCACGGTCATGTCGGTCTGGGAGACGGTCTTGATGGTGTCGAACACCGTTTGCATGGCCGGGCTTTGGCCCACCATGTTTTCAAAGGCGCGCTGCTGGCCGCACCAGCGGACGAGGCGTCGGTTTTCCGCGATCAGTCTGCTGCGTTCCAGGGCTTTTTCCAGGCGGACCACCAGGGCCTCGTGATCAAAGGGTTTGGTCACAAAATCGTAAGCGCCTTTTTGGATGGCCTGAACGGCCACGTCGATGCTTCCGTGTCCGGTCATCATGACCATGGTCTGGTCCGGATATTGAGCCTGCACCTTTTCCAAAAGCTCCAGGCCGTCCATCTTGGGCATTTTTATGTCCGCCACAATGAGGTCGAACCGCTCCTGCCCCAGAATTTCCATGGCTTCCAGGCCGGAGGAGGCGGTTTGCACGGCGCATTTCAGGTCCGGCTCAAGGCTGCGTTTGAGCAGGTGGAGCATGTCGGGCTCGTCATCCACTATGAGCAGGCGTCTTTCCATTAATCCTCAATGTCCGATTCCAGCGGTTCCACCGGCAGGGTGATGTGAAAGGCCGCCCCTTCTCCGGGGGCGCTTTCCACGCTGATGTCCCCGCCGTGGCTTTTGATGATGCCGTACGATACGCTCAATCCAAGCCCTGTGCCCTGGCCGGTGGGCTTGGTGGTGAAAAACGGATCGAAAATACGGGCCAGGTTTTGCTTGGGAATGCCCGGGCCGTTGTCCTTCACCCAAATGCTCGCCAGCCCTTTTTCCGGGTTGAAATCCGTGGCCAGCAGGATTTTTCCCCGGCCTTCCACGGCGTGGCTGGCGTTGATCACCAGGTTCATGATGACCTGGCGGATTTTCTTTTTATCCACGTGGGCCAGGGGCAGGTCCAGGGAGTACTCCTTGGCGATGGCCAGGTCCTGCCGCCCGGGTTCATGATGCAAAAATTGCAGGACTTCGTCAATCACTTCGTGCAGGTCCGTCGGCTCTTTCATGGTTTCGCCGCCCCGGGCGAAGCTGAGCAGATCCTCCACAATAACCTTGCAGCTTTTGACGTGCTTTTCAATGATGCGCAAATCCGCGTGGCGCTCGTTTTCAGGATCTTCGTTTCGTAAAAGCAGTTGGGTGTAGCCCAGGATGATTCCCAGGGGATTGTTTATTTCATGGGCGATGCCTGACGAAAGTTCGCCGATGGAGGCCAGCTTGTCGGCCTGCGCCATACGGGCTTCCATGAGCTTTTTCTGCTCGATGTCGCGGATCAGAAAATGGATGGTGTCCTGAGTCTGGTCCTCCCCCTGATCCAATCCGGCGGAAATGAGCACCCGCATGGTTGCGCCGTCGTGACGCATCAGGACCGCCTCTTCATTCAATACAAAGCCTTTCTCCTCCAAGCCCTGGAGAATGGAGTCCCATTGCCGGGTGTTGTCAAAGGAGCGCTGAATGCTTGGTTTATGCTCAGCGTCATTGTCTCCAAAGGAGTTCAAAGCCTTTTTGGAGGCCGGATTGCAGTCAAGGATCTCGCCGTTTCGGTTGGTGACCAGAATGAGGTCTCTGGAAACCTCAAAAATGCGGCGGTAGCGATGCTCGGACAAGGCCAAGGCCTGGGTGCGGGCGGCGACCAGGTTTTCCAGGTTCTGGTTCAGGTACAACAATTGCTCTTTGGATTCCTGAAGCTCGGCTTTATCGGCCAAAATACGGCGATTGATTCGAAAAACCCGCTCAAAAAACAGGGTCACGGAGCCTGCGACAAAAAAAACGGAAGTATTGATTGCGCCGCTGTACGGCCGCAATGTCCCCCACGTGGCTGTGTGCCCGGACATGACCAGTAATTGTTTGATGATGTGTCCGCCGGAGCGGGATACGGCGAAAACCGCCAGTCCCCAGCTAAGCCATAAAAGATAGGTCCAGACAATATTATGTTCGTCCCTGGCTCTAAGTTTTTGGGCTTTGCCCACACACATGAAACTGAGAATGATCATGACGATGGACCCGAAAAAATCTATCAGGATCACGGGCATGGATGGAACGAGAAAGGTCATGGCGTTCACTCCTTCGCCTGCTGGTCCGCTAAAATCCTGCGCAGACCCAGGTAGAGAAACACCATGCCCGGCACGCACCAAAGGTGGTCCATTTTAAGAAAGTAGTACAGCGCCGGCAGAAAAGGCCCTTGGGTTTCAGAGCTTAGGTTCATGTGGAGCAGCCCGTTGCGCTCAAAGGATACGATGGCTAGATTTTCGTCCAGAAAGTGGGCGGCGAACGCGTCAATATTCCAGAGGAGCAGAAACAGGGCGCAGTAGCGAATCATGCGCCAGCCGGGCTGGGTGGTCAGGGCGGAAGCCTTTAGCCAATACATGAATATCCCCATGGCCGCCGCAAAGAAAACATGGGCGAACTGGTGGATATACAAGCCTTCCGGCGCCCCGTGAGCCTGTACGGCCCACGCGGGGGACGCCGAAACAAGGCTTATAATAAATACAAGCCAAAAGACTTTTCTTTTCATTTTCCTGGTCCGGGAATCCGGTTTTTAGCCTGGCTTATGCGTTTATTTGCTTGCCTGCAAATCGGCCAGGGTAACCATTTCATCGGCATGGTCTCTGGCCATTTTTGACAATGCAACGGATTTGGCGAAAATCGGCAGCCTTTTTTTAACCTTGGAAAACAGGATGCTGGCTAAAATGTAGCAAATCAGGAACAGGAAGGCAAATCCGAGATCAATGGGAAGCCCGGGGAATGCAAAGTGCACGCCTTGAAACCGCAACTGCATCCAGCCCAATGCAAAGGCCAGGGGCCACAGGGAAGCGGCGGCGTTGGCCATCCAAGCAAAAAAGTACTTGCCGAAAGCGTCGTTAGCCTCGTGGTTGGCGGCCTTGAAGGCCTTTTTGTTTTTGGCGGCCAAAGCCCTGAAGGAAAGGTTGTGCATGCGCACCATGGCATGGCTTTGGTCTTCCAGGTTCCTGGCGTTGGCCCAAATAGCGGCCTCGCTTGTGAGGGCGCCCAGAACAACGGCGTACAAAGCCAGCAGGCCCGTGCCCAGGTAAAAGCCCAAGATGGGGGGCTCTACGATTCTATAAGGGGCGATCAGGAAGCCATCCAGAAAGAGGTATACTTGATAAAGCCATTCCATTTTTAAAATCCTTTATACGTTAAAACAGCGTTGCCGGCTCAAATCAAAAGGGTCGAGGCGGCCCGGATAGGCCCGGGCCGCCGATAGCGCTTTTGATCAGAACGGAGGAACAATGCTGTATCCCAAGAAGCCCTTGGTGGTGTAACGCAGACCCACGTAAAGGGCCAGGACCACAAACAGGCGCTTCAGCCAGATGTCCGGGATGTATTTGGAGGTCCGGGGGCCGATCATGGAACCTACGAAAATGCCGATCAGCTCCACGCCGATGAGGGGCCAGTAAATGGTCACGCCCTGAACCACCATGTAGGTGAAGATGCTGATAACCATGCCAACGAACACCGTCAGGGCGCTAGTTCCTGCGACCAGGAACATGGGCAGGCCGGCGATGGAGGTCAGGAAGGGCACGAACAAAAAGCCGCCGCCGATTCCCAGGAAGGAGGCCAGACCCGCAATGCAGAAGCCGCCGATAATGGGAACGATGGGGTTGAAGGAGAATTCCACGCCGTAGAATGTAAACTCCACCTTTTTGGCGCTCCAGCTTTTCACCTGGACGCCCATGTCAGAGGCGTCCATGGATTTTTCAGCGCCCTTGATGGCGCTTTTTTCAAACGCGTCGGCCGCCGCCTTGGCTTCTTTTTTCTTGGACTGTCCGCGAGGGGTGGTTTCATAAAACAGGAACCCGCCGATGACGAAGACAATCAGGCCGAAGTAGCCCAGGTAGGCCTTCAGGGAGATCTTGCCTGCGGTCAGCCAGGGCACCAGCACGCTGCCGGCCACGGAGCCGATGGCCAGGGCGATGCCCAAAGGCAGCACCAAACGGCCCATCTTGTAATAGTTGAAGCTGGAAACCGCGGCGCTCAACCCCACCAGCCATTGGTTGGACACGCGGATGCTGTCCGTGATCAGCTTGTTAAGGGCCGGAGCGGTCTTTTTAAAGCCCTTGCCGTAATCGGCCAGGCCGAACACCGTAATGTGGCCCACGCCCGCCATGATGCCGCCGAAAGCGCCCACCGTGGAGAAAATCCAGCCCACCCAGATAGCCCACAGAAAGCCGATCACCAGGCTGGGGGCCGGAGCTCCGGGAATTCCAAGAAATCCAGGCTCGGCTTGCATGTCGATCTGTCCCGCTTCTGCGCCCTTGGGGGCCTGGGCGATAGCTTCCTCCAGGGACGCCGCCATTCCCGTCGCAGGAATCAGCACCGCCGCCAAGATCAGGACAAGCAACAAAACCATCCATGTCTTTTGCGTTTTGTGAAACATTTAATCCTCCGTTTCTTCTGCACCCGTTTCATTCGGGTCTTATGATGAAATTTCGCCCGAAGCGCCGGGCTCCGGTGAGGATGAGCAAGGGGTGTGCCAAGGATGAGAGGAGATTCATGCTCCATAGATAACACTCTGTATTTATGTATTTTTTTTACCTTACAGGGGTTGAAGGGGATTTTTGATTCAGCGGACTGAAGGAGGCGAGAGCGGCGCAATTTGGAGAGATGGGGCGCCTGAAAAAATATGCATAGATAAATAAAGCCTTAGAATTTAGTTAGTTAAGGATAAGCAAAAAAAATATCCGGGTGCATGAAAAATATGGCGCCTAAAGACAAGAGAGCAATGCGTATGCGTAATATTAAATTGTTTCTGAATTGTAATCATCTGATTATATGAAGTTTATCGTTGAGCATGGTTGCATGGAGACTGCTTTCGCCCTCTTGGGAGGGGCAAAATACTTGGTACGCTTATTGCTCTGTTGCTCTCCGGCATTTGGCTGAACTCGGGCCTTAAGTCCTGGGGCCTGGTGGATAGCGACGATTTAGGAGAGAGTCATGGGAAAAGATGTATACAGCTTATGTTTTATGTGCAGCGTGCGCTGCCCGATAAAAGTGAATGTGGAAAACGGGCATGTTAAGTTTATTCAGGGGAATCCTCACGTGCCTGGGATTGACGGCGCTTTGTGCCCCAGAGGCGCCGCTGGAACCGCGCTGCTGAATGACGACCAGCGCTTGCAAACGCCTTTAATTCGCGTAGGAGAGCGGGGTTCGGGCAATTGGAAGCCCATAAGCTGGGACGAGGCCCTGGATTATGTTGCGGAAAAGCTCCGGGGCGTGATCGACCAATACGGCGGCCGCAGCTTGGTGCTGGCGGAGCGCACCCAGTTGGCGACTCATGTTTCCAAAACCTTCACCAAGGCTTTAGGCTCGCCCAACCATTGCACCCACGACTCCTTGTGCAAAGGCTCGGTTAACACGGCTTGCAGAAGTCTGTTCGGATATACGGACGCCCAAATGGGCATTGATTACAAAAACGCCAGGCGCTTTGTGTTGTATGGCCGGAACATTTTCGAATCCATTTCAGTCAAGGAGGTCCGCACCCTTTTGCAGGCCATGGATAACGGCGCCAAGCTCACCTATATAGATCCCCGCGTGACCAAGACGGCGGTTAAGGCCGATCACTACTGGATGATTCGTCCCGGCTCGGATTTGGCTCTTAACTACGCCCTTATTCACGTTCTTTTGAAAGAGGGATTGTATAACAAGGAGTTCGTGGATCGCTGGGTTTCCGGCTTGGAGGAGCTTCGTGAGTTCGTCCAACCCTACACCCCGGAGTGGGCTGAGAAGGAAACCGGCATTCCGGCGCGATCCATTGCCGCTCTTGCCAGAGAAGTCAGCAAGGACATGCCCAAGGTGGTCTTTCACTTCGGCTACCGGGGCGCGCATCATGAAAACGAGATTTATTTCCGCCGGTCCATCATGATTTTGAATTCCCTCATGGGCAGCATTGAAACCCCTGGGGGATTTTTCTTTAAAAAGGGGCCTGGCGACGCGGGCGGCAAGGCGGCCCGTAAATTGACGGAGCAGGATTTCCCGCCCATGGAGCCGGTCCGCTTTGACAAGGTGGGCACGCCCGACCTGCCCCTGCCCGACAAAAACCATGGGGCTCCGCAGATGCTGCCCCACGCCATATTGAATGAAGATCCTTATCCTATCAAAGCCCTGATCGCATACAGGTTCGATCCTTTGATGTCCATACCCGACACCGCCCTGACCAAAAAGGCGCTGGACAAGCTGGACCTCATCGTCGCCATAGACATTAACTACAGCGACATAGCCTGGTACTCGGACATTATTTTGCCGGAATCCATTTTCCTGGAAAGGACGGATTGCATTCAGCAGGCCAACGGCGCCAAGCCTCAGATGTTCCTGCGGCGCAAGGCGGTGGAGCCGAAATACGACACCCGGGAAGGCGCCATGATTCTCAAGCAATTGGGAGAGCGTCTGGGCATCGGCAAGTACTTCCCCTACGAATCCATGGAGGATTTGGTGAAATGGCAATTGGAGCCCACGGGATTCACCATGGAGGATTTCGACGCCAAAGGTTTTGTGGCTTATTGCAAGGATCCCATTTTCTTGGACAGGAAAGACGGCCTGAAGATTAAAACTCCTTCGGGGAAAATTGAATTTGTTTCCTCCCTGTTGGAGGATGCGGGATTTCCCTCTTTTCCGCCTTACGAATCCATGCCCAGCCCGGACCAGGGCAGCTTCAGGCTCATCACCGGCAGGACCGCCCTGCACACCCACGTGTCCACGCAAAATAACGTGTACCTGAACGAAATCATGGGCGAGAATCCGGTTTGGATTCATAAGGACAAAGCCAAGGAAATGGGCATTGAGAACGAAAGCAGAGTCTCTATCCGTTCCAGCCGGGGCGCCTCGGTCTCCAAAGCCTTTGTAACCGATTGCATCCATCCGGAAGCTGTGTTTATGGTGCATGGCTTTGGGCACGAGGCTGAAAGGTCTCAACGGAGTTTTTCAAAAGGCGCTTCGGACGCGGCGCTTCAGGAAAGCCGCATGGATAAGATCGGCGGAAGCCCGGCGCTTCACGACACCTTTGTAACAGTTACACCAGCATAATATTTTTGGGAGGAAAGTATGAGCAAGTATGTATTGCTCCAGGAAGCAAAAAAATGCATCGGCTGCCACGCATGTGAAGTGGCTTGCAAGGCCAACAAGGATCTGCCCCCCGGCCCCCGCCTTTGCCAGGTAATGGAAGTGGGGCCCCGCATGACGGGAGATCTTGCCCGGTCTTCCCATATTTTTATGCCGTGCTACCATTGCGAGAAGCCCTGGTGCATTCCCGCATGCCCCACCGGCGCCATGCAGCGCAGGGAATCCGACGGAATCGTGTATGTGGACGAGTCCCTTTGCGTGGGCTGCAAAGCCTGCATCTCCGCCTGCCCCTGGGGCGCCCCCCAGTGGTACAAGGCCGCACGCAAGGGCAAGGTGGTCAAATGCGATTACTGCATAGACAGGATCGACCAGGGCCTTCAGCCCGCTTGCGTAACCGTGTGCATTACCGGCTGCCTGCATTTCGGCGAGGCGGATGAAATCGAACCGGTTAGAAGGCAGCACTACGCCAAGACTCTGGCCGCAGCCGAGTTGGGCGATTGATTTCACGTTGGACCGGTTTGCAGCAAACAAGACAGATGAGAATCCACTTCAGGGAGTAAGATTATGAATTCAGGCTCATGCCCGGTGAGCGAGGCGTTGATAGAATTAAGGGAACGGCTGGACAAGGGCGTTTTGTCCCATCCCCGATGCCGAACCATTGCAGAGCAGGCTTTAGGACTGATCCGGGACATCGCCTGGGCCAGGGCGGGGCGGGACCATCTGCAAGCCCTGGAAGGCCTGGCCGAGCAACTGGCTGCATGGGACGGCGATCCCTCCTGCTCCGAGACGGGCCAGCATTTGAAAAGCGCCCTGTTTGAGCACCATGAAGCCTTTGCCAGCCATATAAAAACCAAAAACTGCCCCACAGGCCAATGCGTGCGCCTGGCGCCGGCCCCCTGTCAGATGGCCTGTCCGGCGGGCATTGACGTGCCGACCTACGTTACGCTGATCGGCATGGGCCGTTACGACGAGGCCATATCCGTCATCCGCAAGGACAACCCTTTTCCCTGGGTTTGCGGCCTGGTTTGCACCCGCCCCTGCGAGTTCATGTGCGTCAGGGGCCGTATGGACGAACCCGTGGCCATCAAGCCTCTTAAAGCATTCGCCGCGGAGCGGGCATTCTCCACCCTCACGTACAACAATCCGCCCAAGGCTCCGGACAAGGGCAGGAAAGTCGCCGTAATCGGCGCAGGCCCGGGCGGCATGTCCTGCGCCTATTATCTGGCTGTCATGGGCTACCAGGTAACCGTTTATGAAGACCTGCCCGTGGCCGGCGGCATGATCATGGTGGGCATTCCCAGGTATCGTTTGCCCCGGGAGGTGATCGACCGGGAAGTGGCCATGATCGAGGAATTGGGCGTGGAAATCAAATTCAACACCCGGTTCGGCCGCGACGTGACCTTCGCCAGCTTGCAGGAAGAGGGCTACGAGGCGTTTTTCGTGGCCGTGGGCGCGCATGAGGCCTATTCCCTCAGCATTCCCGGCGAAAAGGACTTTGAAGGAGTCCGGGACGCCATCGCCTTTTTAAAGGACGTGGCCCTGGGTGAAAGGCATGCCCCGGGGAAGCACGTTGTGGTCGTCGGCGGAGGGAACGTGGCCATCGACGCGGCGAGAACCAGCCTGCGCCTGGGCGCCCGCAGCGTGACCATCGCCTATCGGCGCGATAAAGACGCCATGCCTGCGGATCACGAGGAAGTGGAGCAGGCGGAGCAGGAAGGCATCCACTTCGCCTACCTGACCATTCCGGTGGAGGTGGTTGGCGAAAACGGCCGCGCAACCGGGCTGAAATGCCTCAGGGCGGAGTTGGTCGCCAAGCCGGGCTCCGACAGAATGGCGCCTCTGCCCATCGAGGGCAGCGAATTCGTCATGGAGGCGGACGCCATTATCGCCGCCATCGGCCAAAAAGTGGACGATTCCTGCCTGGCCGACCTCACGGCCGTGGACTGGACCCACAGGAACACCTTGTGCGTCAACAGCGTCAGCATGGAAACAACCATGCCCGGAGTCTTTGCAGCGGGCGACGCCGTGACCGGCCCGGCCACCGTCATCGAAGCCATCGGCGGCGGAAAGAGGGCGGCCCAGGGCATAGACCGGTATCTTTCCGGCCTGCCTCAGCCCAAAACGCCGCCCGTGCCGGTGAGAAGAAGCATGCTTCCGCACCTGCAAACCTCGGCGGAAACCAAAATGACCCTGGAGCGGCCGGAAATGCCCTTGCTGTTTTTGGATCGCCGCCGCACCACCTTTCAACAGGTGGAACTGGGCTTTGACGAAGCCGCGGCCAAGGAAGAGGCCAGACGCTGCCTGCGCTGCGATGTGTGCCTGCGGTGCGGCAAATGCGTGGAAGTCTGCCGGGACAGAATGAAGGTCAACGCCCTGGAGCTCGGGTACTTTGACTTCGACCATCCCGTAAAGACGGACTTTAGAAAAATTGAGGAAAAATGCATCCTGTGCGGCGCCTGCGCAACCAACTGCCCCAACGGCGCCATGCAGATCCGGGACGAGGACGGCTGGCGCGTTCTGAGCCTGTGCGGAACCCGCTTGAACCGGGCGCCCCTGGTCCAATGCTCCATGTGCAAGGAGCCCCTGGGAACCGAACGGTATCTGGAATTCGTCAAGAACCGCGCCAGCCAGGGCGGCGTTCCTGTGTCGTCCATGTATCTGTGCGTTAATTGCGCCCGGAAAACCGGCGCCCATTCAGTTTCTGAAAATCTCCCCCATAATCACGGAGAAACGCCATGAGCCTTAAACAAGGACAAAAAGTGGAAATATTCCAATGCTCCAAGGACGAAAGCTGGGAGCAGTATATGGACGGCTTTGTCGGCCTCCATGGAATCATAACGGACCCCGACGCTTCCATCAACGATCCTGATGATCTTGTGGAAGTGAGCGTCGTAGGCAAGGGCACCTTCCGCCTCCCTCAGGACTGCCTGCGAGTGCTGGAAGACTGATCATCCCGTCCCCTTACAAGACGGATAGTGTTGCAGCCGGGAAGTTCACGTTGTCAGCGGATAAGATGGGGCGGCCCTCCCCTCCCTCGGGCCGCTCGATCCTATCGATTCCCGGGATCGATTAGGGCGTTTTCAGGATAAAATGATTTGCCCCCATTTTGTCCGAAATCGCTTGATCCCGTTTTCCCGGCGCCTTGGACGCCCCGATCCCCCTTGCTCGGCGCGTCCTGATTGCAAGCAACGCGCGTCCGTTCACTACGGATAATCAGTCATAAAAAAGCAGGGGCTCGGATTTCGAGCCCCTGCTTCCTCTTCAGATGCCATCCAAAGAAAAAGAATTAAAAAGTGTGCCTCCGGCGGCGGACAGGTGAAAATGAATTAAAAAGCGTGCCTCCGGCGGCCAACTTTTGAAAAAGTTGGATCAAAACTTTTAAATGGCGCTGCGCGCAAAGCCAGGGCAGTTTATCATCGTCATTCCCGCAAACGCGGAAGCCCAGCGTTTTTGTGTTCTTCGAAGGGGCATTGCTTGCTGCGCCCGCTCATGGGTTTGATCTCCCAACCTGTCATTCCCGAGTGTAGTAATCTGGAATCCAGCGTCGTCGTCTTTGCTCGTTCAAATGATTTTCGAGGGAGTGCATACAGAGGCTGCTTAGGGTAGATTCCTTCCTCTCAGGCTGGTTGATGTTGGGTTCGAAGTCCACGCCCGTTTTAACCGGGGTGAAGCGCATAGCCGGACTTCTTAACCCAACCTACGGCTCTGCTTGCTGCGGCGTAGGTTGGGTAGAGCTCCGCGAAACCCAACACAGGAAACGACTGATAAGTGGAACGCCGCAGGGATTTTGGAGTGGAAAGCCCTTCAAATATGGTCCCTTCTGTCCGCCAGGGGGGGAAGGTCCGAAGAATCTGTGGGGGACCGTAGGAACGAGAAAAACAATCTTCCATGGAGTGGCAGGGGGGCAAAAAAGACCGTCATCCCGGCAAGGGCGATCCGTATTTCAGGATCGCCCGCAAGCCGGGACCCAGTGTCTTTGATATGTATTTTGCTCGTTCCCATGCTTTGCGTGGGAGTGTATATTGTAAGATATTGAAATTAAAGCTATTTCAGCTTGATATTCGCTTGAACGATGCCCCGCACACGCTGTGCGTAAATAATGAAACAAAATCCTCCAGCGTCCTTCCCGAAGATGCAAAGACGCACCACCCCTTTTCGGCCAGCCCGGGCAAACATTGCCCGGGTCCGCCAGGACAATAAGGGCGGCCTGGCAAGCCTTTCAAGTCCGGCAAGTTTATGCGTCCCGGTGAATCACCTAATGACCGTAGCTTCAGGGCTTGCCCTGCTCCGGCGATTCACCTATCCTTTGCCTTCATTTCCAAACAGGACTTTCAGAGCTAAATGGAATATGAACTGCTATTTTTAATAAAATCAATCCGTTGAACCCTCCCCCTTGTAGAACCTATCCCCAATCTTTCAATACATTGATTCAACCGGTTATTTTTCTAACGAATACTTTCTTTTTGCCTTGACATGTAGAACCTAATTTGTCACAATGCAATATGGCGCATTTATACAAGAAAATCATTAAAGGTAGAACCTACTGGTACCTCCGGGAAACGCACCGGGTGGACGGCAAGGTCAAGCTCAAGTGGCAAAAGTACCTGGGCACGGCGGACTCCATCCTGGCCAAG
>NZ_FQZU01000041.1 GCF_900142135.1 Desulfatibacillum alkenivorans DSM 16219 | reverse complement strand
CCAAGCTCCGGCCGCCTCCATGAAGCATCAAAATAAGCGGTTCAATAAAGGCGGACGGCGCATATCCCGCCCCTGAACCGGGTTTGGGCAAATTGCGGTTGACCAGAGCGTTCAATCCAAGGCCGTGAACAAATTCGCCGAACACAACCAACCCGGCATGGGCGGTGATTGTCTCGTTGGTGACTTCCAGCTTGAAAGGGAGGACTGTCTGTGTCATCATGGCTTCACCCCGTTGGTGATAGGTTGTTGTGGTCAACTCCATCCTATCTGCTTGTTTTCTCAAGCACAACGGGGTTTTTCATTTTTTTTCTCCCCATCAATCGCGGATCTGGGGGTAAACTACTCCCGATTTTCCTTGGCGATAATGCGAACCATGTCCCGTCCTGTTGCAAAGGGCGTAGAGCGCTCCATGCGCTGCAGCTTAAGCGCACCCGTGGGGCAGCCCAGGACGCAGACGCCGCACCCGATGCACTCGTCAGGGTTGACCACCGCTTTTTCGGTTTCCTCATCCACGGTCAGGGCCTTGAAAAAGCACCGTTCCGTGCAGGTTCCGCATCCCACGCAATCTTCGCCCGCCACAGGATAAAAATTAGAGGGCGACATGGCGTCCGGGTTGTCCCACCGGGTTCTGCCCCGAATCTGAGAGCAGCAGCACTCGCAACACAGGCAGATGACCGAACTGTCGGTGATGGTGTTGTCCGTGGCGCCGACCAGCCCCAATTCATTCATCTCGTCGAAATAGGTGATGGCCTGCTCCCTGGTTATGCGTTTGCCCAGGCCGATGGACTCAAAATGCAAGGCCGAAGGCCCCATCATGATGCAGGCGGCCACGGGAAAATGGTCCTTGCATTCCCTGATTCCCATTTTTTCCGTTCTCGTGCGGCATGGGCAGGGAACCAACGCCATCTCCTCGGGCGCGTGGTTCAGGATGAATTCATGGGCCTCTTCCGCCTCCAGCACTTTTTGCCCCTCCTCAATCGCCTTGTCCACCGGAATGGTCCTGAAAACGGGCGTGCCTTTGGCCGAGCCTTCATAATACTTATAAAATCCGCCTTCGATGAAAAAGTCCCGATAAAGCTCGGCGGCTTTCAGGTCATCTTCCTTCATCTCCGGATAAAACACATGGGCGTTCAACAGAACCGGCGCCGGCGGCAGGGCGAAAAAATTCCCCATGGCCAACACGCCGTTCTTTTTGTTTACGCGCCCCAAAACCTCCTCAATATGCTCCGAACTTTTTCCGGCGGCCTCTCCAATATCCTGCGAGGATGAAAATTGAACCGGCCGCGGCATATGCTGCATGATTTCCGCCTCTTCCGGGGAGTATAACAACTCAAGATATTTCATAAATGCAGGATGGGGATTTCCCTCCGCATCCGCAGGCGCGGTAGTGAATGCTTGGTTCAGCCTTTCCCAAAGATTTTCATAGGCGCTTTTTTTCATAGGTCTTCTCCTATTGAGGCAGGATAGCCCGCCCCCCCTTTTTTTTGCCGCGGCAATAGTCTTATATTCCCGGAACCTTGATGCGTTGATAATACATGGATGCGCCGTAAACGGCTGCCAGGGGATTGTGCCCGGTCACCCGGTCCTTGACGGCCAGTACGGTGGTCGGGGCCTTGGCGTGTTGAAAAAACAGGGAGTCATGGCCCACGCACAGGCCCAGAAGAATGTTAAACTCCGTGTTTTCGTGATTGAGCAATTCCGCCTGAAACACGGGATTGCAGGCGGACTCGTCCGACCCCCGCCGAATCAACTCGTCATCCTCAAGCCCCAACACCGCCTTTTTGGAGGTTCTGCCCGCCTTGCATATCACGGAAACCATCTCAAAGCCCCAGGCTTCAAATATCTCCGAGACTGTTTTGGCTTCGTTCATAAGCCCCAGACAAAAGGCCAGACCCAGGCGTTTGTACTCCATCTTTTTGGCAAACTCAGCCACCTCCACAATTCTTGTTTTGCTTGGCTGCAGCACATAGGGCTTTTGATCGCGATTGGCGTAGCACTCGGCCTCCTGGATGGACGCCTGACGGGCGAATTCCAGGATTTCCGGATTCTCGTAGGCCTGATTGGCCGCCTTCACCACACTTTGCCGCGTCAGGGTGGGGCAATCCGTCGGGCCTTTCCCCTTTTTGGTCAGGCAGGAGCGTTTGGGCGGCTCCACCTCGCATAAGGCGCAATGGGCGGTCTTTTGGGCATTGTCAGTCATCAACGCCTCCCTTGTCGTCAGTGATGGGTCGCCATCCTATTTATTCTTTTCGGCTCTTTCCCTAAGATAGGCGAAACCCGGGGTGATGGACTCGCTCATGCCGCTTGGCATCATGGTCTTAAACGGCATGCCGATATTCATGAAGCCGCCGGACTTGAACATGTGCTCCATCATTTTTGGGAACATGGAGGCGGGAATGCCCATGGCCAATTCGTCGGGGGCGATCCCGGCAAAGGCCCGGTCTCCCATGCCCGGCAGCACCAATTGAGGCCGGCCGGTGACGAACGGAAGCAGGCCGCCTTTGGCGCATGACTCGCCGAACCCTTCAAAGGCGGAAAATACCGGCGAGGTATAGTCGTAGCACAAGGCCTGAATCAGGTGGGTCGTGTGGACGCCGTTGCCGAAAACAAGGATCGTATCCGGCTCCAACAAGGCGTTCTGCAAGGGGGAGCAAACAAAGCCGATGCGGCTTTTCATGGTTTCCAGCCGTTTTCGCCCTTCCTCTCCGTTGAACAAATGATTGAACACGGCCAGACGATTCATCTCCGCCTGCCGGTCGATGTGCCAGCCCTGGCGCACCTGGCTTTCCACAAACTCCTCGTCCGTAACGTTGATCCACTTATGCATGGCCGATGAGGGTACGCATAAATTGTCCTTTTCGGTCATGGCCGTATGGGCGCCCCAGGAGCGGGCGTTGGTAAAGGCCTGGCACAGGGCCATCTTTTGGCCCATGGCGGACGGCCGCAAGGCCTGTTCCGGGATTTCATCTTCGCTTTTTATATACGTGACAGCTACGGGATAGGTAGGCAGATGGAGCTTGGCGTACAACTCCTCCCCCAACTTTTTCAAGGTTTCCAAAGCCATTACACCCTCCTAAAACGGACAAGGCCCGGCCTGCACAAGACCGTTTCCCGGCCGGGCTTTCCGTCTATGTCATTATAAGAATTATTACATGAGTCCGCGTTTTTGAGCCATGCCCATCATCTGCTCCATCATGGAGGCGGGCGGGAGGCGCATTGCGTCCTCGGATTTGGCAGCCAGGGTAATGGCTTCCGTCGGACAGGCGGTGACGCACAGGCCGCAGCCGATGCAGCGGTCCAGGTTGATTTGAGCGACGTCGTCCTTCATGTCGATGGCGCCCATCTGACAGCGCTCCAGGCAGGTTTCGCAGCCGGTGCAGTCTTCGTCGGACACCACGGCGTAATGGTTGGAGAAAACGATTTCCACGGGCTTGGGATGCTTGTTGATGGCTCGAAGCACTCCGCAGCAATCGCCGCAGCAATTGCACATGCCGCCGGGATTCTGGGCGGTGGCGGGCTGGGTGACCAATCCGTCCTCCCGGCACTTTTCCAGAATCTGGACGGCTTCTTCCAGGCTGACCACCCGGCCCATGCCGCGGTCGATATAATATTGCCCCATGGAGCCGAACATAAAGCAGGCTTCCAGGGCTTTGCCGCAATCCTCTTCCATAATGGACGCCCGCTTACGGCAAATGCAGTCGGTGACCACGATCTGAGGGACGTTTTTCAGGATTTCCACGGCGTCTTCGTAGCTGGCCACGTTGTGGGCAACGTCCAGGGATTGCTGAACCGGTATGGTGCGGAGAAAATGCTCCACCCCGAATTGCATGGCGTCGTCAAAGGCTTCATCAAAGTAGATTCCGCCCATCTCCGAGAGTTCCTTGTCCAGAGTCTTGACCTGAAACTCAAACAGGCCGTGGACGAAAGGAATCGTCCCGTATTTGGAAACGCCGCCCTTTTTCAGGCGGAACAAAAGGCCGCGCTCGGCCATGTCCTCCAGCTTGGCCGCCATGTCAGCTTCCGGCTCGCCCATGCGCTGGGCCACGGCTTCCGGGGCTTCCAGCTTGGGCGTCATATTCAGGAAAACATTGGCGTCTTCTTCGCTGAACAAATATTTGAGGATCTTGATTTCAATGCCGGATTCCGTGGCAGGATATCCCATGGAATATTGATCCAACTGTTGCTGCAACTTGCGATAAACGTCTTCTGACATAATGCCTCCTTAAACATGTTGACGCCGTTCGTCGGCGCCGGTTGAAAAATCCGGCGGCGGAGCCAGCAATCCGCCGAATATATTTTGCTTGAACACTTTTCTTGAGTAAGAACTCTGGCTGAGCTTCATTTGGATGAGGGTCCCCTGCCAGGCGCAGATGATGTGCTCGGCCATCTGCACGCAGTCGATGTCCGGCCGGATTTCTCCGGCGCCCCGGGCTTTCTCCAAAACCCCGGCCAGGAGCCGGCGCTGCTGGTCGAAAATCTCCAGGAGCCGCGTGCGGAAATTCTCGTTCCGGTCCCCCATTTCCTGCCCTAAATTGCCAAAGGGGCAACCGCCTTGATAGCCGACGGCTTCCATGTAGTCCCCTTGCCAGTCCAGAAAGGCTTCGATTTTCGGGATGTATGGACCTTCCTCGCCCTGGAAATGCCCGCGGGCGTGGCGGTCGAAAAAATCCGCATAAAAATCGATAAGATGAAGCCCGTAATCTTCCTTGCTCTTGAAATAAAAATAAAAAGAGCCCTTGGGCACCCGGGCTGCGTCCAGGATTTCCTGGAGCCCGGTGTCGTTAAAGCCCTTTTGAATCACAATTTTCGCCCCCGCCCTGAGCAGGCGGGTCTTGGCGTCTTGTTTGCGTTTGGATGTCATGACCGTGTTTTTACGAAACCATTTCCTGAATAATGTCTTTGACCGGGCGGATTTTAGAGATCAGAGCGCTGACCTGTCCCGCGCCAGCGGGAAATAGATCGAAATCACCGCTTCTCCAGGCTTGGCCGGCGTTCATCAGATTGTACTCCTTGGAGAAATCCTCCCCTTGCGAAACCATTTCCTTCATCTTGGGGTTCATAATGGCGCGCATGGCCATGGGGCCTAAGGGAACCCGCACCGTGCCTGCATCGCCGCATTGCATGATGGCTTCCTTCCAGGCCTGGCAGGCCGGGCTTTCCTCGGCCGCCAAAAAGGCCGTGCCTATCTGAACGCCTTGGGCGCCCAATGCCATGGCCGCCCGGTATCCCCTTTTGTCCGCGACGCCCCCGGCGGCGACAACCGGCGCTTTCACCATGTCGCAGGTCAGAGGAATCAGGATGAAATTGGTGGATTCCGGCCCCAAGGTGCGCAGTCCGCCCGACTCCGTGCCCGAAACCACCACGCCGTCGGCGCCGGCTTCCACGGACTTGGCCGCCATGGGCGCCGACAAGGTCACGTGCAGTCCTTGCATGCCCATTTCCTTGATTTTGGGATAAATCTTTTTGGGCGAGCCCCCGGAGGTCGTCACCACACGCACCCCGGCCTCGTAGAGGATTTCCAGAATCTGGTCGTTGTTGGGATTCATGGAAATCATGAGGTTGGCGCCAAAAGGCTTGTCCGTCAGCTCCCGGATCTTGCCCACCAAGGCCTTTACCTGCTCCAGATCCGACACGAACCCCAGGGCCAAGACGCCGAAGGCGCCCGCCTCGGATACGGCCGCGACCATACCGGGGTCGTACAACTCGCCGATGGGCCCTTGGAGGATGGGGTATTGACAACCGAGCATTTCCAGCAGTTGGGACATGACTCATCTCCTTATTTTGGTTTTGAAAAGGGGGATAGGGCAAGGCTTTTCTTGCGATAGACCAATCGTCTATTGGGGCTTACAGTAGACCAGTCGCCTAGTCCTGTCAATTGTTTTGTTCTTCATATTTTTTGCCTCACCATCATATTACTATGTAAAATACTTATAATATTATTTTTATTTAGTTTTAAGCACAGAGAACAATGGATGCTTTTCAAACGAACGCTCGAAAAATATAAAAGCGAAATACCCCCAAAAATTAGAGGCTTTTCAGGAAACGTATTCGGGGCGTTATGATATGGAACTTTTTGAATTGCAGGCCGGATGGAGAGCGGGAAAAAAACCCTCCAAGCAAGGATTGGCCTGGAGGATTTTTGAAAAATCAAACGGCGGCTTCGGTTTCCTCATGCGTGGGGCCGGAGACCAGATAGTAAAGAAAATAAATGACGAACAAGGCCTCGCCAAGGGCGCAGAAAAAGGCCACAAAGGTGGCCATGCGGTCGAGCACAAGCCCGAACCAGGTTATGGCCAGAGCAATTTTTACGATGACGCCGATAACCAGAACGCCATGGTTTTTTTCAGGAGCTTTGGAGACGACGCCGAAGCCCGCGCCCAAAGCCAGGATGAAGATCCAAAAGCACCGGTTCAGGATGATTGCGTAATCCTCTCCGTAGAGCACGTCATAGAAGATTTTCATGTTGAATTCCGGCCAGAAGGAGGCCGGAGCGGCGAAAAAAATATTCCAAATAGCGGCAATCATAAAGAATTTCCGCCATTGCGAGTAGGACCACTTCGACGGCGCCAGTTGAGAAAACCTGCTAACCATGTCACCCCCCATTTCTTTTGGGAATAAAAGACGATTAATGAGGATATTTGTATTGCAAGCCCTGTTGACTGTCAAGGGCTTAGGGATTGGATGAGGTCCGGGGCGCAGGTTTCGGGCTCCGTGCGGATTAACTCAGCCCCCAGGCGGTCCAGAAATCTTCCCGCCAGTTCTCTGCTGAGCACGTTTTGGCAGAACCCGAGCGTAACCAAAAGGCTGTCGCCCAGGCCGGAGATGCAAACAGTCACCACGGGCGGAGTGGATCGGGTGGCTGTGACGCCCGCCCAGGCGGCCGGCGCGCCGTTAAACCGGAATTTTTCCGGGTCGATCAACCCGGCGTTGGTGAACATGAGGCCCAAGTCGCCGGTGGAAGCGGACTTTTTCTTAAGAATGTCGCCTATTCCGTCGTGAAAGCGCAGTCCCACGGAAAAGGGCATGGTTTTAAATACGGCGGCGGACAAGGGAATATTGCCCATGCCAATGTATTCCTGTTTGAGCTTTTGAAAGGCGTCATGGACGATTCGGAGCAGGGAATTATAATCCCCCGGCAGTCCGCGCCCCACATTGATGTAGGAAAAGCCGGAAAGGTTGCACACGGACTCGGCCTGGCCGCCGGGGATGTAGCGCCTCAGGTCCGCCGTGGCCACCATTCTGGCGTAGGCTTTGGGATCGGAGTTCAGCAGGGAGTAAAAGGCGCGGATGGCGGCCGTGGCCGCGGTGTCGTTGATGGTCGCCCCCCGGGCCTTTCCATAGGCCTTTAACCGTCTGAAATCGTCTCCGGCGATCACCCGGGTCAACAGGGTTCGCCCTTCCGGCGGCTGAAAGTCCAGGGGCGCCCTGCGTTTGCTCCGCCCCCGGAGAAAGACATGGGCGTCCGCCATGGTTCTGCGCAATACGCCCAAACGATCCCGCCAGCCCATGTGGCGAAAAACCTGAGCAAGGCCCCGGGCGCCGTAGATGTTGGAAGGAGGGATGTAATAAGGATCGCGTTCCAGGCGATTGTAGGTTTTAGCCAGCAGATAGGCCAGGTCCTTGACTCCCCCGCCGTCGCTGGCAACGTGATTCACCCTAAGGCATACCAGGTCGTTCCGGCCCCGCAGCACCCAGACGCGGGCCTGGGGCCCCTGGTGCACGTCCAGGTCCGGCAGGGAGTCCCAAAAGCCTCCGGGATCGTCTTCATCGAGAGGATTTTCCACCAGAGTGCAGATTTCCTCCGCGTCCAGATCGGGCAGGCGCTCCCAATATTGCCCAAAGGCGGCTTCGACGAATCGGCAGCCCAGGACCGGCTCCGCGTCCAGGCACATGCGCATGGCGTGCTTAAGGCGAACGAAATCAAGCCTTCCGTTCAATCGGGCGATCAAACCGAAATTGGCGCAATGGGAATTGCGCATCCAGTAGAGGATTTTATCCTCCAGGACTACGGGAAACCGCTTTGGAATATTCTGGTTTTCGGGTTGCATGGTTGGTCCGCTTCCTTTAACGGCCGCGTTGCCCAGCCGGCCCATTTCAACCTGCCTTTGTTTCATGTCATGCCTGGTCTTTGCGAATCTTCCTGAAGCTCCGCATCATGTACCATCCCATGGGAGTCAACAGCGCCGGGGATAAGCGATACGCCCTCCAAGCCAGTTTGGCATGAAAGGGAAAGACAATGATTCCCTTGTTCCTGGCTACGCCCTTGAGAGTGAACTCCGCCGCCTTGTTCACCGGCAGCATGGGAAGGGTGAAAATATTCTTCACAGCCTTGTTGTCAGCCTTGTGTATGGGGGTTTTTTCCCAGATTTCCGTTGCAATGAGGCCGGGGCAAACCAGGCTGATCTTAACCCCCAGACGGGCGGCTTCGGCCCGCAGCGTGGACGTGAGCCCAACCACCGCGTGCTTGGATGCGGAATACGGCCCTTTGACCGGAAAAGGCAACAATCCTCCCAAAGACGAAACATTCACTATATGCCCGCGGCCCTGAGAAGCCATGACCATGTAGGCGTAATGGGAGCCGTACAGGACGCCCATGAAGTTTACGTCCAGCACCCTGCGCCAGTCGTCCAGGGACAGGTCGCGCATTTCACCGGCAATGCTGATGCCCGCGTTGTTGAAATAATAATCCAGCCGTCCGTACTCCTGCACGGTCCTGTCAATGATCTTTTTAACGTCCTCTTCCCGAGTCACGTCCACTTGGGCGGCGGTTGCGGCCCCGCCCTGATCCCTGACTTCCCGGGCCGTCCTTTCCACCCGGTCCAGGTGATGGCCCGCCGCGATCACAAAGGCGCCACGCCTGCCCAAGGCCAGACACAGGGCCTTGCCGATTCCGGCCGCCGCTCCGGTGACTACGACAGTCTTTTCGTTGAAAACATCCATTTCACCGCCTATTCACGGGATTAGTCGATTTCATCGTCCAGTGAATACAAGGGTATGGCTCGGCGCCTGGGTTTTGCAACCCTTTCCCCACAATAAAACTGCTTGTATTAAAATAATAGCGATGGGCCGAAAGCCCCCTCCGAGCTTCGGCGTCTTAACAAGGCCGACTTTTCCCGGGCTTTAAAAAATCCGGGATATATATATGGCCGCTGTGCGATGAGTCCTAGTCAGCGGTCAGGCCAGTCCGTTATTTTGAAAGAACCCGGTAATCTCCCGTTTAATCTCCTGCTCCGAGGCGAAACGGGGGTCGAAAGAGTCCGTAGATAGAAATAATACAGGAAGATCGGCCTTTTGGCAAACATCCCGTATTAATTTCCCCATGGCCCAACCCCCTTTACAGCCCTGGTGCCGGGTGAAAATCATGCAATCGCCCGAGTATTCCTCCAAAATGCGCTTTAATTCTTCGGTGAAAAACTCGGCCGGGCCGCGCAACTGGCGCGCCATGGCAATGTTCAGATGCGTCCGGGCCAGGTCCCGGATCATGGTTTCCCGGGAGGACAGGTCAATCATGCTGGTGTTGACCCTGCCCATGAAGTCCGCCACGGTCACGGCGCCGAAACGCCGGTTCAGCCAGGGCTCCAAAAAATGAAAGCCGATGGGGATGTCCCACCAGATCACCCGGATTTTCTGCTTCTTGATGAACCCCTTGCCCTTGGCAAGCCGGGCCTTGGCGTTCTCACAGATCATTTGGGCGAACTTGAGTCCGTTTTCCGTGCCATGGGCCGCAATGCTGTGCTGCCACCCCAAAAGCAGGCAGGTCAGGTTGCACGGAGACGGCACGGCCCGGGCCATTTCCGTATATTCCTGCAACAGGGCGTTGGTTTTATTGATGTTGTCGCACACCTGGGCCAAATCTTCCCAGTTCACCTTCAGGCCGGTGTTGTCCTCCAGAAAACCAATCAATTCCAAGAGGTTGTCCGCGTAATAATCCACGCTGCCGTCGTCGTCCCAATAAGGGGTGTCCACGGAAAACAGCGGCGCTTTGGTCAGGTATTCCAGGGTCTGATAGCTGGAAACCACGGAATCGCATGGGTGGGAGCTTGAAATGAGCAAGTCCGGCTTGGGCGCCTGATGGGTCAGGTAAGCGCCTATGGCCGCCTTTCCCGCGGAGCAGAACTCCGTGGGAAGCCCTTCCCGCTCCGCCGCTTCGATGATCTTCACCGTGGTGTGCGTGCCCATGTTATGCCCCATGATGGCCATGGATTCGGGTACGTACATGACCACGTCCAGCACCCGCAGGATTTCGTTGGACAGGTTGAACTCGGACCACACCACCGGCCAGGTCCCCTTTTCCGCGTACAACAGGTCGTCCATGTACTCCAGGTAATCCAGGTACACATAGCGCATGGCCTTGAGGTCCGCCGGCCTGACCAGCCCCCCGCCGATCATGGAAAAACTGTGGCGCCGGGCGCTGTTGGACCGGGTTTCCCTGCCGGGCATGACAAAGCGCAACAGCCGCGTTAGCACATACACCAGCCTGGGAAACCTAAGCAGAAAGATCAAAAGCCTGAGCCTGCGCCGTTGATACTTCCACACCTGGAGTTTTTTTAATGGTTTTTCCCCCACACTGACATCCTGCATCTTTTGAAAACAAGGGAATGGTAAGGCACGGAGCGCAAATCGGGGTCGCCTTGCAGCTTTGGGACAACCGTACGAAAAAGGTATGGCACGGGGCCGAAATATTGTCAAGGCGTTGAAAAAGCCCAGACTGGGGCGGCGAATCCATATTGATCATCTTCTCGTGAACAATTTTGTTCCGGTCTAAACCCCTTCGTTCCTATAAAATCCATACGCCACGCTACTCCGGCTTGACCGCCTGATGGGTTGCATAGGCCTTGGCCAGGAGTTTGTCATCCAGGTTCTTGAAGTCCACTTCCACGTGCACCGTGGTTCTGCTGCGGTTGATGACCACTGCGGTTGCATGGACCACGCCTTCTTTCATGGGGCGAAAATACGACACCCGAAGATCCGTGGTTTTGACGATTTCGTCGGGCTTCAGCACGGTCATGGCCGCGAGGGCCGACAAGGTGTCGCCCAGGGCGGCGTAAAAGCCTCCGTAGACTTCGCCCCGGCTGTTGCCCATGCGTTCGTCATAGGTCCATTCGGCATAGACCATGCCCTTCTCCCACTTTTTCAATTTGGGCAGTCCGAGAGTGTCGTGCGCCCGGGAGGTAATCAGGGGTTCGTCGGGTGAGTCTTCCAGCAGGCTGTCCAGCACCTTGTTCCAATCCGTCATGAGAATGGTCTCCGGGTTGACTGAGGGTAATAATGCATCATATCATAATTTTTCCGGCGCCGGCTGCTCAATAATTTCAAAACTCGCCAAAATACAGTCAATGGCCTCCTGGTCCAAGCCCAAGAAAACGATCTCGTATGATTTGTCATCTTTCCCAAACACCAGAGACCTGACAGGACCAAAGGCCGCTCCAATATCCGGGGGATTTGGCGTTGGAAATCCCAACTGGATAATGTTTAAATTTTCTGTGAAGGCAGTATTCTGGCGCTCGCCTGCACGGGAGGGCTTTAGCATCAGTTGAAGGAACTCCCGCCTGATCTCGTCCATGGAGTCAAAAAAGGAAATTTGATCCGGCGTAACCTGGAGCACACGCCTGTTGAATTCGTAAAGGCTCACAGGCTCGCCGCCGTACATCATGTTCTTCAGGTCCCGCAACCCCTTGCTATTCTGAAAATTGATCTGGCTGTCATACACGGTCACCAGGACTCTGTTTTCCAACAAGTACGAAGAGGACATTTCGCTTTCCGATTTTTCTTTAACAGGAAAGGGGCAAAGAAAGGAGAACTCCTCTGTAGCAATTTCAATGCCCTGACGGGAAGAGTTTGCACATTCTATCCGACCCCTGTCTTCCAAAACAGCGTAGTAAGCGCTTGACTTGTCCTGACCATAATCAAACTTAATCTTGCTCCACAAATAAATCCTGCCCTGCATGGCATACAGAGAAACGATTATGACCAAGCCAAGGGCGATCCAGATGTCTCGCTTCCTTGCCAACCGGAATTCCATAAACTCGCCTCCACTCGGCAGGCAATGCCGCCCTCCCTGGATGTGTTGAAAAGTGTACAATTTTGAATTAATCAGAATAATCTGAAAAACACAACCAGTATGGTATAATTATGGAAAACAAAGCCGCCTCGTCCTTGGAAAACATAGCCATAACGTGTACAATCAACCCAGGGGCGTCAGATGAACCTGCGCGCATGCTTTTTCCTTAATGAGGGGCATTAGCCATATTTCAATCTTTTTATGAGGGAAACGGATATTGGCGTTTTGGAATAAAATAAACTATCCAAGAACATTCATCCCGTTGGGAATTTTCTGTTTAATCGTCATTGTTATTGCATTATCATGGTGGAAAGCGGTTTCCCTTTCTTCGGGAAAAAGTTTCGACATCACCCCTGAAAACTATCAAATCCCCGTTTATCCCAAAGCCAAAGTTACCAATAGATTTTCCAGGCTTGATCGACAGGCGAAAGGGTTGGACTTTAAAGTCAGACAAAACTTTCCCGCAAGGGACCTGAGGGATTTCTATGAAAAGGAGATGAAAGCATTGGGCTGGAGCCCATACCAGGATCGAAAAAACAAAAAGTCTGACAGAACGTGGATGGGACGCGTTTCCAGGTCAAAGGAAAATCCTCGATACATTGCCGAGTATACGGCGGATTGGATACATTACGGGCGTTTGGAAAAGGCACGGCTGATGCTGAGCTATTCTTGGACGGACTATGAGGACCGCTCAAAAATCGACTATTCCAACAACCAAAACCTGTCCGGAACTATTACTATTACGCCTTATGCTAAAAGGCGCTTTCATTAAGCGGGAGCCTGGAATGGCAGTTTGCTCTATTCAATTTTAGGATCACAAATTAATTTCCGGGCCGCCTTGTTATGTAAAATTAATGTCTTATCTTTTACGGGCGGCTAAGAAGCCGGCGTTGGACGGGTTTAGGCTTCTCCATGAAGCCGTGCGCCTGTTCCCTTGACTTTAGGCGGCGGGTAACATAGAAATCACAAGCAATCGGGCGGAGAAATCGATCGGACGGATTCCGCCTGAAACAAATTGAATCAATTGGGTAAAATCCTCATGCGAAGGCGCAGCCGACAAATATTGTCCCTCTTTGGGATCTCGCTGGTTTTGGGTTGGTTGTTCCCGGCCGGAAGCCTGTACGCGGACCAGACAAGCCCGGAGTCCGGCGCGGAGCAAGGGGTATTGCAGGAGAGGACCGGCGTCGCCCATTTGTATTTTATCAGCCCCAAGGGATATCACCTGGCGGCCGAGGATCGCCGCATGGAAGCGGATCAGGCGCCGGCCTTGTACGCCAAAGCCTTGATACAAGCCCTGCTGGACGGCCCCCGGGGCGAGGGATTGAGATGCATTCCCGAGGACACGCGGCTTTTGGCCGTTTATGTTCGGAACGGACTGTGCTATGTTGATTTTTCCCGGGAGATCTCGCAAGGGCTTCCCGGAGGCGCCGAGGCGGAGTACATGACTGTATTCGCCCTGGTAAACACCTTGTGCCTGAACGTCCAGGATATCTCCTCCGTTAAAATCCTGATCGAAGGTAAAGAAGCTGAAACCCTTGGCGGCCATGTGGAACTGACTTATCCATATGGCGCAGACATGACGATAATACGATGAGTAAAAAAATACCTGTAAGCAAAATGCGCAATATCGGCATCATCGCCCATATTGACGCTGGAAAAACCACGGTGACGGAGCGCATCCTGTACTATACCGGACGCTCTCACAAGATCGGCGAGGTCCACGACGGCGAGGCTGTCATGGACTGGATGACCGACGAACAGGAACGGGGCATCACCATTACCTCGGCGGTCACCACCTGCCATTGGCAGGATCATGAAATCCACATTATAGACACTCCCGGCCACGTGGACTTCACCATCGAGGTGGAGCGCTCCCTGCGGGTGCTTGACGGCGCCATCGGCGTTTTCTGCGCCGTGGGCGGGGTGCAGCCCCAGTCGGAAACCGTGTGGCGGCAGGCCGACAAGTACCATGTTCCCAAAATGGCCTTTGTGAACAAAATGGACCGCATTGGCGCGGATTTTTTCGGCACGGTCAAGGAATTGAAAGACATTCTGGGCGCCAGGCCCCTGCTGCTTCAGATTCCCATCGGAGCGGAAGACGCCTTTGAAGGCGTTATCGACCTGCTGAACATGGAGCAGATCACCTGGGACGAAACCAGCCTGGGCGCATCCTTTCAGAGATCGCCTCTGGAAGGCGACCGGGCCGAAGAGGCCGAAACCTACCGGGAGCAGCTTGTGGAAGACGTCGCGGAATTCGACGACGAGCTGATGGAGCTTTACCTGGAGGAAGGGGAAGTCTCCAAGGAAAGGCTGATCCAGGGCATCCGCAAGGCGACCATCGAATCCGGCGCCGTGCCGGTCCTGTGCGGATCCGCCCTGCGCAACGTGGGAGTTCAGCCCCTGCTGGACGCCATCACGGCCTTTTTGCCGAGCCCCAAGGAAGTCCCTCCGGCCCGGGGCGTGCATCCCGAATCCAAGGAGGAAATCATCTGCGGCAACTCGGAGAAGGATCCCCTGGCCGCGCTCATTTTCAAAGTCTCCATGCCCGAAGGCCGCAAGCTGTGCTTCGCCCGCATATACAGCGGCAAGCTCATCGCCGGCCAGGACGTATTCAATCCCACCTTGGGCCGCAAGGAGAAGCCCGCCCGCATCTTGGCCATCCACGCCAACAAGCGGGAGCGCATCGAGCAGGCTGGCGCGGGCAACATCGTGGGCATCGTAGGCATGAAAGACTCCTCCACCGGAGACACCTTGTGCACCATGGACAAGCCGGTCATGCTGGAGCGCATCGAAACCTACGAGCCGGTCATTTCCATCGCCGTGGAGCCCAAGACCCACAGCGATCAGGAAAAACTGCCCACGGTTCTGGACAAGCTCATGGCCGAAGATCCCACATTCAAGGTGCGGGAGGACGAGGAAACCGGCCAGACCATCATCTCCGGCATGGGAGAGTTGCACCTGGAAATCCTGGTCAGCCGTATGCAGCGGGAATTCAACACCCAGGTCAATGTGGGCAAGCCCCAGGTCGTATACCGGGAAACCGTGGGCAAGGAAGCCGTGGGAACCGGCTTGTTCGACCGCGAAGTCGCCGGGCACAACCATTTCGCCCAGGTGGACATCCGCCTGGAGCCCCGTTCCAGGGGGACGGGCAATACATTCACCGTGGCGCCCGGGTTTGACGCCATCCCCGAACATCTCATTCCCCATATAGAACAAGGGGTGATGGAAGCCTTTGGCAGCGGCGTGGTCATGGGATATCCCGTATTGGACGTGGCCGCCACCCTGGCGGGCGGCGTTTTCCGGGAAGGCGCGGGAACCGACCTGGCGTTCCGCGTGGCCGCCTCCATGGCCGTCAACGACGCCCTGCTGGCTGCGGACTCCGCATTGCTGGAGCCCATCCTGGACCTGGAAATCGTTGCGCCGGAAGCCAATACCGGCGACGTCATCGGAGACTTGAACTCCCGGGGCGGCAAAATCGAAGCCCTGGAATCCGCCACCGGCGTGGGAATCATCAAGGCCGTGGCGCCCTTGTCCAAGATGTTCGGATACTCCACCGACCTGCGGTCCGCCACCCAGGGCCGGGGAACCTTCAGCATGAAGTTCTCCCACTACGACAAGATTTAGCAATTCCATAAACAGCAAAGCCAGGCTGCGACGGCCGCAGCCTGGTTTTTTTTTGTCTGCTAATCCTCTGCGTATTTGGCCAGGTCGGCTTCAAAATCCAGGGTGGACCGGATAAAATCGTATTTTTCCGGCTGGAAGGGCGCCGCCCGCTTCTCCTCCGGCTGAATCTCCAGGCTCAGGGCCTCGGTGGGGCAGGTGGTGGTGCAAAGCCCGCACCCTATGCAGCGGCCGGGATCCACGCTGATCACGTCCCCGCCCTCGGTGAACGCATCCATGGGGCACCGTTCCACGCAGGTCCCGCAACTGATGCACTCCTCCTTGTTTAATTGCACCACGTAGTCCGAGGTCGCCATCAGGGCGGGTTTGGGGAAAAACTTGAAGCTCTTCAAAATCCCGCAACACTCCCGGCAGCAGTTGCAAATGCCTTCCACGCTCCGCTTGTCCCCGGCCAATTGGTGAACCAGTCCTTCCTCCTCCGCTTGCTTGATGATCGCTATAGCTTCCTCCTGGGAAATGTACCGGCCGATTTTCAGGGTTTCGGCGTAAAGCTCGGCGTAAAAGCCAAAGCTGATGCACATTTCCTTGGTCTGGTCGCAAGGCTTGTCGATGATCCGGGTTTTGGCCTCGCAGGCGCAGGGGGTGACGGCGATTTTGTCCTTGCCCTGGATGATCTTGACCACGTCATAATATGGCGCCACGGGCAGATCGGGACTAACCTGTCCCTCCACGGGGATGGTTCTCACAAGACGGCCTTTGGGTTTGTACTCCCTGGCAAGATACTTTTGCAGCTTTTTGGCGACCTCTTTGAATTCCGGATTGTCCGCCATCAACAGGCAGGCGTGCTCCAGCAACCCGTGCATGAACGGAGCCACGGAGTAGTACCTGGCGTCTTCCTTTATCTTGGGAAAGGTCAAGCCTTTCTTCAGCATGCCGGTAAGAATGCGTTCCGCTTCCGCCAACTCCATCCCGGCCTTTTCCGCTATGATGTGCGCAGGCTGCAGATGCCGGCGAAGATGCAGGTACATGCGGGCTTCTTCTTCCGTGAACAGCACTTTTAAAAACTCAATTTCCACCTGGGATTCGGAGGCGTTGAATCCCACGGAGTATTGGTCCACATGTTCCCTGAGTTGGTGATAAAGCTGGTCGTCCATGGCTTTGGCTCCATGTGTGCGGGTTAATGAAAGGCGGCGGCGCGGGAAAAGAGATTTCGCCGCCAATTAATCGAACGCTCGCTCGATTTTTTTCAAGAATATACCCACGGGTATATTATGTCAAGCGTTGGTCGAAATGTGTTGGAGACAAATAGTCTTTCCGGGATTGCAGCACATAATGCCAAGCGGCGTCCAAGATAATTATACCTCATGGCGCTCTTTACAATGACGCTGGGTCCCGGCTTGCGGACGATCCTGAAAAGCGGATCGCCCTTGCCGGGATGACGGGATACTGCAGTTAACGAATATTCAAAGGGCGCTTGAGGCCCTATTGAGGTTGCGAGGACGCATTCACCCCATTTGGTTGCGAAAAACGCCGCTCTCCGTCATCCCCGTGGAGGGAGGCGGCGGGATGATTGCGGTTTTTATGCAATCATCATGACGCAGTCCCGGAAACGGGGACCCAGTGTCATTATGGAGTAGCGGCGAAAAAGGGGCAAAAAGCTCGAAAAGCAAATGAGCATAAAGAACATTAACTATTTAAACTCGCTCTAAATTTTTTGATGAAATCCACGGGATGATAGGACATCTTGGCTTTGCGCAGGCCTTCGTCGCCTGTGTCCTGCTCCCGGTTGACCAGGGCGAAATCCGTGCCTTCGTGCTCCAGGAATTGCTGGTTAATTGCCTGATAGGCGCCGTGGAAGTCGGGGGATCCTTTTTCAAAATGGATCAGCAGCATGCCGGGCTTAAAAGCCTCGCCGATGGTGTAGGCCGCCAGTTGGTCCTCCACGTAGATGAGCCCGCCCATGATGTTGCTAAGAGAGTCCCAATGGTCCAGAACCTTGAAGATTCCGTCATTCTCAGCGGCCAGGGTTTCCACGGACTCGCAGTCCCGCCACTGGCACCAGGATTCCTGCAGGCTCAGGGCTTCCTGGGCGTTGGAGGCGTCCATGGGGACGTACCTTGCCGGGTAGGATTTTTTGAAGCGGTTCAGGTGATTTTTCTTGGAATGATACTTTTTGCCGCTAAGCGCAACCAGGTCAGGAACCGAATAAAGATAATCCCATTGGCCCCGGTCCTCTTCCAATTCCATGGAAAGGCCTTGGGCGTTTCTCCAGATTTCCGCCAGTTTTTCTGGAATGCGGGAAAATGCGGCGGACTCGTCCAGTTCTTTCAGGGCTTTGGGCCAATCCACGGACTCCCAATCGCCCATGGGCGCCCAATACACGGTTTCCGGGCGGGTCTGGCGAATCCAGACCAATGGGCCGGTCCAGGCCCATTCCAGGCCGTGGGCCTCCTGCCAGGCGAACAGGTTGATGAAGCTGTATTCCGAACTGGGCTCCGGGCATTTTGCCAGGAACTCCAGATAGGCTTTTTGGCTGTCCAGGTTGATGGGCTCGAAGGATAAGGTCATGACGTCTTCCGGCTTGGTTATAATTCAAAACTGCCGGAATGAATTGTAGTCCAGGGATCAGGCGCAGTTCAACTGATTGTTTGAAAGGAAATCGGTCAGAGGGAAAATCTGATTGATGATGGGGGCGGCCTCACCGGCCTTAAGAGCCGCAACCAGGTCTTGCCATCCATTCACGAAGCGGGGAAAGTGCGTGGCGGAACGGCCCAACTCCTCCAGGGAATGGGCGTCGCTGCCCCCAACGGTGTTCATGGGGTATTTGGCCTTCCACTCGGCGATCATGCCGTTTTCTTCATGCGTGTTCCGGCCGTTCATCTCTTCCACGGCGGCGACCATTCCATCGGCGACAAGGCGCTCATCTCCGGGCCTGTTTTTCCGGAACGGATGAGCTAAAATTGCGGCCCCGCCCATGGCGTCCATCCTGACCAGAATCTCTTCGGCGGGCAGGCCATCGGGAAAGTCCAAATCCGGCCCGAACAAAAGCAGATCCCCTTGCGGCGTGGCGTATTCCGTCCCCACGATCACAACCAGGCCGTCCAGCATATACCCGTCCCGGGAGGATACGGGGCCGCTGGCCTCATAATGGTCTGTAATGCACACTCCGTCCAGGCCGCGCAGACCGGCAAAGGCCGTGATCTGATCCATGGTCAGGCTGCTGCACGGAGACGCCGTGCTATGTACGTGGAGGTCAAGTATCATGGTGAAAACTATAATAGTATTTTCCCAATAGATCAAATCGATTATTCCAATCATTCTCGGCGCACTTATAGAATGGGAGAATGTATGGCTTGGCGCCGATTGCCGCCCCGTGATATGCTTCAGGCATGGCTAAGACATGCATCCTCATATTGCTGGACGGACTGGGAGACCGGTCCTATCCTGACTTGGGAAACGAAACGCCCCTGGAAGCGGCCCGCACTCCTTTTTTGGATCTGATGGCCTCCCGGGGATCATGCGGCGCCTACCACGCCGGGCTTGCCGGCCAGGCCTTGCCCAGTGAAAACGCCCATTTCGCCATGTTCGGATACCGGCCCGAGGAATTTCCCGGCCGGGGCTTTCTGGAAGGCCTGGGCTGGGGCCTGGACATGCATCCCGGGGAGATCGCCCTGTTGACCCACCTCTCCCACGTGAGCGTCCGGGACGGCGCGTTGATTCTGGAGGAAAAAAGGCCTGGGGCCAGCGTTCAGGAAGCCAGGGAGCTTATCGAGGCCGTGGCGTTCTGGCAAACCGGGGACATCTGGTTTCGATTTCATCACACCAAAGGCGTGGACGGCATCCTGTCCGCCGGCGGGCCGGTTTCCCGGTTCATCACGGACAGCGACACCATGACGCCCGGCGGTCCCTTGTGCGCCGTGCGCCCCTGGTCCACCCACGCCAGCGACCCCAAGGCCATCAATACGGCCGAGGCTTTGTACGAGTATCTGCGGTTCGCCCACCAGCGCCTGGATGAGCACCCGGTAAACATCAAGCGCAAGGCGCGGGGGGAATCCCCGGCCAACGCCGTGGTCACTCAACGGGCGGGGGCTTATTCAGACGTGGAGCCCTTTCATAGGCGTTGGGGCATACGAGGCCTGAGCATATCCTCCGGCGCCGTCTACCACGGCCTGGCCCGTTTTATCGGCATGGACGTCATCAAGGACGGAGACACGGACAATCCGGGCGAAGATCTTGCCCGCAGGCTGGATGCGGCCCTGGAAAGGTCCGGCCAATACGGTTTGATTCACGTGCACACCAAAGCGCCGGACGAGGCGGCGCATAAAAAAGACGCAGGCTTGAAGGTGCGGGCCATCGAATCCCTGGACAAAGGCCTGGAAAAGGCCCTCGCCCATCGTCTGGACGATCCGGACGTCCTGATCGCCGTCACCTCCGATCATTCCACCCCGTCCGCGGGTCCTCTGATCCACTCCGGAGAAACGGTGCCTTTGGCCCTGCTCGGACAGGGAGTGCGGGTGGATCAGGTTCAGGCGTACAGCGAAATCGCCTGCGCCCAGGGCGCCCTGGGGCAGTTGCGGGGGCAGGAGTTTTTACTGACCATCCTGAATCACCTGGACCTGTCCAAACTGCACGGGATTATGGACACCCCGGACGACCAGCCTTTCTGGCCGGGCGCAAGAGAGCCCTTCACCATTTGATTTTTTGAGGCTCAAATTTAACACGGAGACATTGATGTACGGACTTGTCCACGGAAGATTTCAGATTCTGCACAACGACCACATGAAATACATTTTGGCCGGCGCGGAGCAATGCGACCGCCTTGTCATAGGCATTACCAACCCCGACCCCGCCATGACCCGGGAGGACGGCGCGGACCCCGCCCGCAGCCAGCGGGAATCCAACCCTCTGTCCTATTGGGACCGTTTCCGCATGGTGGACGCGGCCCTGCGGGAAGCCGGCCTGCCCCACGACAACTTCTCCGTAGTCCCCTTCCCCATCAATTTTCCGGAATTGTGGGGGAATTACGCGCCCCTGGACGCCAAATTCTTTTTGACCATCTACGACGCCTGGGGAGAACGCAAACTGGCCATGCTCCGGGAAAACGGCCTGAACGTCCACGTTCTTTGGAAACGCCCCCCGGAACAAAAAGGCATCACCTCCACTCAAATCCGCCAGGCCATCATCGCAGGCCAGCCCTGGGAGCACCTGGTTCCGCCCTCCGTTGCGGAAATCATTAAGGAAAAAAGCGTCATGGCCTGCCTTCGCTCCTTTGCCGCCGCAAACTGACTTGGCTTGCAACCCCTTGATATTTTGATAATCTATTCTTTAAATAGACATTCAGAATATCGCCGCCTTTATTTATCAATATTTTCAATTTGACTGATTAATACTATCTATATATTCTTCCCGCGTTTTTGCATCATAAGACTCTATCCATAAGGAGAACACTGTGGAATCGCCTATTGTCATTGGAAAAAGAAGTAAAAGCGCCCTGATCAATAAAGTCATGGAGATCCTGCCTGACGGCGGAAATCTGAATTTATGCCTCACTTGCGGCGCCTGCGCCTCGGGTTGTCCGGCGGCCGGCCTGGAGGGAATGGATCCCCGCAAGTTCCTTCGCATGGCGGCCTTGGGCCTGGATGAGGAAATCGCCAAAACAAACTGGGTTTGGTTCTGTTCTCAGTGCCAGCGGTGCACCTACGTCTGTCCCATGAGCATCGACATCGCCGGCCTGGTTTTTTCGGCCCGCCAGCTTACGCCCCGCGAAGAACGCCCCAAGGGCATCCTGGGAAGCTGTGACATGGCCCTGCGCAATGAGTCCTGCAGCGCGATGGGGGCTTCGCCGGAGGACTTCCAGTTCGTGGTCGAGGATGTGGTTGAGGAAGTGCGGGAAACCCAGCCCGGATGGGAAGAATTGCAGGCGCCTGTGAACAAGCAGGGCGCCAAGTACTTCGTGTCCCAGAATTCCCGCGAGCCCGTAACCGAACCGGACGAAATGATTCCGCTCTGGAAGATTTTGCATCTGGCCGGCGTGGACTGGACCTATGCCACGACAGGCTGGGGCGGCGAGAACTACTGCATGTTCCTGGCTGATGACGAGAACTGGAAAAAGATCGCCAAAACGAGCCTGGACTCCGCCCGCGACCTTGGCGCCAAGGTGTACTTGAACACGGAATGCGGGCACTCCACATTCAGCATCTGGAAGGGCCAGCAAAAGTTCAACATCGAAACGGATCTCGAAATCGCCCCCATGGTGATGAGGTACGCCAAGTGGATCAGGGAGGGGAGGCTCAATCCCAGCTCCGATTGGAACAAGGACCTGCAGATCAAGTTCACGGTCCAGGATCCCTGCCAGCAGGTGCGCAAGAGCTTCAAGGATCCCCTGGCTGACGATCTCCGGTTTGTGGTTAAGAAGATTGTGGGCGAAGAAAACTTTGTGGATATGACCCCCAACAAGTGCAACAATTTCTGCTGCGGCGGGGGCGGAGGATTCCTCCAATCCGGCTTTCCCGAAGCGCGCTATGAGTACGGAAGGCTGAAGTTCAACCAGATCAAGGCCACCAAGGCCGATTACGTGGTTACGCCCTGCCATAACTGCCACGCCCAGATTCATGACCTGAACGAGCATTACGAAGGCGGCTATCAGACGGTTCATTTGTGGACCATGCTGGCGCTTTCATTGGGCGCGCTGGGCGAAAACGAGCGGGAATATCTTGGAGACGACCTGAAGGAAGTGTGGCTTCCCGGAGAGCCCGGAACCCCTGATCCCTTTGCCAAGAAATAACCAAGGAGAAAACAATGTCCGAATGGGAACCCAAAATCGCAGCGTTTTTCTGCAACTGGTGCACCTACGGCGCCGCGGACCTCGCAGGGGTCAGCCGTTTGCAATACCCCACCAACTTCCGGGTGATCCGCGTCCCGTGCAGCGGCAGGATTACGCCCAAGTTCATCCTGGCTGCTTTCAGGCACGGTGCGGACGGAGTCTGGGTGTCGGGCTGCCATCCCGGAGACTGCCATTACATCGAAGGCAACTTCTACGCCCGCCGCAAGTTCGCGCTTTTCAAAAATCTCATGGAGCACATGGGCATTGAAAAGGACAGGCTGCATTTTTCATGGATCTCGTCCGCTGAATCCACCAAGTTCCAGAAGGTGGCCCTGGAAGTTATTGACGCCGTCAAGGCGCTTGGGCCGAAAGATCATTTTGTAAAGCATCCCGTCAACAGCCTGGACGCCTTGCCCGGGGAATTGAGATAGGATTTGCTTGCGGAAGGTTGCGTGACTATGGAAGGTCAAAAAGTAATAGGCTCCACCCTGGTTGTGGGTGGAGGAGTTGCGGGAGTCAAGGCTGCGCTGGACTTGGCCGACTCCGGCTACTACGTCTATTTGCTGGAAAAGGAGCCCGCCATCGGCGGCATTATGTCCCAGTTGGACAAAACCTTCCCCACCATTGATTGCTCCATGTGCATTCTGGCGCCTTATCTGGTGGAAACCGCCCGCCACCCCAACATCGAACTGGTGACGTACTCCCGGATCGAAAAGGTGGAAGGCAAGGAAGGCGCTTTTCGGGTCTCCGTAAGGAATAAAGCCAGGAGCATCAAACTGGAAGATTGCACCGGCTGCAGGGCCTGCGTGGACGCCTGCCCGGTGGAAAATATCGTCAATTAATAAAAGGGGGGCGATCCTGCAGCGCCGGGATCGCCCGCCTGAAGCAATTATTAGCGCTTTCGTCATGATTAAATGCGTATATTTGGACGCCAAGTTCGAAAAGCAGGTCCGGACCGTTTCCAGAGCCGGGAAAAAAGGGGCTCTCGCCGCGGATAAAGTCAGAAGCATCATTGACAACCTTGTGGATGGAGAGACCGACGATTTCGGCAGGCTGGGGTCTTTGACCAAGCACGGGGAAGCCCGCATTGACAAATGCGTCAAGTACGATCTGGGCGCCGGCTACAGAGCGGTCTGCGCCTGGGACAAGGAGTCCTTTTACGTCCTTTTCGTAGGCAGTCATGATGAATGCGATCGCTGGATAGAAACCAACCGCGGCCTTTCTTTAGACCAGGATCTTTCCATCGGAAGGACGTTAAAAGTCCGAAAACATCTCCCATCCAACTCCTGCTCTGAAAGCCAGCCGGAACCGGACGAAGAGGATCATTTTTACCCCGAGTCCATCGACCAGCAGACCTTGCGCAAAGTCTTTTGCGGCCTTTGCGGCCAAGGCGCTTAAGGTCTGAGAAAGTTTTCAACCAAACATCAATAAAGGAGGGCTGAATGGCTTCTGAATACGAAGGCATGTGGAAATCGTTAGGCATGGATCTGGGCGCGCACGACCAGCTTTTGGCGGTTTTGGGCCAGGGGTATACGGACGTATTTCTTTCCCAGGCCAACAGGCCCAAAGGCATGGACTATTTCAACTTTGTCATGTCCGAAGTACATGGCCTGAGAATCAAGGAAATGCTGGAAGCCAAGGAGCAGGGCGAAAAGATTGTCGGCTCCTACTGCGTTTTCGTGCCCGAGGAAATCGTCCGGGCTGCAGGCGCCACCCTGGTGGGTTTGTGCTCCGGCGCCGACTTCGCCATGGAGGAAGTGGAAAGGGTGCTGCCCAGAAACACCTGCGCCCTCATCAAGTCGTCCTTCGGCTTTAAACTCGGCAAGGTCTGCCCTTATCTGGAATCCGCAGACATGATCGTGGGGGAAAACACCTGCGACGGCAAGAAGAAATCATACGAAGAGCTGAACAAACTGGTTTCCAATCTTTACGTCATGGACCTGCCCCAAACCAAATCGGAAAACGCCAGGGCGCTGCTGAAGGCGGAATTCGTCCGGTTCGCCAAGGCCATGGAGGAGTTGACCGGAAACCCCATTACCGTGGAAAGCCTGAAAAAAGGCATTGCCATTACCAATGCAAAACGTCAGGCCATGCACAGGCTGGAAGCGCTCCGCAAGGCCGACCCGGAACCCATTTCGGGCCTGGACGCACTTCTGGCCAGCCAGGTGTCCTTTTACGATGCCCCCGTCCGCTTTACCGAGTCGGTAAACGCCTTGTGCGACGAATTGGAAGAACGCGTTAAGGATAAGGTGGCCGTGTTCCCGGAAAAGACTCCCAGAATCCTCTTGAGCGGCTGCCCCATGGCAGTGCCCAACTGGAAGCTGCCCTGGATTGTGGAAAGCTCCGGCGCCGTCATCGTGGGCGAGGAATCCTGCGTGGGAGAGAGAGGGCTTCGCAACCTGACCGACGACTCCGGCCAGGACGTGGAATCCCTGATGGAAGCCATTGTGGATCGCTATTTCAAAATCGACTGCGCCATCTTCACCCCCAATGAAGACCGGGCGGACCACATCGTCCAAATGGCAAAAGACTACAAGGCGGACGGCGTGATTCAATACGCCTTAAATTTCTGCCAGCCTTACCAGATAGAAGCCATGGGCCTGGAATCCAGGATGGAGAAGGAAGGCATCCCCATGCTCAGGATTGAAACGGATTACAGCCCGGAAGACGCCGAGCAGCTTAAAACCCGGGTGGAAGCCTTTGTGGAAATGATCGGCTGATTATGATTTTTGCAGGACTGGATATCGGCTCTCGCAGCATGGAGCTTGTGCTGCTGCAAAAGGGCCGGGTTGTGGAATGGAGAAAAACCGACACCGGTTACGATCCCCTGGGGCAGGCCTCCCTTATCCTGGAGGGCCTGTCCTGGGACAGCCTGACGGCCACCGGCTACGGGCGCAAACTGATTTCAGACGCCATGAACGCCCAGGCGATTACGGAAATCCAGGCCCACGCCCTGGGAGTCAGGGAATTGTTCCCGGAGGCGCGAACCATCTTGGACATAGGCGGCCAGGACACCAAGGCCATGGCCCTTTTGCCCAACGGCAAAATTTCCCGGTTTGAGATGAACGACCGCTGCGCTGCGGGCACGGGCAAGTTTTTGGAGTTTATGGCCACCAGCCTGTCGCAGCCGTTGGAGGAATTCGGGGGCTTTGCATTGACCGGAAGGCCGGGAGTCGCCATAAACAGCATGTGCACGGTTTTCGCCGAAACGGAGGCCACCTCGTTAATGGCCAAAGGATGCAAGGCGGCCGACATCGCTCTTGCCTTGCATCATTCGGTGGTGAGGCGCAGCCTGTCCATGCTTAAACGGGTGGGTTTGAACGATCCTGTGGTGTTTACGGGCGGGGTTGCACGCAATCCGTGCATGGTGAAATTGCTGGAGCAGGACCTTGCCATGAGCCTTTGCATTCCCGAAAATCCTGAAATGACGGGCGCCCTGGGCGCCGCTCTTTATGGGGCTTCCAACGCCCGGGCCCATTCCACCGCCTCCAAATAGCAGGCGGGTACATTACGATCCGGCACGCAAAGCTCTTCGGCGCATTTACGGACCGCTTCCCAATCTCCCCGTTCGTACTTTTTCACCAATTCCAAAAAAACCGCGCCCCCGCCTGTATTCTTAATCAAGGCGTCTTTGATAGCGCCTTCCAAGGGAAGTTGGTTGAGGCAGTTTTCCATGGTCTCGTCCAGCAAGGCGTCCAGTTGAGAAAAAAGGCCTAAAGTAAACAGATCAATCTGCATGCACTCTTTGCAGCCGGATTGTTGTCCAAGCAGGTCGCAAAACCTGGCTCGGATGGCGGAGCTAAGCACCAACTCGTCCGGTTTGTCCGCCCCCAGTTGATTCATCATCAACAAAGACGTGAAGCGCCTGATCGCATCCAGTCCCAGCAGGCTGACGGCATGCCGTATGGAGGATATTTTCTGCACCGTGGCGAAATAGGCCGAATTGATGTAACGCAGCAGCTTGTAGGAGATGCCGGCGTCCCTGCCGATCAGCTCTTCCAATTCGTTCAGGGATAAATTT
This sequence comes from Desulfatibacillum alkenivorans DSM 16219, assembly GCF_900142135.1. Lineage (GTDB taxonomy): Bacteria > Desulfobacterota > Desulfobacteria > Desulfobacterales > Desulfatibacillaceae > Desulfatibacillum > Desulfatibacillum alkenivorans. The sequence continues at coordinate 24,774 of NZ_FQZU01000041.1, read as the reverse complement.
GGATTCGCAATTTTAGCCATGATAGCCAAGAGATTTATTTTTAGAGGAGGAATCCCCGTGGACTGGACAATGGCGGGTTTGGAAAAGAAATAGCCCTGAAAATACTCAAAACCCATCCCCAAGTACTTCTGAAACTCTTCATGGGTTTCCACCTTTTCCGCCAGCAGACGCACCGGATAGCAGGATACTTGGTTCAGCATATCCTCCAGTTCGTTTTGGGGAGTGGAAAGGACGTCGAACTTCACAATGTTCGCAATTTCCAATAGGGGATGCCAATCCGGCGTCAGCACAAAATCGTCCAAAGCAAAGCGAACGCCTTGATCCGACATATCCCGGCAGGCCTCCACCAAAGCCGGGGTGGGCCGCACGGTTTCCAGGATTTCCACCACCATTCTGGTAAAGGGGAGGTGCAGCGGTATTTTTTCCAGCAGAAGATTTTCCGGGAAGTTTACAAAGGCCCTGGACTTACCGGCCAGATTTTCCAGGCCGACGGTCAAAAAGCTATCGGAAAGCAATCGGTTGGTGGCGGTTTCGTGATCCAGGTCCGGAAAAATGTTTTCCATACTGGTGCGAAACAGAAGTTCATACCCATACACCCTTTGCTTTCTATCCAGAATAGGCTGCCGGGCTACATATGCTTTCATGCGTTCACCCTGTTCGTATGGCTTTCATATATGCAAAATCTTATTATCTATCCGTCATCAAAGCGCCCGGCCCCAAGGAAATATACGCCGGCACCAGTTCAGCCATTTTAGGAAGCATGTGAGGCCCAAGCCCCAGGGTCTTCATGCTGGATTCCATGTGCGCGGGGCTCATATTCTCCAGCTCCAGGCCGGTGTTGAACCGGGACATCAGCACCTCTGAAACATAGACCAGGCAGGCCATGGTTTTGCCCTTTTGGGCCTGGGAAGGATTATGGTGGCAGCAAATGGCCGCCTTTAAAATATTGGGCAGCTCCCACGCGTCCGCCAGGCGCCGCCCGGCCTCCGTATGGCTAATCCCTATGAGATCCTGCTCGGCTTCGGTCAAGGATTCCTCTCCCACCTGGGTGCGGCGATAAAACAGGGGAAACGCCTTGCACACGTATTGATCCAGGGCGGCCCGGCCTATGTCGTGGAGAAGGCCGGCCGTATAGGCCACCTCCGGCGGCACAACCTTCAGCTTTCGGGCAAGCCTTTCGCACAAACGGGCCATGCCAATGGCATGGTGGAACAAGCCGCCTTTGCAGAGCGAGTATCCGTCATGATTATGGGTGGAGTAAAATATCTCCACATAAGCGGAAACCGCTATCTGCAACAAGGTTTTGTCGCCCAGCACAAGGATGGCTTCATCAATGGACCTCACCTTCCTGCCCAGGCCGATAAAGGCGGAATTGCAAAGGTTCAACACTTTGGCGGCGATCACCTGATCCTGCCGGATTTCCTGGGCCAAATCCTTCAGATCCGATTGTTCGTCCTGGATCATCCTGGTGATTTTAAGGGCGATCTGGGGGATAGGCCGAACCCGGCTGATCAGGGAGTTCAACTCCTCCTCGGTGGGTTTTTTCAACTCCATGTCAGTTGCGGGTATCAAATCCTCCGGGGGAATGATTTCCGGCTCCATGGCGCTTAAATCCAGCCTTAAATTGCAGGTGAAATAGCCCCCTGTTTCCGAACGGACGACGGGAATCCCCTCCCTGGCAAGGATTTCAAAAACCTTGTCCGCAGTCCGCCCGCCTACGTCCAACTCCAAGTCCAGGTTGGATATGGGGCCCACCAGGGCGCCGCCCGCCACAAAGGCTTCCATCCGCTTTTTAGAAGCGCCGTGCGCTTCCAGATCAGCTAGGAACAGGGGGAGGCCCGTGGCGGCATATCGCTCCTTGGGCCAAGCCTCGGAAGTTCCGGCGGGCTCAGGCAGCAGCAGATGGCAAAGGCCTCCTATGCCCGCCTCACGGTCTCTAATGACCACTCCCACACAGGTTCCTAAAACAGCTTGCAGCACCGCCTTGCGCCGACCGCTGATGGCGTAGCATCCTGAATCTACATATTCCGTGCCTAAAAACATTTGTTTCATCATTGTCGTAGGCCTTTTAGTTTATTTGCAAATGGGTTCGGCAAAAACCTTCGCCCTGCAGCAACACAGTATTTGCATTTGATGCAAAAAGCAGTCCAGGTTCCAAGTTTTTTCAAGGGAGGGTAAAAATCAAAGGCAGAAAGGACGAGATTTTATGGATGATACGCTCATCCAAAGGGCTGGAAAATTTCACGGATGCAAACAAGCGGCGCGTTCGGTAAGCCGGGAGCAAAAAAAGCGAAGGATCAATGACGTCAAGATTATGTCATGGAGGAGGAAAAATTCCGATTAACCAGCCAAGACAAGAATTTTACCAGTAACAGGCAGATCAAAACGCCCTGGATTCCCAGCTTGGGCAACAGGACCAGGCCCATCACCAAAGCGCCGCCCGCAGCGCCCGCCAGATCCGCCCAATAGAGATTGGCCGTAATTTGCGCCTCATGCCCGGAGCATAACCTGGAAGCGGCTGCGAATTGCCCGCCTACAAACCAGCCGGAGGCTGCAATCAAAAGAGGCAGGACAAGGTAGCCCATGAGGGACAAAACCCACCCTTGGGCCGCATGAACGCACACAGGTCCGCACGCCAGGGCCAGCAACGCCGCCGCCATAAGCCCTGTTTCGCCTCTTATAAAGCGTTTCACGGCGTTTTTTTCCGGTCTCAGGGACAAGTATCCCCCGGCGGCCGCGCCAGCCATAAAAAGGGTGATGAACAGGCAAAGGATCGTATAGGCGTAGCCGTAAACCACCTGGAACAAAAGGACCAAAGCCAGCTCCACGCCCATGCCGGCAAAGCCGGAGGTCATTATGGCGAAGCGAATCCTGTCTTTACAGCCCGCCATGGCCGCCAGGCTCAAAACCAGCATGATAACGCCCCAAAACAGCCATTGAGAGCTTTTTGACTTTGTCATCCATAAATCCAGCATGTGGCCGAAGGCCCAGGGGCTTAAGTCCCTGTTGGGCTTCACCGCTTCTTCATTCAAAAGGTCTGCCAGGTTGTCCATGCGGAAGGGGTCCGTCATGGTTGCCAAATCTATGTCAACCAATTGTCTTGTGGAAATGCTTCTTGCGGCCAGGACGCCGGAGACGTCCAGGTCCAAGGGCGATTCGGAAGCCAAAAAATAGTGAGTAATCCCCGGAAACGCCAATACGTGGGCAAAGGTTTTTTCCAGGGCCTGGAAAACGGTCCGGTTAAGGGCCAGGCCGCCTTTCTCCAGGTAGTTGTCCGCTCCCGCCAGGGAAAAATAAAGGACGCCTTCCGGATTCAGAGCTCTTTTGGCTTCGTTGAAAAAATCCTGGGTGTAAAACCGGTTGATCTGGGCGTTTTCCGGATCCGGCAAGTCGATGATGATTACGTCGTACCGCCGCTTTGACTGTTTGATGAACAATCGGCCGTCGCCCACGTGGGCGCCGACTTCCGGGCGCTCCAGGCTGCGGAACAACACGGAGTCCAGATTAAGAATGCTTTTGTCCAGTTCCACATAATCTATTCCGGAAGGCGCGTGCTTGGCTATCTCTTCAATGGAGCCGAATACGCCCCCCGCCACTACCAATACGCTCGCCCCTTTCCGAACCTGGCACATGGCCGGATGCACCAGCGCTTCCACGCTGGCCTCATCGGAAGAAAAAAGCAGGATGCCGTCCTGCCACACATTGTATTGATCGCCCGTCCGGGTAATGGCAAGCTGGCAGAACGGGCTGTTTTTCCAGGTGATGATTTCCTGCCCCGGGAGGCGCCAGGACCGGGAGGCGGGGGCCAACAGGAAGCTGAAGGCAATAATTGCGGCGATGCAAGCGCTCAGGGCGCAGGAAAGCAGGGGGCGATCCTTCCGCCCCAGGATCGCGGCGGCCAAGGCATGCAGCAAGCCGAAAAAAGCCAAGGTCTGCCAGTGGGAGAAGAAATGAACCAGGATAAGGGAAAAAACCAGCCCGCCCAAGATATCCCCCACTGTGTCCGTGACATACGCCCTGGCCGCGGCGCCGCCGTTTTGATCCAGCCTGACGGCCAAAGGGATCATGGCTCCGCTGACCAGCACATAGGGAAGAATGATGATGGCGCCGAACACCGTAGAGGAGCTTAATCCCAGCATCTGGCCCCTGACCCAAAGGAGGGGAAGCGCGCGAATGGCGGCGATTTGCATCAGGGGCAATACAGCGAGAATCAGATGGCCTGCAAAAAGGCGGCGCAGAGGGGAGTCCGTGGAGCGCGCCAGGCGCACGGCGATTTTGCTTCCCAGGCCTCCGGCAAGCAGCCAGATTCCCAGGGCCACGCCCACCACCAGCTCGTTGCCGCCGAAGGTGGACATAAATTCCCGGACGACCACAAGCTGCGTGGCCACGGAGGAGGCGCCCACTGTCAGAAGGCATATGTGAAAACGGGTGAGCTTCATTTTTTCCGGTGCAATGGAAGGAACGGGAGAAAGACGCAAGGCGCAAGAGTGTGCACGCCCAGGCCGCGCCTAAAAGCCGCCTGCGCATAATATCAGAGCATGAAAAAAATAGGCGGGCCGCCGCCCGTTATTTTAAATAGCCCAACTCTTTGGGCAAAGCCACCCCTTTACCCATGGAGTCCTCTCCATAATTGACGCTGGCCAATATGGCCAGGTCGTGCAAAGCGCGGACGTCTCCGGTGAACATCACCTCGTCCACGTTTTCCTTTTTTATCTTACCGCCGGCCCATTGCATGTCCAACACGCTGCTGGCGTCAAAGCGGTCGCCGTTTACGATCATCTCCACCTGGCCGCCGTAATGCTGCACCACTTTGGCCACCATCAGGGACGGCCGGGAGTGAAAGCCCAGCTTTTGCGGCACGCCCACGGTGATGGAATCCCGTTTCATGTTTTCGTTCAGGACTTCCTGGGCCAGATTCATACCCTGAGTCAGGAATTCGCAGACGTAAAACAGGCCGTAGTTCACCGTGACTTCAAGCAGTTCATCGCCGTTGATCAGTTCCATCAGGCGATCGCTGACCTGTTTGTATACGTTCTTGAATCCGGCGTCCAATAAATGCCGTTCGTAATAGTGCAACAGGCCGCCGGTGAACTCCAACAAGTGCAGGACAATGGAAAAATAGCTGCGGAACTTCTTGAGCCCGCGATTGCCGGACCGGTATCCGCCATGGATCACGTAAGAGTCAAACTCGCTTTGGAGGTTATGCACCACCATCTCGTATTTGCGAATCTGCACTTCATTGGCTTTGGACGGAACCAGGTTCTGGATTTGCTCAATGGTCAGGGGCTCATAAAAGGCGAGATGATCGAATGTTTTGACAATATTTAAAAACTCGCTGGCCAGGCCGACGATGCTCTCTTTCTTCTGATGCTTTTCGGCGTCGTCGATATCAGACTCCAGGATCTCATCCGTAGAAACTCTGGGAAAGTCGGAAGGCGAAAACATGTCGTCGGGAACGGGGATTTGCAGGCGTCTGGCTTCCTCCAGAATAGCCGGAGCAAGGCGTTGGAGGCATTTGGTTAAGAAGGCCAGGGCCCTTTCCCCCTGGGCGTCGAAATCCTTGGGGGATTCCAATTCGTAAAAGGGCATGCGGTTGAAAATGTGCTTTTGCGAGTACGCAGCCCTGGAAAGGTGCCTGACCGTTGCGCACAGCTCCCTGTAATAATACCAGTTTCTATTATTCTTGGCGCCGTGGAAATCGAGCAAGTCCTCCAATAGCTGCGAGGAGGCAATCAACAGAGAGTAAAGCCTTTTGGTGAAGGTGTCCCTGTCCGGCTCCACTTGCATGAGGTATTTACAGCATTTAAGGTAATCTGCGGAAAAAATCGCTACTTTTTCCTGAAAACTAAGCTCCCTGGGCGCGGCGTCCGTCATAATCAGAACATATCCTTCTCGGTTTCGCTAATCACTTTATCCAGGCGTTGTTTCAGGCCCGACGGCAACCCCTCAATATCCACGTTCAGAAAGCCCCGGACAATGGTGGAAACCGCTTCTTCCTCGGTCAACCCTCTGGCCATGAGATATTCAATTTCCCGGTTGTCAATTTTTCCCACCGCTGCTTCATGGGACATTTCCACGCCCGGCACATGCGCTTCCAACTCCGGAATGGCCAGCATCAGGCCGTCTTTGAGAATCAGCCCCTTGCATTCCAGGTGGGCTTTGACTTCGGGCACCAGGCCCACCAGCTTGCCTTTGGCCAGGATGTCGCCGCCGAAAGTGATCGCCCGGGAGATGATTTCCGCCTTGGTTTCCGGCGCCTCCAGGATGACGTTGGAGCCCACATCCAGGGTGCTGCCCTTATCCGCCACCAGAATGCTGTTAAAACGGGCTACGGCGCCTTTTCCGCGCAAATGGGTGGTGGGGGACATCTGGAGCGACCCGACGGGCCGCAAAGAGATGTAATTGGATATGAGCACGCCGCCTTCCTCCACGTAGCCCACGGTCCGGGGCCGGACGTTCACTTCCTTGCCCCAGTCGTGAATCATGGTGAAAGAGAGCACCGCGCCTTTTTTAACGTAAAACTCGGTAATGCCCACGTGCAGGCCGGATATGAGATGGGGCGAGGTGGCGCATCCGTTGATAATGGAAAGGTGCGAGCCTTCCTCGGCGATCACCAGGTTGTGCACGTTCTGGGCGAATTGCTCTTTTTCGATATACAGGCAGGACTGGACCGGCGCCTGGATGATCTGGCCGGGCTGGCTGCGGATGAAGTACCCTTCCGCGGGCTGTTCGTGCGCCCAGGAGGTGTATTCGTCCTTGCCGGGATCCACGCCCTTCCACAGGTAGGAAGACAGGTCGAACTTATCCTTGGCCTGGGTGATGGACATGATGTCCACCCCTTTTTGCTTGGTTTTACTATGGAGGACGGACTGATCCTTGACGATGAAGGTGCCGGCCCGGAAGTCTTCGGAGGCGTCCACGCCCACGCTCAGAAACTTGTCGGCGTCCGCCGGGTTGATGGCTTTCAGGTCCGCAAGGTATTCGTGATTGGTCCGGCCTGCTTGATAATCGGACAAGCGAGGATTTTTTGCTTGGTTGTCATTTTTCATTGAGGGCACCCCACGCATTCCGCATAACCGTATTCACGGATCCATTTGAGGATTTCCCGGGCGTTTTGGCTGCACCGGAGCACGCCGTCGTACAGGACCTGTCCGCGATCCGCAGTGATGTAGTCCAGGATGTATCCTGTGTGAGTGATGACCAGGCACGACTTTTTCTCTCTTTTTGAGGGAAGGCTGCATGTGGGATTTTTGGGAATGCCCCGATGGAGCAGGCGGTTGATGGCGTCGCCCACCACGGCCATGTTTTCCAGGTCCACGCCGCTTTCCGGCTCGTCCAAGAGCAAAAGATCCGGCTCCTGGGCTTGCAGTTGCAGCAGTTCGGAACGTTTGATCTCGCCGCCGGACAGGTTTTCGTTCACGTCCCGTTCCAGAAAATTTTTAAAGGAGAGATCTTCGGCCAGAGCGTCGATGTCCGTGTTTGGATTTTTCCGGCAGATTTCCACCAGGGTGCGGGTTTTAAGGCCATGGATGGTGGGCGGCCGTTGGAAAAGCACCCCTATGCCCAGCTCCGCACGCTCGTTGATGGGCATAAAAGTGACGTCATGCCCTTTAAAGGTGATTTTACCGTGGGTGACCGTGTAGCCGGTAAAGCCCATGATAGTCATCATCAGGGTGGTCTTGCCCGATCCGTTGGGGCCGAACAGGACGTGGGTCTCCCCATCGGGAATTTCCATATTGACGTTTTTCAGGATGGGTTTGCCCCCCACCTGCACGCCCAGGTCTTCGATAAGCAGCATCGCGCTATTCCTAGTAAAGGTTAGTCGTGTTCCAGCCCCCTCCGGGGAAGGGGCCCGGCCATCCCTGCTATTTGGATCAAGGCAGTTTAGCGGGTCAAAGGAAACCGTAAGCCGAATTCTGTTCCCTGGTCGGGTCGCCCCGGCCAGGGCGGCGGCCATTCATCTAAGGGCGCCGGTTGCCCGGCGCCTCTTGCAACCTACCCGGGAGCCTACAGCGGGCCGCTGCATGAGCTCCCCTATTTGGTCTTGCACCGGGTGGGGTTTACCCAGCTTCCCCGATCGCCCGGGGAACTGGTGCGCTCTTACCGCACCATTTCACCCTTACCGGGCAGGCCCGCTCGAAAGCGAGACTGCCAGGCGGTATACTTTCTGTTGCACTTGCCTTCGCGTTGCCGCGACTCCGCGTTACGGAGCACCCTGCCCTATGGTGTTCGGACTTTCCTCCGGGAGGTGAAACCCGGCGGCCGCCTGGTCTCCTCTGGCCCGCTATTCTTCTTCCGGCTTTCGCCAATATAATATACGGTCGCAATGCGGGCAAAACAACAATCTGTCGCCCACCTGCAATTCATTGTATGTCTGGGGCGGAATTCCCATGTGGCAGGCCTTGCATACGGCGTCTTCCACCGCGGCCATGGCCATGGAGTCCCTGTTGCGCAAAATCAAATTGTACCGGGACAAAATTTGCGGTTCCACGGATGCGCAGATTTTCGCCCTGGAGGACTCGAAGGTTTTGAGCTTTTTTTCCACGTCTGCCGAGCGGGAGGAAACGTTGGCGGCTTCATCCTCAACCGCCGTGGCCACGGCCTTCTTTTCTTCTTCCAGGCCGCTTATGACTTTTTGGGTTTCCTCCACCTGGGTCATGATCTCCATGACCTCTTCCTCCATTTCGGTAATCCGTTTGGAGCCGTCGTCGATCTCTCTAAGCAGGGCTTTGTACTCCCGGTTGCTTTTTATGGACGAAAGGCGCTCACGGCTTCTTTCCGCAAGGGCTTTCGCAGCCTCTATTTCCCCCTCCAGTTCCCTCTGCCTTTTCTGCACGGCTTGCATTTCTTCCGTCCGGATGCTGATTTTCTCGGCCAGTTCCTGTAAATCGGTTTCCAGAGAGGTGAGCTTGGCGCGCCCCTCCTCCAGTTCGATCTGGACCTTGTTGGCCTGGTCGTCAATATCCTGTAGCTGAACCAGTGCTTGAATTTGTTCTTTCACAACTCCTCCGTTAAAAGTCAATAAATGGCAAAAGGGTCTTGTTCCAAACTGCAGGGTTCTGTGATTACATCCAGCCCCTGAGCGTCGCATTGTTCCTGAATGAAATGGGCCATGGCCTCCACCATAAGGTGCTCCGAGGCGAAATGGCCCACGTCTATACACGCCAGTCCGGCGTCTTCCACGCTGCGTGCGTGGTGGTATCCCATGTCTCCGGTAAGGTAAACCTGAGCCCCAGAAGCAAAAAACTCCGGGAGCAGCGAAGAACCGCTTCCGGAGCATAGGGCAATTGCGTCCACCTTTAGATTTTTGTTTCCTACCGCCCGGACCCACTTGAGGCCCAGGCGCTCCTTGACCCGTGCGATAACGTCCTCCAAGGCGCCCGGTTCCGGCAAGCGGGCCACGCGTCCCAGTCCGGGCTGGTCCGCCTGGCCGGGGACAAGGTCCTTTTCGGACTCCAGGCCAAGGCGTCGGGTCAGGATGTCGTTGACTCCCCCGCGGGTTTTGTCCAGGTTTGTATGGGCGGAGTACAAAGTCAGATTATGCCTGACGGCCATGGAGACGATTGTTCCCATGGGCGTGGCAAGGTCCAGGCTTTTCAGGGGGCGAATAAGCAAAGGATGGTGGGTGAAAAGCATGTCCACGTTGTTTTTACAGGCGGCTTCCACCACCATGGGAAGAGGATCCAGGGCCGTCCAGACCTTTTTAACCGGATCGTCCATGCGGCCAAGGGCCAGGCCGGTGTTGTCCCAGGTCTCCGCCAGCGCTGGAGGCGCTGCGTTTTCAATGATTTCAACTATGTCCCTGACCCGGGCCTGCGGCATTGGTCGCCTCTCCCCTTCGCTAAATGAAAAGAGGCGCGGTGTGTGCTGCCCGCGCCCCTTTAGTCCTGGAGGGTGTTTTGTGATGCTTCCCTGTCCAGTATTTTACAATTGTGTTTAGCAATTTCCTTTTCCCCTAACGTCCAGACTCCTTTGGCGCCCTTGGACCATGCTTTCGGGCCTTTAGGGCGATGATGGGCCCACCTGGGTTCGAACCAGGGACCTACCGGTTATGAGCCGGTGGCTCTTCCAGCTGAGCTATGGGCCCATTCCCAAAGCAATCTGGGCATAAAACACCACATTGGGGATGATGTCAAGCCTTAGAGGTCAATAAAACTCTTAAGTTTTTGACTTCTAGAGGGATGACGCAGCTTGCGCAGCGCTTTAGCCTCAATTTGCCTGATGCGTTCCCTGGTGACAGAGAAGTCTTTCCCTACCTCTTCCAATGTATGGTCGGCCTTTTCTCCTATGCCGAACCGCATGCGCAGAACCTTTTCCTCCCTGGGAGTCAGCGTGGCCAAGACCTTTCTGGTCTGCTCCGCAAGGTTCAAGCTGATAGCAGCCTCCGAAGGAAGCATAAACTTCTTGTCTTCAATAAAATCGCCCAAGTGGCTGTCCTCCTCCTCGCCGATGGGGGTCTCCAAGCTAATGGGCTCCTTGGCGATTTTCAGCACGCGACGGACCTTTTCCAAAGGAAACTCCATTTTTTGGGCGATTTCCTCGGGGGTGGGCTCTCTCCCCAATTCCTGGACCAAATAACGAGAGGTCCTGATCAGTTTATTGATGGTCTCAATCATGTGCACCGGTATACGGATGGTCCTGGCCTGGTCGGCGATGGCCCTGGTTATGGCCTGCCTGATCCACCAGGTTGCGTACGTGGAAAACTTATACCCTCTGCGGTATTCAAATTTATCCACCGCCTTCATTAAGCCTATGTTGCCTTCTTGTATCAGGTCAAGAAATTGAAGGCCCCGGTTGGTGTATTTTTTGGCAATGCTCACAACCAGCCGCAAATTTGCGCGAATCAGCTCGGCTTTTGCATCCTTGGCCTTGCCGCGGCCCGACCAAATGCAGGCCCGCACCCTTTTCAGGGCCAGGCTGTTGGCCTTCAGGGCCAGTTCCCGGTCGCGGATGGCAGTTTGTATTTCCACCACCTGGTAGTAATATACTTTAAGCTGGGATTCGTCCAAATCGCAGCACTCGCCGGCCCAGGAGCAGAAATCCTCCAGGCAGGAACAGTGGTTTCTGAGGTCGGAAACCGCCACCCCCAGATTCTGGGCGCAGCAGTTCAAGCCCTCGTGCTGGGCTTCGAACCAGTCGATCTGGCGATAAATCTTGCTCTCGATTTCACTGACCACTTGGTGCTCCAGGCGCCAGTCCTTCAACAGGGCGAAAATACGCCTGTTCCGGCGGTTGACGCTTCTGCGGACCCGGCGGCGTTCTTCAGGATCCAGGGGGGGCCCGGAGCCGAAGAGCTTTTCCCGGAACTCCATATTTTCCTGATGGATGGCGGCGATGCTGTCCAGAATCTCCGAGATGCGCGCCAACTGGGTGGACTCATCCACAAAATTCTCGCCTTCATCCACGTCCCGGAGCACATCCTTCAGGCGAACCTCGCCCTCGGCCATTTCGTTCCTGAGCTCTATCAAATGCTCCACACCGATGGTGGTTTCCAGAAGGGCTTTCAGGACTTCCTGCTCCCCTTCTTCGATTTTTTTGGCGATCTCGATTTCCCCGTCCCGCGACAGGAGGGAAACCATTCCCATTTCACGAAGATACAGCTTGACCGGGTCGGAAGATCCTCCCGCATCCAGAAGGTCGGGCTTGGGGACTTCCGGTTCGGAATCCTGGTCCTTGGAGTCATCGTCCAGTTTTGAGGAGTCGCTGACCGTGATTTTTTTGCCGTCCAGGATCTCGATGTCCATCTCATCGAACATCATAAGGGTGTCGTCAATTTGATCGGAGGACACCATATCTTCGGGGAGGGCTTCGTTTAACTCATCATAGGTTAAATATCCCTGCTTTTTGCCTTTGGAGATAAGCTCCTGTAGTCCGGCCTGCGCTTGCTTGATTTCTTCGGACTTTGCCTTCCCTTTTGCCTTTGCCATGGAGTATCGCTCCTTTGCTAATATTTGGCCCCGACCTTGAGGTTCCGGGCCTGTAACGCCTTCAACAACTCGTTCTTTTCAACCAATAAACGAAGGGCCAGGTCGTGATGGCCTTCCGTCTGGGCTTGCTGAATTCTTCTGTCCAATTCAGCATGGTTCCTTCGGGTGATGCTTTTTTCAAACTGGTCTATGATCGCCATACACCCCGGGAGCTCCAATGGGTCGTCATGGGACAAAATCCGCGCCAACAGGCTCCGGTCGTCCTGTTCCACGGCCAGGTTCATAATGCCTGCGCCGCCGGGATCCCCTCCCGCCTGGATGAACTCCAGAATGCGCAGGCCCAGGGCCCGCACCCGATTGGAGGAGAAATGCTTGATCAACCGCTTTTCCGCCACTTTCGGGGCGCATTCCGGGCAACGGACCATCATTTGCAAAATGGCCGTTTCCATCCTGTCCGGAGCCGGTTCGGCCGGTTTGGCGTGTTGTTCGTGGACGGTTCCCGGCAGTCTTTTGGGTCGGGTTTTTGCGGCGTCCCTTACCGCGTCAAGCACTGCCGCCTCGTCCACGCCCAGCTTTTCGGCGATTTGCTTAATGTACAGGGAACGGGTTACGCCGTCCGAGACGGCTGCCACCTGCTCCTTGATCTCCGCCACGACATTGGCCTTGCCTTCAATGGAGAGTCCGTGCCTGGCTATAGCCGATTCCATGAGAAATGGAATCATATCCTGGCTATTTTCGGCAGCCTCCAAAAATTCTTTAGCGCCAAAATCGCGAACAAAGGAATCAGGGTCGTGCCCTGCAGGCAGGACAAGCACCTTGGCCTGCACCTTTTCGGCTTCAAAAAGAGGCAGGCTTTTCCTGGCTGCGTTGATTCCCGCCGTATCCGAGTCAAAGACCAGCACCACCTTTTTGGCGTACCCTTTTATTATGCGGACATGGTCCGGGGAAAGGGCTGTACCGCAGGTGGCCACTGCATTCCGGACGCCGTGGGCGTATAGGGCCAGGACGTCAAAATAGCCTTCCACCATGAAGGCGACTCCGGTTTTCCGGCACTCCTGGCGCGCCTGATACAGGCCGTAAAGCATCCGTTTTTTATCATAAATGGGCGTCTGGGGAGAATTGAGGTATTTGGGCAGGGCGTCATCCATCACCCGTCCTCCAAAGCCTGCAATTCGTCCGCTAATATCGTGTATGGGGAAAATAATGCGGTTGCGGAACCGGTCGTAGACGTTTCCGCCGCCTTCCTTTTGCACCAGCAAACCGGCTTTTTCGGCCCTGTGCGGAGGAACCCCTTTCCCTTGCAGGAAACCGGAGAGGGCCCGCCATTCATCCGGGGCGAAGCCCAGCATAAAGGTTTCGAGCACGTCCTGGGGCATTTCCCGTTTTTTCATGTATTCCCTTGCCTGGGACGCCTGGGGGGCGTTGAGGCTTTTTACGAAAAAGTCCCGGGCAAAGTCGTTGGCCGCATAAAGGGCGTCCCTTTCGGCCACGATTTTCTGCTGCTGCGGCGTCATTTTTCGGGGGGCGAGTTCAATTCCCGCGCGGGCGGCCAAAGAGGCCAGGGCTTCGGGGAATGTGAGATTGTTCTGGCGCATGACAAAGTCGAAGACGTCCCCTCCTTCGCCGCATCCAAAACAGTGGAAGAACTGGCGATCCGGGTTCACGGAAAAGGAAGGGGTTTTTTCGGCGTGGAAAGGACATAGGCCCACGAAGTTATTACCGGCTTTCTTCAGAACCATGTAATCCGAAATCACGTCTACAATATTGACGGAGTTTCTCACATGGGAGATCTGGTCGTCCGGAGAAAAACGAGCCAAAATACATCCTTTCAAAAGGAACCAGGGCCGGCCGCAAAATGCGTCCGGCGGCGAACAAAAAAGAGCCAGGGGCTATAAAATACGCAAGGCCCGCGTCTCAGGACGCAACAGTAGCTGAAGCATCCGGTGAAGACGTGAGCCCATCCGGGAATTGGCCCCTTGGCGAGCCAGCTTATTTTGTGCGGCGGTAATCAAAAAAACTTTTAGCCCCCCTGGCAAAAAGCCTGACGCCACGAAACACGATCATCAACCATCAGAAGTTAGTGACAGCCTGACCGCTTGTCAAGAAATTTTTTTCAGCTTATTTTAAAAAGGGCCTCGACCGGTTGATCAAGGCCCAGGGTTGGATCAAAAAGGATTGTATTCCGGGTCGACGCCTTCCATGGCCACGGAGACGGCTTCGGCCAGATCTAAGGTTCCCACATACAATGCGCGTCCTGTAATGACGCCCACCACGCCGTCTTCGGCCAGGGTTTTCACCGACTTGATGTCCTTGATGGTGGAAACGCCGCCGGAAGCCACAACGGGTATGGATATGGCCTGGGCGAAAGCCCGGGTCTGCTCTATATTGGGGCCTGTTTGCATGCCGTCCCGATGGATGTCCGTAAAATTGACGGCCGCCACCCCGGCGTCCTCAAAGGAGCGGGCCAAATCCACGGCCTTGACGGAAGTGGTCTCCGTCCAGCCTTCCACGGCCACCATGCCTTCTTTGGCGTCAATGCCCACAATGATCTTGCCGGGAAAACGCTTGCAGGCGTCCTTGACCATCTCGGGATTGCGAATGGCCTCGGTGCCGATGATGATATTGGAAACGCCTAAATCAAGATAGGTTTCCATCGTGGCGAGATCGCGAATTCCCCCGCCCACCTGGACCGGTTTTTTGACCGTTTCCAGAATTTTTTTGATCGCGTCCAGGTTTTTCGGGGTTTTTTCAAAGGCCCCGTCCAGATCCACCACATGAATGCGAGCGGCGCCCATGCCCTCCCACTTGGCGGCCATGGCGGCGGGGTCGTCGGAATATACAGTCTGGGCGTCGGCCCGGCCTTGACTAAGGCGGACGCACTTGCCCTGGCGAATATCAACAGCAGGTATAACAATCATTGTTTGGGAAAAGTCTCCAAAGCTTTGTCCAGGCCGCCGGCCGCCAGTTTTTCGGCCGTAACCCAGGCGCCGCCTCTTTTTACGAATTTACTGAAATCAAACAGGTTTTCCGAAAGGGCCTTTTGGGTTTCGTCGTAGCGGCCGGACCACAAAATTTTCTGTTGGGAAACCTGCAGCAAGTGCACGTCAAAGGCCACGGAGGCCGGGGTGTCCACGGAAAAGGCTTTGCCCACCCGGTTGCGAAAACGGTACACATGGCCGGCGGCCACCCCGTCCACGCCCATTCTCCGCCCCACCTCGCAAACCATCTGGCGGGAAAGAATAATGGAGTTATGGGCGCTCATGACCTCTTCAAGCACGCCCTCGGCGTCTTCAAAAGGAATGGGCGTAAAGCCGGTTTTTTCCTCCAGAAAGGTAAACATTTGCTGGGTCATGTAAAGACAGGCGCCCTCCTCCACGGGTCCGGTCTCAAAGGCCTGGCCCGAAATGGGAGACCGCACGCCTTCATCCAGGCCGTACAGTTCGGCCATGTCCACAAAGGGGAGCACCAGAACGGTTTTGATTCCCTCGGCGTTGGCGGCGGGAGCGGGAGGAGTGGAAGCGCACCCCGCCCAAAGCAGAACAGCCGCGGCCGTTAATGCAACGCATGCCGCGGCGACTGGCCTCTTACGGCCCCTTTTTCCCAGAACTGGCATATCTACAAAACCCCTTTGGTTGAAGGTATACCCCGGACGTCGGGATCTATGGAAGCAGCTTGGCGCAGAGCCCTCCCCCACGCCTTGAACACCGCCTCGATCATATGGTGGTCATTTTCGCCGTAAGGGACCTGAATGTGACAGGTCGCTCCGGCTTTATTGACAAAAGCCCGAAAAAACTCCTGGGGAAGTTGGGTGTCGAACTCTCCGATGGACGGCCCTGCAAAGGGTACGCTAAAGACCAGGAACGGCCTGCCGGACAAATCCAGGGCGACCTGGGCCAGCGCCTCGTCCATGGGAACGACGGAAAAGCCGTAGCGCCGGATTCCCGCGCCGTCGCCCAAAGCCTTTTTGAAAACCTCCCCCAAAACCAGCCCCACGTCCTCCACCGTGTGGTGCAGGTCCACTTCCAGGTCCCCCACGGCCTTGATCTTCAGGTCAAAACGGCCGTGGCACCCGAACAGGGTCAGCATGTGGTCGAAAAAACCGATGCCCGTGTCCACCTGGACCTCCCCGGTCCCGTCCAGGTTCAGGGCGATTTCCACCTGGGTCTCTTTGGTGGTCCGGCTGAGCGAACCAATTCGATTTTTTTGCTTGGTTTCCATGATTATCTCCCCATTAACCCGGATTATTATATGGATCGAAGGCATAAGTCAATAAGCCGCAGCAATTCCCTTTTCCTCTGTTGAAAAAAGAGGCTTTTATCTTGAAAAACCCGTCAGGTTTTAATACCATGGCCCAGTATGAATTTTCGTTATGCAGGGAGGGGAAGCCAGACGCCGGGGGGGCGCCGCTTTACATCCGCATTATCGGGCGCTATCGCCCTCCATCAGGCTTTTCGGCCTTTCCTCGTCCGCATCCGTTGCAACCACCTTTTTAATTCAGGAGAAAACAATGAAAAAAATCCTGGTGTTAGCCTCCGCCTTGCTGATTCTTACGGTCGCGGCCGGCGCCGCATACGCGGGCGACGGTTTGGGCGTTTATTTTGGGGCGGGCGGGTCCTACGCTTTTGAGTGCATGGATATCGACGAATATAATGGATATTACGTGCGTGAATACGGAGTCTCCCCTGAAGTGGACGGGACCTACGGGTTTTACGCCTTGTTTGGAGCGCGCATTCCCATTCCCGAAAAAGCCCGCATCGCCCGCTTGTTCTTTTTTGAGTTGGAAGGCAATTATCTGCCCGGATTTGAGGGATCGGAGGAATCCCTACTCGCCGCAACCAAGGGCGCCAAACTGGACGTGGAACTGGACGTGACCACCATAACGGGCGCTATCAAATTCGCCCCAAAAATCGGAGATATAGAGGTTTTCAGGCCTTACGCCTCCCTGGGCGGGGGGCTTATGATCGGAGAAATCTCCACCACCGCCTCATACAAAGGCAAAACCGTGACGGGCGGCAACACCGAGCACGACCCCTGCTTCAAAGCCGGCCTGGGCTTTGATTATTATTTGACCGAATCCATTTCCCTGAACATGGAAGCCACATACGTCACCGGCTTTCACGACCTGGACGAGGTAAAGTACGTGAACGGCTCCGCCGGCCTGGCCTTCCATATGTAAGACGTCAAGCCTTCAAAGCTAACTTACGCCCCGGCCTGTTTCTTAAACAAGCCGGGGATAGCAAATAAAGTGGTCGAGGAGATTTGCCTACATGTAACCATTTAACAATATACAATTTTCATGCTCGCACCGAAACGTTACGAACTAACCGGTAACATCTCTCAATAGATGCGCGAAGTAAACTATAACCATCAATATTATCCTGTAGTATCAAATAGATGCAAGAGGCCATAAGTCAAATGACTACTACTGCCAGAGATATTATTAATAAATTGATCCAGCAGCAGGCCATCCAACAACAATGGGCTGCACAACATTTTGAAATCATGGAGGACGGTCACTTTTCGGCCATTGCCATCAATGGCAAACAATGCGTATTGGCACCATACCCTGAGTTTTCAGCACTAATCTATCGAGGGCAAAATCAATATTATGAACCCTGCAAATCTTCCTTGTATCGCACTTCTTTAAGTAAAATTGAAAGATTTATTGCTGAAATGCGGATTGCCGAGTTTCACATTCTACTATCCTCTCACCCAGCGGTTATTGATTTTGCAAGTTGGTCGGTGATGGGGCTACGAATAAAAATTGACTTTGAAGGACTTGCTCAGCATTTTGGGTTAGCAACACAATTAATTGATTTCACATCAAACCCACTTATTGCAGCTTTTTTTGCCTGTTGCGAGTATGATAGAAAATCAAAAAGTTATAAGCCCATCCTTCAAAGCACACAAAAGGGGGTCTTCTATACATATTTTGAGGCAGCAGATGTTGGAGATCCGACAGGGCCAAAAATCCCCCACTCATCCATAGTCGGTTTACAACCTTTACGTCGACCAGCCGAACAATATGCATGGTGTTATCGTCTCCCAAAGCGGGCTTCCTTAAATAGTAGGCCTTTTCTAACTTGCACACCATTCCTTCACGATCGAAGAGTATCAATAAAGGTGTTTGAAAGGTTTGAAGGAGGCGAACAACTATTTCCATCTGATCCCCTTGCCGAAAAGGCTTTACACATTTCTCTAACCAAAAAGTTTAGTCAAAACGCATTTCAAATGGCGATGGCAAAGCATGGTAAAAAAATGAAGCAAGGTTCAACCTTGAACGCACTGAAGCGCAAAGGCATTGCAATCATAAATACACCAACAGTTGCCTTTAGTGAGACTGAACAACAGGAAATATCGAAAGATTGGGATGCAAGAAAACCTTACCTTTTTTCTCGAATTCATTTTCGTAAAGCATGCCCGGTATATGCCAGTGCTGACGACTCTCTATGATAAGTCATATAGAGTATTCTTCCGACCGCTTGACTCCAGCAACAGACAACAACGTGTATTTTCACCCCCAAAATAATGTTCTTATCGCATTGGCTGCCCATTAATCAGCAATTCTAATAACCCTACCTGCATCAATAAAATGACTGCCTACCGATTTTCCTTGACGACCAGGAACGCTTCATTTATTTTGCGAACAGTGTTCTGTTTTATGATCAATCATCACGAGGGAGGAGTAGACTTAACATGCAAACCAATCTAGGACGCATTCTGGCCAATAGAGCCTTTTTATCGCCCAGCCTGGAAGCCTGCGTAGGCGCTGACTATCGCTATACTTTCGCCCAGGAAAACGCCCGGGCCAATCGCTTCGCCTCCGCCTTGAAGGCCAACGATTTCAAAAAGGGAGACCGCATTGCGGTGCTTTGCAAAAACAACGAGCACATCATCTGCGCCTTGATGGGCGCGGCCAAGGCGGGCGTGATAACCGCCATTTTGAACTGGCGGCTCACCGCCCCGGAACTGGAATACATCCTGAACAACTGCGGCGCCGAAATGCTGATTTACGACGACGCCTTCGCGCCCGTGGTGGACGAGCTTAAAGGAAACATTCCGGCCCGCCTGTTTGTGAGCAAGTTCGCGGATGGCAGGGATCTGGACTTTGAGGATTTCCTGGCGCAAGGCTCGGAAGAGGAGCCCTCCATAGAAGCAGGCGGGGACGATCCCTGCGTGATCATGTACACCTCGGGCACCACGGGAAAGCCCAAGGGCGCCATGATCAGCCACAACAATGCATTTTGGGCGTCCCTGGGCCTGACCCACACCCTGCCGTGGGCGTACAAGGAGCGCTATCTGCTCGTGGCGCCGTTGTTCCACATCGGCGGGCTATCGCCGGTGTTCGCCAACATTCACAAAGGCCTTACCACGGTCTTTATGCCGGATTTCGATCCTGTCGGCATGTACAAGACCATCCAGGACGAACGCATCAATTTTATGATGACCGTGCCCTTGATGCTCATGGCCATGGCCATGGTTCCGCCGGAGGTCGTGGAGAAGTTCGACCTGTCCAGCCTGAATTTCTTTGTGTGCGGCGCTTCCCCCGTGCCGCCCTCTTTGATCCATCTATATAGTGAGAAGGGATTTAAAATCGCCCAGGTATACGGGGCTACGGAATACACCGGCGCCATCACCTTCTGGACCCACGAAATCGGCATGGACAAATGCGCTTCGGCAGGCAAGCCGGTTTTCCACGGCCAGGTCAAGGTCTGCAAGCCGGAAAGCGACGAAGAGGTCCCGGCCGGCGAAGTGGGCGAACTGTGTTTGTTCGGCCCCCAGGTGTTTTTGGGGTACTGGAACAATCCCAAGGCCAGCGAAGAGGCTTTGACTGGCGGATGCTACCGCTCGGGCGATTTGGGAAGAATCGACGAGGACGGCTGCGTGTATGTGATCGACCGCTTGAAGGACATGATCATCAGCGGCGGCGAGAACATTTATCCGGCGGAGATCGAACAGGTCCTGCAATCCCATCCGGCGGTGGCCGAAGCGGCGGTTACGGGAAGGCCTGACGAAAAATGGGGCGAAATTCCCGTGGCCCACGTGGCTGTCCGTCCCGGCGAAACCGTAACGGAAGAGGACATTCTCCAGGTCTGCCGCGACAATCTGGCTGGCTTCAAGCGGGTCAAGGAAGTGCATTTTGTGGAGGCGCTGCCCAAGAACTCCACTGGCAAAATATTGAAAACCGTTTTAAGAGAAGAGTTGGCCAAGTAGTTCCGGTCATGGGGCGTTTTCCTGGAAAGCGCCCTTCTTTCCAAACTCCAGCCCCAAATTCCTTTCGAAAGGAGTAAGACCATGAGCTTGCCGGATCGCAACAACCCATACAGCTTTAACGCTTTTTTAGATTGGCGCGAAAACGTGGACTATTACGCCGACGACCCCTTCGCCCAAAAAGTCGTCCGGACTTTTTGCGGCGACATGGCCGACGAGGTGGACGCTGCAGCCAGAGAGACGTCCAAGAAGGCCTCTTTCAAATGGCGCAAACTGTCCGAGGCGCTTGCCTGGCCGGAAAAGCGGCCTTATATGAAGCATTACGACGGGCACAGAAACCGCATAGACCGGATTGAGCGCCCCGTGGAGACCCAGATTGTGGAGAAGGAGGTTTTCTCCGAAGCCTTGTTCTCCAAGAACACCCATCCCTGGGTCAAGCTGATCAAGATGTTCCTCATGTACCAAAACGGCGAGTACTGCGTCTCTTGCCCGTTGACCTGCACCGAGGGATTGGTGGCGGTCATCGAGCCTTTCGCAGACACTCCGGAACTGAAAGCCATCCTCAATCATTGCAAGGAAGGGGTGGACGGCGAATTCGCCATCGGCGCCCAGTATCTTTCGGAAATCCAGGGAGGCTCCGACGTGCCTTCCAACCTGGTGGAGGCGGTGAAGGAAGACGGCGTCTGGAAATTGTACGGGACCAAGTTTTTCTGCTCGGCGGCGCATGCGGATTACGCCATGGTTACGGCCAAGCCCAAGGGCTCGGAAAAGGTCGGCCTGTTCGTCATGCCCTCCTGGCTGCCCGGGGACAAGGAAAAGGAACGCCGCAACAGCTTCACCATCGATCGCATCAAGTGGAAAATGGGCACCAGCGAGCTGCCCACGGCGGAGCTCACGTTAAACGGCGCCGTGGCTTACCAGGTGGGGCCCTTGGATCGGGGACTGGCTAACATGGTGGGCGTGGTGCTGACATACTCCCGCTTGACCGTGGGCCTTTCCGGCGCGTCCTCCATGATCCGGGTATGGCGCGAGGCCGCAAAATACTGCGAATTCCGCGAAGCGTTCGGCGTGAACATCAACTTCTTCCCCATGGTTATGGGCCAGTTGGCGGACATGGAGCATACGGCCAAAAGAACCCTGGCGGGCGCCTTCCGCCTGTACAAGGAAGTTCTGGATCTGCCCGGCGGCTTTTTGGGCGCGTCCAAGGACGAAGACGACGCCATGAAGAAAAAGCGCTTTATGGTGCGTGAGTTGGTCATGCTGCAAAAAATCTGCACCAGTTGGGATTGCCCGGACGTCGTGCGCGCCGCCATGAGCATGTTCGGCGGCCACGGCGTGATGGAGGATTTCTCCGCCCTGCCCAGGCTGTACCGCGACGCCGCAGTAAACGAGTTGTGGGAAGGCCCCCGGAACGTGCTTTTGACCCAAATGCACAGGGACCTGCAAAAAGCGGCGGCGTGGCTCCCGCCCCGGGAATTGGCGGGAAATATCCTTGCGGGCAGGGACGAAGGTCTGATAAAAGAGTTCCAGGATGAAATTGAACAAATTTTTAAACACCCCAACCTGTTTGAAATGAGTCCTGAAACCATCGCCGTATGCAAGCAGTGGGACAGCTTCTGCCACAGGCTGTATCACGCATACCAGGATCAAGCGCTTGAAATGGTGGAAAGCCAGGACTGATTAATCCGGCCTATCTTTAATGAATCGCCCCGGGGGACGCTCTGCTTTGCGGAAAATCCCCCGGTTTTTTCATAGGGCGGCAAAACAAAGGACCCACTCAAAAATGCCCAAGCAGCACGCAACATTCGCCAGCCTCAAGGAAGAAGAACGCAAAGCCCGCCAGCGCGTGATCGTGGACGCCGCGGAAAGGGTGTTCGGAAAAAAGCCTTTCGAGCAGGTGAGCATGCGTGAAATCGCCCAGGAGGCGGGCATAGCGGCTTCGTCCATCTACAGGTATTTTCCTGACCAGCAAAGCCTGTTTGTGGAGGCCTTTGTGCAAGGAACGAAGGAAATCATCCACCGGGTGGATCAACGCATAGCCGACGGCGGAATCTCCAACTTGTCCGACTTTGTGCTGATTTACATTGATTTTCTCATCGAGCATGACCATCATTTTCGCATGATGGCTAACTTCATGATGGGCGGTCAGTTATCCGGCCCTTTGCTGGAGAAACTCAACCAGGCGGCCCGTTCCATCCTGGAGCAATTCGACCGGATTATCGAAGGCAATGCCAAGCCTGAACAGCTCAGACTCCACTCCCACGCCTTGTTCGCCGCGCTGAACGGCATCCTCATATCCTTCCGCAACTATCCCGGCCGCGAGCCCCAAGACGTACGCCGGCACATGGAGAAATTGGCCAAGCTGGCGGCCTCCATGTGCGAAAGCCACTTGAAATCAGGCGCCTAATCTCTTTTTCATGATGTTTTTAAACCGGGTGTCGCTAATGGGATGATAGCTGATAATCTCCCCGTCATGGATAAGGCAAAATGATCCAAAGGGGCAAGGTCCGTCCTGAACGGCTTGCACGTCCTGCAAATCCAGCACCTTGACCTGCAGTTTCAGATTATTGGCCGATTCTGCAATGGCCGCAACATTCCTCTCTGTGTAGGGGCATTGGGACGAACGCAGGATAACGAGTCCCTGGCCGTATTCTTGCAAGGATTTCTGCATATCCGGCTTAAACCCGGGAAGAGGGGCTTGGTCGTTCAACCGATAAACCATCAATTCAAAGTCGGGCTTTGTTTTGTCCACCGTAACAAACCTGTTTTTCAGGAATATTTCCTTACCCGCCATGAACGAGCCTTTTCTGGCAACCGTCGCCACGCCGTACAAACCCTGCCTGCGGGCGTCCTGGAGGCATTCGTTGATCAATGCAGAGGCAAAGCCCCGGCCTTTGAACTCCTTTTTGAATCCCACAAACAGGCAATGGATAAACAGATATCCGGCGGCATCCACAGGGCGATGGGCGAACTCGCCCGGAATATATTCGATCATGCCTTGATAGCCTCCGGATTGCGAGATTAGGGCTTTAATCCGCAAACCCTTGGGATGGTGTTCCTTCACCCACTCAATTTTCTTCGCCAAGCCCGGATTCTTCGCGGCGTCCTTATAACCGCAAACGCCGTATTCCGGAATATTCTCCGGAGTCAGGTCTATTATTTCAAAAACGCTCATTTTATCATTCCATTTCGCAGCCTAACGGCGCGCCCAGATATCGTACAGATCCATAAGGGCCAGACGCAGGTTGCCGTTGCGGGCGTGAAAAAGCCGGAAAGAATGCTCCGGCTCCAAAGGGGAGTCCTCAGGCAAAAGGCGGTTGGCCAGGATTTGAAGCAGTTCCGGCGTGGCGGTTGTTTTCAACAGGGTGGGCAAAAGGCCTGGGGAATGGGAGGAAGCCACCAGAATTCCGGCTTTTCGGGTCTTAAAAACAAAGGAAATCCATCCCAGCCGCGACAATTGCTCAGCGCCGTCCAGCAAAACGGCGCTTTGAAGGTCAAGGCCTGAGCATATTTGCCGGACTTCCTCCCTATCCGGCCGTTTCCGTTCCTGGTTCAGCCGCAATAAATGAACAGTATATCCCTCCCTGGAAAGCCGGCGCTTTAGCTCTTCCAGGAAGGTGGTCTTGCCCGTGCCTTTGGGGCCGACTACGGCGCCGCGGCCGCTTTGATTTTTCAAGCCGCCCAAAATCCGTTCCCAGTCCGTGCCAATGGGGATGTACGGCAGGGAGTCCATGTAGCGGCTGGCAAAGGGGTTGTCGTGGGCTTTCATTGATTCGGCCTTACAGGACGATTTCCTTTTCAAAGGGGCTTAAAACGAATTCCTTGGCGCAGACCTCTTTCACGCCCTTGATGTCCAGCTCCACCCCCCAACGGAGGGTGATGAGGGTTCCTGAAAAACTGTACGGCGCAACGGGCAGTTTAAACTTGAAGGACCGGTTATCCTGCTGCATGGGCTTGTCAAAGACCAGTTGGTCCTCCACCTGGCTGTCTTCCGTCCCCTTGCCCATGGTGTACCAGAATAAACGCACCCGAGCCGCCTTGGGCCTCTTGTCCAGATACCATGAAACCTGTCCTGTTATGGTTTCTCCCGGCTTGAAGATTGTTCCGCCGTCCAACTGCACGTTCATCATAGTCATAGTGAGGTCCCTTGTTAAAAACGCCCCTCCTGCAGGGGATGGATGCTTATTGTGTAATCGTTTTTGGTGTCGGGCCATTTGGGGATGTCGCAATGGGCCTTCAGCACCCACATGATTTCGTTGTTGCTGCTTTTGAAGGTGTGCATGGTTTCTTCAGGAATTGTAATGCGCCCCTGCCCCCTTTGCATAAATGCGGAGTTGGTCTGCTCCGTAATTTCCGCCTGATAAAAATTATGGGTGTCGGTTATGGTGTCCGTCCCCCGCCTGTACGAGGCGGCTTCCGTCCCTGTCAGCGTCAAGGTGAACCGGCTGATTCTGCTTGCGCTGCCTTTGAACTCCCAGCTGAAGGATACCTCGTCCCCTATGCAGATGAAGTCGGAAAACAGGGTGATTGTCAGCTTGGGGTTAAACGCAGCCAGGACGGCGTGAAAAAAACCGAAGATAATGGCGATCCCTATGAGAACGAAAATCGAAATGAAAATCGTAAACCCGATGGACCC
>NZ_FQZU01000101.1 GCF_900142135.1 Desulfatibacillum alkenivorans DSM 16219 | reverse complement strand
CCCGGCGGCGCGGCGAGAATGGGGCTTGCCCTTCCTGCGTCGGAGCCGCGCCTGCCGGGGCAGGCGGCCGGGCGCTCGGTTTTCGTTCTTGCCGGTCCGTGATTTCTCCATCCGTTTTGCCATTGGCAAACCAGAAAATCATCCGTTCCTCGCCGCGTCCCAATCGGTTTTCAAATCTCGTGGTTTTTAGCCAACCCCTTTGGAGCTCACGGCGCGGGCAGCAAGAATCTTGGCGATTTTTATTTTTCCGGGCGGGACGGCTGCCAATCAAATCTGGTGGGTGTTCCAACCCCACTGCGAGCTCACCGCCCCGGCCGAATCGTCATGCAAAGAGTTTATCCGAGTCAAAATCAACCTTATCCCGCATGATGTGAAAGGCCGCCCGGCACAACTTGTGGGCCAGGGCGTTGTGCGCCGCCATCCGGTTGGTCTTGCTCTTTTTTTTGTTATAATAGCGCCGGGGCTCCTCGTGAAAGCGCCGGGCCAGTTCAGCGGCTTCGGAAAAGGCCCAGCAAAGATATTTATTGCCGTTTTTCCGGTTGCCGCTTCCTTTTGTCTTGCCGTTGCTGGTCCATTTGCCCGAAACCCTCCGGCAATAGGAGGCGTAATTGCCCGCCTTGGGAAACCGGGAAATGGGGCCGGTTTCCAGCAGGATGGTGAGCCCGAGGATTTTGCCTACGCCCGGCATGCTAAGCAGGCGCGCGTACTCAGGAAGGCCCACGGCCTTTTCCTCCACCGCCTTCTCGATCTCCAGAATTCGCCGGCTCAAATGGACGGCCCCCTTCCGGAAGGTCTTGCCGACCAGGGCGAGATCCTGGTTATCCTCCAGCAGAGGGGCGACCCTGTCTATTGTGAGAAGCCTGATATCCTTCCCGGGCATTTGAAGGCCGCGGTTGCGGCTGATCACATTTTGGAGGCTCGCGACCATCGCCGTGCGCTGTCTAACCAGGAACCCTCGAGCCCTGAGAAGGTCTCTGAGCGGCCGTGTTTCCTTAGGGTAGATGTATCCTTCCGGAAGAATCCCGAGGCGGAGCATGTCCGCCAGCCAAAATGCATCCCGGAGATCGTTGGAGTGCTTCAGCCCCTTGTATTGCTGAATGGCGGCGGGATTGGCCAGATGGACTTTGTAGCCG
>NZ_FQZU01000102.1 GCF_900142135.1 Desulfatibacillum alkenivorans DSM 16219 | reverse complement strand
ACCTTGCTGTGAAGCATGCGGGCGGCGATCATCCCTTATCCAGGCTCCAGGAAGCAGGTGGGAGGCCCTCATTGTCCCTCCAGGGGTCCGCAATGGCCCCGACGTCTCTCAACGGACTCTCCCGCCATGCAAATTGTCCTTCCCGCCCCAGGCCGTTCCGGCTCAAAGCGAAAAGAGGAATAAAAACAGATTTTATGCGGGGGCCGGCCCCCGCGCCCCCGGGGTTTACCGCTTTTCACGGCCCCCCGGATGACCAGGGAAAGGCCGCCGCCGTCTTGAAGCGCGGCGGCCCATCCGGTCCGGCCTTCCGCTCCGGCGCTCGGGTCGCTCCCCAGCGTCGCCCTATCCTCCGGGCGGAACTGTCAAATACCGGTTGATCAATTCACTCACATGCCAAGATACTTGGGGTCAAAAGGCTCCCGGTTTTTCATTAGGGTCCAGGCGATGACCAGCATCTTGGCCGCCAGCTTCACCCGCACCTTGGTCTTGATCCCACGCTCCTTTTCCCTGCCCTGAACCTGATTCGCCATCCACCGCATAAAATGGATGTTCCGGGTGGAGGCGATCAACGCCGCCTGGTACAAGGCGTATCGTAAACAGGACTTGCCCCGCTTGGACAAAACCGGCTTGGCGGCGTCCGAGGTCTTGCCGCTTCGGGCGGCGGAGAGGTCGAGCCCGGCCAGTTTGAGCACCTGGCGATAGCTCACGAATCGCTCGGGATCTCCGATGGCCGCGATCACCTTGGCCGATATATCCGGGCCGAAGCCGGGGATGGTCAGGAGATATTCATAGGAGGGCAGCCTCTGGGCGAACTTAAGGATTATCTTGTCCGTGCGTTTGATCTCCTCCCGGATGCTCCTGAGATTGTCCACCATCATCCGGGCCTCGAAAGCCGCGGCCTCCGTAAAGACGCATCCCACGGAGCCATGGGCCGCCTCGTAAATGGCCTCCAGGCGCTGCTGTTGTTTCAGGCCCCGGTCCCGATCCGCGGCCCGCAGGCGGAACTCCTCGAAATCCATGGCGGCGATGAGCTTTGGGTCCAGCATCTGCCGGACGATGGTCAGGCTCAGGGCCGAGCTTTGCACGCAATACTTGTCCAACTCGGGAAAATA